>JAYRYJ010000001.1:0-583588 GCA_041917055.1 Hyphomonadaceae bacterium
ATTTCGACGAAATGCGTCCGCTTTTACAGATTATGGAAGCGACAAATTCGACGATTTGGGAATATGATTTTTCGCGCAAGTCGATTGATTTGCAAAATTCTTTTTTGAAATTTCTGCGTGTGACGTCCGAAGAGGGCCGTGACTTATTTGATTCAATGTTATTATTGGTTCATCCAAATGATGAAACCATTCTTACGGATGCAATTGAAAAACTTAATCATTCGGATGCTGCACAAAATTTTACTGCGCGGTTTCGCGATTCCGACGGTGGTTGGCGTTGGCTTAATGTTTCAGGTTGCGTAACTGAAAGGTCAAAAAGCGGTGCACCGAAATATGCGCGTGGCTTGGTGATTGATATTACGCACACCACAAATTTGGAAACGACTATCAAAGAACATGAAAGCACATTGCATGTAGTTTCGGAATTGTCGGGAACCTGTCATTTCGAAATAGATTTATATTCAGGCAAAATGGAATGGTCAAAAGCGGCAAACCGAATTTTGGAAACCGAATATTATTTTGAACCGACTTGTGTTGAAAATTTCTTGGCAATCTTCTTTGACCAAGACGCCGCCAATTATTTGCGCCAGGCAATTGATAATGTATTATTCTCTCAAACAGAATTTACCATCGAACTTCCGGTCACAAGCGCTAAAGGCAATCGAAAATGGTTTGAATTCTTTGGTGCACCAAAATTTGAAGGTAAAGAAGTAGTGGGCCTCGCAGGTGCGTTTCGCGATATTAGTGAAAAGGTGGAAACCTCTGTTGCTTTGTCAGACGCTTTGCAAAAGGCGCGCGCGGCATCGGATTCGAAATCGCTTTTCCTTTCAAATATGAGCCATGAAATAAGAACGCCATTAAACGGGGTTTTGGGTATTGCCGCTGCCTTAAAGCGTGCGGGCCTAACCAAAGAACAAAGTTCAATGGTCGATATTATTTTGACGTCTGGGAAGAATTTAAGCGAATTATTAAATGACATTCTCGATTTCTCAAAAATGGAATCCGGTCAAGTTTCAATGGAATTAATTGAAACCCCGCCACGCGAAATTTTCGAAAATGTTTATGCATTATTTGAACAATCGGCTTTTGCAAAAGGAATAAATTTCGAACTTGATAATCAAATTCCTAAAAACAAAAGCATCATTGCCGATCCGACACGCTTGAAACAAATTCTTTCCAACCTTGTCGGAAATGCCATCAAATTTACTTCGGCTGGCAAAGTGAAAATTACGGCCCGATTAATTCCGTTTGAAAATTCAAATCAAGGAAAACTATATTTTGAAGTTCAAGATACGGGAAAAGGCTTTGACGAATCCGACAAAGCTCTGATTTTTGATCGCTTCACACAAGCGGAAGCCTCAATAAACCGCAAATTCGGCGGTACCGGACTGGGGCTTTCGATATGTAAATCATTGGCTTCAATGATGCATGGAACCCTTGATGCGCATTCAATTCCAGGTGAAGGCGCGGTCTTTTGGTTCGATGCTAATTTTGAAATCAAAGAACATAATTGTGCGAAAAATGAGATTGAAACCGCACCGCAATTGACGACACAAGCGCGGATTTTGGCTGCAGAAGACAATAAAATCAATCAGACCGTCTTAGATTTATTATTGCGTGAGTTCGATTTTGACATTCAATTCGCGATTGACGGGAATGAAGCCTTTGACGCGTTTCAAAAACAAAAATTCGACATTGTTTTAATGGATACGCAAATGCCAGTCATGGACGGGCTAGAAGCGACACGTTTAATTCGTGAATTTGAACGCACCAATAATTTATCGCGAACGCCAATCCTAACATTATCGGCAAATGTCATGAAAGAGCAGATAGACGCAGCAATGGCGGCAGGCGCAGATGACTATATTGCCAAACCGATTGATGCCAAGGACTTATTCGCAAAAATCGCAAAATACTTGGCGCAGCCCGAAGAAGAAATTGAAATTCGCGAAACAGCGAGAGCCTCTTAATGACGCGTTTTCCAAGGTGGAATCCATAGGGATTTTGGTTGCGACCAAAGGCCGATTTTTTGCTTCTGCGCAGTTTTTTCAAGGCCTATATAGGATTGATCATATAGATATTTGCGATATGCCCATGCACATCCGATTTTCACCATTTCCTTATTGATATTCATTTTGCCAAACAGAATATCAGCCACAATTCTATCATATCTATCCGTGGTGCGCGGTTGAATATTTATCATTTGGTTTTCAATCAGATTGGAAAGTTTCGTCTTACAAAACTGCCCGAATTCTTGAGAATATTCGGGCGCATCAATCGAAGCGAGGCGAATTTCATAATATCTATTGTTAGAATTCACCTTTATAGAATCGCCATCATAAACATGTATGACTTTGGCAATGAAGGGTTTGGGTTTTGATTTGCCAAAGCCCATAATCAGAAAATCGGCAATTGCGACCAAGAAAACAGAAAACGCATTATTTAAAGTCACGACGCCACCTGATTGAAATTTTGCTATCGCCACCCTGTTTAACTTTGGAAACAATCGCAGTGGAGTTTTTGGGGCGCCATTCAACATTGGTTGAAATGCCTTCCGAGCCTTCCGAAATTAATTCTATATAGAAATTGCGACCAATATATTTACCGCCCGCAACCGAAACTTGGCCCGATGCAGTATTGGCAAAAACCAGCCTATCGAGGCGGACAATATCGCGTAAATTCGCCATAACGTCAAAACCGCCACCGCTTGCCAAAGCCGCCAGTGATGTCGCAAGCTGAACAGTTTCCAGGGGCGATAATTGCGAACGCGCGCGCCCGAATAAAACTTGTGCCAAAATTTCGTCTTTCGGCAAATCGGGGTTAGATGTCAGTTCTATTTCAGGTTCCGCCGCCGTGCCACGCACAATTATGCGAGCCAAGAGGTTTTGCGTATCGCGTTCAGCAGTTAGATTAAGGCGAATGTTTTCGGGTTTTGTTGAAAGATAAACTTGCCCACTTTCAAGGAAATCAAAAGTGCGACCGCCATATTCATATTCGCCTTTATGAACTTTGGCGATGCCGGAAAGATTAGGATTGCCAAGATTGCCCTTCACATTCGCGTCCAAGGATAATTCAAGATTTAGGCCGCGACCGCGCACAAACACGCCGCCATTTGGTGCATTTAGTTTTACATCAAGTGCCATGTTCGAAAATATCGATTTCTGTGAGGATTTGAAAACTTGCGATAAATTAGGTGTCTTGTTTATTACCGATTTTTTGGGTGCATTTATTTCAACAACGTCAAGATTCGGAACTTTCACACCCTCAAAAGCGCGCGGCTTAAATTCAGCAAAATCGATGTCGAGTGCACCGCTCATCAATGGTGATTTGGAATTTAAGGAATCTATATTCACGCTGCCAGAGGCGTCAATTTTAATATTGTCGGTTTCCATAAGGCGGAATTTCTTTGCATGTATGTTAAAGATGCTGGCGTTTTCATCACCTAATTGAAATGTGCCTTTCCCGCGAATCTCGCCATTTTTATTGTCTTTTGCGGCAAAATCGGGGATTTTAATTTGTTTTCCCGCCAATTCGCCAACCATATTAAGGCCATGAAGCGCAAGACCCAAAGACGGTTCATCAAAACTGCCGTTTTCAATTGAAAATGCACCGTCAAAAAGCGGGCTTTTCAAAGTTCCCGAAAAATCGCTTTCCAAATCCATTTTTCCGGAAAGGGATCTTTCGCCCGCAAAGGCAAGATTGAACAATGGGCGAATTTCGCCATTTATTTTAATTGCACCCTTTATCGGCCCTTGTGTATCTATCGCGATTTTCATAGGTGTAATTTGGGTTAGAGCTTTGAATTCACCGTTTAAATTAACGTCTAATCCTTGTCCTGTTTCGGCCTGAGTTTTGATTTTTAGAATATCATTGGCGATTGCTGCATTGAGCTTTCCGCTTAGTCCTGCCTCCTCTTTTTCGCCCTTTGGTCTGGCTTTTGAAATATTGCCGTTGAATTCACCTTGGATTTTGTTGTTTTCGCCATTGGCTATTAATTGACCGCTTATTAGGCCCGCAAAATCATTGTCCAAAAGGGCGATATTGACGTTATCAAAACGCGCTTTGGCATTTATTTTATTGTTATTATTGGCAAAATCAAAACCTAAGAATCCTGATTGTTCTTTTTGTGACGCACTAAAACCGATCTCTCCTTTGCCGCGCATACCCTCATTGGTGAAACTAAGGCCTATCGGTTCTTTGGTATTAAAATCACGTCCGTAAAATTTACCGCGACCGTCAAATAATAGGCCAAAGTTTTTATCTGTGCTGGAGAATTTGGAAAGACCGTCAAATTTAAATGGCGTTTTTGCGCCACCTGTGATAGATGTTTTAAGTTCCAAACCGTCAAACCGACCTTCCCCCTTAATGTCGATATTTGCGAATTCCCAATCAAAATTGCGGAATTTGACGTCTTTTCCGATTGCCGCGACAATAGCATAATTATTTTCTTTGCTCGCTCTTACACTTATAGAGCCGCCTAATTTACCGTTTTCCAACAAAACGCCTTTGGCAAGTCCGAAATTGAGGTTTAAGACCGGATTTGAATTGTCAAAAAATTGCGCACTACCATTGGCATAAAGACCCGCGCCCTTCAAATCTATATCTTGCAATAAAGCGCCATTTTTAACCGCGAGCAAAAGCGCAGTTCCGTCAATCGCACCATATTGCGAATTGCCTTGAACCTGAAATTGGGTTGGGAATTGTGGCTTTAATAAAGCGGTCTTCGCATTTATTGAAGTATTGGAAAACTCACTCGCGCCCAATTGCAATTTATTGAAAATGGTTGAAATTTCCAATATCGGATTGTCATACATGCCGCGCAAATATGCCTGTCCGCTTGGATTGCCTTGAATTTCCAGGCCCGCAATTTTAAAAACCGAATTGGTCTGCCAATTGCCCTGCAATGCATAGCCATTTGCGCCCAATAATTGGCCATTCACGACACCATTTCCCTTTGCACCCTTTACAACCCCGTTACCTAAGAGGATTTTATCAGGTTCAAAAAAGAAAACGCCGCTGGCACTTGGGACAGTGCCGATTATATTGTTTAAATCAGTAATTGGTGTCGCGAAATTTTTGAAATTTAAGGCAAATTTTAAGGCTAAAGCAAATTGGTTTTTCGCGGGTTCGCCCAATCCGGTAAATTCAATCGCGCCATTGGCGGTGCCGTCCAAACCCAAAATATCGGAACTTTTCTCACCCAATTGCGCATTTGCAATCAATTTTGAAAATGGATTGGGAATATTTGCGCCCACGCCTTTCACATGCGTTTGTCCGGCATTTATTTCAAAAGATGGCAATTTAACGCCGTCACGCCCCAAAAGAATGGTCATTTTCAAATCGGTCACCTTGGTAAAAAGGTCATTCAGCATTTGAAAATTGGTTGTAAGATTGGATTTAGAATCAACCAAAAGCTCGAACCCAAGTTTCTGCTTTTGCTTCAAGGTGAAATTGCCATTCATTGGGCCGCGAACATGATTGTCAAAAATCGCACCTGCCTCGACAAAGGCTTTACCCTTGACTTCAAATCCACCCAAAAGTGATTTTGACCCTATTCCGTGCAGATTTCCTTTTTTGGCAATCAAATCTATATTTTTGATATTGATGCCATTGTCCAAAATAATTTCGCTTCTAAGTTTTGGAGTTTCACCAAAAATTTGTGACAATGGCATTCGATTATTATCGCCAAAACCATCAATCGCGAGTTTAAGATTATTGGTTTTGGAATTATGGGCCAAATCAATCGCACCACGAATTGCCAAAGAATAAGTCGGATCAATCACTATATTCTTGATATCGAGATTGCCGTTAAAATCAAACGCATCAAAGCCGCCGGAAAGAGTCCCACTAATTGACGGCGCAGTAATTTTCGGCGCATTATTGCCGAAAAGCCCATCAAAATTAGCTTTGACATTTAAAGGCGAAACGAATTTTCGTGCTTTAATGTCAATTGGCCCTTTGATACTAATAGCGGAATTATCACCGTTTAATAGGGCAGAAAAATCTTGGAAACTGTGACCGCCTTCGCCGGTTTTTGTATTCCAATTTGCGGTTATTTTGATTTCATTGCCAAGAATATCGCCCAAGGATTTTGTGAATTTAGACACCGCCAAATTTGCCCGACCATTAATGTCACCAATTTTTTCGTGCCAATTGCCGTCCAATTTGATTATTTCGTTTGCACCATTCAAGGCATTTATTTTGGCATTTCCTTTTTCGACACTGCCATCAATATCGGCGTCAATAAAGAGCGATTGATTGGCATCAAGACCCAAAAGACCCGCCAATGCACCACCATCTGCTTCTTGGGCGCGAACTAAAACTTTCAAAGGGTGCTTTTTTCGCGCATCGATATCGACAAAGGCATTATCTTTAGGGCGATTGACACTGACAATGCCACCTTTGGCACGAAAATCATGATTATGATGGACTTTGAAATCACCCTTTAGTGCCCATTCGCCGCGTTTAATGGATAATTCCTCTTTGGTTTCAACAATTGATTCCAATTCCTCGACTTCAAGGGCGAAATGCAAATCCTTGTCACTTTGGTCAATCTGGGGGGTGCGGTATAGGATTATTCTATCGGCTTTGGCTTTGGAAACATGAATAAGACTGCGAAACAAATCAAAAGGCGTCCAATCTACATTCAGGTTTTTGCCTTCAAGCCACGCGCCTTTTTCATCAATAATCGCCATTTCGCGCACACTGAAATTGGTGAAAAGATCCCCTTCAAAACCCTTGACCTGCAATGTGCCGATCTTACCCATTTTCAGACCGTCAAGGTTTTCCTCTATTTTAGTTCGCCCAAAATCGGTCAAAGCCGCAAAGCGCAAAATGACCACGCCACCGACAAAAATCAAAAACAAAAACATCATAAATGCACTTGCCGAGCCAAGAGCTTGGATTAGGTGTTTATGGGGTTGGAATTTTCTTATTTTTGCTTGGTGTGGGGTTTCGTTTTCAACTTCTTCATCGGGCTTATGTGTCGCCTCGTATTTTATGTCTTTCAAATCACGCAAAATATGCGCGGCGCGTAAAATAAATTTTTGCACCAAGGTTTTCATCAGAAGCTCTGACCTACACCAATATAGAGCTGAAATCCCGCACTGTTAGCAGGGCGATTAATCGGAACGCCAATATCAATCCTTAAAGGCGCAAAGCCCAAATCATAACGCAAACCAATCCCAGCGCCCATTTTGAAATCTTTGAATTCAGGCGTGCTTTTTGTTCCCAAAGTTCCGGAGTCAAGAAAAGCGACAATTCCGAATTTATTTTTAAAATCATGTCTCAATTCGAGACCGGTTTCAATCAAGGACAATCCGCCGACCGGGGACTTTTTATCATCATCATAGCGTGGGCCAATTCCTTGAAATTCAAAGCCGCGCACAGAGCCACCGCCGCCTGCATAAAGGCGCTTGCCCGATGGTAATTCAGGAATAGTCGCATTGATTATTGATCCAATACGAAAACGCCCCGCCAAAACCGTCGATTTTTCTTTATTCAAAGCGAAATATTTGGTGCCTTGGGCGGTAAATTTGAAATAGGAAAGGCTTGCGTCACCAGAAAGATTGGTCGCTTCTAATTGGGCATCGGCCTTCGCCCCAATTTTCGGATTAAATGAATTGTCGGTCTTATCATAAAGGAATGAGCCTATAGCCGAAATTGCATTATATTCGCGGTCAATCAATTTATTTGGCGTCAAAAAACTCGGTTCGCGGGTTTTGGCGACATTGGCCGCCGCACCCACTGTCCAATAAGAAGTCAGGCCATATTTTTTGGTGAAAAGCGAATATAAATCAAGGCCGCGCTCGCGATATGCATCGGTATCGTCTTCAAACGCACCCAAAGACAATGACATGGTAAGGTTCGGGCTATAAAAATGCGGCAGGCGCAATTCGCTTTCAATACGCCGTGTAATCTGACCCCACACCAAGCGATTAATCCAAGAATCGCCGCGCCCAAGATTATTATAGCGCCCTAACTTACCTTCAAATGCGAAACCTTCATTTGTGCCATAACTTAAAGCGGTTTCAACCGAATATCGTGCGCGATCGGTTAGATTTATTTCTAATTCGCGAATACCTTCTTGCCCCGGAATTTTTGCCAAAGACAAGGAAACCGCATCAAATGCTCCAGTATCAAGAATGCGTTTTTCAAATTCTTTAATTTGCGCCGGGTCATAATTATTGCCAATTTTTATCGGTGAGATTTTCTTGACCCATTCTTCTTTGGAACGGGTTTTACCCTTCAAAGAAAAGCCGCCGATTTTAACAATATCGCCGGTTTGAAAATAATAAGTCGGGTTAAGGCTAAAATTTTCATGATTGACAATTATTTGCGGCTTTTGATTTATGGCATCGGCATAACCCGCAGTTAGGATAGTGCCCAAGGCGCGCCCTTCGGCATCAAGCACACTTTGCGCGCGCGCAGCATCACCGCTTTTGATTTCCAACGCCTCATTGGCTTTTTTTATCAAATCACTTGGTGGCGGATTGCCAATCCATTCAATTTTTGGGTTTTCAATGGTGAAAATTGGCCCCGTCTCGACTTTGACAATCGCTTTTGGCGGCGCACCGTCGATTTCGATTTCAGTGGAATATTGATAATAACCTTCGGAGCGCAAAAGCGAAATTATGTTTTCCTCGGCGATTTCACCGCGCCGCCTGGCTTCATAATTGGTGGAGGCCGAAGTTTCGACGTCGCCCACGACTTTTTTGACTTTATCGAATAATTCGCCTTTTTGAATGCCTTCAACCATTGCACGCGGCTCGCACAAGGCGGGAGCGGCAATAATAAGCGCGCACAAGCTTATTGTGCCGCTGCACGATTTATAAAAAGTGCGCCTCATAACCCGCTTGTCGAAACATTCTGCTGACATAAAATTCGCCAATAATATTGGCTCTAATAATCAGTTTTTTGACCTAAGCGCAAATAGCTTTTCTTTAATATTGACAGGAAAAGACAGGCCAGGGTCAGGACTCATTAATTAACGGCCTAAAACGGCATTTTGAACCCGGGTGGCAAAGATAGGCCGCCCATTAGGTCTTTTTCCATGCCTTTGCGGTTTTCTTCAAGTTTTTTGCGTGCATCTTCAAAAGCGGCTTTTATCAAATCTTCCAAAATCTCGACGTCTTCGGGAACCAGAAGCGATTTATCAATTGTCAAACTATCAAGGCGGTTTTCACCTTTTAGAATAAGTTTAACCATTCCCGCACCCGCTTGGCCTTCGGCCTCGAGGTTTTCCATTTTCTTTTGGGTTTCGGCAACTTTTACCTGTGCCTGTTGCATCATTTTCATTATGCCACCAAGGTCTTTCATGGTCCTATCCTTTAATTATTCACTTGTTTTTTAATTGGGTTTTCGCGCACCGACAAAATTCGCGCGCCTTTAAAGTTTTTCAAAATACTTTGAACTTTTTCGTCTTGCATTGCTTGTTCTTGCAGTGCTTGATTATGCAATTTGCGTTTTTCCTCAATGGTTTGACCGCCATTTTCTTCGATATAAACGCGCCATTGTTTTCCGGTTAATTCCATCAAAGCCGCCGATACCTGCATATTGAGGTTTTTGGGACAATCTTTTGTCGGTTCAAAAGTAAAAGTCCCATCTTCTAAACGCACTGGTCGCGCAAATCTCTCAAGGCGCGAAACTAGGGCACGCTCGCCCAATTCATGCTCCAAAAGCTCGAGCATTTGTTCGAAAGTGTCGAAACTGAAAACGGCTTTTTCCGTCAACTGCGCATTGGTGGCATTGTTTGAAGTGGGCGCAATATTTTGTGGCGAAGGTGTGGTTTGCGAACTTCCTTCAACAATGCGAATTAAATCCTCGGGTGGCGGCACATTTGCCGAACCGCAAAGCCTTACAATGCACATTTCAAGCGCCGCCATCGGGTCGGGCGCAGTTTTGACTTCTTCAAAGCCTTTAAGCATCATTTGCCACAAACGGGCAAAAACCATTTTCGTGCCAAGCCCCGCAATTTCGGCAATGGCCTTGAAACCTTCTTCGGTTTCAATTTTGCGGAATGCCTCGCCCATTATTTGGTATTTTGTCGCCTCGTGGCAAATTTCCAAAAGGCTTTGAATTATATTTATTGGTGTCGCGCCATATTCATATTGTTCGCGCACTTCAATAAAGGCTGATTTTGTATCGCCCTTAAGAATATGGGCGAAAAGCGATTTTACCCGATTTCTATCGGCAAGGCCCAACATTTCGCGCACTTGAATGGCACTTATCGGGGCGTCATTTATTGATTGCACAATCGCTTGGTCTAAAAGTGATAAAGCATCGCGCACCGAACCTTCGGCAGCGCGCGCAATATGCAAAAGACCGTCGGTCTCAACTTTCACATTTTCTTTGGCGCAAACATTTTGAAGATGCCCAACCATGGCCTCATTATCAAGGCGGCGTAAATCAAACCTTTGGCAGCGCGAAAGTATTGTAACGGGAACTTTTTGGGTTTCGGTGGTCGCAAAAATGAATTTCAAATAGGGTGGTGGTTCTTCCAATGTTTTCAAAAGCGCATTGAATGAATGCATCGAAAGCATGTGGACTTCGTCGATAATATAAATCTTATAACGCGCCTCAATCGGGCCATAACGCGCATTATCAAGAATATCGCGCATTTTATCGACTTGGGTATTTGATGCCGCGTCTAATTCTAAAACATCGGGGTGGCGACCGGCGGTTATCGCCTCGCAATGAATTCCCTCAATTTCAAGATTGGTTGAGGGGGCATCATGCCCGGGTGAAGAATAATTCAATGCGCGCGCAATGAGGCGTGCAGTGGTAGTTTTACCAATGCCGCGCACACCGGTTAGAATAAAGGCATGGGCAATGCGGTTTTGCTCAAACGCATTTTTGAGTGTGCGCACCATTGCCTCTTGCCCCACCAAATCCTTGAAATTTTGTGGGCGGTATTTGCGCGCCAATACCAAATAGGAATCTTTAGATGGGGCTTTATGTTGGTTTTCAAAATTTTGGGGGATTGGCGCGGGTGCTGCCTCCCCAAACATATCTTCGGTTAATTCGTCGCGCGTGATTTCATGCTCGGTATCGTATTCGCCGTCCTCATCATCGAAATCATCTATATCCATATTGCGCGCTTTCCCAAACTTTAAAGCCACCAATATTGGTGCGAAATCACGCAAAAGGTGGGAAATGGGTGGAGACCGAACAGCGACCCGCAAAGAAAACTCGTTACGGCTGCTTTCTTCCGAACCTGACCGGATTGGCGAGACTTACGTCCACCGCCGATCTCCACGCCCTATATCGCTTTTTTGTTGTTGATTTTCAAGCCCTGTAAGTGATTAATTCAGTTTTGTAGGCTTTTTAATATTTGCGTGCTGTCATAATCTTCTAAAGCCGCACCCTTTTTGAATATTTCTATTGCTTTGGATTTGTTCGCAATTATTCCGGTGCCTTCAAGATTGATTTTGCCCCACACGAAACACGCTTCGCCATAATCATTGTCACAGCCTTTTTGTGCATATTGATTTAGGAGGTTTTGATTGTAATCCTCTGGAAATTCTTGCCAATATTTTATCAATAAATCATAAGCCAGCTTACATGCGAAACCATGCTTATTTTCACACGATTTATAATATAAATCCAAAGCCTCATCGATATTGGCATCAATTCCCAGCCCATTTTCATAAGCGAACCCAAGATCCGCACAGGCATCAATTATCCCACCGTCACAGGCTTTTTCAAACAATTTGACAGATGCAGGGCCATCAAAAAACGGGAGAAAATCATTGGATTCGATAATCCCTAAAGTATGACAAGAATCGAAATTGCCATCATCACATTCTGTCGCCAAGAGTGGCACGGCGTTTTCATAATCATTATTTTGATATAATTCTTTGCCGGGCGAAACATCTTGTGCTTTCACTTGAACGCCAAACAATAAGACCGCCATGATGGTCGCAAAGAAGCCCCTAATTCCCAATTCTAAAGCCCCATTTTTTTATTATATTCATCGATTGTTTTTTTCAGTTTTTCGAAATCACCTTCAGCCTCATCGTAACCAAGGTTAATTGCTTTTTGATAGGCATTCAATGCCGCATCCCAATCTGATATTGTGCCCCATCCATTCTCTAAATGTGTGCCCCACCAATAACAGCCTTCGCCATAATTGAATTTGCATGAGGCTTCGTAATATTTTGCCAAAAGATCCAAATCGATGTCATATTCGTCAATGGTCTCATGCAATTGCGCATAATAATAACATGCGTCACCTTCGCCATTTTCGCACGCAAGGTCATAATATTCCAAAGCCTTGTCATTATCAGCATCAATACCGCTTCCGATTTCATAACTAAAGGCCAATTCGGTGCAGGCCATATAAAATTTCCCATCACAGGCTTTTTGGTAAAGTGGTGGCGCTTTGTCGGTATTATAAAAACCTGAAATACTATCAGAATATGTGAGGCCAAGATGGGTGCAAGAGGAAAAATTATTTGCTTTGCATTCTTTTTCCAAAAGCGGGACAGCGACTTTAAAATCACGCTTTTCAAAGGCCTTATAACCCGCTGTTGGGCTTGGTATTGATTGCGCGTGTGCCGTTCCTGCAAAAGCAAATGTGCAGATTAATAAGCCGATTAAGAATCTCATTGAATCCCCCGATTTCGCCATACTATTTTCAATATTGTCGAAAGTGTGGCTATTTTTAAGAAATTGCACTTTTACACCTTCAATACTTTTAATCAATGCGATAGAAAAAATTATGGAATCTGAAAGCGCCAAAACCATAATTGATACGGGCAATACAACGCCCGTAATGGCGCAATACCTAAGAGCCAAAGAAGAATATCCCGAAGCCTTGGTTTTTTTCAGAATGGGCGATTTCTACGAACTTTTTTTTGACGATGCCAAAAAAGCAGCCACAGCACTTGATATCGCATTAACCAAGCGTGGCGCGCACAAAGGCGAAGAAATTCCAATGGCGGGTGTTCCCGCCCATTCGGTTGAACCATATTTGGCAAAATTGGTGCGTATGGGTTTCAAAATTGCAATTTGCGACCAATTGGAAACCCCACAAGAAGCCAAAAAGCGCGGCTATAAAGCCATAGTGAAACGCGAAGTTACCCGCGTTATTACCCCCGGCACTTTAACCGAAGAAACACTTTTAGAGGCCAAAGCACAAAATCTTCTGGGTGCATTGGTTTATGATCTAACCGGATTAAATGGTGCATTGGCATGGTGTGATGTTTCGACCGGAGAATTTAGGACGATTGAAGGTGAAATTAACCGCCTGATTGATGAAGTAGCGGCATTGCGCTTTGGTGAAATCCTGATTTTGGATAAGGATGCCGATAATAACGCCACCAAATTAATCGGCGCAATGTGCGGCGCCACAAGCCCGAGGCCCAATGTAAAAGGCGATTATAATCAATGTTTGAAATCACTTTTAGATGGTTTCAAAGTCGCGACTTTGGACGGGTACGGCGATTTTTCAAAAACCCAGATACAGGCTTTGGGCCTTGTTTATGATTATGTGAAAATCACACAAGCGGGTTCATTACCCAAACTTACGCCACCAAAAGCCCAAGAAATTAAAGCGTTTATGGCAATTGACCGCGCCACTCGCAATTCATTGGAAATCGAACGCACCCAAAAAGGCACAAAACAGGGCAGTCTTTTAAGCGCAATAGATAATACCAAAACCCCTCAAGGCGGTAGGTTGTTATTAGAGGATTTGGCACGGCCCTTAATCAATAAAACCGCGATTAATCACCGTTATGACGCGATTGCCGAAATTCTGGATAGTTTTGAAATTGAAAAATTGTCACATTTTTTATCGCAAACCCCAGATTTGGTGCGCCCTCTATCGCGCCTTGAATTAGGTCGCGGCAATCCGCGTGATTTGGGGGCAATTTGTGCGGGTCTTCAAATTGCCTTTGATTTGTCGCAGGTCTTAGCGAATGCGAAATCAGAGGTTTTGGGATACTGCGGTAAAGCCTGCAATATTGTCGCCCATGGCCTTAGTGAATTGGGTTCGGTATTAAAATCGGCATTAAATGATGAATTGCCATTTTTGGCGCGCGATGGCGGTTTTATTAAACGCGGCTTTGATGCGGCCTTAGACGATTATGTAGTTCTGCGTGATGAATCGCGGCGCTTAATTGCGGGATTGTCCGAAGAAGTTGCGCGCATTGCCGGTCAGCAATTAAAAATCAAATATAATAATATTCTTGGCTATTTTATTGAGGCAACGCCAAAACAAGCGCCGCCATTATTAGAAGTGCCATTGAATGAAACTTTTATCCATCGCCAGACTTTGGCGGGAATGGTGCGCTTCACTACAAAGGAATTAATAGAATTAAATTCCAAAACCGCGCGCGCCGCCGAATTGGCATTGGCGCGTGAATTGGAATTATTTGACGAATTATCGAATTTAGTGATTGCCAATAGTGAGAAAATCCGTGCCATTAATGATGCAATCGCCCGCATCGATGTTACGCAATCAATGGCAAATTTGGCGCGCGAATTTAACTGCGTGCGTCCAGTTTTGCTCGATGAAATCGGTCTAAACGCCAAGGGCGCGCGTCATTTGGTGGTTGAAAAATCTTTGCGCAAATCGGGTGGTATTTTTACCGCCAATGATTGCGTTTTGAATGCCGACAATTCGCGCATTGCCTTAATTACCGGCCCCAATATGGCGGGTAAATCGACATTTTTGCGCCAAAATGCACTTTTGATAATTCTTGCGCAAATCGGATCTTATGTGCCCGCCGATAGTTTGGAAATGGGCCTATTTGACAGGGTGTTTTCCCGCGTCGGCGCGTCTGATGATTTGGCATCAGGGCAATCGACCTTTATGGTTGAAATGGTCGAAACGGCGGCAATTTTAAACCGCGCAACTGAGAAATCCTTAGTTATTTTGGACGAAATCGGGCGCGGTACTGCGACCTATGACGGCCTTGCAATTGCCTGGGCTGTCACCGAACATTTGTACAATATCAATAAATCCCTTGTGATGTTTGCAACCCATTATCATGAATTGACCGCCCTTTCAGAAATTATGCCGCAATTATGCAATCTCTCTTTAGAGGCCAAAGAATGGAATAATGAACTGATTTTCCTTCATAAAGTGATTAAAGGTGCAGCCGATAGATCTTATGGCGTCCATGTTGCCAAAATTGCGGGCCTACCGACAATTGCCATCAACCGCGCGCGCGCCATTCTTGAGCAATTGGAAGAAACCGACAATAAATCAAAAATTATCGATGATTTGCCTTTGTTTAGCTTGGTTGCAAAAGAGACCAATTTCCCGCGTGAAAAAAGTGCTGTTGAAAAAGCACTTGATAATATTAGTCCAAATGACCTAAGTCCGCGTCAAGCGCTAGATTTATTGTTTGAACTCAAAGATTTAAGCGGCAAATCAACAAACTAACTTGAGTGCTGAAATTACAGGCATATTAAGCTATTATTTTGAATTCTCGGCTATTGTTATAACATGACCATAATTAACAATAGCGAAAATTTTACGATTTTTACACAAAGAGAAGACGAATATTCGCTAAATCGAATAAAATTCAGCTTAAATCAATTGCGCGAATATGAAGTAAAATTGCTGATAGGACGAATTCTTGTTGCCTTGGGAATTTTCATTATTGCTGACGCTTGGTTGGCACTGATAACATTTTCCGCATTCTTCCTTGCAAAAATTATACAAGACACATGCATTAAAAATGCCGAAAAATTGACATGTAGCGATAATCTAAACATCGAACGCGCATATTCAAATATCGCATTGCAGGCGCAAATCAGAAATTCGATTATGGTTGTAATTTTTGGCGCGATATTTATGTCCAACAAAGAATATAGTCGGGAATTAGCAACTTTCTATTTGTTTACCCATTGTTTCACTTTCTTTTTTCAACACGCAAGCCTGAGCCGCCTTTTCAAGCAGGGCCTTTATGTCATTCTTTGCGGGCTTGCACTGGTAAGCCTGTTTGACTATTTCCAAACTCGAAATTTTGAAGAATTAGTTTTGGTTCTTTCTTATGGTATAGGCGTTTATTTAATTTCTGCCGTGGTAAGCGGACAGGTTCAATCAATAGTCGGCTATCAAGACAAATTATCAGACCAAGTCGCGATTGCACAAATTGCAAACAGGAAATTCCTCGACGAGCTTGATTTACGCAATAGTCTGGAAACTGTTGCAGGTGTTGGAATCTATCGCTGGTATTTTGAAAACAATGACCATTTTTGGTCAAATGGCGTGTATCTCGCGCTTGGGATTGCGCCAGAAAAAGGCGTTCTTTCTAAGGATGAGTTTCTGAGCAGAATCGCACACAAAAATCGCGACGAATATTTGGAAAAATCACGAAATGCGAAACACACTGGCGAGGCCTTTAATTTAGAATTTTCATTCCTTGGTGATGATGGCGAGTTTCGTCATATTTTCTTTCATGGCAAGCCCATGAAAAATGAAATCGGCAATACGATTGGCATGAACGGTATTGTTGTCGATCATACTGCATTGCAAAACTCTCTTCGCAATTCCACGAAAGCCAAGAAAATCCTCCAACTTGCGCTTAGAACATCAGGGTCGGTTGTCTTTGAGAAAGACTTTTCCAAAAACCAATTGCAAGCTTTTGGTTCGCTGCGTCCTGGTGCATCGAACGAAATCAAAACTTCAAATGAATTGGAAAATATGGTGCGTTCGTGCATGACAAAATCCGAGCAGAAAATGGTTGAAAACCTAATTTTCAAAGCAGAAAAAACCGGCGAAATTCAAAGTGGCGAACACAAATATAGATATCCCGATGGCGAAATAATTGACGCTAAGGTTTCAGTCTTTGTCGAAGGTGAACCCTCTAAAGGCAATGGTAGAATGATTTCTATCACTACCGATATTACAAATGAAGTCAAACAAAGAAATATTCTGTCGAATGCATTAGAAACCGCACAAAAAGCCAATCGCGCGAAAACCGAATTCCTTGCTAATATGAGCCATGAAATCCGCACGCCTTTGAACGGAATCATAGCACTTACAAATTTGCTTTCAAAAACAAAATTGAACAAAACTCAAAAAGAAATGCTTGAAGTGATTGATGGCTCAAGTGATACTTTGCTCGCGCTATTGAATGATATTTTGGATTTGGCGCGCGTGGAATCTGGTCGTTTAGAAATAGATAATACCGAATTTAACCTCGCGGAGGCTTTAAAAACTTCGACTGCATTATTTGCGGCAAAGGCCCAAGAAAAAGGCTTGGAATTTGTTTGCGATATTGATCATGCGGCAGACGAAAATTATCTTGGCGATCCAAACCGCATCAAGCAAATTATTTCTAATCTTGTCTCAAACTCAATAAAGTTCACAAAGAATGGCAAAGTCGAACTTGATGCCAAAATTATTGAGGCTGATAATGAGAATATGATGTGGGAATTTGTGGTGCAAGATACCGGTATCGGTATTGCGCCTGAAAAAATTACCAAACTTTTTGAGCGTTTTGAACAAGCTGATGGCTCTATAACGCGCGAACATGGCGGTTCGGGTCTTGGTCTATCTATTTGCAAAGGTCTTTGCGAATTAATGGGCGGGCAAATTTCGGCACAATCTGAATTGGGAAAAGGAACAACAATCAGTTTGCGCCTTCCGCTAAGAGTTTCCGGTTCTCATGCAAGTCATGCGCAAAATTCTGAAACTCAGTCCGAAGAAATTAAGCCAGATGGTCTAAGAATTCTCGCAGCAGACGACAATGAAACTAATCGCAAAGTTCTTGAACTGATACTGACGCCATTAGGGGCGAATTTGGTTTTTGCGGTAAATGGTAATGAAGCTATTGAAGCTCAAAAAAACCAAGATTTCGATATTATCTTAATGGATTTGCAAATGCCGATTAAAGACGGACTAAGCGCAACTCGCGAAATCCGTGAATACGAATTGCGGGCAAAGAAACGCCCGACACCAATAATCGCATTAAGTGCCAATGCAATGAAGCACCATATTGAAGAAGCAATAGAAGCGGGCGCAAACAGCCATGTTGCCAAGCCATTCACGCCCGAAGTTCTATTTAATGGTATCGCTAATGCTTTAGAAAAAGGCGACGATACTGAGTTTGAAATGCCAATTCAGGCGGTAATATAGTAAGAACTATTCCTTGCTATTAGATTTAGCTTCTTTCACCAAATCCAAAAACTCTTGGCTGTAACCGAATGCGTCATCCTCGGTTGCCGCTTCGCCAAGGTTAATGACATCATCAAAACCGAATTTGCCAATCCATGGGTCGTTTCGCAATAATTGTGCAAAACCTGCGACCGCTAAAGCTAATTTGGTAGAGGGTTTGGCATTATTGATATTGGAAACCATGTCAGATTTAGTAAGTGGGCGTTCAATTAGTTTTGAAACATTCGAACCGGGCAATTTATAGCGTAGTTTTAAATAACCCAATTCGCTGCCTTTATCCTCAATCGGTGCTTTGGCCTCTTGATAGCGTAAAGGATCTATATCTGATTTCGCGCCTTTGAGCGTTATTTCATATAAAGCTGTGACTTGATGACCCGCACCTATTTCGCCAGCATCGATTTTGTCATTATTGAAATCCTCTTGATTAAGTTTGCGGGTTTCATAACCGATTAAGCGATATTGCGAAACTTGTGCAGGATTGAATTCAATTTGCGCTTTAACGTCATTGGCAATAGGGAACATTGATGATGTAAATTCATCATAAAGTACTTTTTTGGCTTCTGCGAATGTGTCGATATAGGCGGCAATGCCATTACCTTTTTGCGCAAGTGCCTGCATCATATCATCGCGATAATTGCCATCACCAAAACCAAGGACCGAAAGATAAACACCTTCTTTGCGCTTTTGTTCGATTAAATCTTCAAGTGCGTCGGGGTCGTCAATTCCGACATTGAAATCACCATCGGTCATCAAAACCACACGATTGATTGCGTCTTTTTTGAAATTCATTTTCGCGGTTTTATAGGCAAGTTCAATGCCTTCTGCCCCTGCGGTTGAACCGCCCGCTTCTAAGGCTTCTAAAGCGCAAACAATGGCTTTTTTATTATCGCCTTTGGTTGGTTTTAATACTGTGCCCGATGCCCCCGCATAGACCACCATAGACACATGGTCATTGGCATTGAGGCTTGAGGCAAGTGCGCGAATTGAACGTTTCGCCAATGGCAATTTATCTTCCGATTGCATCGAACCAGATACGTCAAGTAAGAAAACAATATTCAAAGGTGGACGATTTTCGGGGTCAATTTTATAGCCTTGAAGCCCGATATGAATGATTTTTTTATCTTCATTCCATGGCGACGGTACAATACTGACATTGGTTGAAAATGGTGCGCTTTTATCTTTTGGCAATTGATAATTATATTTGAAATAATTCAAAAATTCTTCAACACGTATGGAATCATTTGCAGGCAGTGAACCATCATTTATAGTGCGGCGCGCAGTGGAATAACTCGCGGTGTCGGTTTCCATTGCAAAGGTTGAGACCGGCTCGGTTGCGGTTTGTTTTACGCCATTGATTTGATAATGCGGGTATTTTTCGAATTCATCAGGTTTATTTGGATATACCACAGGGTTTGGATATCCGGTCGCTTTTGATCCAGTTACAACAATTGAATCCGCCGCGCCAACATTTGGCGTCGCTTCTTTTTCGGTAACCGCCCTTTGAACTGGTGTATCGACAACAAGATTTGTTTTCACTTGAGTTTTTCGCTCAACCAGTGGCGGCGGCGGCGCAGGTGGTGGTGGCGGTGGTGGTGGCGGCGGTGCTGATTTTTCGGCAAAAATTACTGGGACAGGTGACGTAGGCGGCGGATAATACCCCATTCCAACCATTGGTGCAGATTTTATCGCTTTATTATTGCTATAACCGTATTCATCATATTTCGGCACGGGGCAATCGAAATCTTTTGGGTTTAATTCCTTAAAGTCCGAACCATTGCTTGACGCCACCGCTGTGCTCGAACACGCCGCAAGGTTTGCGCCCAACATTGCAATCAACGCAATAATTGACGCCGCTTTAAAAGAGTTTTTCGCGAAATTTGACATTTTACACCTCCATTTAGAAGGTTTGGCATCATAAAAAGTCCGCAAAGCGGCCTAAATGTGGCGAAAATTGGGTAATTATTTATGCCAAAGGCAAAGACCTCTAATAATTTTTGTAATATCCATTATCAGCAGAATATGACCCTGCGGGCTGTTCGCCTTTTCCCATATTTATAGTGGCGCTGGTGACAATGGTTTCGTATTCAATGGCCTTGGTGTCATGAGTGTTGGGATATGGCAATTGCGGGGAATATGGATTAGAGGGTTCATAATTATTCACATTAAAAAGTCCAACCGCAAAAATTGCCAATAATTGCCCGACGCCATCAACCACGCCAATATCGGAAAACTGGTGCGATGCGGTTTGGGTATTATTCAAGAAAAAATAATCATATCCAAGCGCTTTGGTAAGGCGCGCCGAACCATCGATTAAATAAGATTCAACTAATGCCCGCGAATCGTTTTTTCCGCCTTTATAGAAAACTTCATAATTGCGACCATCTATGGCATTAAAGCTAAATCCTTCCGATTTTGCGGAATAATAAGTCGCGCTATTTTCGGTGTGCGCACATGCCGCAATTGCGGACATTGCCAAAAGCCCCAAAGTCTTGGATATTTTCATTTCCCGTCTCCTTACAGACTAATAATGCAAGATTGTGGCTAAAATTCGATAATTGCGATTGAGTTTGCGAAAAATTTTTGGAATATGAATTATGACTAAAGAAATCCGTATTGCGCCGTCAATTCTATCCGCCGATTTTGCCAATCTTGGTGCCGAGGTTCGCGCCATTGAGGCAGCCGGCGCCGATTTGGTGCATTTTGACGTAATGGATAATCATTATGTCCCCAATCTAACCATTGGCCCTTTGGTGTGCGAGGCCATACGTCCCCATGTTTCAATTCCGATTGATGTTCATTTAATGGTGAAGCCCGTCGATAATTTAATTTCAATGTTTGCCAAAGCGGGCGCAAATATAATTACTTTCCACCCCGAAGCCAGTGAACATATAGATCGCAGCTTGTCACTTATTCGTGATTTGGGTTGTAAAGCGGGCCTGGTTTTGAACCCGGCCACCCCAATTGATTGTCTTGAACAC
Organism: Hyphomonadaceae bacterium; assembly: GCA_041917055.1. GTDB lineage: Bacteria > Pseudomonadota > Alphaproteobacteria > Caulobacterales > Aquidulcibacteraceae > Pseudaquidulcibacter. The sequence goes on from JAYRYJ010000001.1 coordinate 21,112, forward strand.
GTTATGGACAGGCTTGATATGATATTATTAATGTCGGTCAATCCGGGCTTTGGTGGGCAAAGTTTTATTCGCTCCAGCCTCCCAAAACTCAAAAAAGTGCGCGAATTGATTTATAATCATAAGGCAAATGGCGGGCAAGATATTTGGCTTGAAATCGATGGCGGCGTTAAGCCCGATAATATCGCCGAAATAAGCGCCGCAGGTGCCGACACTTTTGTTGCAGGTTCCGCAGTTTTTGGCGCAAAAGATGAAAATGGCGGCTATGAGACAATAATAAGCCAATTGAAGGCCAATGCTGCTAGAGCGTAAGGCTTTTGAATGGAATTGGTATAGCGCATGATTGTCGTTAATAGCCTCAAAAAAAACTTGCGCGGCTGATTACTTTTGGACGTCAGCGGCTCAAAATTTTGAGCCTCATTAGGTTGGTGGCGCTTTTGGAAATGAAGAGCAATTGTTGGGGAAGGTCTTTTTGGGCACTTATGCCATAAAGACCTAAATCGATTGTGTTTGCTCAAAACCAGGCGTCAAGGGGGCGCTACGCTCAAGCCCCTTGACCCCCATTTTTGAGCGAAGCGGTTGTAAAAATGGTCTGCAACACCTGTTTACCAGCCCATCGCGCGAGAATGAAAGTCAAGGGTGAAAAGCGCAAGCGACCCTTGACTTTCATTGTCGCGCGAACACAATTGCAGTAGGTCTTTATGGCAGACCTGCCCATAAAGGCCTTCCCCAACAATTGCACTTATTTCCGCATAAAAACTATTTATTGAGACTTTGCATCTCTAAGAATCAATCCGAAACTATCAGATTTGACAATTCTTCAAGCGATGCTTTTAGGAAATTTGCATCGTCGCCTTCCGCCATTAATCTGACCAATGGTTCGGTGCCCGAAGTTCTAACTACTAATCTTGCGCCTTTTTCCTCAATATCGGCTTTTAGTTTTTCGAGCTTTGTGCTGATTTTCGGTTTTAAAAGCGGTGATGTTCCGGAATAGCGAATATTCTTTTTGAACTGTGGCGCAGGTGTGAAACAATTTAGAATTTCAGACGCGCGCTTGTCACTTCCTGCCATTGCGCCCAATACCAACAATGCAGAAATAAGCCCGTCGCCGGTTGTGGCATAATCAAGCGCGATAATATGGCCCGATTGTTCGCCACCCAAATTGCAATCGCGCGCACGCATCTCATATACTACTTTTCTATCGCCAACATCGGTGCGTATCATTTGCGCGCCCATGCCTTGGATAAAGCGTTCAAGGCCAAGATTTGACATAATGGTTGTTACAACCGCACCGCCGCGAAGGGTTTGTTCTTTTATCATTTCACGCGAAATCGCGGCAATGATTTGATCGCCGTCAATTTCATTGCCTTTTTCATCAATAATCGCAATGCGGTCCGCATCACCATCAAGGGCGATACCAATATCGGCGCGGCGTTCAAGAACAGTGTGTTTCAATAAGTCAAGATTGGTCGAGCCACAGCCATCATTAATATTCGTGCCATTTGGCGAAACCCCGATTTCAATAACTTCTGCACCTAATTCAAATAAGGCCCAAGGGGCGGTCTTATAGGCTGCACCATTGGCGCAATCGACAACGACCCTAAGCCCGTCCAAAGATAAATTGCGGGGAAAGGCAAATTTTGCAAATTCGACATAACGCCCGCGTGAATCTTCAAAACTGCGCACTTGACCGATTTGATGCGGCGCGGCGCGCGTGATTTTATCCGGTTCGCGTAACAAGGCCTCTATTTCTGCCTCTTGCTCTTCGGTTAATTTAAAGCCATCAGGCCCGAATAATTTAATGCCATTATCGGCAAAACCATTGTGCGAGGCAGAAATCATAACACCAAGTTCGGCGCGCAAAGAACGTGTAAGAATACCGACCGCAGGTGTCGGAATTGGCCCTAAAATCCGCACATCCATACCAACGGCGGCAAAACCCGAAACCAATGCAAATTCGACCATATAACCGGATCGGCGAGTATCTTTACCAATAATGACAGATTTCAAACCCTTGCGAGAGCGAAAATAAGTGCCCGCCGCCATGCCAAGATTTAAAGCGGTTTCCGCAGTCATAGGCCATTTATTCGCTTCACCGCGAATGCCATCGGTGCCGAAAAATTTTTGTGTCATTTTTTCCCCAGACTCAATTTTTTTCAAAAGACGCCTAAAGCACTAATCATGCCAAAATGAAAATAAAGTAAAATTACGCTATATTGCGGCGCAGTTTCGCAGACATAATCGTATTAGCCATTAATCCCGCAATCGTCATAGGACCGACTCCGCCCGGGACTGGTGTGATATGGCCTGCAATTTCAAGGCAATCGGCAAAATCGACATCACCCACTAATTTCGTCTTTTTCTCGGAATTTGGATTATCATTTGGAATGCGATTAATTCCAACATCAATCACGCACGCACCTGGTTTTACCCAATCGGCTTTAACCATTAAGGGCCTGCCGACTGCGGCGACCAAAATATCGGCCTGTTTGCATATTTCTTCTAAGTTTTTGGTCTTGGAATGAGCAATTGTAATTGTGCAATTTTCTTCCAAAAATAAAAGTGCGGCGGGCTTGCCAACTAGGATTGAGCGCCCGATTACCACAACATTTTGGCCGCTTAAATTATCGCCCAATGCAGCTTTTGCCAAAACCACTGATCCGACGGGTGTGCAGGGTCTAAGGCCGCGTTTACCTAAAACCAAACGCCCCGCGCTTTTTTCGGTAAGGCCGTCAACATCTTTCAATGGATCGATTAAATCTATGATTTCATCTTGGTTCAAATGTTTTGGCAAAGGCAATTGCACCAAAATCCCGTCAATTTTCTCATCATTACTCAATTCCATAACCTTGGCGGCAAGGGTTTCCTGATTGGTATTTTCGGGAAGGACAATCTCGATAGAATTAATACCGATTTCGGCGGCGGTGCGCACTTTGTTTTTGACATAGACTTGGCTTGCGGGGTCATCACCCACCAAAACCACCGCAAGGCTTGGCGTAATGCCAAACTCACTTTGCAATTGAAGCAATTCATTTTTTGTTTTTTGATTTAGTTTTGCGGCCTCAGATTTTCCGTCAATTATTTTCGCAACCATGCTTTAAAGCGCCCGATAAAATAGTCTCTGCGCGGTCTATATCGATTTTTGCATGATTAACCAATAGAATTTTGTTGCGACTTTTGGCACCGCTTTGGACTTCGATTTTTGATTTCGGTATATCCAATGCTTTGGCAATAATCGCGCATACCGCATTATTGGCCTTATTATCGTCGGCAATGGCGCAAGTTCTGATTTTTAGATAGGTTTTTCCATCATCGCGGGTTTCGAGACCCTCAATAATGTCCTTTTTTGCATTAGGCGTAACGCGGGCACGAATTTCAAACCCACCCGCGATTTCGCGCAAGAACCTCACCTTAGAATGGGATTAAGGGCACGACCCAACGCTGTGCAAAGCCGATACCGACCCACAAAGCCAATGGCGAAATATCAACGCCGCCAATCGGTGGCAATACTTTGCGTATCGGACCCAGAACCGGTGCCGTTAAGCGACCGCAAAAATCCCACAAAGTAGCAACAAATTTATTTTGTGTATTTACAACGCCGAAATGAACCAACCAGCTCAAAATCGCGTCAATAATAACGACCCAAAGGTAAAGCCCTAAGACTGTGCCAACTAACCAAGAAATCGGTCCGTTCATTTTTCACTCCGCAAAAATTTCTATTAATTTAATGGTCATTTCGCAAATTGTAAGTCCTTTTGCGAGATTTTTGCATTTTGTGGGCTTCAAACACCTATACCATTTGGGATTTCATTTAGGATTTTCACCAATTGCGCCTGTTTATTGGTCGCGGTTTTATGATAAAGTCCGCGTATTAAAAACCGCGCCGCATTCACACTTACGCCGCGCTCTATCGCGAATTGTTCCAAACTTAGGCCGCGCACCAAAGCAAGTGCCAGACGTGATTCCGCATTGGTGAAATCAAAATATTCGCGGAATAATTCGCGCCTTTTTTCTAAATCGATTAAAGCCTCATTATTGACAATTAGGATTTTGTTTGCGCCTTTTAATGTGCCCATCAAAGTATCAGCAATTTGTGGCTTTATATGCATCAAAAGCGCGCGTTTAAGTTCTAAATTATCAGGAATGAGATTTAGGGCGAGCGTTTGATTATTCACATTTATCGGATTAGATTTAAGTTTTGCATCAGAATTACGGCAATTGAAGCGCAATTTATTGCTTTTCTCATCAAAATATCCGGCATCAATCAGATTTTTTGCCGAATTATTGGCAAAGAATATTTCATTGTCGTCTCCCAAAAGAAAAATCGAATTTTGGGAATCTTCAAGCACGGATAAAGCGCTATTTGCACGCAAATCCGCTTCCCCCAATTTGCGGCTTATACGGCACGCTCTTTGAATATGTGGTGTGAAAAGGCGCAATAAATCGGCAATCAAATTGGTTGGGCCATTGTCGGGCCCTGGTAGAACAAGCCCAAGTTTTGACGCACCATCGCTATCAATTGCCGAGATTAGGGCGGTTTCCATTTCCCACATATGCAGGAAATTTTTGTATAGATCGCTTTCTTTAAATTCTTGGCGTGACAATAATTCATCAGAATGAACCACTTGACCATTGGGGAGATTGAAGACTTTTTGCGTCCAAGGATTGCGACCGGCAAAAAAGTTCACATAGCCTTCACGCGCGTATTCCGTCACGCCGGTTGCACCCAAAAAACGACCATATGGCGGTGTCGGGCTTTCCCAAACTAAAAAAGCGACATCCCAATTCTCAAGTTTGCAATGCGATACCATCGAGGTAAGCGCGACATCCCAATGGCTTGGGTTAATCGCTGCCTCATAAATATCCCCGATTGTATCACTTATTGTGTGCATTTGGTGTATTGATAATATTTTGCAACTTGGCTTGCAAGAAATATCTTTTGATTCTAATTTCCTTTTTTTGTTGGGGATAAAAGATTGAAACATTTCGGGAAATTGTGTCTGGTTTCGACATTTTTAATCAGTGCTGGCTTTACACCTTCTATTGTGATGGCCCAAGATAATCAAGTTCAAATCAATCCCCAAAATTACTGGCCCCAAGCGGAATTTGACAGCAATATTCCGAATATGAAAAGCGTTCTTGGCTATGATTTCGGTGAAAAAATTACGAATGTCGCCGATGGCATTAAATTCCTAGAAGCATTACAAAAAGCTGCACCCGACAGGATCGTATTGAAAGATTATGGAAAAACCTGGGAAGATCGCCCGTTGGTTTATGCCATTATCGGCACTTCTGAGCAAATTGCGAGCCTTGAAAAAATCAAAGCCAATTCGCGCGCTCTCGCATTTCCCAATTCGGTTTCAGCGGCAAAGAAAAATGAGATAATTGATACCCAACCAAGCATTGTTTGGCTAACAAATTCGGTTCATGGCGATGAAATAAGCCCCGCCGATGCAGCGTTAAGAATGGCCTATTATTTATTGGCGGCTAAACCAAATCCGCAGATTGATAATATTCGAAAAAATGTTTTGACCGTGATTGTGCCGTTTCAAAACCCTGATGGTCGCGAAAGATTTATTGCATCAAATAATGCCGCAATGGGCCTAAATCCTGATACATTTGAATTGGCAGCAGAGCGGGATCAGCCATGGCCTGGCGGTCGTATGAACCATTATAATTTTGATTTAAACCGCGATTGGTTCGCCCTTACCCAGCCAGAGACCAAAGGGCAAACCGCTGCAATGTTGGAATTTTATCCTCAAGTGGTGGTTGATGCCCACGAAATGGGTCGTGATGGCAATTTCTTTTTCCCGCCCGAAGCCAATCCGATAAACCCAACCCATACCAAGGAACAAAAAGACTTACGCGCGGTTTTTGGTGCAAATAATGGCAAATGGTTTGATAATTTCGGCATTTCTTATTTCACGCGTGAAGTGTTTGACGGTTTTTACCCAGGTTATGGCGATTCCTGGCCCACTTCCCAAGGCGCGATTGCCATGACCTATGAACAAGCGTCAGCACGCGGTCTTATGGCGCAAGGAAAAAATGGTGAAATCTTGACCTATCAAGATACTGTGCGCAATCATTTCGTCGCGTCTCTATCGACCCTTGAGGCTGCTGCAATCAATCGCAAAAGGCTTTTGGGTTCGTTTTATGATTTTCGAATGTCAGCGATTGATGATGGTGCAAAATCCGGCACCAAAGCCTTTTTAATTCCAACGCAGATTGACCAAAGCAGTGCCGATAAATTGGCGGCATTGTTGGCAAGACAAGGTATTGAAGTAAACGCGGCAAAATCTGGCTTTTCGGCGTGTGGCATTAATTATGGCGCGGGAACTTATATTGTCCCGACCGCACAACCCGCCTATCGCTTGGTCAAAAACCTATTAGAACGCAATATTCCATTAGATGAGGAATTTGCAAAACGGCAATTAACGCGCCTTGAAAAAGGCCTCAATGATGAGGTTTATGACGTAACCGGCTGGTCTTTGACATTACAATACAATCTTGATGTCAAAACCTGCGCACAATTGCCGAATATAACAAGTGCCAAAATCGGCGGTGATTTTATCAGTATCGGTCAGGTTGAAAACCCAACTGCCAAAGTGGGTTTTATTGCTCCGTCCTCAAGCACCGCATTTAATCGCTTTGTCGCGAAATCCCTCAATCAGAACATAAAAATTCGCGCCCTTGAAGAAGCCTTTACAATAAATGGAAAATCTTATCCATCGGGAAGCGCGATTATTCTTAATTCCGAAAATGACGAGAAAAATATCACCAAAGCCAAAGAAATCGCCAAGCAAAATGGTGAAAACCTTATCGGAATTGACACAAGTTGGGTTACGGAGGGGCCAAGTTTTGGCTCGATGAAATCTAAATCCTTGAAAGCGCCGAAAATCGCGATTGCATGGGATTTCCCGACAGATCCTTATAATGCAGGAAATGCGCGGTTTGTGATTGAGCGCAAAATCGGTTTCAATGTCACCCCGCTTAGGGTCTCCAAACTAAAATCCCCGAGTTTGAATGCATTTGACGTTTTGGTTTTACCAAATGGCGGCAATTATGCTGATGCATTGGGCGAATCCGGCCTTAGAAATCTTAAAACCTTCATGCAAAATGGCGGCACGATTATTTCATTGGGCGGCGCGACCCGCTTTCTATCGTCCCAAAATGCGGGCGTTTTTGCGACAAGTCTTGAAACCATTAAATCAGAGGCAAAACCTGAAAAAAGCGGTCAAATAAAGGACGAAAAAGAATATATTAGTGCAATTACACCGGAAACCGATGCACCAATTGAACTTGATGGCGCAATCTTAAAGGCCAAATTAAGCGAAGAACATTGGCTTACTCAAGGCATGAAAAAAGAGCTTTATATTATTTATTCGGGCACTGACGTTTATAAGCCTTTACCACGCGACAAAGGCGAAAACCCGATAATCTTTGCCAATGCCGATGAAATCGCGGCTTCAGGAATGGTGTTTGAAAGCAATAAACAAATCATGGCGAATAAGCCCGTTGTTATGGTTTCCCATTATGGCGGTGGCATGGCAATCGGTTTCACTGCCGACCCAATTTATCGCGCCCATTCTGATGGTTTAGACAGCCTAATTTTTAATGCTTTGGTGCATTCAATTGCACGGGCGAATAAGGTGAGATAGGCTCAAACTTTGGTGTCTAATTAGGTTGTTGCCTGTGGAAATGAATTAAGATGGTTGGGGAAGGCCTTTATGGGCAGGTTTGCCATAAAGACCAAAGAAAATTGTGAAAGCCTAAAACCGGGCGTCAAGAGACGCTACGCTTAAACTCTTGACCCCCATTTTTAGGCGCGGCTCTCGAAATGCCCTGCTTAACGAATTGAAATAATTGAATTATTGTTCCCAGCAACCGCCGTGCGGTGTGGCATTGTCAAGCCCTTTACCGATAGGCGCGCGTAGCGCGGGGCTTTACAAGGCCACACCGCACGAGCCATAATATCATTATCTTTTGCGCCCGAAATCTCATTTCGGCAAAAAATAAAATAAAACAAAAAAACAAAAAACCGTCGAATCTTGGATAATCGAATAGACTATAAAGCATCAAATACTGCAATGACCTGTTACAAGTTCAATTCTATTCCATTCGCATCAGGTCTTCATAATATTTTTTTTCTTTTTCGCTTTTGTCGGGCATTCCCAATAATTCGCGGAGTTTTTGCATGATGCTTCGCGATTTAGATTCTTCATTGTTTTTGATGATGTTTTCGTTTTCACCCTGCGCTTGGCCTTGTCCTGGCTTTTGACTTTCGTCTGGGCGGCCCATTGGATCGATTGGGGATTGCTGATTATTTTGCGCTTTTAATAATGCCTCAATGGCGTGCTTTTGTGCCTCTATTGCGTTTTCGCGATTATTTTGTTTAAGCGCCTCTGCTGCCTCTTCCATAGCATTTTTCGCGCTTTCCAGGTCTTGGTTTTTGCCTTGATTGCTTTGCATTAAATCGCGCGCTAGTGCTTCTTGTTTAGCGGCTAAATTCTTGGTTTCATCTGATGACAGGGTTTCGTCCAAAATCTCTTTCTGGCTTTGCAAATAATCTTGTCCGCCGCCCGATTGTTCACCATTTTGGGTGATTTTTAGGTTTTGCATCATTTGATTTAATGCATCTAATTGAGCACTGGCTTCATTTGGGTCGCTTTTTGAATTGATATTATCCAAGGCGCGCGAAATACTCTCACTTTCTGTGCCCGAATTATCTTCGATTTCCATATCGCCACTTTGCTCTTGATTTTGCGCGGTTTCGCGAACGTGTTGATTAATGGCATTTTGCAATTCACGTTTTATGGCATCAATTTCTTCTTCGCTTGCATTATTACGCAATGCATTTTTCAATTCCTCGATTTTTTGAGCAATCAGGCTTTGGGTATTGGGCGTTGGGTTACGTTCGGTCTCAATCATTTCCCACAATAAATCCGCAACTTTTTTTGCCTCAGTCAAGTTCTCGGCACTCTCGAGATTAGTTAGTATATATTCGATTGCGACGGTTTTACTTTCATCAAGACCTGCGGCCTGCGGATAAAGTGAAAATTGCAAAAGTGCGTTAAAGGCGGATTGAATTTTTGGCGGCGCTAAATCGATTGGCGTTACTGCATCAATAATATTTTCTTGACCACGTTCGGCATCATATAAACGAAATTTCTGATTTGGCCCACTTTTATATGGCAGAGTTTCACGCAGAACATCTAGGCGGATTTCATTTAAGGCGCGCGCCAATGGCGTTGCAAATTCCGGCTCAATAAGTTTCAGTGAAAAAACGCGTGTTTGTGTCTCATTACCAGCATTGTCGATGATTAATATTCGCGCTTTCGCAATTTGGCCAATTAATGCACTCTTGGCGACATCAATCTGCATCTGACCCTTGATTTCAACACCTTCAGAAATCGGAATCTCTATTGCCTCATTAATTATTCTCCCGTCGGCGCGACCATCTAACAAAACAATAAGCCGCGCGATTGCATAATCGTCTTTCGCACTTATTTCGACAATTGGAATTGAACCTCTATATTCGACAATACCGCCGAAACTTGAAATTTTTGGCGGTGAATCATGTTTGATTTTGATTTTGGTTTTGAAAAGGCCATTTTTTGTTTTAACTTTAAGGATCCCGCTTTTTTTTACGACAAATTGCCCCTCAGACTTTCCATTTCCATTATTAGAAGCAATTTTTTGCCCTTCGAAAGTGATTTTGGGTGGGTTTCCTGCGTCAAAGACAGAAATTTGAATTTGCGAGTTTACTGCAATTTCGTAATGTTTTTCACTGCCAAGATTAAATTCCGATTGTTTTGTGTATTCGGGCGGTCTTACCAAAATACTGATATTATTTGCGATTTCGTTTTTGGGTGGCGTTAATGCATTTGCGATTTGCTTTGGGAAACTGAATGCTAAGACAATGGCGATTATCGACAAAATTGCGATAATCTTGTCAGACGGTTCAAAAATATCGAACCAATTTAGCTTTTTTGTTACTCCTTCATTCAATTGCTTTAAGTGAATATCCCAAAAAGCATTGCGGTTTACGGGTGCGTCGCCTTTCGCCAATTCAATTGCGTCGGATAATTGCGGGTTTCGATTAAAAACCTTTCGCACAAATCCTGATTTTTTTAAGCCAAGGCCGACCAAGAGCATTATGGCAAAACCAAGCCAGGCCAAAATACCGAATATTTGCGAAAAATCCTTGTGTCGCAACCATGCGGCATTCACACCAATTATGACCAAGACCGACAATGCTATAATCAAAGCACGAAAAATATCGGCAATAATCGCAAAAGTCCGAATTCGTTTTTCGAAACCAAGCAATTCGTTCGGTTTCACTTTTTTGCCCCCAAAATGCTTGCCACATATTCACCGATCGCAAGGCTTGAGGTAAGGCCCGGACTATCAATTCCAAACAGACAGATTAGATTTTCTAAGCCGTGATTTTCACTATTAAGAATTTCAAAATCGTGAAAATCTTCAATATTTTCGCCGACTTTTGGGCGAATTCCGGCATAATCGGGGGTCAATAAATCCGCATCAATTTGCGGCCAATACGCCCTTATTGATTGCGCAAAAATCTCGCGACGCGCAAGATTGACCTTATAATCCAATTCCGAGACTTCTTCGACATCGGGGCCAAATCGCGCATGTCCTGCGGCATCTGGCGTTAAATGAATGCCTAAGCCGCCATGATTTGGAATAGGATAAATAAGGCGCGAAAACGGCGCTTTGCCTTGATAGCGAAAATAATTGCCCTTGGCATATTTCATGTGCGGCACAAATTCAGGCGCAAGGCCCGCAACATTTTGCGCAACTTTTTGTGACCAAAGCCCGGCACTAAGAATTAGATAATTGGCGCTCAATTTAGTGGTTTCGTCGCCCGAAATTGTAATTTGCCATTCGCCATTTATTAGTTCGGCGTTTTCAAATTTGGAATCGCGCGCCAAAGCCCCGCCGCCTTCCTCGATTTCGCCCAAAAGCGCCAGCATAATTGAATGCGAATCCATAATGCCCGAAGTGGGCGCATAAATTGCGGCAATCGCATTTATTGCGGGTTCGAGTTTTTTGATTTCCGATTCATTTATTAAACGCATATTCGGCACGCCATTGACCAAACCCTGATCAAAAATGCGATTTAATTTTGGGATTTCGCTTTCAGATGTGGCAAGGATTAATTTCGATATCGGGTTTGCCATTATGCCGCGCGGGGCACAATAATCATAAATCATTTGATTGCCGCGCACGCAGAATTTGGCTTTTAAAGAACCGGTTGGATAATACATTCCGGCATGAATAACTTCGGAATTGCGCGATGAAGTTTCTTCACCGAAACTGTGATTCTTATCGATTATTATGACGCTTTTGCCCGCGCGCGCCAATGCGGCCCCAATGGATAGGCCAACCATACCCGCGCCGACAATCAAAACATCAATATCCGCCATGAATATTGGATTATATTATATTTATTGGGAAACCCTTAACCCAATTGGGCACGAAACGCCCAAACCTCCTAAACCGCAATATCCTTCGGGGTTTTTTGCCAAATATTGCTGATGATAGGTTTCGGCATAATAGAAATCAAAATCAATTAGGATTTCAGTGGTGATTTGACCAAACCCGACTGCGGAAATTTCGCTTTGATAATCGTCGCGAACAATATGGGCGCGTTCATATTGGTCGTGATTGGTGACATAAATTCCACTTCGGTATTGCGTGCCAATGTCGCCGCCTTGTTTCATACCCTGTGTCGGGTCGTGATTTTCAAAGAATACACGCAAAAGTGATTCAAAATTAGTGTGCTTGGGGTCAAAAACCACCAAAACCATTTCGGTATGGCCGGTGCCGCCAGAACAAACTTCTTCATAAGTTGGGTTTTTGGTATAACCCGCACCATAACCAACGGCGGTTACATAAACCCCTTTAGTATTCCAAAATTTGCGTTCCGCGCCCCAAAAGCAACCCATTCCGACATAGAAATATTCGAGACCTTCGGGGAAAGGTGGGAAAATAGAACGACCACTAAGGAAATGCGAAGTTTCGACATTAAGGGGCGTATCGCGCCCAAGGATAGCATCTTCTTTGTTTGGTAAGTGGCTTTTTGAATACATTTCACACCTTGTTGGGACGATTTAATGTCTTAACATATTTACGTTTCTTTGCCGCTTCAAGTTTCAATTTTTTTTCACTTTTTGCACGAAGCGGCTTTCGCGGCTTTTGTGGAGCTTTCTTTTCGCTTTCGCCCTTGGCTTTTAGTCTTATTTGTTTGACTTTAAGCCCTTGACGCAAGGATAATGGCGCATTCATCGCGCCTAAATCAGGGTCTTTAAAAGCGCGTCCATATTTTTCCAACCTTTCACCAAGGCTATCGATAAATTCATTTTCCCAATCGGTAAGTTCAATATTGTTCGCCGCCGCCATCGCTTTTGCTTTGGCGACATATTTACGCGCTTTATTGCTTAGATTCTTTGCATCTTCGTCCACCGAAGAATATTATCGCCAATTATTGCTTAGACAAGCCTAAATTTCGCCCAAGGCGTGGAGATATAGGTCAAGCATTTGTTCTTCTTCAATGCGCTTTTTTTGGTCTTTTTTGCGAAGGCGCACCACGGTTCTAAGAGCTTTGGTGTCGAAACCCAATGCTTTGGCGTCGCCATAGACATCTTTAAGCTGATCCATAATTTCTTGTTTTTCGGCTTCAAGATTTTCGATGCGCGAAAGATAGGCGCGCAATTTATCTTTTGATGTTTCGGTTAAAGCCTGTGGTGCGGTGATTTCAGCGTCAAAATCCATTTGTGATTCCTTTTGCCCCTTGCACCAAATTTTCGGCGCGGGTTCAATAGGAAAAATGCACTTATTCACATACCGATACCATTGGTTTTGCTTTCGATTTCAAAAAGCCCACGTTTTGCGGCGTCATTATAGGGATTAAGCCACAGAGCTTTTTCATAAGCCACGCGCGCGCCATCAATATCAGACATCTCAAACTTAATTCCGCCGATTGCCGCCCAAGCAATATTATTGCGCGGTTCGATTTCGACAATTCGTTCAAGATTGGTCAAAGCGGCAGTTTTATCACCCAAACGAAACAAGATTGCCGCTTTGACATTGCGCGCCTCATTAAAATTGGCATCAAGGCGCAATATTTGGTCAATGGTCAGTAACGCGTTTTCAATATCATTTTGTTCGAATGCCGCCTGCGCGGTTTGCATTAGAATATTAATTCGCTCCGACTTATTAGTGCTTTGTTCCAAAAAGATTTCGCTTTCCAATTGTTGGGCAACAATTGAATTCTGCGCATTGCGTAAATCTTCATAAAGGCTATCAAGTTTTTGGTTCTTTGCACCGATTGGCAGGTTGAACGTTTTTTCGCCAACAAAATTCAGGCACAGAATTGTGATAATCGAACCAATCAGAACTGGTTTGGAATAAACAATTTTCCCAATATTTGAAAACCACATTTCACAAGATTAGCGCTAAATTCTTAATAAGATACTGGAAAAACCAAAACCTTTTGTATAGACAGGCGCAATGAGCATAAAACCACAAACACTTTACGACAAAATCTGGGATTCGCATTATATTTGCGACACTGATAATGGCGATTCACTAATTTATATTGACCTCCATTTAATCCATGAAGTGACAACACCACAGGCTTTTGCGGGGCTTGAGGCCAATTCGCGTAATGTCCGTGAACCGAAACGAACTCTGGCAGTTGCCGATCATAATACACCAACCGAAGGCCAAGAATTGGGTCTTGAAGGTGTGAAAGATAATGAGGCGCGCCTGCAATTGGCAACACTTGCGAAAAATGTCGAAAAGCATGGCATAGAATTTTTTCCGATGGGCGACATCAAAAACGGTATCGTCCATGTTGTGGGCCCCGAACAAGGCCGCACCCAACCGGGCATGACAATTGTTTGTGGCGATAGTCACACCTCAACCCATGGTGCATTCGGTGCTTTGGCGCATGGCATTGGCACCTCCGAGGTTGAGCACGTTTTGGCAACCCAAACCCTTCGCGCTCGAAAAATGAAAAATATGGCGATTGAAGTGACAGGCGAATTGTCAGTTGGCGTAACCGCTAAAGACGTTGCCCTCGCAATTATTGCCAAAATCGGAACTGCGGGTGGCACGGGTTCGGTAATCGAGTTTATGGGTTCTGCAATTCGCGGCCTTTCAATGGAAGGGCGCATGACATTATGCAATATGGCAATCGAAGCCGGCGCACGCGCGGGCCTTGTTGCTGCAGATGACAAAACCATCGAATATTTGCGCGGCAAGCCCAGTGCGCCAAAAGGCGGCGCATGGGAAATGGCGCAAAAATACTGGCAGGAAATGCATTCTGATGAAGGTGCAAATTTCGATATCAAAATCACTTTGGATGGCGAAAAAATTAAACCTATGGTCACTTGGGGCACGAATCCCGAACAGGCAATTGCAATTGATGAAACCATTCCAAATGGTGAAGGCCTTACCGAAGGCGCGAAAGAAACTTTTACGCGTGCAATAAATTATGTTGGCTTGAATGCCGGGCAAAAAATTGAAGGTGTGAAAATTGACCGTGTCTTTATCGGCTCTTGCACCAATTCCAGAATTGAAGATTTACGCGCCGCAGCCCAAATTGCCAAAGGCCGAAAAGTCGCCGAAAATGTGCGGGCAATGGTGGTTCCCGGTTCAGGTTTGGTAAAATACCAAGCCGAAGAAGAAGGCTTGGACGAAATTTTCAAAGCTGCCGGTTTTGAATGGCGCGAACCTGGCTGTTCAATGTGTCTGGGAATGAATCCCGATAAATTAGCGGCAGGGGAAAGATGCGCTTCAACTTCCAACCGCAATTTTGAAGGTCGCCAAGGCCGGGGTTCTATGACCCATTTATGTTCCCCACAAATGGCGGCGTGGGCGGCGATTAAAGGATTTTTGTATGATTATCGCAAGGAATAATTGCCAATTATTCCCCTGATAGTTTCCATTCATTGCCAGTCCATAAAAGGACTTTATCGCTTAGGCCGAATTTTTCATCGGTTTGGGATATTGCTATTTCTTTTAATTTTGCAATTTGGCTTTCGCTATCTGCGCGCCCCATAACCAAAAGCCCGCGATTGGGAATGATTAAAGCAACTTGCGCATTGTTTTGCGAGGCCAGAGTATTCCAAAGATTGGGAACAAGCGCCAAAGAAGCATCAAACGCACCATCTATTGATGCATATAATAATTCATTTTCAACTTTCCATTTGGTTTTTGGCAATAATTCTTCGATTTGAGCAATCGCATTCTTAAAAACTTGATCCTCATTAAGGCCCAAATCATTAAGTCGCGCTTTTGGCAAAAATGCTAATGAAGTTTCAGTTTCGGTTACAATTGCGATTTCCAAATCGTCAATAAAAGGGCGACGCACAATATAATTTGGTAGGTCTTTTAATCCGGTTTGAATTTCGAATTCGTCGAGCGCGGATTTTTTTCTAATTATTGCTTTGAAATTATTAGTCTTAAACGGGTCTGATTTGGCAATGGTTTTTTTGATTAGGTTTAGAAAATTTGCGGTTTCAACCTTGCGATTGACGCCTTTTGCGTTCATTTTTGCGGCGAAAGACGCAATGCTAACTTCCATTTCGCCTGAAGCATAAATGGTGAAAATTTGTGGATTTGCGGGATCAATTACGATGCCGCGCACTGAAGGAGTTTTGAGAATTTCGGGCTGCAACAAATTCATAATATCATCATTGCTCAATTCGCGCGCCGCGACAGGATTAGTTTTGAAAAACACATCTTGCGCCAAAGCATTTGACGCAAACAGTATGAGAAAAGCGAAAAGCGCGCGGAAAAAATAACTCATTATTCTATTCCAATTGCCGCCAGTGGTTTTGCAATTTCGGCATTCTGCTGTGCGATAGGATAGGCGCAATAATCAGCCGCATAATAAGCACTTGGTCTTCCATTTCCGGATAAACCAGGGCCACCAAATGGCAATTCACCGCTTGCACCCGTTGTCGGGCGATTGTGATTAATAAGTCCCGCGCGCATTCCTTTTAAGGCTTTTTGCCAATAATCCATATCATCACAGACAAGACCTGAAGAAAGGCCAAAACGGGTATTATTGGCAATTTTCAAGGCCGCATCAAAATCCGAAGCGCGGAAAATCTGCGCGAAGGGTGCGAATAATTCGTCATCATGGCTTTCAGCTTCGCTCATATCAATCAAGGCAGGCGCAACAAAGGCCGCCCCGCGTTCAAGAATTTTGGCTGAAACAATCGGCTTGCCGCCTTTGGCGATTAATTCACTTTCAAATTTCAGAACATTTTGCGCCATTTGTGCATTGATAATCGGCCCCATAAAAGGTTCGATTTCATCATCAAAAGCCCCAATGCGGATTTTTTGCATTTTAGCGATTAGGGCATCAATTACATCATCGCCAAACTTGCCCTTAGGCAGAATTATTCGGCGCGCACATGAACATCTTTGCCCAGTAGTGATAAAACTCGAATGAATTATCATATCAACAGCGGCATCAATTGCGCAGGGTTCCCAAATAATAAGCGGATTATTACCACCCATTTCGAGTGCCAAAACAATATCGGGCCTGCCGCCGAACAATTTATGAATATAACAACCGGTTCCCGCAGAACCCGTGAATAAAACACCATTCAAATTGCCGCCCAAAACCGCAGCACCAGTATCGCGCCCACCATTGACGATATTGACGCAACCATCGGGCAATCCTGCGTCGGCAAAAGCATCAGCCATCAAAATTGAAACCGTTGGCGCAAGTTCTGACGGCTTAAAAACAATCGTATTCCCTGCCAAAAGCGCGGGAACAATATGACCATTGGGCAAATGCCCAGGGAAATTAAATGGCCCTAATGCCGCCATAACGCCATATGGCGCATGGGTTAAGGCCAATGAGCCAAAAGCAGTTGGTTTTTCAAATTCGCCTGTGCGCTCATCATAGGCGCGAATGGAAAGCGCGATTTTTCCGACCATTGTCGCGGCTTCGGTCTTGCATTCCCACATTGGTTTTCCGGTGTCTTTGGCAATCGCTAAAGCAATATCATCGGCACGAGTTTTTAGGCATTCACCGTATTTTTGAATAATCTCAATTCGCTCAACGCGCGTGGTTTGCGACCAGGATTTGAAAGCCAAATGCGCTGCGTCAAACGCATTTTCAACTTGTTTTGCATTGGCAGCATTGGCATCAAAGACAATTTCTTGATTGGCGGGATTTATGGATTGAAAATTTTCACCCGCGCCATCTGACCACATATTATTGATAAAAACAGATTTAGACATCAAAACCTCTTGCGCGACCCAAATCATTTTCGCGCATATTTAAAACCTCAAGCACTTCTTCGGCGACAATTATGCAATCTTTTCGAAATTCACACGGCGCGAGGGTGCAACGGAAATTTTCCAAATCATCATTTGACAATAAGGCTTTCTCAAGTCCGCGCGTGTCACCGATTTTAAATGGTAATTTTGAGCTTTCGCGAACTGTGCGGGTTTCTTCAAGTCGGCAAGCCAATAATGGGCCACCGTCAAAAATATCTATTACCCCTTCAAACCTTAGACCTTCGCGTTCCAAAAGCCTTCTTGCGGCTGCGCCATCGGGGTGGGTTTCGGCAATTGCGCCACGCGCACTATCGGGTAATAAATCAACATAAATCGGGTGCTTGGGGCCAAGATCGATGATGAATTGATTATCCGTGGTGGCGGAAAGATTGTCAGCCTCGGCAAAATCCATGCGATAGAATGGTCGTCCGACACCTTCCCAAAATGGTGAACGCCCATCAAGATGGACAACGCCGCGCAATTCGGAAACAATGGTTTTACCGAATCTTTCGCGATTTGACGCCATTAACATAAAGCGTGACAAAGATAATAATTTCCCTGCGCCTTCGCCACGATGTTGTGGGTCAAGGAATAAAGTCCCAACTTCGGTTGCGCCCGTATAATCATTGACCATCACCAAGGTGGACATATCAAATCGGCGTTTTGTAACCCTTGATAATTGCCCCAAAGTTGTGACACGAAAATTGAAAAACGGCAAATCATGTCCGACATTGGTTTTAACCGCCGCACAACCCAAAACCTGATGAGTGCGCGCGTTTTCCACCATCAAAAGATAGACACCGCCGTCATTTTCGTCGGGGTCTGTATATTTGGTGTCGCCTGCAAATGTCGCGGCACTTTTCTTAAGGCGCGCGCGCAACACTTCTTCATCTTCAGGCAAAGAAGTAAAGCCCGCGCCGGAGAGTTTCGCAAAGCGGAAAAAATCATCAAAATCGCTTTCGCGAGCAGGGCGAACCACCAGCATTATTTTAATCCCATCAATTTTCTTGGTGCTTTGGCATCAATAACACCCATTGCATACATTGCAAGGATTGCCGCCATAAGGCGCGAACGTTCACCAAAACTCGATTTAATCGCAAATTCCAAGTCTGAATGGATTGCACCACCCAAAACCCCCAAAGTATCAATATTGGGGCATCCGGAAGCAAAAAGATTATTGCCTTCGCAGACCCCGCCGGTATCTTTGAATATCATTGGCATACCAAGGGCATTGGCAATTCCGCCTATGTCTTTGAAAATCAATTCTTGGGCGGCGTTGCGTGGTTTTGGCGGGCGTGAAATCCCGCCTTCAAGATGGCAATGTATTGAATTATCGGAAATGGCGGCAATATTTTCGTGAATTTTGGAAACCGCATATTCCATGGTTTCAGCATCAGGCGCGCGAATATTAAAGCGCACTATCGCAATATCAGGCACGACATTATTAGGGCTTCCGCCGTCGATTTTTCCGCAATTGACGGTCAATCCTTCATAAGTGCCATTGAGGCTTTCCATTGCTATAACAAATTTTGCCGCCGCCAAAATTGCGCTTTTGCCTTCTGAATGCGCGCGTCCGACATGGGCGGATTTGCCGTGAATTATCAAAGCGAAATTTGCCGAACCCTTGCGCGCGCCCGCCATTGAACCATCAGGCAGGGCAGGTTCAAAAGTGAGACCCAAATCGGATTTTGCCCCAATTTGCGCTAATAATTGTGCCGAACCCAAAGAGCCGATTTCTTCATCAGGTGAAATAAGGATTTCATAGCCGATATTGTCTTTTTGGGGGTGATTTTCAAAGGCTTTCAACCCTTCTAAAATCACCAAAATCCCACCTTTCATATCGGCAACGCCCGGGCCATTAATTGTGTTTTCGTCAAGTTCCCTGACTTTTTGAAATGGGGAATCGATGGGGAAAACCGTGTCATAATGTCCGGTAAAAACCAATTGAATCGGCGCATTGGGGCGCATTTTCAAATGAAAAGATTTGGCTACATTAATTTCGGTGATTTCACCATTGGCATTGACAATGCGTTCTTGGATAAGTGTCTTTTCGCTCATCACGCCATTCAAAACCGCGAAAGCATCGGAGAGCTTTGGCAAAAACTTGTTTAATCCGTCATAATTGCGTGAGCCGGTATTATGATTGCACCAATCCAAAAGCCGCGTTTCATAATAAGAAAAATCCATGGGGATTTTTTCAAGCATTTCGATTGTGGAAAAATCAAAACCTGTCTGAGAAATTTGAAGCTGTGACATTTCAAAGAGAATAGACCAAAGGACTGTGGATTGGAAGGGCGACGGTGTCGTGTTAGCTAATTTTGCGTGAAGGGCGTGATTTCACAGCCCCAAAACCCCCACCAACCCATGCCCTCAACACCGCTAATATTGACCGATTTTGTGCTTTTGTCTTTGCCTTTGATAATTGTGTTAAGGCGTGAATTTTCCGGTTTGTAAATTATTGTCGGCGCGCCTGTCGTCTCGATTTTGTATTTCAGAAATGGGGTTACCAAACATGAAACCAAATAATCAGTATCCTGTTTGGAATTTATCCATACTGATAATTGCGATTCTTGGCCGTTTTTGTCCTGCGCCGAATTCATTAAAGCATAATCGCCCTTCGGTGAAATATTTGTAGGGCGCAAAATTTCAAAACCCATATCAATTGATGGGCCAGGATTTTTAATTGAAATGAAAACCGCTTCTTGAAATTTGGTATTATTTGAAAATTTGACGCCGTTTTTTGTCAAAATATCTTGCTTTTTCGATGGGCTTAGCACCTCATTATCCATCGGCTTGGTAATGGTCGTACGACCATTAGGCAGTCTTTGGGCCTCGGAAAAACTGGTGAATGCGCAATTGGCAATTAATACGATACCGATAAGACTAAGTTTTTGTGCCATACCGAACTCCCCGATTGCCAAATCATGGCAATAAATTTGGTCGCAAAAATGGCAGAAGAAATCTCTTAAGCCTTGGTTTCCACAAAATGCGAAAAACCACCGAAAATGATGGTCTTCATATTGAAGGGCCAATCTCTTTCGACATTGAAATCAGGGTGTGACATTGCCTTTTTATTGCCTTCGTCGCGACTTTCTTTATCTGGCCATTCGACAATACTTGCAAAAACAACATCTGTTTCTTTGGCATCGACTGCGCGATAAAAATCTGTGACTTTGCCGTGCGGCACGTCATTTTGAATGGTTTCAAGTATTCTTAAAGCGCCGCATTCGACAAAAATTTTGCCCGCCGCGACCGCAAGATCTTTATATTCGTCCTCTCTCCCCGCCGGAACGGTAAAGATCATAAAATCATAATAAGCCATTTTTTGCTCCCTATTAATGTAGGGAATACTAAAAAAACAAAAAAGGCAAGTAAATTCTTAAGATGTCGGAATATTTTCAGTTAATCCAAACCCAAATCTCAAAGGCTCAATGCGCTTACACATACCACTTTTCAAATCGATTTCCGCGAAGACGCCACACGCCATACCGCGCCCCGATGCGGGTTCGTGCCTTTGATAGGGAAGACGCACACTTTGGCGGCGCACGGAAATTTGTTTATTCATTCCCAAAACACTGTCATAATCGCCGCACATTCCAAGGTCGGTTATATAACCCGTGCCATGCTGCAATATTCGTGCATCGGCAGTGGGAACATGGGTGTGCGTGCCAACGACCAAAGAAACACGACCATCAAGAAAATGCCCAATGCCTTGCTTTTCGCCCGACGCCTCTGCGTGAACATCGACGATTATGATATCCGCCATTTCTTTAAGCGGACAGGCAGATACTTCACGATCGACTGCGGAATAGGGACAATCAAGGCTATCCATATATAATCGCCCCATTACCGAAATCACCAAAATATTTGCGCCATTAATTTGAAATAATTGCGCGCCACGCCCGGGTGGATTGGTAAGCGGCGGATAATTGCAAACCCGCAATAAGCGTGGTTCGCGTTCAATGAAATTCAATGCTTCGCGCTGGTCCCACTCATGGTTACCCAGTGTTATGCAGTCGGCTCCTGCGTCAAAAATTTCATTGGCAACACTTTCGGTTATGCCAAAGCCACCCGCTGCGTTTTCACCATTCACACAGACGAAATCCAATTCCAATTGTTGCTTAATCATAGGCAAGCGCGATGATAAGATTTCACGCCCCGGGCGACCAACAACATCGCCAAAAAATGCAATACGCAAGAAAAACTTCACTTTCTAAGGGCTTGACCCACATTTGAAATACACTTTTTGCGCAAAAAGTCACGATTAGTTTAGGATTTTGCGCAGTCTAAAATTCCGTTTTGGGTTAAAATAAAATCCAATTTTTGGTCATGGCTCTCAGCGGGTAGCGCGTCAAATTCCTGTTCCGAAAAGGCAATTCCTATCAGATTGATTTGTTTTTTGCTGTGCAATTTGGAAATGGCTTTGTCGTAATGGCCTTTGCCATAACCCAAACGATTACCATTTCTATCAAATGCCAGAAGCGGCACTAATAATATTTCAGGTTCAAGAATTGGTTTTGCCTCATTGGGTTCAAAAAGGCCGAAAGGTGCAGCAATCAATTCTTCACTGATTTTATATTCATGAAAATCGATTTCATTTTTGTCATTAATGCGCGGCAAGCACAGTTTTGCGCCGTTTGTTTCAAGTTTTTGTAGCAAGGGCAAGATATTGATTTCATCATGGCGCGGATAAAAACCGGCAATAATTGTGCCTTTTTCGAATTGCAAATTCATATTGTCGGCAAATTGTGCGCCGTGATTTGGGTGAATATCCAAAACGCTTTGGCGTCTGGTTTTGGCTATTCTTCTAATCTCGTCCTTTTGAAGTTTCAAAGTTTAAAGCCCAATTCTTCTGTCGCTTTTTTGATGTGATTTTCATAGCGATCATAAATCGCCATTTCATTGAAGCCATTTAATTTCCATTGGTTTTCATAGCGACCAAAATACAAAAGGCATTTTTTGGTGGTAGGGTCGGGAATGCAAACCCGCCCATCTTCGAGCGAGTTTAATACTAGGCTGGTCTTAAACTTCGACGGTGTTGTGAAATTTTGATTAAGGCCCGCTTTTTGCGCAAAATATGATAGATTTTTGGCCTCAAATGCCTCGTCCGACAATGCTTCAATGACGGGTTTCAACAAATCAACACCCGCAATCGCCGCCGATTTTGCAATAAAAGAATCGCCCAATTTTTGCGACCCCTTTTCAATCATTGCATTGCGAATAATGCCATAGGCTTGGGTTTTTAAGGCGTTTTTATCGATATATTTTTGCGCCTCGGGATAATTATTGGCTTTCAAGGCATTGATAAGCGCCAAAATATCATTCGCCGCCGAATAGTTTTGAACGCTGGCGCAAGATGAAAACAAAAATGCGCTGAATAGAATCAAGATTTTTTTCATGGCAAATCCTAACCATTTTTGAGCTGAACTAGAAGTGAATTAAGACGTGGCATTGATGATAAAATTCCATTCATCCTCGGTCACTGGCTGCACCGAAAGGCGGGTATTATTCACTAAAACCATGTCCTTCAATTCGGGCGTAATTTTCGCTTCATCGAGGCTAAACGGGCGCTTTAAAGGCGAAACCGCCGCAAATTGCACGCAAGACCATTTTTCGTCAGTTGGATCGGGGAAATCCTCTGCAATAACTTCGCAAATACCGACAATCGCTTTTTCTTTATTCGAGTGATAGAAAAACGCCAATTCGCCTTTTTTCATGGCGCGAAGATTATTCCGCGCGCCATAATTGCGAACGCCTGTCCATGCCTCCCCGACTTTGCCTTTTGCGACCTGCTGATTCCATGACCATACATCAGGTTCGGATTTGATAAGCCAATATGCCAAAATTAATTTCCTATATTATGTCGCCAAATCTTCGATTTGCTCGTCAGATAGACCACCCGGTATCATCATTACCGCAATTTGGCGTTTTCCTAATTGTAATGCGCCGCGTGTGGCGGCACTTATCAATGGCCCGGGGTTAGAACGCGACGCAGATGCCGCAAGAATAAGGGTTTTTATTTCTAAATCTTCATCAATCAATTCGCTGATTTCGTCAAAAGAAATGCCCTCTTTCAAAATCGCCTGCGCCTCAATACCGGCTTTTTCACGCGCAAGATTGGTTAAGGATTGCAATCTATCCATTGCCTCAAGGCGTAAGTCTTCCAAAATTGCGTCACCCATTGCACTTAATAACGAATGTTCCGGCGGCTCAAGAATCTTTAAAATAATAAGGCGCGAACCATTTAATTTCGCACGGTTTGCCGCAAACAGAACCGCCGCGCGGCTCTCTTTACTTTCATCAGCGATGCATAAAAGTTTGCGTTCCATCTTAGCGCTGCAGAATATCAGTAATTTCGCGCAATTTGGCGCGGGCACGCAAAATGTAAAAACCTTCGGATGCCAAATGATTTGGCAAAAGCGCACCAGTTGGTTTGGCATTTTGAACAATCAATGGCTGAAACTGCGCGGCGGTGGCAAGGTCGGTCAACATTGCCTCATAAAGTTTTTCAACCCGACGTTCGACCAAAACCGATTTATAATCTTCACGCAATGCGCGCAAAACAATAAAATATCCATATGCTTGACCCTTGGCATAATAGAAAACCTTATCAGCTTTGCGGTCGATGAAAAGTTTGCGACCATTTGCGATTTGGTTTTCGATGATTTCGGTCTGACCACCCAAATCATTGGCAATTCTATCAAGCACACCTTGAAGATTGTCGGCGCGCACTTCAAAAATCGCCTGACCATTTCCAAGGCGGTCATTATAACGCAAAAGTGCCTTTTGCGCTTTTCTATATTCGCTATCTGCCCCTGCCCAAAGCCATGTATTGGCGGAACGCGACAGTCCTTCGCGTGCAGCGGCAATATCGACATCAGCAGCGGAAGTGCCGCGAACACGCGCCAAACGGTTTTCCAATTCAACCACAACAACATTCATGGCGCGCACCAAACCGGTTTGGAAATTAACCATATTGCCGCCAAACCTCAAAAGTGCAGCGGGTTCAAACGCCTGTATATTAGGGGACCATTTGGTTTGATTAACTTCACGATCAATTAAAGAGGCAATTACCTCAACAGTGACCGATTGCCTTGGACCAGGCGCGCCGATTTTATAATTTAGATCATCATTGATGCGATGGGTAAGTAATGACCCGACAAAATAATATAAAGGTATAAGCAAAAGAACGGCAAAAATTGCGAATTTCTTCCAGCCGGATTTCTTTTTTTCGGTCGAAATTGTCGAACCTGCCACGGATTCCGCTTCTGCAACGGCGGGTGGAATATCATTTCCCGAAGTTTTTGTTTTGAAATCAAAAACACCCTTAATTTTCGCACCAAAGGCGCGCAGATTTTGCCCGATATTCATTTTTACCTCTTTGCGGCATATATAATGGATTCTATGTCAAAATAAAACAGGGCTTGAACAATTCTAACAATAATTGCAAACAGCATTGATGAACAAAGCACTTAAAGTATTGCGCGAAATTTTCGGCTATCAGGAATTTAGATCGCCACAATTTGAAATAATCGATACTTTATTAACAAATAAAAATGCATTGGTAATAATGCCGACCGGCGGCGGCAAATCGCTTTGTTATCAAATCCCCGCGATAATAAAGGACGGCATAGGAATAATCATTTCGCCACTAATTGCATTGATGAAGGATCAAACCGATGCTTTGGCACAATTGGGCATAAAGGCCGCAACCATAAATTCGAACCTAAGTTCGCAGAAAATTGATGAAATCCTGTTTTCAGCACGAAACGGCGAATTCAAGATGCTTTATGTCGCACCGGAACGCCTTTTGATGCCGTCATTTTTAGGACAAATCGCAGAATTAAATCCGTCTTTATTCGCAATAGACGAGGCGCATTGTATTTCACAATGGGGCCATGATTTCCGCCCATCCTATCTTGGTTTGGAAATTTTGGCGCAAAAATTTCCGACTATTCCGCGCATTGCCTTAACCGCCACCGCCGATGAACCGACCCGCAAAGACATTATTCAAAAGCTGCAATTAGAAAATGGCGCGCATTTCATAAGCGGCTTTGATAGGCCAAATATTTTTTATGAAATAAGGGCAAAAAACAATACGCGCGCGCAGATTTTGGAATTTTTAGAGGGGCGTAAAAACGGCGAAAGTGGCATAATTTATTGCCAATCGCGCGCAAAAACTGAGGAATATGCAAAATTCTTGGTCGAAAAAAATTATGATGCTTTGCCATATCATGCGGGTTTGGATGCAAAAACACGAAGTGAAAATCAATCAAGATTTTTGCGTGAAGATGGCATAATAATGGTCGCGACAATCGCCTTTGGCATGGGGATTGATAAGCCCGATGTTCGTTTTGTAATTCACGCCAATTTACCAAAAAATATCGAAGCCTATTATCAAGAAACCGGCCGCGCCGGTCGCGACGGCGAACGCGCAGATGCCTTATTGCTTTACGGGCTTTCAGACATTGCGCAAATTCGTGCCTTTATCGATGATTCTAATGCTGATGAGGCGCAAAAATGGATTGAGCGCACGAAATTAAATTCCCTCATCGGCCTATGCGAAACTTCGAATTGCCGAAGACAGATTCTGTTAAGTTATTTTGGTCAAGCAAGCGAAAAATGTGGTTTTTGCGATAATTGCGAAAATCCCCCCGAGACATTTGATGCCACAATCGCTGCGCAAAAGGCGCTATCGTGCGTTTATCGCACCAAACAACAATTCGGCGCGGCTTATTTGATTGATGTTCTATTGGGCAAAAACAACGAAAGAATTCAATCTTTCGGCCACGATAAACAAAGCACTTTTGGAATTGGCACGGAATATTCAAAACAAGAATGGCAAGCAGTTTTTCGACAATTGACCGCAATGGAATATTTGAAAGTCGGGACAGAATTTGGCGCAATTTCAATTACCGAAAAAGGCTTCGCATTTTTAAAAGAGAAATCCAACCTAGAGCTAAAAACAATTGAGAAACGAAAGCCCAAGCGCGAGAAAAAGGTTCAAAAACCAATTGCCGAGAACTTTGAATATTCTCAAGAACTATTCGATAAATTAAAGAAACTACGCCGTGAAATTGCTTTTGAAAAAAACTTGCCACCCTATGTAATTTTTCACGACAGGACCTTACGCGAATTGGCGGCGCGTAAACCGCAAAATCTATCACAGATGGGCGAAGTTTCGGGGATTGGTGAACAAAAGCTCGCGCTATATGGTAATGCTTTTTTGGAAATTATACTTTCGCAATAAAAGCAAGTTGGCAAAATTGATAAGCGCGTTTAAAGTGTTGAAATGGATTATAAAGAAATCAATTATTCACTTGACGGTGCGATTGCGCGCATTGAACTTAATGCGCCCGACAAATTAAATGCCATTTCCCGCATTATGGGCATTGAGATTTTAGACGCAATTGTAAAAGCCCAAAATGAGGCACGTGTCATAGTTCTTTCGGGTGCAGGCAAAGCATTTTGTTCGGGCATTAATCTGGCGGCAACCGGAATTGATATTTCTGATGCCGAGCGCGATATTGGCAAAAATCTTGAGGAATATTTAAACCCAGTTTTAATGGCGATGCGCGATTGCGACATTCCTATTATAACATCCTTGAAAGGCGCGTGCGCGGGCATTGGTTCTTCGATTGCTTTGATGGGTGATATTATTATTGCAGCCGAAGATACTTATTTTCTGCAATCATTCGTGAATTTGGGGCTTATTCCCGATGGTGGCGCGGCCTATATTTTATCGCGTGCGATTGGACGAGTGCGGGCGATGGAAATGATGTTGCTTGGTGAAAAACTGGGGTCCGCAAAGGCGTTTGACTATGGCCTTGTCACGCGCATTGTCCCTAATGACGTATTAGAAAATGCCACAAATGAAATCGCGCAAAAATTGGCTCAAGGGCCGACTTTATCGCTGGGAATGATAAGAAATTCGGCATGGGAAGCATTGGAAATAGATTTTCCAACTCAATTGTCGCGCGAACGCGAATTGCAAACCAAGGCCGGCCTAACCCATGATTTTATTGAAGGAATCATGGCATTTTTCCAAAAACGCAAACCGCAATTTAAGGGCAAGTAAATGATTTATGAAATGGCGAGAATAAAAGTCGCCCCCGAAAATTTCGCCGCTTTTGAGGCAGCAGTTAAAGAGGCGATACCTTTGTTTCAAACTTCAATAGGTTGCAAATCCATGCGCCTTGAAAAATGTATTGAAAACGAGGGTGAGTATTGGTTGCGCGTTGGTTGGGAAACTTTGGAAAGCCATACTATTGATTTTCGTGGTTCGGAAAATTTTCAAAAATGGCGCGCTTTAGTTGGTGGGTTTTTCATTGACGCACCGATTGTTCTACACAATGAAATTATTGACGAGTATTTTTAGAGCGTCGGACATTCAAATGGAACAGGTTTAGCGCAGGATTTTTGTGGCGCGGCTTTGTGTTCTTTTCTGCTGGAATATTGGAATATTTCAAGGAAAAAACTCAAAGATGGCGGCGCAAAAAGACAAGCTAGGCCTATTCCATTTTGATGTCCGACGCTCTAACTTCAACAGGTTCTTTGCGGCGTCGTAAATTATCGCGCAACGCCTTTGCAAGGCGTTCTTCGCGCGCTTGTTTTTTGGTTTTTTGCGGTTTTGAATCTTCGGACAATTTTATAACTTTCCTAGTTCGGCTCTATCGCAATTCAGTAGCTTTTTGCAAATGTTTCATTGCAGAATTTTTGGTGGTCAAAATTAATTTCCGAATAGTTTCGCGCATTGAAGTTTCGTGCTTGGTAACAAATGCGGCGATTATCAAAACTAAACCAATCGGCAATAAAGGCATTAAAATTGGTGGCAATGAAATAACGCGCGCCAAATCCTGCATAAAGGCAATCATAATGCCTTCATGAACCAAATATAATGGATAAGAAATCGCGCCGAAATAAAGGAAAAGCGGGTTAGAGAAAAACCGCGCAACCGTGTCATATCTCAAACACGCGATAAAAGCGGAAAGCGCCAAAACCAATGGGATTTTGGTTTTCAAGTGAAACAATGACATTGCGATTGCAAAACAAATGAATAAAAGCGTTTTAAAATCATTTGTTTTTCGCCATTGCGCCAATAAAATTCCGGCAACGAAAAGAAAATAATATTTGATACCAATTATTTCCGAAATTCTAAACGCCGCAATCGTGAAACTATTAATCGGGGCAAAGGCAAAAATTATCGAAATCGCGGCAAGGGTCGAAAGCAATACCACGCTTCTTTTTGCACCCAATAAAAAGAATGAAGCGCCATAAATAAGATAAAAAATCACTTCAATATAAAGCGACCAAAACGCCCCTTCGAGGCTTTTGACACTTAGCCCAAAAAAGTGCCAAATCTGTGGCGAAATGAAACTTAAGCCGGGCAGGGCGTCTTTAAAACCAACCATTCCCTCCGGCCTATTTGGTAGGATTTGCGAAAAGCCAAGCACAATGAGGCTTGCTAAAAACATTGCAGGAAAAAGTCGCAACCAACGCCGCCACATAAACCCACTAAAATCCGCGCTTTTCGACAAAGAAATATTGATAACAAATCCCGAAATCACAAAAAACAAATAGACCCCGGTCTGATCAAGATTCAAAAATGGATTATCGGCAAAAGTATTCTTAAACGGATATAATTCAATCCAACGAGCATAGGCATGGTATAAAACCACCATAATAATGGCAATGCCGCGAAACGCGTCAATAAAAACCAGCCTCTGATTATCGCTATTCTGCCCGACCATCACTTTTTATAACAGGCCAAGAATAATTTTGACTTAATGAAACAGACACTCGCTTTTCTGCACTTTATTCAGGCGCAAGGCTTCACTTTCAAACTGTTTTAGTATAGCACGCACACCCAACCAAACGCCGCAGTAGCTCAGTGGTAGAGCACGTCATTGGTAATGACGGGGTCGGAAGTTCAATTCTTCTCTGCGGCACCATTTATTGAAAATTTGCTGAAGGCAAATTTTTCTCTCCGGTTTTAAGCAAAAGTCTGCAAAATTGCTAACTCATCGCGGCGGATAACCTAGAAGCCTTTATAGCCTCTGAATAATCGTCCCCGTTCCCATGCCTGCGCCTACGCATAGGTTTATTAGGGCGGTTTCTTTGTTGGTGCGTTCTAATTCTTCTAGGACTATGCCCAAAATCATTGCGCCGGTTGCACCGAGGGGGTGGCCCATGGCGATTGCGCCGCCGCACACATTTATCCTGTCATGCGAAATATCAAACGCCTGCATATAACGCAAAACCACGGATGCAAAGGCCTCATTGAGTTCGAATAAATCAATATCTTTTGCGTCCATTCCTGCCTTTTTAAGTGCTTTGGCGGCAACAAATTCGGGGCCTGTTAGCATGATTGAAGGTTCAGAACCGACAGAGGCAGCGGCAATGATTTTCGCGCGTGGCTTCAATCCTGCGCGTTCACCTGCTTCTTTGGAGCCAACCAAAACCGCGCCCGAACCATCAACAATGCCCGAAGAATTTCCGGCATGGTGAACGTGATTGATTTTTTCCAGCTCGGGATAGCGCTGTAAAATAACGGCATCAAACCCTGGCATCATTTCGCCCATCATTTTGAAAGACGGTTCAAGCGAGCCAAGGCTTTGCATTGAAGCATCTGCACGAATGGTTTCATCATGGCCCAAAATTACCGCACCCAACTGGTCCTTCACCGGAAGGACAGAGCGTTTGAAGCGCCCCTCTTCCCATGATTTTGCGCTTCGTTTTTGGCTTTCAACTGCGTATGCATCACAATCATCACGGCTAATGCCCCATTTGGTGGCGATTGCATCGGCAGAAATGCCTTGCGGCACGAAATGGGTTTTCATGGCGATTGAGGGGTCAACCGGCCATGCACCGCCGTCCGAACCCATTGGCATGCGGCTCATGCATTCAACGCCGCCACCGATTGCAAAATCGGCCTCCCCAGCAATAACTTTGGCAGCCGCCATATTCACAGCCTCAAGACCGGATGCGCAAAAGCGGTTTATTTGAACACCTGCGGTGGTTTCGGCATACTCAGCCGCCAAGACCGCCGTGCGCGCAATATTGGCGCCCTGTTCACCAATTGGTGTGACACAGCCCCAAATAACATCATCAACCATTGTGGTATCAAGCGAGTTCCTATCCCGCAATGCCGCCAAAACCTGCGAAGAAAGGGAAAGCGCGGTAATTTCATGCAAAGAACCAGTGTTTTTGCCACGACCGCGCGGTGTGCGAACTGCGTCATAAATATAGGCTTCGGTCATTATTCTTCCCCTGTTTTTATTGGTGTAAGCGCGAGAGAGCAGGTTGCGCGCGCTGATAATTTATTACGGCTATCATAAAGTTCGCCTTCGGCAAACATGATATTTTTGCCTGTTGATACTATTTTTGCACATACCGTAACGTCACCCCTGCGCACCGGGCGAAGGTATTGGGTATTTAAATCAATGGTCGAAACCCATGATTTGCCCTGTAACTTCAACATGCCGATCATTCCCATGGCATCATCAAGCATAGCCGCAAGAATGCCGCCTTGAACGATGCCCATTGGGTTAAGGAATTTATCATCACCATGGAATTTTACTTTGGTCGTGCCGCTTTTGACATCAAGCTCCAAAAGTTCAAACCCAAGGGTTTGAGAGCAATTGGATACTTTGTTCAAGCCCGCTTTTTCAAAATGTTCTTTAACCATCAATCTTCGTTTCTATTTCACAATTTAGGGAATTGGCGATATTGCAAACCTCATGCGCCTTATGGTGCAAAGATTCCAATGTTTCGTGGTCAGGCGCTTCGCCCTCAAATTCGGTTTTCGGGTAAAGTGTGATTTTGGTAATGCCGATTTTACCATTCGCATTTTTGCCCATAATTCCAATTGGATTGTCTTCATAGGAATTGACCACATAACCCGCGCGCCGCGCCAAGTCCAAGAACCAAAGCATATGACAGCTTGATAGTGCTGCAACCAACAATTCTTCAGGGTCTGCGGCGTCAAGCGCGCCAAGGGGTGGCTTAATCATTGGGTTTGGTGCACCGGGGATTGAAAAACCACCATCAAAGGAAATGGTGTGTTTGCGCGCATATTTTCCATCAGAGAAAACATGATCGCCGCGTTCCCATTTAATATTTGCGATATGTTGAGACATTTTAATCCTTCCCGGCTTGCGGTTTGTAAAGCCACAAATAAATTGCCGCGCCAATCATTCCCGAAGCGCATGGTATGAAAACTGAATTGAAATCGAAATCGAATAAATGGGTGGATTTTGCCAATGCGCGGGTTATTGCAAAACCTAAATAACCACCAAAACCACCTAAAATCACGCGCGCCGCAAAGCGCCATTTTGTTTGAATTTTTTCGGTCAATCTAATAGCAATTGGCGCAAAAATTAGGGCAATTGGCGTGCCGATAACCAAACCCATACTTGCGCCAATCATTAATGCCAAAGTCGCGACCCAAACCTCTTTGGAAAGTTCATAATCAATTTTGCTATCGGGCAAAACATAAGATTTAAGGATAAGAATTATTGCCATTATTAGGCCGGATAAAACCCCTGTCGCCAGACTAACCAACAAATGCCGCAACCACGAGGGAAGCGGCTTTGCAATCGGTTTTGGTTTGTCATACCAATCAGTCATCAATCCTTCCCCGCTTGCGGGGAAGGGGGACCGCGCGAAGCGTGGTGGATGGGGCACGCTGCTTTTTCCTTCACCCTGTTTTCAATATAAGCCATAACTCCGGATGGATTATTTTTGACATCTAAATTCCACACTCGCAAAACTTCCCATCCTAAGCCTTCTAAATAGTCTGTTCGGTCCTTATCATATTCTTGCGCATCCTTAGTTACATGGCTTGCCCCGTCAATCTCAATTATTAGTCTGATTGATATTGCGGCGAAATCGACGATGAAAGGGGGAATTGGAACTTGGCGGCGAAAATTCACGGACTTTATTTTTCGCAATTGATTCCACATTATGGCTTCATAGGGCGTCAGGTTTCGCCGCATTTCTTTTGCGCGCTTTCTAATTTCGGATTGGCCTTGTCGCACCGTCGCCCCCATCCACCGCGCTATGCGCGGTCCCCCTTCCCCGTAAACGGGGAAGGATTGATTAAAACTCATCAGCGCTTAAAGCCATCATTGCATTTGCACCGGTTTGAAGTTTTGCCAAATGGGCGGAAGCCTGTGGCACAATGCGTTCCATAAAATAAGTCGCGGTTTTTAATTTGGTGTCATAGAATGGGTCTGAACCACGTTTCTCAAGCGCGACTTTTGCCATCATAGCCCACATATATGCCAAGCCACAAATGCCGAATAAATGCATATAATCCGATGATGCCGCACCTGCATTTTCAAAATTTACCATGCCATTTTGCATTAACCACATGGTGCCACCCATAAGCGCGTCTTTTGAAGTTTTCAAACCTTTCAAATATGGCGCGAGTTCGGCATTTTCGGCATTTGCTTTCATAAAGCCATCAATTTCACCAAAGAAAGTTTGCACTGCACGCCCACCATTCATGGCAAGTTTACGACCAACCAAATCGAGAGCCTGAACACCATTTGCGCCTTCATAAATCATGGCGATACGCGCGTCTCTTACAAATTGGCTCATGCCCCATTCTTCAATAAAGCCATGACCGCCGTAAATTTGTTGGGCATTTACCGCATTATCAAAACCTTTATCGGTGATATAACCTTTAAGAACCGGCGTCATCAAAGCCATATAATCAGACGCTTTGGTTTTTACGGCCTCATTATCGGAAACATGCATTAAATCGCCATAAAGCGCAGTCCAATAAAGGAACATTCGCGCACCTTCATTTATGGATTTGGCATCCATTAACATGCGGCGCACATCGGGGTGCACAATAATCGGGTCTGCAGGGCCATTTGGATTTTTTGGCCCGGTCAAAGAGCGCATTTGCAATCGATCTTTGGCATAAATTACCGCATTTTGATAAGCCGCTTCGGATTGGCAAAGCCCTTGAAGGCCAACCCCAAGGCGCGCAACATTCATCATAACAAACATTGCATTAAGGCCCTTATTTTCTTCACCGACAAGCCAGCCCTTGGCGCCATCATAATTCATAACGCAGGTTGAATTGCCGTGAATGCCCATTTTTTCTTCGATTTTGCCACAAACCGCAGGATTGCGCGCGCCCAATGTGCCATCTTCATTCACTAAGAATTTCGGAACAATAAAAAGCGAAATCCCTTTTGTTCCTTGTGGCGCACCGACTATGCGCGCCAATACAAGGTGGATAATATTCTCGCTCATGTCGTGTTCACCGGCAGAAATGAAAATTTTCTGTCCGGTGATATTGTATGAACCATCACCATTCGCCTCGGCCTTGGTGCGCAACATACCCAAATCCGTTCCTGCATGTGGCTCGGTAAGGTTCATGGTTCCTGTCCATGTGCCTTCCACCATTTTTGGCAAATATTTTTGCTTTAATTCATCCGAACCATGCGTAAGCAATGCCGAATATGCGCCATGCGTAAGACCGGGATACATGGCCCATGCCATATTTGCCGAAGACGTCATTTCGGATAAGGCCAAGGTCAAGGAATGGGGCAGACCCTGACCACCAAATTCAGGTTCGGCACCAATTGTCGGCCATGCTGCTTCACAATATTGGTGATATGCCTCTTTAAAGCCTTTTGGAGTGGTTACAGAGCCGTCGTCATGGCGCACGCAACCTTCATGGTCACCGGAAAGGTTCAAAGGTGCAAGAATTTGTTCGCAGAATTTTGCCATTTCTTCGAGGATAACGTCGCGGGTTTCTTTGGTCGCCTCGCCAAAAGTGCCGAGATGGGCGTATTGGTCGATATTTAGAACGTCATCATAAATAAACTGCATATCGCGGATTGGTGCTTTATAAGCCATTTTCTTCCCCTTAATTATTCATTGTTCTTAATTCGTCTTTTACACGATTTATATGACCTTCAAGATCGGAAATCGCATCTTCGATATCGCGTTTTTGGGCGCTTAAAACTTCCATTTGTTTTTCAAATGTGCGAAGCGCCGCATTCAACTGGGTTTTTTTGCCACCCTCCAAATCATACAAATCCAAAAGTTCACGGATTTCTTCTAAAGATAGGCCAATACGCTTGCCACGCAAGACATAAAAAAGGCGCGCCCTATCGCGCGCATTATATTTTCGCCTTTGCCCGTCGCGTTGTGGCGTTAAAAGCCCTTTATCTTCGTAAAAACGTAAAGTGCGCGGCGTTACATTAAACTCGCGTGTTAAATCCGTAATGGACCAAAATCTATTATTCAGCACTATTCTCATCCCTTTTTTCGAGAATTACATAAGTTTACGTTTACGTCAAGGGAAATATGATAATGAGCGAAAAATTTTTGCGGTTTAAGTGAATAAGGGAATCAAGGTGCATTCAATTGTCGCCATGTTTAGAATATGAGCATTGAGGTTCATCATGAAAAATTCATGGAAAAATGGCGTAAAATTCGCCTTAACAATGCTTGCAATTCCGACGTTTGCAATCGCCCAAGCATATTATCGCGTTGAAAATTATGTGCAGACACCCGCACCCAAACCAAACGGTTCGCAATTTGCTTTTAATGGTCAAGAAGTCGTGCCTTATGCCTATGGTTATGTCTATAATTTGCCTGAAGATGGCAATTGGCGCTTCATTGAGGCGCGCTGTTATCAAAGCAATAAAGGCCAAACCTGTATCGATGGTCATTGGATAAAGAAAAATAAGGGAAAATGCGAAGAAGTTACGGCGCATTATATCCGCACTGGAAACTATATTAAGCTGGTGCCTGAGGGCAAAGTTTCGACCTGTAAATAACGCGCATTGGCGGAAAAATGTTTGGGCTGTCAGTGGGCTAAGTTATGCGATTGCTCTTATTACCGGAAGGGCGATAAATTATCTTACCCAATATCCCCAATTGCCTTATTTTAAAATTGCTCTAATTTCTCTGGCATGAAAAAAATAATATTTACCGCCTTCATTGCCGCAATAATTATCGCCCCTAATGCGTCATTTGCCGAAAATGCAAAACCGATTTTGACAATTGAACGGGTCTTTTCGGATCCGCCAATTTCAGGGCCCATCGCGGGGGCAAGTAAATTGTCGCCTGATGGCAGGCTTTTGACATTTTTGAAACCAAAGCAAGATAATGCAATGGTACAGGATTTATGGGCCATGAAAATCGAAAGCGGTGAGACTTTCGTTTTGATGGATGCCGATAAATTATCAAATTCCGACAAGGAATTATCACAAGAAGAAATCGCGCGGCGCGAAAGAATGCGGGTTTCGGTGCGCGGTGTTGTCGATTATTCATGGGATGAAAACGGCAATTTCATAATTGTGCCATTAGATGGCGATATATATTCAATTGATGCCAAAACTTATGAGATAAAACGGCTTACTGAAACCACAAGCGATGAAATAGATGCCAAGCTAAGTTCGAACGGCAAAAAACTTGGCTTTGTGCGTGACGGCCAATTATGGGTCAAAGATATTGCGAGCAGTTTAGAAAGCGAAATTTCGCCAAAAGCCGAAGGTGATATTTCATACGCTGCCGCAGAGTTTATCGCCCAAGAAGAATTAGATAGATATGAAGGTTATTGGTTTTCGCCCGACGGAAATTCAGTCGCTTTTCAAAAAACTGATGAAACCCGTGTTGAAACTGTCGAAAGAATGGAAATTTCGGCAAGTGGCGCAAAATTGGTGAAACAAAAATATCCATATGCCGGAAAACCTAATGCGATTGTTGAACTTTGGGTAAAATCCGATGGTGGCAATGCCGTCAAAATGGATTTGGGCGCAAATGATGATTTTTATCTTGCGCGTGTGAATTGGGGGAAGGATAATTCGACCCTTTATGTCCAAAGATTAAGCCGCGACCAAAAAGCTCTTGATTTAATCAGTTTCGATTCCAAAACCGGAATTGGAAAAGTAATTCTAAGCGAAAAATCCGATACTTGGGTTGAATTGCACGATGATTTCAAAATTCTAAAAAATGGTGATTTCCTATGGTCGTCCGAACGTGACGGGAACAATCATTTGTATCTTTATGACAAAAACGGGAAATTATTGCGTCAAGTCACAAAAGGCGATTGGGTTGTAAAGAAAATCAATGCGGTCAATGAGATCAATGATTTGGTTTATTTTGAAGCATCAACCGAAACCCCGATTGAAAATAATCTATTTGTTACAAAGATTCACAAACCATCGCCGAATGTTCAAATCACGCCAACAGGTGGTTGGTGGGCAATTAATATGGCGAAATCCGGCGCTTCATATATTGGCAATTATTCCGACCCCAAAACACCGCCATTCACTGCGCTTTATGATAATAAAGGCGCGCGATTGCGATTCATTGAAGAAAATCCTTTGAATGAAAAGCACCCATATTTTGCTTTCAAAGATGCCTATTCTCAACCTGAATTTGGCACGATAAAATCGTCAGATGGACAGGATTTGCAATATTATATGCTTAAACCCAAGGACTTCGACCCGTCCAAAAAATATCCGGTTCTTTTCAATATTTATGGCGGCCCGGCGCGCGCGATGGTTCATAGGGAATGGATAGGTCCGAATTTACGACTTTTGCAGGAAAAGGGATTCATTGTTTTCACTTTGGATAATCGCGGCACGCCAAAACGTAGTGTTAAATTCACGCGCGCGATTTATCGCCAATTTGGCGGTGCCGATATTGATGACCAGATTTTGGGCGCAAAATTTGTGCAATCGTTGCCATATGTCGATAAGGATAATTTGGGGATTTTTGGTTGGTCCCAAGGTGGATTTGTCACCCTTATGGCGTTAAGTGCTAAAGATAGCCCGTTTAAGGCGGGTGTTGCAGGCGCGCCGCCAACAGAATGGGGGCTTTATGATACGGCCTATACAGAGAGATATATGGACACGCCGCAGAATAATAAGGACGGATATGCCGCATCCGACGTTTTAAACCGCATTGAAAATATCAAGCCCAATTCTTTATTACTCGCGCATGGTATGGCTGATGATAATGTGCTTTTGGGCAATTCAACGCGCGTCGCCGCCGAACTGCAAAAACGCGGCGTTCCATTTGAAATGATGTTTTATCCAGGCGAAAAACACGGTCTTAAAGGCTATAAAAAGCGCATGTTCCAATGGCAATTAATGATGGATTTCTTTGAACGGAAATTGAAATAAATTATTTCAATCTTCTAACCGTCCGAAGTTTTAAGCCTAAACCCTCATAACGCGCAATGGTTTGGGTTAATGGCTCTATTTCAACGCACATATGGAATGAATTGGCGTGAATTATATTGGTTTCGTCTATCATCATTGCCACATGGCCTTGCCAAAACAATAAGTCACATGGTTTAAGGTTGGAAAAATCGGCGGCTGGTTCGATTAATTCGCCGATTTTTTCTTGCATTCTTGCGTCTCGTGGAAGATTTGTGCCACAGGCTTCAAATATTGTTTGTATAAGTCCCGAACAATCAATTCCCAATGCCTGACGACCACCCCAGGCATATGGCGTTTGATAAAACCATTTTGCGATTTCAATCGGGTCGGAATAAAATTCGTTTGTTGCACACAGGTGATTTTGATAAATGTATCCCAGATCTTCGCAATAGACATAGCCGTTTTCGATTTTGTCGGTCGCACGAACCATGGCATTCATAGGCAATATATGTAAAATCTCACCTTGCACTTTGGGAATAGAAAACGCAAAAGTGCGAAGGGCTTTAACCTTCATATTGGTTTCAATATTATCAATCGCGATAGACGAATCTTCTAAATAGCCGACATAATTATCGCGCTTTAATTGCACCCAGGCGAAGCCATTTTTGACTTCATAGACGTCAATCATTTCACCAAAAAATACTTCAGAAACATTGGGTGACGAATTATCGGGCGCGCTTTTTAAATAGGAATAATCGCATTTTATCTGCATAGTTTCGGGCGAAACGAATTTAGGCGCATCGATTTTCCCTTGTAAATATTGCGCTGCAATATCGTCGCGGATTGGGTTTGTTGCTTTATCGAAATCCAAAATGCACTTAGAGCGGTGATGCTTCAACTGGAATCGGACTGGCTTGTTCTTTTGCGTCATGACAGCGAGTTTTTCCTTGTGAATATTCCAATATTAACTGCGAAAAAACTCACTGTCATGTCACAAAATCCCTGCGCCATTCCTGTTCCACTTGAAGCATCACCGCTCTATTGCGCGGCAATTAATTGCGACACCCCAATTTCGTTTTCGCGCGGCAAATTATTTAGGCCGCCAATAATAAAACGTGCAATATCGCCAAGGCGCAAAATACCGTCTTCTGTGGCAATAATAAAGACATTGCGGCGGTCATTTTCATCGCGCAAGCGATTGATTAGGCCCAATGCCTGTAATGAATCTAGGGCGCGCACAATTGCGGGCTTTTTCAAACCCAATTTTTTGGCAAGGCCGCGAACAGTATGCTTTCCATCATCAAGATGAACACTTAAAAGAATAGCAGTTTGGCGCGCCGTTAAATCGGGACCGTCAAGGCGAATTGTTTGATTGGTGATGTCACGCCAAAGATCCAAAGCCTGCCGATTTTCGATTTCCATCTTTGCCCCAATCCTCTGATTAGAGCGGCAGACCTTCAAAGGGAATTGGTATAGCGAAGGATTTTTGTGGCGCGGCTTTGAGTTCTTTTCCGATGGAATATTGGAATATTTCAAGGAAAAAACTCAAAGATGGCGACGCAAAAAGACAAGCTAGACCGATTCCATTTGAATGTTTGACGCTCTTTAGAAAAAGAATCTGATTTGCGCGCAAGTTCAAGAGTCTCTTAAAGAGTCAAGCAGTTGGAAATATTTTAACAGATAAAGCCAAGGCCGCGCTTTAATTAAGGCCGGGTCTGAACAATTGATATGTCCCAATTGCGTAGAACAAACCGATTATTGCGCAGATTGCACTGGTAATAAGCCAAAAAGTGCCAGAAAGATTGGGAAAAAGCGGCATTATCAAAAATGGAATAAAGCCACGAATTAAATAGACTGCACTTATCGCTACCAAGCAGAATTTTAGCAATGGCAATTTGCAGATAATTACAGCGCCCGAAAAAGCATATAATCCCCACGCCGCCAAGATACCGGCAATTATGCAAGTAATAAGTGCCGGATATGCCATGCCACGCGCCGCCATATCCGCCATTCTTTGACCAGCGCCAAAGA
The DNA here is from genome assembly GCA_041917055.1 of Hyphomonadaceae bacterium. Taxonomy (GTDB): domain Bacteria; phylum Pseudomonadota; class Alphaproteobacteria; order Caulobacterales; family Aquidulcibacteraceae; genus Pseudaquidulcibacter. The sequence continues at coordinate 60,609 of JAYRYJ010000001.1, forward strand.
AAATATACCATTTTGGTCCACCGAAAATCACGGCAATATGAAGCAAAGAGGCGATAAAGGAAAGGCAACCGCCAATAAAACGAAATGGGAATTTATTCAAATCATTGCACCCGCGATAATAAGCGCGCCCGTCAAAGCGAAGAAAAAAGGATGAGGAAAGCGAAACGGATTATTCAAATGTCGTGCGCAAAAATATAGGAAAAGCCCCGACATTGCGAACATTTCAAGCCCCAAGAAAATCCCCAAATCTCTGCTTAGGCCAAAAGAAGCGCCAAATGCCAAAAAACCGAAAGCTAAAATTAGAAATAAAGTGATAGAGTGCCACACTATACGGCCTATGGTGCGGACTTTAATGTCAATATTGGTCGCGAATATAACATTATCAATGCGCTTATTTCCAACCATGATGTGAAAGCCCGCGCCATAAAGGCATAAAGCCGACGTTGCTAAATAAAAGAAATTCATTTTCAAAAAACCATACGTTAACGTATGTTTTGATAATTCCGACTATCCGTTTTGTCAATACCTTTTCGTATGTTAAACTCTGATTCGGAGGCGTCGCATGGCAAGTTCGAGATTAGGAAAGAAAGATTGGGTAAAAGCCGGCTTTCGCGCCTTAAGTACAGGTGGCGTTGGTGCGATTCGGATTGAGGCAATTGCCCGCGAAATTGGGACTACCAAAGGCAGTTTTTATTGGCATTTCAAAGACCTACCGGAACTTAAGGCCGCAATGCTTGAATATTACTTAACCCAGGGAACTGAGGCGGTAATCAAACATATTGCACCCATTATAAACCCTGAAATGGCGCTTATGACTTTGATACGAACTGCGACCGCGCCGCCACCTGACGATATTGGTGGGCAAAATGCTGAAATTGCGGTGCGTGATTGGGCGCGTTGGGACACAAATGCCCAAGCCAAAGTAAATGAAATAGACGAAATTCGTACCGATTTTCTTGTTAAATACCTGCTGCAATTGGGTTTTAATGAGGCCGATGCCAAGGTCCGCGCAAATATTATGTATGCAGCCTATGTCGGATTTATAAGCCTTCGCGCGACCGGCGCAAAAATCAAAGATGGTCTCTTGAGCGCCTTTGCGCAATCCATAATCGATGAAGTGAAAAAGAAATAGGTTATTCTGATAATTGATACTTGGTCTTCAATTCTTCGACATAATCGCACGCATCCGCCACACTATTGTCACAGGCCAATAATGCCGTGTCATAGGCTTTTTTCGGTGACTTTTCAGTTGCAATCCCGTCTTCATACATTTTGGCGGCATAAAGACAATTCATACCATTATCGAAATCGCACGCGTTTTGGAAAATTGCCAATGCGCCAACCTCATCCTTCGGTGTTTTAGTGCCATTGAGCTTGAAAGTGCCAAGATATTTGCATGAAATTGTATAAAGAAAGCCGCAGCCTTTTTCCAAATACGAAATATCGATTGTCTCCAAAATCGGAAGATCGTTTTCATCAAACGCCAAGCCGCGTTTGAAGCAGCCCTGACCCTCGCCGCCGTTGCAGGCCGTTTCATAATATTTAAGGGCGTTTGCGCGCGATTTTGGCGCGCCTTTGCCACTTTCAATCATTTCACCCGCCGCCATACAACCGGTTTTACGACCATAATCACACCCAAGAATATACTTACCAAGTGCTTCCTTTTGGCTTTCGTCGTTCTGAGATTTGGAAAGAAGGATATGCCCGATAGTTACACAAGCCGCGCCGTATTTCATGTCGCATGATTGTTTGTATAATTGAAAAGCCTCATCATTTTTATTGGCATTTGCCGCCGCCATTGCCGCATCATATTTTGCTTTGCCCTGGTCTTGGGCGAAGGCTGATGTTGCGAAAAACAGACTGAAAACCAATGTTAAGAATTTCATGGAACTTCTCCCTACTCGAGAGAAACATACAATTGTGCCCCAATTTGGGCAATGCCTAAAACCTAATTAGGTTTAACCATATGGGACTTTGGTGGTGGCATATTTGCATTTGTATTGTATAAAACGCACCCGTCTTCATCATCAAGTTCGCAGGCTTTTTGATAATAGACTAAATAAGATTTATCGGCATTTTCTTTTAGTGTCGAGCCTGCCAAAATGCATGATTGCGCATCATCTTGCTCGCAACCCGTTTTGAAAATCGAAACCGCTTTTGCTTTGTCTTTTGTAACGCCACCCTCGCCATTTCGATAAATCAAACCTGCAAGATTGCACGCAAATGAATATTCCATTTCGCATGATTTCACGAAAATTGGCAAATTTTCCTTAGGGCTTTTCGCCTTTCCATCGGGCGTTTCTTCATAAACCATTTCGAAACATGATTGACCATCGCCATAATCGCAGCCCAGCGCCATGAATTTATTTGCATTTTCTTTTGATTTATCGATACCTTCGCCATTTTGGTAAGCCCAAGCGACAGAATAGCAACCAATACCATTCTTGAGATTGCAAGATTTTGAATAAATTTCGAAGCTCTTCTCCCTATCGCGTCTGAAACCAAATCCATACGCATAAGAAAGCGCTAGCGAATTGCAACTTGGCGCGTGGTTTTGGTCACAACCGCGAACAAAAATCCCATTCGCCTCGTCATCTTTACCAAAATATTGGAGGTCGAGCGCGGCCTCGTAAGCTGCATCAAGGCTTTGGTTTTGCTCGACAGGCGTTGCAAGCGCGATATTTGCACTAGCAAGAACTGCAAATGCTAATGTCATTATTCTTGCAATGCAAAGTTTCATTTAGCGCTAATTCCTTAATTCAAATCACGCAAACTTGGTTTTTCGTCTTTAACTTTTGCCAAAGTTTCCAATGCTTCATCAGCTGATTTTTGGCGTTCCCACATTGAATGATATAGGCCGTTTTGCGCCAATAAATTGTCGTGCTTGCCGCGTTCGGCAATCACGCCATCTTTTAGAACAATGATTTCATCGGCGCCGACAATTGTCGAAAGGCGGTGGGCGATTACCAATGTGGTGCGATTTTTGGAAACTTCATCTAAAGCAGCCTGAATTTCGCGTTCGGTATGTGTGTCCAAGGCCGAAGTGGCTTCGTCCAAAATCAAAAGCGGTGGCGCTTTTAAAATGGTGCGCGCAATGGCGACCCTTTGTTTTTCACCGCCCGACAATTTAAGGCCGCGCTCGCCTACTTCGGAATCATAGCCCTTGGGCTGTGACGCAATAAATTCCGAAATTTGCGCCCTGTTTGCGGCTTCTTCAATTTCATCGCGTGTCGCGCCAATACGTCCATAGCCGATATTATAGGCAATAGTGTCATTGAAAAGTACGGTATCTTGGGGAACCATACCAATAAGTTTCCGCAAACTTGTTTGGGTAACATCGCGAATATCTTGACCGTCAATTTTTATGGCACCGCCTTTAACATCATAAAAGCGATATAAAAGCCTTGAAATTGTTGATTTACCCGCACCCGACGGCCCAACGATTGCGACGGTCTTGCCCGCCGGAACTTCAAAGGATACGCCCTTTAAAATCGGCCTATCTTCGTCATAGGAAAACACCACATTGTCAAAGGAAATCGCGCCATTTTTGACAATCAATTCCTTCGCATTCGGCGCATCAATAACTTCTTTCGGCTCGTCTAATAATGACAACATCGCGCCCATATCAATAAGGCCGACCGTAATCTCACGATATAATGTGCCAATAAAATTCAAAGGCATTGCAAGCTGCATCATAAAGGCATTAATCATCACAAAATGACCAAGCGTTTGTTTGCCTGCAATCACTTCATTCGCGCTCATAAGCATAACAATCAACATGCCGCTCGAAAAAATAAAGGCCTGTCCGAAATTCAACCATGCAAGGGAAGTATAGGTTTTAATCGCTGCTTTTTCATACATTGAGGTCGCTTTATTATAGCGATTGATTTCAAGTTCTTCATTATTGAAATATTTCACGGTTTCGAAATTTAAGAGACTATCGACGGCCTTGCTCATGGCGTCAGTGTCGGCTTCATTCATGTCTTTACGAATTTGAATTCGCTGATTTGATGCCCAAATTGAGAACCAGACATAAATAATGACCGTAACGGTAATCACCGCAACATACCAAATCGAAAATTGATTGGTAAGGATTATGGCGGTCAAAACTACTTCCAAAACCGTTGGCACACCAAACATCATTGCTAAACGAACAATGGTTTCAATACCGGTTTTGCCTCTTTCAATAACGCGCGAAAGCCCGCCGGTGCGGCGTTTTAGATGAAAGCGCAATGAAAGGTTATGAAGGTGTTGAAATGCGCGGTTGGAAAGCCCGCGCACGGCGTGTTGCCCCACTGCCGCAAACAAAGCGTCACGCAGATTATTCAAAGCCTGGGACATAAAGCGCGCGACATTATATGCAACCACCATAATTATCGGTGATAATATCATTAAATCCCAAAACCCAAGTTCCGGCATTTTTTGTGCGCCAAAGGCATTGGTCGCCCATTTATAGGTATAGGGGATTAGAACCGTGACAATCTTACCCAAAATCATAGCGATTAGGGCGAAAATCACTTGTAATTTAAGGTCAAACCGTCCTTTTGGCCAAATATAGGGCCATAGGAAATTAAGGGTTTCTTTCACACCACGCGGTGGCTTCTCAAAATTTGAATTATCGGACATTACCAGTCCGATATAAGCGCCCCCCCAAGAAATTCCAAATTCTTTTGCGAATTAATTGCAGGGGCAATTTCGCTATGCCGCTTTAAATTCTTTGACATTAATATTTGCTGCGATTTTTCTAGCTTTTGCAATATCATAGGAATTTTGCATTCTCATAAGCGTTTCGAAATTAATGCCGAAAACTTTATCGATACGAATTGCCATTTCAGGTGAAAGTGAAGAATTGCAATTCAAAAAATTGGACAATGCTGGTCGCGTAACACCTAGAAGTTTAGCGCTTTCTGTGATTGTCAAACCCAAAGGCGTAATAATTTCCTCACGAACAAATTCACCCACATGAGGGGGAGAAATTAATCTGAATCCTTGATTTTCCATTTTCGGCCTCAATGATAATCTTCATAGTTTAAGTCTATGATTTCGATTTCTTTTTTATCAAAACTAAAAGTTAAGCGCCAGTTTTTCGTGACATGAAGTGACCAAGTACCCCTTCTGCTGCCACTTAATTGGTGAGCTTTCCAAGATGGAATTGTTTCAACTTCTCTTTCGTTCTCCATATCCTGCAAGAACGAAATCATGCGCAAGAGTTTGGGAACAATATCGCTATCGAGCTTTGAAGAATCGCCTTTCTCAACAAGTAACCTAAGTCCTTTGTGTAAAATATTGCGAATTTTCATATCTAGTTTTCGCCCAAAAATCAGGTAGTGTCAAGCGTTACTTTACACCTTGCTCAATTTTGCTTGACGAAGATTTAGGAATCCCGAATTGCCCAAGAATGGGTGATTTCTCTTCCGAACATATCTCGAGTATTTTTTACGCCGCGCGCCCCAGTCCTGCTTTTGCGGGTTCAACTGCATAAAGGCCGCGGGCATTTGGAATGGTTTTGAAACTGTCAGTAATGCCCAAAACGGTTTCCGCTGCGCCCATCAAGAGATAGCCTGCGCCATCGACCTGCACCGCCATGCGATCCAAAACGCGCTTTTTGGTGGCAATATCGAAATAAATAAGGACGTTACGACAGAAAATAATGTCGAATTTGCCCAAAACCCGAAAATCATCAAGTAGGTTCATTTGGCGATAGCGCGCCGCAGCTTTGATATTATCGGTGATGCGCCAATTTTCGCCTTCTTTTTTGAAATATTTCATCAAATATTGAACCGGAAGACCGCGTTGCACTTCAAATTGCGTATAAACGCCTTGTTTGGCTTTTTCTAAACAGCGTTCGGAAATATCAGTGCCAATAATTTCGACTTTGCAACCGCCGAGTTTGTGACCCATTTGGTCAAGCACCATGGCAATCGAATAAGGTTCTTGTCCGGTTGACGCCGCCGCACACCAAATCCGAATTGTGCCACCACGCTTTTTGGCAACCAAATCAGGGATAATAATATTTTCAAGATGTTCAAACGGCGTTTTATCGCGGAAAAAGAAAGTCTCATTGGTGGTCATTGCATCAACCACGGCATCTATTAGGCGTAAATCGCCGCGCATTCTAAGAATTGATACCAATTCTTCGAGTGATGGAATACCTTCCTTGCGGGCAATCGGCCCAAGACGGCTTTCTACCAAATAGGTTTTATCAGGGGTTAGAACCAATCCCGAACGATCCCTTACAAGGTTTGCGATAAATTCAAAGTCGCCGGGTTTCATACATTAACTCCACGAAAAATATTTATTATTGTCGGTGCGATTTCTTCAATCGGTTTGATTTGGCTTGCAAGACCTGCTTGGGCGACCGCGCCCGGCATTCCCCAAACCACGCTTGTGCCCTCATCTTGGGCAAGAATATGTGACTTGTTTTGAACCATTAATTTTGCGCCATCGCGCCCGTCATGGCCCATTCCGGTAAGAATAACACCCATTGCGCGATCACCAAAAACCTGCGCCGCAGAGCGGAACAATGGATCGACAGCAGGGCGACAAAAATTTTCGGGCGGATCGTCATTCAATTGAATTCTTGTGCCGCCTGCGGTGCGTGTAACAACCATGTGCCTTCCGCCTGGCGCTAAATGGAAAACACCAGGTGTGGCAATCATATTGTGTTCGCCTTCAATCACTTTTGCGCCGGTTTGCTTTGATAAATGCTCGGCAAGGATTTTTGTGAATAGAACCGGCATATGTTGGGTCATGAAAATCGGTACATTGATTTTGCCGACCAGACCTTGAACCACCACTCTTAATGCCTCCGGACCGCCGGTTGATGAGCCTATAAATAATGCTTCAGGGCGAGTGCGGGTTATGTCGGTGCGCAAGGCATTGGCTGGATGGGCATTAAAGCCCGGGCGTTGCGCCATAATTGGCTGAATTGGCCCGCCAATTATTGGGCGACGCGGTTTTTTCACGCCCAAAGCGCGTAATTTTGCAAATAATTCGCGCTTATATTCTTCAGCACCCGCAATTCTTCCGGCATCGGGCTTTGGAATATAATCAGTCGCCCCGAGGGTAAGGGCTTTAATCGTTACTTCGGCACCCGCTTTGGAAAGAGTGGACGCCATAATGACTTTGACGCCCGGCACTGCTTTTAATAGGAGAGGTAAAGCAGTAAGGCCGTCCATTTCCGGCATTTCAATGTCAAGAATAATGACATCGGGGTTCATTTTTACAACACGGTTTAGGCCGTCGCGACCATTAATTCCAACACCTACAAAATCAAAATCACTTTGTTCGCCAATCCAACGCGAAACCAAACCGCGAATGATTGCCGAATCGTCAATCAGCATCACTTTGATGCGCGGATGTAAATCATGTGATTGTGATGTTGCCAAAGATAAAGACATTAAAACAGGCCGACTTCCGCAAATTTTGATTGAACGATTTCGCTGTCAAACGGTTTCATAATATATTCGTTTGCGCCTGCTTCCATTGCTTCGACAATTGCCGACATATCATTTTCAGTGGTGCAGAATACAACAATCGGATCTTGACCGCCTTTGGTCTTTCTTAATTCTCTAAGGAATTCAATACCGCTCATAATTGGCATATTCCAATCCAGAAGGACGGCATCGGGCATTTTTTGTTGGCAATTTCTTAGTGCCACAGAACCATCTTCGGCTTCGGTAACGTCAAATGCCATATCCTCTAAAATTCGGCGCGCAACTTTGCGAATTACACGACTATCATCTACTACCAAACAGGTTTTCATTATACCCTCTCCAAATTAATTCCCGACACCCAATAATTGTTGGACATCAATTGTCATTAATAATCTGCCATCCAAACGATAAATTCCGCGCGAAATCATTTTCCAGCGTGGATCCATATTTATCGGATTATTTTCAAAATCGCTGTCTTTAAGACGCAAAACTTCGCCGACGCGGTCAACCAAAATACCGTATGCCTCACCTTTATATTCGACGCCTACTGCCATTGTTCCTTGGTGACCTTCTTCGCGCGGTGGCAGGCCAAGGCGGACGCGCGCGTCAATTGCGGTTACAATGCGACCACGAAGGTTCAAAATGCCAGCAATTTCGGCCTTTGCACCGGGAACCGGTGTTAAGTGTTGAATAGCAAAAACATCTTGGATTTCTTTGACGCCGACACCCAAAACTTGGTCGGCAACATGAACCGTAACAAATTCTTGCGTGCCATAATCAGCAAGCAAGGAATTATCAGTGCCATAAGCATCAAATTGTTTTTTTGCTAAAGCGCTCATGCTGCCATTCCTTTTTTGGTTGCGTATTCAATGGTTGAAATTAAACCATAACGATCCGATTTTTTGACCAAAGCGGTGAAACCTTCGGCGTCCGCTTCTGATGAACCTGATAATGCAACAATTGGTGCACCATGGGTTCTATCGTCACTCAATAATCTTTTCGCTGCTTCATTATCGTCATCAATATCCGCAAGAATTGCGCTTGGTTTACGGTATTCTGCACAAACAAGTGCCGCAGATACCGTATCAACCGCCTCTACATTATAACCTGCAGACTTTAACAAAGGACTTAAGAGATTGCGGAAGAACGGATTTTTTTCCACTAGGACAATATGGCGCGGTTCTTCTTTTTTAACTGGCTCGTCCCAATTGCCCAAGGCTTGGGTCAAATGATAGCCGACATCAAGGATTTCGGTGGCTTTGCCTTTGATGACAGCGACACCAATTACGCCGCCGCGATCTGTTGCCATTTCGATGTCCAATTCGTCTTCGACAATATCCAATATCTCATCAACCGCAAGGCCGATAGCCTTATCATTATGGGTGAAGACCAAAATCGGCTGTCCGCCTTCCGTGCGGATTTGTGAATAAGGATCTGCAGGAAGAATAGGCATAAGTGCGCCGCGATATTGCACCAAAGTGCGCCCATCTGATTGTTCGAATTTTGATGCATCCAATTCTTCAAGACGGGTGACAACACCCAACGGAACAGCTTTTGGATCTGTACTTCCGGCGCGGAAGACAATCATTGAAGTTTTTTCGTCTTTTGCTTCGCGTTCTTTGGCCTGTTTGGCTTTCATATCCATTTCATCAGCGTGTTCTTCGGCTTCGCCGACTGCTTTTGAAACTGCGGAAGGGTCAATAATCATAATTACCGAACCATCGCCCAAAATTGTTGCGCCGGAGAATGATTTTGCTTCTGAAAGTGATGAAGATAATGGTTTGACCACAATTTCTTCGGTGTCGAAAACTTCATCGACCACTATACCGAATAATAGACCCGATTGTTGCATAACCACGATAAATTGGGTTTCGCTTTGTGTCTTTTTGACGGCATTTTGCATTCCCAATGCTTCGGACAATTCCATCAATGGCAATAATCTGTCACGCAGTCTTAGGACACGCGCTTTGTTCAATGTTTCTACACGATGTTCAGACGACCCGCCGGCTGAAACCAATTCAACCACGCTTAATTGTGGAATTGCAAATCTTTGGTTTGACGCGCCGACCACAAGTGCCGAAACGATTGCCAAAGTTAACGGGATTTTGATTAAGAATTTTGTGCCTTTGCCTTCGGTCGAAACCAAATCCACTTCGCCGCCGATTAATTGAATATTGGTTTTCACCACATCCATACCGACGCCACGACCCGACATTGAGGTTACAGCCTGGGCGGTTGAGAAGCCTGGCGCAAAAATAAAGCGATGGATTTGCGCATCCGGCATAATCCATGCTTGTTCTTCGGAAACCAAACCATTCTTAATGGCTTTGTCACGAATGCGCGCAGTATTTAGACCCGCACCATCATCAGTTAGTTCAATAACAATGTGTCCGCCTTCGTGATAGGCCGATAATTTAATGGTTCCGGTTTCACTTTTGCCTGCCGCTGCGCGAACGTCCGGTGTTTCGATTGCATGGTCGCAAGAATTGCGAATCATGTGTGTCAAAGGATCTTTGATTAATTCCAGAACTTGACGGTCTAATTCGGTTGCTTCGCCTTCAAGAACCAAATCAATTTTCTTGCCCAAATCGCGGGCCGCATCGCGGACAATGCGTGGCAGTTTTTTCCACGCGCCACCAACCGGCTGCATACGGGTTTTCATTACGCTATCTTGCAATTCAGCAGTGACAGAGGACAGGCGCTGTAATGGAGCTTTGAATTCGGTATTGGTGGAATTGCGCACCATTTGCATCAATTGATTGCGTGTAAGCACCAATTCGGAAACCATTGTCATTAGGTCTTCGAGGACATCGACATTCACACGAATTGATTGCGCAGCGACACCGCCGGAGCCTGACGCTTTGTCATCATCTTCGTCACGTGGCACTGCGCGGCGATCTTGGCCTGTTCGACGGTCACCGGAACTTGTCACTGGTTCAGTTTTTGCCACTTCTTGTGGTTTGATTTCTTCAACTTCGGCGGCCATAAATGCGGCCTCTAATTCAGCCAATGAAACTTCGCCCGGCTTTAAATCGCGACCTAAATCAGGATCCCAACGCGAGCCACCTTCTTTTGGTGGGGTAACTGCCGCTTTTGGTTCTTCGATTATTGGTTCTGGTTCTTTTATCGGTTCAGGGGCTTTGACAATTGCACTTGGTGCGGTTTCGCCTTCGGCTGCACGCTCTAAAGCGCCGATTAATTCAGAATCGTCACCTTCGGGTTCAGCGCCGGTTGCCTCTAAATCCGCAAGGATTTCTTTGATACGGTCAATTGATTCTAAAACCAATTGCACCGAATCAGGCGTCGCAACCAATGAACCGTCGCGATACTTGCCTAACAAGGTCTCACCGGCATGGGCGACAAATTGCAATCTTGGCAAACCTAAAAACCCGCAGGTTCCCTTTATTGTATGGACCAAGCGGAAAATATTATTCAATGTCGCGCTGTCGGTCGGGTCGGCCTCGAACTGCACTAATTGAGTATCAACAGTTTCCAGAAACTCATTAGTTTCGGTTAGGAATTCTGACAATAATTCGTCCATTTTAACGTCCTACCTAAGGTTGTTATGCGTCACGCATCTAGATTCGCGACATATTTGACCAAAGACAGTTAAATCTTAACTAATAAAATTGCTGAAACTTAATTGCGCATGTCAATTTTGCTGTTAATTTTTTTGAGGTCGCGAAACTTTATTGAAATTAGCGCAGTTTATTCCGCTCTAATTCGCATTCTTGCTAATATTGTTATTGAAGATTCGTCTTCGCGCGCGGCCATTTCAATGCGATTCTGGGTGGCGGTTAAAAATGTTAGATATGGTGCAATTGTGCGACCGTCCAAACCATTTTCTGGCTTTTCGCCCTTTAATGACTGGCGAACTTCGGGTTTAAGCATGACCCTTAAGCCGGTGGCGCGCACTGAAAATTCCAATAATTCGCCATTTGATTGGCATTTTACAATCACATCGCCACCACGCGGCAAACTATCAATCGCGATTAACAAAATACCCATTAAGACGCGTGCGATTGGTTTCGGTGCGCTATCAAGGCTGCAATCCCAATTCAATTGCGGTTTTAACGTTGCAAAATAACGGTTCGAGATTTTGTGAATTTCGCCAATTGACGCATCACCTGCCCCAGATGTCGGCGAACCAAAAGCCTGGCGAAGGAATTCAATTTTTGCGGTTGCCGATTCAGTGCTTTCGCGAATTAGGCTTATCGCACTTTCGCGCATTTCCGGCGAATTATCGGTATCAAGCACACTTAAAGCAGTACTCAAAGCCTGAACCGGAGAGGCAAAGTCGTGACAGATTTTAGAAGATAGAAGCGAAAGCAAAAAGGACGAATCATTGGTCATGCGTGGCTTTTGGCATGAATCGACAAATGAAATATTAATAAAAAACCGCCGAAAGCGCGTTTTGCACAATCGGCGGCTTCTTAAAATTTCTGAAGGTTATTATTGGCAGATGATAACGATTGAGCCGTCTGAACGTGCCTCAATAACCGAGCTTGCGGATTTTGCGCACCAAGTGCCATTGGTATCTTTGAAAAACTCCCCAATCTGGGTTTTTTCTTTGATTTGTCGCAAAGCAGAAGTGATTGCAGCAGCATCAATAGTCTGACCGTATTTATTCGCGGTTTCAGCAAAGAAAGTGCGGCGCGCAGCGTTAATTTCATTGATTTTGCGGCTTAGTTCAATTTGATCAGGGGTTGCAGGTTTAACAAAACCCAAATAGCCATTAGCCATTTCACCAACGACCTTATTTTTGATTGCTGTATCAACCGGCCCGCCATTATCAATTGCCATAGCAGGTGTTGAAAGCACCACGGCTAAAAGGCCCAAACCCGCCAATGATTTAAACAAAGTATTTTTCATCATAACACCTATAATTAGAAGATTCCGGGGTTTTCTTTAGCAGCTTTTTCAAGGTCTTTTTCCATTTGAACCCTGACATTCTGTTCGATTTTCATATTGATATTGAGATTAATCTCAATCGGCTTATCCGGCACCTCAACCCGAACGGTTGGAGTGCAGCCAATAGCGAAAATAGCGATTGACGCAATTGCGGCATATCTCAAAACCAATAGTTTTCTTTCAGACATTTAACTAATCCCGAATTTGCAAATCTTGGAATAATCCTAGACGATTGATACTGAACAAATTGTGAATAGGCTTATAGACCAATTTTTAGAATTATAAAACCAAAAATTGGTCAATTTCTTTTTGACCTTTTGCCCCTACTGCGCTCGCGGCGCGGGTTTCTTTATTTAAGGCGAATTGTGCCATTTTTTTGACCATCTCACCATTAACGCTGCGAATTTTTCTTTCGGTTTCGTCTAAATCGAAAGTTTTGCCATAGACATATAATTGATTGACCAAGGCCGAAATTCGGCTTGAAGAACTTTCAAGACCAAGCATGATTGAGGTCTCGATAGTTCGTTTTGCGCGCGCCAATTCATTTTCATTGGGGCCGTTTAGCGCAATATCCTCAATATGCGACAAAGTTCGCTTTACAAATTCATTGGTGGATTTGGCATTCAATCCTGCCGCAATATTTAGGCGACCGACGGAAAGAAATTTTTCAGGCCAGGCCTCAATCCCATAAACAAGGCCGCGTTTTTCGCGTAAATCTTGAAAAAGGCGCGATGCCATTCCGCCGCCCAACACCGCGCCGAACACTTGGCTCGCGAACAAATCCTCGCTTTTGGCATTCGGTGCGCGCAGTGAAAGCACGGCTTGTAATTGTTCGGTTTTACGGCTTTCAAAAATCGAATTGCTAAAGGCTTGGGCGGTCGGTCGGTCGCGCGTCTCAAATGCATTCAAATGTCCGAAGCGGCGCATTACCATTTCAATCGCCGCATTTTCATCAAATGCGCCACCGAAGGCGACAATAATATTAGCGGGGTTCAAGAATGCGCGATGAAAATCCCTGGCTCTTTCAATTGTGATATTCGCAAGGCTTTCCACAGTCCCCAAAATTGGGCGACCCAAGGTTTGGTTTTGAAAGCACGCCAATTGATTTAAAACGCCCGCACGATCTTCAGCGTCGTCAAATGCCTCATTGATTTCGTGCAAAACGACATTTTTCTCTAAAAGGAAATCTTTTTCATCTAAAACTGGTTCCAAAACCAAATCGGCGCAGAGATTAAATGCAAATTCGGCCTCATCACTTAAACAGCGTGCGTAAAATCCGGTTCGTTCGTATGAAGTCGCGGCGTTTAAATAAACACCTCTTGCTTCTGAATCTTCGGCAATTTGGGTGGCATTTCTTGTCCCTGCGCCTTTAAAAACCAAATGCTCAAGGAAATGGGCAATGCCATTTTCGTCTTCGGCCTCGTCAATTGTGCCGACATTAACCCAAATTCCGATTGTCGCGCTTTTTAGATGCCCCATCGCATCAAGCACAAGACGAAGGCCGTTTTGAAACTCAATAATCTTGCCGCCCATGGCGGAATTAGCGGTTTTCATAAATATAGTTTTTGATGATTTCATCTTGCGCTTGGGTTTTCAAAAAACTCTCCGAGCGCGAGAATAAATCAGCGGCGAAGTCTGGCAAAGCAATTTTTACATCAAGCACTTCTTCCAAGGTCTCTGGGAATTTTGCTGCGTGGGCAGTCGCAAGAATTATTTTAGGATTTTGATCATCAGCCATTTGTGATGCAGCCCATGCAATTGCAGTGTGCGGGCAGATAATTTCGCCTGTTTTTGTTTTGCAATCTTTTATGGCATCAATGGTTTGTGCGTTGTCACAATAAGTTGCACCGAATTGTTTTTGTAAATTTTCAAGTGTCTTGGCGTCAATTTCAAATGACTTATTATTCTTTAAACTCTCAAAAGCCGCATTTATAATTTTATTGCGGGTTTCAATTTCGCCATTTGATAATTCATACAATATGCGTTCAAAATTTGATGGGACTTGAATATCCATTGCCGGGGAAATTGTTGCCACAGAATGTTCGCCGATTGCAAATTTCCCACTTTGCATGGCAATTGCCAGCGAATTATTGGCATTGTTTGCCATTATAATGCGCCCGATATTTGCACCTAATTGCTTTGCGACCCAGCCCGAAAATGCGTCGCCAAAATTTCCGGTTGGAACATAAAAATCAACCGGCTTACCTTTGCCGATTTTTTGTGCGTGAATTAGGAAATATACCGATTGGGCGATAATACGCGCAAAATTCACGGAATTGACGGGCGCGAGATTTACATCTTTAACAAAATCCTTGTCTGCCAAAAGGCGTTTCAATAGTGCCTGAGCTTTATCAAAATCGCCATCTAAAATCAGGCAATGAACATTATCCGCGCCACTTGCGGTCATAAAACGTTTTTGGACTTCTGAAACCCTGCCATCTGGCATCATTACGAAAAGTGAAATATTCCGGCGGTTCTTGAATGCCTCAACGGCGGCACCGCCCGTATCGCCCGAAGTTGCACAGATGATGGATAATTTACGATTCAATTTTTCAAGCAGGAATTCAAACAATGCGCCAATCATTTGCATAGCGACGTCTTTGAAGGCCAAAGAAGGGCCGTGGAAAAGTTCCATCAAAAACGTATTTTCGGCGATTTCGTTGCACGGAACGATTTCGTCAGCATGCCATTGTTTGCCATAGGCATTTTCGCAAATTTTAAAAGCGTCGGAATATTCCAATTCATCGCCTGCAAAGGCTTTCAAAACTTGTGCCGCGACTTCGGCAAATTTCATTTCTGGGATTTTTGAAAGTGTTTCGTCATCAAGGCGCGGCCAAGTTTGCGGAACATAAAGCCCGCCATCGGGCGCAAGCCCCTCTAAAACCGCGTTTGTAAAACTGCTTGGTTGCGCGAAACCACGCGTGGAAACATATTTCATTTTCTGAAACTCAATCGACCCATTTTAATGTGCAGCGCCACATAAACCGCAATCAGGGAAAAGAAAAGCCCCCACCAAGTCAAGGAATAGCCTAAATGCCGCCCGGGTTCGACATAAGTTGCACCTTTTTCGTCAGCATATGGATTAAGGGTTTTGTTTCCACGCCCAATAGGGTCCATTTCAATCGACGCAAAATAAAAATCATTGAAATCGATTTTTTCACCTAATATGGCGGACATTTTTGGCAATTCCGGCCAAAAGAATAGATTCTCTTTATTATCGGAAATAAAGGCATTCGGTTTGTGATTTGAAATTCGCGACACTACCAATTCGCTGATTTCTTTTGGTAATTGGTTTTGATCAAATTTCTCATCATTCGCGACAAAGCCATATTCATAAAAAACCCGCCCTATTTCACTATCGGCAATTGCGAAATAGCGCGAACCGAATTTGCCGTTTTCGCTGGTTTTCACTTCAATCGGTTTGGAAATAATTTTAGCATTTAATTTATAGCGCTGAAAATCGCGCACCGCGACGGTTGCGCGCGATAATTGCAATATTTCGTTTCTTGGGTTGGCCTCAAGGTTTTTTTTGAAAATATATCTATCCCACTGCCAATTGCCCAAAATTGCCAATATTATCAATAAAGGCAGGCTTAAGATTGTTAAGACGGGCAAGGGGCGGAAAATCATTTCTGCAAATGCTCGTAATCTTTGGCTTTGGCTTCTTTGAAATTTTTGTGTTTTTGAATCGCATAAATTCCGGCTTTAAATGGTCGTAACAAACCAATGCAAAGCACCAAAGTAATTGGCACAAGAAGCAAAAATGCCAGAAGAGGTGGCATTTTAAAACCCATTGTGAATAGAAACAATAAAGGCGTAACAATGAAGCCGACAATGGTCATAACAAAAAATGCAGGGCCATCGGCAGTTTCGGCATCTTTAAAACTCATGCCGCAATTTGCGCATTCGTCGCGCAGTTTCAAAACACCTGCGAACAAATCGCCTTTATGGCAATTCGGACATTTACATTTTATCGCATCAATTAACCAAGGGGGCATGAATTTCCTTTTTTCTTGGCTTTATCACCGCGCAATGAATTTTGCTAGATTTGCGCTCATACGGCTTTTTTTTGAGACATCTGCGAATACCCTTCTTCAAACATTTGTCATCTCAACTGAAACGAAGTGAGGGGCGTTACAATTATTGTGACTCCAAAGCTGTAATAGCGATTTTGCCTGGTGGATTTTGTGGCGTGCGAGCGAGTTTTTCGGCGGTAATGTTGGAATATTCGCGATAATAAACGAGTTGTCACCGTTTGAAATTCTTTCGCAAAAGCCAAGTAAGTCCAATTCCAATTGAAGTATCACCGCTCTGGTTCAAGCATTTAAAAATATTCAGATTTATGTGAATTTCGGCAATAGGGTTAATATTTGTTAACTATCTTTTTACCCAATCTGTTCAAGAACAGAATCAGGAGAATCCTATTCAAGCGAATTAGAATCGATTTGCGCCTGGTTTTTGCTCGTTTGAAGCGTTTTCTCAATAAAATTGAAGCCGAAGCGAGTAGAATATGAGCCAAGAGCCCCCCTGGAGCATTAAGGGAATCAAGACCGGAAATCGCGAAACCGCCAAAGAACAGGCGTTTCGTCGCGGTATTACTATTGGCGAATGGATTAATGGCCTGATTGAAAACGCAGGCGGCGAATACGCAAACTCGAATCACGGTCAGAATTACGCAATGGCGGCGGTTCCCAATGACATGCGCCCGCAAAAAACTGCGCCGAGATTTCAAGATACCATGCCGTTTGGTGAACACGAAACTTCACGCCTTGCGCGCGCTATGGAGGCGCTTAATCGTAAATTAGACAATGCGGTCGGTTTCGCCGCCCCCGCCAATTCCGATTTGGTGTACGGCGATAACCAAGCATTTAAAGACAGTTTTGAACGCGCAGAAAAAGCCACAGAACGGGCAATTTCAAGCATTATCGAACGCCTGGAAAATTCGGACAGGAATAATAATCAAAACTTTACCCGCATTTCATCAACCCTAAGCGATGTCAAACAAGCGCAAGATACAATTCACGAAAGAGTGCGCCGTTTAGAGCAAGATGATCCGTCAAATCGCTCAATTTCGGCATTGCGCGCACTTGAAAACCAATTGCAAAAATTGGCGCATCAGATTGTAAATAATGAAGATCGCACCGATAAAATTGTAAAGGAAATGCGCGACATTAAAGAAAATAATGCGCCGCGCTTAAATCCTGATGAAGTTGAAAAAATTCTAAGCGGTCAGATTAATAATTATAAAACTGAAGTTTCACGCAAAATTGATGAAATCGGTGATCGTATCAATTCGGTTGAAGAAATCGCCGCGGTTTCAATCGAACAAACTGACAAGGGCATTACACTATTATCAGATCGCGTCCGTGATGCGGAATTAAGCAATGCCAAAGCCACTGAAACTGTGAAAGAGGCACTAATTGACCTTTCGGCACGCATTTCGCAAATCGAAAACAATGCACCAAATGCAGTGAAACAGGCGATTGATGCGCGTTTTTCGTCGATTTCTCACAAATTTGACGAAATCGATGAGAAGTTCCACGTCTTACATGAGGATTTGATTGCGAGATTGAATGCCAATGAAAATGATTCATTAGTGGCAATCGAGAAAATCGGCGATTCAATGGTCAAAACTTCAAAAGGCTTTGAAGACAAAATCAAAGCTTTTGAAGAATTAAATGAAAGTGCAAAAGACCATTCACTTTCAACCCGCATCGAACTTGGTCGCATTAGTCATGCGATTGATTCGCGCTTGAGCGCGCTTGAAAATAAAGATTCTGATATATCGAAAAAAACCGGTGATCAAATAACCCGCTTTGCCGAACAAATCACAAATCGCCTTGAAGATGTGGAAGACAAAACCAATAATTTCATGGCGCAATTCACCAAAGAAAATCGCGCATTGCTTGAAAGCCTTAATCAGACAAAAAGCAATCTTTCGTCTGAAATCCATAATCAATTCGATGAATTCAATCACAAAATTGACCAAAAATTGGACGAGCGCCTAAGCGTTTTCTCAAAAGCCAGTGATTCAAAAATCAATCAAAGCCTTGATGATATTATTAATCGCCTTGAATCGATTGAGGCAAAAAGCGTTGGTTTTACGGGTGAAACCATTTATCCGCCGAAAGGTTTTGGCTCCCAAGATAATTTTGCGGGCCTACAGCCATTTTCGACAGAGGCCGCCGTGTCCCCTAGTCATAATAACGGACAGATTGAGGCCGCCGAACACGCGTTCAAATCAGTTTTTGGCGAAACTGACGAAACCCATGCACCAATTTTCGAAGACCCGAATGAAGCAGTCTTTGACATTACCGGTGCAGAGGCACGCGACGATAATCTTTTAAACCAATGGTCAAATACCGCACAGCCAGCTAAAACTAATGATTACCTAAATGAAGCCCGTCGAGCAGCGATTGACGCGGCAAATAGTGGCAATCAGCTAAATAATAAAAAACAAGCGAAGGCGCCGAAAGCGCCGCGTCCTAAATCAAAACTCGAGACCCTCGAGCCGGTTTTCGATGCAGAAATTTCAAACACGCCAAAAAAGCCGCAAAATAAAGCAATTCTTTCGCCTTTGGGAATAGTTGCCGCTGGCGCATTAGTTATTGCAACTGCAACCACGGGCGTAATGTATTTAAATGGCAAAAACGCCAAAGACCAAAGCGAATTGCCAAATGCAATGAAAGAGGGTGCACAGGTCGCAACCCCATTACCGCCGCAAAGCCCGAATGAGCAAATCCCTGCCGAAGCAATGGGCGCTGCACCGGTAATTCCGGGGCAAACCAATCCAATTGCCACCCCAACCCCTGCAACAAACGTCACACCACCTGCTGCACCAAATAATGGTGAAAAGAAAAATCTAGAAGGCTCTAGCCCCGTAATTGCGACACCGCCAGCGGCCAATAAAGCCCAACCACAAATGCCACCAAAACCACAGGCAAGTGCCGAAACTTATAAAGCAATGCCGCCGGTTAATCCGTTCAAAGCACCACCGCCACAAAAACTTGCGCCGCCACAAATGCAAAACCCTGTGAGAGTTGCATCTGCCCAACCGCCACAAGCGGCAAAGCCGGTAACGCCACCTGCGAATACCGCATCACTCTATGATCAAGCAATGGCAAAGCAAAAAACCGGCGATAATCAAGGTGCAATTGCTTTATTAACAAAGGCTGCAGATTCTGGCGATGTGAAGTCTCTAAATCGCCTCGCAAAAATGTATGAAAAAGGCGATGGTATTGCCAAAAACATGAATGAGGCGCGCAAATGGACCGAGAAAGCCGCTGCTTTGGGTTCAAAACAGGCACAGCATAATCTTGGTGTCTATTATGCCGAAGGCGATGGCGCAAATCAGGATTTCAAAAAAGCCGCCGAAAATTTCACCAAAGCCGCTAAAAAAGGCGTCACTGATTCACAATTCAATCTTGGTGCCATGAGCGAACAAGGATTGGGCGTCGCAAAAAGCAAGGCTGACGCCTATTATTGGTATTCATTAGCAGCAAAAAACGGCGATGCTGACGCAATCAAGAAATCCAAAGAAATCTCAAACACTCTTAATCCCCAAGAAAAAGGGATTTTGGATAAAAAGATTCAAGGATTTAAAGCCGAAGCAGGAACGCCGGATTAATTCCGGCGCTTGCTAATTTAAACGCTTAAGCGTTTCCGGCCTGACCTTGTTTTTGCTCAAAATATAAAGCGCCGAAATCCATAGGATCAATCATCAATGGTGGATAACCACCATTTTGCGAAGTTTCGGCAACGATTTGACGCGCGAATGGGAATAAAGCGCGTGGGCATTCAATAAGCAAAATCGGCTCTAATGCTTCTTGTGTAATATTATTGAATTGGAACACGCCAGAATATACCAATTCACAAACAAAAAGCACGCTGCCTTCACGTTCGCTTTTGGCATTAATTTTCAAATCAACTTCGAAAACGCCATTTTCGTCCAAAGTGCGCGCGCCGACATCCAATTGAATATCCACTTTTGGCTGTGCACCTTCACGCAAAGAATTTGGAGCATTAGGATTTTCAAACGAAAAATCTTTAATATATTGCGCCAAAACACGCATTTGGGGCATTTCGGGAAGGTGGCCCTCGCCATTGCTTAATTGAGCGGCGGTTTCGTTATTATTGTCGTCTGACATTATTTACTCCGAATTCTTTGAAATCGAGGGCGCTGCTATACTCTTTTTCCCAATATAGCAAGCATTGATGGCAATTTTCGGTTTAAACTTGAAGCCGAATAATGCGAAAAGTGGGGAATTTTCGCCCCTTTGTCATTGCACTTTGTGTTAAATTTCGGCAAAAACAAAAGCCGATTTGAGATAAATTTGCGCGATTGGAGAGATTGAATGCGCCTTACTATTGAGCGTGCCGCTTTATTGAATGCACTGGGTCATGTGCAAAATGTTGTTGAACGCCGCACGACCGTTCCCATTCTTTCCAATGTCCTTATTGAGGCACGCGATGGCGTAGTCACTTTCGCCGCCACTGATTTAGATATAGAAATTATTGATGGCGCAAATGCAGATGTCGAGCAAACTGGTTCTTTAACCCTTCATGCCCATACTTTTTACGATATTGTTCGGAAACTGCCGGATGGTTCGCAGGTTCGCCTCGAAATGTCGGGGGATAATGGGCGGGTTTCTATAACTTCGGGGCGTTCGCGCTATTTCCTACCTACTCTGCCCGCGACTGATTTCCCGTCACTAGGAAATGGTGATTTTGATAAGAGTTTTGAAATCGAGCGAGAAGCAATGGCGCGCCTTATTGACCGCACGCGCTTTGCCATTTCAATGGAAGAAACCCGCTATTATTTAAACGGCATTTATTTGCATGGTGCAGTTGGCGCTTCGGGCCCATGTCTGCGCGCGGTGGCAACTGATGGACATAGGCTTGCTTTATGTGATTATCCATTACCCGAAGGCGCAAATGATATTGCGGGTGTCATTATACCGCGCAAAACAATCTTAGAACTTCGCCGCCTTTTGGAATCAGAAGACGAAGTTTTAGAGGTCGCCATTTCCGAAGCCAAAATTCGTTTTTCTTTGGGTCGCGCAACCCTGACGTCCAAAGTTATTGACGGCACATTCCCTGATTATGAACGCGTAATTCCAAAGGAAAACCCACATCATTTGGCAATCAATAATGATGAGTTTTCGCGCGCCGTTGATAGGGTGGCAACAATGGCAATTGAAAGATTGCGCCCTATTAAACTTGGTCTTTCCCAAAATGTTTTGCACCTTACATTCTCTAATCCCGAAACCGGTGAGGCAAGTGAGGAGGTTGAGGCGCAATATGAAGGCCCCGAAATGGAAATCGGTTTTAACGCCAAATATCTTTTGGATATTGCCGCGCAGATTTCCGGTGAATCGCAATTTTATTTCCGCGATTCTGCTTCACCGACTTTGGTTAAAGACGATAAAGACGCCAATTCGGTATTCGTCCTTATGCCTTTGCGGGTTTAATTGATTGGCTTTGTCCGCCGCCGTGCAAACTTTTGAAGAAATCGATTCCAATGTGACGGGCATAAAACGCCTGATATTGACGCAATTTCGCAATCATGCGCGCCTTGAAATCAATACGCAATCTAAAATCAATGTGCTTTTTGGCCCAAATGGGGCAGGAAAAACGAATATTTTAGAGGCGATTTCGATTCTAAATTCGGGGCGCGGCATAAGAAGTGCCGAAACTTCGGAATTATCGCGCAATTGTGAGGATGGTGGTTCTTTCGCCATTGCCGCGGTTTTAGGAAATGGCGAAGATGAAAGGCGCATCGGCATTGGCATCGACGCCCAAAATCCAACACGCAAAATCGCGCGCCTAAATGGCAAGGACACAGCGACGCGCAATCTTATGGATACTTTGCGCGTCGTCTGGCTTACACCCTCTATGGACCGATTATTTGCAAGCGCGCAATCGGAAAGACGCAAATTCCTTGATAGATTGGTCGTTAGTTTTTATCCTGAAACCGCACAAACGATTTCCGATTATGAAAAATTATTGCGTGAGCGCAATAAGATTTTGGAATTTCCGTTTCCCGATTCGATTTGGCTCGATAATTTGGAAAAACAGCTTGCGAGTGCGGCCTTTGCCATTGCGATTGCGCGAATACAGGCGGTTTCCGCTTTACAAAATGCAATCCTTGACCGCCCTGAAAGTCTTTTCCCAAAATCGCAATTATTCTTAGAAGGCGAAATAGAAGAAAAAGCGCAAAGTGGCGAATCCATCAATGAAATCGAGGCCTTCATAATTGGCAAATTAAAAGAAAACCGCCCGCTTGATAAAGCCATGGGGCGCACCATGTTTGGCACCCACAAAACCCAATTCAATGCCATGCATAAAACCAATGGAATGATGGCCGAAAAATGTTCGACAGGTGAACAAAAATCCCTAATTGTCGGGCTTATACTTGCGCAGGCGCAATTGATTGCAAATGGCCTAAAAACGCATGATGAAGATTGTTTCGGCGCACCGAATCCCATTATTCTTTTGGACGAGGCATTTGCCCATTTTGACGAAAAACGCCGCGAAGGATTGGCAAGAGAATTAATGAATATAAAGGCCCAGGTCTGGCTTAGCGGCACTGATAAAAGCCAGTTTGAAATTTTTGGCAAATCAGCCAATTACTACGCAATCGCCGCCAATAACGCAGAACCGGAATGAAGGATAATATGAGCGAAGAAAATAATCAGAACGAATATGGCGCGGATTCAATTAAAGTCTTGAAAGGCCTTGATGCGGTTCGCAAACGTCCGGGCATGTATATTGGTGATACTGATGATTATTCGGGCCTTCATCACATGATTTATGAGGCGGTTGACAATGCCATTGACGAAACTTTGGCAGGTCACGCAACATATTGTAAAGTGGTTCTTCATGCCGATGGCTCTGCCGAAGTTGAAGATAATGGGCGCGGCATTCCCACCGATATTCATAAAGAAGAAGGCGTTTCAGCAGCCGAAGTTATTATGACGCAATTACACGCCGGCGGTAAATTTGACCAAAATTCCTATAAGGTTTCTGGCGGATTGCACGGCGTTGGTATTTCGGTTGTGAATGCTTTATCCGATTGGCTATACCTTACTATTTGGCGCGATGATAAAGAGCATTTTATCAGTTTTAAAGATTCCAATGTCGATCAGTCTTTAAAAGTTGTTGGCGCTGCGGTCGGGAAGCGTGGAACTAGGGTGCGGTTTTTGCCATCACCGACAATTTTTTCCAAAACCGATTTTGTGCGCAATACTTTGCTTGAAAGATTGCGCGAATTGGCATTCCTCAATTCCGGTGTGCGGGTAATTTTTCAAGACCTGCGAGATGCAACACCATTTGAAAAAGAATTCTTTTATGACGGCGGCCTGCGCGAATTTGTGAAATATATCGACCGCGACCGCGCGTCTTTCCTTGACGCCCCGATTTTCATTAATTCCGAACGTGATGGCATAGGTGTAGAGGTCGCATTGCAATGGAACGATGGCTATCACGAGCATATGGATTGTTTCACAAACAATATTCCTCAGCGCGACGGTGGCACGCATTTGGCAGGTTTTCGCGCCGCATTAACCCGCGTAATCAATTCTTATGCCGAAAAATCGGGCATTGGCAAAAAAGAAAAAGTGACAATCCAGGGTGATGACGCGCGTGAAGGATTGACTTGTGTCTTATCGGTAAAAGTCCCTGACCCTAAATTTTCGTCACAAACCAAGGATAAATTGGTTTCTTCTGAAGTTCGCCCGGTTGTTGAAGGTGTGGTCGGGCAAATTTTAGGTGATTGGTTTGAGGAAAACCCCGACGGCGGTCGCAAAATAATGACCAAAATCGTGCAGGCCGCCGCCGCACGCGAAGCAGCTAGAAAAGCGCGCGACCAAAATCGCAAAAACCCGCTTGATATTTCATCATTACCCGGCAAGCTCGCCGATTGCCAAGAAAAAAACCCTGCACTTTCCGAATTATTCATCGTGGAAGGGGATTCGGCGGGTGGTTCGGCAAAACAGGGCCGTGACCGCGCCAATCAGGCAGTTTTGCCACTACGCGGCAAAATCTTGAATGTTGAACGCGCGCGTTTTGATAAAATGTTATCGTCCCAAGAAATCGGCACTTTGATAACCGCACTTGGCACTGGCATTGGGCGCGACCATTTTAACCCCGATAAATTGCGCTATCACAAAATCATAATTATGACCGATGCCGATGTTGACGGCGCGCATATTCGAACCCTGCTTCTTACTTTCTTTTATCGGCAAATGCCCGATTTGATTGAACGCGGGCATTTATTCATTGCCCAGCCACCACTTTATAAAGCCGCAAAAGGCCGTTCTGAGACCTATTTAAAGGACCAAGCCGCATTAGAGGAATATTTGATTTCCGAGGGCACAAATGACGCAAGCCTTAAGGCTGCAACGGGCGAAACCCGCCTTGGCGCGGATTTGAACGCTTTAATCCATGAGGCATTATCTTTTGAAGCCGGGCTTTCACGCCTTAGTGCGCGGGTTCCGGCATTTGCGATTGAGCAAGCCGCATTAGCAGGGGCATTGACCGCCGAACTTAATAGTGATTTGGCACAAAAGGCCGCAAATCGCCTTAAAATATTATCCGAAGAAGGCGAAGACGAATGGCACGGCGAAAACACTCCCGAAGGTCTGAAATTATGGCGCGAAGTGCGCGGTGTTATTGAAGCGATTATGCTTGATAATGGTCTTTTGGCATCGACCGATGCGGCAAGGCTTATGGCGCGTGCAAAGGTTTTTGGTGATGTCTTTGAGGGCGAAGGTGAATATTTGCGTCGCGATTTCCGCGCCCAAGTTTTTGGACCAACAAGCCTGTTAGAAGCTGTAAGAAACCAAGGTCGCAAAGGTGTTTCTATCCAACGATATAAAGGTCTTGGCGAAATGAATGCTGAACAATTGTGGGAAACCACTTTGGATAAAAACGCGCGTTCGCTTCTCCAGGTTCATGTCGATCACCACGGCACAGCAGATTCCATGTTCACAAGATTAATGGGCGAATTAGTAGAACCAAGACGAGAATTTATCCAAGAATTCGCCCTCGAAGCGGATATTGATGCTTAGGGCAAATTCTAAATAACCAAAACACCGCTCTTTGCCGCTTTTTCGACTGTGGCGATTGCTCCGACATTGAATTCGAGGAAATCAGCCTCGATTCCGTCTGAGAAAATCACGCCATTTTGCGCCATATTTGAAGCTATCGTTAGGTTTTGCCCTTCATAAATTCGACCGAATACCAAATTCGTGGTACTCGAGACCGAGGGGAAAGGCTCGCGTACTGCAAATATAAGCTCAGGTGTATTCCAATTCATTCCTATTAAGTCATGATTTGAACCTACACCACTTATCGCGTCCGCACCGGTAATGACACTTTTCATCCAGCCGGTTGAACCAAGACCGGTGGAAACAATTATTCCGCTCGAAGATTGGGATTCGGTTTGGCCTTGAAATTCGATTTTATAGCGCGCTGAAACGTGGGATTTTGGCCCGATAAACAAATCATTCACACCGAATAAAACCTGCCCATTATTTAGTTTTGCCTGCGCAATTGTCACATTTTTGGTTTGCCGATTTGCGACCATAACTTCGGGCAAAATTTTGGAAATATCTTTGGCAGAAAATGGCAGAAGCACTCCGTCATATTTCGATTTATCGGGATTAATTCCTATAAGTGGATTGCCATTTAGATATTTCATAATATTGGCAACTAATCCGTCTTGTCCTAAAGCAAGGACAATATCGTCTTCGGCAAAAACGAAATTCGGCAGATATTCGCGTTCCAAGATTTGAAATCGCCCCAAAGTGTGAAGGTATTCAATAATAGTTTCGCGCGCGCGAACATAATTCAGATATTCGGTTTCATATTCCCCGAAATCTTGTCCCAGGCTTTCGACATAAAATCGCGCCTGAGACAAGGTTAGAAATCGTATCACCAATTCCTCAAGTCTGGTCTTACGAGTTACAAGAATTATTTTTTGGTTTTGGTTTTCCATCAGTTTCGACCGCTTTAGCTAAGTAAAGTTTCCAATAGTTCGGAAGAAACGTTCAAATGCCCGATTTTTCCGGCATTTTCTGCAAGTCCATTAAAGGCTTGGGCAATTAATTGGCTTGGTTTCATTCCGATTGCGGCAATTGATTGAACAAGTTTCGGGTCGAGGCCCTTTAAAACTTCGGTTATCGCCGCGATTTTTTGTGCTTCAGCATCTGCCAAGGTTCTTGTGTTTTCAGCATTGGCGGCAACAAATTCCTTACGCATTTCTTCGATTTCAATATCGGTTTGCATTTCATTTTTGCGTAATTCTTCGCGCTTTTCTTTTATGCTTTTCTCTGCATCAAGTTTGGTTTCTTCGATAAGGCGCTTTTTGACTTCGACAGCAATGTCGGTGTCTAATTCGCTTTCACGAATTGCACGTTCTTGTTCAACCGCATTATTGCGACGTGCAAAAATTGCTTCATCAGCATTGCGAAGGATTAATTCCCTCGCCTCTGCCTCTAATGCCTTTGCGGTTTCAGGATTGGGACGAATGGCGATAATTGAGGCACGAATAATTTCAAGCCCCAAAGATTTGATTTCATTTTGCAAATTTAGCCCCTGGGTTAAGGCATTTGCGATTTCATCTGCTGCCAATAATGCTTTTTTCAAATCAAACTCTTTGATGGCATTTTGAATCAAGACTTTGACAATGCCAAAAATCCTATCATTTAATTTTTCAGGGTCGTTCGAGGCATAGGTTTTACCATTCGCTTTAAGCGCATAATTTAATATGCCCGCTAGTTTTTCCGGCTCTTTGACCCGATAAGTCACCTGCCCCTGAACCGTAATAATCTGAAAATCACGGGTAACAGGTGCGTCAATAAAATCCAACATTAGGCTTTGCAATGGCACGCTTACCAATGAGTTTGTCGGCTCGAAATAAAATAGATTAAGACCCGCGCCTTGTTTTGTTATTTTCCCTTTTTTGAACACCATCAAATAAGTTGTCGGTTCAGTTTTGATAAATTGTAATCCAAACATCTTTTTCTCCTTTGTTAGTGGGCTCGCCCCACTAAGTTAGTTGTCTAATACCACTAAGTTTGCTAGAGTGTCAAATGAAATTTTGAAAAATTTGTAGTGGCGCAAAATTTATGAACGAAATCAATTTCCAAACCCCGCTTTGTTCGGTTGATATAGCTATATTCAGTCTGCAAAATGATGAATTACGCGTGCTTTTGGTGAAACGCCCAAAAGATAAGAATGAGCCATTTCCTGATCACTGGGCCTTGGTTGGTGGATTTGTCGATATTGGAAAAGACCAAAACCTATTGGAAACCGCACACCGTAAACTTTTCGAAAAAACCGGAATTTCCGCCCCATATCTCGAGCAATTGGGGTCATGGGGTTCAAACTCGCGTGACCCGCGTTCTTGGTCTGTCACAATTGCATATTTTGCACTTTTGCCCAAAAGCGCAAAACTTGAAACAATTACGGGCGGCAATGTTGGCGAAACTAAATGGGCAAAAATTACAAATGATGGAATTGAAGATGATTTGGCCTTTGACCATAAAGAAATTCTTCATGCGGCTATAAAGCGATTAAGAAACAAAGTGGAATATACTTCCCTTCCCGCTTATTTATTGGGTGAAAAATTCACTTTGGCGCAATTGCAAAAGTCATTTGAAGTGATTTTGGGGCGCAAATTGGAAAAAAGCGCATTTCGAACCCGTATTCACTCTGCAAATATAATTGAGCCATTGGAAGAATATGTGACGGGCGCGAATCGTCCGGCGCAATTATTCAAACTAAGGGATAAAAATCCCGCGTTTTTTAGCCATACATTCAGGTCAAATTAGCGCGGGGCGCGTTTTGCCAATATTCTTTGCAAAGTTCTGCGGTGCATATTCAAACGACGTGCAGTTTCGGAGACATTATTACCGCATAATTCGTAAACGCGCTGAATATGTTCCCAACGAACGCGGTCAGCCGACATTGGGTTTTCCGGCGGTTCTGGCAAATCTTCTTTGCCGCCCAAAAGTGCCTTTGTAACATCATCAGCATCAGCAGGTTTTGCAAGATAGTCTGCAGCACCGGCTTTAACAGCGGCGACGGCGGTCGTAATATTGCCATATCCGGTCAACATAACCACGCGCGCATCGGGGCGCAAATTATGCATTTCTTCGACCACGGTTAGGCCCGAACCATCTTCAAGTCGCATATCAAGCACAGCGAAAGCAGGCGGACTTTGACGCACTAAATCAAGTGCCTCATGGACACCGGCCGCAGTTTTAACAATAAACCCGCGCGATTCCAAAGCACGCCCCAAACGCATTCTTAGTGGGCCGTCATCGTCCATTAATAATAGGGTTTTGTCTTCTAATGCCTCAATTGCTTTTTGAGTGGCTTCACTCATTTTATGCTCCCCGTGCCTCGAAATTATTCAATAGCCTTAGTTTATGCAGCATGCAAGTTTATGAACCGCAATTCGGTGAAAGTCGAATTGCGATGATTAATCTGTCACAAACTTCAAATCACTCGATGCCAAAAACCATACAAACACTCGCACTCAATTTATTTTTCGCAGGCGCTGACGGCAATATTAAGTCAGAGGCAATAATTGCGGGCTTTGCACTTGCACCGAACATAGGGGCGGGTGCCATAACCGGCGGCGGTGGCGGTGGCGGCGCATATGCATAAGATCTATCATAATTATCCACCTGCACGGTCGCATTGGTGGTGCTGGCATACGATTTACAATCATCTTGCCCTTCACCGAAAGTCAATAATTTGAGTTTTGAACCATAAGTATTGGCAACCATTTTCGCGCGTTCTTTGCCATCTTCAAGCGCAAGGGCAAAGACTTTACGGGTTTGTTCAATTGTTGGTTCAAAGGAATAATATGGCTGTCCACTCATTTCGGCGTCTTTAATTGCCAGTATTTCAGCTTTCACTTTTGGGGCAAGATAGACATCATATAAAACCACGCGGAATTGATAGCGCGCGACATAATTCTCAACCTTGTCTTCGCGTTGATTGGAAACTTTAATGCCGTCGGAATCCTTATATTGTTGGTAAATTGGCGTTAATTGATAAGTAACTTCAATATCGCCAGATTTACCTATTAATTTTTGCAATGCTTCAATTGCCGGACGGGATTTGTCATTTAATTTTACCAAGGCTTTTTGTGAATCTGAATTAATTTCTTTGATTGAAAAATTCAAAGTCGCGCGATTGGCATCAAATTCGCCATTGGCGCGCCCAATAATTTCAATCATTGGCTTATCGGCCCAATAAGGGCGATTAATTGCACTAGGCGGATATGGAGATTCAGGGGTTTTCACAATCGGTTGCGAAACCGCCAAAGTTGGAAGAATAATTGCGAATATTCCAAGCCCTAAAACTGATTTCCTCATCATTTACTCCTTAATTTCTAAATCGTCACGCGACCAAACAATGCGCACAATTGCGCCCGAATTAAGGCCAGTGCGATTGCCAAAACTTATTGTTGCGCCGGATCTTTCCAAAAGCGTTTTTGCGATAAAAAACCCAAGCCCCATTCCTTCACGAATTTTTGCACCTTGTGTTCCCTGCCCACGTGTAGAAACATAAGGTTCGCCGAGGCGTGGCAAAATATCAGGATCAAAGCCTTTGCCATCATCAATGATTGATACTTCAATCAATCTTGTGTCCCACTCACCATGGATTGTGACTTTGGAATTGGCATAAGACAGCGCATTTTCAATAAAATTCCCCAAGCCATAAAGTATTTCCGGCATACGCTTAACGGTCAAATTATCTTCGGGCTTTTTTGGATTAAGGTCAAACACAACCGCCTTGCTATTGTTTGATGAATGGCGCGACACAGCTTCTTCTAATAATTGCCCGATTACGATTGTGGTTTGGGTCGGGTCGTTAAAATTCGTGTGCGACGATAAATTGCGCAAAATTTCACGGCACCGCAAAGATTGATCCAAAATCAATTGCGCATCATCCTTGGCATAGCCATCGGGCAATTCATGTGTCATTTCTTTCGCAGTTAATTGAATTGTCGCCAATGGCGTTCCCAATTCATGCGCCGCCGCCGCCGCTAGGCCACCCACGGCGGCAAGTCTTTGTTCACGTGCCAAAATATTTTGGGTCGCAATTAATGCATCTGCCAATCGCCCCTCTTCCGCCGATACCCGCCATGCATAGGCGGCGGTAAAATAAATCCCGATTAAGACACCAATTGTAAGACCAAGTTTATAAAGGCGCGGCAATGATAGTCCATTTTCAATCTGCCACGGCAATGGCAATGAATAAGTATATAAAAGCCATACACAACCACTTGCGAGCAATAAAAGAAACGCGACCCAAACCGGCCTTAAGGTAGAGGCGGCAATGGTGGTCGGGGCAATTAATAATAATACAAATGGATTGGCAACGCCGCCGGTCAAAAACAACAAATAGGTGATTTGCACCATGTCAAAGGCGATTTGTGCCGTCGCTTCCCAGTTTTTTAAAAGTCTTTGCGAGGGCAATGCGAATGCCAAAACAATATTAAACCAGGCAGATGCGGAAATTGCCGAAAAACATTCGGTCAAAGGCAATTTATATCGCATTCCAAACGCGACCACGCTTATTGCAATCAATTGCCCGACAATCGCCAACCAGCGCAAGGCCACCAAAGTCCTAAGCCTTAAACGCCCAACATGTTCAGTTCGGCGATTGCCAAACAGTCGTGGACTGCCGTCGTTTGCATAATTTGCGCTTTGGGTTGGACTTTTGTTTTCAGCCATCTTAAAATCGGTTTAATATATAAAAAACAAAAGACAATCATGTTTCGGGATTTCAATGACAGACAATACACAAAAACCGCAAAAACCCAATAATTTGATTTTGCCGGTGGCGCTTTTAATCGGCATTTTGGCCTTTGCCGCATATCAAACCTTTAATCGAAATTTTGCAAAACCTGCCGCCAATAGTGAGATTGACAAGGAATGTTATTCACGCGCATTGGCAGAAATTGGCGGACCATTTGATTTGATTAAGCATGATGGCACAAAATTTAACCAAGAAAATTTGGCGAAGAAGCCCGCCCTTTTATATTTTGGCTATACTTTCTGCCCCGATGTTTGCCCGACATCTTTAACCTATATGGGAAAGGCGTTGGAGGCTTTAGAAATCCAAGACAAAAAGCTTTATGACGAATTGCAACCAGTATTTATCACCATTGACCCGGCGCGCGACACACCGCAAAAAATGGCGGAATACATTAAAACCCCGGTTTTCCCCAAAAAACTCATCGGCCTTACCGGAAGCGAGGAGCAAATTGCAAAGGCCGCCAAAGTCTATAAAATCGCTTATTCCAAAGACCCAAACCCCAATAATCCTGACGCCTATACCATGAGCCATTCAAGCCTTTTTTATCTTATCGGGCGCGATGGAAAACTGGCGACATATTTTTCGGACAATACCGACCCGCTAAAAATGACGAAATGCATGATAGATTTGAATAAAAAAGGGCTTTGATAAGTATTTCATGGTAATAATACTTTGGAATAGGTTGAAATCGTCTTCCCTATCGCACATTGTGCAGCGCAAAATTTAGGAGTTTGGGATTGCTTTATTCTTTGGTTGAGTTGCAAAAAGCCGCTTTTGTGCCGATGCGCGCCTTAAATTCCCTACAAAATTATTGGTATAAATCACCTTTAAATCCGTGGGCGGAAACCGAAATGGTGCGCAAATTGGCTGCTGCTAGCGATTTGTTTGACGCAATGACCCGTCATTATGGAAAACCAGAATGGGGAATTGAAACAACCCAAGTCAATGGCAATGAAGTTTCAATCAGGCCTGAAAATGTTTGGGAATCGCCTTGGTGCAATTTGGTGAAATTTACCCGCATTTCAGGCGATAAAGAAGTTCAAAAAACCAAAAAAGGCAAAGACCCGAATGTGCTTTTGGTTGCGCCATTAAGCGGACATTTCGCGACCCTTTTGCGCGGCACTGTCGAAACATTTTTGCCCGATGCCAATGTTTATATCACTGATTGGATTGACGCAAAAAATGTTCCTATCGCGGCGGGGCGTTTCGATTTGGACGATTATATCGACCATATTCGCAATATGATTAGTCATATTGGCAAAGGAACGCATGTTGTTGCGGTCTGTCAACCCGGCCCTGCGGTTTTGGCGACTGTGGCCTTGATGAGTGAAGACAATGACCCGTTTTTGCCAAATTCAATGTGTTTCATTGGTTCGCCTATTGATGCGCAAATAAGCCCGACAATTGCCAATAAACTTGCCGATGAACGCCCGTTCACTTGGTTCAAAAAGCGCATGATTCATACTGTGCCTGTCCCAAATGCCGGCGCATTTCGCCGCGTCTATCCCGGCTTTGTACAGCTTTATTCCTTCATGTCATTGAACAAGGACCGCCATATTGAGGCGCATAAGGAATATTTCAACCACTTGGTCGAAGGCGACGGCGATAATGCCCAGAAGCACCGCAAATTCTATGATGAATATTTGTCGGTTTTGGATTTAACCGAAGAATTTTATCTTGATACAATTAAAAGGGTTTTCCAAGAATATCATTTGCCGCGCGGTTGCTTTTATCATCGCGGGCGATTGGTGAGACCCGAAACCATCACCAAAACCGCATTAATGACCATTGAGGGCGAATTAGACGATATTTCAGGCATTGGACAGACACAGGCCGCCCATGATTTGTGCCCCAATATTCCGCAATCAATGCAATTAGACCATATTCAAAAAGGCGTCGGTCATTATGGCGTCTTCAATGGTCGCCGTTTCAGAGAAGACATTTATCCCAAGCTTTTGGAATTTATTTTGAAGCATAATAAAGCGAAATAAATTATTACATCGATTAAGCACGCCTAATTCGAAATATTAAACCCAAGTGCCTTATGGTCTGCATCGAGTGACATGAAATCTTTGAATTCGACGCCTTTTTCGTTTTCAAGATTGAATTTAATCGCACCACCTTTTTTGATGAAATTGCCAATAACTACCACGGCGTCGCGCAAGAATTGGGGCGAGTCTTTTTGTTCTTCTTGGGTTAATTCCCATTCTTTTGCCCAATTTTCGCGTATTTTGCGCGGGCTTTCGCCACTATCAACGCTTTCTTCGCGCGCTATGAAATCAAGGATTCCAAGATCCATAACTTCAATATTCAAAGAAAGAATTTTCACGCCATTATAGAGCTTTTTCCATTTTTCTAACATTGTTTCCAAAGTTTCAGGGTTGGCAATATCCTTTAAATCAGGCTTATCAATTTCGGCAAGCGCATCGTCAGTGACGGGGCGTAAGACTTGACCGTCGTTAATTTCTCGTTCGGAATTTGTTTTCATTGGAGTGGCGGTTGCGGCAGCGGCTGCAACCGCTGCGGCAACTGCGGCAGCGGCTGAACTTTCAACTTCTTCCGACGCATCGGAATCATCTTTTGGCATTGTCTCGGGGCTAGCATCCAAGATATCGCCGACGCTAGTATTTTGCAGCCAATTTAATACGCCGCCGGACTTGCCGCTTGATTTTACGGAGAAAAGATTTTCCAAAACAATATTTGTTTTATCCGAAGTCAAAACATCGGTTTTAGGGTCATAGCTTGCATGATAGCCATAAGACATTTTGAATTTATCAAAAGGCAGCGAGTCTGGTTTCGCTTGTGATGCCACTGTTTTTGCCAAGCCATTGGCTTTTGACATATCAAATTCCATCGATCCGTCCGGCATTTCCGCTTCGGTTATAAAGCCATTTTCTTCCTTTAGAGTGTGATAGCCCATCCGGTCGACTTTCATTTCAACACCCGCTGCTGACAAATGGAAGTTGTTGAAATTAAATGCACTCAACGTAAGGTCTAAAGGCCCTTTTTTCAGCAAGTCAGACAATTTAATGCTGCGTATTTTTTCAGCATTCTCGTCTTCATTGGCGGTGAAATATGCGGTCATCAATGTCTTAAAAAAGTCAAATCTGAAATTATCAAAGCTAAACTCACCCAATTTAGCGAAGAAAGGCGCATTGTCTGCTTTGGCTTTGAAATCGATACCGGAAATCGCAAATCTATCAATTTTGTTGGAATTGAAATTGCGGATTTCAAATTTTGCCAATTTGAAATAATCAAAACTGTTTGGCTCTTTTGTTTTCTTTTTGGTTTTTGTCGGTTGTTGCGTGATTTCAACGCCTTCAACTAGGAATTTTCCGATTTCGGCATTTTGAAAGAAATCAAGTCCGGTACCGACAAGACCGGTATTTTCCGCCATGCCGCCTTCGCCGCTTTCAATTTCAACTTTCTTTTCATTGATTTTATCAAAAATATAATCGGAAAGACCGCCAAGCTCGATTTTGCCAATTTTGAAATTCATACCGCTTGAAGCAAAACCCATTCCATTAAGGCGCAAATCATCGAACCTAAATCCATCACGAGAATCAAAATTATCCATCGCAAAAGATTTCAATGCGATTTTCATTTTCTCTTGTTTGAGGTTAACAACAATATTATTGGCATTAATATCGGCGTTAAATGCATTTTCGCCGTCGGGTTTCTTGAATTCAAGGACTTTCCTCTTGCCGTCCGCAATTTCGCGAAACACAAAATTCAATTGTCCAACATTTATTTCACCAGTCTTTTCGCCAAGGCTTGCACTGTCAAAAGTCAAAACAAAACGATTATCAATAGGGCGACGGCTTAGGGTTACGGTTTTTGCGCGTGCCTTTGTGTCTTTTTCGACAATCGTAACATCGGTAAAAACCGCCTTTTTATCGTTTATAACGGCGGTTTTATATTTGAAGTCCTTTGAATTTTTTTCCATTTCAAGAGACGCAAGCGCTTCTTGTAAAGTTAGTGGGACACCAAGGTTTTGAGTATTCGCAACACCAATTTGCGCCGAACCAAATGTCAGGCTTAATAATGCAACGCCTGTGAAAAACTTGATTCGACTTTTGCGCGAAATATTCATTGCGACCCCCTAGGATTAAAAAACTATATTTGGCATAATTTGAAATTTAGGCAATATTATGAAATCAGTTCTTTTTTTGAACTTCTTTTACAATTTCATCAATACTTTTCACTTCGGGTGCCGGTTCGACCGGTTGTGCCTCGCCATTTGGATTTGCAGGCTGCGGTGCGGTTGGTTGCGGTGCTGCATTCGGGTCGCTTGGAACTGTAGAAGGTGCGCCACCTTCCCCGCTTATTGGCGGTGAATCAATTAATTGCGCATCGGATTCAATTGGTTCCGGTGTGAAGGCGGGTTCAGAAACCGTAATCGCCGGAAGCGCAAACGGTCTTGAAGGCGCACCTTGTAAAGCCTTAACCATAAAAGCACGCCAAATTCGTGCAGGTGCAGAACCGCCAGTGACTTTATTCATTTGAATTTTGAAATCATCATTGCCAACCCAAACACCCGCTGCATATCCACCGGTAAAGCCGATAAACCATGCGTCGCGATAATCCGATGTCGTTCCGGTTTTGCCGCCCACCATATGATTTCCGATAATAGCGGCGCGTGCTGTTCCTGCTTCAACCACGTTTTTGAACATTAGGTTCATATTGCGAAGATTAGAATCGTCGATTTTACGGTCCAATTTCGGTGCTTGGCGTTCCCAAAGGATTTTTCCGGCACGTGTGCGAATGCGTTTAAAGCCAAATGGCGTGACCGCTGCACCACCATTTGCAAAAGGAACATAAGCAGTTGTTAATTCCAAAGGTGTCACAACTTCCGTGCCCAGTGCCAAAGTGGATTCGGGTTCCAAACGTGTGCGAATTCCCAATTTGCGGGCAACGCGAATTACCGCATCGCGCCCCGCTTCTTCACCGATTAGGACAGCAACAGTGTTTATTGATTGAGTAAATGCACCTAAAAGGGTCATTGCACCACGATATTTGCCATCGTAATTTTGCGGGGACCAATTGCCAACTTTAATCGGTGCGTCATTTCTTACGCTTTGTGGGGTTTCACCACGCTCAAAAGCCGCAAGATAAACAAAGGGCTTAAAGGCAGAGCCAGGTTGTCTTTTGGCCTCTGTCACGCGGTTGAATTCACTTTCATTATAGGCTTTGCCGCCGACCATTGCGCGCACCGCACCATCACCTGAAATGGCGATTAATGCGCCCTGGGTCATGTTTAATTCTTTGCCGTTTTTGGCGATTTCGTCTGCCAAAGCGGTTTCGGCGGCTAATTGATGGCGCTTATCCAGTGTGGTTTCGACAATTATGTCTTCGGTAGGTTCACCGATTTCCGCGCCGACCAAAGGCTCAATCCAATCAAGAAAATAACCGATATTTGAACCGCGCGCCGAAGGAACAAAACGCAAAGGTTCTTTAACCGCTTGCATCCTTTGATCATGGGTTATTACACCCTCTTTTTCCATAACATTCAAAACAACGGTCGCACGTTCGGCGGCACGTTTTGTTGATGAAACCGGATTGTATTTTGATGGCGCTTTTAGCATTCCCGCCAAAAGTGCGGCTTCGGAAATCGATAATTGTTGCGGAGTTTTGGCAAAATAACGCTCTGACGCCTCGGCAAGGCCATAAGCACCTGAACCAAAATAAACGCGCGCCAAATATAGAGAAAGAATTTCATCTTTAGAAAAGCGACTTTCGAGCCATAAAGCTAATAATAATTCCTGTGCCTTACGTTTTAAATTTTGATCGGAGGAAAGAAAGAGGTTTTTCGCAAGCTGTTGCGTAAGGGTTGAACCGCCCTGCACTACACGCCCTGCTTTCATATTGACGACCATTGCACGCATAAGGCCGAATGGATCAACACCGATATGGTGGTAAAATTTTCGGTCCTCAATTGCCAAAACTGCCTGCGGAACCCATTTTGGTATTGATTTTAGATCGACCGGCGGGGCATCTGCTGCACCGCGCCTTTCGATAACTTCGCCATTAATATCAACATAAGTTATTGACGGTCTGTCAGTTTTTTTCCACAATTCTTCGGGATCAGGCAAATCAGAGGCGACCCAAATAAATACCGCAACACCGACAACCGCCGCCCAAAGTGATGCGATTGCAAGCCAATAAAAAATTGTGCCCCAAAATCCACGACCAGGACGTTTTGGCGGCCTAGGCGGGCGGCGCGATTGTTGTGGCCTGCGACGCGGCGCATCATTATAGCCGCCACCATTTTGATAGCCGCCATTATTGCCATTATTTCGATTTCCACGCGCCAAATTTTGCCCCTTAGGCCATAGAGGATAAGGAATATTTAATCAAAGTTAATGATTTATGAATTTTGTCAATCTTCACGCTGCACGCATATAATTATGAATGGGGCAAAATTGTGTTTGCGTAAAAAATATTACAGCGCTTTCAAAAAATTTTCTTTTCGCATTTTTGGAAAGGATTTATGTTTTTTTGAAACGCGCAATGAAAAAACCGTCCAAGCCACCATTTTCTTTTAGCAAATAAGTCAGGATACGCACCGTTCCATTGTCATTGATTGCCTCTTTAATGCCATAAATCTCAACGGCATCAATGGGCGAGATTTCGAGGCCGTTTTCAATTGCAGTGGCAATTGCGATCTCGCCCTCCTCGACCTCCAACGAACATACAGCGTAAATAAGGGTGCCGCCTTTTTTTAGGCCCTTTGCCGCAGATTTCACCATTTCACTTTGAGTTTTTAGGAATTGCGGTAGATTATTCGGGTTCTTAATCCATAAAGTTTCGGGGTTTCTTCTTAAAGTTCCGGTGGCACTACACGGTGCGTCAAGCAATATTTTGTCCCATTTTTCGATACCGCACATTTCAATCGCATCACCGCAAATGACATTTGCCGTTTGTTTCGTGCGCGTCAAATTTTCAATAATATTATTTATACGATTGGGATTTATATCGATTGCACTAACATCTGCGCCTGCATCGCATAATTGCATGGTTTTACCACCGGGTGCGGCGCACATATCAAGGATTTTTTCGCCCGATTTGGCACCAATTAATTTGGCGGGCAGTGCGGCGGCGGCATTTTGAATCCAAATATCGCCATTCACCCACAATTTATGCCCTAAAAAACCATTGGGCGAATTTCCGACCCGCAAAATATTTTCAAGCCAAACCCCACCAAAATCATTGGCCAATTCGTCTTTTTCTTGTTGTGAAACGCGCGATTTTGCACAAAAATCTAAACCGACATAATCGAGTAAAGTCATGGCAATTTGTTCGGTTTTTTCGGGACCATATTCATTCGATAGTCGCGCGCGCCAAACCATTGGCAATAGGTCTAAATAATTAAATTCATCGCGCGGCGCACTTGTCGCGCGTCGCAATACAGCATTCACCAAGCCCTTCATACCAAAGCTGATTTTTTGTGATTTTGCCAGTTCGACCGCAGTATCAATAATTGAATGAATAGGCGCAATATCGGCAAAAAACTGCCCCATAGATATGCGAAGAATAGCACGCACAAAAAACGCGGTTTCCGGCAGTGGATTTTGCAAAAATTGCGAAAGCCTTAAATCAATCACACCCAAATATCTAAGCGTGGACTTTACAATATTTGCGCTAAATGCACGATCGCGACCACCCAATTGATTAAATTCGGCACATTGCGCCATTGCCTCATCAAGGGTTTTGTTTTTTTCAATGATTTCAATCATTAATAAAGCCGCCGCGAGGCGGGCGGAATCTATGCGCAGATTTGGCCTTTGGTTGGTTTTGAACGCAGGTCTATTCGGTCGGTTTTGATTTCTATTATTTTTCACAAAATTCAGGTGCGCTGAAGGCCATTAAAAATCAAGCCCCAGAAACACCATTGTAACACTTGAACCAAATCGCTTATCCTTCTATTTTCATCAAATGACCGAGAGTGAGAATTCGCAACAAACGCAAAAAAAACCTTTAACCCCAGAAGCAATGCGCGCCCTAGCTGAGGCGGAGGAGAGGCGCAAAGCACACATTAAAGCCATGCCAAAAGAATTCGGTGGTCGCGACGGCCCCGAACCAACACGCTTTAATGATTGGGAAAAAAAGGGCATCGCCCATGATTTCTAATGGGACGGTAACGCCGCAATTAATCATTTTCGATTGCGATGGCGTATTAATTGATAGCGAAATCATTGCCTCGCGTATTGAGGCGCAGGTCGCAAATGAATTAGGTCATAATATAAGTGCCGATGAAATTTGCACAAAATACATGGGCATGCCGCACCGCGTATTGTGGCAAAATATTTTCGCCGAAATCGGAAAAACCATGCCCGAGGATTTTCTTGAGTTGCAAAAACAAAGGCTTGTAAAAGCATTCGCCCAAGAATTGAAGCCGATTGATAAAATCGCCGAAACTCTTGCCAATC
The DNA here is from genome assembly GCA_041917055.1 of Hyphomonadaceae bacterium. Classification (GTDB taxonomy): domain Bacteria; phylum Pseudomonadota; class Alphaproteobacteria; order Caulobacterales; family Aquidulcibacteraceae; genus Pseudaquidulcibacter. The sequence goes on from JAYRYJ010000001.1 coordinate 100,228, forward strand.
TTCCAATGGCAAAATGTGTTGCTTCTTCAACCCATAAAACTCAGTTGATTGAAAATTTGCGGACAACCAATTTATTGAATTTTTTCGAAAATAACGTCTTTTCCGTAAGTGAAGTCGAAAAGCCAAAACCGCACCCCGATGTTTTTTTGTTTGCCGCAAAAGAAATGGGTTTTGACACAAATGATTGCTTGGTAATCGAAGATTCGGTGCCGGGAATTCGCGCCGCAAAGGCAGCAGGTATGCGCGTTTTTGGATTTTTGGGCGGTTCACACATTCGTGATGGTCATGGCAATTCCTTATTGGAAAATGGCGCGGAATTAGTTTTTGAAAGTTTTGAAGACTTTGCGGCATTAGGGTCAGGACTCACTAATTAACGAAAATGAATTACGCCTGCCCCATTGTGAACCGCTTTTCTATCCTTTGGAATAAATCCGCCACAGCATTCCCTATTTAAGTGTAAAGGCTTGAAATTCACCTCTATTTAGCGCTTTTTGTCGGCATTAACACTTTATTAAGGCAATTTTGCCGCGCGGATGAGTTGTAACATGTCAAGATCTAAGGTTCTTTTGGGTGGTTCTGTAATTGCAATTTCAATGGGAATTGCCAGTTTCGCCAAGGCACAAGATAATTGTGTGATTAATAATAGCCCACCTATGCATTGCGGTGGCGCTGTTAAAGTCATTGAGCGTATTGAAGTTAATGCACCGGTTCAATATAGCGCGGCGCAATACTCGAATGTCGCGGTTGAAACCAATAATACCGGCATGCCGCAAATGCATTCAATGGGTGGTCAGTGCAATATGGCACATGCTGCTATGCCGTGCGGCACCGATTTATCTGGTGATATAAGTTCAGCCTATGCAGCATCAGGGTCTTACAGCAACAACACCGCTAATTCAGGGATGGTGATTGACAATCAATATAGTTCGGTTTCGAATTTTTCTGGAACAGGCTATTTTTATAATAGTGGCGAAATGGTCTCGCCACAACCGAATGTAAATCAAATAGATTCTTATGGTGTGTCACAAACATACTCAAATGGCCCTAATTATTCTTATGGCAATGAAACTGCGGTTAAATATGTATATGGCTCGCAAATGGCAAATCCGCATGGCGAGAATTATCATTATGTAGGCGTTGGACCTATCCCTCAAAAAGTTCCGCAGGTTCCAGTAAATTATTATGGCGGCGTAGCAGGTGTTCCGGCCAATGTGCCGCAAAATCCAAATATGCCCAATTATTCAGGCGCACCAATTAACCCAATGGTTTCAGGCGGAACTTATTATGGTCAATATAATGGTGGCAATTATCCGATTTCGTCGGCACCTGGCTATCAAAATTCAGTCTATTCAATGCCTGTTCGCGGCATGCCAATTCCAAGCGGTGCAATTCCGAAATCATTTTACTTTGGCGCTATTGCGTCAGGCGTAGGTTTCCCAACTCAAACCGGATATTTGGGCGGCGGTTCGGTTTATTATGGCGGCGGATCGCGCTTCTCTGGCGTTGTCGGTCGTTCACCAACCCCACTTATTCCGCCAGGTAATGGCAAAGGCAAAGCGCCACCGCCACCACCACCAACCAATTAATTGGCAATAAATTATTGCTTAAAAGGCAAAATGTCGCAACGGCATTTTGCCTTTTTCTTTGGCACGCCTTTTGCGACGGTTTTGGAAATTGCAAAGCGAGGTCGAAATGCTTGACGTTCTAGAACCACAAATCATGCCACGTCCAAACCAAAAAGAATGGTGGGAAGGCAATCCGTTAGATATTCCATTATTGGGCGAAGACGAAGATAATGCTTCGGTTTTCGTGCTTCACAACGCGCTTTCACAAGTTCAATGTAAGACATTGATTGATGCGTTTGAAAGAAATTTCGAAGAACGCGCAGAGCATACAGGTATCTCATTTTGGGACGGTCGTTATATTCAATTCCACGACATTATGGACAGGGAAATTGATGCGGCGCGCATCATGCAACAAATCAGATTGATTGCCTCTATGTATATTACCAATGAATTTATGGTAGAGGCACCGATTTATCCCGATACTGCGCAAATTGTGCGCTGGAAACCAGGAATGAGCATGCACCCCCATGCTGATAATTTAAAACCGGATGGCAGTGCGAATATTTCACCGCATCGGGATTTTACCGCCATTGCCTATCTCAATGACGATTATGAGGGCGGACATACATATTTCCCCGGTCTTGGAATTCGCGTTGCGCCTAAAGCGGGAACAATTGTAATGTTTGGCGCAGGCTATGATTATGTTCACGGCGTTTCCGAAGTTACAAAAGGCACGCGCTATATGTATTCTGGTTGGTTTACTTATGATAAAGACTGGCTTGATGTAAGCGCTGCGAAGATTATTTGAAGGCCGTAACTTCTTCAATGTAATTGCCTCGAATTGCCCAGTGGGTATGGTTGAATAATGAGTTTGCGCGGTTTATTAGGCGCCATAGAGGTTTAATTCATGATTCCCCGTTATTCGCGCCCTGAAATGGTTTCCATTTGGTCACAAGAAACCAAATTTCGCATTTGGTTTGAAATTGAGGCACACGCCACCAATAAACTTGCCGAACTTGGCGTAGTTCCGCAAGAGGCCGCCAAAAACATCTGGGAAAAAGGCTCTGCTGCAGTTTTTGATGTTGCGAAAATTGATGCGATTGAAGCGGAAGTTAAGCACGATGTTATTGCCTTCCTTACGCATTTGGCGGAATTTATCGGTGAAGATAGCCGCTTTGTGCATCAAGGCCTGACTTCCTCTGACGTTTTGGACACTTGCCTTGCGGTGCAATTAAACCGCGCATCGGATTTATTGATTAAAGGCACTGATAGGGTTTTGGCTGCGCTTAAAAAGCGTGCTTTTGAACACAAATATACAATTCGCATTGGTCGTTCGCATGGTATTCACGCCGAACCGACAACTTTCGGGCTTACACTTGCGCGCTTTTATGCAGAATTTACGCGTGCAAAGGAGAGATTGTTAATTGCGCAAAAAGAAATTGCGACTTGCGCAATATCGGGTGCAGTTGGCACATTTGCACAAATCAATCCATTGGTTGAAGAACATGTTGCGGCGCAATTAGGTTTGCAACCTGAACCGATTTCCACCCAAGTCATTCCGCGCGATAGACACGCCGCTTTCTTTTGCGCTTTGGCGGTCGTTGCCTCATCAATCGAAAATCTTGCAATCGAAATTCGCCATATGCAGCGCACCGAAGTTTTGGAAGCCGAAGAGTTTTTTAGCAAAGGGCAAAAAGGCTCATCCGCAATGCCACACAAACGCAATCCGGTTTTGACTGAGAATTTAACGGGCTTGGCGCGTCTTGTTCGCTCGGCCTGTGTCCCTGCTTTGGAAAATGTTGCGCTTTGGCATGAACGCGACATTTCGCACTCTTCTGTTGAACGCGGTATTGGGCCAGATGCCACAATCACCCTTGATTTTGCTTTAAATCGTTTGGCGGGTGTTGTTGAGAATCTATTGGTCTATCCAGAGAATATGAAAGCGAATTTGGATTTGTTGGGCGGGCTTCATAATTCGCAAAACGTGCTTTTGGCTTTGACGCAAAAAGGCGTTATGCGCGAAGATGCTTATCGACTTGTGCAACGCAATGCGATGGAAGTGTGGAATTTGCGCGGCGGTCGCCCGGCAGATGCGCTAATTTCGCGCTTAAAGAAAGACCCTGATGTCAATTCACGCCTTAGTAATGACGAACTTGAAGCATTATTTGACGATTCAAAACATTTGAAGCATGTTGACGTTTCATTTAAACGAGTTTTTGGAGAATAATTTATTTCAAAAACGCGAAAGACCCCGCCAACAGACGAGGTCTTTCCGACCACTCAACAACCCCAAAGGCTTGGTATAGCCACGCTGAGGTTGGCTGCCCAAATTAAGGACAGTCTCCAAGCCCGATGCAAAAGCAGAGCGGGAACGCTTTGCTTATACCATAGACACTGTTCTTAGTCAAGAAAAATCTTATCTAAAGCCAAGGGCAATCAAGACCCTTTCCCTTATTTCTTTGAATTGTTCGGGAGTAACTTTGCCAGAAACAAATACTCGTTTGTAAGTAGAAGAATTTCTGCCAGCCCTAAATCGATCCAATCTGTCAATCGAAACTCTCGCAATCATGTCGCCTTTTATCCACATAGATTTTGCGTCAAATGGATGCGGAAGTGGAGTTTCAAGCGTTAATTCAAAATGGTATGGTTCAATAATTGTGGGTTGAGTTGTACTGAGCGAAACTACCGTCACCAATTTATTCACCCGCCTCAAGCGTGGAGAAATAATGACGACTGGGCGAAGTTTTGTCATTTCGGGAGAAATGAATCCAGTGTCAAAATTGCATAGCAAGATTTCTCCGGCGGAAGGATAATAAGAAAGCGGCATTTTCTTATATTAATTGAAACATTTACAAATTCAATTATAAAATCCAAAAGCTCTGAATTGGAATGTCATAATGCAAACACAAACTATTGAGGAATTGTTTCAATAGTTTAATGGTGGTCGGAATCAATAATGTGAATAGGTGTTTTTAGAAATGGCAATGCAAGCAAGTGAAGTCGAAGCAATGTTGCGTGAAGCATTCCCCGATGCAGATATTGAAATCATCGATCTCGCAGGTGACGGCGACCATTATAAAGCGATTATTGCAAGCGCAGCGTTCCAAGGCAAAAGCCGTGTTGCGCAACATCAAATGGTCTATGGCGCGCTTAAGGGCAATATGGGCGGCGTCTTACATGCCTTGGCACTCGAGACAAAGGCGAAATGATTGAAACCGAGCGCTTAATATTAAGACTACCTTTTGAGATTGACTTTGCCGCTTTCGCAGCGGCGCAATCCGACGAAAATTTCAAGAAGCATACCGGCGGTGCAATTGATCGCGTAAAAGCCCGCGAAGATTTTGTGCATTGGCAGCAATTTTGGGAAGTGATGGATTATGGCTTCTTTTCCATAATCGACAAAGAAACCAATCAATGGGTCGGTCGCGCGGGGCCAACTTTGCGGGCCAATTCGGAATTTCCGGAATTTGGCTGGTCAATAATTCCAAACTTTCAAGGCAAAGGTTATGCAAAAGAGGCAGCAATCGCCGTAATTGCTTGGGCGCAATCAAAGCTCAAATGGCAGGAAGCATATTTTTGCATAAGCAAAGAAAACTTGCCGTCTCAAAAACTTGCGTCCAAATTAGGCGCAGTAAGGTCATATCAAGAAAAACTACCGAAATCATTGCAAAATAAGGGAGTAGAGGTTTGGCATAAATCTCTGAAATAAATGCGGGAAATAATGATAGAAACAGATCGTTTGATTTTAAGGCCACCGATTTTGGAGGACTTACCAAGTTTCACTAAAATGCGCGGAAATTTTGAACGATCATTATATGCAGGCGGCGGGCTCGATGAATCAGGGGCATGGACAAAATTCATGACTTGGGTTGGTGCGTGGCAATGTTATGGGTATGGCATGTTTAGCGTGATTGAAAAATCAACTGGCGATTGGATTGGCAATATAGGCCCCGTTAATATGTTTTCGTGGATTGGCCAAGAATTCGGATGGGCTTTAATCGAAAGCGCAGACGGCAAAGGCTATGCCCAAGAAGCGGCACTGGCAAGTCTTAATTGGTGTTTTGAAAATCTGGAATTTGACGAATACGTCCATTCAATTTCGCCTGAAAATCCTTCATCTGCTAAACTCGCCGAAAGAATAGGTGCAAAATTCATTGGCGAAGTGGTTTTGCCTGCGCCATATGAAGGAAAGATAGACCATCAATGGAAATCTTTGAGATCTGATTGGCTTGGAAATGGAAATAATTAAGACTTCGCCACTTGGCCCAACAATAGAAACAAAACGCTTAATTCTTCGCCCCCCTATTAAGGAGGATTTCGAAGCATTTGCACAAATGCATGACGACCCCGAAGTTATGGAATTTTTAGGTGGAACCCAAGAAAAGGCCACTGCATGGCGTTCTTTCAATGCTTTCGTCGGTTCATGGTATTTGTATAAATTTGCAATGTTTTCAATGATTGTCAAAGCGACCGGGGAATGGATCGGGCGCACCGGCCCCATTTTTCCACTTGAATGGCCCGATCGAGAAGTTGGCTGGGGCATCATAAAAAGCGCAATGGGAAAAGGCTATGCCTGTGAAGCAGCAGTTGCAACAATGGATTATGCTTTTGATGAATTGGGATGGGATAAACTCATCCATTGCATTCACCCTGATAATATTGCGTCGCAAAACCTCGCGAAGCGTCTTAATTCCAAAAATCAAGGCCCCACTGAATTACCTGCGCCATATTCTCATATTCGCGTTGATGCCTGGGGGCAGACAAAGGCTGAATGGCAAGAAAACCGAAAGAAATTTTTGTAATGGAAGCACTTTATCCAACCACCCGCCTTAAATTCGTTATTGTTGATAATGAAATGCGCGCGCTCTTGAGCAAAGACAAAGCGGTGTTTTCAAAGGAATACGGATTAGAAATCCCCGAAAATTGGCCAATGTTTCCGGAGGCCTTTGTAGTGCGTGACACTGACGCCGCATTAAATGCGCCATGGACCGGATATTTATTCCTTGATTTCAAAGGCACTAAAATCATTGGCAATGGCGGTTTTGTAAAAGCACCGGATGATGATGGTATAGTCGAAATCGGTTATGAAATCGCGCCAATTCACCAAAATCAAGGCTTCGCAACTGAGGCCGTCGGGGAAATGATAAGTTTCGCTTTAACCAATGGTGCACAAAACCTAATTGCCCACACATTGCCACAAAAAAACGCCTCGAATGCCGTTTTGTTAAAAGCTGGCTTTGAATATGATTGCGAAATTGAGAATGAAGAATTCGGCACGGTTTGGCGGTTTAAAATATAATTTTACCGCGCAATAATCGCCTCTATCAAAACCCTTGCATTTGCACCGCCGATTTGTTGGGAAATCGCTTTTTGTAGCATTGGAACAAGGATATTGGCGTCAGGCACATTGCCGACTGTATAGAAACGATTGCAAAAATCTTGCAATGCACCGCGCCAATTCGCAATTAATACAGGTCGCAAAGAATTTAATTTAGCTTTTAAGGCTTTGTCTTTGGTATAGACACCAACGTCAATTTGCATAAGGCCGACGGGTTTAAAGCCCGACATAATAGTCGCCGTAACTTGTGAAGTGGCGACAAAATCGGTTTCGCTCGCCTCCTTTTTACCGCCACCGGATGACGCATTTGCCGCCGCAGGTATTAGCACCATACCCAATAATAATTGTCTTTTTGAAAACATTTTGGAACCCAAAGATTTAAGCATTTGTCACTTATCGTCGCAAAAACTTACTTTTGGCTTAAGGCCACTTGTGCAATGCAATAAGAGTGATATTAGGAAGAAAGAATTCTGGAGGAAGTCATGAAAATCCTTGTGCCTGTCAAGCGGGTGATTGATTATAATGTTAAGGTTCGGGTTAAATCCGATGGTTCTGGTGTTGATTTGGCGAATGTCAAAATGGCCATGAATCCGTTTTGCGAAATCGCAGTTGAAGAAGCTGTGCGTCTTTTAGAAAAAGGTGTCGCGACTGAGGTTGTTGTGGTGTCAATTGGCGTCCAACAGGCCCAAGAAACTATTCGCACGGCATTGGCAATGGGTGCAGATCGCGGACTATTGCTTACCACCGACCAAGACCTTGAACCTTTGAATGTCGCTAAACTTCTAAAAGCCGTAATCGAAGAAGAAAAGCCGAATATGGTAATTATGGGCAAGCAAGCAATTGACGGCGATAATAATGCCACCGGGCAAATGCTCGCGGCCCTGCTTGATTGGCCACAGGCGACCTTTGCATCTGAAATCGCAATTGACGGCAATAGTGCAAATGTCACCCGCGAAATTGATGGTGGTCTGCAAACTTTGGCGGTTAATATTCCGGCGATTATTACAGTTGACCTTCGCCTTAATGAGCCACGTTTTGCATCTTTGCCAAATATTATGAAGGCCAAGAAAAAGCCAATTGATATTAAAGATGCCGCCGTCTATGGCGTTGAACTTAAAAACCACCTTGATGTGATTAAAGTTTCCGAACCAGCTAAACGTGAGGCGGGGATTAAGGTTGAAAGCGCCGGCGAACTTGTCGCTAAGTTAAAAGATGCAGGGGTATTATAATGGCTGTTCTTGTTTATGCTGACCATGATGGTGTCATTTTAAAAGATTCGACCAATAAAGCCGTTTCTGCGGCACTTGGTATTTCGTCTGATGTTCATGTTCTTGTGACTGCTGATGGCCCCGCCAAAACCGCCGCAACAATTGATGGTGTTTCAAAAGTTTTGGTTGCAAAATCTGATGCCTTGTCCAAAGATATTGCCGAGGCGATTGACGCCCTAATCACGCCATTGATGGCGAATTATGATGCGGTTTTATTTGTAGCGGGTGCAGCCGGCAAAAATGCCGCGCCGCGCATTGCCGCAAAATTGGATGTGGCAATTATTTCCGATATTATTGAAGTGATTGACGCCAAAACCTTTGTGCGCCCGATTTATGCCGGTAATGCCTTGGAAACCGTCAAATCCAATGATGCGAAATTAGTGGCAACCGTTCGCACCACCGCATTTAAAGCTCAAGGCAATGGCGCAAATGCCGCTATCGAAGAAATTGCCGCAAATAGCGCGTCGGCAAGTGCGAATTTCGTTTCAGAAGCCATGGTAAAATCAGATCGCCCGGAATTACAAGGCGCAAAACGCGTGGTTTCCGGTGGTCGCGCTTTGGGTTCTGAAGAAGAATTCAATGCCGTAATCGTGCCATTGGCGGACAAATTAGGGGCCGCAGTTGGCGCATCGCGCGCGGCGGTTGATGCGGGATACGCCCCTAATGATTATCAAGTCGGGCAAACCGGAAAAGTCGTTGCCCCCGAACTTTATGTCGCAGTCGGTATTTCGGGCGCAATTCAGCACCTTGCGGGCATGAAAGATTCGAAAACGATTGTGGCAATCAATAAGGATCCGGACGCACCAATTTTTCAAGTCGCAGATTTTGGTCTTGTCGCTGATTATAAAGCCGCAATTCCGGAATTAATGGCCTCACTTTAGGCTATACTATTATTCGAACAAGGGAGTATTTGCCTAAAATTTAGGCAAATGCTCTTGGCGCGCGCGAATCATGCAAACATTGCCAATAATTGCCGCAAAAATATTTGAGCTTTGCCCGCAATTGTGTAATAGGCCACTTCTCACTGGGGAATGAGAAAACAATAGGATACCGGTGATGAATCTCGACCTTATGTCGCGTCTAAAAGAATTACACGAATTAACCGCGCAAACCCCCTTATTTAATCCGGTTTCCCAATTGGGCCTTGAATTATCGCGTGAAATTGAGGCGTCAAATCTCGGCCTTGATAATATTGAAACTATTATCTCGCGTTTTGAGTGTGATGCATTACAAACCCGTGCGCGAAAATTACATGCACTTTTGGCTCCTGTCGGAACGGATGAAAATATCGAAATCTTCCGCGATTTAGTGGCAAAAAGCGCCAAGAATCGTAATTTTAATGAATTTTGTGATTTTTGGTCCTCTCCCTTATTGCACGCTGTTTTCACCGCGCATCCGACTTTCTTGCTTAATGCATCGCAAAGTGACAGCCTCGCAGAAGCCGCAAGTTCGGGCGACGTCACTTATGCGATTTGTGAAATCCGCCCAACAATTGATGATATCAATCTTGATTATGAGCATAATGCCGCAATGGCAGCCATAAAACGCGCCAGTGAAGCACGCGCCATTTTGAACAGGACTGTTATTGAATTTGCGAAAGAAAATTACCCGTCTGAATATCGCGCGTTTTTGCCAAAAATTTTCAAATTCGCAACTTGGGTTGGTTATGATATGGACGGGCGAACCGACATTAATTGGCAGACTTCCCTAAAATATCGTCTTTTGGAAAAGGCGCGAAAACTTGAAAACTATATTCTGCAATTGGATAATTTGGGGAAATCGAATATTGCGCGCCAATTGGAAAAATGCGCCAATCAATCACGCCAATTTGCAGAACAATTGGCTCAATCGGTATTAAGCCCCGCAGAAATTTCCGAATTTGCAAATCGGCTAACGCAAGACACAAATAAAATCACAAGCCTTAAAGAAATAATTGACCAATTGGAAAAATTTGCTGCTGAAGATGGCGCAAATGCAACCGAAATCTTAAGCCTAGCGGCACAAATGAAAACCGATGGCTTGGGAATGGGTGAAGTTCACTTTCGCCTAAATTCTGCGCAATTGAACAATGCGATTCGCTCTCAGATTGAGGATTTCAAGGATTGGGAAATTAATAGTGCGACCGCGCTGAAATTATTACAGAAACTCATAATTAATGCAAAACCGCAAAGATGCAATTTCGCATCCTTGGCAATCGAAAGTGCGACCGCAATTCGTCAATTCCTATTGATGGCGCAGATTTTGAAGCATATTGATGCCGACGCATCAATTCGGCTTTTAATCGCCGAATGCGAACAGCCACAAACAGTATTGATTGCCTTATATTTTGCGCGCCTTTTCGGAATTGACGAAAATATTGATATTTCCCCATTATTTGAAACCGAATCCGCAATGGAACACGGCGCACGTTTCCTTGATGCCTTATTAGGTGACGCCAATTACCGTAAATATGCACGAAACCGTGGTCGAGTTTCAATTCAAACCGGATTTTCAGATGCCGGTCGCTTTGTCGGGCAAATTCCCGCCGCCCTCGCCATCGAGCGTTTACATGGTCGCCTAGCAAGGATGATGGCGGAACACGGGTTAAAAGACGTGAAAGCCTTGATTTTCAATACTCATGGTGAATCAATGGGTCGTGGCGCCCATCCGTCGTCTATTAAAGATCGCTTGACCTATCCCATGAGTGAATGGGCACGCTTTCAGTTCCATTCGCGCAATATTACCACCGAATTGGAAGTTAGTTTTCAAGGTGGCGACGGCTATATATTTTTCGGGACCAATGAATTGGCCTTGGCGAGTCTGGTGCGAATTGCACAAACCAATATTGAAGCGGCAAATGAAAATAAAGATCCATTTTACAAACGCACGGATTTGTCATTAGACTTTTATCGCGGAATTAGGCGTGTGCAGCGCGATTATCTCGCGAATTCGACATATTCGCGCGCAATCACTGCATTTGGTTTGGGGCTTTTGAAACCAACCGGTTCGCGTAGATCAAGGCGGCAATCCGACCTTGCATCTGATAAGGATATGAGTTTGCGGCAGATTCGCGCTATTCCCCACAATGCCGTTTTGCAGCAATTGGGTTATCCCGTGAACGTTATCGCCGGCACGGGAACGGCGGCAAAAGATAATATAAGTGATTTGGCTGAATTAATTTCCGAAAGTGCGCGTGGAATGCAAATCATGCGCCTTTTGGAAAGTGCAAATTCATTGGCAAGTATCAAAACGCTTGCTGCTTACGGCGATTTATTCAATTGTGCCTATTGGGCGTCGCGACCATATCGCGGAACGGAAAAGCAATTGGAAAATGCGTGTCTCGCACTAGCTGAACGCCTTGAATATGATGATAGGCCGGGGGAAATAAGGCGTCTCGCATCCAGTTTAAGGGTTGATGGCCTACGTTACCACAGATTAAGTGCGAAACTTGGTTTGAAAATAAAAGATGCCAATCGCGAAGAAGTAAGGCGATCTTTGGGTGTTCTTCATGCACTAAGGCTTAGTTTGATGCAGCATATTTTCCTGAGAGCGGTGCAAATTCCCGCGTTTTCGCGGCGCAATGACATAAGCCGTGACGATATTTTGGAAATGATTTTCTCTTTAAGAATCGAAGAAGCACTTGAATTACTACGTCGCGCATTTCCGACAAACCCGCCGTCAATTGACGATTTTAATATTCAAGAGCCAACGGATTATCCATCTGAAGAATCCCATGGTTATGATGCAATTCACCGCGATTATTTCGATAAAATCGACCGCGCCTATCAATTAATAATCAGAATTGGTGTTGCAATCGCCAATCATTTCGGCGCACATGGATAGGCGATAGAACAAAACAATATGCGCCTTATGCTGGTGATTTAACGCATTTAGCATTAGGTTCGATTCTTAGGAAGAACACTACCGAGACCACCTGAAGCAAATGGCAAGAATTCTGCAAATAATTCCACAAATCGGTGCCGGTGGCGCAGAGAAAATTGTTTTTGAAACCTGCAAAGCGATTGTCGCAAATAATGATGAGTGTTTTCTTTTTACGTCAGGAGGATTCTTACAAAGTGAGTTTGAGAGAATTGGCGTAAAAGTAATTCTCGGCAATGCAAAAAGTAAAAATCCTATTGATGTATTTTTCAAAAACCCCACGACCTTGAAAAAAATCATAAAAGAAAATAATATAGACCTTATCCATGTGCATTCGCGTGCACCGGCAATCAGCGCACAAATCGCGGCGAAAGCGGCACAAATTCCTTGGGTTGCAACTTATCACGGCATTTATCCTGCCAAAAACCCAATAAAACGAGCCTATAATTCCATAATGACAAAGGCCGATATTGTTATTGCGAATTCGCAATTCACAATGGAATATTTGATTGAGCAGCACAATCCGGATTCCAACAAAATACGCCTTGTCTATTGCGCTATTGATTCAAAAATTTTTGATCCCAACGTAATTGATATTGCGCGCACAGATGCATTGAAAGAAAAATTTGAAACAAAAGCCAATTTCAAAATATTGCTTCCCGCGCGCCTAACATCTTGGAAGGGTCAAATTATCGCTATTCAAGCGGCGAAGATTCTGAAAGACCAAAATTGCGATTTCACGCTTTTTCTTATGGGTGACGCCCAAGGACGTGATGATTATGTAAATCAGTTACATGATGAAATTGAGAAAAATGCCATTGGTGAGTACGTCAGGCTTATTGGTCATTGTGATGATGTCGCGGCGGCAATGAAAATTTGCGATTTAATAATTACACCGTCAACCAAACCGGAGGCCTTTGGATTAAGTGCCGCAGAGGCGCAAATGTTGGGAAAAATTGCAATTGCGTCGCGACTTGGCGCCTCGGTCGAAACCATAGATGATGCAATTACCGGATTTTTGTTTGAGCCAGGAAACCCAAAAGACCTGGCACAAAAAATTAAAATGGTATTGGATTTGAAATCGGAAGATAGAGCCAAAATACAACAAAAGGCACGAAACCGCGCTTTAGAATTGTTTGACACGCCAAAGCTACATTCTAGGACTTTAAAAATCTATGATGAATTGATAAAAGCGCCGTAATGAGAAACCCAATTGAAACGGACATTTCAAGAATTTTGATAATCGCTTTGGGCGATATGGGTGATATTGTTCTTAAAATCGCGGCATTTGAGGCAATAAGAAATTATCACAAAAACGCGCATATTTGTCTTATCACTGAGGGTTTTATGAGGCGGTTTTTGGAAGATTGCCCCTATATTGACGAAATTGTCACGAACCACCGCGCTGACAATTTTCGCGACAATCTGACTGTTACAAACGCCCTACAAAAAGCAAAATTTGAATTGGTTTATGATTTAAGCCAAACCACAGAATCCAACGAAATCTATAAGAAATTTTGGATTTCGCGCCCGAAATGGTCGGGTAATGCGCCGAATTGCTCTCATTCAATTGAAAATATTGCGAGTGAGTCAAATCATCCCCTTGATTTTTTGGCTGCGCAATTGTGGCAATGCGGTATTGGGCCCGAAATGCCATATCCGCAGGGTGCGGCGCCTTTGCCAAACCTATCTTGGATAATTGATGCACCAAATACTGACGGCTTTGATCTTGGCATAGATTCTGACTTTGTTTTAATTGCGCCCGAAGCGCCAAATGGAAAACCGCATTTTGCTTGGCCGGTCGAAAAATTTGTCGAATTAGGCGGTCTATTAAGTGACAAAGGGCTTTTGCCCATTATAGTCGGCACAAATGCGGCAAGTGCATTGGGAAATATCATACGCGCCAATATCAAAAACGCATTGGATTTAGTTGGTCGCATCGATTTGAACACTTTCGTGCGCCTGGCCCATAATTCCAAGTTAATGGTGTCGAGTAATTCGGATTTTGCCAAAATCGGGGCGATTGCCGGTGCGCCATTGGTGACCATTTTAAACCCCGAAGGTCTTGATTTGATTGAAGTTGCACCACGCGGAAGCAATTGCGTGACTTTGGTCGCATCTGATTTTGAACAAATAGATGTAAATCGTGTCCTAATGACCGCGCGTGCCGTTTGCGATTTGGTATTAAAACCATTATGTAGCAAAATTCGGAAATAGAAATTCTTAATAATTTGTGGTTAATATTTCCAAATAAATCCCTTTAAACCAACCGATGGAGAGCGTAAGATAAGAAGACCAAACCAATCACCCCCCGTAAAAGACGGGCCAAGAGTTAATGATGAGATTCGTGCGCCACGCGTGCTTCTTATTGATGAGAATGGTGAGAAACAAGGCGAAATGCCGATTGGCGCGGCCCTAGAGGCTGCGAGCGAGGCGGGTCTTGATTTGGTTGAAATCGTTGCGACAGCAAATCCGCCGGTTGTCAAAATTCTTGATTACGGCAAATTCAAATTCCAAGAACAAAAGAAAAAGAACGAAGCCCGCAAAAAGCAAAAAATAGTCGAATTAAAAGAAGTTAAATTGCGCCCGATGATCGATATTCACGATTATCAGGTTAAGGCCAAAGCGATGCAGCGCTTTTTTGCCGAAGGTGATAAAGTTAAAGTCACTTTGCGTTTTCGTGGTCGCGAAATGGCGCACCAACATCTGGGCATGGATTTATTGGTTCGCCTCAAAAATGATTTTGCCGATATTGCAAAAATTGAGTCCGAGCCACGTTTGGAAGGCCGCCAAATGACAATGGTGATGGCGCCTAAATCATAATTGTCATTGTAAATCTATGGCACAAGCGCAAAATTCCAAACTTCGATATGCAGGGCTAAAACCTTGGAAAATTGAAGATGTTGTTGATGTTTGGCGCTTAAAAGTTCAATTAACCGCCGCCGCACAAGATTTACGTTCAAACCCTGCCGCAATGCGCAAACGCGCGCTCGAATTATTAAAAGGCGCGCTTTTTCGTGGGCGTTTAATTGCCAAAGAAAGATTGGAGGCAGGCGCGGGCGGCATTGATTGCGCAGAATTATTAGCATCTGTCCAAGATGAAGTCTTAAAGGCGCTTTTTGAGTTCACGGTGACCCAAGTGTTTCGCGTTCATAATCGAACAATGGCAGAAAGGGTCTGTATATGTGCGACTGGTGGATATGGTCGTTTTGCCCTAGCGCCGTCGTCTGATATTGATATTCTTTTTATTCGCCCCGCCAAAGATGCCCCTTGGGCCGAAGGTCTGATTGAATATATACTTTATATGATGTGGGATATGGGGCTTAAAGTCGGGCACGCATCGCGCACAATTCCTGAATGCCTTCGCGCTGCGAAAGAAGATTTCACAATTCGCACTTCTGTCCTTGAAACCAGATATATTTGCGGTGACCCAGAACTTTTTGAGGAATTGAAATTCCGTTTGCGCAATGAATTGTTTCAAGGCACGGCATCAAAATTCATTGCCGAAAAGCTCAAAGAACGCGACACGCGACACAGAAAGCAAGGCGAAAGCCGTTATATGGTCGAACCCAATATTAAAGACGGCAAAGGCGGTTTAAGAGATTTGCACACAATGTTTTGGATAATCAAATATGTCCATGACATTGATTTAGATGATACAAAATCACTAATCGAAAAGCAGATTTTCACCAAAGAACAAGCCAAAACCATTGAACAGGCCGCCGAATTTTTATGGACTGTTCGTTGTCATCTACATTTCCTTACCGGACGCGCCGAAGAAAGACTAACATTTGATTTGCAGCCGGAAATGGCGCGCCTCATGGGTTATGGCGATAGGGCCGATAATCCCGCAGTCGAAAGATTTATGAAACGCTATTTTCTTGTCGCAAAGTCTGTTGGGATTTTAACGCGAATTTTAAGTGCCAAACTGGAAAATGAGCATTTGAAAAATGCCCCAAAAGGGTTTTCAAGCATTTTTTCGGGCACAAAACTCAAAACCACTGCGGATAAGAAATTCACTATCAATTCGGGTCGTTTAGGTTTTGCCAATATTGAAATGGTTCAAAATAATTATGCCTCAATGCTCGAGATTTTATTGACGGCAAACGAAATGGGGCTTGATATTGAACCGCAGGCTTTGGCGGAAATCACAAGACTTTCAGCGCGCAACATCAAATTATTTGATGACGAAAAAGCGCGTGAAATCTTCCTAAAAATTATGGAAATCAAAGGTGGGCCGTTTGAAATTCTAAATCTTATGAATGAAACCGGTCTTTTGGGGCGCATGATACCGGAATTCGGGCGAATTGTCGGGCAAACCCAATTCAATATGTATCATCATTTCACGGTCGATGAACACACCCTGCGCGCCGTTAGAATTCTTGGCGACATTGAAAAGGGTGATTATGAGAAACAATTGCCGATTTCGACATCGATTTTCCCGAAAATCAAAAATCGCCGCGCCCTTTATCTCGCCATGCTTCTTCATGATGTTGGCAAAGGCGAAGGTGATCAACAAATTTTGGGCGCAAAAGCCGCACGCGTAGCATGCAATCGTCTAAAACTGGGCGAGGAAGAAATTGAGATTGTTGAATGGTTAGTAGGACACCACTTGATTATGTCGGATACGGCACAAAAACGTGATTTGGGTGACCCATTAACTGTCACGAATTTTGCCAAAACCGCCAATTCGTTGGAAAAATTGCGCCTTTTACTTGCGCTTACTGCGTCGGATATTATGGCGGTTGGCCCTGGGATTTGGAACGATTGGAAAGCACAATTATTGCGCGATCTCTACAAATTGACCGAGGCGATTTTACGCGGCGGTCGCGCCGATGAAGCATTTGTCAAACAAGTTCTTGCACAAGGTGCGCAAGGCGCGCGCGAACAGATTGTTAAAGACGAAAAAGTCATGCAATGGTTTTCGACCATTGATGATGCTTATTGGCTAGGTTTTGATGAGGGTCAACACAAATGGCACCATGACGAAATTCGCAAAATGCTTTATGGCGCAGACTATCCACATGTCGCCATAAGGCTTTCGCCAAGTCGCGGCGCAACCGAGGTTTTGGTCATTTGTAAAGACCGCGAAGGTCTGTTTGCGGCATTGGCGGCTGTATTCGCCAATAATGGCGCGAATGTTTTGGATGCGCGCATTTTCACCTCAAAAAACGGCGAAGCCTTTGACGTTTTCGCTTTGCAAGGTTCAGACGCAAGCGCATTTGGTGAATATGAACCACATTTGATTGATGTTTTGAAAACCAATATTATTCGCGCCATTCAATCCAGTGAAGCGATTAATTTGGCGTTTCAAAGCAAGTTTCCGAAAAGACTGGCGGCATTTCGCGTCGAGCCGATTGTCGTTTTCGATAATTTCGCATCAAATTATGACACGCTTATTGAAATTTCAGGCTATGATAGACCAGGTCTTTTGGCGCAAATCGCGTCAGTATTTCATGATGAAGCCTTAAATATTACATCGGCGCATATTGGCGGGATTGGCGAACGCGCCCAAGATGCCTTTTACCTAAGAACCCGTGATGGGTTGAAACTATTGGAACCACATCGCCAAGCAAGGTTGAAAGAAAAATTGGAAAATATCCTTTCTGATAATATGCCTTCTGCGCCGACTTTGGTTTCAAAACGTCAATTGGCGCAAGCGCGCGCTTCATTAAGAAGGTAAGATAATGTCGATTGCGCGCAATACTTTTGTTCAATTCTCCTTCACGCTTTTAAGTCGATTATTCGGTTATTTTCGTGACCGTTTGATTTCAAATATGGTCGGCGCAGGATTTATAGGCGACGCTTTGGTAATGGCGCAAACTTTTCCCAATCTGTTTCGCCGCATTCTTGCCGAGGGCGCTTTTTCCCAAGCCTTTGTGCCCCTATATGCCAAAAAAATTAAAAGTGACGGTGTTGAAAGTGCCGCCGAACTTGCGTCACAAGCGTTTTCGGTTTTGACTTTGGTTTCGATTATAATTGTCATAATTGCGCAAATCGCAATGCCGGGGATTGTTTGGCTTTTGCATAATGGACAGGTCAAAAACCCTGAAGCCTATCGGCTAACCATACTCCTGACGCAAATAACAATGCCGTATTTGGTTGGCATGGCGGCGAGCGCATTATTTGCGGGAGTTTTGAACACCGCTAGCAAATTCGCGCTTTCTGCATTTGCACCGACTTTATTGAATATTACTATTTTAATATTCGTTTTAATGACCAAAGACCCGAAACAATCTGCACTTTATGCCGCAATTGCAATTTCTATTGCAGGGGTTTTGCAGGCATTATTATTATTTTGGGGCTGTCGCAGATTAGGTATAAAAATCGGCTTTCGAATGCCGCGTTTGACGCCCGATGTTATGACCATTCTAAAAGTTATGGCGCCGTCGGTTATTGCGGGTTCGGCAACGCAAATCAATATTATGATTTCGCAACCCCTCCAATCTTATGAAATCGGCGCGAAAACCTGGCTTTATTTCGCTGATAGATTTTATCAATTGCCTTTGGGTCTTATTGGTGTTGCGATAAGTGTCGCGCTTTTACCACGTCTTTCATCTGCTATCGCCTCTAACGACACAAAAGATGACAAAAGGGCGCTTGATGAGGGGTTTTTATTGTCTATGGCGCTTACGCTTCCGGCGGCGGCGGCCCTTTTATTTATGCCATATTTATTGATGTATGGATTTTGGCAGGGTGGTGAATTTACGGCCACAGATTCCCAAAACGCCGCTCATGCGCTTTTCCATTACGCTTGGGGTGTGCCGGCGATGGTTTTAGTCCGAATTTTTGCGCCACCGTTTTTTGCGCGTTCTGACACTAAAACCCCGATGAATTTTGCGATTATTGGGGTTGTTGCCAATATTATTATTGGGTCGGCGCTATTTTTCATTTTTCATAATATGAATAAAACCGGATATATCGGATTGGCTATCGGCACATCAATTGCGGCATGGGTAAATACATTTTTGCTTTATTTTGGGCTTGTGAAACGCGGCTGGTGGCAAATAGATGGCATCGTCTTTAAACGCATTTTGAATATTCTTTTGGCAACTGGAATAATGGCGGCATTTTTGATTATTGCCAGTATGTCCATGAATCAGCTCTTAAACCTGTTCAAATTCATGCCATTTGCCGGGAAAGAATTGGCGGTTTTGATTGTCTCATTAATGGGAATGACCGTATATTTATGCGCGGCAATAATAACCCGCGCATTGCGTATTGAAGATTTAAAAGCCATAATAAAGAAATAGAATATGAATAAAGCCCCGATAGATTTCAAAAACGGCGATGCAACAAATGCATTTCGCAATATTATGGGGCATTTCACGACGGGCGTTGCCATAGTAACGACTATGACCAAAAGTGGCGCACCGATTGGAATGACCGTCAATTCCTTTACGTCGGTTTCCTTAAACCCGCCATTGGTTTTAGTTTGCCTTAATAATAATGCCGGAACAATTGCACAGTTTTTGGCCGCCGATAAATTCGCAATTAGCGTATTGGCAGATAACCAAACCGATATTTCACAGATTTTCGCCAAAAGGCATTCTGACCGATTTGGTGAAACCCATTGGCATAAGGGTGAAAACCAAATGCCATTGATTGATGGTGCAATCGCTTTTTTTGAATGCAATCGTACGCAAATTCATGACGGCGGCGACCATACTATTTTGATTGGTGAAGTAAGCCATGCAAATTTGGTCACAGATGACGAGCCTTTGATTTTCTATCGCGGTGAGTATAGGGCGCTAGAGCGGTGATACTTCAAGTGGAACAGGAATGGCGCAGGGATTTTGTGGCATGGCAGTGAATTTTTTCGCAGATAATATTGGAATATTCTCAAGAAAAAACTCGCTGTCATGGCGCAAAAGAACAAGCCAGTCCGATTCCAATTGAAGTATTACCGCTCTAGAAATAGCTGGCATAGAATTTTCATTGGGTTCGCTAATTACAATAATTTTCCGAAAACGAGACAAATGAAAAACTCATATGACATTAAGATTCACAAGGGCGGGAGCGTCGCATGGGACGCCAGTGACGCAACTTTGGAATATTTGAAAAACTCTGTTAAAAGCGGAATGCATACTTGTGAAACCGGCGCGGGAAAAACCAGCCTGCTTTTTGCCGCTATGGGTGCAAATCACACTGCCGTTACGCCGTCACAAAATGAAGTGGATAATATTGCAAACATCGCCAAAGAAAACAAAATCGATCTTTCTAAAACTCGTTTTGTAATAGGTTTTTCGCAAGATGTGCTCCCCGGCTTGGAATTTTTCGCGCCATTGGATTTGGTCTTAATCGATGGTGGACATGGTTTTCCCATTCCGCAAATCGATTTTGTATATTTGGCGCGCCACTTAAAAGATGGTGGGAAATTATTGATTGATGACATTGATGTCTGGACCGGAAAAATCCTGGTTGATTTCTTAAAACAAGAAGAGGGTTGGAAATTTGATTGCCATTTACGGCATAGAACCGCAATTTTCACGAAGACCAAAGAATTTCAATTGCGCGAATGGTGCGATCAAAAATATGTGAATGAAAAATCAAAATTCCCGCAAATAATGCGCAAAGCGAAAAATGCTCTAGCTTTGATTTTTAGCGGCAAATTTTCAGAAATCTCGCGCAAATTTGCGCAAGAACAAGAAATGAGTAAATAACAGCCTGTTGAAACTGCTCAATTAATTGGGGTAATTCATTGCCTTATTTTTCCTATGGGTTAAGAAATTAAATTCTATCTAAAAGGGGTTTCGCCATGAGTGGTCTGTTGGAGCAAATTTTACAAGCGGGTGGCGGTTCTGCCGTCGATATGATTGCCGGACGTTTTGGCATTTCCCCTAGTCAGTCACGCAGCGCGATTGAGGCACTCGCGCCGATGATTGCCGGCGGATTTAAAAACCAAGCGCAACAACAAGGCGGCCTTGAAAATATTTTGGGCTCTGTTTTGGGTCAAAATCACGTTGCCATTGGCGAAAACCCCGAAGAATTAGCGCGTCCGGGCACAACAGACGCGGGAAACCAAGTTCTGGGTGCGATTTTCGGCTCAAAAGAAGTGTCGCGCGAAGTTGCTGGTCAAGCGGCGGCACAAACTGGCCTAAACGTCGATATTTTGAAAAAAATGCTTCCGGTTCTTGCCATGATGGCGGCGGGTTCTATGGCAAGTAAGGCCAATGCCGGCGGTTTGGGCGGTATTTTAGGCTCGATGGTCGGTAATTCAGTTGGCGGCGGATTAGGTGGCGCTTTGGGCGGCCTTTTGGGCGGCGGCGGCAATAATGCCCTTGGCGGCCTTGCAAGCATGATTGACATGGATAAAGACGGCAATCCATTGGATGATATTATGGGAATGTTGGGTAAAAGATAATTTAATGTCGTTCTTTTGGGTATGGCCTAAACCGTTAAAGCGTTAGCATTGGAATCTATCTATTCGGTCGGAATAATAAAAGTATTAGCAGTAAGCCGCCCTTTTCGTGGGTCGGCGCTATTATTGGTTCCATCATATAATGCGCAATGCAGGACATAAGACGGGTAAATTGCCACGCGATTATATTTGAACGGCACTTTAAAAAACATTTGATAATCTGGTGTGTTTTCACCCGCATAATCATTTAATTGCGCACCGCCATCTATCCAATTAGTTACATATTCCAAATATTCGGTGACTCGATTGGGGCTTATTGATTCAAAATTGGTTGGCAAATGGCGAAAAAACCCCGTGCCGCCAGTTTGATCGTGATTTAGATAAAGAACCATTGCCAAATGGTCCGGCTCGGCACGGTCATAATGTGGGATTTTTTGCCAAGCATCAAATTCTTCAAGTGGCAAAGTGGTTAGGCCAAAAAAACTCTTGATAAGAACTTTTTTATTGGGATTGAAGTTAAATGCTTTTGTAAATTCACGGAATAGGCCCGCGATTATAGTCTTAAACTCACTCGGTAAGGGTGCATTCGGACCAGGATAATAGGTGTTTTGCGGTTGTTCCCATTGCGAATTAACCGCGATTTCGACCAAATCATCAGGGTTTTTCAATAGATTATCAATTATCACGACCGGATGTTCTTCATTTCCGACTCTTTGAAATCTTACCTCTGCCTCAGGATTAAGAAATAGCATGGCGCGCCTAAATCGGTTTGGCTGCGAAGGAGCGCGCGATAAAAGCATTATGGCTTGGCATTCTATCGACTGCACCATTCATTATGGCTTTGATATTGCGCATATATTCATCCAAATCTTTTGGATTAATTGTCTTTGTGAACGGGTGTGCCGCATTTGGCGAAATGCCCTGCCCTATCAAAACTTGTAACCAGGATGTCAATTTGAACAAATCATGTTGTTCGACATTTATGATACCTGCCTCGCGGAAAATCTCGATTTTGTGTTTTAATGTGTCGGGGATTGGATTATTGCGCATATCGTCCCAAAATTTTTCACCGACACGCTGATTGGCGTGATAGTGCAGAATAATGAAATCGCGAATATGGTCGAATTCCGCCGACATATGTGTGTTAAACTCTTCGCGTAGCGCAAGATTTTCGCCTTTGTGCGGGAATAATTGAATTAATTTTACGATTGCCGATTGAATTAAATGAATAGCAGTTGATTCCAAAGGTTCCAAAAACCCGGATGAAAGGCCAATTGCGATACAATTTTTGTTCCAGAATTTATGACGTCTGCCAGTCGTGAATTTGACCAATCGTGGCTCCGCTAATGGTTTGCCGTCAAGATTAGTCATTAAGATATCATGGGCTTCATCATCATTCATATATTCGGCGCAATAGACATGCCCGTTTCCGATACGATGTTGTAACGGAATGCGCCATTGCCAACCCGCCGATTTCGCGCTTGAGCGCGTATAAGGCGTTATCGGGTTAACGCCTTCGCATGGTATCGCCAAAGCGCGATTAACCGGTAGCGATTTTGAAAAATCGGAAAAACCCGTTTTCAATGCGCCCTCAATCAATAGGCCGCGGAAACCGGAACAATCAATGAAAAATTCGCCTGAAATCTTGCTTCCGTTTTCCAGTTCGACGGCACTAATATTGCCGTTTTGCGGGTCTTGAATAACATTCGTGATTTTTCCTTCGACGCGTTTCACACCGCTTTTTTCGGCAATATTACGCAAGTATTTTGCATAAAGGCTGGCGTCAAAATGAAATGCATGAACCAGGCCCGCAATTGGCGTATCTTGTATCCAAGGTAAACGGTCGAATTTATTCTGACGAATTGCAAGATTATTGAGGCTGTAATCCCAAAGAGTATCTTGCGAGCCTTCTAAATTGCGCAATGCCCAATAATGGTGAAAGTCGATATAGCCAAGGTCTTTACCTATTGGGCCAAAATCATGGTGGTAAGAATGGCCTTTTTGAAACCAATCGACGAATTGAATTCCAAGCTTGATAGTGCCCTGCGTATTCTTAAGGAAATCATCTTCATCAAGTTTTACAAGGTCATTGAAGATTTTAATCGGCGGAATCGTCGCTTCACCGACGCCGATAATGCCGATTTCATCGGATTCGACCAAAGTGATATTAACACGCGGCCCCATAACTTTTGAAATAGCTGCCGCGCACATCCAACCTGCTGTGCCGCCGCCAACGATTACAAGCTCTTTGATTTCATTATTCATATCGTTTCCTCGCAATGCATTTTGGCATTTTTTCAATAAAAAAACACCTGCCAATATGATAATTGGCAGGTGTCAAATTGTCTTATTTATCGTCTAAAAGACAATAAATTACCATTTATAGCTTAGGCCAAGCATATAGGTCGAACCATATTTCTCTTCACGAACAACGTTTGCACCCTGATACATAAAGAATGGTTCATTGGTAAGGTTAGAGCCTGATAATAGGATGTTCAAACCTTTTGCAGGGCCGTCTTGGAAAGTATAGCTGACTTGTGCGTCATACACAGATTCACCACGAACATTGCGGGTTTGTAGTGAGTTTGTATAATCAGGAACCTCACCCACGAAATCACCACGATAACGGTTAGACACACGAACCGAGAAGCCATCTTTCTCATAGAAAATCGTGCTATTGATGATTTTCTTAGAAAGGCCAGGAACGTTTACTTCGCCAGTACCAGCAGGATTGATTGATGAATCATTGAACGAACCGGAAAGTAGAACACCAAAGCCATCAAGCATCGGGCTTACAATTTCCAATGGAATTGATGCCGCGACTTCGACGCCGCTGATATTTCCGCCTTCACCATTGGTAGGGCCACCGATTGTACCGATTCTGTTAGCATTTGCCAAAGAACAGATCCAAGTTCCGCCGCTCATAGCTTGTGAACCGTCTGAATTGTAGCAATTCGATGGAAGCGGTGCACCCGTGTAATCTTTCAAAAGAGTTGCGTTATAAATGAATGACGTCAATTCTTTGTAGAATGCTGCCGCAGAAATGTAACCTTTACGACCGAAATATTTCTCAACAGAAAGGTCATAAGAGTTTGATTTCCATGGTTTCAATTTGGCATTGCCGCCACCACCGGACCAGTAGATTTGTCGGCCTTGGAATACCGATGGAACGCCGGAATTGACAGTAATGCCATAACCAACACCACCTGACATGTCGTCCATACGTGGGCGAACAATTGCCGTGCCTGCACCGAAACGAACTTTCAAGTCAGATGCGACATCAAGGTTCAAGTTCAAGCTTGGAAGATTATCAGTATATTCAGTGCCGTCCATAAAGTATGTCGTGCCGCCTTGGCCGCTGACATAAGTTGAGATAGCGTTTTGCTTAGTGTTGACGCTTTGGAAACCGACGTTACCGGTCAAAACCATGCCCGCAACTGTGGTGTCGATATTCGCCATCAAATAAGTAGTGGTTACAGTTTCATCAACAGTCCAATTTTTCTTATCATTGTCACCACGGAATTGTGTGAAGCCGAAATATCCGCTGTCATACAATCCAAGTGAATCATAAGAAATCATGCCCGAGCCATTACCAAGGAATGAAGCATCAGTAACACCACGTCTGAAAGCAGCAGGAACCGAAGCCTGAGCAACTAGACCAGGAAGGGTGATTGCACCTTCTTCATTTACTTTGTTTTTGGTATGTTTGGTTTGGTTGACACCGAAAGTTACGCTGTCAAAAATCATGCCTGTCAAAGCGCGTTTTGCCGACAATTTAACAGCGGTCAATTCGTCAGTTACGGTTGGGTTTTTCACATAGCCCGCACGACCTGCCGCACCACCCCAACCTTTAGGGTCGGTTAGGAAAACATTGTCAAAGCTCGAATAATTCAATGCGCCAGTCAAAGCGTAAGAATTGTTTTCGCCGCGTTTGAAAGAAACAGTATCAGTTGCGCCAACGCCATTTGGGCCGGTGCCTGCTGTTGATTCCAAAATCAAATCTTCACGTTCAAGTCTTTGACCATTAGCGTCAAAGCCCAAAGTCCAATCATCGCCAAGTTTATAAGATGCATTAACACCCAATTCGTCGATTTTAGAAGTTCTGCGGTTCGCATAATTCTCAACGATTACTTTAACATCGGTGAAAGTACCGCTGTCATAGAATAAGCCGTCGGAAGATTTAACACCTGAAGAAAGTGTTGCGCCGCCCCATGCCAAAGGATACTCAAGGCGGGCAATTTGTTGAATTTCTTCAAAGTCCGAATGATAGGCGTCAATAACAACGTTCAAATTATTGTTTGGTTTGGCTTCGATAACAGCCATGAAGCCGTCACGAACCAAAGTTGAAGACTGAACTTGGTTTTTCTGACCGCCAGGAAGGAAAGCGCCGTTTGCAGATGCAAGATTGCCGTCGCCCCATGGTTCGTCTTTTGTTGCTTGGTATGGCGATTTAGTGTGCGCATAACCAAGGGCAACACCCAAAGTGCCGTCTAGGAATTGGTTGATATAAGTGCCGGCATAACGATGACCAGTGTTTTCATAACCACCGATAGCGGCATCTTCGCTGTTTGCTTCAGCGCGAACATTCAATGCAATAATTCGTTTGCCAACTGACAAAGGACGAACTGTCTGCAAATCAGCAGTACCTGCTACACCTTGGTTAACCATTGATGCGTTTGCAGTTTTGTAAACCAAAACAGCATTGATCAATTCAGATGGATATTGGTCAAACTCGACAGAGCGGTTGTCGTTTGTTGACACTTGCTCACGACCGTTAAGGGTTGTGACAGTATAATCAGGGCCAAGGCCGCGAAGGCTTAGAGATTGTGCACGACCATTTGTACGTTGCGCAGCAATACCAGGCAAACGTGCAATTGATTCGGCAATTGAATTGTCAGGTAATTTACCGATATCTTCGGCAAAAACAGATTCAACAATTGCGCTTGATTTTTTCTTGGCGCTGATTGAATCTTGGATACCCTTACGGATACCGGTTACTACAACCACTTCACCTTCGGTGGTAGGGGGTGCAGTTTGTGCTAATGCTTGACCCGAAAAAGCAACACCCAAAGCAATAGCGCTTGCGCTAAGTGCTAAACGGCTTGCCTGCGAGATTCCCGCACGATTTGATTTCCTCATAAATGTAACTCCCAGCTTGCAATATTCCGAAAACGCTCGGTAAAGGCAAAGTTACAAAGCCGAAAACGCGATTTAGACACAGAATTTTCGGTTTTTGCAAAACTTTGCAAACATTAGATGCCTCTAATTCGAGAATAAATGCATTAAAATTTGGCAATTGTCCATATCAAAATGCAAAAGACTGCAAAAATATTTCGCATTTACATAAAAAAATACGGTTTTTGCAGTGCAATAATCCTCATTTTGCAATGCATTATCCGCGATTTGCAAGTTTTTGCAAAATTTTGCAAAGAATTCTCATTTGGGTGAAATTCTCTAAATTTTCCATTCTTTCAACAAGTCGCTCCATCGCAATTTTGTCTTGGCGGCAAAAATGCATGGAAAATTCTCGATTCCAAATTTTGCAAATTTTTGCAGATTGTATTTTGAATTTTCGCCTTGCATTACAGGCCAAAATAAACAATACTTTTAAAAAAATTACAGTTTTTGCATAATCAGAACAAATCATAGAGGCGAGGAAAATGGAAAAAGCGCGCTATTCCCCTATGGGGCTTTTTAATCTGTCATTTGGGTTTTTCGGCATTCAGATTGGCTTTGCTTTGCAAAACGCCAATATGAGCCGTATTTTCCAAAGCCTTGATGTTAAACTCGATGATTTGGCCTTTTTATGGATTGCCGCGCCCTTAACCGGATTATTGGTGCAGCCAATTATCGGGTATTTCTCCGATAGAACTTGGGGGAAATTGGGTCGTCGTCGTCCATATTTTTTGGCGGGTGCTATTCTTGCGGCACTTTCATTATTCGCTATGCCACTTGCGCCTGCGCTTTGGTTTGCAGCAATGACACTTTGGATTTTGGACGCAAGCCTTAATATTTCCATGGAGCCGTTTCGTGCCTTTGTCGGCGATAATTTGCGCGAAGATCAACATACTCAAGGCTATGCAGTTCAAACCGCTTTCATCGGTTTAGGCGCGGTTGTCGGCTCATTATTTCCTTATATCCTAAGTCATTTAGGTGTTAGCAACGAAGCCGCCGGTGGTGGAATTCCCGATAGCGTCAGATTCAGTTTTTGGTTCGGTGGATTTGCCCTTTTCGGTGCAATCCTTTGGACGATTTTGACAACCAAAGAATACAGCCCCGAAGAAATGGCGGCGTTTGAAAAGAATGATGCCAATGAAACCCATTCCAACGCTAAGCCACCAATCTTGCACGGCGCAATCTGGGCTGGACTTGGCGCAATTGTTATTGCACTTGTCGCACCGCTTGGCTTGAAGAAAGAGATTTATCTTTTAGGCGGAATTCTATTGGTTTTTGGCGCGCTATTGATTTATTCAAACCTATTACACGCAAAATCCGGCAATTTTATTCAAGGCATAATGTCTGATTTATTATCAATGCCGGAAACCATGCAAAAGCTCTGCGTAACCCAATTTTTCTCTTGGTCCGCGCTTTTTATTATGTGGATTTATACAACCCCAATTGTTGCCCAAAGTGTGTTTGGCACCACAGATTCCGAAAGCGCACTATTCAATGAAGCGGGAAATTGGGTCGGGGTGTTGTTTTCGGTCTATAATGGTGTCGCTGCAATTGCAGCGCTTTTGATTTTGCCAATCCTGTCAAAATCTATTGGTCGCGCAAAAACCCATGCGATTTGCCTTTTGATTGGCGCGCTTTCTTATGCCTCATTCTTTGTGATTAAGGATAAAAATTTGCTTCTGATTTCCGAAGTCGGTGTTGGCATTGCATGGGCATCAATCCTTGCCATGCCATATTCAATCCTTGCCAGCACTTTGCCACAAAGCAAATTGGGCATTTATATGGGCATATTCAATATTTTCATCGTTATTCCGCAATTATTGGTCGCGACCGTAATGGGTACGATATTAAATAAATTCTTCCCTAACGAACCGGTTTACACAATGGCCTATGCCGCCGGTTCAATGGCAATTGCCGCAATTTCGATGCTGCGCATCAAAAATGTATAGGTGAAAAATGAAAACACTTCTTCTTTCATTCACTGCTTTGGCCTTGAGCGCGTGTGCCTCAACCGACACGGTTTCATATCAACCAAAACCTTATATTGAATTGAAAAACCCTGAATGGACAAAAGACGCAGTTCTATATCAAATCAATACGCGCCAATTCACGCCAGAAGGCACTTTTAAGGCGGCAGAGGCGCAATTGGATCGTCTCAATAAAATGGGTGTTGATATTGTTTGGCTTATGCCAATTCATCCAATTGGGGTCAAAAATCGCAAAGGTTCACTGGGTTCGCCATATTCTGTCAAAGACTTTTTTGGTGTAAATCCTGAATTTGGCACCATGGAAGATTTGAAATCTTTCGTAAACAAGGCCCATTCCTTGGGAATGCATGTAATTCTTGATTTGGTCGCCAATCACACTGCTTGGGATAATCAAATGGTTTCGAATCATCCTGATTGGTATGAAAAAGATTGGCGCGGAAACTATCACCCCACACCGTGGTGGGATTGGTCTGATATTATTGACCTTAATTATGACAAAGCTGATTTACGCGAATATATGACGCGCGCAATGGTCTATTGGGTGAAAGAAGCAAATATTGACGGTTATCGCGCCGACGTCGCGGGATATGTACCGCTTGATTTTTGGGAAACCGCGCGAGCGCAAATGGAAAAAGTAAAGCCTGTCTTTATGCTTGGCGAATGGCAAGAGCGTGATTTGCATAAAAAAGCTTTCGACGCCACCTATGCTTGGGATTGGTATAATACCGCCCATAATGTTGCCCAAGGCAAAGGTGACGCAACTTCATTCTATGGATATTATTCCGGCAATGAAAGTGCCTGGCCTTGGGGATCAATGCGCATGGCATTCACTGAAAACCACGACAAAAATGCGTGGGAAGCCACGCAATATGAGGCGTTTGGCGACGGCCTGAAGTCAATAATCGCGCTTTCATTCTTGGGCGAAGGCATTCCAATGATGCATAACGGGCAAGAGGCATGCAATAAAAAGCGCCTTGAGTTTTTTGAAAAAGACCCAATAAAATGGCAAAAATGCGATCTCGAAGACCATTTCACCAAATTAATCGCCTTCAAATCTGCAAACCCCGCCCTTCATAACGGCAAATGGGGTGCGCGAATGGTGAAAGTCGAAAACAATAATCCCCAAAAAGTCTTTAGCTTTGTGCGTATGAAAGATGGCAACAAGGTCTTGGGCGTTTTCAATTTCTCAAACCAAGTGGTCAAAGTGAAATTCACCGATGATTTGCCAATTGGTGATTACAAAGACTTAGACGGCAGGGCAATTAAGATAACAAATGATGAATTGACCCTTGACCCTTGGGGCTTTTTGGCACTTTCAAAATAGCAATATAAAAATGTAGAAACGCGAAAGGCGCCCGACATTTTATCGAGCGCCTAGACGTTTTCGTCTTACCGGGAGGGGAAACCGGATGTGTCGTCGTTCAGAAATACCGCAATTTCAAACCCCACATTCAGTGTGATTCGAATATCCCTGAAAACTTCGAACTGCTGCACTTATGCCACACGTTAAATATTTTCGCAAGTAAAAAATATTTAATTCGCAGAAGTGTCATATATGCCACACATAAGTCAAGCGAGTGATGTTTTTCAAATGCGGCCAGACGCAACCGCAAACCCCCATAGCCAAATCAACACGCCATTAATGCTTCAATTATCGCCCTATAAGTTTTTTCGCTTGTTCATCTGCAATAATTGCCGGCGAAACTTTGGCTGTTATGGCCTCTTTCAATACATTTTCCAAAGTGTTCGGAATGCGTGAAACATGCGCGATAACCGCCGTTTCGTTGTAATTTCCGCCGACTTCATAGGCAACATTAATTATGCCGCCTGCATTAACGACATAATCCGGACAATAAAGAATGTCGCGTTTAACCAATTCATCGCCATGGCGATTTTCTGCCAATTGATTATTTGCCGCGCCACAAATGATTCCTGCTTTCAAATTTGGAATTGTGACATCATTAATAATCGCGCCCAAAGCGCATGGCGCGAAAACATCCATATTTTGGGCCATAATTTCCTTGGTTTCGACAAATTCGCCACCCGCTTTTTGCGCGGTTTCTTTCGCACGATTTATGTCGATATCGGCAACCAATACTTTGGCACCGGCTTTGCCAAGGCGAATTGCCAAATCCGCGCCAACGGCGCCCGCACCCTGCACTCCGATTGTCAGGCCGCTTAAATCTTCACGCCCTAATTTGATTTTTACGGCGCATTCGATTGAAAGAAAGACGCCAAGGGCGGTCATCGGACTTGGTTCGCCACCGAAACCCAATTTTGGATCTCGCCCGAAAACGTGTTTGGTCTTTTTTGCGATATTTTCCATATCTGTCAAAGTCATACCGACATCTTCTGCCGCAAGGTATTTGCCACCCAAATCCTCAATTTTTTCGCCTAGAGAATGCATTAATTCCGGAGTCTTATCGGTTTTGGGATTACCAAATAAAATCGCTTTGCCGCCACCCAATTTAAGGCCCGCCATCGCGTTTTTATAAGACATGCCGCGCGAAAGGCGCAAAACATCTTTGATTGCGCTTTCGCTGTCGCTATAGGGCTGCATTCTTACGCCGCCTGCAGATGGCCCCAAATGGGTCGAATGAACCGCGATAATGCATTTTAGTCCGGTCTGTGGATTGGTCGCGAAATAAACGCCTTCATGATTGTCAAAATCTGGATGATCGAAAAAACTTGCCATTTATTATTCCTCAAAGTCCCAATATTACGAAGATTCACGAATGAAAAGGCCATAAAACCTCATTCGCAATCCGATTTCATTTCTTGCGCCAATCACGCGCAACAGCGCAATATTTTTTCATCATGAGTGAAACTTAGAGATTTCCATTGCGTAATTGCGTAAAGTCGCAATAAGATTTTCCGGAAATATTAATTTTATTCGGAAATTTGCGCCAAGAATATATCTAACAAGGTTTAAGTCTTGGTCATAGGTAATATGCGCCATTATCGGTTTGGCAAATACAGAATCTTTCACAATTTCAGTTTTGGTGATTTTTAAAAAAATTGATTCACCCAATTTCTTTAAATCATCGGCATCAATCATCAGGATTGCGTTTCGCTCAAAAATTCTTTCATAAAAATTTTCCAAATGGGCATTCCAAAAATCTTCTAGGACGAAACCTTTCGGCAGCTTGGCTTCTTTATTGACAATTTCAAAATTCGAAATCCTGTCAATTTTGAAAACCAGCTTCTTTAACCCATTGAATGCAACTAAATAATATTCATTGCCTTTAAAAACCATGCCAAGCGGCGAGACTTCCCAGCTTTTTGCTTGCGACCAGCTTTCATATTGAAACGCAATCGCTTTTTCATTAATCAAAGCACGGGTTAAATCTTGCAAAAATTGTGGCTGCTTTTGATTGAAATACCAAGGCGCAAAATCAAAATGAAATTTTTGCGATATTGCATCGGCTTTTTCCCGTTTATCCTTTGGCAAGGACAAGAGCACTTTGTTAGTTAGGGTTTTAGCTGCACTTCCAAGGCCTAGCATTTGTGCCTGTTGCGGTAAGCCAAACAGAAAAATGGAGGCCGCTTCATTGTTTTCTAACCCGTTTAATTGGGTTTTGAAGCCTTCGAGCAATGAAATGCCGCCCCCAGGGCCACCGTCGCCATAGACCGGAATGCCGGCGGCACTTAATTCATCAATATCGCGATAAATCGTGCGAATTGAAACCTCAAATTCACGCGCAAGATCTATTGCACGCACTTTGCCGCGCAATTGTAAAATTATCAAAATTGCCAACAATCGTGATGCGCGCATAAAAAATGACTGACATAAATTGTCAGGGAAATCAATTATTATCGCAATCGAGAGGATTGATATGACCATGAATTACGAAATTTCTAAGCGAAACCTAATCACAGCTGCAATTGCAGGCCTAAGTCTGTCAGTTTTATTGAATGGGGGAAAAACAATGGCGGATGAAAAGCCTAAAATACTGAATGGAAAAATCGGTGAATTTGATTTTTTGACCGGAAGCTGGAAAATAAAAAATCAACAATTAAAAAAGGGGAGCAAAGATGAATGGGAATATTTCGACGGTGAGGCGACAGTTGTATCAATACTAAATGGCCTAATCAGTATCGAAGAATTGCTAATTCCCTCAAAAAACTTTTATGGAATGGGTTTGCGCGCACTTAATCTTGAGACCCTTCAATGGGCAGACCATTGGGTTAATGCCAAATCCGGTATCGTTGGCGAGCCAATGCTTGGCAATTTCATAAATGGTGAGGGAATTTTTATTGTTGACGATATGCAAGGGGATATTCCCGTAAAATATATTTCCGCCTGGGACGAAATCACCAAAAATTCATGTCGTTGGTATCAAGGCACGTCTTATGACGGCGGAAAAACATGGGAAAAATCTTGGATAATGCAATGGAAACGTTCGAAAAAAGCGAAATAATTCGCACCTATTCACAAAGCCCCAGCGTTTCGCGTTTTGACCAACGGTGAATCATCATTATCGCAACCGAACCAAGACCAATTGCGAGGCCCAACCAAATACCATTGCCGCCCATTTTCTTATAGAATGCCAAAAAAACGCCAAACCCAAGGCCGATGCCCCAATAACCAATTGCAGCAAATACCATTGGCATTTTTGTATCTTGCAAGCCGCGCAACATTCCGGCACCAACCACTTGGGCACCATCGGCAATTTGAAAAAGTGCAGCAATCTTTATGAAGCCAATTGCTGTCGCAATCACCAATGCCGAGTTTTCAATTTTTTCATCAATGAATATTTTTGCTAATTCGGCAGGATACAAAAACATAATCAAAGCCATAATGGACATGAAAGTGACACCTAAGATGAATGCCGCCCAACCCGCATTCCCAATACCCGCGCTATCTTTGCGTCCAAATGCATTTCCGACACGAATTGTCGCCGCCTGGGCAATGCCCATGGGAACCATAAAGGTGACGGATGCAATTTGAATCGCAATTGAATGGGCAGCAGTCGAAATTTCTGAAATATACCCCATAATGAAAACCGCTAAGGAAAAGACAGAAACTTCAAATCCGATCTGCATGCCAATCGGCAGACCCAATCGCCATAATTCGCGCAATCTGTGAAGGTCAAAATGCCAAAAATGGCCAAAAATGTGATAGCGCCGAAATTTTCTGTCATTCATAATAACAATGACGAATAATAATAATGAGACAAAAGCTGTAATAGAGCTGCCGATACCCGCCCCTAAAAGTCCGAGTTTGGGAAAGCCCCAATAACCCAATATAAGCCCTGAATTAATAAAGGCATTAAAACCAACATTAAAAAACCCGATTATCATTGACCAAATCGGGCGATGAAGGGCCACTACAAAATTTCGCAAAGCCACAATCAAAAGCACGGGAAGAATTTCAAACAATAGCCCACGCACAAAAATCCCGATATTATTTGCAAGTTTTAGGTCAAGCCCCGCAAAACGCGCCAAATCCCCTGAAAACCACAAAAGTGCCATTACGGGAATAGAGTAAATTACCGCAATCCAAAGCGAGGCCCGCACCGTGCGCCTCACATCTCGAACCGAATGCGCGCGCGCACCCAATTCTTTGGCGATTATTGGTGATGAAGACTGAATCAAACCAATCCCGAAAACAAGTGGCGTGATAACCAAACCGACCCCAATTGCCGATGCCGCCATTGCGTCTTCACTTAGTCGCCCCAAAAGAAAAACATCAGTCGCATTTACAAGCATTTGGGAAAGATTTGATAATATTATGGGCCATGCCAAAACAAGGGTCGCGAGCGACTCTTTATAAAAACTTCTATTGTCCATTTAGCGAACCCTCTCCCCGAACAAAGCGGTTCCTATTCGCACATGGGTCGCACCATATTTAATTGCGGTTTCAAAATCCGAACTCATACCCATTGAAAGTTGGGAGAGGCCAAAATCTTTCACAAGCATTTGCATTTTTTGGAAATATGGCGTCGGTTCTTTGTCGAACGGCGGAATGCACATTAGGCCGATTGGTTTAATGCCAAAGTCCTTTTCGATGGTTTTCATAAATTCATTGATTTCAGCAGGCGCAATTCCCGCCTTTTGGCTTTCTTCGCCTATATTCACTTCAATAAGAAATTTCGGGGATTTTCCAAGTTTTTGGACAGATTTTGCAATTTCTTTCGCGAGATTTGGTCTATCGAGAGTTTCAATCACATCGAATAATTGCACCGCCATTTGCGCTTTATTGGATTGCAATGGCCCGATAAGTCTTAATTCCAATTCATTAATAGCGCGATTTTCAAAATGGGCTTTTGCCTCTTGGACTTTGTTTTCACCAAACACATTCTGCCCTGCCGCAATGATGGCCTCGATATTTTCATTGGGTTGGGTTTTTGTGACAGCGACCAAAGTGATTTCGTCAGAATTGCGATTTGCAATTTCTGCGGCTTTTTTGATTTTATTTCTTAATGTTTCAAGCCTTTGAACAAATTGGTTTTTGATTATATTGTTATTCATGGCATTAAGCATAAAGGAAATCTCTAAATTTGCGAAGGATTTTAAGCGCAAGCATAAAAATTTGGAGTTTTTTGTTATTAGCGACCCCGATCGGCGCAATGAAATTGATGATTTAGCGAATAATTTGCCGAAAAATTCCTTTCTGATAATTCGTCATTTTGGGACGATCCCCGAATTTGAACCTATCAAAAATGCAAAGTGCGGCGTAATTTTGTCGTTTGACACGCGCCTTATTAATCACTCAAGAATGCACCAATTTCATTTGCCCGCAAAATCACTTCGCCAGTTTTATAATGCCCGCACAAGGCAAAGAATTTTGACCGCATCGGCGCATAATTTCAAAGAAATACACTTTGCAGCTAAATTAGGGATTAAATTCATTATTGTCTCAAAAATTTTCAAAAGCCTAAGTCAAGGCGCAGGCAAACCAATGGGCGTTCAAAAATTCGCGCGATTAGTGCGCCAATTGAAAGGGCAGAAAATAATCGCACTGGGCGGAATTAATCGCAAAAATTACGGGCCGATTACCAAAACCAAAGCCGCCGGAATTGCAGGGGTAGGCTTTGAATAAAGTCGCAAACCGCAAGATTACTGAAAACTGTCACAAAACTGTATAAAAACTGCAATAAAGGCCGCGCAATTTGCTAAAGTCATTTTAGAAAATGACAGGAGTTTGGGTTATGAAAAAAGGTCTATTCATTGCATTAGGTGCACTCACTATTTTGGCGGCGTGCGGACAGAAAGAAACTGCTCGCGATCGCATTTCGATTGTTGGTTCATCAACCGTATTTCCATTTGCCAGTGCAGTTGCCGAAGCATTTGGGCCATCAAATAATGGCAAAGTTCCGAAAGTCGAATCCACCGGAACCGGTGGCGGCATTAAGATTTTCTGCGCAACCAATGGTTTGGCGGGTGTTGATGTTGCCAATGCATCTCGCAAAATGAAAAAATCCGAATTTGAAACTTGCGCAAAAAATGGAATAAACGAAATTATTGAAGTAAAAATCGGTCATGACGGCATTGTTTTGGCAAATGCTAAAGCTGGTTCCACATTAGAGCTTGATGCCAAAGACCTTTATTTGGCTTTGGCAAAAGAAATTCCGGTTAATGGCGCATTAGTTGCAAATCCCAACAAAACTTGGGCCGACGTTAATCCAAAACTACCGGCGGTTAGAATTGAAGTTATGGGGCCACCACCAACCTCCGGCACACGTGATGCTTTTGCCGAAATGATTTTGGAAAAAGGCGCCGAAAAAATCGACTTTCTTAAAGCAATGAAAGAAAAAGATGCCGAAGGCTTCAAAAAAGTTGCAATGTCAATTCGTGAAGACGGCGCATGGAAAGACATGGGCGAAAATGACAATCTAATTGTCCAGGCTTTGGCAAATTCAAAAGACGCATTCGGCGTTTTTGGTTTTTCATTCTTTGAAGAGAATATGGATAAATTGAAAGCGGCAAAAATCGGCGGCAAAGCCCCCGAAATCGCCACCATTAAAGATGGTTCATATCCTGCGGCGCGCTCTTTATATTTCTATGTCAAAAAAGCCAATCTTTCGCTTTTGCCGTCTTTGAAAGGATATATGGCGGAATTTGTGTCGCCAAAAGCAATGGGCGAAAAAGGCTATTTGATTTCGCGCGGCCTTATTCCATTGGCGCAAGATGAATTGGCAAAACAGACAGAAGTTGTGAATTCATTAAGCACTATGACAGCACCGGAAAAATAAATCCAAACAAATCAAATACTTAAAAACCGTGTCACAAATTTGTAATGTTTCGTTCAAAGATGTGTCACGGTTTTTATATTTTTGTGTCACATTCTAAGCCTAAACGCCCCCTCGAAAATCGGCAATCGGTCGATTCTTTCATGAGGGGACATTATGTCAAAAAAGAATTTAATCATTTCAGGTGCTGCATTGGCAATTATGGCCGCCGCCCCTGCATTTGCGCAAGACGCAGTAACCACCGATATTGATTGGTCAAAAGGTTCACCAAGATATACTTCGTCTGACGGTGAATTCCAATTCCGCATTCGTGGTCGTTATATGGGCGATGCCTATTCTTCAAAAGTTGATTTCGACGGCACATCAAATGACGTAAGCCTTTCCGGTTATGCAACTCGCCGCCTTCGCCTTGGTGTTGAAGGTAAAATGAATTCTGTATTCAATTTTAAAGCCGAAGTAACATTCAAACCTGACGCTTCGTTGGCAGGTGTTGAATATAATGACGTTTGGTTGGGTTATGACAATAATGGCACCGAAATTATTTTTGGTAACAATTATTTCACTGCACCACTTGAATCATTGTCTTCTTCTTTGGTTCAAATGTCGAACGAACGTTCAATGGTTTCGGCGGCTTTCCAACAAGCTGACCGTGCAACCGGTCTTGTTGTTCGCAAATATTCTGACAATTGGATGATCGTTGGCGGTTATTACGGCAATAAAGGCGAAATCAAAGAAGCCGGTAACAGCACCGAAACTCAATATCTTCAAATTCGCGGCGATTACGCAATCAGCAATGAAAAAGGCAAATATTTGATTGTTGGCGGTCACGCAAAATTCCGCGATTCTAACAATACCGCGATTTCTTATTCTCATGCAAAAGCAGTTCAAAGCAATTATGGTTCAGGTTCATACCTTGGCAGCCCGTCAGGCGTTTTGAAAGATGAGATTTATGGTCTCGAAGGCTTTTGGTCTATGGGTTCTTTGAGCTTGATGGCTGAATATGACATTGCCAAAGCAAAAACCGCAACTACCGAATATGATTTTGGCGGCGGTTTTGTTGAAGCCGCATATTATTTCACAGGCGAAGTTCGCTCTTATGACGCTAAAAACGGCGAATTGAAAGGCGTTAAACCTAATTCACCATTGCAAGAAGGTGGTTATGGCGCATGGGGTGTTGTTGCCCGTTACGATACTTTGGACATGATCGATAATGGTTTCGTCGGCGGTAAAGCTGATGCCTATTCAATCGGCGCAATTTGGCAACCGACTGATTTTGTCATTTTCCGCGCAATGTATGGCCGCACTGATTTTGACAAAACTTCAAAAGGTGCAGGCAAAGTCGATTCATTCACTCTTCGCACTCAATTTAGCTTCTAATCTTAAGGAAAGAGACTATGAAAAAATCTTCTAAAATCATTCTTGGTTTTGTTGGCGCGATTTCGGCTTTGGCACTTGTTGCTGCTGCTGGTCGTGACAAAATCTCAATCGTCGGTTCTTCGACAGTATTCCCATTCTCTACTGCTGTTGCTGAAAAGTTCGGCTCTACCGGTGCTTTTCCAACTCCTAAAGTTGAATCAACTGGAACCGGTGGCGGCATGGCGCTTTTCTGCAAAGGCGTTGGCCCAAATACACCTGACGTAACTAATGCGTCGCGCCCGATGAAATTGTCTGAATATCAATCTTGCCAAAGAAATGGCGTTAAAGAGATTGTTCAGGTTAAAATCGGTTATGACGGCATCGTTCTTGCCAATGCCAAAAGCGGCACTGACTTTGCTTTGACACCGCGCCAAATCTATTGGGGTCTTGCGAAAATGGTTCCTTATCAAGGTAAAATGGCTTTGAACACTACTAAATTCTGGTCAGATGTTGACCCGTCTTTGCCACACGTTCCTATTAATGTGATGGGCCCACCACCGACCTCTGGCACACGTGACGCTTTCAATGAAATCGTTATGGAAGGCGGCGCACGTACTTTTGCAACAATGAATAATCTTCGTTCAAACAACGAAGCTCAATTCAAAAAATTGACGCATCAAATGCGTGAAGATGGTGTTTGGAAAGACGCAGGCGAAAACGACAATTTGATCGTAAATGCTTTGGTCAAAAACTCGCAAATGCTTGGTATTTTTGGCTTCTCTTTCTATGAAGAAAACATGGATAAAGTCCAAGCAACACCAATCAATGGCAAAATGCCAACTTTTGATTCGATTGCAAACGGTTCTTACCCTATTTCTCGCTCTTTGTTCTTCTATATCAAAAAGCAAAATTTGGGCGTGGTTCAAGGCATTAAAGAATATGCACAAGAATTCGTTTCCGAACGCGCTGCAGGTGCAAAAGGCTATCTTCGCGGTCGCGGTCTTGTGACTTTGTCGTCAGGTGAACTTGCGAAACAAGCTGGCATTGTTGAAAACATGTCATTGATGTCGGCTCCTAAGAATTAATTTCCTCCCACAATTCCTCCCCATGAGGGTTTCCCCCCTCTCAAAGAAGAAAGGCGCGAATTTATTCGCGCCTTTTTTGTTTTGTGACATATAGTGGCGCTGCTTCATCTAACGCTTGCATGGTTCGCAAATTTTGTTAATTATGGTGCGACAAACTGTCAGGGGAGAAATATGGCTGGCGCTTCAGATTATAAAATCGGCTCAATGAATATTGATGAGCAAAATCGCACTTTTGATTCATTTATTAAATGGTCGGTCTGGGGCGGATTATTGACCGCACTGGGAATTCTTGGTTTTGTCCTACATTATGGCGGCGGCTTTGCACCCTTGACCAGTGCGCTTATCTCAAGTGTCTTGGGCGCTATACTAGGCTTTATCCTTAAACAACCAAAATCTTGGTATGTTACGATTGCGGGAATTTTTGTTTTGGTTGCAATTTTGTCGGTAATCGCTGCATTCTTTGGCATGTTTGCGGGTTAGTCGCGCTTAAAAGGTTGAAAAACGCGGTCAAAACCGCCATTAAACATTTATGACCATAGCAAATGAAATAGCGACCCCGGAACTCGCAGCAAATATTGGTGCACGCGCCAAAACGGCATTTAAGACGCTTTCTTTAAGCACTAAAGAGCAACGCAATGATGCATTAGTGGCGATGGCTCATGAAGTTCGCGCTGCAAAATCGCAAATATTGGCTGCAAATGAAACCGATATTGCAAATGGTATTGCTTCTGGCCTATCAGCGGCAATGATTGATAGGCTAAAACTTGATGATGCGCGCATTGAGGGTATTGCAAGCGGCCTTGAAAGCATTGCTGCTCAGGCTGATAAAATCGGTCAGATTATGGAAACCTATAAGCGCCCGAATGGCCTGATTATTGACAAAACCCGTATTCCAATTGGTGTAATCGGCATTATTTATGAAAGCCGCCCAAATGTTACAGCCGATGCAGGCGCTTTATGCCTTCGTGCCGGAAATGCATGTGTTTTACGCGGTGGTAAAGAGGCATTTTTAACTTCAAATCAAATTGCCAATTGCCTTCGCGCAGGTTTGAGAACGGCGGGGCTTCCTGAAGACGTTATCCAATTCGTGCAAACCACAAATCGCGATTTTGTCGGTGAAATGTTGCGGGGTTTAAATGGTTCAATTGATTTGATTGTGCCGCGCGGTGGCAAAACCCTGGTTGCGCGCGTCCTTGATGAGGCCAAAGTTCCGGTTTTGGCGCATCTTGAAGGGCTTTGCCATACTTATATTGAAAAATCCGCTGATTTTGAGAAAGCATTGAATATTGTTTTAAACGCTAAAATGCGTCGCACCGGAATTTGTGGCGCGACCGAAACTCTATTAATTGATGCGGCAATTGCCAAGGACTTCCTTCCAAAAATCGCAAAAGCACTTGAAGAAAAAGGCTGTGAATTACGCGGTGAGGAGAAAGCACGCCAAATATATGACATGAAATCCGCCAATGAAGAAGATTGGCGCACCGAATACCTTGATGCAATCCTATCAATAAAAATCGTCAGCAACATTAATGAGGCCATTGAACATATTGCCGAATATGGTTCGGGCCATACCGATGCAATAATTACCGAAGACAATGCTGCGGCGCAGGAATTTTTGAACCGTGTTGATAGTTCAATTGTTATTCACAATGCGTCAACCCAATATGCCGATGGTGGCGAATTTGGTTTTGGCGGTGAAATCGGGATTGGAACCGGGCGGCTTCATGCTCGTGGCCCGGTTGGCGCCGAAGGGCTAACGACCTATAAATATGTCGTTCACGGCAATGGCCAATGCAGACCATGAAGATGAATAATAGAAAAACTTAAATGCGCCGAAACCTCCCTTTTGCATATCGCGGCATGAAAATCGGCCTTTTGGGCGGTTCTTTTGACCCTGCGCATACGGGGCATTTGCACGTCGCCGAAACCGCAATGGCATTACTTGGTCTTGATTTTGTTTGGTGGCTCGTTAGTCCGCAAAATCCATTAAAAAAAGGCTCTTCCCCAATTCAAGAGCGGCTTCAATCAGCAAAAAATATTGCGCGAAGCGCGAAAATGATTGTGACGGACATCGAGTGTCACCTTAAAACCCAATATACAATCGACACCCTTAAAGCATTGAAAGCCCGATATAATGGTGTGCGTTTTGTTTGGCTTATGGGTGGCGATAATCTTGAGGGTTTTGAACATTGGCGCGGTTGGCACGAAATTGTGCGCGAAGTTCCGATCTGTGTTGTTTCGCGACCAACTGCGGGGCCAAAGGCACGATTGGGGCGTATGGCACGTCAATTTGCGGCCTATCGCATAAATCCGATAAATGCAAAATCCTTGGCCCGCTTAAAGCCGCCGTCTTGGGTCTATGTTCCGGCACGATTCAATAAATTATCATCCACGCTTTTACGCTCACGCCGAAAGAAGTGAGCCGTTAGATGTGGCGTTTCAATAGGTTGTTGTAGTTTGTCGAAATAGAGGGCTGGTTTGGGAAAGTCTTTATGGGCAGTTATGCCATATAGACCTTTTGCAATTGTGTTAACCTAAAACCGCACACCAACAATTGCTGTCTCTTTTTTCGCAGTAAACAAGGTTTCGGCAAAAAAGAAAACAAAACAAAAAAACAAAAAACCGTTGGATTTTGGACAATTGTAGTGACTATTGAATTTCAAAGCCACAACAGCCTTTTGAGACTCATGATATTGCGCAAAAAAAGTGCCGGGCATAAAGCCCGGCAGAATAAAGTTACAAGGGAGGAAACGCCCGAAAAGGGCTAATGACGCAATCGCGTCATGCACCCAATATAGTTCGCACTTGCGAAATAAGCAAATGATTTTTTGCAAGTGCAGCATCTAAAAACGCAAATCGCCACTGTTTTTTACGCACTTGCACAAAAAATATGCCAATATGACTTAAAAACAGGCATAATTGCGAATGAATCGCGAAAATTTGGCGCGAATCTTATCGAAAAACCTCGAAATTCCACTGCAAAAATATTGTTTTTCCGTGGTTTTTCGGATTATAGAGCCTCGTGATTTTGAAAATTTGGGGGTCAATATGCCAAAACTTGCGCTAATTCGTCACGGTCAATCGCAATGGAATCTTGAAAATCGTTTTACCGGCTGGGTCGATGTTAATTTGACAGAAGAAGGCGAAAAGCAAGCAAGAAAATCCGGCGAATTATTGAAAGATTCGGGGATTGAGTTTTCGCAGGCCTTCACTTCTTTCCAAACCCGCGCGATTCGCACCTTATGGCTGGCATTAACTTCAATGGGCGCGTGCTATCTGCCGGAAGCCAAATCATGGCGTTTGAATGAGCGTCATTATGGTGGCCTAACCGGGCTTGATAAAACTGAAACCGCAAAAAAGCATGGTGATGAGCAAGTGCGAATTTGGCGCCGTTCTTATGATATTGCCCCGCCGCCACTTGATAAATCCGATCCAAATCATCCATCGAATGACGCGCGCTATAAAAATGTTCCGGCAAATGAATTGCCAGATACTGAAAGCCTTAAAACAACTTTGGAACGCGTAATTCCATATTGGGAAAGTGATATTGTTCCGGCATTGAAAAACGGCAATGTTTTGATTGCCGCGCACGGTAATTCATTGCGCGCGATTGTTAAACACCTTTTCGGTCTTGACGAAGATGAAATTATGAAAGTGGAAATACCAACCGGAAACCCGCTTTTGATTGATTTGGATGATAATTTAAAGCCAATAAGCGCGAAATATCTTGACGAAGCACGCGCTAATCCGCTTCCTGAAATAAAATAGGGGAATCAATATGAGAATTGCGGTTTTTGAAGATGGTGACGCACTAAAGCTGGGCGTGGTCGAAGGCGAAACAATCAAAGCTATGACTGCCGAACCAGATATTTTGGGTGTTGCAGGTCTTAGCCAAAGTGAAATCGACAATCCGCAATTTTCTGGTGAGGAGTTTCATATTGACGATATAACCCTTATGTCGCCCGTTCTTGTTCCGCCGCGTATTTTTGGAATTGGTCTCAATTATCTTGACCATGCATTAGAAACCGGTCGTAAGCCGCCCAATGTGCAAACTTGGTTTATGAAACAGCCAACCTCCGCCAATGAGCCTTATGGTGATGTCGAAAAACCTGTGGTTTCCGATTGGCTCGATTATGAAACCGAATTGGTGGTCGTAATCGGCAAAACCTGTCGCCATGTTCCCGAAGAACGCGCGCATGAGGTAATTTTGGGGTATTGCGTAGGCTGTGATTTCTCTGTCCGCGATTGGCAGGCGCAAACCCCAACCATGATTATGGGCAAAGGTTTTGATACACATGCCCCATTCGGCCCCTATTTGGTAACGCCTGATGAATTGGGAAATATTGATGACTTACGCATTCGCTGTTTTGTGAATGAAGAAAAACTTCAAGACGGTTGTATCGGCGATATGATTTTTAAAGTGCCGCAATTAATTGCCCATGTCACTAAAGCCATGACATTATTGCCGGGCGACGTAATTTTCACAGGGACACCGGCGGGTGTGGGCCTTGCGCGGACACCGCCGAAATTCTTAAAAGACGGTGATGTCGTTCGCTGTGAAATTGACGGCATTGGTCATATCGAGAATCATATTGTGAATGAGGTTCAGGCAACAATTATTGAGTAATCACATTTTTCTTTGAATGCAGCCTGTCAGCAAAAAACCATAAAGCCACCGTAATGGTGAAAGTCATAAGCATGGTAATTGCCAATCCCTTTGCAGTGTGAAAAACCAATGGCGCAACCACGCCCGAAAAGATTGTGAAAAATACCATTCTTATGAAATTCGACATTGCCGAGGCTGTGCCGCGTATATGCGGAACTAAATCAAGGGTTTTCACGGTTATCGCGGGCATCGCAATCGAATACCCCAAAGTATAAAACAAAATTGGAATTACTGCCCACGGGATTTTAGGTGCGAAAGAAAAATTATA
Source organism: Hyphomonadaceae bacterium (assembly GCA_041917055.1). Lineage (GTDB taxonomy): Bacteria > Pseudomonadota > Alphaproteobacteria > Caulobacterales > Aquidulcibacteraceae > Pseudaquidulcibacter. The sequence goes on from JAYRYJ010000001.1 coordinate 144,351, forward strand.
AGCAAGATTGAAAATCGCGGCACAAGCCATAACGGAAAAACCAATAATAATTGTGGTTTCCATTTTTAGCTTTCCAGCCAAAAAATTTGACAAAACTGCGCCGCCCATCATTCCCATGACCAATGGCACGAATAGCCATCCAAAATCAGTTTCACTCATTTTCAAAATATTCATGATAAATGATGGTGCCGAAGTTATATATAGAGCAGTTCCACCAAATGCCATTGCCTGTGCAATTGAGCGAATAATGAATTCATGATTACGAAAAATGCCAATATAATTGCGCATAATCGCAATCGGGTGAAAATCGTGCCTTTTGTCTTTTGGAAGGCTTTCATCGAGAAACAAGAACACCATCAAAAAAACTAATGCTGTAAATCCGGTCAAAAAGACAAATATAGAGCGCCAACCAAACTGAACATGCAAGAACCCGCCTAAAATCGGCGCAATTGCGGGTGCAACACCAAAAATCAAGATTATAGATGAAATGGTTTTTTGCGCCTTTGCACCATCAAAATTATCACGAACAATGGCCTGCCCTAGAACCATTCCGGCCCCGCCAACCGCACCTTGAATAGCGCGCACAATTATCAATTGTTCCAAATTTTGTACAAAAATTGCGGCAATAGACGCCAATGCAAAAATGGATAAAGTCGATAAAGCAATTATTCTTCGCCCAAAACTATCCGACATTGGCCCTAAAAACAGGCTGGTTACGGCAAATGTGCCCAAATAGACGCTTAGAGTAAGTTGCACATCTTTTAATGTGACGTGAAATTCCTTGGATACGGCATCGAAAGTTGGAAAATAAGTATCAATCGCAAACGGCCCAAGCATAGATAACATTGCCAATACAAGTGGCAATAAAATCAATTTATCAAATTTTTCGGGAACGGGTTTTGACATAGTTTTGTTGGCCTTAGATGCAACGACCTAAAAGGTCAAATTTCAATCGCTTTTGGCTTCAAAAACAAAGAATAGTAATATATTGATTTTTCACACTCTAAGCGGCAGAATTTGTTGCGCATTTGGTCAATAAGGGGGCTGCAATGTCTTTGGTGGAAGTTTCAAATCTTGGTGACGGCATTGCAAAAGTGGCATTAAATCGCCCCGACAAAATGAATGCCCTCAATCTTGAAATGTTTAGTGCGATTATTGATTCAGGCGAAAACCTTGAGAGAGACAATCGTTTGCGCGCGATTGTCCTGTGCGGCAATGGCAATGCATTTTGCGCGGGTCTTGATTTGAATATTATGGGGCAATTTGCGCAAATTATCGATAGTTTGCATGAAAGAACCCATAAGGATTGCAATCAATTTCAACGCGCCGCAATGATTTGGCATGATATAGATGCCCCGGTCATTTGCGCCATAAATGGCGTTGCTTTCGGTGGCGGCCTGCAAATCGCGTCCGGTGCAGACATAAGAATTGCCGCACCCGATGCCAAATTATCAATTATGGAAATGAAATGGGGCATAATTCCCGATATGGGCGGCACATATTTATGGCCCAAGAATGTTCGAAATGATGTCCTCAAACACCTAACCATGAATGCCGAAATTATAGATGCGAACCAAGCACAAAGTATTGGCCTTATAAGTGAAATCGCTGAAAACCCAATTGATGCGGCAATAAATTATGCAAAGACATTGAAAGGCAAAAGTATTGCCGCATTAAAAGCGCAAAAACGTCTTTATAATGGCGTGGATGCCAATGCCCGAAGCCGCCAATTATTGAATGAATCAATTGAGCAAGCAGAAATTCTGAAAGGTTTAATTAGGTAAACTAATACTTTCGCTTTGCCCAAAAACCCGCTATTTCTTTTGAAATGATAAGAAGCAAATTGAAATTGACAGGTTTTGGTCGTTACAGACCGGAATATTCGCAAGATTCGACTGAACTGGATATTATTTTCAAAGAGCCTTTAGGGCACACTTATAATAAATTTGCCATTAAATCGCGCCCAATCGCATCGCCCAAAGAAACCAGCTCTTTTATGGCAATTAAAGCCTGTGAAGAGGCGCTTAGTGGCGCGAATTGGCAACCAAACGATATTGATTTAATAATCGGCGGTTGCGGCGTAATGGAACAGCCAATTCCCTCAACTTCGGTTTTGGTTCAAAGTGGCTTGGGCATGGAGCGGTCAGGTATTGAGTGTTTTGATGTAAATATGACGTGCCTTTCCTTTCTTAAAGGGCTTGAAGTTGCGGCAATGGCAATTAATTCAGGCAAAGCAAAGCGCATTCTTTTGTTTTCCGCCGATATTGCCAGCGCCGGTCTTGATTATGATAGTCCCCATGCTTCGGCAATTTTTGGTGACGGTGCCGCAGCAGTCTGTATAGAAGGACACGAAGACGAAAATGGCCCTGCATTATTGTCAAGCGTTTTTAAGACTTATTCAATAGGCAAAGATACCGCCCACATAAAATCCGGCGGAACACGAATTAGGGTTCAAGATGATTTAGAGGTTTTCAAAGCGGGGGCCAAATTTTTTATGGATCCTGTGGGAATTTTTCGCGCGGCTTCACGGGTTTTACCACTTATACTTCGCGATACTCTTGATTTTGCGGGTGTTGAAATGAACAATATTGATAATTTCATTTGCCACCAAGCAAGCGCGCCGGCCTTGGAACACATGCGCAATACAATCAAAACCCGCCCCGAAAGAGTAATTGATATTTTTGAAGATACCGGAAATCAAATTGCAGCAAGTCTTCCCAATGCATTATATGCCGCCCATAAAATGGGCCGATTGACGCCCAATAGTCACGCTTTATTGCTTGGAACATCGGCGGGTATTAGTATTGGCGCAATGGTTTTAAAGATATGAAGATTTTGATCACAGGTGCAACCGGCGGACTTGGCATTGCCTTGGTTGAATATTTCCTTGCCAAAGGGTTCGAAATAATTGCGACCGGGCGTAATCTCAAAAATGGTGAAAAGCTAAAGACAATGGGTGCGCAATTTATTGCGTGCGAATTGTCAGATTTAGAACCGTTTTTTCACGCTGTTGATAATATTGATTTTATTATTCATGCGGCGGCGCTTTCATCGCCCTGGGGGCGGTGGCAAGATTTTTATGAAACCAATTTTTTGGCGACTCAAAATATTTTGGAATTGGCGCAAAGGCATAAAATTAAGGGTCTGGTTTTTGTCTCATCACCCTCAGTATATGCACGCGATATTGACCAGGTTGGGTTAAAAGAAACAGACGCGCCCAATCCCTCGCCTTTAAATCATTATGCGAAAACCAAATTAATGGCGGAAGAAATTGTATTAGCCGCGAATAATAAGGATTTTTCAACGTCAATAATAAGGCCGCGCGCGATAATTGGTCCGAATGATACCGTCTTATTGCCACGCTTTTTGCGCCTTATTAATAAGGGTCGGTTTCCTTTATTTAATAGCGGCGACGCCATTATTGAACCCACAGATGTGCGTGATGTTGCGAATGCAATCGGCCTAATGGTGACAAACCAAAATGCGGCAGGGCAGATTTTCAATATTTCGGGTGGCAAATCCAAAAAATTCCGCGATATGATTTCTGAACTTGCAAATTCAATGGATCGTAAAGTTAGATTTTTACCAATTGAATATAAAAAGGCCCTTGGTCTTATTGGTTTTATAGAATGGATATGTTCAATTTTGCCAAATAGACCAGAGCCGCCAATTACTAAATATTCACTCACGGTTTTGAGTTTTTCGCAAACTTTTGACTTGTCAAAGGCAAAAACTATTTTAGGCTATGAACCGCAATATGACGCGTTTGAAACAGCGATAAAAATTGCGAAGGAAGTCGGCGACTAAATGGCGATAGTGGAAATCAAAATCCTGAAAATTGGGAAAACCCATCAAAGGGAATTCATGTCTATTAGAGGCGGCAGCCTGTGTGAAATCGATTTTCCGGCGTTGGTCGGGCTTATAATACACGATAGTTTCGGGCCTATTTTATTTGATACTGGATATGATTCCGAATTTTTTGCGGCAACAAAACAATTCCCTGAAAAATTCTATGCTTTAATCACGCCAATGGATTTACAAGAAGGTGAATCGCTACCTGACCAATTGGCACAGTTTGGAATAAAGCCAGATGAGATAAAGGGCGTAATCCTTTCGCATTTTCACGGCGACCATATTGCTGGATTAAAAAATTATCCAAATGCCAAGATTTTTTGCGCCAAAGAAGGTTTGACGGCAATAAGAAGCGGAACACGCATTCAATTAAGCAAACATGGTTATTTGCCAAAATTATTGCCCGAAAATATTGCACAAAGAAGTGAATTTTTCGAAGAAATGCCCCAAATAGATTTGGGAAGCGAATTTGCGCCTTTTGAATTTGGTCATGATATTTTGGGCGATGCGTCATTAATTGCAATTGAATTAAAGGGCCATTGCAAAGGACATTATGGCTTGATTGCGCGCAGAAGCGGCGAAAAACCATATTTCTTTATTGGTGATGCCGCTTGGTCCTTAAAAGCGGTCGAAGAAAATAGGCCGCCGCCAACAATTACTTTGAAACTATTGGGGGAAAAGCAGGATTATGAACAAACTTTGGGCCGCCTTTCACAATTGCAAAATGGCGCAAAAAGTCGGGTGGAGATAATTCCGTCGCATTGTGCAAAAACTGCTGAAAAATTGGTCGCGAAATGAAGCGCTTTTTCGGTTTTGTATTTTTTTATTTGCGTCAAATCCTAAAAAATAATGGCGCAGCCAAGGCAATTGAAAAACTTCAAAACCCGAAATTCTTTCGCTCGTTCCTTTCAAAACTTAGAAGGGCAAAAATCTATCAATCCATATGGGCCGAAAAACTTACTGATTTACCGATTAAGAACATCAAAGAATTCCGTGAGAATTTCGAGGAGTTTAACATTCATGGCATGGATTTAGAAATCGCAAAACAAGTTGCCAGCGGTAACTTAAAACCAAAATCGAGTATTTCAGCGGGTTTTTCAACCGGCACAAGCGGTTCAGAGCGCGGTATTTTTCTAACCGATGAAATGGAGCGTATTCAATATATTGCGACTATTTTGGGAAAACTATTTAATGCATCTGAATTGCTAAAAATTCGAAAAATCGGCCTTTGCCTTCGTGCAGGGAATGATTTGTATAATTCGGGTCTTAGCAAAAGAATTGATTTTCGTTTTTTTCCATTAGTTTTGGAAAAGACAAAAATTGCAAATGAGATTTTGCAATTTGCACCCGAAATTCTTATCGCCCCAACCCAGATATTGATTGAAATCGCAAAACTAAAACCCAGCGCCGGAAAATTTAAACACGTTTTTTATGGCGCCGAGGGAATGAATGATTTTGAAAAGAAATATATAGAAAATGAAATTGGCATTGTCGTGCGACCGATTTATCAAGCGACCGAAGGATTTTTAGGAATAGGTTGTAAAAAAGGCAATTTGCACCTCAATGAAGATATAATAGCATTTGAATGCAAACACTTAACCCAATCGCGCTTTATACCGATTATTACTGATATTAACCGCAAAAGCCAAAAAGTCGTGCGCCTTGAACTTGACGATATTCTTGAGTTGGAAAAATGCGATTGTGGGAATAAAAACATGGTAATCGGGCGCAATATCGTGCGCAAATCCGATGTTTGGAAATTAGACAGAATGTATTTTCCAGACGAAATCGAAAAAATAGTCGCGGTAATTATTCCACCCCAAGAAGATTACATAATTATCGGGGCGCGCCATAAAATCGAAATTGCATTGGAAAATGAGGCGCATTTCGAAAATGTGGCGGCGGCATTATCAAAATTTGGAATCGAAATTGTTAAGATTAACTATTCCGCAAAATTGAATTTTCCGAAGCGCCGCCACATAAGGTGGCATGAATGAAACGCATCTTAATTGCGGGAATTCGCGCACCAATTGCCCATGATTTGATAGATGCTTTTATTCGCGACGGATATGATGTCTATGGCGCCGATTGTTTTGCACCACATACAATAACCAAGCATTTGTATAAAAATAAAATTTTCACCTATTGCCCACCAGCGCTAAAGAACAACGAATTTGAAAATGATTGCCGCGAATTGATTGAGACCTTAAAACCGGATTTAATTATCCCACTAAATGAAGAGGTTTATTATTGGGCCAAACTTGCGACCCAAATTGATATTCCTTTATTCGCGCCAAAATTATCGCAATTGATGGCTTTGCATTCGAAATTTGAATTTGCGAAATTTTGCCAAAAAATCGGCCTGAAAATTCCAAAAACTGAAATTTATGAACCAGATGCCGAATATCAAAACAGAGTATTCAAGCCCGAATTTTCGCGATTTGGCGAAAAGACGATAATATGCCCAAAAGCGCGCCCTAAATTTAATGACGCCGCTAATCGAATAATTTCCCAAGAATTTATTGAGGGCGAAGATGTTTCATTTTATGCCATTACCATTAAAGGCAAAATAACGGCGTTTAGCGCCTATAAATCAGATTGGCGCGCAAACGGTGGTGCAGCTTTATTGTTCAAACCGATTTTCGACCCTGAATTATTTGCAATTGCCGAAAAAATCGCTGTTTCACTGGATTTGACGGGGCAATTTTCGTGTGATTTAAGGCAAAATTCATCGGGCGAATATTTCCTAATCGAATGCAATCCGCGCGGCACAAGTGGCCTTCACAATATTGCACGTCAGCCCGATTTAACGCGCGCATTTTTCGACCAAAATGTGTGTGTCGAACCAAACGAAAATTCGGCACAAATTGGCCTAGCGATGCTTGTCTATGGTTTTCCATATGCCATAAGAACAAAAATTCTCGCAAAATTTTTTAAGGATTTTTCAAAAGCGCGTGACGTGTTCAAAGGCAATGTTCTAAATCTTTTACGCGACACTATTTCATATTTTTTCAAGGCGAATAAGGCGAAAATGTCGATTTCCGCATTTTTAACCCATGATATTGAATGCAATCGGAACCTTTGTGAATGAAGCAATTTTGGAACGGCGATTTTGAAATTTTTGGTTTGGTCAAAAATGGCAAATCATTAGATTTTCTTGTTCCGAACTTAGGTGCCAAAATTTGGACTATTAATCTTGCAAATATGTTTGGCCCAATGCTGCGTGATGAAATGCGCCTTGAATTAAAGGCGCCAGCAATTTGGTTTGCCTTAATGCTTTCATATATTTTGGATTTTCTCTGTTGGACCTTTCAAATTAATCGCGTGGTATTTTTTAACCATCAGGGCTTTTCAACAAACCTACATAATCATAGACAAATTGCAGATTTCCAATTGTCACTTCCGGAAATTGGAAATGAATTCAAAAACGCGGCAATCATAATTAGAAGCGTGTGCGAAAATGAAATCAATAAATATCCAATACCCGATTTTAGGATTCCAACGCGATTGGTTTTCATTCATAACACACCGCATATAGACCTAAAAAATCGCAGTAATTGCAAAAAAGACGAACGCCTATTAAAGCGTTACGGACTTAAAATTGTGAAATATAATGCGCCGTTTTCGGGCGAAACAATTAATACTGCCCTCAATCAATACCGCCAATTATATCTTGAAAAGTATTCAAAAAACTCCCCCGATTTTACAGACGAATATTTTCAAAAACTATTGGAATCTCGCGATTTGGAGTTTTTTGGAATTGAGAACAAAGACGGCGCGCTTTTGGCTTTTTTCGCACTTTATATTAATGAAAACCAAGCTACACCTGCGTTAATCGGTTATGACAAAAATAGCGATTTGCCTTTGTATCGCGCCTTAATGCTTGAGGCATTAAAGGAGGCCGCCTCTCGTGGCCTGATTCTAAATAATTCTGCCGGTGCACCGATTTTTAAAGCTCGACGCGGGGGCAAGGCTCAAATAGAATTCATGTTGGTATATTGCGAACATTTAGACCCTTGGCGCAAATTTGGATACTTTGTTATCGAAAGAATTTCGCATCTATTATTGCCGATTTTTAGAAAAATTGCGCAAAAAATTTGACACTGAGTTACGCCGTACAAATAGCGGTGATCGAAACGGCGACACAACTTTAAATAAATTTTTACATGCGAATTAAGCGAAAATTAGAATTTTTTGGCGATTGTTACTCCATTTTCGGAGAAAAATAATGAAACTTCGCCCTTTTTTCCTTATTCTGCCATTTATATTCACTTCCAGTACAGCAGGAGATAATAAAGCTCATTGGTCGTACCATGGTGAACATGGTGCCGAACATTGGGGCGAAATGGCGGGCTTTGAGACTTGCAAGGTCGGAAAAACTCAATCGCCGATTAATATTAATACCAAAGGCACAAAAAAAGGCGCGCCTTCCCCAATCAAATTTAATTATAAATCAAGCCAGGCGGCGATTATAAATAATGGCCATACAATCCAAGTAAATATTCCGCCCGGTCAAACTATTGAGGTTGGCGGCAAAGCATATGAATTATTACAATTCCATTTTCATGCACCTTCAGAAGAGGGATTTGACCAAAAACGTTTTCCGATGGTTGCGCATTTGGTGCATAAATCTAATGACGGTCAATTGGCGGTGGTCGCTGTATTAATTAAATCCGGCGCACACAATGGTATTTTCAAAAAGATTTTCGACGAATTGCCAAAGGATGAACATGAAAAGTCCTATTTGGCAAAATTAAATCTTGATTTGATAATTCCTGAAGAACGTGAATATTATAAATTCGATGGTTCACTTACCACCCCGCCGTGCACCGAAGGGGTAAAGTGGCATGTTATGAAAAACCCAATCGAATTATCAAATGCACAAATCAAAGCATTCCAAAAATTATATCCAATGAATGCCAGACCCATTCAGCCGATGAATGATCGTGAAATTGTGTTAAGCGATTAGGGTCAGACCTCATTAATTAATGGAGCGTGATGGGAGGGATTTTGGCCTTACAGTGGTGCTGGAAGCCGCAAGAATATTGGAATATTCCTAAGGATTCCAGTGCCCAAAAGCGAAGGCTCTTCGCGTAATCGAAAAAGTCTTCAACTTTTTCGCGCTCATCTTGAAGGCCAAAAGACCCCCACCCCTTTATTAATTTATTTTGGGGCCGAGTTTTGGCGTCGATCTGACGCGAAAAAAGGAGTTTTGTGATGCTCACATCACAAAATCCTTGTTTTCACGCCATATCTTAGCCAAAACATCGGTCACACTTCGTTAATTAATGAGGTCTGACCCTAAGTTCAGGACAAAATTACTGCGCCATCTGCTTTTCAATTTCTATTCCCATAATTGAATAGCCTTCGGCAGTTGGATGAAACATTCCGAATGTGGCGAATAATGAACGATCGCGGTTAAACGCCTGATCAATTACTCCAAAGACATTATTTGAACCAATTTGGGTTAGAACCGTATCATTTGCGGTTCTAAAAAGGCGCGTGCGATGGGCGTATGGTTCCCAATCAAATGGTGAAAAATCAATCCAGTGACCTTCTAAATCGAGGGCGGGGAATGCGAATTCATTGTGTTCGGCACCCGTTCCCGCGCACCAACCGCGCCTTTCAAATGCGTCACCAAAACCGACAATTTTCCAACCGCGATTTTGGTTTTTCACGATTGTCGAATTGATTGGTTCAAACAGCCCCTCTTTTAATTCGCGCCCTTCCTCGGCGGTAATTTTAGTGCGCCAACGCTTTTTGGGGTCAGGTGAATCGAGATAAAGGCCGTTAAAAGCTGCAAATAAGCCATTATGCTTAGGCCCATCGCAAATAATTGCGCCACTTTCATCATAGAAGGGGTTTGGATATTGGGTTTGAATAATTTTCGTTTTATCACCCACGATTGAGCTTTTAAGGGTTTTGTCTAAAGTGGAATAAATCAAAGGCAATTCAAAACGCGCTTTGCGTGTCGAGATATAATTTGGTTGAAACTTAAAAGTATTGCGCAAAAATCCCAACAATGCATCAGAACCAAAATCATTGGTTTGTTCAGGCATTAAGAGATTTACAATCGAACTTACAAAACCTGCATCATTTCCACCAAGACTTAAAAGCAAATAATCAGGTTTGCGAATTTTCGTTCCAGCACATTTGATTTGGGTCAAAGCGGCATATTTGCCAAGGTCTTTGGCCTGATCCTTATCGATTTTTAGCTTGGTATAGAAATCACTGAAATCCGCAATTTTCGCATTTGGCGCTATTTCATTATTACATAATAATTCAATTGCCGCACTTAATTGCGGCTTAACCCTAAAACTAAGGCTTTTTATTGCCGATGGTGTGCCGAATTCATTAATGCCAACCGGTGCGAATTGCCCGCCCAAGACGCCATTAATCCCTTCGGCACCCGAACAGGCGAAACTTGCAAAACTAACTGCTTCGTGCATGTGTTTTGCTGAATAGATTAAAGCGGATATGGCATGCGGCGAAAATAATGAACGATGACATAAAGGATCCCACCAATTTGCGGTTTCCAATTGGGTGGTAATTGAATGATCGGTCCACCATTTTTCAAATGGATCAGGATTATTTGAAAAATAAGTTTCAATCGCTTTTTGCGCCGCCTTTTCATCTTTGAATTTTTGGGGTTTATCGGGGTTTCCTTCGCCCGATGCATAAGAATCGCCCAATCCTAAAATCAAAGTATCCTTTATTTGAATCTTGGTTTCAAAAACCAAATTCTGCGAATTTGTGACTTTTAGATCTATTGGAATTGAACCGCTCGCGGTTTCATTTGCAGGCACTGGTATGGAAACGGGCCTATCGCATGGAATTTGTGAGGAGGTTTTATTGAAATTATCGCCCGCAATCGACCAAACACATTCACCGCCATCAGAGTATGACGACAAGGCCGCATTTACAAAATAATATTGGGGATAAAGATAATCTTTTTCATAAACCCTCGATTTATAAAGCATTCCTTTTTCATCTAGGCCCGCCGCGCGCCATTTGGTCGCTAAAAATGGTAATTCTTTGCCATTTCCAAAATCTTGCTTTTCGAGCAGAAAATCACGGATTTTTTCATAGACAATTTGAGTATTGTCTTTTTGGGCGCTTATTTCATTCAATTCATTTAGAAGTTTATCGAGGCTACCGGTTTTAGAATCAGGAATAATCTCAATTGGCATTTTCGCACTATCAAAAAGGCGAAATCTATCTTTCACTTGCCAAATTATTTGGCCATTATCTAAGTCAAGCTCTTCGGCATTCGCAAAATTAAAAATTGCGAATAGACTAAGACCCAATCCAAGCCCGACTTGAGTATTTAACCGCATTTATGCCCTTTCGCGCCCCCTTTGCCATAAAAAATCTGAACCGCAAATGAAATCGCATTAATATTTGATGCAATTTATATAACATAATTCTTGGAAGTTATTTTTATAATTTGCCTCGAAGCGATTTGGGTCTGGCAAACGGCGCAAGAATGCGGTTCAAGTGCAGCAGCATGACCCAAACCCATTTCACTTTGCGTGCCTTGATGTTAATTTTCAGACGTAGCCTTCATACTAAGGCTTAGAAATAAAGCGCGAATTTTCTTAAGTTTTACAAATGTGAGGTTTGGGCTTGTCAAGTCCTATACCCTAGGCGCGCGTAGCGCGGGACTTTACAAGCACAAACCTCAATGCCCATACCGCCATTATTCTTGCTTTTGCCAGCGCGTGCATAGCCCGCTTGTCAAAAGAAGCCTCGGCGGCGGCTTAGGGCATTAGGACAGTCAAAAACTACCTTTCAACACAAACCGCAATGCCCATACCACCAATATTTTTGCTTTTGCCAGCGCGTGCATAGCCCGCTTGTCAAAAGAAACCTCGGCGGCGGCTTAGGGCATTAGGACAGTCAAAACCTATCTTTCAACACAAACCGCAATGCCCATACCACCGCCGATACACAAGGTTGCCAAGCCTTTCTTGGCGTCGCGTTTTTGCATTTCGAATAATAAGGTGGTTAGGACGCGTGCACCAGATGCGCCGACCGGGTGACCAAGGGCAATTGCGCCACCATTGACATTAACTTTTGATGTGTCCCAGCCTAAATCCTTATTCACCGCAATTGCTTGGGCGGCGAAGGCTTCATTCGCTTCTACCAAATCCAAATCTTCGTGTTTCCAACCTGCCAATTGCAAGGCGCGGCGGGAGGCGGGGATTGGGCCCGTTCCCATAATGGCGGGGTCAACACCGCAAGTGGCATAGGATTTAATGGTCGCAAGTGGGGTAATGCCCAATTCTTTTGCCTTTGCCGCACTCATCACAACTAAAGCCGCCGCACCGTCATTAATGCCAGAGGCATTACCGGCGGTTACGGTTCCGTCTTTTTTGAATGCAGGTTTTAAGCTTCCCAAAGCGTCAATGGTTGCGCCGTGGCGAATATATTCGTCGTCTTCAACAATAGTATCGCCTTTGCGGCCTTTTATTGTGACGGGAACGATTTCATCTTTGAATTTTCCGGCTTTTTGTGCAGCCTCAGCTTTGTTTTGTGACCCGACCGCGAAATTGTCTTGTTCCTCTTTCGAAATTTGCCATTTTTCGGCAACATTTTCAGCCGTGATGCCCATATGATAATTATGGAATGCATCAGTAAGACCATCATTTATCATTGTATCAACAAAAGTCGCCGAACCCATTTTTACGCCTGGACGCATTAATGCAGAGTGCTGAGAAGTTGACATGCTTTCTTGACCACCCGCGACAACAATTTCGGCCTGTCCGGTTTGAATTTGTTGCGCCGCAAGGGCAACAGCGCGAAGGCCCGAACCGCACAATTGATTAACAATCCATGCGGGCGCTTCGTCTTTCACACCTGCGTTGCGGCTTGCTTGGCGACCCGGATTTTGGCCTTGGCCTGCTGTTAGGATTTGACCCATAATTACTTCATCGACCAAATCGCCTGAAATGCCGGCGCGATTTAACGCTTCGGTAATGGCGATTGCGCCCAATTCATGCGCCTTTAGGCTTGATAAAGCGCCCATAAATGAACCGATTGGTGTACGCGCTGCCGATGCAATAACAACTTCTGTCATGGTTTCCCCCGATAAATCAATAATTTATTGTGCAGTAGCAAAATTTTTCGCAAAGGTCGATAAGCTAAAAGTCGCGGTTTGCAATTATTAATCAATAAAATATGCGTCATATTGCAATGTTGCAGTGCGATAGATTTTGTTCTATACGCCGTGTTGCGCAACATTGTTGCAGCATTTCGAGGGGAAAATCATGTCAAAGGCCAAGAGTCCGATTATTATTAAAAAATATGCAAACCGTCGTTTGTATAATACGGATTCGTCAAGCTATGTCACTTTGGATTTTCTTTCGCAATTGGTGCGCGACAATGTCGAATTTGTGGTTCTTGATGCAAAATCAAACGAAGACATTACCCGCCAAGTTTTGACCCAAATCATTTTTGAAGCGGAAAACTCAAGCTCTAACCTATTAAGCGTCAATTTCCTTCGCGACTTGATTTCCTATTATGGCAAAAGTGTTCAGGGCTTTTTCCCATCCTATTTGGAAATGTCGATGAAACATTTCAGCGAAAGCCAAGACCAATGGAAAAAAACGCTCTCCGGAAATGGCGCGGCTCAAGGATTTGAAATGTTTTCAAACGCCATGAAAGCCAATATGGAAATGTTCACCAAGGCCGCCCAAGCAATGACTTCGGGATATAGTGCCAAATCTGATGATGAAAAAGCGCCTGCAAACCCTATGCAAGTCTTCGCCAATGCGCAATTTGAAATGATGCAAAACCAAATGAAGGCAATGCAGGATCAATTAGACAAATTATCGAATAAATAAACGTTCTAAAAACGCGCTTCAGGCCGCCCGAAAAAATAGCCTTGAAGTGCATTTGCGCCGATTTTTTTCAATTCATTCACTTCGGCTTGGGTTTCAACGCGTTCAGCAACCGTCTCTATGCCTTTTTCATTGCAGATCGCGGCAATTGCGCAAGCAAAATGAAAAGCATCTTTGCGATTGTGAATATTTTCGACATATTGCCCGTCGATTTTCACCTCATCAATTTCCAATTCCCGCAAGGATTTGAATGAAGTATGGCCCGATCCAAAATCATCCAAAGATAGGCGTGCGCCTTTTTCCCTAACATTGTGGCAAAAATCGCGCGCCAAATCAAAATCATGAATAGCTATGGTTTCTGTGATTTCGATAGTTAGATTTTTGGCATGCAGTGAATTATGTCCAAGGATTTCATAAATCTCTAGACGTGCCGCATAATCATTAATGGTCGCAAATGAAATATTGCTTGCTAATGATAGGTTTGGATTAGCTTTCAATGTTGAAAGCGACAATTTCAAAGTGTGAATATCAAGGTTTTTGATTAAACCGCTACGCTCAGCAGCGGGGATAAATTCATAAGGCAGCGCAATTGAACCGCATTCCTTTTTGGCGCGTGCAAGGCATTCATAACGTATTGTTTGATGAAAATTCGCATCGACAATCGGTTGTTGATAAAGAATTATTCTATCTTCCTTTAGCGCCCTAATTAAAAACTGAACCTCTTTGTCACTCGAAAAATCTGGCAATGGTTCATAGGCAGTTTTTTGAACGCTCAATAATCCGCTTCTTAAATCATGGCGTAGTTCAAACCCGGCATTTGACGGTTTCAAGACTTTTATTCCGTCTTTGATTTCGGAAAAATGCAATTGCGTCTCAAGGTTTGCAATTCCAATTCGAATTCCTAATTCAGCGATTGTGCGCGGCAATTCCTGATTTGCAAAAATTCGATTATCGGGATTGTGCCATTCAAGTATGCCACCATTCTGAAGACGGCAAAGCGCGGCCTCAAGCATATTAAGTGCCGACCAAACCACATGGCCTTCATTATTGCTTGAATAAAATCCCCCCTCAGCAGAGATTATTTTTGTTTCCAGTGCCGTCTGCATTCCGCCATTCTAACTGACATGATTTAATTTTGCGGTGAAGTATATGCTTAACAAAAAGTAAATTTTTTCGCAGTGAGCGGCATATTAAATGGCACGGAATCTGCGCATTCTTTTATATGATGAACCCGATTGCACCATATTTTGGCTCTAATGTTTCAAATCGAAACATTGTCGCCCCTGTGTGCAATGTTCCATCGGTCGAAATGAACCCATATTTCACGCGCAATCAGCAACAAAAGCGTGAAAACACTAATAATGCCAACCATCGTCCGTTTCATAATAGTCAGGCTTTTAACCCATATTTCGCCGTTCATGTTCTTGTCGAAGCTGGCGAAACTGACGAAATCGACACAAAACGTGGTTTTGCTGCATATAATGGCGCTAGACCCGTCATAAAAAACACATTGGCAGTGGCATAAAATTTCGAAATGGCCTTTGCAAAACCAATTCCTAAATAATTGCTTCATTTTGCAGTTTTCATTTTTCCAAAATCGCCAATGCCAAAATTTTCGCCCAAATAGGTGGTGATTTTCTCTCTATCTGCTTTTTCGGGTTCAAACATTCCGCGCTGTTTGACCATTGTGTCGATAACACTGTCCCAACCGGCTTTATCCTTGTTTTGCTGCATCACGAGGCGCATGGAATGGCACACCGAACAAGTAAGGAAGGTTTCCTCATAACCCGGTTTGCGTGGCAGGCCCGAAAATTCGTCTTTTTCGTTAAATTCCGGGTTTTTAGGCATGCCATTGGCATTTAGTGACGGGTCAAGGGCAATAAAGGACGCACCATATTGGACGCTGCCTTTATAGTCGTTTGCCATTTTTGCGATTTTTTCGTGTTGGGCCGCAGTCAAATTATCTTTGACTTGGCTGCAAGAAAAAAGCGCCAAAATCCCTGTCAAGGCAAAGAGTGACTTTGAAATTCTCATCACCACCCCCTAAAGCGCAAAAACGGCGATACGGTGTTGCATATTATTGAAATAGCCGTGCGGGTTCCAACCCGGCACGACAGGTGGTTGCACATTGCCTTTATTATCTGTGGCACGCGCCCAAACCTCATAATAACCTGCCATAGGCGGAATAATTTCGGCGCTAAATCTTTGCGGTGCATAGGCGTTTTTAGCAGGCGTTAGTT
Source organism: Hyphomonadaceae bacterium (assembly GCA_041917055.1). Classification (GTDB taxonomy): domain Bacteria; phylum Pseudomonadota; class Alphaproteobacteria; order Caulobacterales; family Aquidulcibacteraceae; genus Pseudaquidulcibacter. Next base: position 160,285 of record JAYRYJ010000001.1, read on the forward strand.
TTGCCTCCGCCCAGCTTTTGCCAAAATCGATAGAAACTTCGACCTTTGCAACACTGGTTTGCCCACTCCATGCCTGACCACGGATTTTGATTGCCTGGCCTTTTGGAATTTGGGTTCCGGTCTTTGGGAAAGTGATTAGAGATTTCACTTTCATTTCTGCGATAATATCGGTGTCGGCATCGTCTTTAACCTCTGTGCCTGGGGCAACTGGGAATTTCGGAACGCGGTATGACCCCTTCATTTTTTCGCCATCATGCACCTGATCGCGCACCCAAATACGTGTCAGCCATTTTTCGGAAACCGATGCCGGATAGCCCGCAATTATTAAGCGCAAAGGATAACCGTGCAATAATGGCAAAGGTTCGCCATTCATGGCCCAAGCGATTAGATTATTTTCATCCATTGCTTTTTCAATCGGCACGCCGCGCGAAATCGCATTTTTTTCAGGATCGCCACTTAAATGCGAATCAGAACCATAATGACCGGTATAGACCGCGCTTGGTTTGACGCCGGCTTTGTTTAAAACGTCTTTTAGGCGAACACCAGTGAAGTCCGCAAAACCAACCCCGCCGAAAGTCCATTGATTGCCCGATGGCGTGGGGGCAAAAAATTTTCGACCATTTCCGGCGCATTCGATTACTAGGCGCATGGTCACGGTTTCAAAATTCTTTTTCAAATCTTCAATTGATAAATCAAGCGGTGTGTTTACTTCGCCATCGATTTTCAAACGCCAAGTTTCTAGGTTAATATCAGCCATTTCAGGCGGAAGGCCATTATTACGCACAAAAAAATGTTCGAATTTTGTGACATCGTCATCAAGTAAATGCGGCGGGGTTTCAATATTTATCGGCCTGTCACCAAGCATCGTTAGGTCTTTTTTGCCTTCGGGAAGCACGGGCGGTGGCTTCGGTGCTTCGGGCGTGGCTGCTGTTGGTGGCGGGGTTTTTATGGCTTCATTAGGTTTTGCTTTTTCTTCGGCAATTGCGCTTACACCAATCGGTGTGGCGATTGCAGCAGCGGCAATGGCGGAGCCCTTCAATAATTCACGACGACTTGCACCATTGTTTGTTTGCTTAGCCATTCACTTTCCCCCGTTTGTCAGAATTATTGTGTCGGTTTTTTGACGAATTTATGACAAATTATCACGGGTTTGGGATTTGTCTATATATTTTTATAATGTTCTAATATTCAATTGCAATGCCACATATTTTGGGTCTTAAAAGTGGATTTCAGAAAGTTTAAGCTGTTCATTTCAACAATAATTAACAAATAATTACGACTTGGCGCAAAGGGTCGAACTAGCAATTCCTGAAAAGCTGAAACATCTTATTATTCGGTTTTGAAGGGGCGGTTTAACAAGGCGTGAATTACGTCTTCGACTTGAACTTTTCCCGCCAGAATTGCCGCAATCGCGGAACATATTGGCATTTCGACATTATTTTTTTGCGCCAATTCGGTCAAAGCGGGGGCGGTTGCGGCCCCTTCGGCAACTGAATTCTTTCCTGATAAAGCCTGTTCAAGTGTTTGCCCTTGGCCCAAGGCAAAGCCCAAGGAAAAATTTCGTGACGATTTTGAAGAACAGGTCAGAACCAAATCGCCCAAACCGCAAAGACCATTTAAAGTATTCGGATTTGCACCCAATGCAACACCAAGTCGCACCATTTCGGCAAAACCGCGCGTAATTAAAGCTGATCTTGCACTTTCACCCAGGCCTTTGCCCTCTGCCATGCCGCAAGCGATAGCCAAGACGTTTTTCACAGCTCCACCAATTTCCGCGCCGATTAAATCATGGGATAGATACGGTCTGAAAGTCGAAATTCCCAACATTTTGACTAGATTTTCGCCGATCTCTTTATTCGCGCAGGCAAGTGTAACGGCAGTCGGCAAACCAATCGCCACGTCTTTGGCAAAACTTGGGCCTGAAATTACGGCGGGTATCGCATTGGGAAGGGTTTTTGCCAAGACATCTGTCATAAATTCAAGGCTATTTTGCTCAATCCCCTTTGAACACAATGCAACGGGGGTTTTTGGCTTCAAAAACGGCGCGAGGTTTTCGAAAGTTCTGCGCGTAAATTGTGCAGGAACCACCGCCAAAATCGCGTCCATATCTGCCATTTGCGCTAAATCATTGCTGGCTTTGATGCGTGGCGAAAGATCAATATTGGGCAAAAACATGGAATTTTGGTGATTATTATTAATGTCTTCCGCGACATTTTTTTCCAAGGCCCAAATTATCACATCATTTCCAGCTTTCGCCGCCACTTGTGCCAAGGCGGTGCCCCAAGCGCCGGCACCAAGCACCCCGATTTTATTAATGTTTTGCGCCAATTTCAGCCCTCCCGACTATTGATGCTAAAGTACAATGAATAGTTTATTGACCGTTCAGCGTTTAAGTTGTAACCCAAAAATCAATAAAACCATCGAATTTTTAGTGTTTTTGGGACTATTATGAGTGAAATGCAAGAAACTTCTCAGCGGATTTTGGAAATAGCCGGACGTCGATTTTTGCATTATGGCTATCAAAAAACCGCAATGAATGAAATTGCGCGCGATTTGAATATGTCCACCGGCAATTTATATCGGTTTTTTCCCTCTAAGCTCGCAATCGCCGAAGCCATTGCCCTTAAGCGCGAGGCGATTGAGATAAATTATTTGGAACAAATAGTTGAAAGCAAAGACACACCGGTCGAAAAACTACGCAAATTTGCGTTTCATATTTTTAAGACCGGATTTGACAAATTTTACGAAAGTCGAAAAGTCCTCGAAATTGCGCAAATCATTGTTGCCGAACGTCCCGAATTTTTGGTGCGCCGATTAAAACTTGAACGCGGCCTATTATTAAGGATACTTACCCAAGGGATTGATGCCGGAATATTTGCGCCGCAATCTTTGCCGGACGAAACCTTGATCGGATTTCAATGCGCAATTATGCATTATCGCATAGGGTTTATGCCAGATAATAGCGATTTTGAGCAAATGGCGCATGAGCTTGACCTAATTTTAGACTTATTAATCAAAGGCCTGTCGGCAAAAACCCATTAAAATTAACTATTTGGCAGCTTTAATTAAATGCAATTTTATGTATCTGCGACAATTGAACGCTGAACATTTTACAAATCGTTCATTGACATTCGTTCGCTAAGCGCCTATATGGACGCCATAAAATGAATAAAAGGAATCCTCCCATGAACAACGAATACAAAGAACACCATTTCCCACACATCACTAGCCTTTTGGCTGCAACTTTGATTGTTGCCTCCTTGCTTGGGCCGATTGGTATGATGGCTGCTAGAATGGTTGGAATGTAATCCCGCGAAATCCCCCAAAATGAGGTAAAACCTCATTATAGCGCGATGCCGTCTTCTCTCGAAGGCGGCATTTTCGTTTTAGTAAATGTGATTTTATCAACCAGTTGAAAGGTGTCCGACTTCTGCGAACTTTTAGGGCGCGACTCATGAATTGATAATCAAGCGTCATTTCGTCCTTAAAAGGTAATATCCGCGTCTGAACTTAATTTATCTGATTTCTCTTTTAGCGCCTTAGCCTTTACCGGGTCTTTTTCAAAACCTATGCCATTTTCATAGGCATTGGCAAGATTGCCGCAACCCTCATAATCGTCCAAATCGCAGGCCATTTGGAAATATTTGTTTTCAATGAATGCTTCATCACTGACTATATCTTCGTTGGAATAGGCCATGCCAATTGCATTGCATGCATTACCAATTTTATGGTCGCAGGCCAATTGCGATAATTCAATATATTTATCAAAATCAGCCTCGACACCTTCGCCCGCCCAATAATTCAAACCAAGGGCATAACAACCGGCATAATATTTGCCATCGCACGCTTTATTATTGTATTCATATGACTTATTTGGATCTTTTCCATCATATCCATAAGATGAATATAATTCACCTAGGGCAACGCAACTTGGAAATTGGTTGGCATTACATTCTTTGGTCAAAAGCGAATTGGCAAGATTCCAATCCTTGGCTTTTAGGGCTTTTTCACCTGCCGTTTGCGCTAAAACACTGTCAAAACTGATGGCACAAATCATCAAACCAAAAAATGAAATAAAAGCATGTTTTCGCATTTAAGCTCCCCCTGTCGCAAAGCTGATATTTTCGGTTTAAGGCTTTTGTGTGGCGATTAACTATTTTTACCCAATCGTTGGTCGCGCCATGCGGCGATTCTTAGTCTTAGGGCATTTAATTTGATAAAGCCTTCGGCGTCTTTTTGATTATAACCACCGGCGGCATCAAAGCCCACCAATTCCTTATTATATAATGAATATGGCGAGGCGCGGCCTTGAACATAAACCCCGCCTTTATAGATTTTCAAAGTTACATCGCCGGTCACATTTTCTTGGGAAGCATCAATTGCGGCCTGCAACATTTGGCGTTCAGGGGTGAACCACATGCCATTATAAATCAAAGTGGCATATTTCGGCATTAATTCGTCTTTGAGATGCATTGCGCCGCGGTCAAGAGTGATAGATTCAATCGCGCGGTGTGCAGTCAATAGAATCGTGCCGCCCGGGGTTTCATAAAACCCGCGTGATTTCATGCCTACAAAGCGGTTTTCTACCAAATCCAAACCGCCGACACCATTGTCATGCCCGATTTGGTTTAATCTGGTCAATAATTGCGCGGGGCTTAATGCTTCACCATTAATTGCGACTGCATCGCCACGCTCAAAGGAAATCGTAATAATTGCCGGTATGTCGGGCGCTTCTTCAGGTGTAATTGTGCGGCGATCTGCACGCTTTGTAACAATATCGGGAACAGCTTCTTCGGGGTTTTCCAAAGCCAAGCCTTCGGAGGAGGTATGAAGCAAGTTCGCATCAATTGAGAATGGGGCATCTTGTTCTTTGCCCGCGGCAATCGGAATACCGTGTTTTTTGGCATAGGCGATTAAATCAGGGCGACCTTGAAAGTCCCATTCACGCCATGGGGCGATTACTTTGACATCGGGTTTTAAGCCATAATAGGAAACTTCAAAGCGGACTTGGTCATTGCCTTTGCCAGTTGCACCATGACAAACGGCATCTGCTCCGACCAAATTTGCAATCTCGATTTGGCGTTTAGCAATTAATGGGCGTGCAATTGACGTTCCCAGAAGATATACGCCTTCATAAACCGTATTGGCGCGAAACATTGGAAAAACGAAATCTTTCACAAATTCTTCGCGCAAATCGTCAATAAAAATATGTTCGGGCCTTATGCCCATTGATAATGCCTTGGCACGCGCGGGTTCAATTTCTTCACCTTGGCCCAAATCTGCGGTGAAGGTCACGACTTCACAGCCATAAGTCTCTTGCAACCATTTCAATATGATTGAAGTGTCAAGGCCGCCGGAATAGGCAAGCACGACGCGTTTAACTTTATCTTTGGTCATAATTATTCCCGATTTTCAAAAATGCGCCCTGCAAATATTAATAAGACCCGACAAAGTCAATTGCAGCCAAAGTCGCAACATGCCAAAAGAAAAAAATGCGACATAAATTTATGCTTTTATTGTGTTTTGCATTGCCATCATGCACCACAATAAACCAAATTGAGAATAATTCAGGTCAGGTTCCAAGTGGCTATAAATTAGTTTGGCGGGATGAATTTAGTGGCGCGGCGCCCGATCTTTCTAAATGGTCCTATGATACGTCACGCAATCTTGATGGCTGGTATAATGACGAGCGCCAATATTATTCGGCAAACCGTGCAAAAAACACGCGTATTGAAAATGGCATTCTAATTCTTGAAGCGCACAAAGAAGATTTGAACAAGACTGATTTCCCCGATTGGGGTGGACAAAAATACACTTCGGGAAAATTAATCAGTGCTGGAAAATTTGATTTCACTTATGGCTATGTTGAGGTTCGCGCCAAACTACCGTGCCAAATCGGCTCTTGGCCCGCGATTTGGACTTTATATTCCGACCCAAATGCCGATTGGCCCGATGGCGGTGAAATTGATATTTTGGAACATACTGGCGCAACCCCCGGCCTTATTCAGGCATCAACCCATACATTGAAACTAAACCATATTAAGGGCACGCAGAATACCGCCTATAAAACAATTCCCCACGCGTGCGATAGTTTCCATAATTATCATCTTGAATGGACCAAAGATTATATAAAACAGGGTGTTGATGGACAAAATTATATGTCGCATCTCAATTCAGAGCCCAATGATTTCGGAAAATGGCCATTTGATACACCGCAATATATAATCCTAAATCTCGCGGTTGGCGGCATGTATGTCGGGGCGAAAGGAATAGATGACAATTCTTTTCCGTGGCAATTTCAAATCGATTATGTTCGTGTCTATAAAAAATAAAATTATGCGCGAAAGCGGCGGAAGATTCTAGCGCTAAAGTATCCCGCTGAAATCGCCATTAAAACACCCAATAATGCGTGCCAAAGCGGACTATTGGTTGCGAAATTGAATAGGAATTGTTCAATTCCGACTTTGGTAACCACAAAGGTTTGCAAAGTTGTATCAACCGGTCTTTTGTTACGCATTACCATCACTTTCACCGTATATAGACCGGGGGGTGTAAGGTCAGGTAAGCGCAAATCTGCGCGAAAAAGACCGTTTTCAAGAAACTTCACACCATTTGGCGCGTTAATATAAAGTTTTTGAGCCTCCCGCGTGCGAACAAAGGCATTTTTGAATTCGTCAATATTTTCTTTGCTTGCGGAATCCTCAGAAACAATCAATTGGCTTTTAGAAGTGATACCATAGAGGTTTTGCGTATCTTTTGGCGCAATATCGTCGATTTTGCGATTTGAAACCAGGCCATAAAAAGTTGGTGCGGCGGAAAAATTTACACGCGTCTGCCCAATCCAAAGCCCCAAAACACGATTTTTTTTATTAATCCATGCCGGGCGATTTGGACCACGAACGATAATAATAATATCAGGCACATCATTATTGGCATTAAGTGCCACCGCGCCAAACATGGAGAGTTTCGCGCCATTGAAATTTGACGTCAATAAAACCTGATCATCCATCAAAGCCGCTGCAAGACGGGTTTTTTGCGCATTTGCGGTTATTGGCAAAACTAAAATAAGACCAACAAATAACAAAAAACCGCGCATCACAAACCTCCACCAGCTGATGAAGTTGTGAAAATTCTCGAAGGTGTAAGCACTAATTCAAGCGCAAGAACCAGAGTTAAAGCCAAAATCACAAACCCTAGCATTAGGCGTAATTGTTCGCCCTTTAATCTTTTGCCGACAATTGTGCCTAATTGCGCGCCGGAAACCGCGCCGATTATTAAGATTGCACTTAGAACCAGATCCAGCCCGCCATTGGCGCTTGCTTGTAGAAATGTGGTGGTGCTCGATAGGATTAAGACCTGAAAAATTGAAGTGCCAGCAACAAGGCTGGGCGGCACATGAACTATATAAATCAATGCGGGGATCAATAAAAAACCGCCGCCAACGCCCATAATCGCCGAAAGAATGCCAATGATAAAGGCAATAGAGATAGGCGGAATAATTGAAATATACAGTTTGGAGCGCGGAAATTTCATTTTAATTGGCAAAAGATAGCCAAGATTGCTTTTCTTTCGTGGTTCACTTCGATCGCCCTGCGATTTTATTGCAGCCACAGCTTCTCGCAATAGGCTAATGCCAACAAAACCTAAAAGAACGACATAAGAAATGCGCACGATTAATTCTGAAAAACCAATGCTTTGCAAATAGGAAAAAATCCATGAACCGAAACTCACACCAATGACCCCCGATAAAGACATCAAAAGCGCCATTCTTAAATCAAGACTTCGCCTTTCCCATTGTGGTATAAATGAACTCATGGAGGCCGCAGCAGAGACACTCGCGCCCGATACAATTGCGATTGAGGCGGGAATTCCGGTTAATATTAATAAAGGCGTCAATAAAAACCCGCCGCCAATCCCGAACAGCCCAGAAATACAGCCGATTAGAAGGCCAATCCCCAACATAATCAATGGATTGACCGACATTTCAGCAATGGGCAAATACAATTGCATTTGGGCAAAAGTCCTTGGGGTATCTATAACGACAGTGTGTCGGAATACGAATAACAGAAACCTAAACTACACGCAATTTTCCGAGTGGGAATTGTTAAAATGCAAAAATTTGAGTTCGCGCATTTGTTAGAGCTGCGAGAAAGTCCATCAAAATTCGCTTTTCCTGCGCCGATTAGCCCATTTCCCAGTGCAATGTAATAATTCGTTAATTATGAAATTTATTCACCAAAGGGTAAGAAAATGGCACGATAATGTGCAAAATAGGATTTTCTAACATGCTTGCATTATTCTTTCTTGCCGCCGATATGGAGCCGATTAATCAACAATCGCAATCAATGGACTGGTCACCCGCCGCACCAAGCGAAAAGACGGTTTCGAAAGATGCCTTTGACCCAAGTGCGACGGTATTAAACGCTTCAAGCATGTGCGTTATAGTTAAAGGGCAGCCTTTGCCTGAATGCGCAAATCCCAATCAACCAATCGCACTGAATGACGAAATTTTCGGCACCGGTGTTGGCGGCGCCGAATCAACCTGTCAAACGGTTGAAACTCTGCAAAAAGATGCCAATGGCACGATGCGTAAAGTATTCGCCACTTTTTGCGGCGATGAAATTATGCGTTCTGATTTCAAATACAAACAAAGCCCAACCGGATCGACACTACCGATTCAGCCGACCGATCGCGCTGTTGGCCCTAATGAAGTAGGTTCGCTTACAAATTAGAGCACCAATTATTGCTCTTTAGCGAGGATTAATTGAACCTGCGTTTCCTTGCTTGGCTCTTTGGTTGCAACAACTTGCAAAACTTGGTGGTCTTTTTCATTTACGAGGCTCGCCATTGCCATTTGCCCCATATCCATTGCACCTTTTTTAGCGAAACCGTGACCTGCTAGTTCCTTTTCATAATGCGCAAGGATTTTTGTAGGCTCGTCAGATGCGGTGAATCCCAAAATTACGGCCTCGCCTTTTTCACCCGCTTTGTTGGTTTCATCGGCTTTTGCATAAACACTTTTTATGTCTTTTGCGCCGGGATAAGGCTTAATAAAATCCGGCATAGCGTTTGAGACGCTGCCTTCGGAAATATTTACCGTGCCTTTGCCATTTTCGCCTTCGATTTTAATATCATTGGAGAATGCACCTTTTGAAACCGTCACCTCGGTCTTTTCGCCGGTTTGAGGGTCGGTGACATTAATTTTCTTTTCCACTTTCGGCGAACATGCCACTAATAAGGCCATGGAAATCAATGCGATTGATTGTTTCATTTATTCCTCCTGAATAGATGGAATCTAGCACAGTTTTCAAAAATTCGGAATGATTTCTTTGCCATACATTTCGTCATAGGTTTGGCGTGGTCTTATGATTGCCCATTTGTCGCCACAAACCATTACTTCTGCCGCCAATGGGCGTGAATTATAATTTGATGCCATTGAAAAACCATATGCACCCGCCGACATAAAAGCCACTAAATCATTGGGATTTATTGGTTCAATCAATCTGTCCTTTGAAAAAGTGTCGCCCGTCTCACAAATTGGCCCAACGATTGTGGTTGGCATTTGGTTTTGATTTAATAAAGGCTCTTTGACCGACAACATTTGGTGATAGGCTTCGTAAAGCGCAGGGCGCATCAAATCATTCATTGCCGCGTCAAGCACAACGAAATCGCGACCGCCATTTTCTTTGGTGACAATTGCACGCGTCAATAAAGCGCCGGCATTAGCGCAAATTAAGCGACCCGGCTCAATCGCGATTTCAACGCCCAATGGCCCGATAATATCGCGCACCATTTGCCCGTATTTTTGCAAATCAGGACCTTCGATTTCTTCATTATAAACAGCTGCGAGGCCGCCACCCAAATCCAAGCGTTCGACAGCAAACCCTTTTGAACGCAAATCAATTGCCATTTGCGCCAGAACTTTATAGGCGCGTTCGAAAGGTTCGATTTGCGAAATTTGCGAGCCGATATGCACCGCCAAGCCGACGATTTTGACGCCAGTCATTTTCTTGGCAAATTCATAAAGCTCAAAGCCACGCCCTACACTTATTCCGAATTTTGACGCGGCATAACCGGTGGAAATTTTCTCATGCCCACCCGCTGCGACATCCGGGTTTATGCGCAAAACGACATTCTGCACCCTGCCTAAATCGGTCGCTACTTCGTTCAAGGTTTCAAGTTCTTGCGGGCTTTCAATATTTATTTGGTAAATTCCGGTTTTTACCGCAAATTCTAGTTCGGTGCGGGTTTTTCCTACGCCCGAAAAAACTATTTTATCGGCACTTATTCCTGCATTCAATGCGCGCCTTATTTCGCCTTCTGAAACCGTATCCGCACCCGCGCCTAATTGACCCAAAGTATTAATAACGGCGCGGTTTGAATTTGCCTTAACTGCAAACGCGATGCGTGCGTTCAAACCTTCCAGGCATTCTTTCAAAACATTGAAATGGCGTTCCAAAGTAGCTTTGGAATAGACATAGACGGGCGTTCCAACTTCTTGGGCAATTTCGCGCATGGGCACGTTTTCGGCGCATAATTCGCCATTAATATAAGAAAAAAAACGCATTATTGCTTGGTTCCGCTCTCTTTTTCGGCTTCTTGAGCTTCTTGAGCTTTTTTCGCCTGTTCAGCTTCATATTCAGCTTTGGCCTTGCCCCACATTGGTGGTGCCTTTTTCAATTCGCCACGCGTGCCACATGCCGCAATTATGGCAAATGCCGACAATAAAAATAGAGCTTTTATGGCGGTCTTTTTCATATACCAAGCCTTTCTTTCCAAACGCAGATTTGTGCCCTTACATTGTCGGGCGCGGTTCCGCCATAGGATTTACGCGAATTTACCGATGCTTCAACACTTAGAAGTGCAACGGCATTTTCGTCAATTCTTTTATCAATAGATTGAAACAAAGAAAGCGGCATATCACAAAGTTCGGCGTAATTATTAGTTTCCGCCAATTTCACAATCGCACCCGTAATATGATGTGCCTCACGGAATGGGATACTATGTTCACGCACCAAGAAATCCGCCAAATCTGTCGCAGTTGAATAGCCGAATTTTGCCGCCGCCAACATTTTGTCACGATAAAATGAAATTTTTTCCATCATTCCAATTGTTGCGGTAATTGAAAGCCAAAAATTCTCAAATGCACCGAAAGTAAGGGTTTTGTCTTCCTGTAAATCCTTCGAATATGTCAAAGGCAAGGCTTTTAAAATCATCATTAATGCTTGAAAATTCGCGGCAATTTTTGCAGCTTTGGCACGAATTAATTCAGCCGCGTCCGGGTTACGTTTTTGCGGCATAATTGATGAACCGGTGGACCAATCATCAGACAGGCGCGCAAAACCAAATTGCGCAGAAGTCCAAAGCACAATTTCATCAGCCAAGCGCGAAAGATTAACGCACGAAATCGAAATCGCCGATAAAGCCTCCAGGGCAAAATCGCGCGAACCGACCCCATCCATTGAATTGGCATTCGGGCGCGCAAAACCTAATTCCACCGCCGTCATTTCGCGATTAATCGGATAGGGCGTTCCGGCCAAAGCAGAAGAACCCAAAACCGCCTCATTGGCATTTTCAATCGCGGCATTCATGCGTTTTATATCGCGCGCCAACATTTCGACATAGGCCAATAAATGATGACCCAAAGTGACGGGCTGCGCAGTTTGCAAGTGCGTGAAGCCTGGCATAATCCAATCAAAATGCCCCTCTGCACGAATTACCAAGGTTTTTTGCAATTCAATCAATTGATCAATTGTTGAGGAAAGCGCACGACGCGTCCAGAGTTTGAAATCACTGGCAACTTGGTCATTGCGCGAACGACCGGTGTGCAATCTTTTTCCGGCCTCGCCAATCATGTCGGTAAGGCGCGCCTCAATATTCAAATGAATGTCTTCTAATTCGGCTGAAAATACAAAATCGCCATTTTCAATTTGTTCAGCGATTTCACCCAAGCCTTTGTGAATCGCGGTTTTGTCGCTTTCATCAATAATTGAACAGGCCGCAAGCATGTTGGAATGGGCAATTGAACCGTCAATGTCTTCGCGCCACATTTTCTTATCAATATTGATAGAGGCATTAATCGCGCTCATGGCTTCGTCCGGTGTGGTGGCAAAACGCCCGCCCCACATCTTTTGTCCGCTTTTATTCGTATCCTTGTTTTTCATTTCACATTCAATATAAGGCAATTATGACAATCAATTCAAAAACGCGTTTTTTGCGCCCTGCTTTATGGCTTTTGGTGGCTTTGGCAGGGGGCTTTTTGCTGTGGCAAATCTATTCGCGCGCCTCCCTTAGCATTAATGCAAACCCATTGCAAAGACACAAATCCGGCACTTTGACCGCACTTGAAATTCTTGAAAAGCCGCCGTCTATCGCACCTGCGCGGTTTTTGGATAAGGACGGCAAGACCATTTCCCTTGCTGATATAAATGCCAAAATTAAAATCGTGAATATTTGGGCGACTTGGTGCCCGCCTTGTATCCATGAAATGCCATCATTGGGCAATTTGCAGCAAAAATATAGCGCGCGCGGAGTGAAAGTAATCGCTATTTCGATTGATAAAGACAATGGTCAAGAAACGGCAAAACAGCGATTAAATGAACTTGCGAATGGGAAATTGGAATTTTACGGCGACCCAAAAATGAATTTGCCTTTTCCTTTATTGGTCAAGGGCTTTCCGACCACCATAATCTATGATGAAAAAAATAATGAAATCGCACGCGTTTCAAGTGTTGCCGATTGGAACGCACCCGAAGTTGCCGATTTTATGGAAGCGCTTTTGAAGAATTAGAAACGCTCTAGGCCGCGACTTTTGCTTTTTGAGTGTGCAAATAGAAATGATGTGCCATTAGATCGGCAAGTATATGGGCATCAAGTTCGTGGTGAACGGTTGCAAGCGCTAAGTCTGCCTCTTCCTCGCTAAATCTTGTGCCCCGCCTTGAGGCAATCAATGCATGGGCAAAATCGGAAGAAAATTCAGGGTGGGCCTGCATTGTAAGGGCGCAAGCATCTTCATAATGCAAAACCGCGTGTGGCGTGAAGTCTGACCGCGCAATGGTTTTGGCATTTTTTGGCGCTTCAAGAACTTGGTCTTGATGGGAAACCAAAAGGCTTAATTCCCGCTTTATTTCTTTGCCATCGGCAATATGGTCAATAACTTCATAAGTGTGGCGACCAATGCCCCAACCTTGCGGTGCTTTTTCAACGCGACCGCCGTGGGCCTTTGCAATCAATTGGTGACCAAAGCAAATACCACAATGCGGGACTTTTAGTTTTGCCGCTTTGATAACAAAATTCATTAAATCCTTTATCCATGGCAAATCATCATAAACACCATGCGGTGAGCCCATAATGACAAAACCGTCAAATGAACCGAATTTGGGCAATGCGTCACCCTTAACCAAAGAACACGTCGCAAACTTTGCGTTTGGTATGTAAGGGCGCAAAAGTTTTTCAAGCATATGCGGATAATAACCGAAAGATGCGTCAACTGGTGGCGGCGGGGTTCCAACTTCAATGCATAGTATTTTCATGCAAAAAACCTATTTGATGATAAATCATACATCAAATAGGTTTTGCAAAAGTTACTCCCATTGTAATCAATTGGAGCAGAAAATTATTCTTATTCATTCTCTATGACTATTTCTTTGGCATAATCTTGAGTTTTTATGCCCAAAAATTTCCAAAAAATTTTGTAAATGCCGTCTTTTACAAGTGTATTATGGTCCGAATTAGGTAAATAAATATTTTGTTTCGGTGATGGCGCGCTTTCAAAAAGCGCACGACCGAATTTTGGTGGAATTACCGTATCTTTCCCTCCATGAACAATTAGAATTGGCGCTTTTACGGATTTGATATATTCAATACTCTGAAATTTGTTCTTCATCAGAATATCAATTGGTAACCAAGGGAATCGCTCTTTCGCTACATCATTCGCCGAGGAAAAAGGCGCTTCTAATAATAATGCACGAATCGGTCGATTCGCTGCGACATAGGTTGCGACACCCGACCCCATCGAATGGCCATGAATAATGATGTTTTTGGGGTCTATTCCCTGCGCCCTCAGAAAATCATATGCCGCGAGCCCATCAATAAAAAGACCTTTTTCGCTTGGTTTTCCGCTCGATTGTGAATATCCGCGATATGCGAGTGCAAGAAAGCCGACACCTTGCTTGTGCATTCGATAATACCGCCATTTTTGAAGCTCGAGTCCACCGCCTTGACCATGAAAGAAAATAATCGTGTCGCGCCCGGGTTTTGCTTTTTCATAAAATGCCTGAAGCGTTTCACCGTCAGGCGTTTTAATTCTAAAATCTTGAATCGAAAGTTTTTCGATATTTGGGTTTTCTAGCTGCGCTTTATTCAGAAACAACATATTATCTTGATTGAAATAGAAATAGCCTGCAACCAAACAATAGAGCGTAACGGCAACAAGAAGCATGCCGCAAAAAATTTGCAAAATTATTGGTTTTTGGTTTGGGCTTTTTGCGGCTTTTAATGTCATGGATTCATGTCTTTGTAATTGACCACGGCGTATTAAGTATTATTAGAGCAAGTATTAGTTTCATCTTATACCAAAGCCTAGTTTACTTATAGAGCAAAAGCGTATTTTTGAACGCAAATTAAGGGGTTAGTTAATGGCTTCAAACGGCAAAAATCCGGCTAAATCAAGGCCAATGTCGCCGCACCTGCAAATCTGGCGTTGGCACGTAACAATGGCAACATCGATTCTTCATCGCGCAACAGGTGTTGCCAATGGCGCGGCTTTAATACTTTTATTGTGCTTTATTGGCGCAATCGCAGGTGGGCCAGAGGCATATGCAAAATTTCAGGCGCTATTTCATAATCCGATTGCACAATTAATTTTGTTTGGGATTTTGGTTTCTATTTCGTATCACCTTGTTAACGGCATTCGCCATTTGGCATTCAATGTCGGGCTTGGGCTAGATAAAAAGCTCGCATCTAAAACCGGTTGGTTGGTGATTGTCCTTGGCCTTATCGGCGGCATTAAACTCTTCGTTCTTGGCATGATGGCATTGGGGCGTTAATTATGGGCAATTCAAAAAACGATCTTCGCACACCATTGTCAAAAGCGCGCGGTAATGGCGCGTCCGGTCATGGTACTGAACACATTATTCAACAACGCGCATTGGCTATCGGCCTTTTATTGGGCTTTCTTTATTGCTCTGCGACCATATTGATGGGCACTAATCTTTCCTATGAAAGCATGGTGCATTGGTTTAAGTCGCCGTTTAATTCGGCGGTTATGGCCTTAATGCTTATTGCAGGCGCTTTCCACTTTGTCCTTGGCGTGCAGGTGGTAATTGAAGATTATATTCACAAGCCGACAACCAAGGTTTTCCTCACTTTGGGTACAAATTTCATTGCCGCAATTATCGCAATGTGCGCGGTTTTCACAATTCTAAAAATATTCTTGGGGGCATAATTTATGACCTATAAATGGATTGACCATACTTATGACGTGGTTGTGGTCGGCGCTGGTGGTTCGGGTCTTCGCGCAGCTTTGGGTTGCGCGCAAGAGGGTTTAAGAACCGCATGTATTTCTAAAGTTTTTCCGACACGTTCGCATACTGTTGCGGCGCAAGGCGGCATTTCGGCATCTTTGGGTAATATGGGTGAAGACCATTGGCAATGGCATATGTATGACACTGTTAAAGGTTCGGATTGGTTAGGTGACCAAGATTCAATTGAATATCTTACACGTAATGCCCCTGCTGCGGTTTATGAACTTGAACATTGGGGCGTGCCATTTTCACGAAACGAAGAAGGCAAGATTTACCAGCGCGCATTCGGTGGTATGACCCGCAATTATGGCGAAGGTCCGGTGCAGCGCACTTGTGCCGCGGCTGACCGCACCGGTCACGCAATGTTGCACACGCTTTATGGCAATAGCCTTAAATATGACGTCGAATTTTTTATTGAATATTTCGCGCTTGATTTGATTATGGAAGATGGCGTTTGCCGTGGCGTTACCGCCATGAATATGGCAACCGGTGAAATTCATCGCTATCGTGCACAACGTGTTGTTTTAGCCACCGGTGGCTATGGTCGTGCTTATTTCTCTTGCACTTCTGCCCACACCTGCACAGGTGATGGTAATGCTATGGTCTTACGCGCGGGTTTGCCTTTGCAAGATATGGAATTTGTGCAATTCCACCCAACCGGCATTTATGGCGCAGGCTGCTTGATTACAGAAGGTGCGCGTGGCGAAGGTGGTTATTTAACCAATTCCAATGGCGAACGCTTTATGGAACGTTATGCCCCCACCGTTAAAGACCTTGCGCCGCGTGATATGGTTTCGCGCGCAATGACTATTGAGATTCGTGAAGGTCGTGGTGTTGGCAAAGGGCAAGACCATATTTTCCTTCACCTTGATCACCTAGACCCCGCGATTTTGCATGAACGCCTTCCGGGTATTTCTGAGAGTGCGAAAATCTTTTCGGGTGTTGATGTCACCAAAGAGCCAATTCCGGTTCTTCCGACTGTTCATTATAATATGGGCGGGATTCCGACCAATTTCTTTGGTGAAGTGGTTCGTAAAGACGGCGATAATCCTGATAAAGTTGTTGAAGGCCTTATGGCAGTTGGTGAGGCCGCATGCGTTTCGGTGCATGGCGCAAACCGCCTTGGCTCAAACTCATTAATCGACCTTGTCGTATTTGGTCGCGCCGTTGGTTTACGTTGCGGTGAAGTTCTTAAAGCGGGTGCTACTCAACCTGCATTGAAAGACAGCCAAACCGATAGCCATTTGGCGCGTCTTGATGCCACTCGTAATTCGAAAGGCTCAATTCCGGTTTCCAAACTTCGCCTTGAAATGCAAAAAATCATGCAGAACAATTGCGCGGTCTTTAGAACTTCGGAATCACTTAAAGAAGGTGTCGGCCTTATTGATGCGGCTTATGCTAAACAAGGCGATATTGGTATTAATGACCGTTCAATGGTTTGGAACTCTGACCTTATTGAGGCTTTGGAATTGCAAAACCTTCTTGGTCAAGCCGTTGTTACTATGCATGGCGCGGAAAACCGCAAAGAATCACGCGGTGCACATGCGCATGAAGATTTCCCAAATCGTGATGACGCCAATTGGATGAAGCATACTTTGGCAAATCTTGATCTTGCAAGTGGCAAAGTCTCAATAGATTATCGTCCGGTTCATATGAACACAATGACGGATGAGATTAAGACAATCCCACCTGCGGCGCGGAAGTATTAGGAAATCACATTCAAATTTTTTGGAAAAGCGCCTTAGGGCGCTTTTTAAATTTCCCGCGTTTCGCTTAGTTTCGAATAATCGATTTCGATTTCATATTCCTCAGGGCGTCTTTCGATCATATCAATAAAGGCGCGATTAAACTCGATTTCGTCGGGAATGTAAGAATGTTGCGCATGAACGGTTTGCGAAAAAGTTTCGTCAAGCCCTGTGATTGAAATAACAATTTCGGCATCAATTGCTTCAAGTTCCGCTTTGCCGAGGCCAAATAAGGGGCTTTGCTCGTCGATTTTGTGCATCAAAACCCAAGTCAGCCTTAGAAAGGGCATTTCGGCGCGCGCAAGTTTAATATCATGTAAGCGCCTTATATTTGAACCGTCGCCAAATTTTTCATCGCGCATAATCGCAACCTTGGCACTTGCATTCACAATTCGATTATTGCGCTCGTTCACAAGGCGCATCATTAAATGCGGTATGCCACCATAATCACGAATTATGGCGATGTCGGAAAAAATCACTCGTGCACTTGGGCTTGAGAATTTGGCAAACATTAGGCCCGTAACCAAACCATAATAGGCAAAGCCAAGCATGGATTCGATTGTAACCAATATATTGGGCCAAATCCCTTTTGGCGCCATCGCGCCATAGCCGATTGTTGCCAAGGTTTGAACGCTGAAAAAGAAAGCATCCTGAAAATGCCCTGGGCGCGCATTCGCAATTTCATCAAGATCGAGATAATAGAGCGTGCCGAAAAGGAAATTCAAACCAAAAAACAAAATTATTGTGACGGCAATTATGCCCTTCCAACTTCGACTTAATAGAAAAGCATATAAATCATCAAAAATTCCAACTTTTTGACCTTTGGTAATTATTCTGAAGCCCTCGCCACGCGAAACCAGTCGCAATTTTCTTTTTGAGTTGATTTCATTGCTTTTCATCTTCTTTGATTGAAACTCCCTTCAATTGAAATATCACAATAGAAATTTTCCGAAACCAATGAGAACAGAGCGAATGCCCCAAAATGAAACACAATTGTTTCAATTCTGAATTGAAATATCGATAATTATTCGCAATAGGTCAATTAAGAAAATTCGCCGAAAATTTGGTTAAAATTTTACTATTTTATTCATTTGAAAAATAAGGGTTTTTCTAAATTTTTTATAAACCTAAACGGGCTTTTTGGTTTTTGGCACACTGGTTGCGCCTGACCCTTTGCCTCAGACATTTGGTTTGAGAAAGGGGAAAGTAATATGCGTTTAGTTTCTATTATTGCAATTATCGGTGCGGGCCTTGGTTTATCGACTGCGGCAAATGCTCAAGATCAATATAATACAATTCAGTCTTTGACTGCGAACATCAATTCAACCACAACCGGCGCGGCATTCAATGTTTGCTGCTCTGTTGGCTTTGATTCTTTGGCTGGTGCAAACTCGGTTCAAATTCAATCAAAAGGCATGGGCGCAACTTGGAATAATAACCAACAATTCCGTGGCGACGCCATTGCAACAACTTTCGGCAATGTCGGCAATGTTGTTGGCGATGTTGCTTTGGGTGCAAAAGCGTTCGGCAATAGCGCATCCGGCACATTCGAAGGCCCATGCTGCATGAATATCAATTCTTATCAGTTCACAGGCCCTATGCCTACTAGACCAGTTGGTGACCCGACTGCGATTGTTGTCGGTAATGTTTATAATGTCGGTGGCAATGTTTCTGCGGTTTCGTCTGCTGCATCAAATGCTTTCTCGGTTTCTGCGCCAAATGCCAAAGGCATTAATGGTAACGCAACCCAATTGAATGGCACTTTGACCCTTGCATCGACTTCGCTTAATACTGCAAACGTTGGTGGCAATGCAGTTGCAGCGTCTTCTGCCTTTGGCAATAGCATGAGCTTTATGGGCGGCGCAGGCACCGGTTTCAATATCAATGCTAACCAATCAGGCACTTCGCCGGTTACTGCATTCACCGGAATCAATGCTTCTAATATTGGTGGTCACGTTGTCGGCACATCTTCTGCAATCGGCAACTCATTCTCAGTCGGCACTTTTAAATAATAGCCGACTATATAAAACTGGCGGGCACTTAGGTGCCCGCTTGACTTTATATCTAAATAGGTTGTTGGTTTAGGCGGAAAAGAAGGGCGATGGCGTGGGAAGGTCTTTATGTGCAAGTATGCCATAAAGACCTTATTTAATTGTATTTTCCCAAAACTGAGCGTCAAGAGACGCTACGCTTAAACTCTTGACTCTCACTTTTGGGCGCCTCGCTCAAATGCGGCGCTTAACATACTGAATTATTGAATATTTCACCACAAAACCGCTGTGCGGTGTGGACTTGTCAAGCCCTTTACCGAAGGCGCGCGTAGCGCGGGGCTTTACAAGTCCACATTGCACGACACACAGTCGTCTTATCTTTTGTGTCCGAAATGCAGTTTCGGCAAAAAGAAAATAAAACAAAAACAAAAACCGCAGCACCATGGACAATTTTGTTGATTATTTAATCTCAATAGCCGCTTCTTTTGGGACGTAATATATCTCGCCAATCTTCTATTGATTTTTCACTTTCGCGGATTGCGCGCACCAATATTTCGCCCGAAACGCGCGCATCTTCACAAGCATCGTGGTGCGAAAATTCAATTTCAAAATGCCGCGCAAGATTGCCTAAACCATAACCACGCTGGGCAAACTCTTTCCAGGTTCTTCTTATTATTGTCGTTGCATCAAGCCATTGATATTGCGGCTCCGGCAATAAATCGCGCTTTATGGCACGAAAAATCGCGCTTCTGTCAAAATATGAATGCGAAGTCACAATATTTGGCAAAAGCCATTCATTCACTTCGTCAAACAGCTCAAAAAAGCGTGGCGCGCTTTTTACGTCATCAGGCTTTATGCCATGGATTGAAATATTTATCGGCAGGAAATGGGTTTCAGGATTAACCAATCGATTAAAACTATCGATTATTTCGCCGTCTTTGAAGCGAGCCATGCCAATCTGGCAGATACTTGCGGCGTCAGTATTGGCGGTCTCAACATCAATTGACACAAAAGACGGCATTAAAACAATGCTTTCATTGTTTTCAAACTTTCGCCTGCATCGTCATATTCTATGCGCGTGCTTCCCCAAACCGGCGCGGGCCAACATGCATCATTTTCAAAGCGCGCAATTATGTGAATATGCAATTGCGGAACAATATTTCCGATTGCGCCAATATTGATTTTGTCACATTTGAAATGGTTTTTTAGCGATTTCGAGATTTTCATGGTTTCGTCAAAAACTAATGCTGCGGTTTCGCTATCTAAATCGTGCCATTCGATTGCATTTGCGACGCGCGGCACCAAAACCACCCAAATCAAACGCTTATCATTCATCATAAGCGCACGGCAAATGCCAAGATCTTTCAGAAAAAAGCAATCTTTCGCCAATTGCGGATGAAGTTCAAAAGCCTCTTTCTCTCTGCTCATTTTACGCCCAAATCTTTTTTCGCTTTTTTAATTTGGTAATCGCGATTAGTATCAATCAAACGATTTGCCGGATGCGATTTTGACTGATGCCATTCACTTGGCAAATCACAAATCATAATTCCATTATCAAAAATCGAACCCATGATTAATTGATTTTGGTATTTAGCGGCAACAGAAACACTTCCTATTCCTTGTTTGCCGTCTGAAAGATATACTTGATCGATATTACCGCCGGAAAAATCGGGTTTTGGTTCAATAACAATTGCCTGCGCCGGTGGCGTGCCATCACCAAACCAAGATTTGCGCGCCAAAGTGAATAATTTAGGATGCGCACCGGCAAAAATACGCCCTTCATCATCAAGGCTCAAATTATCAATTCCGGTGCCGATAAAGACCTTTTGCAATAATTTCAGGTCAAAATTCGGTTGAATTTCATAAAACCGAATTTCGCGCCCCAGTGTTGCACTGGCAAATAGGTATTTTTTGTCTTTTGTGATTGCCAATGAATTGGCAAATGTTAGGCCGTCCGCGACTTTGCGCGCGCTTTTTCCATCATAAAAATAAATGCCTCCGCTTTTATCCAGGTCTAATAAATTTGCGAAAAAATTGCCCAATCCGTCACGCGAATATTCGCTTTCATTAGTGACAAATAATTTCTCGTCATCATAAAATGCCACATCATTCAGACGCGATGCACCGTCAATTTTTATGGTTTTGGTGTGGGCATAGTGGTTTTCAGAATTTTCAAAAATCTCAATATTTGCGCCATTCTTTAGATTAATTACGCCGATTTTTGATTTTTCACTCCCAATAACGTCAATTCCCACCGGCATTAAGCCATTTGGCGCTTTTAATTCTACTTTATTATCTTCTGACAAAGCGGAATTGAAATCCAAAACAAAAACTGCGCCCTGTATCTGCGATTGTTTTTTTGCTTTCAACCTATCGAATGAAGAAAGGACGATTTTTTCTTTGCCGGCTTCGCCAATAATCTTGAAATCCTCAATTCCGGCGATGTTTTTGAGTTTTGTTTCGCACTTGCCATCAAATCTGGGGCTTAATCTTGAAAATTCGCCCATTCGTGTCATGGCATTTATCCAAATAGCGGCAATGACGATTATTATTATGGCGACTATCGCCCATAAATACGTTTTAGATTTTCTCATTTCGGCATTGCCTTAGCACATATTCATTCAGTTTAAACGATTAGAATATGAAAAACCAAAGGCAAAAGCATAAAGCAATATGGACTTTTGAAACCTTTAATGATAGGTGCGCGCACTTGTTTTTTTCGCGCATAAATCGGCTTGGGGCTTTTTTATTCGCAAATTTGAAATTTCTGTGATCGGATAAATGAAATGAAAGCTGATATTCACCCTAATTATGATTTTGTCACCATTACTATGACTGACGGAACCCAGTTCAAAACACGCTCAACTTTGGGCGGCGAAGGCAAAGTTTTGAACCTTGATATTGACCCGAAATCGCATCCAGCTTGGACCGGCGGCGGCACTCAAATTTTGGATCGCGGCGGTCGCGTTTCGCGCTTCAAAGACAAATTTGGCGGCTTGTTCAAAAAATAATCGCATTGAAATTCAAATGAAATTGGGCCGCCGTGTGCGGCCTTTTTTTTGCGACTGTAAAATCCCTCGCATCACACGCCGTTAATTTATGGGTCCTGACCCTCATTATTTAGAGGAATTTAATCAATTGCCACTATTCTTACTCAACAATGAGAAGCATTATCGCATTTTGTTCAAAATCATTTACTCGACGACTATATGTCGCGGGTTTTTTGTTTCTTTTGCCATTGCTTTTTGTTTCGACCATTTTGTTTTTGCAGCAAGCTAAACAAATCCAAAATGCGCGCATTGAATTAAAGGGGCATGAAATTGCCTCTTTGGGCGTTGAATTGCAATCAAAAGCGACGATGGAATTGTCGCGAATTGCGCGCGGTGAGGCCAATCAAAAAAGTTATATTCACGCAATTGAAAACCTTCGTGCGCTTCAAAAAGACAAAGATATTCTTCCAAAAACAAAATCTTCGCTCGCCGCAATTGATGCCGCAGTGAAAGCTCTCGAGAATGAAAAAGGCTATAATAAAGAGGTCTTTGATGGTCTTGAACGTGCCAATCATGATTTTCTAAACCAATTGGCGGGTGAATACAGACTTTCAGCCGATTCTGACATTCTATCATATAATCTGATAAATTTCTCAATCTTGCAATCGTCAAACGTATTGGAAAATTTGCGTAAATTCGCTGATGCAAGATTCGTTCATTCGATATGGGGTGAAGAAGGGCATACCGCGGCGCTTTATATCAAACAAGGTCAGTTTGAAGAAGCATTAGAGAATTATTATGACGCCGGTTACAGTGCGATTAATTCAATCCTAGATCCGGTTCAAAACGATAAATTTGCAGTATCAATTGCCAATTCGCGCAAAGCTGTCGAACTCTTTGTCAAAAGTGATAGTGAGGCAAATAATGTCGATTATTCCGCGCTAAACTCTGTGACTTTGGCGCTTGAGAATGGTATGGTTCTTTTGGGTTCGCGTTTAAATCAGCGCTTAAACCAATTATTGGCGTGGCAATTATTCATAAATGTCTTTGCGTTCGGTCTTTTCGTTTTTGCCTTCGCAATGGTGTTTTATTCCCTTCGCAACGGTATTGTAAATCCGTTGAAACGCACCATTATGTCGATGCAACGAATTGTTGACGGCGAATTTGACCAAAAATTCGGCGAAAATACTCGTACCGATGAAATTGGCGCCATTATGCGCGCCTTAAAAGTATTGCGTGATAATTCAGTGGCAAGGATTGAGGCCGAAAAAGCAACAAAAGCCAAAAGTGAATTTCTAGCAGTTATGAGCCATGAAATAAGAACGCCGATGAACGGCGTTTTGGGCATGGCCCAGGCTTTAAAAGGCACAAAACTTGGAACCGACCAAAATCAAATGCTTGATATTCTCATTGAAAGCGGCAATTCAATGGTTTCGCTTTTGAATGACATTCTTGATATGTCAAAAATTGAATCCGGCAAAATTGAATTTGAAAATATCGCAATGTCGCCGTGCGCGATCGTCAATTCGACAGCGCAATTATTTGAATCCAAAACACAAGGCGATGTGAAACTAAGTTTCGAGATCGATGAAGCCGCCAATGGTTGGTATAATGGGGATCCTAACCGCATAGCGCAAGTTTTGCGTAATTTTATATCAAACGCCGTGAAATTCACCGAAAAAGGCGAAATCAAAATTGAACTATTCCGCACACAGGCCGGCCTTAAGTTCAGTGTTAGCGACACAGGTATTGGGATTCCTGAAGATAAAATTGAAACTTTGTTTGGAAAATTCACGCAAATGGATTCGTCGCATTCCCGCGTCTATGGCGGCACAGGATTAGGACTTTCAATCTGCGAGGGATTGGTTGTCGCAATGGGCGGCACAATCTCAGTGACTTCAAAGCAGGGTGAAGGTTCGCAATTCGTATTTGAAATTCCTGCGACACAAATAGAAAATCCGGCTGGGATTGATTGTAGCGATTGCAAAAACGGCAATAATCCGAATTGCATCAAAAAACTTAATGAAAATAAGCCTGACGCAATCATGGAATTTGACCATGAAAATTATGAACAGCCGCAAGGCGAAGGCGGAATGCGGATTTTGGTTGCCGAAGACGTTGAAATCAACCGTCTGGTAATCAGAACCTTATTTGATCAAATTGGTCTGAACGTCGATTTCGCCGAAAATGGGCGTATTGCCTATGATATGTGGGTCAATAATCATTATGATGTAATAATTATGGACGTGCAAATGCCGATTTGGGACGGCCTAAAATCTACCCGTGCAATCCGTAGTTTTGAACGGAAATTCCGCCGTCCTCGCACGCCCATCATCGCGCTTTCCGCCAATTCGATGGAACATCAAATTGCCGAGCACCTTGCGGCTGGAATGGACGCACACGCCGCCAAGCCGATAAATTTTGAAAAATTACTGGCATCAATTGATAATGCGATTGAAATTTGCGAAAATATTAATGCCAATCCAAATTCGAGCATTCAAAAAGCGAGCTAATTCGGTTTAGGTAATTTTGGCTTGATAATTGATTGCGTCGGAATTTTCGGAACTGGTTTAAGTTTTGGACTTTGCCCAAACAGTTCCTTCTTATTCACTTCAACCGGAATTTTCTTTCCGCCAATTGTAACATAAGGCGTCAAGTTTTCTGTTAATGTAACACTATCAAGAATTCTGGCCTGAAGCGCGGGGATTACCATTTCGGCGGTATGGGCGCGATAATTTTCGCGCGAAACACCGCCCGAAAAGCAATCATTATTCATCTTGTCCATGGCATAATGAAAATAATAATCATCTTTCATTGGGCGATCGATACCAAATTTCAAACTAATAATTTTTGTGTTATGGTCATAGCTAGAATTGAAAAAGACCAAACCGAAAGCCAAATCGTCAAAATTTTCGTCATTTCCCGAAAATACTGGTGTGATTGAAATCCCAATACTGGTTTGGCAGAGATTTATTATGTCGCTCAACGACTGCGTGATTGTGAAATCAGTATTATTATGCCGCCCACTTGTTACGCCATTATGAGTTATTTGAAACCGCGCACCTGGTGCAATCGGCTTATTATTAAGGGCAATGATGGACCAGGTTTTCTTATTTTCATCAAATTGCATACCATAAAAGCCATCGCAATATTTCAGGCATTTCAGAATTGGTAAATCTGCCTCGGATTCAAAAAACTTGTCATCAAGATAAGTTTTTGCACCATAACTATTTAATTTGGTCGCGGTATGAATTTTTGCGTCTTTTGCCTGTGCGACTGCGCCGCATGACAATATAGCGTACATACTAATCCCTAATAAAATCGCTTTCTTCATATTGCCCCCTAAGACAGACACGCTTTAATCGCTGTTTCCCATCCCGACAGATTATTGTTTCTTTCCTGAATGCTGCATGAAGGATTAAATGACTGCATCGGCATTCTTTTTGCGCCGCCATCTATACCAATGCCGATTAAGGCAATTCGCGCGGCCCCCATTGCCGTCATTTCCAAATCATTTGGTCTTTGCACTTCTATGTCGCAAGTATCAGCAAGGAATTGACAGAAGAAATCATTATTGGTCATGCCGCCGTCAATGCGCAATACTTTTAATTGCGCGCCGTCTTTCTTAATCGCCTCTAATAAATCATTGGTTTGATAGGCACTTGCTTCTAAAGCTGCGCGTGCAATATGCGCTTTTGTTGTGCCGCGCCCAAGCCCCGTGATAATTCCTTTCGCATCGGCGCGCCAATATGGTGCGCCTAAACCCGTAAAGGCCGGCACGAAATAAACACCGCCATTATCGGGAATGGATTGCGCCAATTTTTCGCTTTCGCCAGCCGATTGCAAAATGCCCAATTCATCGCGCAACCATTTTATCGCAGTTCCGGCGTTTAATACTGCCCCTTCAAGAGCGTATTTAGTTTTGCCATCAATATTTGCGGCAATGGTCAAAAGCATTTTGTTTTGCGAGTATTTCGGGCTTTCCCCTAATGCTGCCATTAAGAATGCGCCAGTGCCGAAAGTGATTTTCGCCTCGCCCTCATTTTGGCAGTTTTGCCCCATTAATGCGGCCTGTTGATCCCCTAATACACCCGAAATTTTGGTTTCACCGCCAAAAATGCGACAGGTTCCAAAATCATGATTAGAGGGAATAATTTGCGGCAAGATTGCGCGCGGTATTTCAAATAATTTCAATAAATCCTCGTCCCACTCGCCCTTAATAATATTGAATAATGCGGTGCGCGAGGCGTTGGAATAATCACTTAAATGTTGCCCGCTTAAATTATAAATAAGCCAAGTATCAACATTGCCAAAAAGAATTTCGCCATTTTCTGCGCGCTGTCTAAGGCCATCAATATTCCTAAAAAGCCACCATAATTTAAAGCCCGAAAAGTATGCATCTGCGACCAAACCGGTTTTGGCGCTTAATTCAGGTTCAATTGCGTTTTTCTTTAAAAATTCGCAAAACTCACTTCCCCTTCTATCTTGCCAAACCACGGCATTATGAATTGGCTTTCCCGTTGCTTTGTCCCATAAAATTGTGGTTTCGCGTTGATTGGTTATGCCGATAGCGTCGGGAATCTCACCATTCGTAGCGCGTTTTGCAACTTCTAAAGTGTGTTGCCAAATGGCATTTGCGCTTTGTTCTACAATATCGGGGCGCGGCGAAATAAGTGGCACTTCGGTTTGCGCGAAATCAGTGCGATTGAGATTCTCATCATAAATCGCCGCGCGTGTTGAAGATGTGCCTTCGTCAATTACAAGAATTTTTGTCATGCCATATTTTGCAAGACATTTGCTATTTGTAAAGCCCTGCCCCAAAGCGGACGGGACAATTTTTTAAAAACCCGCAGGCCTAGCACTTTTTTAAAGGCGCGAGGCTCTAGTGGGCTTTCAAAACAAATTTTTGGCCGCAATAAAGGCATACAGTTTCATGCTTGTCGCCGAAATCATAAAAAGTCTTAGGGTGGCCCAATGCGCCACCGCCACCATCGCATGAAACACGATGTTCGGTTACATAGATTGCGTTTTCGTGGTTTTTAGTTTGCGCCTTTGCCATATTTAACCCTCTTCTTGAATCAATAGCAAAATTCAAATTAGCGTCAAATCACTTTTCATAAACAGTATCATGCGGCGCGCGCGCAAAAGGTTTCCATTCTTTTTGCGCCAAGTCACACCATGCTTTAAACGCATCCGAATCCAACAGATTATCACGCATTTTGCGTGCATTTGTGGATAATGGCAAAGAATAAGTGCGGGTTCGCACCGCCATTGGCGTATAGAATGCATCAGCGATAGTCGGGTTTTTACCATACATATATGGACCGCCAAAGGTTTCGTAAGCCCCTGCAAAAATCTCATCTAAACGCAAAAGCTCAATCATACAGGCGTCATTAATCGGTGGCGTATCGATAATGCGGCGAATATTGTGGGTGAATTTATCGCGCATATTGGAAAAGCCGGAATGAACCTCGCAAACCAGGGCGCGCGCATGGGCACGAATGTTTTGTTCCTCGGGCCATAATTTATTGGGTGCGATTTCGGCAATATATTCGCAAATTGCCAAACTATCCCAAATCTTCAGATTATTATGTTGCATGGCCGGGACGGTGCCGGTCGGTGAAACTTTTAAGACCGCTTTAATTTGACGGTTGCCATAACCTTCTTGGTCAAGGTCAATTAAGACATCCTCAAACTCAAGACCTGACCAAAAAAGCGCGAGCCAAGGGCGCATAGACCAAGACGAATAATTACGATTGCCAACATATAGAATAGGATTTGCCATAAAAACAAATTGGCGTGATTTACATGTCGTTGCAAGCCAGATTAATAAAATTCTTTTCCCAAATCCTATTGTTTTTAAGTTAGATTTTTCCGACTTGTTTTGCGCAATTGAATTATCTAATGTTGGGAATGGACATCAAAAGCGAAAAAATAAGCGCCATATTTGCACTATGCCTTGCGATTGTATTTTTCCAATCCGGATCGGCCTTCGCCACTAAAGTTTTTACTGAGACTGGTCCAATTGGTGCAGCCGCACTTAGGCAAGGTGTTTCGGCGGCTTTGTTGATGGTGTTTGCACGATTTTGGACAATTGATTATCGAAATTTAGATTATGGCGCACTTATTCCCTATGGCCTTTCGCTTTGTTTCATGAATTTGGCATTTTATATGTCGATTGAAAGAATTCCTTTGGGCATTGCGGTCGCGATTGAATTTTCAGGGCCCTTATTAGTCAGTATTTTTTCAACCCGAAAACCGTTAGACTTCCTTTGGATTTCGTTTGCAGCGGCGGGAATTTATATCCTTTTACCATTGCATGAATTTTCCCAAAAACTTGACCCTATTGGCCTATTTTGGGCGGCAATTGCGGCGGCATCTTGGGCGGGTTACATTTATTTTGGGCACAAAACTGGCAGATCAATGAAGGAATTGCAATCTGTTGCGCTTGGACTTCTGATTTGCGCGATTATTTCTATTCCCTTGGCAATAATTATCGGAATGAAAACCCAAATTTCGCTTCAAAACCTAGTCTATTATGGTTTGGTCTTAACGCTTTTGTCGGGTGCTGTGCCCTATGCAATGGAAATGTTTGCCATGAAACGCATAGAGCGCGGCGCAGTCAGCCTTTTAATGTCACTTGATCCCGCATTTGCGGTTGTAAGCGGGTTTGTATTTTTGCACCAAAAATTAAGTCTCATGCAATTGATCGCGGTGGCATTGATAATTATTGCCAGTATCGGCGCAACTTTACAAAAGCCCCAAAATCCGCCAATTGATGAGGCAATTATTTGAGGCGAATATGCAGTTAAATTCAAACATCAGCGCAATTGTTACCGGTGGCGCATCCGGCCTAGGCGAAGCAACCGCGCGCGCATTGTGCGGCAAGGGCGTAAAAACCACTATATTCGATTTAAACCAAGAAGCGGGCGAAAAACTTGCAAAAGAAATCGGCGCTTTATTCGTTGAATGCGATATTTCCAACGAGGATATTGTTAATCAAGCGTTTAAAATGGCGCGCGAAACCAATGGACAAGAACGTATTCTAATAAATTGCGCCGGCATTGTTAAAGGCATAAAAACCGCGAGCCGCGAAAAAGAGACCGGCGTTTTAAAACATTTCCCAATCGATATTTACGCCAAAGTTATTGAGGTCAATTTAATCGGCACCTTTCGCATGATTGCCAAAGCTGCCGCCGGGATTATGTCACTTGAACCGATTGATGGCGAACGTGGTGTGATTATTAATACCGCCTCCATCGCTGCGTTTGATGGGCAAATTGGGCAGGCGGCATATTCGGCGTCAAAGGCCGGTGTTGCAGGAATGTCTTTGCCAATAGCACGCGATTTGGCGAGTGAAGCAATCCGAATAAACGCCATTTGCCCCGGAATTTTCGACACGCCCATGATGGCCACATTGCCGCCAAATATTCAAGAAGCATTGGGGCAAAGCGTTCCTTTTCCTAAACGATTAGGTGCAGGCGCCGAATTTGCGGCATTGGCAATTCATATTATTGAAAACCAATATTTGAACGGTGAAAATATCCGCCTCGATGGTGCGATACGATTGGGTATGAAATAGGCAAATCGCCACTGTTAATTTGAAATTACAATAATTTGTTGTTTTCAGTTTTTAAGAGCAACAAATTATCGGTAACTCCGCTGCTAGATCGCTAATTAATTCGTGTGTGGCCTAAATACATGAGGCGCTAGATACATCAAATGCCAGGTTTTCACGTGGCAATTTTACTATGCCGTGAATTAATGCCTGTACCCCTGCCTGAATTCTATTGTTTGCATTCAGTTTTATTTGGCAATTTCCCAAATGAAACTGCACGGTTCGCGCGCTTATGCCGATTAATACGCCAATTTCCCAATTGGTTTTCCCTTCCAAAACCCATTCAAGACATTCTATTTCGCGCGCCGTTAAAATTGGCAATGGGTTCTTTGTGCCAAGGCTTAAGGCAAGGCATTTTTTGAGTTTTTGAAAGCCAATTATTGCGATTATCGATAAATTTTCTAGTAAACTTTCGTCAATCGCCAATATGTTTGTCGAGCTAAAGTTTAATATTGCAATACAACCCAATGGGCCATGTATTGGCAGGCTAAGGCCATCCTTTATTCCTTGGGCGCGCATTTTATTTATTAATTCGCGCTCTTTTGCGCCACGTGCATTTAGGAATATTTTGCGCCAAAAAACCGGATTGCCGTCTTTGATTACTAAATGGCGAATTGGGTCAATTAATGCGCGGGTTTCGCATTGATAGAAAGCTTTCTGGTCGTCATCATAATTGCCGATACGCAATAATTGTTGCGCCAAAGCCGTCGGACTTTCCGGCGTTGGAATATATTGAAATTGCGAGCAATTCAATTTTATTGCCACTTTTGACAGTGCCTTTATGATTTGATTTTCGCTTTCGGCACTCTGTAATTCCTCAATCATAATTTTTATATTTGTTTGCGGTCTTACCATTTTACCCCTCCGCCGATTGAACTTATAAACGAATCACTGCATGATACTATTTTAAATAATTGTTTTGTGCAGTGAGTCGGTATGATTTCCAAAGACCGTCTTGTGCAAAAATATGATTTTTTTCCTTTTGTATTGGTTTTCATTGAAAATCTCGCGATTTGAAAAATTTGTGCTTTATTGGTTTTTTGACTGCATCATTATCCTTTTCATTGGTTTCAAGCTCTATTAGGCGTGGGCTTAGGTCTTTTAGGCGTTCGGCAATTAAATGGGTTACGCCACCGTCACCGATTTGTAATGTGCCGTAAATTGCCAAAAATTTGCCGCGCAATGCCTCTTTGCGATATTTTTCAAATACTTTGGGCCAAACAATTATATTCATGGAACCGAATTCATCTTCCAAAGTCATAAACAAAACGCCTTTTGCGGTTCCGGGGCGCTGTCGCAAAATCACAAGGCCTGCAATGGCAATAAAGCGCCCATTTATTGCGGGGCAAAATTGCGAAGAATTGCGGAAATTAAGCGCTTCAAGCTCAAGGCGATAGAATTGCAGCGGGTGGCCTTTTAACGATAATCGCAATTGCTTGTAATCGTGCAAAACTTCTTCAGACCAAGCCATTTGCGGCAATTGCGCGGGGTCATCAATTCCATATTGGGAATTATTTTCAAACAATGGCATTTCGCCCTCTTTTAAGCCCTTGGCATTCCAAAGTGCATCGCGCCGCCCCAATTCCATCGAACCAAAGGCATCGGCCTTGGCAAGCCTTTCCATTGCGGCTTCGGATAGTTTGGCAAGCGATTTCAAGGATTCGGGGGATTCAATCCCTCCCCGCAAAGCGGGGAGGGGGGACCTTGCGAAGCAAGGTGGGTGGGGTTCGGCAATTTCCCCCTCCACCACGCTTCGCGTGGTCCCCCTCCCCCGCTTCGCAGGGGAGGATAAGCGCGCCGCACAAATTTTCGCCGCATCAAATTCACTAAAGCCTTTGATCTGACGAAAACCAAGGCGCACTGAATAAAGACCGTTTGAACCCATGGTTTCTAATTTATTGTCCCAATCGGAATAATTAACATCAATCGGCAAGACGCGAACGCCATGTTTTTTGGCATCATCAATCAATTGTGCGGCGGCGTAAAAGCCCATTGGTTGGGAATTCAAAATTGCCGCCAAAAACACATCGGGATAATGGCATTTAAGCCAGGCCGAAACATACACAATTAAAGCAAAGCTCGCGGCATGACTTTCAGGGAAACCATATTCACCAAAGCCTTCAATTTGTTTGAAACAGCGCGTGGCAAATTCGCGGTCATAGCCATTTTTGACCATGCCTTCGATAAGCTTCTCGCCATATTTTGAGATAATGCCCATTTTTCGAAAGGTTGCCATTGCGCGACGCAAACCATCGGCCTCTGACGGACTAAAACCCGCCGCAACAATCGCGATTTTCATTGCCTGTTCTTGAAACAAAGGCACGCCAAGTGTTTTGCCTAAAACTTCGGCTAATTCTTGGGACGGGAAAGAAACTTTTTCAAAACCCTGCCTGCGCCGTAAATATGGGTGAACCATATCGCCCTGTATTGGGCCGGGTCTTACAATTGCGACCTCTATCACCAAATCATAAAATTCACGTGGCTTAAGGCGTGGCAACATCGACATTTGCGCGCGGCTTTCAATTTGAAAAACCCCGACAGTATCGGCGCGGCAAATCATATCATAAGTTCGCGGGTCTTCGGCGGGGGTGGTGGCAAGGTTTAAATCAACATCATATTTGTCTTTCAAAATCTCAAAGGCTTTGGAAACACAAGTAAGCATTCCAAGCGCCAGAACATCGATTTTAAGAATGCCCAACGCATCTAAATCATCCTTATCCCATTCAACAAAAGTTCGGTCGGGCATTGCCGCATTGCCGATTGGCACAACTTCATCAAGGCGTGATTTGGTAATCACAAACCCACCGACATGTTGCGATAAATGGCGCGGAAAACCATAAAGCACGCGCGCAATTTCAAGGCATTTTTTGATTTCGGGCGAATTTATATCAATGCCCGACATTTGTTTAATAATCTCAGGATTAATATTGTGGCGCGACATTCCATGAATGGATTTTGACAGCGCATCTATCAAATCGAGCGAAAAACCCATTACTTTCGCGGTTTCACGTAAAGCCGAACGCGCACGATAAGTTACGACAACGCCCGCAATTCCCGCATGATGACGACCGTATTTTTCATAAATATATTGAATGACTTCTTCACGCCTTATATTTTCGAAATCGACATCAATATCGGGCGGCTCTTTTCTTTCCTCCGAGATAAAGCGTTCAAATAATAAATCGACCTTTGTTGGATCGACACTTGTTATGCCAAGGCAAAAGCACACAACCGAATTAGCCGCAGAACCGCGCCCTTGGCACAAAACCCCCTGTGATCGTGCAAATTTAACAATATCATAAACAGTCAGGAAATATTTGGCATAATCCATGCGCTCTATGACTTGGTATTCATGCTCCAAAAGTGCGCGAATCTTGGGCGGCACACCATCAGGATATCTATGCAGCGCCTCTTTTTCGGTTAGAGTGATAAGGTATTGGGTGAGGGCGCTTAATCCTTCCCCGTTTACGGGGATTTTTCGGGAAATAGAAACAGTCCGGGGGACTGTTTCCTCGAAAAAATTGGACCGCGCAACGCGCGGTGGATGGGGCTGGTGCTTTAGGCACATTTGCAATGACGCGCCCCCTCCACCAAACTTCGTTTGGTCCCCCTCCCCCGCTTCGCAAGGGAGGATAATTTCCGGATATTCGTATTTTAATTCATCGAGTGAGAAATTGATTTCATCAAAAAGGCGCTTTTGATTTTGCAAAGCAATTGGAAAATCTTTGAAAATGCGCGCCATTTCATCACGCGATTTTAGAACACGCTCGGCATTCATTTGGCGAATAAAGCCCGCGTTTTTAAGCACGCATTTTTCGCGAATACATGCCACAACATCCGCTATATCGCGCCTTTCTTTAGTGTGCATAATTGCATCATTTGTGGCGATAATTTTGATATTGTTGCGCATGGCAAATGCGGCAATTTTCAAATTTCTTTCATAATCCGTGCCGTCATAGGGGCGGGTTATTGCGATATAGAGGCTGCTATTTGCTGCGGCTTTGCTGCGCAGCATTGCTTTTGCGAAAAAATCCTTATTAAGCGGATTAGGCGGCACAAAAATCGCACATGCGCCATGCATCGCAAGCAATAAATCATCATTATCAAGATTGCACCCGCCTTTAATAGAACGCCGATTGCCATTGGTTAAAGCGCGCGAAAGCCGCCCATAAGCGTCACGATTTCTGGGGTAAATCACAGTGGTGAAACCGTCAGGTTCCACAAGGCGCGCCCCAATTAGGATTTTAATCCCCGCCTCACGCGCCGCGACATGGGCGCGAACAACGCCCGCCAATGTATTGTAATCAGCAATACCAATACCCTTAAGCCCCAAAATATGCGCGGCTTGCACCATTTCCTGCGGGTGCGACGCCCCCCGCAAAAATGAGAAATTGGTCATAGATATAGGTTCAAAAATTTCGGTCATGGTGAGATGGCTTTGGTATTAGTGACTTTTAGGGCATTATTATCCTTCCCCGCTTGCGGGGAGGGATTACCCAACCCCATGCACAAACCATTGGGGGTTTTGGTCGTATTCGCCTTGGCGGAAGACGAAAAACCTTTCCCCACTTTGGGTGATAATTCGGTAATAATCGCGCATATTTGTGCCGCCCATTCTTTCGGGTGGCGTGGAATGCGCGATTTTGAAGCTTAATTTGCGAAACATAATTTGCCGTGGTGGGCCATCGGGAACTTCGGCAATTGCGCGCATGGGTTCGGGTTCACGCAAAAGCAAAATCGGGCGGCGCAATGCAATATGTTCTGGATATTCCCCTGATATGCCTTTTTCAAGCGCGCTTTGTTTGGTTTGGGCGTGTTCGGGCAAATAAAACGGGCGCGTATAAAGGCGCACCACATTTTTTGCGCCAATGCGCGCGCTTAAACGCTCTGCCAATCTATGCACCGCTTCGGCGCTTTTAAGGGCGGCGGCCTCTAAAGGGTCTAAATCATTGGCAATGGGCGTAAGTTTTTCGCACAGGCGCGCCTTTGCGCGAATTAAATCAATGCCAAAACCGAAATCCATATTTTCTTTCAATTGTTCCAATTTTTCGGCAAACAATTTTTGCCAGATTTTTGAATCGCAATTGGATTTGGCGCTTTTTGCCAAAATTTCAAAACAAACGCCATCGACGCGATAAAGTTCAAGTGCAATCTCGCGCGCACCTTTATTTTGGTTTTTTAAATGCGCACAGATTTTTTCAAGATTTTTATTGATATAGCGTTCCAAACCTTCGGGCGTTAAAACCGCATGCAGCATTTTAGTT
The DNA here is from genome assembly GCA_041917055.1 of Hyphomonadaceae bacterium. GTDB lineage: Bacteria > Pseudomonadota > Alphaproteobacteria > Caulobacterales > Aquidulcibacteraceae > Pseudaquidulcibacter. Next base: position 195,417 of record JAYRYJ010000001.1, read on the forward strand.
TCAGCAATATCGGGGACAATTTCTTTGATAGGGCTTAAAACCTCATCCTCAAAGCCCAAAGCACGGTTTAAAGCACGCCCGACATTTGAGCCAAAGCGCCGCGCCAAGGATTTAACCGGAATATTCATTAAATCCCCGATTTTTTTAATGCCAAGGGTTTTAAGGTTTTCATTGGTTTTTTCATCAAGCCGTAAACCGTCAATTTTAAGATTGGCAAGATTGGTACGTAAATCTTTTTGCGAAATTACAAGTCCTTCTTTGGCGCGCGCATCATAAAGTGAAAATGCCCAGGCCGCCCCAATATTTGGCGCAATAGAAATGCGCGCGGAAAGCCCCATTTTCTCAAGGCGTGTGAAAATGTCTTTTAATAAATTCTCCTCACTGCCCCATAAATGAAGACAGCCTGTTAGGTCTAAAAGAATCACGGTTTTGGCGCCGACAATTATGGGTTTTACAAAGGGCGTATAGCGAATGAACCAATGCGCAAGTTTTAAAAGCGCGGCCTCGTCACCATTAAAATCGGCATCATGGGAAATTAAATCCGGAAAAATCGCGCGTGCATCAGATAGTGAATGGCCAATTTGAATGCCAAGCCTTAAGGCAACGCGATTTACCATTGTAATGCGCTTTGCCCCCTTTATTTCAGCCGACAAAACGCATGCCTTCTCATCCCCTACGACCAACGGGAGAAGGGGAGGTGGCGCGCCGTAGCAAGGCGAAGGCGTGACGGAGGGGTGCGTTAATTCCACTTGTTTTGAATTACCCCCTCCACCGCGTTGCACGCGGTCCCCCTCCCCCGTTTTACGGGGGAGGATTTTATGCAACTCTTTGGTGCGGCGTTCCAAACTCCAAAATGGGAGGCATATAGAGGCGATGTTTTTCATAATCATACTCCAGATCAAAAATCCTATGTGGTCCAAAGCGCGATTTTTGTATTTCAATGCCCCATTTGTAATTTTTGCTTTCACCCGATTTTGCACCCACCCCAAGGCGCAAAGATGAATTGGCAATTGGTGTGCCCGATATTAAAAACACCGCGCCCAAACCCTCACTTGCCGATAATTGCAATTTTCGCGAGGCCAATAAATCAAACGAATTTCTGCGCGATACTGCCCCAATTATTGCGCCCAAGCCTTCGGTTTTTAGCGTATCCGAGAGGCATGAATGTAGGAATTTATTCTTGGGCGTTATTAATAAAATCCGTTGCGGCGCAATGCCAAATTTTACCAAACCGATTGAATAAATTTCCCCCCATTCGCGCGCGAAATATTCATCCATCACAATCACAATATCGCCGTGACGCTTTTGCAAAACCTGCCCACACATGGCGAAAGTCAGGGAAAAAGCAGCAATTTCATTGAAATAAGAATTTGCACAGATCTCATTCAAATGCCCCAAAGCAATGCCGCCACCAAGAATTTCATTTAAATCCGTATCATCAAATTGTGCAAAACAAGACGAAGGCTTGGCACCGCGATAAAAATCGCGCGCCTTTATTCCTTCGATTTCATTTTGTAATTTTTGTAATTCGGGTCTCATTTTCCAAACTCAATGTTCTTGGTTTGTTCTTGCATAAAAGACAAAAAGAGTCGAGTCTGAAATTATAAAGTTTTCACAATACGACCGAAAATGACGCTTTTGAAAAACTGAGAATTTTATTTGGGTATTCAATTTTACAGATGTGGAGTTACAATAGGTTGTTGTAGTTTTCGCCCATGTGGCCCACTAGTTTGGGAAGGTCTTTATGGGCAAGTATGCCACAAAGACCTAGATCAATCGTGTTTGCTCAACGCGTGGCGTCAAGGGGGCGCGCAGCTTTTACCCATTGCTCCCCCCGTTTTGAGCGAAGCGAACCTAAAGCGATTATTTGGGAAAGGTTTCTCAGCCAATCGCGCGAGAATGAAAGTCAAGGGTGAAAAGCGAAGCGGCCCTTGACTTTCATTCTCGCGCAAAAACAATTGCAAAAGGCCTTTATGGCAAACCTGCCCATAAAGGCCTTCCCAAACCATTTTCCATCATTTCAATAAAAAAGCGATCTAGCTTCTACATAACTCCAAAATTCCGAAGAAATCCAAATATTTCAGATTGACAAATTTAATCAATCGTTTAATTTAAACAATCGATTAAATCGAGGATAATAATGGGCGCGACTGCGCAAAGGGACAAGATTGAAGATCTAAAACGTGGTGAGGCAACGAAAGAATTGCTTCTAAAAACCGCGATGGAGATTTTTGCGCGTGACGGTTACGCCGCTGCATCAACGCGTCAAATCGCCGAAACTGCGGGCGTCAATCTTGCGCTTATTTCATATCATTTTGGTTCAAAGCACGGTCTCTATTTGGCAGTTTTTGAACATATTGTGCATTTGGTGCGCACGCGCCTTGGTAATGGTATTGCGGCATTAAATGATTTGGTTGCCAATAAAGGTGCAAATGATGATGCAATCCTTTTTGGCCTTTCAACCTATGCTGAAAGCGCGTTGGAATTGCTTTTAAGTAAAGACATGACTGCAAAAGCGGCATTAATTCTGCGCGAACAACAATTCCCGACAGAGGCATTTGATATTGTCTATAATGGTTTTATGAAGCCAATGATTGAGACTTTAACCGAATTGGTCAAAAGACTTCGACCGGATATTGAGCAAAATAAATTGAAGCTAAAAGTAATAAGTTTTTTCACTCAAGTGATTGGTTTGCGCGCTGCGCGAACTGCTGTGTCGCGCTTTATGGAATGGGACGAAATCGGGCCCATAGAGACCGCGCAATTAAAGGCTCAAATTGAGGCGAATTTTCGAACATTAATCAAATATGGTGGCAGGAATGCGTAAATTTATTTTACCAATAATAATATTAATCGCGCTTATTGGTGGCGGCGCATATTGGTTTTATTTCAAGCCTAAAAAAGATCATGCGCCACCCGTATTATACGGCAATGTCGAAATCCGTGAGGCCGAAGCAAGTTTTAGACAGCCCGGACGCCTATCCGCGCTTTTGGTGCAAGAAGGCGATATTGTCAAAGAAGGACAATTGATTGCCGAAATCGATTCCGATGTTTTTGAAGAATCTATATCTGCCGCTAATGCCGAAATCGCCGCAACCAATGCCGAGGTTTCAAAACTAAAAACCGGATCGCGCCCCGAAGAAATCGCCCTCGCTGACGCAGGTGTTAAACAAGCGCTTGCGGTTTTCAAAAATGCTGAGGAAGATTTTAAACGTCAATCGGCGTTATTACCATCAGGTTCAGTTGCCGAAAAAATGGTCGATGCCATAAAAACCCAGCGCGATGTCGCAAAAGCCAATCTGGACGCGGCCCAAAAAACCCTTGAATTACGCAAAGCTGGGTTTCGAAAAGAAGATATTGCGGTCGGTGAAAATAAATTAGAGGCAGCAAAGGCAAATCGCGAAAAATTATTCACAGCATTAGATGACACCAAATTATATGCACCAGTCGCCGGAACAATTATCGCAAGGCCAAAGGAAAAAGGCGCCTATATTACGCCGAATTTTCCGGTTTTCACTATTGCGATTACCGACCCAATTTATATTCGCGCCTATGTCCCCGAGCCGCAATTGGGTAAATTTGCGCCTGGCACCAAAGTTCTTGTGAAGTCTGATTCTTCAGAAAAAGAATATGAAGGGCAAATCGGTTTTGTATCGCCGCGTTCTGAATTCACGCCCAAAACCGTAGAAACAGAAGATTTGCGTTCCGATTTGGTTTATCGCGTGCGCATAATCGTCAAGCAATCCGACGGCAAATTATTGCAAGGCATGCCGGTCACAGTAAAGTTACCAGTGGTAAAATAATGATTGCGCCGGCCATTGAGTTTGAAAATCTCAAAAAGTCCTTTGGTAATACAAAGGCACTTGATGGCATTAGTGCGAAAATTTATCCCGCGAAATTGACCGGAATTGTTGGCCCTGATGGGGCGGGCAAAACCACATTAATGCGGGTTTTGGCGACCCTTTTAAAACAAGACGAAGGCAAAGCGATTGTCGCGGGCCATGACAATATTCAAAATTGGGAAGCCTTAAAAGAAGAAATCGGCTATATGCCGCAAAGGTTTGGTCTTTACGAAGATTTGACGGTTCTAGAAAACCTAAGACTATATTCAAAGCTGCGCCGCGTTGACCCGAAAAATTTCAACGCCTTATTTGACAGGCTATTGGAATTCACGCGACTTAAGCCATTTACAGAAAGATTAGCGGGTAAATTATCGGGCGGCATGAAGCAAAAACTCGGCCTCGCGTGCGCCTTAATGGGGGAACCGAAGGTTCTATTACTTGATGAACCCGGTGTCGGCGTTGATCCTGTTTCGCGCCAAGACCTATGGCGCATGGTCGAAGAATTGACCAATGACGGCATGGCGGTGGTTTGGTCCACCTCATACCTCGATGAAGCCGAAAAATGCGAAACCGTAATGCTTTTGAACGAGGGAAAAATTCTTTATGACGGCGCGCCGCATGAATTAACCGAACAACTCAATGGTCGCTCTTTCCATTTAAAAGGTAAAAGCGAAGGTCGGCGCAAAATTCTCCTCGAAGGGCTGGAACTTGAAAGCGTTTGTGACGGTGTGATTGAGGGTCGCAATTTACGCATGGTTTCGCGCGCGGGCCATAATGGCAGCGAAATCAAAAAATTCGCGCAATCTCGCGGATTTGAAGTCAAAGAAACCCAACCAAGATTCGAAGACGCATTCGTCGATTTATTAGGTGGCGGACCAGGTGGCAAATCTTTATTGGCGCAAAATTTCGGCGATGTTGCAGTAAAAAGCGAAAATGCGGTTTTATGTAAAGACTTAACCAAAGTTTTCGGCGAATTTCGCGCCACCGATAATGTAAGTTTTGAGGTAAAAAAGGGCGAAATTTTTGGGCTTTTGGGGCCAAATGGCGCGGGTAAATCCACCACATTCAAAATGCTTTGCGGTCTATTAACGCCAACATCAGGTATCGCCCAGGTTGCGGGTTTTGACCTTCGCCATTCAAGTCGTAATGCGAAATTGAATCTTGGCTATATGGCGCAAAAATTTTCGCTTTATGGCCTATTATCTGTAAAGCAAAACCTTGAATTTTCTGCTGGTGTTTATGGTCTTGACGGTGCGATTAAACGTGAGCGCATTGACGAAATGGTATCAATTTTCCATTTGGACAAATACTTAAACCATTCGCCCGAAGAAATCCCACTTGGTTATAAACAAAGACTGGCACTTGCGTGTTCTTTAATGCATCGCCCCCCGGTTTTGTTTTTGGACGAACCGACATCGGGCGTTGACCCTTTAACGAGGCGCGAATTCTGGACACACATTAATGGCCTAGTCGGGCGCGGCGTGACCATTATGGTCACTACCCATTTCATGGAGGAGGCTGAATATTGCGACCGTGTTGCCATGATGTATGGCGGAAAATTAATTGCACTTGATACACCCGATAATATCAAGGATTCGGTAAGTGACCAAAATCTGCAAAACCCATCAATGGAACAGGCCTTTATTCGCTTAATCGAAATCGCTGACGATGAAATCAAGAGGAAGGCCGCATGAAAATTAATATAGATTTTCCGCGTCTTTTCGCTTTGATGGTTAAAGAAACCAAACAAATGATGCGTGATCCATCGACATTTTTGGTTGCTATTATCTTGCCGATTATTTTGCTTTTCATGTTTGCATACGCGGTATCATTGGATATTAAAAACTTACCGATTGGCATTATTGATGATGCGCGCACAATTAAATCGCAACAATTAATCGGCAAATTTCAAGGTTCGCGCTTTTTTGTAACCACAATTTTTCAGGACAAAAAACAGGCGTCTAAAGCGATTTCAAGCGGTAAAGTGCGTGGCCTTGTCACAATTCCCGAAAATATGGAAAGCAGAATTCATAATCCGTCGCTTGGTCCTTTGGTCGAAATTATTGCCGATGGCACTCAACCTAATACTGCGCGTTTTGTTGCCAATGGTGCTTTGGCACTGGCGCAATCCTTTCTATTGGAAAACAAGGGGTTTGGCATAATTTCCGGCGCACCAATAATCGAAATCGTGCCGCGCTATTGGTATAATGCCGAAATTGAGTCGCGGCGCACATTAATCCCCGGTGCGGTCGCAATTGTTATGACCATGATCGGCACTTTATTAACCGCCATGGTCGTGGCACGCGAATGGGAACGCGGCACAATGGAAGCCATGATGGCAACACCATTAAGTGTGGTCGAGATTCTAATCGGCAAACTCGTTCCCTATTTTGTCTTAGGGCAAATTGCGACTTTGATTTGTGCGGGCTTCACGACATTCTTTTTCCAAGTTCCATTGCGCGGCAGTCTTTTTGCGCTTTTGGTGATTTCAAGTGCGTTTTTAATTCCCGCTTTGGGCCTTGGTCTTTTGATATCGGCGGCGACAAAAAACCAATTTATGGCGGCGCAAATCGCTTTATTTGCGGGCTTCTTACCTGCCACATTGCTTTCGGGCTTTGTTTATGAAATTTCCTCAATGCCGCCACCATTGCAAGTGATTTCACATTTTTTTGCGGCACGATATTTTATTGATTGTCTAAGGACTTTGTTTTTGGTTGGCGATGTTTGGGCTGTGTTTTGGCCCAATATGGGCTTTATGATTTTAATCGGCATTTTGCTTTTCATTCAATCGGCGCGCGTAACAACGCGAACTTTGGACGGTAAATAATGGCATTATTCTCCCCCATTTTGCGAGCCCAAATTGTTAAAGAGCTTTTGGCACTATTACGTTCGCCGCGCGCAAGATTTTCAATAATTATGCCGCCGATTTTGCAGCTTTTTGTTTTTTCCTTTGCCATGACTTTGGACGTCAAAAACATAAATATGGCGGTGTTTAATCAAGACAATGGTGCATATTCCCAAGAATTTGTAACGGGCCTTGCTAAATCAGGCTTTGTGGGAAAATTCGAACAAGTGCATTCGCAAAAACAGCTTGAAGAACGGGTGCAGACCGGCAAGGTTTTAGTTGCTGTCAATATTCCCGAAAACTTTTCCACCGATATAATCGAAAAACGCCACACCCAAACCCAAATCCTAATTGATGGGCGGCGCGCCAATTCCGGCCAGATTGTCACTGCCTATATACAGGCCATTGCCTCAAACCTTGGCGCAAGTATTAATCAGACCAAAATTGTGGGTCATGAAGCGGGTTCAATTCGTTATTGGTATAATCCCGGCCTTGTATTTCAATGGTTTGTGGTTCCATCTTTGGCGGCGATTTTGGTCAATATGTCGGCATTGGGGATTGCGGCTTTAAGCCTTGCGACAGAGCGCGAATTGGGAACTTTTGACCAATTATTGGTAACGCCCGCATCATATTTTGAAATTATAGTCGCCAAAAGTGTGCCATCATTGATAATCGCGCCCTTATTGGCTCTTTTGATGGTTTTTATCGCCATTGTGTTTTTCAAAATCCCATTCACCGGAAGTTTTTGGGTTTTGGTTCTAACGCTTTATGTGCATGTTTTTGCGGTTGTCGGTATTGGTCTTTCGATTTCCGCAGTTTGCGACACTCAACAGCAAGCGATAATGGGCATTTTCACCTTTATGGTTCCCATGATGCTTATGAGCGGTTTTACGACACCCTATGAAAATATGCCGCATTTTTTACAAATGATTGCGCAAGGAATTCCCAACAAACATTCGCTTTTGATTGTTCAAGGCGTATTTTTGAAGTCGCATTCCTTTGTCGATGTTTTTTCCCATCTTTGGCCGATGATTGTTATCGGCTGTGTATCAATGACATTCGCAACTTTAATCGTGCGGAGTAAATTACAATGAAAAAGGCCTTTATCCTTCCCGCCCTTTTATTATTAAGCGCCTGCGCCACGCATGAACGGGCGACGCCATTAAGTGAAAAACTTGATTTAGGGCAATCAGTGCAAAAAATTGACGCTGCCGCATTAAAAAACCTCCAATTAAGCGAATACTGGCTGGCATTTGATGAGCCGGAACTCAATAAATTAATTGATCTAGGCCAAAAACAAAACCTTGATCTTGCGCAAAGCGTAAAGCGCATTAAAGAGGCGCGCGCACAATTTGACATTACCAATTATGCACTTGGCCCGTCGGGTGCAGTAGTGACAAATGCACAAATTATTCGAAGGTCAGAAGACGGCGCTTTACCGATTTCAAAATTTCCCGGCGTAAAACGCGATATTCTTGATTTCAATTTCGGTTATGATTTAGGCTGGGAAATCGATGTATTCGGTGGTTTGCAACACGCAATTGATGGCGCGGATTCTTATATCGACATATTGGTCTATGAAAACCAAGGGATTCGCGCCATGGTCGCGGGTGAAATTTCGCGGCTATATTTTGAACTTAGGGGCACTCAAAGGGAAATCGCGACCGTCAATGAATACCTCGCCAATCTCGATGAAACCGCACGTCTTATTGCGCTAAGGGTTAATAAAGGCGATTTATCCCATAAGGAATTAGATGACTTTAATGCAAAGCGCGAAGCATATGAGACCCAATTGCCATTATTAAAAGCCAAAGCCAAAAGTGCATCTTATGCTTTGGCGATGTTGGTCGGTCAAAACCCTGAAAGCATGACGTATTTATTAAACCAAGCGCCAAAAGCACCGAAATTATTTGCCCCACCAATAGGCGCACGTTCCGATTTGTTAAAACGCCGCCCAGATATTTTGGTTGCCGAAACTAAATTACAGGGCCGCGCATCGGAAACTAAATATTATGAAAGCGAAAAATTCCCGAAATTCGTAATGAATGCCCATATGGGGTGGGAGGCTTTGAAAATCGATGATTTATTCAAAAACCCGTCACAGGCCATAAGCATTGTGCCCGGCCTAAAATGGAATATTTTTGACAATGGTCGTGTAGATGCGCAAATCAATGCCGCCAATGCGCGCCAAGAAGCGGCATTGGTCGATTATAAAAAAGTGGTGATGAATGCTTTATTTGAATCCGAACGCGCCACCAGTGATTATGACGCCTCATTAAAAATTCTAAAAGAACGCGAAGATGTTACCAATTCACAATCCCATTTGTTAAAGCACCAAGAAAGTCGCTTCAAACTCGGTGATGCGTCCAAATTGGAAGTTTTGGAAGCAAAGCGGAATTTACTTGATACCCAAATCCAAAACATAAAAACCGAAACCCAAAGCGCCCAATCCCTTATTAGCCTATTAAAAGCAATGGGCGGCGGCTGGGACAATAAATAGGGCATATGACGAAATTGGTGATTTCTTGTTGCAAAAAAATCGGCGCTTGTTCGGCGCCGATTTTTTATATTTGGTCGAAAAATTAATCTTTCAATTTGGTGATGCCCAACATATCCATGATCATTTTTTCATAGAATGGTTCGGATTCACCGGATTTGATTTTTCCAAGGAAATATTTCTCAAACCCTATTTTTGCCATATGCACCCATTTGCCGGAGCTTGACCAATTGCGATTGCGTGGCGGAATTTGCGGTTGTGCAACAAAGGCAACGCCCGAATCACCAAAGTCTGCAAGACAAACCGCATTCCATGTGCCTTCTTCATCAGCAGGGCGACCATTTAGAATGTGACCAATATTGTGTGCAGTCGCGGTAACCATAGATTCGATCATAAATCCGGTTTTTGGCACGCCGCATGGCACAGGTGTTGGTGCGGTCGGGGCAATTGCAACGCAAACGCCGATTGCGAAAATATTCTGATAAGTTGGGTTTCTTTGGTGCTTATCGACCAAAATAAAGCCGCGTGGATTGGTTAGTTTTTCAATGCCAAAAACCGCAGGAACACCACGGAATGCCGGAAGCATCATAGTGAATTTAGAATCAATTTCTTTGGTTCCCGCCGAAGTGCCGTCTTTATTGATTTGTTCAATGGTCAATTTTCCGGCTTCGGCTTTTAGAAGTTTGCAATTGGTCATCCATTTAATATGACGATGGCGCATTGCAGCTTCTAAAAGACCCTTAGTATCACCAACGCCATCAAGACCCAAATGCCCCACATAGGGTTCAGAAGTTATGAAAGTCATTGGCACTTTGTCGCGCATTTTGCGTTTGCGCAATTCGGTTTCAACAATCATAAGGAATTCATAAGCCGGGCCATAACATGATGCACCTTGGACTGCGCCAATTACAATCGGGCCCGGGTTTTTGCAAAATTCATCAAAGGCTTTTGACGCTTGCAAAGCATGATCGACATGGCAAACCGACTGGGTATGACCTTCGGGTCCAAAACCCTCAATTTCGTCAAATGCCAAATCAGGGCCGGTCGCGATTACAAGGAAATCATAGTCTAATTTCCGACCGTCAGTTAATTCAACTTGATTAGTTTCAGGGTGAACGCGCGCCGCACCGCCTGGCTCTAATTTAATACCGCGTTTTTTGAAAACCGGTTCAAGATTTACTTCAATCGCTTCACGCGTGCGCCAACTTACAGCAACCCACGGATTGGACGGCACAAAGTGATAAACCGAACCTTTGTTTACAACCGTCAAAGTGTCACCGGCGCGCAATTGATCTTTAATTTCATAGGCGGCAATAACGCCGCCAAGACCAGCACCCAATACAATTACATTTGCCATTACTCTACCCCTTCTAATTTCAAAAGTTTCCACCCGTAGCCGCTATGATTTTATATTTGGCGACCAATATTTCGGCCTCTGCTTTGGCCGTCTGACCGTAAGATTCGGTCAAATTCTTTTGTGCATCAAGCAAGTCAGACATCGGTTTTTGACCGACCCGAAACTCTGCATCGACGGATTTTAGCACAATTTTCATCGCTTCATTAGCGCTTCGCGCCGCATTTAGGCCCTTTAAGGCTGCGTCATATTGCGCATAAGCCTCAACGACCCCTAATTCGACGGCTTTTTGAGTGGCATAAAGCCCGTATTTTGCCTGTTCATTGCCAAATGCCGCCATTTCTTTGGCACTTTTTGTGCGCCCATTATCCCAAAGCGGCATTGAAAATTTCAAATAGGCACCATAATCATCGACTTTATAGCCCGATAGAAATTGGTCACGAATTGTTGTCGCGCGCGCCTCTAATGAAACTTTCGGCATATTATAGGAATTGGCCAATTTAGTTTGTGCCTTTGCCTGTTCTGCACGTGCATTAGCGATTAGAATCATTGGATGCGAAGTTTTAGCGCTTTCTTTGGCCTCCAACGCACTTGGCGGCAAAACGATTTGTGCGCCATCGAGATCTACAACATTGAATTCACGACCAGTAAGGCGCGCAAGATTTGCCTTAGCAATGGTTTCATTGCCCTGCATCTGCGCAAGCATAGCTTCGGCGCGATACATCGCGGCCTCCGCCATTGCTTTATCACTTATTGCGGTTTCACCGGCTTTGAATTGCAAATCGGCATCGCGGGCGAAACGTTTCATAGCGTCTAAATTATCTTTGGCAAAGGCCACCATTTTTTGCGTAACATAAACAGCGGAATAGGCATTTGCAGTTTCGAGGATTAGATCACTTTTTGCTTTTAATGTCTGTGCGTTTTTTTCCGCCAAAGCGAATTCTTCGGCGCTTATTCGTGCCAAGGCCGCACCGCCGTCATAGAGGCGTTTTTCCCACGCAATTGCCAAAGAGCGTGGATAAATAACATCATAGCCCATACCAAAATCGGCGTTTTGCGCACCATAAGATCCTTGAATTCCAATTGATGACGCCTCATTTGCTTTTGTGGCATTCAATTTGGCTTTGGCAATATCAAGACCCGCATTATTAGCAAGGAAGCCGGGTTCATTTGCAATTGCCGCGTCAATGGCCTCTTTTATGCTTTGCGCATTGGCGATATTTGCAAAGGCAAAGGCCGCAATTAATGACGAAACGCCAATTCTAAGAAATTTGCGCATCATTTGAAATGCGCCCCTTCTTTACAGCCTAGTTTTTTAAAAACCATTGCCGCAGGACAAAATTTAGTGAAACTAGCCTGCAACATATTCAAACCTGCAAAAGCCGCAAGCCAGATAAAACCCTGATGCACAAAATGCGCAAGCAAAGCAGACGCCAGCACAACAATACCGGCAAAACGGAAAACAGCACTATCTATATTCATTTATCACTCCTGAAATGCGGACAAAAAATTTCACCCGCCTCTTGACTAACAGTCGCGTTAATTAGTATATAAGCATTTCCGAATATATGCAAGTTCGAAATTACTGCAAATATACTCAAAATTTTTGAAAGGGCAATAGAATGTTTTTTGGACCAAAGATTAAGACCGTCTCCCCGCGTGAGGTTCAAATCGGCCTTGAGCAAAAGGCAATTACTTTGATTGACGTGCGCGAAGCCAATGAAAATCGCGCCGCGCGCATTGATGGGTCGCTATTGATGCCTTTAAGTCGCTTCAATCCTGCGGATTTAAAGAAATATGAAGACAAGCCGATTATTGTCTATTGCCAGAGCGGAATGCGTTCAGGTCAGGCGGCGAAAATTTGCGTTAATGCCGGTCTTGATGTTGCGAATATGCAGGGCGGAATAATGAATTGGCATGCAAACGGCCTGCCGATTAAAACAGGCGCATAAAGGTATTGCGATGAAAAAAACTTTATTAATTGGTGTTGTGCTTTCGGCTTTTGCTTTGCCTTTGGCATCATGCGGAAAAAAACATGAAGAAGTGAAACATGAGACAGCGCAAGCAATCGATGCGGCGTCAAAATTTACAATTGCGCAATTCAATATCAGCGATTTAAAACCGATTGTCGGTTTCTATACTTCTGATGACGACACCCAGGCACGGGCGCGAATTGGCGGCACTTTGATTTCACTTAATGTCAGTGAAGGCCAAGAAGTCGCGAAAGGCCAATTAATAGGCACAATCGATGAAGCGCGCTTTGCTGCTGAAATTGATGCTGGCGTCGCCAACGCTAAATCCGCCGCCTCTATGGCGAATGCCGGTGTGCAGAGTGCAAAACAAGCGCCAGCCAATTTAGCGGCTGCCGCCGCAATGGCGCAAAAAGCCCAAGCTGATTATAATCGTACCAAACAATTATTTGACCAGGGTGTCTATGCCCAGGCACGTCTTGACCAAATGCAGGCCGCACTTGCCGCCGCCAATGCCCAAGTCATGGCGGCAAAAGCGGGTGTAGGTGCCGCAAATGCCAGCGCCGAGGCCGCAAAATCGCAGGCCGGTGCGGCAAGCGCACAAGTAAAAATCGCCCAAGCAATGCGCGCCCAAGGCAAGATTTATGCCCCCAAATCAGGCAAAGTGACCGTAATTCCGGTTTCTCAAGGACAAGTCGTAATGCCGGGTGAGGTGGTTGCCTTTATTGCCGGTGGTGCATCGGTATTAAGAATGAAAGCGCCCGAAAAAGATGCCGCAAATCTAAGGATCGGGCAGCAGGTGGCGATTAAGTCCAATGACGGCAATGTCGCGTCTTATACCACAATCACTAAAATCTATCCCCTAGTTGAGAATGGCATGGTGAAAGTGGATCTTGCAAGCGATGGGACTGAACATTTTGTCGGTGAACGAATCGAAGTTCTTTTGCCAATCGGCAATCGTCAGGCAATTGTCATTCCATCAAGCTATATAATTACGCGTCAAGGTGTTGATTTTGTGCGCCTAATTCGCGGCGAAAAAGCATTGGAAATCCCGATACAGCGCGGGCAAATCCAAAATATGCAAAATATTAAAGACGGAATTGAAATTCTTTCCGGCCTTAATGTCGGCGATGTTATTGTCGCGCCTGCGCCGAAAGGCAATTAATATGAGCGAGAAATTCAAATTAGGGATTGCCGGTTCGCTTACCAAAGCGACCATTAAATCACCGCTTACATTATTATTGCTTTTGGCATCATTTGCCGTCGGTTTCATGGCCTTAATGGCAATCCCGCGTGAGGAAGAGCCACAAATCTCCGTGCCGATGGTGAATGTGCAAATACCTGCACCAGGCCTTAGCGCCAATGATGTTTCGGTTAAAGTTACCGAACCGGTTGAAACTGCACTTCGCGGCCTTAATGGCGTTGAACACGTCTATTCGCAAAGCCAAGATAATGGCGTTATGTTGACTGCGCGCTTTAAAGTCGGCACTGATTCCGATGATGCAATCCTTCGGGTTCAGCAAAAAATGCGCGAACCTAATATATTGCCGAAAAATGGCGCGATGGAGCCGATTGTAACTGCGCGCGGTATTGATGATGTCCCGATTTTGGTGGTTACGGTCTCGCCAAAGCCCGAAATTCAAGATCGTTGGTCCGATGCCAATCTTTACGACCTTGCGACCGATATTAAAGCCGAACTTATTAAAGTGAATGATGTCGGCACGGTCTTTATGGTCGGTGGTCGCCCTAATGAATTAAACATTGCGCCCGATGCCGCGCGCCTTGCATCCAATGGCGTTCCTTTGGGTAGTTTGATTGAGACATTAAAATCGGCATCCTCTTCTATGCCTTTGGGGAATTTGCGCGGAAATAATCAATCCCAAGAAGTTATCGCCGGAAGTGGGTTTAAGAACATAGATGAAATCAAAAATCTATCGGTAAAAACCATTAGCGGCGGCGAGGTTTTGGTTGGTGATGTCGCCGATGTCGCGCTTAAACCACGCAATGATCAATCTGTTGCCTATCATTATGAACGCGTGAATGGCGAAATGGCACGCGCGCCAACCGTGGCAATTGCGATTGCAAAACGCCCGGGTGTTAATGCCGTTGTTTTGACTGAACATGTTCGCGAAAAACTCAAAACCCTCGAAGGCACAGTGATTCCCGATGGTATTAATGCCAAAATCGTGCGCGATTATGGTGAAACCGCCAATGAAAAAGCCAATGAATTATTATTCCATTTGGGCCTGGCAACACTTTCTATCGTTGCTTTGATTTTCTTTACAATTGGCAAGCGCGAAAGTTTTGTGACTTTGGTGGTTATTCCAACCACAATTTTGCTTACGCTTTTTGCGTCAAACACAATGGGATATACAATCAATCGCGTTTCGCTATTCGCACTAATTTTCTCAATCGGGATTTTGGTCGATGATGCGATTGTTATGATTGAGAATATTGCGCGCCATTGGGCTTTAGATAAAACCAAGTCAAAAACCGAAGCCGCGATTGAGGCAGTTGCCGAAGTTGGTAATCCAACAATTGTTGCGACCTTAACCGTTGTGGTCGCGCTTTTGCCTATGATGTTTGTATCGGGTCTTATGGGGCCATATATGGCGCCAATCCCCGCGAATGCGTCGGCGGCGATGATTTTCTCTTTCTTTGTTGCGGTAATTGTTGCGCCTTGGTTGATGCTTAAAGTCGCGCCGAAAAATGAAGATGGGGACGCTCATGGTCATCACGAACATTCGGAAGGCGCAATTGGCAAGATATATCGCAAAATCGCGGCGCCGATTATTGCGACCAAAAAATCAAGTTGGACATTCCTTTTGGGTGTCGGTGTTGCAACTGTATTGGCGTGCGTATTATTCTATACCAAAACCGTAACTGTGAAGCTTTTGCCATTTGATAATAAATCGGAATTCCAATTGGTCGCCGATTTGCCGGAAGGAACAAGCCTTGAAACCACGCAAAGGGTTTTGTTTGAGGCGGCAAACGAATTGTCAAAAATCCCTGAAGTTGAAAGCATGGAGGTCTATGCTGGAACTTCTGCACCGTTTAATTTCAACGGTTTGGTGCGCCATTATTTCCTTCGCGAACGCCCTGAAATGGGTGATTTGCAAGTTAATTTAAGCGCCAAGCAAGACCGAAAACGCGAAAGCCATGATATAGCTTTAGAAGCCCGCAAACTTTTAAAAAATATCGAAGTCCCGCAAGGTGGTTCTTTAAAAGTGGTTGAAGTGCCACCGGGGCCACCGGTTATCTCAACCATGCTTGCCGAAATTTATGGACCTGACCGCGAGTCCCGTCGCGCAATTGCCGATAAAGTTAAGGCCGAAATGGCGAAAATTCCATATGTCGTTGATATTGACGATTATTATGGTGTCGAACGCCCGAAAACCAGCCTTGCGCCAAATCGTGCCATGATTGAATCCTTAGGTGTGTCGGAAAACCATGTCCTTCAATCCTTGGGCGCGGCATTGGGCGGTGTTGAACTTGGCACTTTACAAAGCACAAATGGGCGCGACCCGATTAATATTGCGCTAAGAATGCCAAACGAAGCACGCACAATGGGTGGTGGTCTTAATGCCCTTCCCGTTGCAATGGCAATGGATGCAAATGGTGCACGACTTGTGGATTTGGGTGAATTAACCATTGCACAAAACTCAAAAGCCTCTTTCCCAATTTTCCGCCGCGATGGGCGCGAGGCCGAAATGGTAACCGCCGATTTAGCAGGGGCATTTGAAGCACCAATTTATGGTATTTTCGACACAAATAATGCCATCAAAAAAGCCGATTGGGGCAATTTACCAAAGCCCGAAATTTCCTGGCACGGTCAACCGAATGATGAGACCAAACCAACCCTATTATGGGACGGGGAGTGGGAAATTACTTATGTCACATTCCGTGACATGGGCGCAGCATTCGGCGTGGCCATTATCGGGATTTATATTCTGGTGGTGGCGCAATTCGGCTCATTCAAATTGCCATTAGTGGTTTTGACACCGATTCCATTGACTTTAATCGGGATTGTAATCGGTCATGCGATTTTCCGCGCGCCATTTTCTGCCACTTCTATGATTGGCTTTATCGCATTGGCGGGAATTATTGTGCGAAATTCAATTCTATTGATTGACTTTATTCGCAATGCCAAAACCCCCGATAAATCCCTGCGCGAAGTATTGTTAGAGGCGGGCGCAATAAGGTTTAAGCCCATCATGCTAACCGCACTTGCGGCTATGATTGGTGCGGCGGTTATCCTGACCGACCCGATTTTCCAGGGCCTCGCAATTTCATTATTGTTTGGATTAATGTCTTCGACCCTACTGACAGTATTGGTAATTCCTGCAATCTATATAGCTTTACGCGATGACGGGAAAACCAAATATGCGGAAGTTGAGGAATAGGGGCCGAGAATCGTCTTTGAGTTTAAGATAATTTGTTCGACCTTTTGAGCACGATGATTCACGCGGTGGTTTAATTTGTTTGAATATGTTTTGGCTTTGGAAGGTCTTTATGGGCAAGTTTGCCATAAAGACCTTTGACAATTGTGTTAGCCCAAAAATGAGGGTCAAGAGACGCTACGCTTAAACTCTTGACCCTCATTTTCGAGCGGAAAACCCCAAAACATTGGCATCTAACCCACTGACATTTAGCGCTTTTCTTGGGACTGGCAGCTGTGCGGTGTGGGTTTGTCAAGTCCCGAAGCCCCTTGTGGGTCGCGCAACGCGCGAGGACTTTACAAGCCCACATCGCACACTCACAATAGCACTTTCTTTTGCGCCCGAAACATAGTTTCGGCAAAAAAGAAAACAATACAAAAAAACAAAATGGTCAGAATTTATACCATTCGGATTTCATGTAATTGCCCTAGCGCAGCTTTTACCCTTGACCTACATTTTTGCGCAGACCACCCTAATTAATCGCATTTGCTTTCAAAACATCCTGCATAGCCTTAATAACTTTTTTGCGTTCGGTTTCATCTTTGATTTGCAATAATTTGGATTTCAGACCCAAAGAAAAATCGGTATATTCGTTTTCCCAATCGCGATTCAGGGCTTCGAACAAATCTATGCGCCCGGTTTTTGTTCGCCTTGCTTCTGACTTTTTGCTCAAAAGATATTCTTCCCCAATTTCAGGGATTAGAATCGAAAGGCCGGGATTTTGTTTTAATACTAAATCGCGATAAATCTCAATTTCCGATTTTTCGCCATGGGTCAAGAATAATGATCCCAAAATCGGGTTTCTTTCTTTAATCCATGCCAATAATTCGCCTTGATCTGCATGTGCGGAATAGCCATCAATTTTACGAATTTTGGCACGAACTAGGACATCTTGACCTGAAATTCGAACTTTTTGGGCGCCATCCAAAATCATGCGCCCCAATGAGCCGCCCGCCTGATAGCCAACAAAAAGGACCGTCGAATTGGCATCAGGTAGGTTGTGGCGTAAATGGTGGCGAATTCGCCCGGCTTCGCACATACCCGATGCCGCCATAATTATTGCGCCTTTTAGATTATTGAGGCGTTTTGACATTTCGACATCATCGGTGAAATGAAAAATATCACTTTTGAAAATATTAGGGTTTGATATATCCTCAAGATCGGCAATATTTTCATCAAACGCCTTTGTTGCTTTTGATGCCAATGGTGAATCTATAAAAACATTGATATTTCCAATTCGCCCTGCCGCCTTTAATTCGGCGATATCTAGCATTAATTCTTGGGTGCGCTCGAGTGCAAACACCGGAATTATTAAGTTCCCGCCTTTTTTCAATGCCTCATTAATTTCAGTTTCAAGTTTCGTGCGCCTTTGGGCGATTGTGAAATCTTCGCGGTCGCGCGTTCCATAAGTTGATTCACCAATCACATAATCTAGCGCGTTTGGCGCTTCGGGATCCGGATGAAAAATCTTATTATCTGGGCCTAAATCACCGGAACACAGGATTTTTACACCATTTATGTCAAGTTCAACAGACGCCGAACCCAAAATATGGCCTGCGTTCCAAAATTTTGCCTTTATGCCACTGGTGACCTCAAACCAGGTTTCATACTCTCTTTCGGTACATTTATTCCAGGCTTTTAGGGCGTCCAGCTCGGTGTAAAGCGGTTCAATATTTTCGTCTCTATCGGGGCGGCGATTTCGCCTTTCGGCATCGGCCTCATGGATACGGCCTGAATCTGCCAACATGAATTCTAATAAATCACGAGTTCCATGAGTGCAAAAAACTTGACCTCTAAAACCGTCTTTCACCAGTTTAGGAAATAGGCCAGAATGATCGATATGGGCGTGGGTTAGAATAAGGGCATCAATTTCACTAGGCGCGAAGGAAAAATCTTCGTAATTGAGTTTTTCCAATGTCCTTGAACCTTGAAACATGCCGCAATCGACAAGAATTTTTCGTGAATGCCATGAAAATAACATGCATGAACCAGTAACGGTCCCCGCCGCGCCATTAAATTTTACGAATATTTTTTCTGTCATGCGCGAAATTTGCGCCATTAAACATAGTTTCGCAAGCTCAAAATCAGGCTTTAGCGCCTTTTTTACCCCAGCCATTTTTCAAATCAATCGGCGCTGATGAATTGTCGAGAGGCCATCGCGGGCGCGGTTTTAAATCCAAAGAAGATTGCTCTCCCGCGCGCAATTTTTCCAAACCTGCAAGGGCAATCATTGCACCATTGTCGCCGCAATATTCCAATTTGGGGGCAAAAAACCTCCAATCATTGGCATTGCAAAAATCAATCAATTCTTTGCGAATGAATTGATTTGCGGCTACGCCACCTGCTATTACCAATCTTCTTTCGCCTTCAAAACCTGCCATTTCAAAAGCATTTTGAAGGCGATTTTTTAGAATTTTGATTATCGTCAATTCAAAAGACGCGCATATATCATTAATATCGGCCTCGCCTAATTTCCTTCCATTTTCACAGATTTGCTCAATGGCTCGCAATACGGCGGTTTTGAGGCCAGCAAAGGAAAAATCGCAACCGTCGCGCCCGATTAATGGTCTGGGAAATTCAAATCTTTTGGCATTGCCTAATTTGGCGCGTTCCTCAACCAATGGGCCGCCAGGGTAACCAAGGCCAAGAAGTTTAGCGGTTTTATCAAAACATTCACCCAATGCATCATCAATTGTCGTGCCAAGGCGCTTATATTGCCCCACGCCATCAATACGAAGTATCTGACAATGCCCGCCCGAAACCAAAAGCAATAGATAGGGAAAATCGACTTTCTCACTCAATCGCGGTGATAATGCATGTCCCTCGAGGTGATTGATTCCAATAAAAGGCAATGAGTGCGCAATCGCGATTGCTTTGGCACTCATAAGGCCAACAATGACCCCACCTATTAAGCCAGGGCCTGAAGTAACCGCGATGCCGTCCAAGTCTTTCCAATTTTTATTGGCGGTTTTTAGCGCCTGTGAAATTACCAAATCGATTTTTTCGACATGGGAGCGCGCAGCTATTTCGGGAACAACACCGCCAAATGGTCTGTGTTCCTTAATTTGGCTCGCGATTATATTAGAGAGAACCTTCGTATTATCGCCATTACTTTCAACAATAGCAGCGGCGGTTTCGTCGCATGAGGATTCAATGCCTAAAACCAACATTATGGGAAAAATTTGTCCAAAGGCGCACTAATATCATAGCCAAGGCTTGCGGCTTTGACTTCAATTTCGTCGCGGTCGCCACCATTTGCGATGGTGCCCAAAGCCCATAATGTGATGCAACGTGTGCCGGTACGACAATATGCAAAGGTTTTTTTGCCTTTGATAGTTTCAAGAAAAATTCCACCGTTTTCGGGATTTAGAGTGTGGGCTATAATCGGCTGATGAATGATTTCTATATGGTTTTCAGCGCAGGCCGCCGCAATATCGGCAAAGGGAGTCTGGTCGGGGCTTTCGCCATCGGGGCGGTTGCAAACAATCAATTCAAAGCCCGCACCCTTAATGGTCGCAACATCTGCAACACTGATTTGTGGCGAAACACTCAAATTATCGCTAATATTTTTGCCAATCATAATAAACTCCGCCACTTTTATATATTAGGTTTTGCTTACATTCAAGCGGGCGTTTGGTTTCATTCAGTTTATTTTATCAAAACGCTCGAATAGATTCACACTTTTTGAGATTTGCCGAGCCGCTTTTTGCCGTTGCCGTTAGCCAGTGGCTCGAGGCCAACTAGATGTGAAGTTACAATAGGTTGGTGTTCTCAGTTTTGAAGAGCAATTGCTTGGAAAGGTCTTTAGGGCAGGTATACCCCAAAGACCTAAGACAATTGTGTTTGCTCAAAACAGGGCATCAAGGGGGCGCGCAGCTTTTACCCCGTGACCCCTAGTTTTGAACGAAGCAGGCTAAAAATGGTTAGCGGCATGGGTTTATCAGCCGATAGCGCATATGATAGTCATTGACCATGTTTAGCATTAGAGTTCATCTCTAGGCTTTCAAAAGGACATAAAATGCACCAGCGCCGCCGTGTTTTGGGTTGGCGGTGGCGACGCCACTTATTAAATGACGAATTTGCGGATCATGAAGCCAATCTTTAAAGCGCATTCGAATTATGCCGCGTGGAGAGGCAAAAAAATCAAAATGTTTCTGATTATCGGCATTCTTTGCGCCTTTTCCGGTTATCACTAAAACGTATCTGAATTGATTTTGATATGCCTCATGAATAAAGGCATGCAAACGTGTTCGTGCCTCATCTTGGTTGAAGCCGTGCAAGTCTATTTTGGCCGCAATTTCAAGATTTCCGCGCCTAACTCTTTTATGTGCCGCCGCATCCTGGATAGTGCTATTTACAATTTTGCGTGATTTTGGTGAATGCGGGGCGGGTGTTATTTTTGGTGCTTCTTTTGGGGCGCTTTCTTGGGCAACTTTATCTATTTCGCGCACTTTTAGTTCAAGCTCATTCATGCGTATTTTAGAAATTGGCTTTGTCGAACGCGCGATTTTATGCCAAAGGCGGGTTTCTTCGGGTTTTAGAGTGCGCCCTTTTTTCACCGCGCACCTATTTGAGCGCCTTTGGCTTTGGATTTGCAAGAGTGGGATCGACATTTTTAGGCAAAAGCACCCAAAAATTCACCTCATGATTAATTCGCCCAGCTGCAATTCCCGCTTCTTCACCTGTTCCCCAAAATAAATCCCCGCGTATTGGGCCTTTTATTGCCCCGCCTGTATCTTGAGTTATTACCAATCGACTTAGATTTTGATGTGCCGCCGCAATTTTTGCCGAAAATGCATTAAGGAAAATCGGCACGCCAAATGGGTGAAAAGACGGGTCAATTGCCAAAGAGCCACCCGCGACCAATGGTACGCCTTGCGCACCTTTGGGCCCTTCATTTGCATCTTTTAACGGGTTTAATTTAAAGAAAACTGTCCGCGGATTCGCGTTCAAAACTTCGCGCGCTGTTTTTGCATCCGCAGTCGCGAACCATTTCTTTAGATTATCCGCCGATGCTTCATTCGGCTGCAAAATCCCGCGATTTATTAATTCGCGCGCATTAGATTTAAACGGATGTCCATTGGTCGCAGTGAATGAAAGCCGATATTCGGCATTTTCAATTATTATGCGCGCCGAACCCTGCACCTGCACGCTCAAAGCGTCACCCATATTTGTATAAATTAATGCCTTTGCGTTGGTTTCATTTATTTGCGCGCGTGACAAATAGGGGACAAATTCTTTACCGACAATACGACCGACAATGGTTTTGGGCGCCAAAGTCGGGTCAAAATCGCCCAATTCAATGGTCAATAAATCATTGGGTTTTTCATAAAGTGGCTCGTTATTAATGGCATCTTTGGAAAAAGAACCGCGTATTACGGGTTCAAAATAGGATGTCAGTTTGGTTTGTGGCTTTTCTTGGGTGTTTATATTCCAGACATTGAAATTATTCTTCCAAAAATCAATATCCGTCAATTCCGCTTTTTTGGCATCAATACATACATTATACCAATGCCCGTTTTTCCCTGCATATTGCGCTTTTGGCGACAAAAAATCATCAGCTTTTCGATTTAGGATTAGTGTACATGATTTTACGAAAGCCTGGCGCGCCGCACTAAGATCGGTTTGCGACCAATTAGGTAGGGAATTGAAGTCTGTTGCAGAAAACACCAATTCGCCAATCAAAGGCTTGGTGTCTGTCATTGTTTTGTCGGGTTCGGGTTTTACTGGTTCAGGTGTCACCTCAATCACCGGCGGTAAAGGTGGCATAACCGGAATGTTTTCAATAACTTTCGGTTTTGGTTCGGGCTGAACCACAATCGGCTTAACTTCTTTGTCGGTCGTGCAAGCGCCAAGAAGTGCTAATCCAGAGATTGCGACAATGATTAGTTTCTTCATACAGAATGCACCGCGCACAAACGCCAAATCGGGTTTTTGTCGCCTAATTTTTTCTCAAAAGTCCAAATTTCATTGGTATTGCGGATTTTTTCACCGACACCTGACAGGGTCGCGGAAAACTCAATGTCTATTGATGCAACATTATTATTTTTTTCAGATTGGATCTCGATAGTTTTGATTTTTGGATCTGACAGCTTAATAATATCAATCGCGCCCTTATTGTTTGCCTGACGATTTTGTATGCCTTCTTGATAAGCGTTGAATACTTTTTCGCTGGTTAGGTTTTTAAGGCTTGCCTCATCTCCCTTGCCAAAAGCGCCAACAATTGCCTCAAATGCCAAAGCGGCGGATTTCTCGAATTTATAGGGATCAAAGTCTTTTTCAAAAGACTGAATGGTTTCAATTTCTGAACTGATTTTTGCAAAACGTTCTTCGCCAAACCATAATGATTCATTTTTTGCGAATTTTTCAAGTGGGTCGTTATTTTCGGTTTCATTAATTCCCAGAGCGGTACGATTTAAAGGACCCGCGCCTTCCACTCCGCTCTCAGAACCAAAATCCTTAGTAATAGGTGGCGGTGCGCCGTGGTTTTGACCCAATACTTGAAACAATCGCCCTAAAACTAAAAAAGCTACAATAGCAAAAAAAAGTGTTTCGACACCCATAATAATTCTCTCTTTTGACGCACAATTCGATTGTCATATAATAATTAAGATTGCACAAACCAATATGCAAACAAAATATGCGTTTTTTGGGGCAAATTATTGTGCAGCAACTAAAAAATATTGCGAATTCGCCAAAGGCAAGGGCGAATTGCCGCAATCGAAACCGCTATCAATTTGCCCTCATGCTTTCAATCGCATCATGGATTGCGAGGGTTTTGATAGCCATGTCGCGGTGTAATAATTCGGCCATTTTGCCTTCAACTTTTAAAACACCTTTTCCTGCATTTTCCGGCAATGCGAAAGCATCAACCAAGGCACGAGCATACGCGACTTCTTCAGGTTTTGGCGCAAAAACCGAATTGCAAACCTCAATTTGTGAAGGGTGAATAAGGGTCTTTCCGTCAAAGCCGAATGCGCGGCCTTGATTACATTGCGCCTCAAACCCTTCAGTGTTTTGAATTTCATTATAAACACCGTCAATAATTGCCATTTCAAAGCATTTCGCGGCATTTACCGCCGCCGATAGTGCATATAGAAATGGCGCGCGCGCCGTATCCAAAACCGCACCCGTTTCTTTGGCAAGGTCATTTGTACCCATCACCAAAGACTTAAAAGGCGCGCCTTCAGAAGCCGAACAAATGTCAAATATATTCATTATTGCGCGCGGGGTTTCAATCATGGCCCAAATGTCGATTTCTTTACCGTTATTTAGTGCCTTGATTTGATTGTTAATCTCAATCACTTCGTTGCGCGACGATACTTTCGGTATCAATATTGCGTCGGGCCTCGCGGCAATTGCGGCTTTTAAATCGGCTTCAAAATATTCGGTTTGTGTGCCATTGGTGCGAATTATGATTTCACGTGCGCCATAGCCGCCGACGGATATTGCATTTTGAATAATATCTCGCGCATCAGATTTCATTTCGGGTGCAACCGCATCTTCCAAATCCATAATTATTGCATCACAGGCAAGGGTTTTGGCTTTTTCAAGAACTTTCGCATTTGAACCCGGCATATATAAGACGCTACGGCGTGGACGAATTGCCATTTTACCCTCTCTTCGCAGTTGCAATAAAACTTGCTTTTATGCCCCGCGATATTATTAGGCAATACTACAAAGGTTTGAAAATGTCTGATTTGGTTCGTGGGTATGTTGAAAAAGGATTTGAACGGGTTTTAGACCAATTCGCCCAAAATTTCGCCAATGATTTAGAGCTTGGGGCATCTTTTTGTGCCCAAATCGAAGGGCAAACCATGATCGAACTTTATGGCGGTTATCAAAACCGTGACAAAAGTTTGGAGTTTAATGAACAAACCCTCATTCCCGTATTTTCAACCACTAAGCCCATTGCCGCCATTACCTTGGCGACTTTGATAGATCGTGGTTATTTGAATTTTGATGATTCAATCGGCAATCTTTGGCCCGAATTTTGTGCTCATGGCAAAGAAGTTTCCATCGCCCAAGCCCTTTCGCATCAGGCAGGTGTGCCAGGGTTTGTGAATGAAATTGACGGTGATTTATGGCTTGATCCGCCAAAAATGGCACAAGAAATCGCCAAGCTCGAACCAATGTGGAAGCCGGGAACACGATCGGGTTATCACCCTTTAACCTGGGGCTATATAATCGGTGAATTGGCGCACCGCGCCGATTTTCGAACATTGGGTCAGATTTTGCGCGACGATATATGCGTTCCTAATAATATTGATTTTCATATCGGCCTTGATGAAAAAGAACATCATAGATGCGGCGATATTGAACGCCCGCGTGATTTACCAACTTTGGGCGAAATTAACCCCATGAAACGCGCGGCTTTCCTTACCAAATGGTCCGCACCCAATCGTGGCAGCTCAATTTGGCGCAGAATTGAAATCCCATCGGCAAATGGTCATGGGAATGCGAAATCTGTCGCGAGTCTTTATGGAATTTTTGCCAATGAGGGCAGAATAAATGGCCATGAAATCCTATCCAAAGACGCGTTTGAACAATTAACCCGCGTTCGGATTGAAAATCAGGACTTAGTATTACCTTTTAATATTAAATGGGCGGCGGGCGTGATGTATAATTCAAACCATGTGTATGGACCGAATGAAAATTCATTCGGTCATTCGGGTTGGGGTGGTTCATGTGCCTTTGGCGACCCCAAAACCCGAATTTCTGCGGCATATGTCATGAATCGCCAATCAAATAGCTTGATGGGCGACAAACGCGCGGTCTCTTTGATAAAGGCATTCTATGATTGCTTGGCTTAGGAAGGGATGTTTTCGGCTTTTTCGAACATTATCTATGCGCGCGGATGAGCTTTTTTGAAAGCAGATAATAAATAACTCTTATCTATTTGCGTATATTTTTGCGTGGTTGATAACGATGCATGTCCCAATAATTCTTGGATAGACCTTAAATCAGCACCGTTTTCGAGAATGTGGGTTGCAAATGAATGGCGCAATGAATGCGGCGTGGCATTGTCAGGTAAATCAAAAGCTGAACGCAATTTTTCCATCAATTTTTGAACCATTCGCGCATTTAACCTTTGACCTTTTTCGCCAAAAAACAGCGGCGAGTTTTCAGAAAGCTCAAACGGGCATTGCGCTTTATAGGCGTCAATTTTTTCCTTCACATTTTCTAACAAAGGAACAATTCGGGTCTTTTTGCCTTTTCCGATAATTGTAATTTTATCGCCGTCACAGGAATTAGAATTCAAAGAAAGACATTCAAAAATTCGCAATCCACAACCGTATAAAAGTGCCAAAACTGCTTCGTCTCGCAGACCAATCCAATTGGTTTGGGAAAAATTATGGGCTTTAGCTGTTATATTTAGTGCATCTATCTGATTAATTGGGCGCGGCGCGCGCGCGCCAATTTTTGGATTTTGTAAAAGTGCGATATTCTTATTTATTCGCCCAAGTTTTTTGTCGCAATATGAATAAAAAGACCGCAGCGATGAAAGATTTCGCGATAATGAGGCATTGCACAAATCGCCATTTTCATCAGATTTCCGATAAGATAAGAATGCGCGAAAGTCTGAAATTTTAAGGCTGAACAATATTTGTGGGCTTAATGCCTGCCCCAAATAAGTGTTCAAAAATGCAATAAACCGCCAAAAATCGGCGCTGTATGCATCTATGGTTTTTTCGGAATAGTGTTTCTCATGGCGCAAATATTTTTGCCAATTCAATGAAAGGCATTCTAAATCATCATTGCCACGCGAAAGCATTTTATTTTCGACTATTGTCGTCGAAGCGCGCCAAGACGCGCTCAACAACACGCGCAAAAAACGTGATTAATTCGTGCCCCATGTCTTCGCGAAAACAATTTATGTCTGAGGAGGCAATTGCAAGCATTCCAAGGCGGTCGTCACCGAATTCAATGCGCGCAATCGCTTCGGATTTGATATCATTGGCATTTGAACCATAAAGCCAGGGGCGCGGATTATCGCTTGCGCCAATTGAAACTGATCTCTCAACCGGAACAATTCTCTCGATTAATTGACCGATTTTATCCATGGTTTCAGAATAGGCGGGGGTTTCAGACAATACCAAAACGCACGCGTCGGCGGCAAGTGAAAATGCAACATGCCCCGCCAAAGTATCACGCAATTCATGCGGTGTTTTTGCGTCAAGCACAGCGATTATCGCCTCTTGCACCCGAATTTGCGACTCATAATTACGACGCGCGGTTTCAACAATTTGCGCAAATCTTGACTTGGCCTGTCTCGTCTCACTTAGCATTCGGTTGCGCGCCAATTCATCGATTGACACGACATTTCCCGAATAGTTTTCCGTGGCAATTCTTGCCAATAATTCTTCATCATCGCGTATGAATTGCGGATTCTGTAAAATAAATTCGCGAATTGTATTCAAATTCAGTTCATAAGTGTTTTCAGATTTTGAAGAGAGAATTGCCATTACCCGTCACTTTCATTTCTATATAATTCTATTTTAAAACAGAATATGGTGAACAGGCGGTTTATAATCGGCAAACAAATGGTAAATTTTTGAAAATTTCTGAATTTTTTCTGTGCGAATTGCAGGGGGGCATTAGGCTAGTTGTGAAGTTACAATAGGTTGTTGTATTTTGCAGAATTAAGGTGCAATGGTTTGGGAAGATCCTTATGGGCAGGTTTGTCATAAAGACCTTCCCAGGCCATAGCGCTTTATCTATGAACCACAAATTCAAATGGATCTTCAATTTCTAATGCTGCGCCATTTGAAGCAATTATGTGCGAATAATATTTGCCGCTGTCTTTGATAGTGCGATCGCAGGTTTCGTAATCAACGTGAATAATGCCAAAGCGCTTTGAATAACCCAATGACCATTCCAAATTATCAAGCAGCGACCATGTCATATAACCGCGAATATCGACGCCATCTTTTATTGCGCGATGAACCGCTTGCAAGTGTTTTTGTAGATAATCAATGCGCAACGGGTCATGAATTTTGCCATTATTGGCTTTTGGCGGGTCAAAAAATGCCGAACCGTTTTCGGTTATATATAAAGGTGTCTCGCCATAATTGTCTTTGAACCATTTCAAAGTGTCATAAAGCCCCTGTTCAAACACTTCCCAACCGGTTTCAGTATAGGTTTTATAGGGCTGCTTAACCCTTTTAGCTTCTAAAAACCATGCAGATGGGTCAGATGCAGTGACGGAGCGTGTATAATAATTTATACCGATGAAATCGACTTTCTGCCCGATTAATTCTAAGTCGTCAGGCGCGAACTGCGGCCATGCGTCTTTGAAAACCTCCGCCATTTCGTCAGGATATTTGCCCAAAAATACAGGGTCGAGGTATTGGCGATTCATATAAGCGTCCGCGCGCTTTGTTGCCGCCAAATCTTCGGGTGAGTTAGAGTGCGGATATTTCGGTTCAATATTCACCACCAGGCCGATTTCATGTTTACCGATTTCGCGATAATTCTTGACCGCCTGCCCATGGGCACGAAGCAGGTTGTGTGAAGCGTGCGGCGTCTCATAACGGTTTTTGTGACCGGGTGCCAAAGCGCCAAAAAGATATCCACCGTCTGAAACCACCCATGGTTCGTTTAAAGTCACCCACTTTTTTACGCGACCATCAAATTTTTCAAACATGAAACTCGCATAATCACCAAAATATTTGGCAATGTCGGGGTTTAGCCAACCGCCAATATCATCAAGCGCTTCGGGTAAATCCCAATGATATAATGTTACCATTGGTTCAATATTTTTTTCCAACAATCCATCTAAAAGGCGGTCATAAAAATCAACACCATTTTGGTTGATTGCGCCACGACCTTTAGGAAAAATTCGCCCCCAAGCAGTAGAAAAGCGATAGGCCTTAAGGCCAAGTTTTACCATCAAATCAATATCTTCGCGCCAACGATGATAATGGTCGGTTGCAATGTCACCATGTTCATCATCAATTGTATTGCCAGGCGTGTGCATGAACCTTTGCCAAATTGACGGACCCGCGCCATCAGCGGTGGGATAACCTTCAATCTGATAGGCGGCGGTCGCAGCGCCCCACAAAAAGCCTTCTGGGAACATGAATTTGTCTGACATTTTTCCTCCCGCAATGGTCTTTTATTAATTCTTGATGGTTTCAAAACCAGTTTTGAATGACAAACCTTGACGCTTTACAAAATCTGTGTAAACGTTTACGCGTTAAGAAAAACAGATTCAAGTAAAATTATTTGAACTAAAACAATTGATGTCTAATTGACGCTTGTCTGTTTGGCACAGGGGTGAGGCAAAAATGGTGGCAAATGCAACCATAA
The DNA here is from genome assembly GCA_041917055.1 of Hyphomonadaceae bacterium. Lineage (GTDB taxonomy): Bacteria > Pseudomonadota > Alphaproteobacteria > Caulobacterales > Aquidulcibacteraceae > Pseudaquidulcibacter. The sequence continues at coordinate 224,676 of JAYRYJ010000001.1, forward strand.
AAGATGTTGCCAGAAAAGCGAATGTTTCCGTCGCTTCGGCTTCGCGCGCATTAAATGGTCAAGGGCGAATAGCTGCCGAAACCAAAGAGCGTATTTTAAGAATTGCCCAAGAACTTAATTATGTGCCCCATATTGGCGCACGCAGTCTTATTACAAAAAAAACCGAAGTTATTGGTATTCTTTTGCCCGGCCTGCATGGTGATTTCTTTTCGGAAATGATTCGCGGCATTGATGAAGCCTCATGGCAATATAATTACCAATTATTATTATCGAGCTATAATGCAGATGCCAATAATACTGCGCGCGCCATTGCCGCAATGCGTGGTCGGGTTGATGGCATTATTATTATGGTTCCCTATGATTACGATCCCGAAGAATTTGCCGAAATTAAAATCCCGCATGTTCTGATTGGTGCGAAACCCGATAAAGAAGCCAATAATATCGTCGGTATTGAAAATTTCAAAGGCGCACAATTGGCGATCGATCATTTGTTTCAACGCGGCGCAAGAAATATCGCGCTTTTAAGCGGCCCAAGCCAAAACCTTGACGCCGAGCAAAGGTATCAAGGTTATTTGCACGCAATTAACAAACTTGGACTTTCACCAATTATTTTTAAGGGCGATTTTACCGAAAGTTCGGGAAAAAAAGCGGCGGTCGAAATTATTAGATCAAACGATTCTCAAAATAAAATTGATGGCATTTTTTGCGCCAATGATATGATGGCAATTGGCCTTATTAAAGAATTACAGGCAAATAATTTTAATATTCCTGACGATCTAAAAGTTGTGGGCTTTGATGATATTCCGATTTCAAAATACATTAATCCAGAACTTTCAACCATTCATGTCAAAATAGCGCAATTAGGGCAAATAGCGTTTCGAATGATTGTTTCCCAAATTAATAATAGTGAATTCACAGAAGATTCGAATTCCTACGCACCTGAATTAGTAATCAGACAGTCAAGCTGATTTATTGGGAGGAAAAATATGAATATCGGTCGTCGCCAAATACTTTTGGGGAGCGCGGCTCTGTTGGCATCTTGCGGCGGCGGCGGTGGCACGATTGTTTCTCCCTCGCCACCACCACCGCCTGCTGATGTCAATGCAATAAAAAGCGATGTATTGCGCAAAACTTTCAATTTCTTTTGGGAAACCACAAATCATAATACCGGCCTAACGCCTGATAGATGGCCAACGCATTCCTTTTGCTCAATAGCGGGTGTCGGTTTTGCGCTTGGTGCCTATACAATTGGCGTGAAAAACGGTTTTATAACGCATGAACAGGCGCGCGAGCGAACCCTAAATACTTTGCGCTATTTTTGGGGCTTAAAACAAGGGCCGGAAGCGCGCGGCAATGCCGGATATAAAGGCTTTTATTATCATTTCCTGACTTATGAAAGCGGCGAACGCGTGGCTGAATGTGAACTTTCAACAATTGATACTGCACTCTTGATGGGTGGTGTATTATTTGCCGCCTCTTATTATAATTCGGACAATCCGCAAGAAACAGAAATTCGCGACATTGCCCAAAAAATGTATGACCGCATTGAATGGGATTGGGCACTAAATAACCAAGATGTTTTCTCAATGGGCTGGAAACCCGAAAGTGGTTTCATAAAAAGCAATTGGGACGGATATAATGAGGCCATGTTGCTTTATATCCTCGCGCTTGGCTCGCAAACCCATGCCATACCTGCCGAAACTTGGAGCGGTTGGACGCGCACTTATCCGCAATCTTGGGGTAATTATGGCGGATATGAACATTTAATTTTCCCACCGCATTTTGGACACCATTATTCCCATACTTGGATAGATTTTCGTGGAATATTCGACCCCTATATGAAGGCCAAAGGCTTTGATTATTTTGAAAACACGCGTCGCGCCACTTATGCGCAAAGGCAATATGCGATTAATAATCCAAAAGGCTGGCGTCTTTATTCCAAAGATATCTGGGGCATTAGTGCGTGTGACGGCCCATTAGACATTAAATTGGAATATAATGGGAAATTGCGCCAATTCATAACTTATGCCGGTCGTGGTGCGGGGCTTTGGGGTGAAAACGTAAATACTTTTGATGATGGCACAATTGCGCCAACTGCTGCCATAGGCTCTATGCCCTATGGGCCAGAAATCGTGACCGAGGCATTGGTTGTAATGTATCAAAAACATGGCGCAAACATAATGGGGCAATATGGGTTTTTGGATAGTTTCAATCCCTCTTTCAATTTTGATGTAAAGCCACAGCATGGCCAAATAATTCCGGGTTTTGGCTGGGTCGATACGGATTATCTTTCAATTGACCAGGGCCCGATTATTACAGCCATGGAAAACCATTCATCGGATCATATTTGGCAATATATGCGCAAAAATCCGATAATTTTGCGTGGCCTTAAAAAAGCAGGGTTTAGCGGGGGGTATCTAGGTTAATGCGTCGTCGCGATTTTAATTTGGGGCTTTTGGGTTTAGGCGGCATGGGCCTTAGTGCCTGCACCAAGACCTATGGCAATTCCAAAGCGAGCGACGAAAAAACCATTAATTTCTGGGCCATGGGGCGCGAGGGTGAGGTTGTTACCGAATTAATGCCCGAATTTATTAAGCAGAACCCGAATATACAGGTTATTGTGCAACAAATTCCTTGGTCGGCGGCGCATGAGAAATTACTAACCGCATTTGCCGGTGACACTTTGCCCGATATTGCACAAATCGGTAATTCATGGCTTCCCGAAATGGCAGCAATCGGCGCGGTCGCCCCACTTTCCGATTATGCGCAAGTTTCAACTCTACTCGATAAAAAAGATTATTTTGAAGGGATTTGGAATACAAATGTCATAGACGGCGAATTATATGGCATTCCTTGGTATGTCGATACCAGATTGCTGTTTTATAATCGCAAAATTCTCTCGCAAAGTGGTTATGAAAGTGTGCCGAATAATTGGGCCGATTGGCAAAAAGCCATGCGCACCATGAAAAAGCAAATCGGCGAAAAAAAATATTCAATCCTATTGCCCGTCAATGAATATGAGCCTTTGGTTACTTTCGCCCTTCAAGTCGAAGACCCGATTTTGAAAGATAATGCATCACGCGGGAATATGAATTCGGCAGGTTTTAGAAAAGCACTGTCTTTCTATGATTCGATGTTCAAGGAGGGGCTTGCCCCCACCACTGCGGCGGCAGAGATTTCAAATATTTATGACGAATTTGCGCGTGGTTTTTTCAACTTTTATATAACGGGGCCGTGGAATATCGGCGAATTTAAACGGCGTTTGCCTGACGAAATCCAAGACGATTGGGCAACCTCACCAATGCCCGGGCCAAACGGATTTGGTGCGTCATCGGCTGGGGGTTCAAGCATTGTCATTATGCATAAATCGAAAAAGCAAAACCAATCTTGGAAATTATTGCGCTTTTTATCGCAACCCGATACCCAAAAGAAATTCTTTGAATTAACCGGCGACTTGCCCGCCAGAAAAAGTGCTTGGGACGCTGGTGGTCTTACAAAAGATAAATATGCCAATGCGTTTTATGAACAATTGAATTTGGTAAAACCCGCACCGCTTGCCCCTGAATGGGAACGCATTGCCCAAGAAATGCGAATTGTTGCCGAAAAAATGGTGCGAAACGAATTCTCAATTGATGCCGCCGCCAATGAAATGGAAAGACGCGCCGATAGAATTTTGGAAAAACGCCGTTATCTTTTAAGCCTAAGGGGGAAGAAATGAAATCCAACCTTATGGGATATTTATTCACCGCCCCCGCAGTTATTGCGATTATCGTTTTTTTCTTTGGTCCGGCGTTTGCCGCGCTTATTCTAAGTTTCACCGATTTTGATATTTACGCGCTTGCCGATATTAAAAATCTGCGCTTCGTCGGGCTTAAGAACTATCTTGATTTGTTGCAAACGCCTTTGTTTTGGAAAGCCTTGTCAAACACAATGTTTTTCGTTTTTATCGGTGGGCCTTTATCAATGGCGGCATCATTGGGTGCGGCATTGCTTTTGAATTCGCAAAAAGCGCGATTTAAGAATTTTTTCCGCACAATTTTCTTTGCCCCTGTTGTCACCACTTTGGTCGCCACTGCCGTTGTGTTTAAATATTTATTGCACACAAAATACGGCTATTTGAATTTTGGGCTTTCGCAATTCGGTATTGAACCGATTGATTGGTTGGGTGACCCAAAATGGGCAATGCCGGCGATTGTTATTTTCGCGATTTGGAAAAATTTCGGCTATAATATGGTGATTTTCATTGCCGCCCTTCAAAACGTTTCCCAAGATCTATTCGATGCCGCAAAAATTGATGGCGCAAATAAATTCCAGTCATTTATGAATGTCACAATGCCCGCACTTGGCCCCGCAATATTAATGGTTTCGATTATGACCATGACGGGCTTTTTCCAACTTTTTGCCGAACCTTACGTAATGACCCAAGGTGGCCCCGCCGAACAGACCGTTACCGTGCTTTATATGATGTATGAGCAGGGCTTTAAATGGTGGAATTTGGGACAGGCTTCGGCGGTCGCCTTCGTATTATTCATTTTCATGCTTCTTATGACCATTGTGCAAATGCAGGTCGCAAAAAGGCAAGGTGTGTCATGAGAATTAAAGCGTCCGACATTTTGCTAAATCTTGCGATTCTTGCCCTCGCAATAATTGTCGCTTTCCCGCTGTTTTGGATGATAAGCGCGAGTTTTATGAGCGCGGGGGAGGCATCAACATTTCCACCACCCCTATTACCAAAAGCACCGAATATTGCCGCCTATAATGAGCTTATGGGTGCAAATGGCATGGGGCGTTATTTTGTTAATTCTGTCATTCTTGCGGTTGGGGCAACGATTTTGGCACTAACCTTAAATGTTGCGGCGGGTTATGCCTTTGCCAAACTTCATTTCAAGGGGCGAGAAGCAATGTTCAAAATTTTGCTCGCAGCACTAATTGTTCCCGCTCAAGTTGGCATGATGCCTTTATTCTTAATGCTTAAAACCATGGGGCTTGTGAATACTTATGCAGGCGCTTTGGTGCCGTGGCTTGCTAGCGTTTTTGGCATTTTCATGGTGCGCCAATTCGCACAATCAATCCCCGATGAAATGATTGAGGCTGCGCGCGTTGACGGCGCATCTGAATTTCAGATTTTTACACATTTAGTTGTTCCAAACCTTACCCCGATTTTGGTGACATTGGGTCTTTTCACTTTTCTTGGCTCATGGAATGATTTCATGTGGCCTTTGATAATTATGACGGATTCCAATTCCTATACTTTGCCCGTGGCTTTGGCGGTTTTATCGCGCGAACACGTCCAAGATTCTGAAATGATGATGGCAGGTGCGGTTTTGACGGTATTGCCGGTATTGCTTTTATTTATCGGCCTGCAGCGTTTTTATATGCGTGGGCTTTTGGCATCAAGTGTGAAGGGGTAAAAATGCGAAGTTTGGCCTTTGGATTTGCGGTTTCATTAATGGCTTTTAGTTTTGCCATTGCGCAAGATTTGCCAAAAACACTTGATGAGTTTGAAACTATTGAGGCTTGGACTGCTGCTGCATCTGATGGTGTTAGTGCGACCAAAACTCAAATAAGCGGCAAAAATGCTAAAGGTATTCGCCTTGATTATGATTTTAATAATCGTTCGGGATATGCCTTCATTGTGCGTGATTTGCCATTGGTTTTCCCGCAGGATTATGAGGTTTCTTTTTATATTCGTGGTTCGGGGCCCAAAAATAATCTTGAATTCAAATTAAAGGATAAATCGGGCGATAATGTTTGGTGGAAATTCACCAAGGATTTTGAACCAAAATCCGAATGGCAATTAGTAAAATTCAAAAAGCGCCATTTCACTTTCGCTTGGGGGCCAATTGCCGATAAAACCCTAAAAGAAACGCAAAGCGTGGAATTTGTGATTTCGGCGGGTGCGGGCGGTAAAGGCTTCATTGAAATCGATGATTTGAAAATCACGCCAATTGCGGCTTCAAAAGCGCCACCGCCAAAGCCAATTGTCACGACCTATTCCGGCAATGGCAATCTTGCCTTTGACAAAAACAAAAAGACCGCATGGCAACCAACAACAGATGACAAATATCAATATGTCATGCTTGATTTGGGGCGCGCCACTGAATTTGGCGGTCTAAAACTTGATTGGGGCGCAAATGGCGTCCCCAAAGAATATGAAATTGCGTTATCGTCGGACAAAAATGATTTCCAAAAAATCGCCAATGTCAAAAATTACGACGGCGGCATAGATTATTTTAAAATCCCCGAAGGCGATGCGCGCTATATAAATATCGCCATTCCAAACGCCGATAAATATGTGCGCCTAAACGAGATTTCGATTGAGCCTTTATCCTTTGGCGAGAGCGATAATAATTTTATTGAGGCAATTGCCAAAGACCATAAAAGAGGGATTCTCCCACGCGGCTTTTCAGGCCAGCAAGAGTTTTGGACTTTATTGGGTGCAGATAGCGCAAAAGACACTGCCCTCATTAGTGAAGACGGCGCAATCGAAATCGGGCGCGGTGGGTTTTCCATCACACCTTTTATTGTTGAAAACGGCAAAACCAAGACTTGGAATGATGTTAAAATTACTCATTCTTTAGAAGAGGATTATTTACCAATTCCAAGCGCGAAATGGAATGCCGAAAAATGGTCGCTTGAAACCAAAACTTGGGTTGGTGGCAATCGTGACAATTCGCAATTATTCGCCGAATATTGGCTTGAGAACAAAACCAATAAGCCATTGAAATTAAAATTAGCTTTGGCAATTCGCCCCTATCAGGTCAATGGCCCGAAGCAATTTCTATCAACCCCTGGCGGGCACTCACCAATAAATTCTGTGGCGTTTGAAAATGGCAAAGCCATTGTCAATAATCGCATTATCCAGCCCATGATTTCCCCCAATGCCACTGCGGCGGTGGATTTTCATGGCGGCGAATTAATTGAACGCATCGATAATTTGCCACAAAGCCAATCTGCAAAAGACAATGGCGGTTATGCATCGGGGATTATGGTTTATGAAGTGACCTTAAAACCAAAGTCCAAACAAAAATTCGGCCTTTATTCGCCTTTGACAGGTGAAGATCCGGTTTTGCTTAAATATGCGTCTGACAAATTCTCACAATCGCATTCAGACACCGCCAATTATTGGAAAGAGAAACTAAATCGCGTTGAAATCTCTTTGGGTGGCGATGGTAAGAAAATCACAAATGCCATTCGTACCAATCTTGCCTATATTCTTATGATGAAAGATGGGACAATGATAAGGCCGGGTTCGCGTTCTTATGCGCGTTCATGGATAAGAGATGGCGCAATGATTGTTGAGGGTTTCCTGCGTCTTGGTCTTTATGAAGAAAGCAAGGAATATTTGAAATGGTTTACGCCCTACCAATTTGATAATGGCAAAATTCCGTGTTGCGTTGATTATCGTGGTTCTGACCCGGTGGCGGAAAATGATTCCCATGGTCAATATATTTATATGGTTCGCCAAATTTATGAATTCACCAAAGACCGCGCATTATTGGAAAGCGTTTGGCCCAATGTGAAAATGGCTTTTGAATATATGAATAATCAAAGGCTTTCTGAACGCACACCAAAGAACCAAACGCCCGACCGCGCACATTTATATGGATTAATGCCACCAAGTATTTCGCATGAAGGCTATTCCGATAAACCCGCCTATTCCCATTGGGACAATTTCTGGACATTGAAGGGTTTTGAGGCAGCGACGGAAATCGCGCGCATAATCGGTGACAAATCTGCGATTGAGAAATTTGATAATGCAAAATCAGAATTTGCAAGCGATTTGAATGCTTCGATTTCGGCGACCGAGAAAAAATACAATATTAGATACATACCCGGTGCAGCGGATAGGGGCGATTTTGACGCGACGTCAACAACCATTGCATTATTACTTGGTCTTGACCGCGAAATTGATGAACAAAAACTGCACGCAACTTTCGACAAATATTGGGAATTTTTCGAAAAGCGCCGCGACAAAGACAAAAAATGGAAGGACTATACACCATATGAATGGCGTGTTGTCGGCGCATTCGCGCGCCTTGGCGAAAGGGCGCATTCTCTTGCGGCATTGAAATATTTTATGGGTGACGCGGTTCCAAATGAGTGGAATGCTTTTGCTGAAGTTGTTGGGCGTGAAAAGAGAACTGCGAGATATTTGGGTGACTTGCCGCACGGCTGGGTGGCGTCTGATTATATTCGTTCGAGCCTTGATATGCTTGTTTATGAACGTATAGAGGGTGACGATGGTTTCAAAAGCCTAACACTTGGTGCGGGCATCAATAAGGCTTGGTTGAATGGCAATGGCATCAAAATCGACCATTTGAAAACTTCTTTGGGTGAAATCGGCTTTTCAATGCGCAAAATTGGCAAAAACCTTGAGGTGAAACTATGGGGTGATGCCAAAGAAGGATTTGGAATTAGAATTCCGTCGGACCTCGTGAAGGGCGGAAAAATAATCGGGAATGTCAATAATCTTGAAAATCGGGGCGATCATTATACCGATTTTATGATGATGTATGCACCGAAATAAGGGTTGGAAAAATGGCAAATCTTGAACTTAAAAATATCAAAAAGTCATTTGGTGACGCCCAAATTCTTAAGGGCATTGATCTTGATATTAAGAATGGCGAATTTGTGGTCTTTGTTGGCCCTTCGGGTTGCGGAAAATCAACGCTCCTTCGTATTGTTGCGGGTATTGACGAACCGACCGAAGGCACAATTCAAATCGATAATAAAGACGTAACAGATAAACCACCAATTGAGCGTGAAATCGCAATGGTGTTTCAATCCTATGCTTTATACCCACATTTAAGCGTCCGCGATAATATGGCCTTTGCCCTTAGGCTTGCGAAAACCGACAAAACGGAAATTTCAGAAAAAGTCGCCAATGCCGCAAAAATCCTAAATATCGAACACCTTTTGGATAGAAAGCCAAAAGACCTATCAGGCGGTCAAAGGCAAAGGGTGGCAATTGGGCGCGCCATTGTGCGCAAGCCCAAAATTTTCCTGTTTGATGAGCCATTATCAAACCTTGATGCCGCATTGCGCAATAAAATGCGTTATGAATTCGCCAAAATTTCCGAAGAATTGGCGACCACAATTATTTATGTAACCCATGACCAAATTGAGGCCATGACTTTGGCGGATAAAATCGTGGTTCTAAATAATGGCGTTATTTCGCAATTCGGCAGTCCGCTTGATTTATATCACAAACCGCAAAACAAATTCGTAGCAGGTTTTATCGGCGCGCCGAAAATGAATTTCCTTGATTGTGAAGTCATTTCCGCGAGCAAAAGTGAAATAAATCTTAAACTGGCAGATGAAGGAAAAATCAGCATTGCCAAAAACGGCGAAAACTTAAAGGCGGGTCAAAAAATGACCCTTGGCATTCGCCCGGAACACGTTTCTATTGCCAAATCCAAAGGCGACATCAAGGCCAAAATCCGGTTTTTGGAACGTTTAGGTTCAAGCACTTTTGCATATTTCGATTCAAATTTGTCATCAGATTCAATAATCGCGCAATTGGATTTTGATTTTGCCGGGGTTACAAATGATGCAGTCTCACTGTCTTTTGACAAAGACCATTGCCACTTATTCGATGAGAATGAAATCGCAATATAGCGCGGCGTTCCTTGAGATTCATTTTTGTGCGCCCCCCCCGCCCCAATAGGAAATGCCCTAATTTTCAATATCATTCAAAAGGAATTCTAAGCCGTCATTTACGTCGCTTATTATTGCATTGCGAAGGGCCGCTTCGTTTTTATCTCTCAATGCTTGAAGCGCCTCTGCATGATGGTCAATTACGCCTTCGACAGATTTAACATTGGGAAAAGCGTGGCGCATAAAAGGACCAAAGCGCACCCAAAGACCCTCAAGCAAAGGTATCAAAACACTTGAGGCACTGGCGCGATATAAAGTGAAATGGAATTCGAAATTATGCGCCATATATCCCGAAATATCGCCAATCGCGACCGAATTATTCATTTTAGAATCTGCGGCACTCATTTTGTCGATTGTCTCATCGCTGACATTTTTTAATGCAAGGCTTGCAGCCTCCGGCTCTAAAAGGGCGCGAACTAAAAGCAATTGGCGGATTTCCTCCGCATCAAGAATTGGTATTGAAATTCGTCTTGTTGGTGAAATCGCAATTGCCCCTTCGGCGGTCAAGCGCCAAATCGCATCACGAACCGGTGTCACGGAACCGCCAAATTGCGCAGATAAATTGCGCAAACTTAATGCACGACCGGGCGCATATTCACCTTTTGACAAAGCCTCACGGAGATTAAGATAAATGGCTTCATGCATCGGCAAATTTGATTTTGAGCTTTGAAAATTCATCGCTATGTCCCCTATGGCCGATAAACAGTGAAAGGTTTTTGTCGATATAAAGAATTTTGACCCCATATCGAACTAAGCGAAAGTGATAATAGAGTATGTCGAAGGTTTCAAGTGCTGTGGCGGTTCGAACTAGGCCGATTGCATGAAAGAGTTTGGGCAATTTTGTTTTATTGATTTTTCTACGCGAATATGGCTTCTAAGGGCATGACACAGCAATTGCATGATATTGGTTCTGATTCGCTTTTGACCTTAATTGATGGTTCGGGATATATTTTTAGGGCGTTTTTTGGAATTCCGCGTCTTAATCGCAAGTCCGATGGCCTACCGGTCAACGCGGTTTCCGGCTTTTGCAATATGTTGTTTAAGTTTTTGGCTGATGGCAAAAATTCCAACGATATGCCGACGCATTTGGCAGTTATTTTTGACGCTTCAAGCACGACATTTCGTAATGAAATTTATCCGCAATATAAGGCGCAACGCCCACCCGCGCCAGAAGATTTAGTTCCACAATTCCCACTGATACGCGAGGCGACGCGCGCTTTTGGCGTTCCGGCAATTGAGATGCTTGGCTATGAAGCCGATGATTTAATAGCCACTTATGCGCGCCTTGCGGTCGAAAAAGGTGCGCGCGTGCGCATTGTCTCATCTGATAAAGACTTAATGCAATTAGTATCGCCCAAAATCGCGCTTTATGACCCAATGAAAGACACGCCAATGGGCGATAAGGCGGTTTTGGAAAAATTTGGCGTAACCCCTGACAGGGTAATTGATGTTCAGGCTTTGGCGGGTGATAGTTCGGATAATGTGCCCGGCGCCCCGGGGATTGGTGTTAAGACCGCCGCCGAATTAATCAATCAATTCGGCTCTCTAGAGGAATTATTGGATAGGGCGCATGAAATAAAGCAACCTAAGCGCCGTGAAACCTTGATTAATTTTCGCGAACAAATTGAAATTTCCAAACGCCTTGTCACTCTTAAAAATGATGTTCCGGACATTGTGCCGATTGACGAATTTCGCGTGCGTGAACCCGAACCGCAGGAATTGATAAAATTCCTTGAGGACATGGAATTTTCAACCCTAATCCGCCGCGTTCGCGCCCATTTGGGAACCGAGGGCCATATAGCAGATATGGCAGAGGCGGGAAGTATTACGCATGACGAAATACCCGAAATCCCGAGTGTCAAACCGCATCACAAGCCGATAAATTATGATGTTTTCAAAACCGTGTCCGATATTGAGACTTTGCAATCAATTTTGGACACAGCCAAGGAAAATGGGTTTTTGGTTATAGATACTGAAACCTGCGGCCTTGATTCAATCACTGGTGAATTGGCTGGCGTCTGTTTTTCAACTGGCGAAAACCAATCATATTATCTGCCACTGAACCATAAAGACCCGATTTTCGGGGCGCATGAAATCGGGCAATTGAATTTTGAAATTGCGATTACAGCGATTAAACCAATTATGTCCGATGCATCGGTTTTAAAAATCGGGCATAATTTGAAATATGACCTCAACGTCCTGGCGCAATATGGCATTGAAGTTTCGCCGATTGAAGACACAATGCTTCTAAGTTTTGCCCTTGATGCCGGTAAAAACGGTCATGGCATGGATGAATTGTCTTTATTGCATCTTGATCACCGCGCAATTGCTTTCAAAGACGTTTGCGGCACGGGAAAAAGTCAAATAACGTTTGACAAAGTGGCAATTAAAGACGCAACAAAATATGCCGCCGAAGATGCCGAAATCACCTATCGTCTGTGGCGCCTTTTAAAACCGCGTTTGGTGCATGATAGGGTGACAACGATTTATGAAACTGTCGAAAGACCATTAATTGCCCCCATCGCACAAATGGAAAAACACGGCGTAAAAGTCGATTTGCATGAATTGGATGTGCTTTCCAATGATTTTGGTTTGCGAATGGCCGAAATTGAAAAGCGCGGCAAAGAAATTGCGGGCGAAAGCGTGAATATTAATTCGCCGCGCCAAATCGGGGAAATTTTCTTTGACAAAATGGGGCTTTCGGGTGGTAAAAAAACCGCCTCAGGCCAATGGCAGGTTGATGCCGATGTATTGGAAGATTTGGCGAATAAGGGCCAAGAATTAGCGCGTATCATTCTTGATTATCGAACTTTGGCAAAACTTAAATCAACCTATACCGATAATTTAAAAACCGCGATTAATGCCAAAACCGGACGCGTGCATACTTCCTATAATATGGTCGGTGCTTTGACGGGGCGACTTTCTTCAACTGATCCGAATTTGCAGAATATTCCGATTAGAACCCAAGAAGGCAAGAAAATTCGTCATTGCTTTATTGCCGAAAATGGTAATTTATTGATTTCGGCGGATTATTCGCAAATCGAATTGCGGCTTTTGGCGCATGTCGGTGACATTCCGCAATTGCGCAATGCGTTTAACGAAAACCTTGATATTCACGCAATGACCGCGAGCGAAATGTTTGGCGTGCCACTATCTGAAATGACATCCGAAGTGCGCCGCCGCGCAAAAGCTATCAATTTTGGGATTATTTACGGCATTTCCGCCTTTGGCCTTGCGCGGCAATTGGGAATTACCAATAGCGAGGCAAAATCCTATATCGACACTTATTTTGCGCGTTTTCCGGGTATTCGTGATTATATGGAAAGTATGAAGGCAAAGGCTAAAGAAAATGGCTATGTCGAGACAATCTTTGGGCGGCGAATTCATTTGCCTTCAATTGAAGCCAAAGGCGGTGCTGAAAGATCGTTCGCCGAACGCCAAGCAATCAATGCACCATTACAGGGCGCAGCAGCCGACATAATAAAGCGTGCGATGGCGCGCGTTCCTATTGCTTTGGAAACTGCGGGCCTTGACGTTAAAATGATTATGCAAGTGCATGACGAATTGGTTTTTGAATGCACCGAAAATATTGCTCAAACCGCGATTCCAATAATTTGCAATGCAATGGAAAGCGCACCAATGCCCGCCGTGCAAATGAAAGTTCCATTAATTGTCGAAGCCAATGCAGCCAAAAACTGGGGTGACGCGCATTAGGAGTGGTGATACTTCAATTTGAATCGAATTGGCTTGTTGATTTTGGTCATGAAGAGCAATTGTTGGGGAATGCCGTATGGGCAGGTATGCCATAAAGACCTTCCAAAACCCTTGCTCCCTATTTCAACAATCACCAACAAACTATTGAGACTTCACATCTAGGCCTAAGTATTAACTCGTCTTATTCATTAATTAATCTCATGCAAAATTCTTATCCAGGAATTTATGCCTTTTTGAAAAGAGTGGAGGTCATATTTTTCGTTTGGCGAATGGATATTATCATCGGGCATTGCGAAACCGACCAAAATTGCGTCCATGTCCAAAATTTCGCGAAAATCATTGGCAACCGGAATTGACGCGCCGCAGCCGATTAAAGCGGCGGGTTTCCCCCATTCTTTTTCCAATGCGATTGCAGCTTTTTTGATAAAGAAATTATTTTCGCTTAATGCTATGCCGCGACCACCAGAGTTTTTTACGAATTCGGCGCTGCAATCTTTTGGCAAATTGGCACGAACATGGTTTTCAAATGACGCCCAAACCTTATCGGGATCTTGGTCCCCGACCAAGCGGAAAGAAACTTTGGCATAGGCATAAGACGGAATTACGGTCTTAAATCCGTCACCGATATAGCCACCATTTATGCCGCAAATCTCTGTTGTCGGGCGCGCCCATAATTGTTCCAAAGCGCTTAGGCCTTTTTCGCCAAACGCCTCATTGAGGCCGACATTGCCCAAAAACTCTTGCGCATCAAAACCAAGGCTTTGCCAATTTGCCTTTATTTCATCAGAAATTTCGGGAACGCCCTCATAAAAGCCTTCCAATGTGATTTTTCCGTTTTCGTCGCGCATTTTTGCGATAATATCACACAAGATAGTTATTGGGTTCGCGGCAGGGCCACCATAAAGGCCCGAATGCAAATCGCGTGACGCTCCATGAATTCGAACTTCGCCGGTTATATTCCCCCTTAGGCCGATTGTGATTGCGGGGGTTTCATAATTCCATCTTTCGGTGTCGCAAATAAAGGCGGCATCGGCCTTCAATAATTCTTTATTCTCTTTCATGAATGGAATTAGTGAAATTGTGTCGGATTCTTCCTCACCCTCCAAAAGAATTGTGACGCGGCACGGCAAATCGCCATTAATTTGGTAAAATGCGCGGCATGCCTCGATAAAAGTCATGGTTTGGCCTTTGTCATCTGATGAGCCACGCCCGAAAATTACTTTGCGCCCTTCGAATTCTTCTAATTTCGGTTCAAATGGTGGGCTGCGCCATAGATCTAAAGGATCTACGGGCTGCACATCATAATGTCCGTAAAATAAAATATGTCTCGCGCCCTTCCCGCCATGCGCCAACACCAATGGCAGACCCTTGCCTTCTGCAAGTTTGGCATCAAAGCCAATGGCATTTAATTCATCAACCAAAAACTGCCCGGCCTTTATGCATTCCGGCCTATGGGCACTTTCGGATGAAATTGAAGGGATTTTCAAAAGCTCAAACAAGCGCGAAAGCGCAGTGTCAATATTCTCATTGGCGCGCGCCAAAACAGCATTCAAATCAGTCATGCACTTTTATACGCCTTAGGGCTTTCTTAATCAAATCAATGAATGAATATTGATTCATTGGAGTTGATTATGCGACGTTCCCCACAGCCAGTCGAGAATATTGAAAAACAAATCGCCGAAGCCGCTATAAATCTTGGCCCAAATCTAAGTGATTTTTCAGTTCAGGATTTGGCGCGTCAGGCAGGAATTGCAATTGGCACCATTTATCGGGTTTTGCCGACCCGCGATTCATTAAAAGAAATTGTGCAAAAGCGCGCCGAGGCCATGTTTGATGCAGTGGTTTTATCGGCAATCCCCGCACGCCTTGATGCCCAATCACGATTTAATAAAGTCATGGTGCGAATAATGGATTTTGCCAAAGGCAATGCCAAGGCGGCGGAATATCTGGCTTTTAATGGTTTTTCAGCGGAATCGAATTTTCGCCGCGCTATTGTCGCTTTTATTCGCGAATTTGCGCCAATGAATATTGACGACGCCATAATGGAAAAATTGGGTTTCTCTCTAATATGGGGGCCAATTGCCACGCTTTTAGCCAGTGGCGACGATTTGGGCGATGAATTGGAAACAATCGCGCCAAAAATTTGGAAATCAATTGCCAATTGACATATTTTTGCCCAAAATAGCGATTACCCGTTGGTCTTTGGGGGTGAAATTGCGAAAATATCTTATTCTAATTCCATTAATTTTTATGGCGGGTTGTTTCACCGCAACCAAAGCGGCATTCGATGAATTGACAAAGGGCTCAAAAAGCCAATGCCCGATTGCGTCTAAAAATTTTTATAAAGTTACAAGAAATGCCGGAAATTATAGTGGACAAGTGAAATTCAGCGCGGAAAAAGTCGGTACCGATGGTGAGACTGTCTGTTTTCTTAGCGCAGGAAAAGAAATGCAACCGGAATTAGGAACCGATATTCGCGGATTTGTTGCGCGCAGCTTTTATAAAATCAATCCGGAACTTTTCATTGCCTATAACAGACCCTATTCAGACAAGGGTTCACTTTATTTCATAAAATCCGATAAAAAAGGCGGTTGGAAGATTTACGGGACATGCAAAATCGGCAGTGCCGATTGCCCAACTGCAACATCAAAAAAGGAAATCCTCGCTTTGGCGGATGGTTTGGACTCCCTAGAACCTTCCTATGTTTTGGAGGCAGTGAAATGAAAAACGCATCAAAAATTGCCCTAATTATATTGCCGCTTATTTCCCTGTCGGGCTGCTTTGAAACCACGAGCGGCATGAGAACGACATTTGACGCCAGAATTGCCATTTGCCCGCTTAACCACGAAAAGAATTATGCGATTTCAAATGTCGGAAAAGGTGTAAAAAATCTTGGAACAATTCAAACCCAATATGTTGCCGGCGGAATTTGCAGCGTGCGCAATCTTAGTGGCATTGATTATTCCACTTCACAACAAATTATGGCGTTTGTGGATTCTAAATTTTATGATTTAGGAAATGGTGTGAAAATTGGGTTTAGCGGGTCGATTAATAAGCGACCCCCTAATCTTGAACAATATTTTGTTTTAGCAAAGACCTATGACAATGGCAAAATAGAAATCTATGCTAAATGTTCGGAGGCAGAATTGAAACCTGCCAATAATCCCGATTTATCGTGCGCCATTCGCGACTTCGACCATTTAAAACTTCTATCTGAAAACTTAAAATATTTGAAATCAAGCGTGGTTTTGAATCCGATTAAATGATCAATTGGCTTTCAGCCTTGGCTTTACAAATCCAAAATTAGCGCGGTGATGCTTTGAAGTGGCGGCTCTCTAATTGTGGAGTTACAATAGGCCGTTAGTGATTTTTGAGATTAAGCGCTATGGCTTGGGAAGGTCTTTATGGCATAAAGCCCATAAAGACCTTCCCCAACAATTGCTCTTCATAACTGAGAACAACAATTCATTGTGACTTCACCGCCAGTCGTTAGGTCATTGGCGCATTAACCACTATTAATGCGACAAAACAGCGCCCAGGCTTGGCTTCATTTGAATTTGGACGCCATTCATTTTTGCAAAATCAACAAAACTTTCGGGCGGAAATTCGCCGAATGTTTTTTCGGGAGTTTTCATTCCTATGTGGCGGGCAATATCAAAGGCATAGTCTTGGCAGGCATAAGATTTTTGTCCCCATTTCGGGCGGTTGATGTAAAGACTTTGCGCGCGCCAATTTTCATGGGCTTTTATAGCATTTTGATATTCTGCTTTATCGACATTAACTCTTAATTCTAAATGATGGGGCCATGGATCGTCAAACCGAATTTCGCCTTTTACCGGGGTCTGACCAAAATAAAAGCCAAAAGGGTTTAAGAGCGCCTTTGCAAGTTCAATCGCCGCGATATTTTGGTCTTGTGAATAATATCCAAATTGGGTTTTGCCCTTGGGTTCGTGGGGCAGGTCTTTACCAAACCAAACCCACAAATGACCGAAATACCATGCTTTTTCTGGTTCGGGTTGGGTTGCAACAAATGTAATAATTTCGCCCGGGCTTTGTTTTTCTTTTCGCAAATCCAATTGATACGCAGTTGGGCGTGCGCCAAAATCGACAAAATATGATTTTCCCCACGAGAATAAAGCAAGTGTTAGATTCAAAAAGAACCATAAAAATGCAATCTTAAAAATTGTGCCAATTTTAAATTTCTTTTTCATAGCAGCACAATTTATATTGAAACCGCGCAGGGTCAATATTTAATGGCTTAGGGTCAGGCCATTACCGGGCCAAAAATAACTTTGCGACACTAAGAAAAAAACCGTCAATCAGCGAATAATTATACCAAAATCTTATTAGCAATAATTTGTAAAAGCGAAGCGAATTTCGGATCGGCATTTGCCAATTCTTCAATTCTTTTAACCGCGTGCATCACAGTTGTATGGTCACGCCCACCCATGCGACTAGCGATATCGGGGAAAGAGCGTTTGGTGAATTTCTTGCAAAAATACATTGCAATTTGTCTAGGTCGGGCCACTGAAATATGGCGACGTGTGCCTATTAAATCCTCAATCGAAATGTCAAAATGGGCGGCAACCCTTTTCTTGATAGTATCAACAGGCACAGTCTTAGCAGGCGTTGGAAATCTTTCGCCGATTGCTTCTAAAACGGTTTCCATTGTTGCCTCCAACCCAACAAGAGCAGTGGCAGCGAATATTTGTTTCACGGCCCCTTCAATTGCGCGACCTGTACCTATAATCCGTGCAGCCAATATGTCAAAGGCTTCTTTAGGGGGTGCGAAATCTTTTCTTTTTTGCGCGAATTCTTGGGCCTTCATAATCGCGATTTTTCGGCGCAATTCAAAATCTGGTTCGTCAATCGCAGCGCAAAAGCCACCTTGCAAAATGCCTTGCATTCTTGGGGTTAGGCCATGCAATGCCATAATCGGCACATCGCCGGTGGCGACAATATTTTTGCCAGCAGCAATTAAGTCAATAATTGTCTGAAACAATTCGTCTTGGGTCGCTGGTTTGCCACATATAAGCTGAATATCGTCAATTAGAAAAATATCGGCGGCGCGCAAACCTTCTTTGAAATTCGTCGTATCTTTTTCGCGAAGTGCGGTTTGAAAAAGGTGCAAGAATTTTTGCGCAGATAAGCTAACAACACGCATATTTGGTTGAGAAGTTTGGGCCAGATGGGCAATTGCACTTAAAAGATGGGTTTTGCCAACGCCATTGAAACCATGAATATAGGATAATTCCCCACTCGGCGTCTCAATTGAGATGCGCTTTGCGATTGCAGCAGCGACGCGATTTGATACTCCAATCTCAAAATTATCAAATGTTTTGGGATTGTGATTTAGTTCAATCGGCTCTGAAATTGATTGGAATTGAGTTTGAATAACAGGTGCAGGAATATTTTCACTTTGCGTAATAGTAATTGGTTCTTTTTGAACACAATCGATTACAAGGCGGCGTTTTTGTGGGTCAAAATCATTCCAAATTGCTTGTAATCGGTGTAGATATTCGGTGCGAATACGTGAACGCGCAAAAGCATTTGCTGCGTTTAAGAAAACTAAGCCATTTTCCGAACCTACAAGCTGTAATGGTTCAATCCATGCCTTGTAATCAAGTGCGCCCAAAACACTTCTTAATCGTGGCGCAAGGGTTTGCCATATTATGGCGACCGGCGCGCCATCACCGGAATTGGGGAGAGATTGCTTGTCAAAATTTTGGGCTTTTGAATCAGATTCCAGCCCACCAAAATCAGTGATTTCAGAAAGTCTGAACTGTTCATTGCCCATCTTATACCCCGTTCAACACCATATTTTGAAAACCTTAAAGCAAAATTCGGGCGCAATTCATTATTTGCAAAACCACGTATTGCAGCAGATTTTTCTTCACTTTTGGCTGATCAATTAGGACTGTAATCAAGACGGCAAATGCCATTTGATTTTTCTGTCACACAATTGACAAGAACACTAAAGCGCATCGGCTCTTTAAGTGCAATGGTGAAAATTCAGAAAAAAATCATCACATAGACTATTGACTCGTCGATTCTCTAATAATGACAGAGGCTTAGCGAATCAGTTGTGACTGCGATAAATTGCAGCAGACTGTGGATAAGCGGAAATGCTCAAAAACAATCATAAATAAATTTCATATTTAATCCTAAAATTACTATAAAAACAGAGGTTTAGAAATAGAACGCTTTTGAGTATTTTTAAAACACGTCAGAATGGAATTGGGGATAATTTGGTGAAACATCACAGATTATTAAACCCCAAAAAAATTTTGGTTCGTTATTTGGGCGCCTGAAAGCATAGTATTGTGGCAAAAAATGCCTTAAAGAACATCATTAGCAAATTTTTCAAAAATGAAACTATTTGTGATGTGACGAAATTGAATTTTCGTGTTTCCATGTATGTCTCTCATGGGGATTTCCCCACTTTTAAGGAGGATGTAAATGGCGCTACAAGCACATATTCGCGAATTATCTGAAAAACATGCACGTCTTGACGTAAAAATCCAGGAAGCAATCAGAAGTCCATCTTCTGAAGATTCGCAAATTATGGCGCTTAAACGACAGAAGCTAAAACTCAAAGAAGAGTTGGAATTGCTGAAATCGCGACATTGAAGTTTAAATCTCAAAAAAAAGCGCCGCATTTAAAATGCGGCGCTTTTTTTTGGCCATTTTTTTCTTAACCGGCGCGTCTGTTGCTATCGTCAGAATTGTCCGACGCACCACCTTTTTTAGATAATTGTGGCTGATAGGCAATCATACCGTGGTGTTCGCAATATGGCCAGTTACCGTGTATCTTAGCGCCGCAAAATCCGAAATCCGCATCAGTGGGATCGCCGATTGGCCATTTGCACATATTTGGCCCCAAATCCAAAACGCCAATTAATTCGCTTGATTGTGTATATTCTTGCTGAACCGGGTTTCTTTTAGGCGCCTCAGCACTAATTGGTTCGTCTGCGATTTTTGCTTTTGGCTTTTCCGCTGATTTCGTTTCATTCACGGTTTCAGAAACCAAAACCGGACGGGTTCTGACAATTCTTTTGACTGGGCGTGAAGGTGTCGCACGACCGGCAAGACCAAGACGATGAACTTTGCCTATAACCGCATTGCGGGTAACCCCACCCAATTGCTTTGCAATCTGGCTTGCCGAAAGGCCGTCAATCCATAGTTTTTTCAAAAGCTCAACTCTTTCGTCAGACCAATTCATCAAAAACCCCTAAATCACGCAAACTAAATATAGTGTAATGTATCTTATTTGGCGAAAATTTCTAATACAGAAAAAATTTCAATTCCACAACTAATCGTATGCACCAATTGCTCAAACCACAAGCCCTTGTGTTATGTTTTTCCACAAGCAAAATCTTAAAACAGACTCTTGACACGCAGGAACACTATATATTGTGGCAATGTGCCGCGTTTGGTTTTTTTTAAGGTTAGCAAGCTTATTCTCGCGCCTATGTGTATAGCTAATTGAGAACGCACCCATAATAAACTTGACCATAACGACCTTCCCAAGCCGTCGGAATCTCAAAAATCGATAAAATCCGATTGCCATCTCGCATTTACATTGTCCATTTTCTTTCGCGCAATTAACCTGGTTTTGTCCTTATCCGTTGCGGCGAAATCTTGACCTATTATTCAAAAACCTTCATTGGGGCACAAGTTATTTGAAAGGAAGAACCATGGCTTATCCAAGTGGGAATTTGATGGCGGGGAAACGCGGGCTTGTTATGGGTGTTGCCAATGATAAGTCGATTGCCTGGGGCATTGCCGAGCAATTGGCGGCACAAGGCGCAGAATTAGCCTTTACATATCAAGGTGAGGCGCTTGAAAAACGTATGCGTCCTTTGGCGGAAAGCGTCGGTTCAAAAATCATTCTTGAATGCGATGTTACCAATGATGACGCGATGGACGCCACTTTCGCGGCACTTGAAAATGAATGGGGCACAATTGATTTCTTGGTTCACGCGATCGCATTTTCTGACAAAAATGAACTCAAAGGATCTTTCGTCGAAAATACCACTCGTGAGAACTTTTTAAGAACTATGGATATTTCCGCTTATTCATGGGTTGCTGTCGCAAAACGCGCGGCAAAAATAATGAATAAGGGCGGATCAATGATTACGCTCTCTTATTTGGGTGCCGAACGCGTAATTCCATCTTATAATGTTATGGGCGTTGCTAAAGCCGCGCTAGAGGCGTCAACCCGCTATATTGCACGCGATTTGGGACCACAGGGCATTCGTGTCAATGCAATTTCAGCGGGCCCAATGCGCACATTGGCTTTAGCCGGCATCAAAGGCGGGCGCGATTTGGTCGGAACCGGTCGCGAATGGTCCTTGTTAAAAGAGGACACAACAATGGAAGGGATTGCAGGCTGCGCATTGTGGCTTTTGTCCGATATCGGGGCTTCGACCACCGCCGAAGTTGTCCATGTTGACGCAGGTTTCCATGTAGTTGGTGTCCCCGAATCAGTCGGCGGCGGCGAGTAATTTTATACTGTCACAATCCGGTCAAGCCCTCGAAATGCGAAAATTTCGAGGGCTTTTCATATTTTTTAGGTCAAATTGACACAATTTTGACACAATTGCGACAGTTTTGGTCGTAGATAATCGTTACATTACCGAAATATTAACGAATTTCCCTTGACATATTAACCATTCGTTCTTATCTTGTTCGCAGTGAGAGAAATCCACAGGGAAACACAGATGAAAACCGTGCTTAATTCAAAATTTCCGCCGACTGATGCGCAAATGAATTATCTTGGAAAATTGACCGGCATTCGCGGAAAAACCCGCCTTGGTCGTTATGTTGCGCGCCGTCTTGGTCGCCCTTCGCCTGAAACCGGCGGTCCGCTTTTGACTAAATATGATTTTTCCAAAGCAATTGACGCCGAAATTTCGGAACGCCGCCGCGCCAATTAATTTTTTTAAGAGTAACTGCAAAATCTTTTCGCTGATTCAATTGCGGATTCATGGTTAATGCAATCTTAATTTTGAAAACTGCTTGAAATGCGGTTTAATTTTTGCTTAATTATTCCTAATAAAAGATTAACGGACATTATCCGTTAAGCGACGGGGTATTATGGCAATTGATTTCGCCCATCTTTACGATATTTTGACCCAAGCTCTTGGGCCATTATGCGTATTGTTTGCCCCAACCATGGCCATTGAGCGTGCCCTAATCAAATCTTTGAAAAAATAATTTGAATTCTTAGCGCTTCTGTCACTTAGACTTATTGTTGTTCAAGGGAGAGCTCCTTGAAATTAAAAGCTATGGCTTGGGAAAGTCTTTATGGCAAACCTGCCCATAAAGACCTTCCCAAACCATTGCACTTCTTAACTAAAACCAACAACCTATTGAGACTTCAAATCTAGTCTAATTCTTACTCTTTGGCACGCTCTACGTATGAACCGTCTTCGGTCATAATCACAATTCTGGTTCCAGTGGTCAAATATGGTGGAACCATTGTGCGCACGCCGTTTGAAAGCATTGCGGGCTTATAAGACGAAGAAGCGGTTTGGCCTTTTACGGTTGGTTCGGTATCAACAATTTCCAAAACCACCCGTTGCGGCAAAGTGATGGAAAGGCAGGTTTCATTGAAAATCGTTAGCCAAACTTCCATATTTTCTTGAAGATAAACCGCGTCATCGCCAATAACATCTTTAGGAACAAACATTTGTTCGTAATTATCGGGGTTCATAAAGACAAAGCTCTCGCCATCGTCATACAAATAATTGAATTTAATTTCTTCAACGAAGGCTTTTTCGACGCTATCAGTGGTTTTGAAACGTTCCGTAACTTTAATACCATCGGTGATGCGGCGCATTTCGACCTGTGTAACGGGTGTGCCTTTGCCAGGGTGAATATTTTGCGAATTCATAACGACATAAAGCTTGCCGTCTTCATGCTCAATAACATTGCCTTTACGAATTGATGAGGCGATAACTTTTACCATAATTCTCTCTTTCGGTTTGGCGCGCAATAATCCAAACTGACTGAAAATTCAATTGTTTTGGTGTTTTTTGCTTTGGACTATGATTACAAAGACAGACTTTCCGATAAAATGCCCTTCCTTAGGGCGCGCGCCAATGCGAAATCCGCCATACGGGCGTTTTTTGAAGCCAATGATTTTACCGAAATTGAGACCCCACAATTGCAAATCTCACCCGGGAATGAGACGCATTTATTAGGGTTTTCAACCATTTGGACGCGCCCGGATTTAAGCGAAAAAGAAGTCTATTTCGCCACAAGCCCCGAATTTTCGCACAAAAAATTATTGGCTGCTGGCATGGCGCGCATCTATGAATTTGCGCGCGTATTTCGAAATCAAGATCTTTCGCCAACGCACGCCCCCGAATTTACAATGTTGGAATGGTATCGAAGCAATGAAGCCTATGAAAGCGTAATCAAAGACACGCTTGAAATATGCAAAACCGCCGCAATCGCCAATGGCACAGAGTTTTATCGTTTCAAGGGCAAAGAAATCCCAATCACAATTGCCCCTGTATTCTTGAAAGTGAAAGACGCATTTTCAAAATTTGCCGGCATCGAACTTTGTGATTGCCTTGACGAAAATGGAAATGGCCTGCGCGATAAATTCGCGGAATGCGCTATATTAGAGGGTATTAGCGTTAGTGAAAAAGACGATTGGTCTGATATTTTCAATAATGTCTTGATTGCAAAAATTGAACCGCATTTGGGTTTAGACGCGCCCACAATTTTCTATGAATATCCATTGCCCGAAGGCGCATTGGCGCAAAAATGCCGCCATGACTTGCGCTTTACCGAAAGGTTCGAACTTTATATCTGCGGCCTTGAAATCGCCAATGGTTTTGGTGAATTAATTGATGCGAAGGAACAAAGATTGCGATTTGAAAACTCAATGGCAAAACAAAAAGAAATTTATGGCCGTAGTTTTCCAATTGACGAAAAACTATTGACGGCCCTAAATTATATGCAACCAACATCGGGAGTGGCGCTTGGTTTTGATAGATTGATTATGCTTATTAGCGGCGCACGAAATATTTTTGATACTTTTTGGAATGAGTTTGAAATTGGGGATTAAATGAGAAAAGAACACTATATCGAAGCCGATGATGGAATAAAATCTTATGTCCTCGAAATTGCGCCTGATGGCCCGGAAAAAGCCTCGCCCGTATTTTGTCTTCATGGCCTAACGCGAAATCACAAGGATTTTGAGCCGATTTTTGATTTTTTGAGAGAAAGCGGTCGTAAGGTTTACGCAATTGATGTGCGCGGTCGCGGCCTGTCTGATTATGATTCAAACCCAATGAATTATAACCCTTTAAGATACGCCCAAGATGTTTTGGGCATTATGGCGGCATTGGAAATTGAAAATGCGGTGTTTATCGGCACTTCAATGGGCGGGCTTATTTCTATGGTTATTGCCATGTTCGCACCGCAAAAAATTTGCGGCTTGGTTCTTAATGATGTCGGTCCCGAATTAAACCCTGTCGGCATTTCGCGCATTCGTGATTATGTCGGCCTGAATATGGAATTTCCGGATTTTGAGACTGCCCTTAAATCCATAAAATCCATTAATGGTCGCGCCTATCCTTTACGCGCCGAAGATAATGAATTTTGGCGAAATTTTGCCAATAGGATTGTGAAACCCACGCAAACCGGCGTCACCTATGCCTATGATGCCAATATCAGGCAGGTCTTAACCATGGGCAATCCTGACGATCCGCCGCCGAACCTATGGCCACAGTTTTCGGCAATTCCCGATATTCCCATGGGCCTCATCATAGGTGAAATTTCCGATGTTATTAGCAAAGATTTAGTCGCTAAAATGCAAGAAGCGCGACCCAATCTAAAAATTGCGAAAGTGCCGAATATCGGACACGCACCAATTCTTGATGAAGCCCAACCTAAGGAATTGATAAAAGCCATACTTGATACTGCAAATTAGTCGCAAATATTCAGTATGTGTTTCTTTGGGGTAATTTAAAATTAACCATATCAAAGCAATTTCCGAAAGTGAGTTTTTATCCTTCGGAGTCATTATGCTTCAATTATCTAATATTGTGATTTCAAAAAAATTGCCTGCTACCATTGCGGCGCTTTCAATTGCTGCTGCTTTATTGACTGGTGCAACCGCTTATTTTGCGGCGTCAAACACCGCCCATTCGCAGGCAAAACATGAATTAGAAGCAACCGCGAAAAATAAAGCCGATGCCGCAAAAAACTTTTTTGCCGACGGCGAAAAACAAATCACAGAATTGGCCTCAAGCCCACATATCGCAAATGCACTCGATAGATTTGCGACCGCCTATTATGAAATCGGGCCAGACGCCGAAAATATTTTGCAAAAGACCTATATAGACGACAATCCTTACCCGCTTGGTGAAAAAGAAAAAATGACGCAAGCGGCGGGAAATACAAATTATGATTCAGTTCATGCATCCTTGCACCCTTGGATGCGCAGCATTTTGAAAACCAATGATTTTTATGACATTTTCCTTTTCGACGCCCAAGGACGAAATGTTTATACAGTATTCAAGGAGCGCGATTTTGCGACCCAATTAGCAAACGGCAAATGGAAAGATTCTGGTCTTGGTGACTTAGTTAGAAAAATCCAAAAGCAAGGCGCAAATTCAAAACCTTTATTGGAAGACTTCCTTCCCTATTCCCCATCCAATAATGTTCCTGCTGGTTTTATTGCCGCGCCAATTAAAGACGCAAATGGCGGTTTAAAAGGGATTGTGGCTATTCAATTGTCGATCGGCAAACTTGATGCTGCAATGGCTAGTGCACCTGCAAATGGCAAAACCGGTGAAAACGCTTTGGTCGGCGCCGACAAATTGGTGCGCAATAATTCCCCGCTTTCCAAAGAAAGCACAATGCTTAAACGCAAAATCGAATCAGTTTTGGTCGATGAAGCATTAAATGGAAAATCGGGCGTAAAAAGCGCCAAGAATTTTGAAAATAAGGCAAGCCTAACCGCATATACCCCATTTGAAATTATGGGCACAAAATATGCAGTTTTGACCGATATAACAAAAGCAGAAATTAACGGCCCGTTGAACCGATTGGCGATGATTGTTACCTTTGTTGCGCTTATGGTTGGCATGGTCGCGGCGGGAATTGGCTCTTGGTTTGCACGTTCATTGACGCGCCCAATATCCGATTTGACAGATTCTATGTCTGTTTTGGCGCAAGGAAATACTTCGATTGCAATTCCGGGTCTGGATCGCGGTGATGAATTAGGAAGCATGGCAAAAACCGTCGAAATATTCCGCGCCAATGCCATCGAAAGATTAAGACTCGAAAATATTTCAAAAGAAGAAGCTCTAAAACAAATTAAGCGCGGCGAAATTATTGAAACCGCGACCCGTAACTTTGAACGCACAGCGGGCGATATGTTGCGCGCGGTTGCTGCAGCGTCGGCTGAATTGAATGCCACGGCACAAGCAATGACTTCAGCAGCTGAAAGAACCAATCATATGGCGTCTTCGGTCGCGGCGGCGGCAGAAGAATCGACTGTGAATGCGCAAACCGCATCCGGTTCAGCAACCGAATTATCGAGTGCTATCACGCAAATTCAAATGTCGTCGCAAGAAAGCGCAAGCATAGCCAATGAAGCGGTCGCGATCTCGCAAGAAGCACAAACTGCGGTAGGTGAATTGGTTGGTGCGGCACAAAATATTTCGGAAGTCGTTTCCCTAATTCGCGGCATTGCCGAACAGACCAATCTTTTGGCACTTAATGCCACAATCGAAGCTGCAAGAGCGGGTGCGGCAGGTGCGGGCTTTGCAATTGTTGCCCAAGAAGTCAAAAACCTTGCCAATCAGACCGCAGGCGCAACCGACGAAATTTCCGCGCAAATCGGTGCGGTGCAAACTGTTGTCGATAATGCATCAGGTGCAATGTCGCGCATCACAGATGTTATCAGCAAAATCAACGCCATTTCACGTGAAATTGGTTATGCAGTTGAAGCACAGGCACAAACAACTAATGAAATCGCAGGTTCGATTAATGAAGTTGCAGTTGCGGCGCAATCGGTGACAACGGATGTGGTAAAAGTTACTGAAACCGCGTCTGAAACCGGTGTTGCCGCGTCTCAAGTATTGGCGGCAAGCCATGAATTATCGCAACAAGCCGCACGCTTGGAACACGAAACCAATGAATTCCTGGCCCAGGTGCGCGCGGCGTAAAGGCTTAGCAGTCAGCTGATATACTCTCATAAATATGTCCGAATTCTGCCAAAATAGAGCGTTTTGCTATTTTTGGAGAAATTGAACAGAGAATTTTGGGATGAAATTGGGAGGATTCGTTGTTTTTTGCTTTGTTTTCTTTTGAGCCGAAATATTATTTCGGGCACAAAAGAAATAACAATTGTGAGGTGTGCAGTTTGGTCTTGTAAAGTCCTCGCGCTTTGCGCGACCCTGAAGGGCTACGGGACTTGACAAGGCCAAAGAGCGAAGCGGTAGGGCATAAAAAAATGTGTTTCGGCAAAAAAGAAAAACAAAAAAGCAAAAAACGGTTCGATTAAGCTAAATAAATAACTGAATCTCCTAGGTGAAGACCCACTTTGCGCTGACCCATAGTAAAAATCTGACAAGGCCATATCACGCGTGGGAAAAAATATACAAAATTTCAATGTGTTATTTATTTTAGAGCAACAGCCTACGCAAAAGCGAGTGTCAAGGGTTCAAGCGTAAGCGGCCCTTGACGCTCGTTTTTGTGCAAACATAATTATTGAAGGGTCTTTATGGCAAACCTGTCCATAAAGCCCTTCCCAGGCCAAAATCCTCAAGGTATTCTAAAAAATTGATTTTCACAAAATTCGAAAACTATTTCTATTTTCAAAACCTCGCCCGAGTTTTCAGTAAACTGACAATTCGGTTCAAATCAATAAATCCAATTAGAAACCAAGCGCTTTAAGGGTTGCAGTATCGGCATTGCCGGTAACAGCTAGATTGTTTTTGCTTTGAAAACTTGCAATCGCGCTTTTGGTTTTTACGCCAATAATTCCGTCAATCGGGCCGTTATAAAGACCAAGATCGCGCAAACGGGTCTGTAATTGTTTTTTGGTCACAATAACATTTGTCGTCTGCGGAAATTTGACTTCTGTTGCTTGCGGGGCAGTAATTTTAGTTGCGCCGCCCATATTCACAGGGCCTGATTTAACAGATTCACAATCAATATATTCCCATGCATAGCCCGCAGGTGCATCAATCTGTTGGAAACTAAGTGATTTCTGTTGTCCGTCAATCCATTTAGCAGATTGGGCTACCAATGCTTCTTTTGTATTTGCGGCTGGGTCGGGATTGGCAAGCAATTGAACCGGTAACTGCGCCATCTTTGGAGCGACAGTTTTAGTGATCATCGGCGCATGGGTATCGATAACCATGCGCGAAACAGTCTTTGTTTTTGGTTCAACCCATTCAATTTTGAAATCATAAGGGCGAACCACGCGGGTTACCGGAACATTTTCAACAATGCCACGGTCTTCAACCAAGCAATAAATATCGCCTGATTTCGGGTCTTTTGCAGAAAGGCTTGATAAATTAGCGCCCTTTTTCCAAACTAGGCTTGGCGGTCTGATTACAACGGTTTGGTATTCAGTGCCCATCTTACCTTCGATAGCCACCAATTTATTATAGCCAGGTGAAACCACAATTTCGTCTTGAATACTTTTGAATTGCGGAATTGAATAGCTATATCCCTCAACTTCAGCGTATTGATAAGTGCCCGGAACTAATTTCGGAGTGACATTTGTATATTCATTATGTCCCTCATAAGTCATAATCGGATTCAAAGGGATTTGACGTGTGACTTCGGCCTTTGGCACAAGGCGCATACATTTGCCGATATTGTCAGGTGAAATATTCGGAAGCGCAGGTACGGCACCCATATTTTGCGCAAACGACAAAGACGGCGCAATCGCCAAACCAATTAAACCGCTAAAACCAAATAAGTGCGAAACTTTCATTTGTCGTCTCCGAATGAATTCAAAATTTTGTTGAAACATTATCCCGTTTTATTTCAACAAGTTTCACCTCAAGAGTCAATTTTTTGTTGGTATTTTCACCAATTGAATGAAAACTGAATTTCGCGCTGCGCGCATTAGGGGTAATTTTTTCAAAACGGGACAAAGTGAACCCTATCCATGTTTTTTGAATCGCAAATATTATAGAAATATGAGCAATGATAATTCCGAAAATTCATCGAGCGCAGAGCTAAAAACTGATGCGCCCAAAAAGCGCAAGAAAAAAGTCAATATCGAGGAAGTAATTCGCAAACGTATAGACGAAGCGATAATAAGTGACGACGACAAAAGCGCGAAATTACATCTCGAAATTTTGGAAAAATATAATAAGAATATTAAGCCTGCCGAACAAACCAAAAAGCAAGATTATAAAACCCGTCGCGCTGAACGCGATAAATTGATGGCGATGCTATTGGAGAAATTCAAAAGAATAAAAGAAGCAAGCGAAATAGAGGCCGCGCGGCAAAAGCAAATAAATGCTATAAGCCTGCCTGAGAATAAGGACTTATCACTTAAACAAATCGCCGATAAAGTCCGCAATTTGCGGGGTGACCAGACCGAGCAAGAATAAAGCGAAGGCAAAAAATACGGCTTTAGGACTATTCATAATAGTCGCAGCTTAATGCAGAATCGGAAATTATTTAATTGCGACCTTGGTATCAAAATGCAGTTTGCCAAGTTCATTTTCATCAAGCGAAAAACAAGGCTTTGGCAAATTTGATTTTCCCTTGTATCCGCCCATTAATTTCACCAAACGCGCAAAAATAATCTTAAAAGGCTCGAGAATTTTGATTGACTTGGAGATTTCCGGCTTAAATCCGAAAAACCGACGCAAACATCCATTTGCATATAATAGGTTTGCGCGCCACGCCGATTGTGCGGTCAAAAATTCAACTGAAAAAGAAACGTTGAGACAATCATGATTTTCAATGCGATGCGGGCAATTTTGTATCCAGGTCAAAAATTCGCCAGGGCGCAAATCATGGATATAGGCATATTTCTCAAATTCGGGTTTGAACTGAATTTGCTCGTCATTTTCTTTGATTGCGATTGCCTCAAGTTCACTATCATTGATTAAAGGCTCTTGAGCCGGATAGAGATAGACCTTTTTAATGCCGCGAATTTGCCACAACATCACAAGCGGCATATCAGCGTGATAGTAAACATGTGCTTTTGGTGATGAGATCAAAAGCCCCATATCGTGCTTAAATGTCTTTGCATCGGTGCGCTTTGCGATTTCGGCGAAAATTTCATCGCAAATAGCTTGGATTTCCGGACTTGAGGCGTTTGTTTTGCGCAAATTCAACCAAATGCGACCGTTTTTTACCGCTTCTAATAAGGATTTTCCGTCAAGATTTCCACGCCGTCCTAAATACCATTCACCCCAGCCGGTTGGATTGTCGCCCATTGTAAAAACTTCTAGGTTTTCTTTTGGATAGGCATCAATTAATTTCGCCAATCCTTCATCGGAGAAAATTGGGTTTTCGTGCAAATGGTGCTGATACAAGCGGTTTTTATGACCGAATTCTGTGGTGTTTTCGTCATTCCATTCAATCAGATTTGCGGTTTTGGCATTTGACATTGCATATTTCCTCTAGTCCGAATTTGGTTTCAGACGTTTTGACATGCTCTTTAATGCAAATAATGCGCCATTCACTCGCCCTGCGGTCTCAAGTTCAAGGCACGCGATTTGATCCATTCTTCGCGCCAGTCTTTTTATAATATTTGGCGCCTTTTCGATTATTGAACCGCCATTTCCGGACTTGCCACCAATTATTGTTCCGTGTTTCACTAAACTATGGCGGTTACAAAAAGTTCGCTTATATTGTTGGGA
Source organism: Hyphomonadaceae bacterium (assembly GCA_041917055.1). Taxonomy (GTDB): domain Bacteria; phylum Pseudomonadota; class Alphaproteobacteria; order Caulobacterales; family Aquidulcibacteraceae; genus Pseudaquidulcibacter. The sequence continues at coordinate 255,917 of JAYRYJ010000001.1, forward strand.
ACCGGTCGATAAATCATAGATTTTAATCCCATTCTCTTTAAGAACCAGGGTGCAATCCATCAAATAAATCTGACCGGGGGAATATTGCGAATATTGATTGTCATAGGAAAAAATCCAGGGATGCGCACAATCACCCAATCGCGGCCCAAATTGCCAAGCGATTGGCGTATCTCCGGCCTTCATAGTTAATAACATACCATGAAGCCCATCACGCGGCGCATTTCGCAAATTTTCCATCAATTTTTGAACCCATGGCGGCCCAAGAAAATCATGTACACCGGTGCGAATAGTTTGATCGCGTTTGATTTCCACCATTTGAGCGAAATGGTTTTCGTTCCTATCATCAAAAACAAAACTTATTTCGCCATATTTTTCGGTAATATGCCTTCTTAATCGGTTCACATTTTTGCGGTGTTTTTTGCCGGCGCTGTGCGGTTCTTCATCAAGAGTGAAATCCATTGCGTGGGCTTCTTCGGTTTCACCTGCAAATTCTTGGCTTAAATTATATGGATCTATCCAACCAATGGCGCGATATTTTGCGATGCCTGCGATTTCTAAGGCGTCTTGAATGCTTAGGTTCGCATCTTGAAACGAAATTAGGGCGCTATAATCAGAAAATGGTGCACCAATTGGCCGTGCAAAATCATTCGGGCGCTTATGGAACGCCAAAAATGCTATTATTTTATCAAAACGATAAAATACGGCGACATAGGAATCATCACGAACTTTCGACACGGCATGAAAAAAATCAGGGCTTAGAAGTGGCGATTTGTAGAAATCATTTGCCGCACACATTTCGCGCCAAAGATTTTCTTGCGCAAAATCTAATTCGTCGGATTTAAGAATTTTCACACTCAGCATTATTTCCTCTATTAAATTTAATAGGTTAAAATAATGCTGAATTTATGAATTAAGGTGCAGAGGGGAATTACCGCCTTAATTTGCCGACTAGATGTGAAGTTACAATAGATTGTTGATATTTTTGGAAATGAAGTCCTGTGGTTGGGGAAGGTCTTTGTGCGCAGGCTTGCCATAAAGACCTTCTGCAATTTAGTTAGCGCTGAATTGATTGTGAAACAGCGCCCAGCCGCAAAGGCGCGCCAATTCTTTGGCAATTGTAAGTTTGCCCGAAGCAGGTGCGCCATAAATAAAAGCAATTTTCATAATTTGACCCTTATAGGTCAACATACATCATGCTTAAGCTGCATCCAACCCATAAGCGGTGTGCAATGCGCGCACTGCGAGTTCGGTATAGGAACTATCAATCAGAACCGAAATCTTGATTTCCGAAGTTGAAATGTTTTCAATATTAATGCCCTTTTTCGACAAAGCATCAAACATTATTTTCGCAACACCGACGTGTGAACGCATACCGACACCGATAACCGAAACTTTGGAAACATCTTTTTTGACCAAAATATCATTGAATTGAATGTCGGCCTTAAGCGAATTCATCAAATCCTTGGCGCGATCTGCTTCACGTTCTGGAATAGTGAATGTCATATTCACTGCACCTTCAACACGCGAAGGTGCCTGAACAATCATATCAACGTTAATATTGGCGTCAGCCAAAGCGCCGAAGATTTTTGCGGCAACGCCCGGGTGGTCCTCGACGCCCAAAATCGAAACTTTCGCCTCATCGCGGCTATAAGCGATACCGGATACTATTTGCTTTTCCACGATTTCATCCTCATCACAAACAATGGTCCCGGGATTTGGCTCACCCGGTTCAAGAAACGAACTTAGGACCCGCACCGGAACTTTTTTCGCCATTGCGAGTTCCACGCTTCGGGTCTGTAAAACTTTTGCGCCCAAAGACGCCATTTCCAACATTTCTTCATAAGAAATTTTATTTAAGCGATGCGCTTTAGATGTAATGCGTGGGTCAGTGGTATAGACACCATCAACATCGGTATAAATATCGCATCTATCGGCATTTAAAGCCGCCGCCACTGCAACCGCCGAAGTATCTGAACCACCACGACCAAGTGTGGTGATGCGTTTACCCTCAGTTATGCCTTGAAACCCAGGGATTACAGCAACCGCACCGCTTTGCATTGATTGCAATAATTGTGGGCAATCAATTCCCGAAATGCGTGCCGAGGCGTGAATATCAGACGATTCAACCGGAATTTGCCATCCCTGCCACGATTTTGCCGGCACGCCCAATGCGCGAAGTGCTAATGACAATAGGCCGGTAGTAACCTGTTCGCCTGTTGCGACAATTACGTCATATTCTTCATTGAATTCTTCGGCACTAAGACCTTTGCCTTGCGCCTCTGCTAAAGCAACCAACCGATTGGTTTCGCCGCTCATGGCGGAAACCACCACGGCAATTTCATTGCCTTGAGCGCGTTCATGGGCAACAAGACGGGCGACGCGCGCAATCCGCTCTGTGTCGCCAACCGAAGTTCCGCCAAATTTCATCACAATGCGTGACATTAATTTTCCCTATTATTTGCGCGCTGCACAAACAATAATTGCGGCCAAAGGTCAAGGCGCGCACGCATTAATTTTCTAATATTTTGGTATAAAGATGCGTATTTTGAAAGATTTTTTCTTTGTCGAACCCGCATTGACGTCGTATAAAGTGCCATGACCGAAATTAATACGATTGATGAAAAAGAGGTCGCAAAATTTGCGGCAATGGCAGATGATTGGTGGAATCCGAACGGTAAATTCCGTCCGCTTCATAAATTTAACCCTACTCGCCTAAAATTCATTCGCGATAATGTGATGGAACATTATGGCATTAGTGACCATTCAAAACCTTTGTCGGGGCTAAAACTTTTAGATATTGGCTGCGGCGGTGGGCTTTTAAGTGAGCCAATGGCGCGAATGGGCGCAAGTGTCACTGCAATCGATGCCACAGAAAAAAACATAAAAATCGCGCGCGCACATTTAGAAAAAACCGATCTTAATATTGATTATAAACACACGACCGCCGAAGAATTATTAAAAACCCATAAGGGTCAGTTTGATGTGGTTTTAAATATGGAGGTCATTGAACACGTCAATCATCCTGATGAATTTCTAAGAACCGCCCTAAAATTAATGTCACCAAAAGGCATTATGTTTATTGCAACAATCAATCGCACTCAAAAAGCGCGTGCATTGGCGCTGTTCGCCGCTGAAAACATATTACGTTGGTTGCCGCCCGGCACGCATGAATATGATAAATTAATCAAGCCGGAAGAATTGAAATCCGTATTGCGTGAAGATGAAACCCTTGAAATTACAGGGCCGATCGGCGTTTCCTATAATCCGCTTTTCGATAAATGGGCGCTTACCGACGATATATCTATGAATTATATGATGATTGCCTCAAGGCCCGCCAGAACTTAATTCTTAATTCTCACCGCCCCCCTACCAAAGCCTAATCTAAACCGCGCCTCATTTTCATCAAAAAGCATTTACTTTTTTGGCCTAAGGATTAAAGACGATTGAATTAATGATTGGGGATTTTGATGGTTGAATTTGCACTTCCTGCTAATTCGCGCGTTAAACAGGGAAAACATTGGCCCGCGCCTGAGGGTTTTTCCAAAGATATTCGCACTTTCCGCATTTATCGCTATGATCCGGATAGTGGCGAAAATCCGCGTTGGGATACTTATGACGTGCCAAAAGATGCATGTGGCCCAATGGTCTTGGACGCACTTATTTGGATTAAGGATAATGTAGATTCGACCCTAACTTTCCGCCGTTCTTGCCGCGAGGGGGTTTGTGGTTCGTGCGCCATGAATATTGACGGCAACAATACTTTAGCTTGCACTAAGGGGCACGACGAATGCAAAGGCAAAAACGTCAATATTTCACCATTGCCGCACGTAGATGTGATTAAAGATTTGGTTCCCGATTTAACCAATTTCTATTCGCAATACGCTACTATCGAACCGCATTTGCAAAATGTGACCGTCGTTCCTGAAACCGAATGGTTACAAAGCCCGCAAGACAGGCAAAAACTTGACGGCCTTTATGAGTGTATTCTTTGCGCCTGCTGCTCTACTTCGTGCCCGTCATATTGGTGGAATGGGGACCGGTATTTGGGGCCGGCGGCATTGTTACATGCCTATCGTTGGGTAATTGATTCGCGTGATGAGGAAACCGGAAAACGTTTGGATAATCTTGAAGATCCATTCCGCCTTTATCGCTGCCACACAATTATGAATTGCGCCCAAGTTTGCCCAAAAGGCCTAAACCCTGCAAAAGCGATTGCCGAACTGAAAAAATTGATGGTTGAAAGACAAACCTAAAAATTTGGCCTTTCGGTTGGCTCAACAGGTTCAAATTGTTTTTATGTCTCTTTTGCCGAAAAGTGTCCAAGTTTCGTGTCAGTATGGCAAACCAAAAGGCATTGATATAAAGCTAAGCGACGCCAATTAGGCTGCACTTTGGTTTGATGTCTTATCAAGAGTCAAAATTCACCTCGTTTTCATTAGCGCATTTCCCGCTTTAGCTGACCCAGATGCCGCCGCAATTTTGGTTCAGCTTTTGTGTTAAATTTCTTCGGTAATATTGGAATATTTCCAAGAAATTTAATGCGAAAGATGGAGCAAAAGGGCAAGGCAGGTGGGTCAGATAAAACGGGAAATGCGCTAGACCTCAGTATTGCAGAACCTATTCGCGAAACCAATTTTTGGAGACGTTACCCTTCCCTAAACTATTCGCCTATTGCACTGCAATATGAATGTGATAAAAAGCGAAATAGTTCGGATAAAGGGAATTGGGATTTAAAGACCCAAACTGCCCCTGCAACTGTAAGTGTCGAGCGTGAATAGTCACTGGGAAACCGGGAAGGCTATTCAAAAGCATTGAAGCACAAGTCAGGAAACCTTGCCGAAACGGGTCGTTTTTCGCATGCACAGGGTGCTGCATTCGGTGCGGATATTTTCCGTTTTAACGGCTGAAATTTATGTCGGGCCAAAAGCCCGTGATTTCAATTTGTTTGAGGAAAATATGAAAAAACTATTATTGCTCGGCGTCCTATTGCCGAATGTGGCATTTGCCGAAGAATTCATAATAATTGCAAGTGTGAAAAAGCCAATTCCGGCGCAAAAAATTGTCAGTATTAGTGCTGAAAAACTTGAAGACCGTCAAATTGTCCTAGTGCAGGACGCGTTCAAATATGTCTCAGCAATGAATTTCTCGCGTGCCGGCGGAATAGGAACGCCGACCAATGTGCGAATTCGCGGTGCCGAAGGCGACAAAACCCTCGTTATCATTGACGGTCAAAAAACCATAGACCCGTCATTACCGACAGGTGGTTTTGATTTCGGTCAATTAATGCTTGGCGATGTTCAACAAATCGAAGTCATGAAAGGAATAGGTTCAAGCCTTTATGGTTCCGACGCAATCGGTGGCGTTGTAAGCATAATTACCAAAAGACCTGATGCTAAAAACCAAATAAATATTGATTTTCAAACTGGTACCGAAGCCACCACAAATGCCAAACTTTTTTATGGCAATGTATTTGAAAATCACGCTTTGGCATTATATGGAAGCCATTTTGAAACCGCAGGCATCTCGCAATTTTCGAAAAAACGTGGCGGGCGCGAAAAAGATGGTTTTCAACAAAAACTTTTGGGCGCAAAAGCGTGGTTTGTATTGGGGCAAAAGACAGAATTATTTTTGAAAGCCGAACAATCGGTTTCAAAACTTGATTTTGATGGCTATCCGGCGCCTTTTTATAATTTTGCCGACACTTTGGAATATGGCGAATCCAAAAACCTCTCTTATTTTGCAAAACTAAATGCGCAAATTACTGATAATTTCACACATTCTCTTTCGCTTTCCCAAGTTAGATCAAAACGCCAAAATTTTGACCCGACAAACACGCCTCAAATAAATTTTGATTCCTTAGGAACAATTCAAAGCCTTGATTATTTAGCGCAATTTAATTTGCAAAAATTGATTTTAATTGGTGGCTTTGGTCTTGAAAAAAATGAATATGAAATTTCCTATCCGTCGCCTTGGGACCCGCAGCCATCAGTTCTCAAAGCCGATGCCACCACAAAAGCGGTTTTTGGTGAATTGCAATATGAACCAATTCAAAACCTAAAACTCAAATTGGGCATTCGCAATGATAATCATGACACTTTTGGTGGGCAAACCTCGTTTCATGGTAATATCGCCTATCGCGCAGATGATTTCGATATTCATGCCGCTATTTCCGAGGGTTTTAAAGCGCCAAGCCTTTATCAATTATATTCCGACTATGGAAACACAGATTTAAACCCCGAAATTGCCGATGGCTATGAATTCGGAATTGCAAAACATTTTGGATTAGGAAAATTTTCAGCGACATATTTTGCGCGCAAAGCAAAAAATCAGATTGACTTTTTCTCTTGTTATGGTGCTTCAAATCCAAAATGCACGACACGGCCTTTTGGTTTTTATGACAATTTGGCGAAAACCAAAACCAATGGCTGGGAATTTGATTATAGTGCTAAAATTAAAGATTTTTCGATTGATTTGGGCGGCGCGATAATTGAAGCAAAAAATGAAGACGCGAATAGTTTTGATTTTAATAATCAATTGCCGCGCCAACCAAAATTTACCGCTTTTGCCGCCCTTGGCTATAAAATCGGAAACGGCTTCAAAATCGGCCTCAACGGAAATTATGTTTCAAAAAGACGTGAAAATATTTATTCTAATTTCAATCTCGCGGCTTATGATTTGTGGGATTTGACTTTTTCAAAAGAACTGAATTCGCACTTAGAAATCTATGGGCACGCCGAAAATATTTTTGATAAGGAATATGAGAGTGTCAAAAATTACGGCACCAATGGTGCAGGCATTAGAATCGGCTTTCGTGTGAAATACTAAAATGAAAACCTATGCCTTAGTCTTTTTGGCCATTTTTGCATTTGCACCAATATTTTTTGGTGCAAGCGCAAAAGCACCGATTTCTAAGGCAGATGCGAAAATACTTTCGACCAATGCCTGTATAGATCAGGCACTGGTCGAAATTGCCGATTGGTCGCAAATAATTTCTTTGTCCCATTATTCCAAAGACAAGACCTCAAACCCCTTCTTTGAACAAACCAAGAAATTTGCCTTCAATTTTGCCGACCCCGAGGAAATCATAAATTTCAAACCCGATCTTATTCTAACCGGCGGTTTTGAAAAACCGTCTTTGATTCAAAGTGCGAATTCAATCGGCGCAAAAATACACAAATTCGGAATGCCAAATTCTATCGGCGAATCTAAAATCCAAATTGCTGAAATTGGCAAATTAACGGGCAATGAGGCAAAAGCGGAATTTCTGATATCAAAAATTGAAGCTTTGGAAACAAGTGAAAACCCAGTAAAAGTCAAAGCCCTAATGCTTTTTGATGGTGGCAATAGTGCGGGTGCAAATACTTTGATTGATGAGGCAATGGAAAAATCCGGCTTTTATAACCAGGCACGTGATTATGATATCGGAAATTGGGGCAAAATTGATTTAGAACAAATGCTTTTGAACCCGCCGGACCTAATAATTCTAACCGTCGCTGCGCAAAATGATAGTATGGATAGGCGCATTTTGAACCATGCTGCACTTAAAAGCCAAAAATTGAAAATCGCCTATCTTCCAAAAACCTACACATATTGCGGTGGCCCAGTTCTGATAAATCTTTTAGAAACATTGCAAGAAATAAGGCGGAAAATATGAAATACACCCGTCTTCTAACCTTATTATTTGCAATAAGTCTTGTGCTTTTGATTTTGGCACTAATGATTGGCAAAGCGCCAATTGACCCATTGGTCATTTTTGACGGCGGGAAACCGGCCGAAATGGTGCGCTCAATATTATTTGAAATAAGGTTACCGCGCGCTTTAATGGCCTTTATCGCTGGCGGCATTTTGGCAATATCGGGCGGCGTTTTACAAGCCTATTTGCGCAATCCCTTAGCTGATGGTGCAGTATTAGGCATCACGCCATTTGCATCATTGGGCGCTATAATCGCAATTTATTTTGGCTTTTCAAACCTTTCCTTTTGGATTGTGCCATTATTGGCGATAATATTCGCAGGTATTGGGATTTTTATTTTATTGTTTTTGGCGGCGAAAGCCCAATCACAAACCGGCTTAATTCTTAGTGGCGTGGTACTATCGTCTTTTGCGGGTGCTTTAATGACTTTGGCTCTAAATTTTGCGCCAAACCCTTATGCGATCGCTGAAATCATTGATTGGCAGATAGGTTCGTTTGCAAATATTTCTTATCGCGAAATTTTGGCAATCATTCCATTTTTAGCAATCGGTATTTTCTTGATTTATCGTTCAAGGGACTTCATTGATGCAATGATTTTGGGAGAATTGAGTGCCAAAAGCCTTGGGTTTAATATCGAAAGCAATCGAAATCTGATAATTATCGGAATCGGAATAATGGCTGGTGCAATTACATCCGTTTGCGGAATAATTGGCTTTGTGGGCCTTATAGTGCCGCATTTTTTGAACCGAATTTGCAAGACATTACCATCAAAGGCTTTAATCCCCAATTTTTTGGCAGGGGGGATTTTGACTTTATGTGCGGACAATTTCGCCAAATCCCTCCATTTTCAAAATGAAATAAAGGTCGGCGTGATTATGACCTTGATTGGCGCACCATTCTTTTTGGTGGTTTTGTTGAAGAGGGGGCGCGAAATTGTATAGTTTACGCGCACAAGACTTAAATTATCAGGCCGGGGATTTTAATCTTAAAATCCAAGTATGCGAAATTATTGCGCAAAAAATCAATGTGATTATTGGACCAAATGGTGCAGGCAAATCGACATTATTGAATATTTTGGCAGATCTAAAGGCACCCTACGCAGGCAATGTCTTTATCAATGACGAAAAGATCGAGAGAATCAAAGAATTCGAACTGGCAAAAATAATTGCCTATGTTCCACAAAATGACGAGGTTTTCGGAAATCCGAAAGTGTCCGATTTAATCGCACTTGGCCGCTTGCCGCTAAGGAAAACCTCACAAACAAATGACGAAAAGGATAAAGAAAAAACCGAAGAAATAGCGCGCGAATTAGGATGTGAAAAATTATTGAACCGCGAATATGAAACCCTCTCGGGTGGTGAAAAACGCTTGGTTAGATTGGCCTGTGCCCTTGTAATTGAACCGAAAATTCTAATGATTGATGAGCCGTTTAATCATCTTGATATCAAACACCAAATGGACTTCATCAAAATATTGAATCTTTTGCGTGATAAAGGAATGACAATTGTCGTGATCGTACATGATCTAAACATTGCCGCCAATTGGGGTGATAATATCATTTTAATGAAGGGCGGCAAAATAATTGCCAAAGGTTGCGCCAAAGACGTGATTTCCAGCGAAAACCTGGCTGTCGCCTATGGAATTGATGCAAAATTGATTGAAATTCAGAACCGGAATTTTGTTCAGATTTTGGGTGATTAATTCAAAATCATTAGAATCTGAGGAATGTGTATGCCAAACTACAAAAGGATTTTGTCACGATTTGAGAGTTTTTGCTTAGGAAGGCCGATATGGACAGGTGTGCCATATCGGCCTTTATCAATTGTTTAAGCACAAAAACGAACGTCAAGAGCCGCTAATCTTAAACCCTTGAACTTCATTTTTGTGCGGGTCAATCAAAGAAAAGTTTTCAAACTATTGAACATAATATTTTCCTTAAGTCCCACCTATCCAATGCAGCTTACAATTGATAAGAATTCCTAAAAATCCCCCAACCAAATCTATTTTTTCTTAATTTTGCTTCCCGGGAAAGGTTTTACATCTAATTTGGTCCAATGGCTAAAGCCATTTACCGGGCATCCATCGGGGTGATTGCCGCGGAAATATCCCTTTTGCCATTTTTGCTTATTGGCCTCAGATTCGGGATCATTCAAATCCTTATTGAAAGTATTGCGGCTATTTTGGAATAATTCATATTTTTCTTTCAATTCCGGATTGGCATCAATTGGCAAATATATCGGTTCTAATTCCTCAATGGCGGCAAGATTTACGGGCATAATATGGGCAATCGGTTCGCCCTTTTCAAAGCGAATTGGAAAAAACGGGCGTGTGATTACCCAATTCATTGTGAAAGTATAGGGCGACCAATCGGTTTCAATAATGCCTGTCATGGCATAAATACCGTCTTTTGGCGTATTAATCGGGCCTGTAACTAGAATTTGGGTTCCAGGCGGCGTTCGAAAAATTTGCGAAATGTGAAAAGTCAAAACCGCGTGACCAAAATGGCTTACCGGATGTGGCCATGCATCATCTAAAACTTCGACGCGAATTGAATCCGGTGACGACCCACCGTCCCAAGTTGCTTCAAATGTACAAGGTGAAAGCAATTCCCAACCAAATTGATTGGCAATATTCAAAGGCAAACAACGATATGCAAATCGGCTTGATGTGCCGTCCATAAATTCACGTTGCGCAGGCCCCGGGCGTGAAGCAGTTGGTGCATGTCCCAAAGTATAGGCAATAATTTTTTTGGTTTCGCCATGATTTACCGGACAATGGCCGGATTTTCTTTCTTCAACCGCCTCTGACCAAACGGTTTCGCGGGTCGCTTCAATCGGTTCGGAAACTGCCGCAACATTTGCGATAATTTCTTTTTTGATAGGTTTTTTCACGGGTTTAGATTTGCGCTTTTTCATGGGGTTTTTTTATGGTCTTAAAATCGCAATGTAAAGTGCGGCAAATTACAAATTTTCACGGGAATCAATGTTTAAAATATCTTTACAAACATTCGCTAATTTTATCGAATGAAATTGCAAAATAAATTATTTTTGGGGATTGTTGGTGTTCTTGGCGTCGGCGCTTTGGCGATTGGTTTTATCAATAAACCATCCGCGACCAGCCTAAGAAATACTGTCTATGACGGAAAAAGAAGCGACCCAAAAAATGCTATCAAGATTCCAAGTCTTTTGGATATTGCCTCAATCGCTGAGGAAGGTCTCAAAACCAATGATGCGGCGCTTATTGTTGCCTTTTTAGATACAATGCCCGCGCATGGTCTAAAGCCAACTGATTTAAGCGCGATTAAGGCCGTAATAGCTGAAAACAAACGCCTTGATGACACTCAAAAAGCATTCTTAAAATCCGAATTATTCAAATATGCAAAGCGCTTAAATGGCGAGGAAATTGATTGGAAAGTCCTTGGCAAAAATTGGGATATGCGACCAGCTAAACGCGATTTTTCTGCCGAATTAGAAAATGCAATTGTGAATGACAATGTTGGCGCTTTTATTTCAACGCTTACACCAAGTCATAAAGCCTATCTAAACCTCCTAAAAATGCGAGCTACCTACGCAAATGCCGTTGCCAATGGTGGTTTTTCGAATGTTAACTCCGCACTTGGTCTGAAACTAGGGGCAAATTCGCCGATTGTCGGCCAATTACGCCAAAGGCTTATGCAGGAAAATTATGCTGCGGCGAATGTACCCGCGCCAGATTTGTTTGATGATGCACTTAAAATAATGGTCGAAAAATACCAAAAAGCGCATGGATTAAAAGCAACAGGCGAAATAAATGAAAAAACGCTTGCCGCTTTAAAAATTCCTGCGGCCCAAAAATTGCGCAAAATTGACCTTAATCTCGAGCGGGAACGTTGGTTGCCACGCAATAATCCACAGACACGGATAGAAGCCAATATTCCGAATCAATGGTTGGTATATTACGAAAACGGGGCGTCGCGTTTGGAAATGCCAACAATTGTTGGAAAACTTTCAACCAAAACACCGATTTTTACATCTGAAGTGCATGGCGTAGTCTTTAATCCCGCTTGGTATAAACCCGCTTCAATTCGCGGTCGTTCACGGGTGCAAAAGCCCGGACCAAGTAATGCATTGGGCCGTGTCAAATTTGATTTGAAGAATAATCATTCGGTATTTTTGCACGATACGCCTAATCACGGCCTGTTTTCGGCGTCAAATCGCACATTTTCGCATGGTTGTGTGCGTTTACATTACCCTAAGGATTTAGCTGAAATTTTGACCCGTCCTGAAGGTTATACTCGCGAAAAAATCGATGAAATTACAAAGACTTTGAACACAAAATACGTCAAGTTACAAACCAAAACGCCGGTCTATTTATTATACCGCACTGCGTTTGTAACTGATTCCGGTGAGCTTATGGGGGTTGTTCAATTTGCAAATGACCCCTATAAATGGGACGACTTACTTGAAACTGCGCTTGATCCATCAAAGAAAGCGCAAGTGGCGAAAATCGCCAATGGTGACGATGCGAAGCCTGCCGCACCATAATCAAAAGGTATTTTAATGATTAATCGACGTAAATTAATTCAATATTCAATGGGCGCTGCACTATTTGGCCTTTCTGGTAAAGCATTTGCCGAAGACCCCGCTGAAATCGCAAACATTGCCGAAGAATTGCCTAGAATGTTTGAACCGGGTATTAGGCGTGTAAGGGTTTATAATCTTCATACTGGCGAAAGCCTTAATGAGGTTTATAAGGAACGCGGGGAAATTATTCCCGACGTATTGAGCGAAGTTAACAATGTTCTTCGTGATTTCCGCAATGACCAAGTCTGCGACATTGACGTTAGACTATTAGATTTGCTTGATGATATGGCAAATAAATTGGAAACCAATACTGAATTTAATGTGGTATCAGCCTATCGCTCGCCGCAAACTAATGCCATGCTTGCGGAACGTTCAAGCGGCGTTGCCAAAACTTCATTGCACATGAAGGGTAAAGCAATTGATATTCGCGTGCCGGGGGTTGCATTAAAGCATTTACGCAATCTTGCCAAAGAAATGCGCATTGGCGGGGTCGGATATTATGCAAGTTCGAATTTCGTGCATATTGATACCGGCAAAGTCAGATATTGGTAATTTGTCTGATTGCGCACAAAAAATATTTCTTTAAAAAGTGCGCATGATTTCTAAAAATGATATTTGCGCAATAATTGTCAGCTATAATAGCGAGGCAATTTTGGCGCATTGCGTCAATGCCTTAAATAAAAATCGAATAAAATCCTTGGTTGTCGATAATGCGTCAATTGACGATACTATTGAAATTGCCCATAAAAATTATGCCGAAGTTATAAAGAATAAGGAAAACCTTGGCTTTGGGCGCGCGAATAATATCGGGGCAAGGGCGTGCGACGCAAAATGGCTCTTATTTATCAATCCCGACGCGGTTGTCGGTGCTGATTTTAGGTCTCAAATCAATGCGGCGATTGAAAAATATCCTCAGGCTAAAATATTCGGCCCACAAATAATTGAAGAGGACGGGCGAATTTTCGTGCAACCACGCTCAATATTGTCCCCGCCACACCTTAACAATGGAAAAAAATTTAATCCTGAGGGTGATTGTTGCTTGCCATTTTTGTCTGGTGCGTGCCTTTTGGTTGAACGTGAAAAATTCCTCGAACTTGGTGGTTTTGATGAAAATATTTTCCTTTTCTATGAGGATGATGATTTATGTCGCAAATTTTGCGATCAAAACCTGATGCCCATCTATTTGCACCATGCCAAAGTCTGGCATGGACGCGGCAAATCCAGTTCGGAAAGTTTGGAAAAAATATACAAAGTCCGCTATCATCTTGCCTGGTCAAAAATCTATATTTCAAAAAAATATGGGTTGGAAATTAATTTGGGTTCTGAACTTTTGAAACTAAGAATTAAATATTGGCTTTCAAAATTAAGCGGCAATAAAAAGCGCCAAAACCATTATTTAGGCAGCATAGACGGCTATAATGCCGCGCGTAACGCTTGAGTGAAGGGCGTCATAAACAAATCCTGAGAAGCTTTGTCAATTACCGAGTTCGTCAGGGCTTATTATGTAATCTGTGTTACAAAATTCGCATTTTGCGTGAATGTTTCCGTCGCTTTCTAAAAGTGGCTCTAATTCATTTTGTTCGATTTGCGAGATTATGCCGACTAAGCGGGATTTTGAACAATTGCAGCGCGCCGCAATAAGATTTGGGGTATAAACCCTTACGTGATTTTCATGATAAAGCCGCAATAGTAAATTACCTGCAGATAAATCATTATCGAGCAATTCTTCACGACCAAGTGTTTCAAATTTGAAAACTGCGTCATTCCATTGATCGGACGTATCACCACGGTCGGAATCGCCCGCGATTTGTTGAATCATTATTCCCTTCGCGTGCCATTCGGAGTGTGAGGTTCCATGATTTAGACATTCACAGGCCATCAAAACTCGTGTTGGTATCTGTTCAGACATCAAAAAATAGTTTTCAACTATTTGCGAGAGATTATCACCGTCAAGCGCGACGCGGGCCTGATAAGTTTCAGAAAAATTCCCGGCATCAATTGTGAAAAGCAAAAACCCATTGCCGAATAATTCCTTAAAACTTGGTTTAGCGCTAAAATCTAGGGAATTGAAAATGTCTTTGTTTATTTTCGCCATACCGCGCAGGGTTTTTTGCGTTGTAAATTCGGCTACGACAAATTCAATCGGAATATCAGTTTCATTAGGGTCTTTGCGCAATTCGACAATTAATTTGCCGTCAAATTTTAAACTACTACCGGCCAGTGTAGCGAAAACCAATAATTCACCCAAAATTTCAGAAACCAAAGAAGGCAAATTGTGGCGCGACAGGATTTCATCGCAAGTCGCGGGGCCAAGGCTCACAATTTGCCCGCGCACGCTCGCGCCGTCAAAAGCGAAGCCGAAACAAATATCATCGGCATTTTGCATTATGTCCGGGGCTTCATTCATATTGCAAATGTATCACAATTATTTATTGAGACACCATCGCAATACAGCTTTTTGTGCGTGAATACGGTTTTCGGCTTCATCAAATACTTTGGAATTATTGCCGTCAATGACACTATCGGTCACTTCTTCGCCACGATGCGCCGGAAGACAATGAAGAAAAATCGCGCCATTATTGGCCTTTGCCATTAATTCATCATTGACTTGATAAGGGCCCAAAGCCTGCATTCTTTCCTGAACATTTGTGTCGCCCATTGACACCCATGTATCGGTCACAATGCAATCAGCGGACCTCGCCGCCGCTAATGGGTCGTCAATAATCGTAATTTTTCCGCCACGTGCGCGTGATTTTTCCACGAAGCCATTGTCTGGGCGATAACCATTGGGGCATGCCGCGATTAAATCAAAACCAAATGCCGCTGAGGCCTCAATAAAACTATTAAGGACATTATTACCATCACCGACCCAAGCAATACGCGCGCCATTTAGAACAAGGCCGCATTCTTCCAAAGTCTGTAAATCTGCCATAATCTGGCACGGATGCGATAAATCAGTTAGACCATTAATAACCGGAACATCGGCCCAATGCGCCAATTCCAATAGGCTTTGGTGTGAGTTGGCGCGTAGCATAATAGCATCGACCATGCGCGATAAAACCCGCGCGGTATCTGCAATAGATTCGCCGCGCCCCAATTGGGTTGAACCCGCTTCTAGAACAATTGCACCGCCACCCGCTTGGCGCATCGCAACATCAAAAGAAACGCGCGTGCGGGTCGAACTTTTTTCAAAAATCATTGCCAATAAATGACCGCTTAAAGGCGCACCATCGTCCAAATCGCCCTTCGGCTTTCCTATGCGCGCTTTTTTCATTGCCTTGGCAACATCAAGGATTTCGCGCAGTTGCGCGGGTTCTAAATGGTCAATGTCAATAAAATGCTTCATCACATATTTTCTTTGGCTTGTGTGAAGGCTTTATCAAGAATTGATATTGCCTCTGAAACATCACTTTGGGTGATGATTAAAGGTGGAACCATGCGCAAAACATTTTGCCCTGCTACCGCCACTAATAGGCCGTTATTAAAGGCAATGGTGCGAACGATTTGCGGATCGATTTTTAATTTTAAGCCGCGCAAAAGGCCGCGTCCGCGCACTTCTTCAATAATTTCGGGATGGCGGTCTTTTAAACCTTCCAAAGCCTGACCCAATGAATTGGCGATATTATTAACATGCGCCAAAAATTCAGGCTTGGTTATTTCGTCATAGACCGCATTACCAACCGCCATTGCCAAAGGATTGCCGCCAAAAGTCGAACCATGAACCCCTTTAACCATGCCGATTGCCGCTTTTTCGGTTGCAAGGCACGCGCCCATCGGAAAACCGCCACCAATACCTTTGGCAATCGCCATAACGTCAGGCGTAACATTAGCCCATTCATGGGCAAATAATTTGCCAGAACGCGCAGCGCCAGATTGAACTTCATCAAAAATCAAAAGAATATCTTTTTCATCGCATAAGGCGCGCAAAGCTTTGAGATAATCATCTTCTGCGAGACGGCAACCGCCTTCACCTTGGATTGGTTCAAGAATAATGCCCGCAGTTTTGTCATCAACCATTGCCAAAAGCGCATCTAAATCACCGAATTTGCATTGTTTAAAGCCGGGAAGAGCGGGGCCGAAGCCATGAATATAATTAGGATTTGCAGCGGCATTAATCGCGCCATAAGAACGACCATGAAATGCACCGTCAAAACCAATAATATCAATTTTGTCAGTATTTCCTTTTTCAAAATGATATTTGCGCGTAAGTTTTAAACACGCCTCTATCGCCTCTGTGCCTGAATTTGTGAAAAATACGACATCGGCAAATGTGGCATTCACCCATTTTTGTGCCAAGGATTTTTGTAATTCAGTCTGATATGAATTGGAAACGTGCCATAATTTTTTGGCTTGATTGGTCAATGCCTCAATCAAAATATCAGGCGCATGACCAAGGCAATTTGTGGCGATACCTGCCACAAAATCCAAATATTCGCGCCCCTGTGAATCCTTAAGGCGCGCGCCTTTGCCTTCTGTGAAATCAGCGGGCGAAGGTGGATAAACGGGCATTAAAGGCGATTGAGACATCAATAACTCCAAACTTAATTATTTGCGCGCGGCAATTAAAAAACAAATATAGCGGGGTTTTCCAACCGCCGCCGATATCTATTAATAGCGAAATGTTACAACACTTTCCACCCCCTAATAGAAAAATATCAGGGATGAGATGGCGGGCTTTGCTTTGCCAAAACCCAGCGGTAATAAACTTGGTTTGCAACCGATGTTTAATCCGCTTTTCGAAAATTCTTTGCGCGATTTTTCATTAGTTTGAAGGTTAAAGAATCTGGCAGTAATTTTACCCCAGCGGCAATGGCTTTATTGACTTTTCCGGTTACTGCGACCGGCTTATTATTCTCTATGGCCTCAAAAGCTTCTTTAACCACGGCTTCTGCGGTTTGCCACATATAATCAGGCATTTTCGATACTAATTCGCGTGTGTGGTTCACGTCATGGAATTCCGAATAAGTGAATCCCGGGCAAAGCGCGCAGACATTAATGCCACTGCCTTCTAATTCCGCATTAAGGCTTTGCGAAAATTTAATCATATAGGATTTTACCGCGCCATAAAGCGTGTGTCCCGCTGAACCAGGAACATGTCCCGCAAGTGAGGCAACATTAATTATGCGCCCAAACCCTTGTTGCTTCATAGCAGGCAATAATTTGTGTGTAAGTTCAGTCGGCGCGTTTAACAAGACATTCAAGAATGATGCCTGATCTTCCCAAGAAGTAGTCAAGAAAGTCCCCGGCAAACCATAGCCCGCATTATTAATTAACATATCGATGGTTTTACCATTAAGCGCCGCGATAATTTCATCGACCGCCCCGCTTTTTGCCAAATCCGCAATGATTATTTGCGATTTTGCGCCCCATTTTGCCTCTGTTTCGCGCGCAACTTCTAAAAGGCGGTCTTCGCGCCTTGCGATTAATACTAAATCATAGCCGCGTTCAGCCATTTCAAAAGCAAACACCTTGCCTATTCCGGCTGAAGCCCCGGTAATCAAACACAATCTTCGTGCCATTGTCTCACTTTCTTTTAGGGTGAGGACAAATTAATTATTGGGTCCTGACCCCGGTTTTATGCTTAATACATTTGTCGCAAGCAAATAAAAAGAGTATCGGCGTTTTTCTGTTTAAATATTTTCTAATGAATAATCGCTTCGGGGGGCCAATTGGCGCAGGCAGCAACGGACAGCTCTAATCACACAAATGGCGAAAATCATAATCACGGGCATGGTGGGTTCTTCACCCTTGCTTTGGGTTCAATCGGCGTTGTGTTCGGCGATATTGGTACCAGCCCTTTCTATGCGATGCGCGAATCTTTGCATCATGCGCGCCACGGCGTTGGGCTTGAAGATTCTGTAATTGGCATTGTATCCCTTATTTTATGGGCCCTGGTCCTTATTGTTACCCTAAAATATGTCGTATTTTTGATGCGCGCTGATAATAGGGGTGAAGGTGGCACACTTGCTTTAATGGCATTGGCACAAAAGGCATTTGGCGGAAATTCAAAGTGGGTTCTTTTTGGCGGCATCATGGGGGCAGCCTTTTTCTATGGCGATGGGATTATCACCCCCGCAATTTCGGTTTTGGGCGCGATTGAAGGTTTGAAAGTTGCCCCGGGTCTTGGCGAATCTTTCACACCATACATTGTGCCTATATCGGCGGGTATTCTCGTGGCATTATTTTTGGTGCAATCCAAAGGCACACACGCAATCGCAGCATGGTTCGGGCCAATAACCGCGATTTGGTTTTTGACCTTGGCAGGTTTAGGAATAATGCATATTTTTGACGATCCGCAAATGCGGATTTTAAACGCTTTAAATCCTTATTTTGCCGTGAAATTTCTTATTCAAAATGGTTTTATCGCTTTTATTGTCCTAGGTTCGGTGTTTTTGGCGGTAACGGGCGCAGAGGCGCTTTATGCCGATATGGGTCATTTCGGCAAAAAGCCGATACAGGCAGCTTGGATTTTCTTTGTCTTGCCGTGTTTGGTGGTAAATTATTTGGGTCAAGGCGCATTTGTAATATCTCATCCCGAAGGTAAAGCAGATCCGTTTTGGATGATGGTTCCCGATTTTGCTTTCTGGCCGGTTATGATTTTGGCGGCTTTGGCTGCGATTATTGCTTCCCAGGCTGTTATTACCGGCGCCTTCTCTTTAACCCAGCAAGCGGTTCAACTTGGCTTATTGCCGCGTATGATTATTAAAAGAACTTCGGAAACCCAGGCGGGACAGATTTTCGTGCCGCAGGTCAATACATTGCTATTACTCGGGGTTTTGATTTTGGTGTTTGCATTCCAAACATCATCTGCACTTACTTCGGCCTATGGTATTGCCATCACAGGTGCGATGTTAATGGATACAATGCTTGCTGCACCGGTTGTGGTTCGCATTTGGAATTGGAAATTGTGGCAGGCCGGGCTTTTGCTATTGCCGATTTTGGTGATGGATTTCATTTTCGTTGGTTCTCAAGTGCCTAAAATTCCGCATGGCGCATGGATGCCATTGGTTTTGGGTGCCGCGATTGTCACAATTATGTGGACGTGGCGCGCGGGTTCAAAAATCTTGACCGACAAAACCCGCCGCGATTCTATACCGCTTAAAACACTATTGGATAATTTGACCGCGCATCCGGTTCACAAGGTTTCCGGCACCGCAATTTTCCTTACTTCTGATCCTGATCTTGCGCCTGTTGCTTTAATGCATAATCTTAAACACAATAAGGTCCTGCATGAAAATATTGCGATTTTGAGCGTTGTGACTGCAGAATCGCCGCGTGTGCCTGAAGATAAACGCCTCGAAATCTCTGAAATTTCCGATAATGTCAAAAAGGTTTTGGTCAAATATGGCTTTATGGAAAGCCCGAATATTCCAAAAGCCCTTACTTTATGCCGCAAACAGGGTTTGAAATTTGATATTATGTCAACTTCATTCTTTTTGGGTCACCGCACAATTGTTGCAAGCGCGCATTCCGGCATGCCATTATGGCAAGATAAATTATATATTTTCTTGTCCCGCAATGCCACAAATGCCACCGACTTCTTCCACATACCTTCCGGTCGCGTTGTGGAACTAGGGACACAGGTTGTAGTGTGACGCTAATCTATCGACTTGACAAACTCTTGGAAAAGAATGTTATAACAAATTCCAAACTTGTCTTGTCGGATTAATTAGATTTGATAATAAATAATAAGAGTAAACACACGCCAATCGCGAGCATGTTGCCGAATTCATATTATCATGCGACGGCAAACAGAGACTTCTTTACCTCTCAATTATCTCAAATTCCTGACAATATTGACTTTGCAATAATTGGCGGCGGTTTTACGGGAATTGGCGCCGCCTTAAAATTGGCAGTTTCACATTCTAATGTGGTTTTATTTGATGGCAATAATATTGGTCAAGGTGCATCAGGGCGAAACGGGGGGCTGGTTTGCTCAGGTTTTCGCCATGATCAAAAATGGTTCGAAGACAGGATCGGGCTTGAAGGCGCGAAACAGGCATGGGAAATTTCACAATCCGCGAAAGCCCATTTAACACAATTAATAACAAAATACTCGATTGATGCTGATTTTGAAAAAGGTTTGATTTTCGCGGCCCATAATCAAAGAATGCGCGATTGGCTTATTGAAGATAGCGAACACCTTTCCAAACACTATGATTATAGTGAAATCGAGTTTTTGGATGCCGCCAAAACCCAAAATGCCCTTTCCACCAAAGCATATTGCGGGGCAATAATTGATAAAGGCGCGGGACGTATTCACCCGCTAAAATTATTGCTTGGAATGGCAAAGGCGGCGACTTTGGAAGGCGCCAAAATCGTTGAAAACTGTCCAATTATTGGCGTCGAAGCCTGTGGAAACCATGTAAAAATTCGAACTGAAAACCGCGAATTTATAGCAAAGAAACTTTTGATTTGCGGCGACGGATATTTGCACAATATAAGCCCGAAAATAGAAGCCAAAATTATGCCAATCGGCAGTTTTGTGATTGCCACAGAACCACTTGAACAATCTCTGCTAAATGAGTGCGTTGGTGGTATGGACACAAAATTTGTGGTCAATTATTTCCAAATCACCAAAGACAATCGCCTTATTTTCGGCGGCGGGGAAAAATATACGCCCAATTGGCCGAATGATATTGCATCATTTGTCAAAGCCAATTTATTGAAAATTTATCCGCAATTGCAAAATGCCAAAATCGATTATGCTTGGGGCGGGGCATTAGGTATAAGCCCGACCCGACTTCCTTTTATTAATCGAATTTCACCGAATATATACACAGCAGGTGGATATTCCGGGCAAGGCGTGCTTCTGGCGCCATTTTTTGGTGATATACTGGCGCGCGCGGTTTTGGGTGAATCTGCGGAATTTGAATTTCTATCGAAATTACCCGTTCCCGATTTTCCGGGTGGGCGAATCTTAAGATTTCCGCTATTGACCGCTGCAATGACTTATTATTCAATCTTGGACAAATTGCCATGAAATTAAACGACATAAATCTATTAAAAACCCTTTGCCTGATCGATGGCGAATGGTGCGGTGCGCCTGAAACGAATGTTACCAATCCTGCAAATGGCGCGGTCTTGGCACAGGTTCCGCAAATGGGTGCTAAAGAGACCGAGGAGGCGATTAATGCTGCAAATCGCGCCTTGAAACCATGGGGCGCTAAATCCGGAAAAGAAAGAAGCCAAATTTTACGCAAATGGTTTGATCTAATTGTCGCCAATGCCGATGATTTGGCAATAATCCTTACATCTGAACAAGGTAAACCATTAACAGAGGCAAAGGGCGAAATCCTTTATGCCGCTAGTTTCGTCGAGTTCTTTGCAGAAGAAGCAAAAAGAATATATGGCACAATTATCCCTGCGCCGACAGCAAATGCAAGAATTTCCGTTATTAAACAGCCGCTTGGCGTCATTGCCGCAATAACACCATGGAATTTTCCGGCTGCGATGATTACACGAAAACTTGCACCCGCTTTAGCAGCAGGTTGCACCGCTGTTTGTAAACCGGCAGGTGAAACTCCATTAACTGCCTTTGCCTTGGGCGAATTGGCAATGCGCGCGGGTGTTCCAAATGGCGTAATCAATATCATTACTGGCAAAGCCTCAGAAATCGGGGCGACATTGTGCGAAAGCCCGATAATTCGTGGCCTATCCTTCACTGGTTCAACTGAAGTAGGGCGCATTTTAATGCGCCAATGCGCCAATACCGTCAAAAAACTGGCATTGGAACTTGGCGGGAATGCCGCGTTTTTAGTGTTTGACGATGCCGATTTAGAAAAAGCCGCGGATGGCGTAATGGCGTCAAAATTCCGCAACACCGGACAGACTTGTGTCTGTGCCAATCGTATTTTTGTTCAATCAGGTGTGCATGATGAATTCATCGCCATATTGAAGAACCGAATTGCTGCTTTAAAAGTCGCCAATGGCATGGAAAGCGGCGCGACCCAAGGCCCATTAATTGATGCAAAAGCGGTTCAAAAAGTCATTTCACATATTGATGACGCAAAATCCAAAGGTGGTGAGGTGGTTTTGGGTGGCGAAGCGCACGAATTAGGTGGTAATTTCTTTAAACCGACGCTTCTGATTGGCGCAAACCAAAATATGGCTTTGGCGCATGAGGAAACCTTTGGTCCTCTATGCCCGATTTTCAAATTTGAAACCGAAGAAGAAGGTCTCGCAATGGCGAATGACACCGAATTTGGCCTTGCAAGTTATTTCTTCGCCAATGACTTGGGCCGCGTTATTCGGGTTTCCGAAGGGTTAGAGGCAGGAATAGTTGGCGTGAACTCGGGCCTTATCTCAAACGAAGTTGCACCTTTTGGCGGAATCAAACAATCCGGCTTAGGCCGCGAAGGAAGCCAATTCGGCATTGATGAATATGTCGAAATGAAATATATTTATACCCAATTGTGATTGAGGGATGCGGGCTTGCAAAGTCCCGTGCTTTGCACGCCATCTGCAAGAGACTTGAGATGTCTATACCGCGCGGCGCAGGGTAAGAACAATATTT
Source organism: Hyphomonadaceae bacterium (assembly GCA_041917055.1). Taxonomy (GTDB): domain Bacteria; phylum Pseudomonadota; class Alphaproteobacteria; order Caulobacterales; family Aquidulcibacteraceae; genus Pseudaquidulcibacter. Next base: position 278,688 of record JAYRYJ010000001.1, read on the forward strand.
CAATTGGTCAAGTGCGTAATTTCGCTAGCAGCGCCAATAAATGTGGGATTCAAGGCTTTCTGTGCTTCCCAAAGTGTGCGCAGACTAATTCAATCGCTTGATGCAAATAGGCTTGGGAATATTGATGGGTTGGGTGGACGGAATCGGTTTCGTCAAAACTGTGTGTTGCCGTTGGGAATGAAGTGACCTCAATTTCAATATGGTCGCGCCTTAATTTTTCGACAGCACGTTTTGCCAATGCGTCACCGGTTACCATGTCACGACCACCGACAATGACATGGGTCGGAATATTATATTTCCAGCCTTTGGAATAAGAATAAGAACCAATTCCGCACCAAGGATAAATGCAAAACAAAGATTTTAATTGTAAAAGCATTTTGGTCCAGTCAAAATCGATGCGCGCATGTCGCGGAATTTCATCGGCAATCGCAACTGCATCCATCAAACACCAACCACCATGCGACCAGCCAATAGCGTGCAAATCGCCTTGGTCGATAAAATCAAATTGTTTTGACCATTCCATCGCCGCCGCCAAATCCCCAACGCGTTCGCATGCATGTAATTGCAGGCCGGTGCAAACCGTCATTCGCGCTTCAACATCATTAATATGGCGGGGCGCGAAACTATCGATGATTATGCTGACAAATCCTTTTTCCTTCAAGGCTTCCGCATATGGGGTTTGCGGAACATCGGCGCGACCGCAGCCATGCACCATGAATACGCACGGAAAGGGCCCTTTTCCATTTGGGCGCACCATTTTAAAATAGGGTGCAAATCGCGCCAATCGCGCATCTAGACTTTCAATCGGCAATCGTTTCATTGGCTTCCCTGACGTCTGTATTTAAGAATGCGCAAGCGAAACTTGCAAGATGCTGCACTGCAAAATAAGTTGTGATTTAATCGATTGCCACACTGCGCGGCGTTTTTACTGCGCGCATGGCAATTGCCGTATTAACCCGCGCCACATTCGGCAATTTTGTCAGGACTTCGCGGTGGATTCGTTCCAAATCGGCAATATCGCGCGCGCCAATGCGCAATAAATAATCACTTTCCCCCGTCATAAGCCATGATTCCAATATTTCGGGGGTGCTGCGTACTTTTTGTTCAAATGAAGTTAAATCCTTGTCGGTTTGTGCGCCAAGTGAAATTGAAACAAAAACATTAAGCGTGAATCCAAGTTTTGCAGCATCTATATCGCACGAAAAATTGCGAATAATGCCGTCATTCTCAAGACGCTCAATGCGTCGTCGGCACGCGCTTTCGGATATTGATAAGTCAGTCGCTAGTTGCGCGACACTTATTCGTCCATTTTTTTGTAAAGTGCGCAAGATTGCGCGGTCATTTTTGTCAATTACGCCCGATTCCACCGTAATATTCCTCCAATACGCAATAATCCACCCAATTACACCGATTTGTCAATCATTTTGGTGGGGAAGCGCCGCATTTTTCATGATAGCAATATAGATATTGTGACTTTCGATAGGGAGACAAAAATGAAAATAGGCGTTCCAAAGGAAATTAAACCACAAGAGAATAGAGTTGGCGCAACCCCCGGAACAGTATCGCAATTAGTTGCGGCGGGTCATGAAGTTTTTGTCGAAACAAATGCCGGTGCCGGAATTGGCGAAAGCGATGAAGCCTTCATTAAAGCTGGCGCAAAAATTTTGGGCGACGCCGATGCTGTCTTTGACGCCGCTGAAATGATTGTCAAAGTCAAAGAGCCGCAAATGATTGAATGCGCGCGCCTTAAACCCCATCATATTCTTTTCACTTATCTTCATCTTGCGCCGGACCCCGAACAGGCAAAGGCATTGATGAAATCCGGCTGCACCGCAATTGCCTATGAAACCGTAATCGGCAAAGATGGCGGCCTGCCATTACTTGCCCCCATGAGTGAAGTTGCAGGGCGCATGGCAACACAGGTCGGCGCGCATTGCCTTTTAAAACCGCAAGGCGGTCTTGGCAAATTAATGGGCGGTGTTCCAGGTGTTGCGCCCGCAAAAGTCGTTATTTTGGGCGCCGGTGTCGCAGGTCTTAATGCCGCCGAAATCGCGCATGGAATGCGCGCTGATGTAACCATTTTTGACCGAAATAAAGCCGCCTTAGTCAAAATCGACCAATTATTCCACGGCATGGTGACCACACTTATGAGCACACCACAAGCAGTCGAAGACGCGGTTTTTGAAGCGGATTTGATAATCGGTGCTGTCCTTATTCCCGGTGCATCTGCACCTAAATTAGTGACGCGCGCAATGCTGCCTAAAATGAAAAAAGGCGCTGTATTGGTCGATATTTCGATTGACCAAGGCGGGTGCTTTGAAACTTCGCGCCCGACCACGCATTCTGAACCGACTTATGTTATTGATGATGTTGTTCATTATTGCGTCGCAAATATGCCGGGTGCCGCGCCTTTGACCTCTACTTATGCTTTGAATGCAGTTACCGCGCCTTATATGTTGGCATTGGCAAATAAAGGCGTTGATAAGGCCTTTGCCGATGACGCGGGCCTTGCAGAAGGCCTAAACGTACGCGGCGGCGAAATAACACATGCGGCTGTGAAAGAGGCGCTAATCGGCAAAATCTGATTATTGGAAAATCGTTAAGACCTTTAGCGGCAAGATAAAATGTATTTGGTCTTTGTTTGAGATTTTTTGTGAATGAAGGTCTTTATGAACCTAGCAGATTCGCACAATTATTTTGCCTGGTTGAACCGCTTTTGTTTTTGTATTATTTTTCTTTTTTGCCGAAATGGGATTTCGGGCGCAAAAGAAAGTGCAAGTGTATTGCGTGCGGTTTGGGCTTGTAAAGCCCCGCGCTACGCGCGCCTATCGGTAAAGGGCTTGACAAGCCCAAACCGCACACTTGATGATTTCAAAATAATTATAGCATTATTTCAATAACATGCGACAAATTTACCGGTCGAAAATGAGGGGCACGGACAAAGAGCGAAGCGTCCCTTGACGCTCATTTTCGGGCAAAAACAATAGAACTTTCTTTTGCGCCGGAAACACAGTTTCGGCAAAAAAGAAAATAAAACAAAAACAAAAAAACGTTTCGATTAAAGTGAATAATTTTGTGAATCTAATAGGGGCAAAAAAAGACTCTCATCTATTGTTTTTGCCCAGGTAACACCAATCCAGTGTCTTCGCTTCTGAAATTAGAAAAGCAAGCCTAGATGTCTAAAAGCAATTTTTGCTTGCCCTCGGGTAAATTCGGTTTTATTGCGGGGCATGGCAAGCACAAATTATCTAGATTTTGAAAAGCCGATTGCCGAGCTTGAAAAGAAAATCGACGAATTAATGGCAGCAGCAGCGGCGGGAACTGGCGCGAATGTGCGTGCCGAAATCACCAAATTGCGCGAAAAGTCCAATAAAGCATTGGCGGACCTATATTCCAATCTCGATCCTTGGAAAAAAACTAAAGTGGCGCGCCACCCGGATCGCCCGCATTTTCAAGACTATATTGACGCATTAATTAAAGACTGGACGCCATTAGCTGGTGATCGTGCTTTCGGTGACGATGATGCGATTTTGGGCGGCCTTGGTCGTTTTAAAAAGCGCCCTTGCGTAATTTTGGGTCACGAAAAAGGTCGCACTACTGAAGAAAGATTGAAGCACAATTTCGGCATGGCGCGCCCCGAAGGCTATCGCAAAGCAATTCGCTTGATGGATATTGCCGATAAATTCCGCATTCCCGTCATTTCATTAGTCGATACTGCGGGTGCGTTCCCGGGCCTTGATGCTGAGGCGCGCGGACAAGCAGAGGCCATAGCACGTTGCACGGAACGTTGTTTAACACTTGGCGTGCCAATGATTTCGGTAATTACCGGCGAAGGCGGAAGTGGTGGGGCTGTCGCAATTGCGAGTGCGAATTCGGTTTTAATGCTGCAAAATTCTATTTATTCAGTGATTTCGCCAGAGGGTGCGGCTTCAATCCTTTATCGATCTTCAGACAAAGCCAAAGACGCAGCAGTGTCAATGAAAATCACCGCTAATGATTTGAAAGAAATGGGTGTAATCGACGATATTATTGACGAACCCGTCGGCGGTGCACATAGACATCAAGCCAGCGTCATTGATGCGGTTGGCAAAGCAATCGAAAAAGAACTTTCGAAATTGGAAAAACTAAGCGGCACCGAATTAAAACAACATCGCCGCGAAAGATTCCTAAAAATCGGACGTTCTTTGGCGAGTTAATAATAGCGCATTTCCCGCTTTAGCTGACCCGGATGCCTCCGCAATTTTGGTTCAGCTAAAACGGGAAATGCGCTAGGTTTGATTTAAATCAAAAATGCCGGAATCAAAGTGATTCCGGCATTTTTTGTCAATTTTGAAAATTAAGAATCTTTTTTAGCAGGGCAAGTATTAAGGCCGATTAATGGATAAAGCGGGCAGAATTTTAGTGCCGCAGTGCCAAGCATCACAAGACCCACAACCAATAAAACCCAATGCAAGGCACCTTCACCACTTAGGCCAACCAGACCCGGTTTTAAGCCGATAACAGCTAAAACAGCGCCTAAAACAAAGCGCAAAATACGATCTATCCCACCAACATTCGCTTTCATTTTTGTCTCCATATTCATTCCTGACCAAATTAGTCGGAAATTAAAATATTCGAAAATTATTATATGTCAATGCAAACAAGGTGCGACAAATTCGCAATAAGGGCAATCTAATTTTTGATAATTGGCTTATGCCGCCATTACTTTTTCAACTTCGGCAACTAATTCGCGAAGGTGAAACGGCTTTGACAAAACTTTCGCCTTGGTAGGCGCTTGATTTGCAGGGTTTAATGCCACGGCCGCAAAGCCGGTTATAAAGACAATGCGCATTTCGGGATAAAATTCTGCTGCCTTGCGCGCAAGTTCGACCCCATCAATGCCGGGCATAACAATATCTGTAAGCAATAAATCATAAATTGAAGTTTTTAACGCCTCAATTGCTTCTTCGCCGTCGGGGAAATCATCGACTTCGTGGCCGGCTTTTACCAATGCGCCCGCTAAGAATGTGCGCAAACTATCATCATCTTCGGCTAATAAAATGCGCGCCATTTGATTCCTCTGATAATCTTCCTAAAAAATACGTGATTCTTGCAAATCCGGTTTGACTTTTTATTCAATAGACTGCTTTTGGTTAAGAAACCTTTCACTATGCAAAAAACCGTGCTGCCATTTGTTTTTAAAGAACAATCAATTTTGAAAACACCTATTATGGTCACGGTTCCGCATTGCGGGCGTTATTATCCACCGGAATTATTGAGTGCCACAAATTTGGATTCTAAACAGATTCGCGGTGCAGAAGATTTTTATGTTGATGAATTGTCAAAAGACGCGCCAAACTTAGGGATTGATTTTCTCTATGCCAATATTGCGCGCGCTTTTATTGATTTGAACCGCAGTGAAACTAGCCTTGATGACAAATTAATCGACGGCCTTAACAATCACAAAATGGATGAAATGGCGCGTGGCGGACAGGGAATTATTCCACGAATTCTGCCTGGAAATCTGCGCATTATGAACCAAAAAATCCCTTTATCAGAGGCATTGCAGCGGATTGAAAAGTATTTTAGACCTTATCATGATAGAATTAGAAGAAATTTGGCACGAATATCATCAAAATTTGGGACTTATTTATTAATCGATATGCATTCAATGCCCAATTCGGCACTGGGTAATGATAGTGCAGATATAATTATCGGTGATAATTTTTCGCGTTCTTGCGATAAAGACTTAAGTGCGGCGGCTTTGGCTTATTTCCGCGAAAAAGGCTTCAAAACTCGTGCCAATCGTCCTTATGCCGGCGGATATACCACTCAAAACTATTCAGACCTTTTTGACAAGCGCAACGTAATTCAAATTGAAATCAATCGCAGCTTATATATGGACGAGGAAACACTTGAAAAGACTGAAGAATTTGAGCATATAACGACCTTAGTCGGCAGATTTTTTGAACTTATGATTAATGAAATGACGGAAAAGACCTATGAATCAACAAAATGGCAAAATTTTTGAATTTCTAATCTGTCCTCAAACTCGCACCCCTCTAATTTATGACCGCGAAAGGCAGGAATTGGTTTCAAAAGCTGCAAAATTGGCCTATCCAATTCGCGAAGGCGTTCCGATTATGCTTATTAATGAAGCGCGCGAATTATAGTCATAATTCAATCGGCGTATTCAAAACCATTGCTTTTGCGAATTTCATTGGTGGCGAGCCGTATGAAAGAATTTTATTGTGATATTCCTTCAGATTGAACTTTTTGCCTTTTAGTTTTTTATAGGCCGCACGCGCATCTATATGTTCTAAAAATCCAACGAAATAAGTTGCCAATTGTGTGATGGAAATTTGGGCGCGCCGCCATTTTCCGCGTGCTTCGCTTTCCTCTTGAAACGCAGTTTGGGTAAGCAATTCCATCATTTCGCTCTCGCTCATATTTTCGCAATGAATTGCCTGATCAATCAGGGCATTGGTTATTGTGCGAAGTTGAATTTTCAATTGCGTCAATTCATAAAGCGGATCATCACTTTTAAAGCCATTTTCAACCATCATTTGTTCAGCGTAAACCGCCCAACCCTCAATAAATGAGCCAGACGACAAAATGGCGCGCAATACCGAATTATAGGTGTTTGCATGGAAGATTTGAACATAATGCCCAGGCATTGCTTCGTGAACCGCAATATCTTGAATCCCACGATTATTATATTCGCGTAGGAAAGAATTCGCCCTATCCTCATTCCAATCGTCAGGAATTGGCGAAACTGCGTAAAAAGTCGCAAGATTTTTATCAAGTGGCCCCGGGCTGTCACAATATGCCACGGCATAGCCACGTTGAAACTCCGGCATAAGAATGATTTTTACGGGACCATCAGGTAGGGTGATTAAATCTTTTTCAACAACGAATTCGCGTGCGATTTCTGTCATTTTTTCTGATGTGGCGACCAAATCATTGCGGTTTGGTCTTTCGGCGGCGGCCATATCAATGGCTTGCTTGATGGTCTTTTGTTCAGTTTCGAAATCTGGATGCTTTTTTGGTTTTTCGCCATTAATCGTCTTATAGGCAATGTCATACATTCGAGCGCGCACTTTTTTGATATTTGCATATGCCCTTTGTTTTATTTGTGCGCGCGAGAGGTTTGAATGCAAAGTATATTTAAGCATCTTATCATATAGCGCCGCGCCAATCCTAAAATCCGCCTTGGCATTGGGTAATAATTGATTTTCTATCCATTCTTGATGTGTGTTCACTTCGGCTGATAATTTTGCAATCGCTGCGTTTGCTGCCGCTTGTTCGATTGCGCTCAAAAGTCCAAGTTGTGGGACAAGCATTTCATCAATCGTGCTTAAAATCCCTTTGTGCTGCGCCGCATAGGTTTGGGCGTATGGCGTAGGGACTTTATCGACTTTCAATTCAGAACGCATTGCCGCGAAAATTTCGGGGATTTGTTTAATTCGTTCAACGGCAGCGCGAACGCGGGTTTCAGGCGGCGCAAATTCACGCGCCATCAAATTATAAACCGCGCCACCGGCGACATTATGATAATAAAGAGGATTCCATGAATATTCCGCCAATTCCTCTATGTTAAAAATTTGCGATTCAAGGGCGTTTTTCAGAATTGCATAATCAATCTGTTCGGCGCGCGGCAGGTTTTTCACCTTTGTTTCAGAAAGGCGTGACAAGAATGATTTCAAACTTTGTAAATATATTTCGCGGCCCTTTGCGCTCAAATCATCGATTTTATTGTCAAATCTATGATCCCCGATTTGTGTCGCATTTACAGGTGCTGAGCTTAAATAGAATTCAAGCCATTCATTAGATAATTTCGTGAAGCCGGACGCCCAATTTTGCGCAATGGCCTGATTTCCTAAAAGACCAAAAAAACCGATTGCCGGAAGCGACAAAATCAATTCTCGTTTGTTAATCATTACGCACCTCCACCAATTCGCTTTTTGATAAACATACAATGTCACAGAGGAAGTAACAATCAGCTTTAGCTTGTTTTATTACGCATGGCCCTTGCTATCGAAGAATATTTTTTCTGAAAGCTACCAATTTCTAATCTCATGTATTTTGGCTTTTTGGTCAAACTAACTAATCAGATTAGACAACGAAACAAAGAGTCCGACCTATTGCAATATCACTACTCTATTGTTTTGCGCCGATAAAAGGTAGGCCGCGGCCTTTTCCGCCGGCGTCTAATCCATAGCCGATTATGAATTTGTCATCCAATCTAAACCCAACAAAATCAGGCGCGGGGAGGTTCTCGCTTGCGGGCTTTCTTGCCAAAAGACAGGTTAGGACTTCGCTTGCGCCTTTTGCTTTTAAATATTCTTTAGCAAACGCAACGGTTTTACCCGTGTCATAGACATCATCAACCAACAGAACTTGTCGTTTTGCAATCGGTCTTTGTAAATCCGCAAGAATATTCAATCGCCCCGACGCCTCTCCATCGCCATAGGACGAAAGCCATAGAAAATCAGTGGCGAGATATTTCTTCTGTCCGGCAAGTGCGCGCAATAAATCAGCCATGAAAATGAAGCCGCCTTGTAACAGGCCGATTACGATTGCGTCATCGTCAATTCGTGCGGCAATCTCAATTGCCATTTCGTTAATACGTTGTTCCAATTGGTCTTTAGTGACCAAAACTTCCAAGTTTTCAAACATGATTGCTTTATATAATTATGCGAGCCAAAGCAAAAGCAGAAATTTTGGTTGCATTCACAAAATTTTGCGGTGAAAAGTGTGTATGAATAAGATTCCATCCGATATTGAAATCGCAAGAAAAGCTAATATCAGGCCGATTGGCGAAATTGCGAAGAAGCTAAATATCCCCGCCGATAAAACCCATCAATTTGGTCCGCATATTGCAAAAATTGGCTTGGATTACCTTAATAGTGTTTCTCACAAAGCCAGTTCGAAGTTAATTTTGGTAACCGCCATTTCGCCGACCCCTGCGGGTGAGGGCAAAACTACCACTACAATCGGTCTTGGTGATGCCATTGCCGCCGAAGGCAAAAATATTATGATCGCCCTTCGCGAACCGTCTTTAGGTCCGGTATTCGGGCAAAAAGGCGGGGCCGCAGGTGGCGGGTATGCCCAGGTATTACCAATGGAAGAAATCAATCTTCATTTCACGGGCGATTTTCATGCCATAGGTGCGGCCAATAATTTATTGGCGGCAATGATTGATAATCATATTTATTGGGGCAATGAATTACAAATTGATACTCGCCGTATTGTTTGGCGTCGTGCTTTGGATATGAATGATCGCGCATTGCGCAATATTAATTGCGGTTTAGGCGGTGCAACAAACGGTTATGCGCGTGAAGACGGTTTTGACATTACGGTCGCGTCTGAAATCATGGCATTATTCTGTCTGGTGAAGGATTTTCAGGAATTGGAAACTGCACTTGGTAATTTGATTATTGGCTATACGCGCGCCAAAGCCCCAATTTTCGCGCGCCAATTGCATGCACAGGGCGCGCTTAGTGTCCTATTGAAAAATGCCTTAAACCCAAATTTGGTGCAGACAATAGAGGGGACGCCGGCCTTTGTTCATGGTGGGCCATTTGCAAATATTGCCCATGGCTGCAATTCGATTATTGCCACCAAATCGGCACTTAAATTAGCCGATTTTGTGGTTACGGAGGCAGGCTTTGGTGCGGATTTGGGTGCGGAGAAGTTTTTTGACATCAAATGCCGCAAAGGTAATTTAAAACCTGATGCGGTAATAATTGTTGCAACCATTCGCGCACTTAAAATGCACGGTGGCGTCGAAAAATCACAATTGGCGAATGAGAATATCGCTGCCTTAGAGGCGGGTTTTGCAAATCTTAATCGACATATTGAGAATATAAAAAAGTTCGGCATAAATCCGATTGTCGCAATAAACCAATTTGCGTCAGATACACAAAGTGAAAGCGAAACGCTTTTGTCGCTTTGCAAGAATATTGGTGTCAAAGCCTGTATTTGTAATCATTTCTCAATGGGCAGCAAAGGTGCAAAGGAATTGGCAATCGCGGCGATTGCGGCCTGTGAAAAGCCCAATAATTTCGCACCGATTTATGAAACTGACATCGCGATTAAAGACAAAATCCTTAAGGTGGCCAAAGAAATCTATCGTGCAAGCACTGTCGAATATAGCCATGATGCCGAAAAGAAATTGGCGGATTTTGCGCAAATGGGTTTTGAAAACCTTCCGATTTGCATTGCCAAGACCCAATATTCTTTCACCAATGACCCCAAACAAATCGGCGCGCCCGGAAACTTTGCGTTACAAGTCCGCGACGTCAGATTAAGTGCAGGCGCAGGTTTTATTGTGGTCATATGCGGCGATATTATGACCATGCCCGGCCTTCCTAAAATCCCTGCAGCAAATAATATCCGCATTGACGAAAACGGCGAAATTGAAGGCCTGTTTTGAAGTATTTATTCTTTCGCCACAATGCCCGCTTTCATGACGAATTTAACGTCAAGCAAGGTTTTAATGTCCTTATAAGGATCATTGGCTACCGCAATAATATCAGCGGCTTTTCCGGTTTCAATTGTTCCGATAAGATTTGACAATCCCAAATGATCCGCGCCATCAATTGTCGCAGATTTTAACGCTTCTTGAGGGGTAAAGCCCGCTTCGACCATCAAAACAAATTCCATGGCATTATCGCCATGTTTGGAAACGCCCGAATCCGTGCCAAACGCCACTTTGACACCATTATCATGCGCCAATTTAAGCATGTTTTTCATCATCGGGCCAACTTTTGCCGCCTTTTCTTTTTGTGCTGGCGATAAGGGTGCATTTGGCATTTTCGCCATTTCCGCAACCGTGAAACCCGCCAAAGCGGTTGGCACTAAATAAGCACCGGATTTTTTGAAAAGTTCGACGGTGTCTTTATCCATCATTGTGCCATGCTCTATTGAATCAAAGCCTGCTTTTAACGCCGCATCAATTCCACCCTTACCATGTGCATGCGCAGTTATTTTGCGACCCATGGAATGGGCAGTATCGGCAACGGCCTTCAATTCATCATCAAATAATTGTTGCCCTACACCTGCCGCAGTGTCCGACAAAACGCCGCCGGTTGCGGTTACTTTAATAATATCGGCGCCCAATTTAACTTGGTAACGCACCGCACGGCGGCAATCATCGGCGCCATCGCAAATGGTTTCTGGTGATAAAATGTGTAAGATATCCTCGCGATAGCCATGAACGTCGCCGTGTCCACCGGTTGCACTTATCGCAGTTCCAGACGCAATAATGCGCGGGCCGATAATTTTGCCTTCTTCAATCATGTCACGCAAAGCAAAAATCGCGTGTGAGCCATCGGCACCCAAATCCACCACTGTCGTAAACCCCGCCTTCAAGGTTTTTTGCGCATTTATCATGCCGATAAAGGCATAATCGCTTTCTTCCTTAGTAACTGCGTTAATTTTCGACATTGGACCAAGCTCGCCCATCAAATGAACATGGGAATCAATAAGGCCGGGCAAAACGGTTTTATTCTTTAAATCTACAATTTTGTCGCCCGGACTTGCGGGAACAAAGCCCTTCAAAACATTGGCAATATTTTTACCTTCAATGACAATTGTCATTTCGCTTTGTGAAGCACTACCGGGTTTTGCTATTAGATTTCCGGCATATATTAGTGTTTTTGGTGATGCATTTTGCGCAAATGCGCCATTTGCAAACAGTGCCGCCCCCAAAATGCCAATGATAATCGCGCGCATTTTCCCCCCGTTATATATTGCTATGGTCATGCTTCTTATTGCACGACCGATCTTTAAAAATATTTATAACAGCGCCCGGCGAAATGGAATAGGGCTTTCACAAAATTTCAATATTCCGCGCTTCGAGAATATTGCGGTGTGGGCTATGACGGATGGACTTGACTGCCCCCCATTGCGCGGTGTCTATTCTCAAATGCAAATGTTTTAGGTTCCAAAATGCCACCAAAACCTGAAAGAATTGAAATTGAAAATGTCCTTCAACCCGGAAAAACCTATCGGGTGGAGGCCGTGAAATATTGGGATGTGCGCAATGCAATTCTCGCGGCACTTCCGCAAAATGGCGGCTTTAATGTTGAAGAAATGTATCAAGCAATTTTGCCCTTGGTTTCGCAAGAATTATTTCCAAATGGTGACAAATTGGTATGGTGGATGAAGGCTGCGCAATTGGATTTAGAAGCCAAGGGTATGATAAAACGCCAAAATACTAAGCCGTTGAGTTTTGTGAGGGTTACTTGATTCAAGAATTAAAAATACAGATTCCTCATAGAATTATTGTAGAGTTTCCGTTGGGTTTTTTGTCAGTACCCCCTCTACAAATGAAGCGTAGTTGGCCTGAAGAAACGACGAGACTTGCTCCTCGCTAGCATTATGTTCCAAATTTTCCTTCAAGAACTGTAATCTGGATCTGTTCTCTTCAATTATTTCACCCCACGTCTTTATGCCAATTTCATAGCGGTTATCTTTAATGATAAGCCGTCGCTTTGAGTCTGGCCCACCTTCAATTCTTCGTTTCACATGGTCATCATAACTATCTGAAATAAGCCAAAAGTGCCACTTTACACCTTCAATTCCAGAAAACCTATCGTCATCATTTATTGCAAAGGCGTATTTTTCTATTTGCGAAATGTGCTCGGAATTTAGTTTAACTTTAGGTGCCTTGATTTCTACGACAAGGTTCTCCATATCATTAGCTCTGTGTCTTCGCATGACGCGAGAAAACATCAAGTCGATTATCCCTTTAGACTTATCTATGATTTTGACTTTCTCGCCTATCGATATTTCTTTTCCAAGCCTATCAGCATAGACTTTTAAAAGTGTTGTAAGCTCCTTGTCAGAAGCCCACAAGTTAAATTCCTCCCCGAATAGCCAAGCGTTTTGCTCTAATATTTTATGTAATTGACTTCTTTCCTTAAGTTTTTGTTTGGCTTCAAAATCGAACAAAATGTGAGTTAGACCGGATAAAAAGTTAAGCCTGTCGCTGACAACTTTTACGGCGCTAATTATTCCCGACAAATTAGTGAATTCCAATAAATTGGCTAGCTCTTTTTGTTTTCTCGACGGCAACCTAAGCACTTCGTTCAGGATTATTTGTAGCTCCTCTGGACTCTGTTCGATTGCACTTTTTAACATTCTTAGGTGCAACTGAGTCTGCTTTGGCGTTAACTCAGAGAATTCGTTTGAGGATTCCTGTACTGTCACTGCCACGATATCGAAAACTTGTCTTTCTGCCTTTTCAACTGCTGTAGTTGGATTTCCTTCAAAAGGATAAATTTTAGCTTGTTTCCATTTATCTACCCAAGACTGGGCTTTTTGCGCAGCCTTTTCGCGATAACATTCTTTTATTTTCGCTTTGGCGACATCAATTGTTGCTTTAACCTCGGGAAGCATCTCTGCAACTTCTATTCGATTACTATTGTATAACTCGTCAAACAAGGGTGATTTAAGATAGGCAGAAAAACTATACGCTCCCATTTGAAAACGAGTATCTAGCTTTGCGAGAGGAAATCCCAAATGATTACAAAGGTGCAAGTGCCGACTTGAGTTAGTCTTCCACTCAATTAGTTCCAATTTTACTGGCAATTCACTTTCTTCGAAAAGTGTCATACCCAGATCAAAATCTATAGTATTCTCAATAACTTTACTTGGATCTATTAAGTTACCATCAATGAATATCTTGATATTTGGGTAGTCCTTCAAATAAATTGCGAATATTTCTGAGAATTCTTGGATAGCGTTGTCGGTGGTTATGGAATATTGTGTTTTTTTTAAGTTATGAATCGTTAATGAAGTACCTGTGCGTAAATCCGACAATGGCTCTAATTCTGAGAGGACGGCTTTTTCAATATCGTTTTCTGAAATGGTTACTGAAAACCTTTGACATACTCCGCCGGATTCAAAATCAGAAGTCCAAATCGCTAAGTCACCAAGTGAAAGAGCTTTAAATCTCCCTCGACCCTCTTTTCCGTGGAGAAATCGTCCACTCTTCTTTGTCTTAGTAGCTAGTCTTTTCCAAGAGCCGCCCAAATGCCCAAACCCATTTTTTGCTGCTTCCAATGAAAATCCAGTTCCGTCATCGTGTACGGTAATTGAAGATAGTCCTCCCAATCCATCGAGGTTTAATTCAACACTTACAGTCATCGCATCCGCGTCCAAGCTGTTCCAAATAAGCTCAGATATTGCTGCAATTGGACTTGCCTTGCTTTGTTTTGCTACAAAGTCTTTCTCCGCTTCAACTCTTAATTCGGTAGTCGGCAAGTGTGTCTCCTTATTAAATGAATTTTACAGGCTCTTAACCACACTCTCCGTTACCTTCTTCGCATCGCCGAATAGCATCATTGTATTTGGCCTGAAGAAAAGTTCGTTTTCTACGCCTGCGTAGCCCGAACCCATGCCGCGTTTGATGAATAGAACGGTTTTGGCTTTATCAACATCCAAAATCGGCATGCCGAAGATTGGGCTTTGGGGGTCGGTTTTGGCGGCAGGATTTGTAACGTCATTGGCACCAATTACAAAGGCCACATCGGCCTGACCAAATTCGGTATTGATGTCTTCAAGTTCGAAAACTTCGTCATAAGGAACTTGGGCCTCTGCAAGTAGAACGTTCATATGCCCCGGCATACGCCCCGCGACGGGGTGAATTGCGTATGAAACTTCAACCCCTTCGGCCTTTAATTTATCGCACATTTCTTTCAATGCGTGCTGTGCTTGGGCCACCGCCATGCCATAGCCAGGGACGATAATGACTTTTTCGGCGTTTTTCATAATGAATGCCGCATCGTCGGCGCTGCCTTGTTTAACCGGGCGCGCTTCTTTTGTGCCTGCTGCGCCAACTGCTGCAACTTCGCCGCCAAAACCGCCAAGGATAACCGAAATAAAGCTGCGGTTCATGCCTTTACACATAATGTAGGAAAGGATTGCACCCGACGAACCAACCAATGCGCCTGTAATAATAAGGGCATTATTTTCAAGCGTGAAACCAAGTGCCGCCGCCGCCCAACCCGAATAGGAATTAAGCATTGAAACAACGACCGGCATATCCGCGCCACCGATTGGAATAATTATGGTAACACCCAAAATAAGGGAAAGCGCAACAATAAGCCCAAACGCCCATTTCGCATTGCCATGTGTTGAAATCATCACACCAATAAGCGCAAAAATAGCAACCAAAAGCACGATGTTCAACAAATGGCGCGCAGGAAGCAAAATCGGTGCACCCGACATATTGCCATTAAGTTTGGCAAAGGCAATCAAAGAACCGGTGAAAGTTATCGCACCGATTGCCGTGCCCAAACCAATTTCAATGCATGATGCGGTTTTTAGCCCCAAAGGTGTCGCAATATGGAATGCCACAGGCGAATAAACCGCTGCTGCCGCAATCAAAACCGCCGCAAGGCCAACAAGCGAGTGAAAGGCCGCCACAAGTTGCGGCATTGCAGTCATTGCGATTTTGCGCGCCAAATATGCGCCAATGCCGCCACCAATGACAGTGCCCGCAAGGATAAGGCCGATGTTTGCACCATCAAGTCGGACACTTGCCAATGTGGTGAAAATGGCAATTGCCATACCAATCATGCCAAACATATTGCCTTGACGCGATGTTGAGGGGCTTGAAAGACCACGCAGCGCCAAAATAAACAATACGCCGGATACCAAATAAAAAATTGCTGCAAGTGAGGCGTTCATTATTTGCCCCCCTCAATTTTTTTGGTTGGTTCTTTCTTTTTATACATTGCCAACATTCGCTCAGTCACCAAAAAGCCGCCGAATATATTGACCGCCGCAAGCGCGATTGCCACCGCACCCATTAATCTTGAGGTCCAAGTCGCACTATCAAATGCGCCGCTACCGTTTGACGCCGCCGCCGCAACCAAAGCACCAACAATAACCACCGAAGAAATCGCATTCGTCACCGCCATTAAAGGGGTGTGAAGCGCAGGCGTTACCGACCAAACCACATAATAACCTACAAAAATGGCAAGCACGAAAATCGCCAAACGAAAAACAATAGGATCAACAGCTTCCATTTATGCCCCCTGTAAAGACGGATGAACCACCGCCCCATCTTTGGTCAATAACATTCCTTTTATAATATCATCGTCAAAATCTGGGGCGAATGCGCCACCTTCTTTTGCGGTTAATAATGGCAAGAGATTCAATAGATTTTTCGCATAAAGCGCACTGGAATCTGCCGCCAATGAACCCGGTAAATTCGCGCAACCCAAAATCTTGACGCCATTATCTGTAACAACGACTTCGCCCGATTTTGAAAGTGGGCAATTGCCGCCCGCTTCAACCGCCATATCAATAATGACGGATCCCGATTTCATACCGGCAACCATTTCAGGTGTAACAAGCACAGGGGCAGGACGACCGGGGATAAGGGCTGTGGTAATCACGATATCTTGTTTGGCGATATGATCTTTTACCAAAGCGGCTTGAAGGGCTTGATATTCCGCACTCATGGGTTTGGCATAACCGGCAGCGGTTTCGGCCTCTTTGAATTCGTCATTTTCAACCGCGACGAACTTCGCGCCCAATGATTGCACTTGTTCTTTCGTGGCGGGGCGCACATCGGTTGCGGTAACAATCGCACCCAAACGGCGTGCGGTGGCAATGGCTTGCAAACCCGCAACGCCAACGCCCATAATAAAGGCCTTAGCAGCAGCAACAGTGCCCGCAGCGGTCATCATCATTGGGAAAGAGCGACCATAAAGATTTGCGGCCTCAATAACTGAACGATAACCGGCCAAATTTGCCTGTGAAGACAAAGCATCCATACTTTGGGCACGTGTAATGCGCGGGGTAAATTCAGTTGAAAAAGCAAAAACGCCCGCTTTTGCACATTCTTCGATTAATGGTTTGTCAGAAGCGGGCGCAAAAAATGCTACGATGCCTGCACCTTTTTCAACGAGTTTCAATTCAGCAGAAGTTGGGCGACGCACTTTCAATAAAAGATTTGCGCCTTTTAGTGCAGATTTCGCATCTTTTTCGATTTTTGCGCCCATGGCCTCATAATCGGCATCATTAATTGACGCACCGAGGCCCGCGCCTTTTTCAATGGCGATTTCATGCCCAAGGGCGATAAATTTTTTCACACTTTCGGGTGTTGCGGCGACGCGATTTTCGCTATCGCGCGTTTCTTTGATTATTGCGATTTTCAATTCACTACCCCCTAGTGGGAAGCATATTACAAATCGCGAATATAGTTTCAAGCATTAAGAATTAATCGGCTGTAATTGCCGCACACATTTTGTGAAAATTAAAGGCTAGTAGCGGACCCACGTTCCCCGTGGCGTAGCTTTTCATCCACATCGACCTGATAAACAGGTGGGCGCCAGTTAGTTAGGGCCACGACCCAGTCCAGAGCCAGCTCCCGATGAAGATAATAGGTCTAAAGGATATATAGCACCCACAAAGGTCGCAGAATCCGCCAATTCCCAAATAGCGATGGCTGTTGACTAAGTCAATTTTTTGAGTGAATTGGACGTCAGATTTTTGTCAAAATCATGAGCGGCAAAAGAGTTCATCGCGAATTGAATAAGAGACAATAAAAAAGCCGCCCCGATTAGGGCGGCATATTTTTCAAAATGGTATCAATTCAGTTTAGAGAAATCAAGCCTTCGCGTTGAGCACGTTTACGTTGCAATTTGCGGGTGCGGCGAATAGCTTCTGCATTTTCGCGAGCGCGTTTTTCGGAAGGTTTCTCAAAGTGATTACGGCGCTTCATTTCGCGGAAAGTGCCTTCACGCTGCATTTTCTTTTTAAGTGCTTTTAACGCTTGATCAACGTTATTTTCGCGCACGACTATCTGAACCAGGATACTTCTCCTATTGAATATTAATACCAGACCATAAGGTGATGGGGCGCTATACATATAGAATCTTAAAAAGTCCACACCCGATTCTGAAACAATTGCACAAAACCCATGTGGAATATCGCTTTTGATGGAAACTCGCGACAAATTTACAGCTTTTATTGTCGATTTCACGCTTCAAACTAAGTGCTATTTATTGTAATATGCGGGTATGTCCTTGTCCTTTAATGCCAAAAAGCCGGAATTATTAGCGAAACTGCTTGAAAATGCGCCATTTGATGGCCTAAGCTCGCGCTCACTTTTATTAGCAGGTAAGGAATTAGACCTTAGTAAGGGGCAATTACAAATTATCGCGCCTGACGGAATTATCAGCATGATTGATTATTGGTTCTCGCTTGCCGATAATTTCATGATTGATGCTTTGAAAGCGCGCCAAGGTTTGAAAATAAGGGAAAAAGCTGCGCTTTGTGTTCGCTCACGCCTTGAGTTTTTTGGTCAAAATAAAGAGGCATACAGACAGGCGGTTGCGATTTTGGCAATGCCGACAAATTCAATCCGTGCCGCAAAAATTGGTGCCCGTTTTGCCGATTGCGCCTGGCGCGCATTTGGTGACCAATCGACGGATTTCAACTTTTATACCAAAAGAACGATGTTGCTAGGCGTCGATATTGCCACGGCCTTGGTGTTTTTGGGTGATGAAAGCGAAGAGAATTACGAGACTTGGGACTTTTTGGATAGGCGCATACAAAACATCATGGAAATTGAAAAGGCAAAAGCCAGTTTCAAAAAAACTATTGAAAAAATCCCTGATCCAATTCCGTTTTTATCCCAATTAAGATACGGCAAACGTCCAATGCCTTAAGGGTCTATGACCTAAGCCGCCTTTAGCGCTTTGACAACAACAGCATGAAGGCCGCGAACCAATTCGTCACGAATTGAGTTTTCTGAACACGGCGTTTTTATCAAAACTTCCATGGCTTCTAAATGCGCTGTTACCACATCGGTTCTAAAAGTGTGGGAGACGCCGAATTTTTCGAGATAAGTGTTCAAAGACCAACAGACTTTACTTAATTGCCCGTCGCCAATTTCTTGTGCCAAGGCCATTACTTCTTGGGTTGCCTTACGAATTGCCATGATTTGTGATCTATCCCCTGCGCGAAGCTTTTGCACTAATTCGGGGATCTTCTTAGTGATAACGGTCATTGAAGTTTTGGCGCGTTGTTCTGCCATAATTCCGGACGTTAATTCCATTGGGTCGTCTGCGCGGCGATATGGTCCGAAATAATTTTGATTTGGTCGGCGCGACCTGCGACAAGGGCCTGTATATTTAGCCTCTAGAATAAAATCGCGTGGCATTTCAATGACTTCTTTCACCCTATCCCAAACCGCTTTCAATGATATTGGTTTAAGAATGAAAGTATCAACGCCAGTATTGCGCGCTTCCTCAATCTGGGAGCGCAGATTGTTGGAGGTTACCATAATAATGGGCGTCATTCTTAGTTTTTCGTCTTTAAGACTACGAATTTTTCGCGTTAATTCGAGGCCGTCCATTTCCGGCATTATCCAATCAGCAATGATAATATCAGGCGAAAAATGGTCCAAAGCGTCCCAAGCATCCAAGCCGTTTTCGGCAACTTCAATGGAATTGACGCCAATATTGCGCAAGACATCAGTCAATAAATTGCGGTAGAACGGTTGGTCGTCAACAACCAATACCGATAAAGCCCCCGCTTTAAGGGTTTTCCCTTTTCGACTGATAATAGTCAATTATTGCTCCTTACGAACTATATAATTTCGTGATGCTTAACATCGCCTTACCAGAAAGTTAAAAATTGAAAATTATTTTTGATTGCGACTGATATTTGTGATTGTTTGTGCAAAGCGGCCTATAAACCTGTTTCAAGCATTAATTTGAGGAGATCAAAAAAGTGGCGGAAAGGGTGGGATTCGAACCACAAATGTAGCGAAGCGGAATGCCGAACGAAAACGTGGGTTCGTGCTTAATTACAAAATTTCTAGAATCGTGAAAATGGCGGACAGGGTGGGATTCGAACCCACGGTACCCTTGCGAGTACGCCGCATTTCGAGTGCGGTGCTTTCGACCTCTCAGCCACCTATCCAATTATTTTGCGTGCCCAATGTCCACGCGTCTAGTCAATTTGGCGTATTAAGAGCAAAATACTATTTTGCAAGAGTTTTGCGCTTTGAATTTTCAGCTTTTGGGCTTTTTAAATCTTCTATAAAGCGACGGGGGCCTGCAAAACCAATATCAGACATTAATTCATGCCATGAGTTTGCAAGGTTTCTAAGTTTTGCGCCATTTCCACTGACATCCTTAGTCGTGGCATAATTTACGAAAGACTGGGAGTTAAAGAGCACGACCAATAAAACAAAAAGGCCAAATGTTAATGCAAACCAATCAAATTCCTCTTTTGCCTTCAGTTTAGCTTCTAAATCAATTTTTTTCGCCATAATTCACCTAAAACTGAAAATATATAAAGGGTGCAACGCCCGGCTCACGCAAAGCGTCAATTACAATAAACAGAAACGCGAAGATAGTTGCCAAGACCACCGGGCGCAATTTGGCACAGATTTTTGCAAATTTTTCAATGAATTGCGGATCAATGAAATTAATTGCCATGCCCATAATTATCAATAATATAATCGGCAATCCGGCATTTGTTACGCCGCTTTGACCAAAAAGTCCGGTAATATAGGCCCAGGCCGCATCGAAGTTTTCAGCGCGAAAAAATATCCAAGCGAAGCAGACAGTGTGAAATGTCAAAAAGATTTTGAATCGATGCGGCAAGCGCCATTCGTGTGGCTTTTCTTTATCGCGAAACCATTTTTCGATTACCAGGCCGCCGCCGTGAATCAGACCCCAAACAATAAAAGTCCAATTCGCGCCATGCCAAAGACCACCAAGCCCCATGGTTATTAACAAATTGCGATTGGTTTGCGCCTTTGTTCCCTTTGAACCGCCCAAAGGGATAAAGAGATAATCGCGCAACCAAGTCGAAAGACTTATATGCCAGCGGCGCCAAAAATTGCGCAAAGAATGCGCCCGATAAGGCTGGTCGAAATTGCGCGTGAATCTGTAACCTAATAAAGCTGCTGCACCGATTGCAATGTCCGAATATGCCGAGAAATCGCAATAAATTTGCACCGCATAGGCATAAAGCCCTAGCCAAAGATTAAGGCTCGATTGATCGGAAATTGCAAAAAATACCCCATCAACAAACTGTTCGGCAAGCATTGAGGCGATGATTGTTTTTTTGAACAGACCCCAAATAATTAGTAATGCACCCCAAACAAAGAACTCACTATTCGGGTGGGGGGCGGTCTTAAATTGCGGTAGAATATCAGCGGGTCGCACAATTGGGCCTGCCACCAAATGCGGAAAAAAGCTGGTTAATAATATTAAATCAAGCGGTGTCTTTAAGGGTTCGCATTTTTGGCGATAGACATCAATCAAATAAGAAATGCCTTGAAAGGTGAAAAATGAAATCGCAACCGGAAGAATAATTTCAAAGAGTTTCCCGTCACGCGCATATCCAAACCGCCCCAGTAATTCGAGAAATTGTTCGGAAAAGAAATTGAAATATTTGAAAAAGCCCAAAATTAATAGGTTAAAGGTCACACCGATTACAACAAAGCGCTTTTGCAATTTTTCAGATTCGCGGTGCTTTTGAATTAAATCGGCAAAAAACCAATTTGCGAGGCCGGAAATTATTAAAAGGGCGACAAATCTATAATCCCAAAATGCATAAAAAACCCAACTTGCGATTATAAGGAAAATTTTACGCAATAAGTTATTATTGTTAAGCGACCATGCAATCACGAAACAAATTATGAAAAATGCAAAAAACTCGAAAGTCGGAAATAACATTCTTATTTATTCGACAATGAACCCCTATCCTCAAAACCCGAAATGATGTCGGTCGCGATTGCTTTTCCGATTTTTTGTGCACCAATCTTGGAAAAATGAACCCTATCATTGAGGATTTCTTTTTCCGGCAATAATGCCAATCTATTAGCAGAACATTCCCCGCCCATAAATTGAGACCAGTCCCAAAATGCCACATCGAGCTTTTCTGCCACTTCTCTTTGCACTTTTCGCACCAATTTTAGCGGTGGCGGGCTGTAATAATCGCCATTAATATCTTTTCGCGAAATATTCGGGAAATCTGCACCCGTTTCGTCGTCTAAAACCACACATTCCGCGCCAAGTGCGCCATTGGCTTTTTTATTCGCATCTGGCGCGCCAATTAATAAGATTGCTGCATCGGGGGCAATTTGTTTTAATCTATTTAATTGTGTCTCAAGGGCGATTGCGTATTTTGCAGCGTCAAATTTGGGATCAAACCCTTCATTTGTGCCAAATTCCAATATTATTAATTTAGGCGGCAAAACCGCAAATTCGGCGGCGATTGATTTGGAATTTCGGCTTGCTAAATCATAGGCCTGAGAGCCGACAATGCCAAAACTTGACAAGATAATCCCGGCCCCATCATGCCAAGTTCCGATAGAAGCAAGGCCGACCGGTGATTGGTTGGGGGTTGCAAATAAGGACAATTGCGATGTGGTTTGCGGCAGTTTTGCCATAACACATTCTATCTCGCCGCTTGGATTGGCCAAATCAATTTGACCACGAGAATTGAGAATTTCAAAACCTAATTTAGTGCCATTTTCCAAAGTATTGGCACAAACTGAAACACGGTCAAATTCATTGCCACTTTGTGCAATTAAATTATAGCTTTCCGAACCTTCAGCGACACGGGCGCGAAAACCGCCCAAGCCATATGGTCCTATGTCGGATTTAGCGACGGGAAAACTTTTCGCCATTGACCATTTTTTCGGCGATTTGATTTCCAAACCCAATGGGGCAAAACCATCATAAGGATAACCAGCCTGCACCAAGCCGCGACCGGCATTTCCGAATTTCGATTGTAATTCAAAGCGTAAAGACGCACTTATCAAATCAGACGCTGTATGCGAATCGCCAATCATTATTACATGAATTGGGGTTTTGGTTTTACCTTCATTTTGCGCTGAAATTGCGTTGTAAAAGTTTGATAAAGCGGCAGGGTTTTCTAAATTCGAAATTGGTTGCGCGATTGCCAGACCATTTGAAACCAAAACGGCGGAGACAAGCACTTTAAAAAAAAATTTCTTCATTTTTTTTCTGTGCTTTGATTGGCGGGAATTTGCAATGATTTTGGTGAGAGGATTGCGCCGCCGGAAACTGTCAAATCCCGATTAATCGCCTTTATTACCGGTAGTGCCATTAGACGATACCCGTCCATTTTAAAGTGAATTCCGTCAGGTGCGCGTAAATTTCGCGCGATGCTTTCATTTGGCAATTGCAATCTTTGCGAATATTTACCGTCCGAACCCGCTGTCGATTTTGCGGTGTCAATGAAACTGGTTTTATTTGCCGCCGCGGATTGTGCAAAAATTAGCCCCAATTGGCGCGCCGAATTTTGCGGCTTTTCATCGCGCATAATTGGTAAGCCGACCCAATATACCGCAATTTGCTTTTCAATAAATAGCGATATTAATTCATTCACTCTTGCGGCATAGGCCTTATCCCAATTGGGCGAGCCAAAAGGTGTGAGTTTTCCGCGACCGCTTATTCCCATCTGATCATTGGTTCCGACAACAATTATTGCGATATCGATGGGTTTTTGGCCTATGTTCTTTTTTGCTTCCTCATATGTGTCAAAATACTCATAATTCGTCAGGCCAGTTGCCTGCTTGGAAAATTGATAAAGATTGGCCTGACCATTAATTTCGCGATAAAGCCCGGCCCAAAGTCCATCTGCCATTGAATCGCCAAAAACGCCTATTCTCAAAACCTGATTTTCGCCGCGATGAATTGTTTGCGGATTGTAAATTTCATTATCATAATCGGCATTGGCTTTAATCAATTGCTCAGTGTTATGGCTTTGAATTTTGCTATTTTGAGAATTTTCAGAATTGACAGTCTCAATAATATTCAAATTATTTTGCTTCTTATTTAAATGACCCCAAATAGTCCCAAAAACAAAAAAACATGCACCCAAAATAAAAATCCCAAGTGCCAAAAATTGAAAGCCGCGATTTGTATTTAGTTGGTGCTCTTGATTCTCATTAATGCTTGTCATAAATACCCAGAGTTGATTCCATCACATATTACAGTCTATTGTTTTGTAATTTATTACTTTTTTGGTAAATATTAGCCATATTTTTTTACATCTATCACCCTTTTTTATGATGCCGCCAATTTTTAGGTCTTTTAAGAAAAAAGCGCCTTTTAATTGGCTTGTCCAGTTTTTATTGGCTACCTTTACTGCCTTTGGGCATTTTAAGCGCGCAGTTTTCCATAAGTTTGCCTCGAAACTGACTTTACTGCGCGCTTATTTTTTTCTCAAATCCGAAACAATAATAACTAATTTTGTTAATTTCGCTTCCCCGATTTTGCCATAGATAGATGCCAATTGAGTTTTAACAGTATTTGCAGATGTACCGCGCGCGCGTGAAACTTCTTCAATTCTTTTGCCGCTCGATAGCAATATTGCAATTTCACCTTCAGCAACAGAGAAATTGTATATGCTTTGCAGATCCGAAATAACCTGCTGATCTGTTCTTGGACTCTTCTTGAAGACAATCAATGCCTGCGGGCTTCCGGTGCGGGAAAAAACATTTTTGATCTCAACTAAAATTTCGTCGCAATCAGGTAATGGCATGCTTATTTCATTTGGTGTGGCTTTTTCTAAAATCCGTGCCGTCGCCGCAATAAGCTTGCGCCCAGCGTCATTTCTGTCAGAGATTTTTTTGTCATCCATTCTTTGCGCAAACAATCGACCAAGGATTTCTTCGGCTAAATCATTTTTTGCGACAATTTCCAAATTGGCATCAAGCAAGACATAGGGAGCATGAACCATTCTTAGTGCCATTCCCAACGCCTGGTTTTCAGTGCGAATTGATTGGAATTCCGCGCGCGTCATAAGCATTCGCACAATTGTTTGCGAATAATATTCAAGTTTTGCGGTTTCATCATCTGTAAATTCAATTGCTGAAGCGCCACGGTGAATACCTATTGCAAAATCGCCGCGCGCAAATCGAAAACACCCGCCTATTGCATGGGTCAAATCATCATTATAGCGACGATGGTGTTCGATATAAATTTCAGACTCTTTCAAAATGTCAACCGGAACAAGATCACGAGTGACATTGCAAATCCGATTAATATTTTGCGGTAAAAGCCGTGCTTTTAATAATGGGTCTTTATTATAATAGAGTTTTGAATAGGCTTCGAGCTGCTCTTTCGACCAATATCCCGAATCTGCGGTGATTTTGTGCCCGCCACTCTTTGACAATAGGTGAAAAATCATAGATCGCGCCTTGAATTCGCGAATGAAAATCAAAGGCAGATTGACGAATAATTCATCATCAAATCCGGCTTCAAATATCAGGTCTTTTGTCAGTTTTTTCCACATGAAAGGCCTTTATCGCTTGTAGTTTCAAAATACTCTAATTAATGAAAACACACATAAATTCAGAGCGCGCGACTTTATAGGTCGCCACTCGCTAAAAAAGCCACGAACTCACGCCAAAGGAATGCTTCAAATGAACGGTAAACCAAAAATCGCCGCCTTTGATGTTGATGGAACGCTAACCTTTACTGACTCTTTTTTGTTATTTTTGCGATTCACTACCACAAGAATCGGGTTTGTAATACGCATTTTTTCGGTTTTGCCTTATTTTGCTGCATATATATTGAAAATAATCGATCGCGACACAACAAAAAACGCCTTACTGCGAGCGTTTCTTAATAAAATGAGCCTCGAAGACTATTTAACTAAATGCGAATCCTTTGCCAAAACAATATATCCGCAAATTTTACATGAGGATGCTTTGGATTTTATTGAAAAAGAGAAACTTGCTTGCGATGAAGTCGCTTTGGTCTCTGCATCTTTGAATGATTATCTGGTTTTATTTGCTAAGTCATTGAATATTAAACATACAATTGCAACCAATATCGACAAGAATGACAATTCCTTAACGGGCAAAATGGCGGGATTGAATTGTCGTGGCATAGAAAAATGTAACCGAATTTATGATTATTTCGGTGATTGCATCATCGAGGCGGCATACGGCGATTCGGAAGGTGATAGGGAGATGTTGGCGGCAGCAAATAGACCGAATTATCGGAAAATTTGCAAAAAACCAAAAAACTCCCAACAAATAGTGAGAAAATTATATTGGGGTTTTTGAAAGTTGCCCTGAATTATCCGATTTCCCCATTTCATAAAATGTGTGTAAATCAATGATATCTTTAACCTGAAATTGATTCGATTTTAGAAATGTCCACCGAATCCACTGACCCGCGCTATGTTCAAATTGACAATTGGTCGTCTTTAGACGCCATAAGCGCTATGGCTGAAGGGCAAATGGCGGCGATTTCATCGGTCTATGCGGCGCGGCGCGAATTGGCCTTTTGCACCGACGCCGCTTTTGAACGCTTAAAACACGGTGACGGGCGTCTTGTTTATGTTGGCGCGGGAACTTCTGGGCGCGTCGCAGTGCAAGATGGTGTCGAGCTTCATCCAACTTTTGGCTGGCCTTGGAAAAGGCTTATTTTTGCGATGGCGGGCGGCGAAACTGCATTAATGCGCGCCGTTGAAAATGCCGAAGATGATAGTGCGGCAGGAAAGCAAATAATAATTGCCAATAATATCGCAAAGAATGATGTAATCATTGGCGTTGCTGCGTCTGGGCGAACTCCTTATACTATGGGTGCAATTCATGAAGCAAAGCGGCGCGGCGCTTTAACTTTGGGCTTTGCCAATAATGCCGGAACGCCATTATTGCTCGAGCCGGATTTTTCCGTTTTTCTTGACACAGGAATGGAACCAATCGCAGGTTCGACCAGAATGAAGGCCGGAACCGCGCAAAAAGTTGCTTTAAACTTATTTTCGACCGCACTAATGACCCGTTTGGGCGGTGTCTATAATGGCCTTATGGTTGGAATGGTCGCAACCAATAGAAAACTAAGAAATCGTGCGGCCCGAATAATAAGTGATATTACCGGCGTTGAAACGGAAAATGCGCGTGATGCCGTGAATAAAGCCGCAGGTGACATTAAACTCGGGGTTTTGATTGCACTTGGAATTGACAATATTGAGGAAGCAAAATCAATTTTGAGTTCTGCTGATTCAAACCTTAGAAATGCTATCAAATCGGCGAATCTGGGTCGGGATTAATCCGACTTATCCCCCACAATAAAAACCTATTTTATCCTTATACCTTAAATTAGGAGTTAGGAATGAAAGGTTTTAGAACCCTTATTGTTAGTGGATTTTTGGCGGCACTTGGCATGTTGCAACAAGTGGGGATTATTGATTTAATTCCGGAAAACTATCGCGGACTTGCGATTTCCGGCGTCGGATTTTTAATGGCAATTTTACGCTTAATGACAGATTCAAAGCCAATGTCAGCTTAAGGGCGGATAAAGCGCGGTGCCCTCAAAACCTGGGATGGAATTTAGTTTGCAATAGGTTCATGTGGAATTTGGGTGGTTAGACCCTTACCAACCATAGCCTGAAGCCGCAAAATATGGCATCAATTAATTGAGCTTTTAATCTCAAAGGCGCCTTAAAAGACAGTTTTTTCAGCCCTTTTTTCAAATTCGGCCTTAAAAGGTTTGCAAGATTCATTTATATGTTAAATGGCCTTTTATTAGGAAAGTTTTTTGGGGAAAACTGGGGAAAATGACAAAAACTGTTTTGATTACCGGATCCACTTCTGGGATAGGGCTTGGTATTGCGCGCGCATTTGCCAAGGAAAATTACAATATTATTATCAATGGCCTTGGAACGACGGAACAGATTGATACTGTTAAGCAAGAGCTTTCACAAATTTCAAGTGGCCAAATTATTTATGATAGTGCAAATATGCTCGTGCCCGAAGAAATTGAGGCAATGGTAAAAAATGGCATCGAAAAATTTGGTGTAATCGATGTTTTGGTTAATAATGCGGGTATTCAACACGTTGCCAAAATTGAAGATTTTCCGATTGATAAATGGAATGCTATAATTGCCATTAATCTTTCAAGTGCATTTCACACGATTAAACATGCAATCGGGAAAATGGCGGAACAGAAATGGGGTCGCATTATTAATTTGGCATCAGCGCATGGCTTAGTTGCTTCACCTTTTAAGTCGGCCTATGTTGCCGCAAAGCATGGTATTGCCGGTCTTACTAAGACAATTGCCCTTGAACATGCGCGCGATGGTGTCACCGTGAATGCGATATGCCCGGGATATGTGCGCACGCCATTGGTTGAAGCACAATTAAAAGATCAGGCGAAAACGCGTGGGATTTCGGAAGAACAAGTAATTAATGATGTAATGCTTGTGGCGCAACCGACAAAACAATTCATCACGATTGAACAATTGGGCGCGTTTGCGGTATTTTTGGCGTCTGATAATGCGTCGCAAATAAATGGTGCGATTTTGCCAATGGATGGCGGTTGGACCGCGCAATAATTATTCAGCTTTTATTCAGAAATAAATGCAAATACTCCAAATCATGATATTTTGGATTTTTATCCAATGGTTTTGGGGCGCGCTATGAAACTTCGGCTGTTATTTTTGATACTTTGCAGCTTTGGAACTTTAATTTTGGCGTCTTGCGGCGGCGGCGGTTCGGGCGGAACAATTGTTTCGCCGCCGCCGTCACCACCACCTCCCTCACCACCGCCTCCTCCGCCACCGCCTCCTCCTCCGCCGCCTCCTCCACCTTCTCCGCCGCCACCAATTGCGGGAATTGATTATCCGTCTCTGACATCTAGTGAATTCACACGCTCATGGGGGCTTGATGCAATAAATGTTGATGCCGCTTGGGCGCGCGGCGCCTATGGTTCGGGCATTAAGGTCGCAGTTGTCGATAGTGGCGTTGATCCTTCGCAAATTGATTTAGATTCGAATGTTCTTTTCAATAAGGATATGGCTAATGGACGGGCCTCTCCTGCGTTTTCAGACAAAGAGCGCCACGGCACACGGGTTGCAGGAATAATCGCTCATGAATTCAATGGAATGGGCACAGTTGGGGTTGCGTTCAAAGCATCAATAATGGGTTATCGAACAGATACGCCTGGATCTTGTGATACGACAGATGGTTGTTCCATGCCCGAATCCAATATTGCGCGGGGTATAAATCAGGCGGTCGCCGAAGGTGCAAAAATAATAAATATATCTCTTGGGTCTGGTACGGATCAAAGTGGATTACAAGTCGAAAATGCCCTAATTAATGCCGCAAACGCGGGGGTGATTGTCGTTATCGCCGCCGGAAATGAATCTTTGGAATTTCCTGGCTGGCCCGGTAAGTTTGCCAATGATTCACGTTTTCTTGGTCGCATAATTATCGCGGGTTCATTGGCGCAAGACGACACAATGGCGCCAAGCTCAAACAAGGCAAATAATTGGGGCAATTTTTATATTTCAGCGCCCGGTGTTTCCGTGGTTGCCGACTGCGACACTTCATCTTGTTGGCGAATTTCGGGCACAAGTTTCGCCGCACCCCATGTAGCAGGCGCAATGGCATTGGTTTTGGAGGCGTTTCCAAATCTATCGGTTGATGATGCAATCAAAGTGATAATGGAATCTGCGCGTGATTTGGGTGATGCAGGAATCGACGCCGTTTTTGGGCGCGGCGCACTTGATTTGGCACGCGCATTTTCCCCGATGGGGACTATGTCTTCTCAATCAAGCAATGGTTCAATGATTTCCTTGAATTCATTTGCCGCGATTGCGGGTGCACCATATGGCGACGCTTTTACAAATGCGCGCATTAATGCCGGTATTTATGATAAATTCGGGCGCAGTTTTAATTATGATATTTCATCACAAATCGGCAGCGTCAATCTAAATATGCCCAAGCATTCGGCAGGCCAATTCCAAATGCATAATTATGAAACAGATGGCACCAGAATTTCATGGTTTAATTCTGTGGCGCCGTCAAAATCATGGGGAATTAGTGAAAATATTAAGAATGAAAGCGGTTTCGCGATTTCAACCAAGATTGCCCGGTTTCAGAATTTTGGGAATCTGACTTATTCATTTTCCAATATGGGGCAAATGCCAAATTCATCGCAATTCTATTCAAAAAGCGGCGATAGATTTGGGATTTATGCGCTGCAAATTCCTCAAAACTTTCATAGTTTCAATCTTGAATCTAAAAATCTTAGCCTTTCTGTTATGGGCACCGATAATGAGGGTCAGGATTTCGCGCAAGGCCAAAGTATGGGCGAATTTTCGCAGTCTTTAAAAATGTTTGATGCGAAATATTCATTCCGAAAGGGCAAAATTGGTTTTGAATTCGGCGAAAATAATGAAAGAAACAGCGCATTCGGTTATAGGCAGAATATTTCCTATGGCGAACCACAGGCAAAAACGCAATTCGCGGGGCTTGCGGCACAATATGCTTTCTCTAATAGTTTGGTTTTTGATGCGCGCGCCCAATTTGCGAAACCCAAAAGCGCATCTTTAGGGAACCTATTTCCAATAGTTAAATCGGGAATTGCCGATGCTTATGAAATTTCGCTTACGAAATACCTCGACAATGGGCGATTTAATATTTCACTGTCGCAACCATTAAGAATGCGTGGCGGTATTGGCGAAATTAATCTTGCTAATCCTTTTAGCGATTGGAATGCCCCTATGTCATATACCAAACGTGAATTCTCACTTACGCCAAGTGGGCGGGAGATTAGACTTGATCTAAACCGAGATTATTATTTGTCCGAATCCGCTAATATGGGTTTCGGTATTCAAGGAATTTCGCAACCCAACCATTCCGAGAGTGCCCCCAATATTTTCAATTTGTATTTTAGCGCAAGATTTACGTTTCAATAACAACCGGAGGATTCGCCCTATTTGCTAAGTCGGGCTGAACCGTTTTGTTCTTTTTCTTTTTGCGGGTCACCAGGTGCGCTCACTTACTTGTCAAGAGGTTTACGCTTTAGCTCGGCGACAGCGCCTCTTGACTAGTAAGCTAGTGTATTCACACATATCTGGATAATTCCGTAGTCTATATGTTGATTGACTTGGATTGCACCCAAATGCATCCTAATTAGCCACAGTTAGCTTTGAAGTGTCGCCTTTTGTTTATTTTTTGTATTATTTTCTTTTTTGCCGAAACTGTGTTTCGGCAAAAAAGAAAGTAATTAAAAACAATAAACGGTTCGAAAATACAAAATAATTGTGTGAATCCCCTAGGACTAGTAAGTGAGCGCACAACACCATCAAAAACTTCTTTTTCCAAATCCAGCCCGCAAAAAGAAAAACAAAAATGGTTGGAGCTTATCCAAAATTATCTGACAAAGGCTGACATTCTTGAGACTAAATCTTAGCAAAACTTGTCCCCTTTTCTCATAAGCGATTTCCCTGCATTTTTTTGGGCATAAAATTAGAATTGCATATCACCGAAAAATCATTTGCAAAATTTGGCGATTTTGCGCAAAATTGGTTTTTGATGGGGCGAAACTATGTCTAAGCCGATATTGGGTTATATATGTTGTTCAAGGCTTTTGAATAATAATCGCCCCGCTCAGGCCGTTACAGAACAATATTTGATGGGAACTCTTCCCTATATTGACGCGGTTCCGATGCTTATTCCATCTATCCCTAGTCTTTTAGATATAGAGGCGATTGCCGCCAGACTTGATGGGCTGTTGCTGACCGGTTCACCATCTAATATTGCGCCCGCTTTATATGGTGATCCCGATAACGACGCGAATGGGCCATTTGATGAAAAGCGCGACAATACATCAATGGCTATGTGCGATGCTATGTTGAAACTTAATAAGCCTGTTTTTGGAATTTGCCGTGGTTTTCAGGAATTAAACGTTCATTTCGGCGGAACAATTGCGCGCGATTTATCAATTGATGGTCGCGAAATAAAACACCATTCACCGGACGGCGTTTCCTATGACGAAATGTTTGCGCATGGTCATGATGTCGAAATAATCGAAAATACAATCTTGCACAAAGCGATCGGTAAAACCCAAACACGGGTAAATTCGGTTCATTTTCAGGGCGTCGGAAAGTTGGGCGACGGGCTTGAAATAATGGCGCGCGCACCTGATGGAATCATTGAAGCCTTTTATTCCAAATCAAAAGGCGGAACGGTCGTGGCACTGCAATGGCACCCTGAAT
Source organism: Hyphomonadaceae bacterium (assembly GCA_041917055.1). GTDB lineage: Bacteria > Pseudomonadota > Alphaproteobacteria > Caulobacterales > Aquidulcibacteraceae > Pseudaquidulcibacter. The sequence goes on from JAYRYJ010000001.1 coordinate 310,701, forward strand.
GGGACGCGCACCATAATCCAGATTCACAAAAGATTTTCGCCCTAATGGGTCAGATTTTGCGCAAAGAATTTGTTTTGTAATTTTTCTATTTTGGGTTATTAAATTTCAATACCCAAAGGTGAAAAATGCCAAAATCCTATTTAATTACCGGTGCATCTTCGGGCATTGGTGCAGCATTTGCCCGTGAATTGGCGTCAATGGGTGTAAATTTGGTTTTGGTGGCGCGCGATTTAGACGCTTTAAATGCTTTATCAGGTGAGCTAACTAAGAAATATGGAATAAAGTCGATTGTTTATAAGTGCGATCTTGCAAATCGCGCTTCGGTCTTTCAATTGATTGATGAAATAAAATCCGCCGCTTTGAAAATCGATGGCTTGATAAATAATGCGGGCTTTGGGATTGCGCGCGAATTCACAAACACCAACATTCAGTCTCAATTAGATTTTATCGAGGTTTGTGTAACCGCACCGACAATACTGTGCCACGCGTTTTTATCCGAAATGAAAAATAACAATTTCGGGCGTATTATTAATGTTTCCAGCATGGTCGCTTTTTCAAATGGTGCGGCGGGCCACACTTTATATCCGGCAGCGAAATCCTTTATTCTTAAAATGTCGCAATCATTGGCTGCTGAATGCGCCGGATTTGATATTAATGTTTTGGCCCTATGCCCCGGCCCTACGGAAAGTGAATTTCAAAATCGTTCCGGCATGGCGCAAAAAATGGGTGTTCGCCATAGAATGAAGCCCATGAGCGCACAAAAAGTCGTGATTGATGCGCTAAACGCCAATGAGACAAAACGCGAAGTTTTGGTTTCCGGTTTTATCAATAAATTATCGGTTCTGGCGCTCAAGACACTCCCTCAATTTTTATTAAACCCGATAATTCGACGCGCGGCGCGCAAATTCTTAATTGAGTGAGGCAAAATGGATTTTGATATTGTCATAATCGGTTCCGGTGCCGGCGGCGGCACAATCGCTAAGGAATTGGCGCAAAGCGGAAAAAAAATTGCCATCATTGAGCGTGGCGACTTTTTAAAACGCGAAGTCGCAAACTGGGATGCACAAAGAGTATTCATAGATAGAATTTATCGCACAAGGGAAGAATGGCGCGATAAAAATGGTCGCAAATTTCACCCGAATACCAATTATTATGTCGGGGGGAATACAACTTTCTATGGCGCGGCTTTAATGCGCATGAAACCCAAAGATTTTGACGATTTGGCGCATTATGGCGGTGAAACTTCCCCTGCGTGGCCTTTGTCCTATACAGATTTCGTGCCTTTTTATGACAGGGCCGAAAAACTTTGGAATGTTCATGGCGCACGCGGCATTGACCCGACAGACGATATTAATGCCCCGCCTTTTCCCAAACCTCCAATAAATCATGATGCAAAAATAACTGATTTACTTTCACATTTGGCGGGCAATGGTCTGACGCCTTCGCCTTTACCATTGGGTCTTGATTATGATTTAGAAAATGAAAACAATGGCAAATGCATTTTGTGCCCAACCTGTGCCGGGCATCCGTGTTTGGCACTGGGCAAATCCGATGCCCGAACTTTATGTATTGAGCCATTGCGAACAAACCCGAATGTGACTTTATTCACCAATACTAAGGCTTTGAGACTCAATGCCAGAAATAAAGAAATTAAATCGCTTATCTGCGAGAAAGATGGCGAGGAAATAGAGTTTCATGCCGATTTATTCATTCTAGCGGCAGGTGCGGTCAATAGCGCAATATTGCTTCTTAATTCGGCGCAAAGCGGTCATGAGAACGGACTTGGTAATTCTTCTGGGCTTGTCGGGCGTAACTATATGTTTCACACCACTTCAGCCATGACATCAATAATGGCGCATGAAATCGGCGCGGTTTTCCCTAAAACCTTTTGTATTATGGACTATTATTTCAAGGATAAGGACGGTGGCTTTGACTTCCCGATGGGGCAAATTCAATCTTTACCCGCAATGACCGGCCCCTATGTTGAGGGTCAGGTGTCGCACGTCATACCGCATAAATTATTTCCCAATTTTCTTTCCGATTTTCTTGCCAAACGCATGGTCGGTTTCATGATTATGAGTGAGGATTTGCCCAGACCTGAAAACCGCATTCGCCTCAATAATTTGGGTGAGATTGTTCTTGAATACACGCCTAATAATTTGGAAGGTCACAAGCGCCTAATTAAAAAGCTGCAAAACGCTATTCACGGTTATTCAATCGGCAATCGAACAATGTTTGAACCGCATTTTGAAATTGATCAAATGATACCTTTGCTTGGAACCGCGCATCAGTGCGGCACGCTTAAATTCGGCAAGAACCCAAAGGAATCTGTGCTCGATAATGATTGCAAAATGCATGATTTAAATAATCTATATGTGACGGATTCAAGTTTCTTCCCATCATCATCCGCCGTAAACCCCGCTTTAACAATTATTGCCAATAGCCTTAGGGTCGCTGAGATTTTGAAAGATAGAATTTAGGTTTTAGGGTCAGACCTCATTAACTTTGAACATATTGAATGTTGCGTTATTGGAGCTTTATGGCAATTTGGCACGCGCATCCCCATTTCATAATTAAGGAAAATCTCTTTTTAAAGGTAAAGCACAATGATTGACGATAATGCTCTAAAACAAATTTTTCTTGATGCGCGAACAATAAATGAATGGTCGGATAAGCCAATTCCCGAAGGATTATTGGAACAAATTTATGCCGCCGCGCGCCTTGGGCCTACTGCGGCTAATAATAATCCGGCACGATTTTATTTTATCAAATCGCCGGAGGCCAAGGCGCGCTTAAAGCCCTATTTAGCACCCAATAATTCTGATAAAACCATGAAAGCGCCGATTACTGCAATCGCCGCCTTCGACCCTCTATTTTATGACAAAATACCAAGACTTTTTCCACACAATCCAGGCGCGCGTGATTGGTTCGCAAATGCACCCGACAAGGGTCTCTCAAATGGTTTTATGAATGCGACTTTGGGTGCGGCTTATTTCCTAATTGCGGCCCGCGCCTTTGGTCTAGATTGCGGCCCAATGGCGGGTTTTGATAATGCAGGCGTCGATAAAGAGTTTTTTGGTGAGACAGGCTATAAATCAAATTTTCTTATTAATCTTGGATATAAAGCCGAAAGTGAACCAGTGTTCCCAAGGCTTCCACGTTTAGAATTTGAAGAGGCCTGTAAGATTTTGTAGGTTAGATATGTCGGTTAAAATCAATAAAGGCAATTTTTTTGAAGATTTCAAACTTGGGCAAATAATAAATCACGCCACGCCGCGCACTATAAATTCAGGTGATATTGCGCTTTATATTGCGCTTACGGGTTCAAGATATGTACAATTTTCGTCAAATGAATTTGCCAAATCCTGTGGAATGAATGGTGATATTATTGACCCATTATTGGTTTTTCATATTGTTTTCGGCAAAACAGTTCCCGATATATCTTTGAATGCAGTCGCCAATCTTGGCTATGCTGAATGCGTTTTTCATTCCGCTGTAAAGATTGGTGATACTTTAACCGCAATATCTGAAATTATTGGGCTAAAAGAAAACTCTAATGGCAAAACAGGCGTTGTCTATGTTCGCACCAAAGGGTTTAACCAGAAGAATGAATTGGTTTTATCCTATGTTCGCTGGGTCATGGTGAATAAGAAAGATTTTGACGCAAAAACAGAGGAAATGGTTCCTCAATTACAAAAGACGCTTTCTGCATCCCAATTAATCGCGCCGTCGCAATTGCGAAATATTTCATGGAATGCCGATTTGTCGGGTTCGAAGTTCTCCTTTGAAGATTATGAATTGGGCGAGAAAATCGACCATATTGACGGAATGGCAATCGAAGAAGCAGAACACCAAATGGCGACGCGGCTTTATCAAAATACCGCAAAAGTGCATTTTGATGCATTCGCGCAAAAATCTTCGCGCTTTGGGCGTCGTTTAGTTTATGGTGGTGTCGTTATTTCAACCGCGCGCGCAATCTGTTTCAATGGTTTGGAAAATGCGGGTCATTTATTGGCTATTAATGGTGGTCGGCACGTAAATCCTTATTTCGCCGGCGACACAATTTATGCTCACTCAAATGTGATTGAAAAAGCGGAACTTGGCAGCAATTGGGGCGCTTTACGCCTTAAAACCATCGCCACTAAAGATATGCCCTGCGCCGATTATCCGGACAAGGATACAGACGGCAATTATCTGCCAAGTGTGATTTTAGATTTGGACTATTGGGTCGCGATTCCAAAACAGGCCGCGCTTAAGCCTGATAAGTAGAATCCGCAGAAATCGGCTTCCAATTATCACATTCCAGGGATGTGAGACCGACTCTGCGATTTCGAACCAGGCAATCTTAAATATGTAGTAACCTATTGAAATTAAAAATAATTTGGCGAAAAAACAAAACAAAGAACAACATTAAGTTCGACTAGGGCTAATTTCACTTCTTATCTTAAAAAGCGCACCAAATCCCGATTGTGAAATTCCACACTTGAATTTCGCCGCGAATTGTTTATTTTAACGTCATCTTATCCTTTGCCCATCTTGGGTTTCCCCTTTAAAAAGTTGAAATTATGTCTGAAGAAGAAATTGAAGGCACAAGTGCGCCTCAAACCAAATCCAAATTAACCCTTAAACTTAAAGCCAAAGAAGATACCGCAGTCGTTGAAGATTTGCCGATCGAAACACAAATTCCCGAAGTGGATGACGAAAGCATTAATATTGAAGCGCTAGAGCCGGCTGACAAGGGTCCGGTCATTCGCACCACGTTGCAAGAATTAAAACAAAAAAAGCCGGCTGAATTAGTGGCTTTGGCCGAAACTTTAGAAGTTGATGGCGCGGCGTCTATGCGGACACAAGATTTATTGTTTGCGATTTTAAAAACCCAGGCCGAAAATGGTGCCGAAATCTTTGGTTCGGGCGTTTTAGAGGTATTATCAGATGGCTTTGGCTTCCTTCGTTCACCTGAATCTAATTATTTGCCGGGTCCTGATGATATTTACGTAAGCCCGAATCAAATTCGTCGTTTTGGCCTAAGAACCGGTGACACTTTGGATGGCCCCGTCAAAGCGCCGCGTGATGGCGAACGTTATTTTGCTTTGCAGCGCGTCGATACGGTTAATTTTATCGATCCCGAAGAAGCCAAACACAAAGTCAATTTTGACAATTTAACACCTCTTTATCCGAATGAGCGTTTACGCATGGAAATTGACGATCCGACAATAAAAGATCGAACCGGTCGGGTAATTGATATTGTTTCGCCCGTCGGAAAGGGTCAAAGGTCATTGATTGTTGCGCCGCCGCGCACAGGTAAAACCGTTATATTGCAAAATATCGCTAAATCCATTGAGACAAATCACCCCGAAGTTTATCTTATCGTGCTATTGATTGATGAACGCCCGGAAGAAGTAACCGATATGAAACGCTCGGTGAAAGGTGAAGTGATTTCATCAACTTTCGACGAACCCGCCACCCGTCACGTTCAAGTTTCAGAAATGGTGATTGAAAAAGCCAAACGCTTGGCAGAACACGGGCGCGATGTCGTAATTCTTTTGGATTCGATTACGCGTTTGGGTCGCGCCTATAATACGGTTGTCCCATCTTCGGGTAAGGTTTTGACAGGCGGTGTTGATGCCAATGCATTGCAACGACCAAAACGCTTTTTCGGCGCTGCGCGTAATCTCGAAGAAGGTGGTTCTTTAACAATTATCGCCACCGCTTTGATTGAGACCGGTTCAAGAATGGACGAGGTAATTTTCGAGGAATTTAAAGGCACGGGGAATAGTGAAGTAATCCTTGACCGTAAAGTTTCCGATAAGCGTATTTTCCCTGCTATTGATATTATTAAGTCCGGCACGCGAAAAGAAGAATTGCTTGTTCCGCGCGAACATTTACCGAAAATGTATATGTTGCGCCGAATTCTTGCGCCTATGGGCACGATGGATGCGATGGAATTCCTTCTTGATAAGCTTAAAAGCACTAAGAATAATGATGAATTTTTCACTAGTATGAACACTTGATATTAATTTATTTGTGTTGATATTTGTATGCACCCTTAATTTTGGGGGGAAATATGAAAAAACAAATTATTCTTCTTTTGGCAACGACCATTATTTCATCTTGCGGCTCCAGTGATCCTATTTCTGGATTGAAGGAAGCTGAAAGAAACTTCCTGTTTGGTGATGATGAAAGTAAGATTACATTCATGGGCTGGCCTTTGTCAGGTACGGAACCGTCATGTAATCCAAGTTCAATGGGTCAAGGCTATGCCTTTGTTATGGACGGAAAAAGTGTTTTAATTGAGAGCATTCGCCCAAATGGGACCGAGCGCCACAAAGTCAAACAGATTTCTTCAAATACCGAGGGAATTGATATTAAAGCGCGAAACGGTGCAAATTTGCCATTCAATTTGAAAATCACAAATATCAGTGATTCCGGTGCTTTCATTTCTTTCGACGGCGAAGCTAATTCAAAATTCGTGCGCTGTAATCGATAGTCTTTTTTCCTAAAGATTAACTGACTTCTTAACCAGAGGTTTGAAGGTATTATCGACTTTGTTTAAAGAAACTTGAGCGGGGATTTGCGCGATAAATCCAATTATTGCGAGCTTGGATTTTTGTGGTAAAGCGAATGTGCAGCGCGTGCAAAACTGTAGCTGCGGAGTAGATATATGAAAGTCAATATTGAAATCGATTTAACCCCTGAAGAAGCGAGAAGACTTGCGGGGCTTCCGGATTATGAACAGGTTCACAATATGTTTTTGAAGACCGCCGCCGACAAGATGAAAAGCGGCGAGAGCATGATAGATGTTGAACCCATGGTTAAGGCCTGGTCTGGACTTGGCGGTATTGCGCAGGATGCCTTTAATGCTTTCATTAAGGCATCAGTTGAAGGTTCAAAAATGAGTTTTGATACTTCTCCAAAGAGCAGCAGCGACGACAAAGATAAAAAAGCGGACTAATAATGGGCACTATTATCGCTCTCGCGAGCGGAAGCGGCAAATCGGGCGTCGCAATTATTCGTGTTTCGGGTCCTAATTCTCTAGATTTGGCGGAATTTCTTACAAAGCGACGCGAATTCGCTCCGCGTTATGCGCATTTATGCCAGTTTTTTGATTCTAGAAATGAAATCATTGATTCCGGACTATGCCTATATTTTCCAGCCCCTAATTCATTTACAGGCGAAGATGTCATAGAATTTCATTTGCATGGCTCACGCGCAATTGTCAAAAAATTCCTGGAAGTTGCGATTGGGACGGATTTGGTGCGATTGGCAAAGCCGGGGGAGTTTTCACGGCGGGCCTTCCTGAACGATAAAATGGATCTTGCCCAAGCCGAAGGACTTCTTGATTTAATTGATTCAGAGACAGAGGCACAAAGGCAATTATCACTTCGGATTATGAAGGGTGAATTAGGAGATGCCACCCGCCATTGGCGCGAGAAGATTTTGAAAATCCTCGCCGAGGCCGAGGCCTATATTGATTTTCCCGATGAGGATTTGCCCGAAGGCTTAAGCGAAACCAATAGAATTGATATTGCGGCATTGATTGATGAATTAAGACGAGCAGCGGACCATTTCAAAAATTTCCAACGCATAAGAGACGGTTTCAATATAGTTATTATTGGTCCACCGAATGCGGGTAAATCCAGCCTTTTGAATGCACTTTGCGGTAAAGATGCCGCGATTGTATCTTCCATTGCCGGCACGACGCGCGATATTATTGAGGTTAGCCTCAGCCTTGGTGGTTATTTAGTGCATTTTAATGACACTGCTGGCCTAAGAGAATCTGCGGACACCATAGAGCAAGAGGGTATAAAACGCGCTCTGGAAAGATGTGAGCACGCTGATCTAATTATTGGTTTAGTGGAGAATTTCGACCATTTAAAGCAGATGCAACCACATCTGGAGGCTGATAGTTTCGTTGTTTGGTCGAAATCCGATTTGGCCGAGGAAGAGCGCTTTTATAACAAAATACCGAATTTGCAGTTTGAGATTTCAGTTAACCAAGAAGACAGTTTGCGTAAATTGGAGGCTGCCATTATTGAGCGGATCGCTGAGTCTTCTCAGATTTCTGAATTCGCGCCGATTACTAGGATGCGGCATTTGATTGCTATTAATGAGACTATTGCCGCCCTTGAACGCAGCCTTACATCTTCAAAGATTGCAATTGAGATCGGTTGCGAGGATCTGCGCGTCGCCACATCGTGTCTAGGTGAAATTGTTGGGCATATTGGTATTGAAGATTTGCTTGATAGAATATTCTCTAGTTTTTGTATCGGAAAATAGCCTCGCGGATTTGAGTTTTCGCTAGGTGCTTTCTCGGCGAGGGTGTTTCACGTGAAACATTTCAGCAAGTTGATTTAGTGAATTGCGGCCTCGACCTTCTCTATAAAAATGTCTAATAGCGCCCAATGAATAATTTATCATGCGATGTCATTGTAATAGGGGGCGGTCATGCGGGCGTTGAGGCGGCTTGTGCCTCTGCGCGCATCGGCGCTTCAACATTTTTATTGACTCATAAATTTGCTACAATTGGCGAAATGTCATGCAATCCTGCTATTGGTGGTTTGGGCAAGGGACATTTAGTTCGTGAAATTGACGCACTTGATGGAATAATGGCGCGCGCGATTGATAAGGGCGGAATACAATTCAGAATGCTAAATGCGTCTAAGGGCCCCGCTGTTCAGGGACCAAGAGCGCAAGCAGACAGGAAATTGTTTAAAGCGGCAATTCAAGAATTAGTATCGCAACAAGAAAACTTGAAAGTTATTGAAGCTCAGGCAGAGGAAATAGTCTTCGAAAATGGTGCGGTTATAGGCGTGAGAACCGATGCTTCTGACTTCATTGGCTGCCGCGCGTTGGTCATAACCACAGGTACATTTTTGAATGGGACAATACATTTGGGTTCAAAGAATTGGCCGGCAGGCCGAATTGGCGAAAAACCATCTGTCCGACTTGCTGAAAGTTTGCGCGCTTTGAATCTAAGAATGGGTCGCTTGAAGACAGGAACACCTGCGCGTCTTAATGGAAAGAGCATTAATTGGGACGCATGTGAAATTCAACCCGGGGATATTAATCCGAAACCATTTTCGTTTCTTAATGACAAAATTGATACTCCCCAAGTTCCGTGTCACATAACATGGACCAATGAGACGACCCATCAAATCATTCGCGACAATATCCATTTGGCGGCAATCAATACCGGCGCAATATCGGGTCGGGGGCCGCGTTACTGCCCATCTATTGAAGACAAGATTAACCGATTTGCGGATAAATCACGCCACCAAATTTTTTTGGAGCCAGAAGGATTAGATACTGATACAATATATCCAAATGGAATTTCAACGTCTTTTCCCGAACAAATTCAAGAGGCATTTTTGCGTTCTATCAATGGTCTCGAAAATGTTGAAATTGAGAAATGGGCGTATGCGATTGAGTATGATTTCGTAGATCCAACCGAACTATCTACAGATTTACAAATCAAGAAATCGAAAGGGGTATTTCTAGCGGGTCAAATCAATGGCACTACCGGTTATGAAGAGGCCGCAGCGCAGGGGTTAATCGCTGGTGCTAATGCGGCACTATTTTGTGCCGGAAAAGATGGCATGGTATTGCCGAGATCCTCATCTTATATAGGCGTAATGATAGACGATTTAGTGACAAAAGGGGTGACCGAACCTTATAGAATGTTTACATCGCGTGCCGAATATCGCCTTTCATTGCGTGCCGATAATGCTGATCAAAGGCTTACTAAGATTGGGATAGATTTTGGTTTGGTTAGTATGGAGCGCGCCAAATCCTTTTCGAGTAAGATGCAAAAACTGGAGAGAGCGGAAACTTTAGCTGAGCAAATGATTTTGACGCCGAAACAAGCGTTGGATCATGGTCTTGCGGTTCGCCAAGATGGGCGAAAACGCAATCTGATTGAATTACTGAATCTCAATGGCGTGGACTGGGAAACAGTTTCGAATATTTTTCCTGAAATGACGAGCTTTGATTCTGAAATGCGCGAACATATCGAAATCGCCGCTGTTTATCACGGCTATATAGATAGGCAGAAGCAAGATATTGACGCGCAAATTCGTGATGAAAACTTGAAAATTCCCGCTTGGTTAAATTATGGTGAAATCGGCGGCCTATCCGGAGAAGTTCGTGAAAAGCTGAACCGCATCAGACCAAGTACACTGGGTCAGGCCGGCCGTATTGAAGGGGTTACACCAAGCGCACTAACCGCGATACTTGCAGTACTAAAACGTAAAGAAAAGACCAATGCCAACTAATGAAATTCTACAAGAGGCATTCCGGTCGGACTATAATGTTTCACGTGAAACACTATCAGCACTACTCAATTATGAGATGCAATTATTGAATTGGAATAGGCGCATTAATTTAATCGCCAAATCTACAGAGAGTGATATTTGGACGCGGCATTTCCGTGATTGCGCACAATTGATTCAATATATTCCTTCTAAGTGTCGGAAAATACTCGATATCGGTACCGGCGCTGGCTTTCCTGGATTAGTCTTGGCTATTATGTCGAAAGGGCAAAGGCCCAATTTGCATTATTCCCTTTTGGACGAAAGCGCCAAAAGATGTGCCTTCTTGCGCGAGATAGTAAGAGCGTCGGGAGCCAATGCGTCAATTATTAATTCCAAGATTGAAGAGTTCAATAATGACGGATTTGATTTAATAGTTTCGCGCGCCTTTGCCCCACTTGAACGCCTCTTTCATCAGGCCGCTCCTCATTTGAATGGAGAAGGTAATTTACTGCTTCTAAAAGGGGAAGAAGCTGAAAAAGAACTGGAATCCGCACGAAAGAAATGGTCTTTCACATATAAATCTTATAAAAGCGAAACCAATCCCAACGGCGTAATTCTATTCATATCGGAGCTGCAAAGTGCATAATGCAAAAGACGAATCCAAACCCAGAATATTGGCAATTGCCAATCAAAAAGGTGGTGTTGGAAAAACCACAACCGCGATTAATCTTGCAACCGCCCTTGCTGCCGTTGGCGAACGCGTCCTAATTTTTGATATTGACGCTCAAGGCAATGCTTCAACCGGCTTGGGTGTAAGGCCGTCAAATCGGATCAATACGACCTATAATATTATGATGGGTGATGCGACTTTGTTTGAAACCATTGTCGCGACGCAAATCCCGAACCTTTATTTATCGCCGTCAAGTGTTGATATTGCGGGTGTGGAAATTGAATTGGCCAACGTTCCAAATCGAGCTTTTCGACTAAAGGAGGCTTTTAAGCGCGCCAAAGAAACTGAAGCCCTCGATTTTGACTATATAATTATCGATTGTCCGCCATCTTTGAATGTCGTTACAATTAATGCAATGACGGTCGCCGATGCACTATTGGTTCCTCTACAGTGTGAGTTTTTTGCGCTCGAAGGACTCACCCAATTATTACGCACCATTGAATTGGTTCGCAGCTCTCTAAATCCGAATTTAGAAATACAAGGGGTAGTGCTTACAATGTATGACGCCCGAAATCGACTTTCCGATCAAGTCGCCCAAGATGTGAGAAGTCACTTTGGGCCAAAAGTTTATAATACTGTCATTCCGCGAAACGTAAGGGTTTCAGAGGCGCCTTCGCATGGCAAGCCGGTGCTTATTTATGACCATACCTGCGCCGGAAGCCGTGCCTATATAAAATTGGCAAGCGAAATAATTCAAAGAGAACGGGAGCAAGCCGCATGAGCGAGAATGAACAAAATAAGCCAAATCGTGGTCTTGGACGTGGCTTGTCAGCTTTATTAGGCGATTCACCGAATGTGCCATTGAATCAAAACTCCGAATTACCTCGAGAATTGCCGATAGAATTTATTCGCCCAAATCCGCAACAACCGAGACGGACTTTTGACCAAGACGAATTAAATGGTCTTGCCAATACTATTAAGGAACACGGCATTGTCCAACCAATAGTAATACGAAGTGATGCGACAACGCCTGGGCATTATTCAATTATAGCAGGGGAGAGGCGCTGGCGCGCGGCCCAAATTGCCGGTCTTCACAAAGTTCCGGTTGTGGTTCGCGAATTTGATGAATTAGCAACATTAAAAGTCGCAATCGTCGAAAACCTGCAAAGGCAGGATTTAAATGCTATCGAAGAAGCAGTTGCCTTCGGTCAATTAATGGATCGCTTTGGTTATAACCAACAACAAATTGCCGACACAATTGGTAAAAGCCGCGCCTATGTTGCCAATACTATAAGGCTTTTGGGCTTACCAAAGGAGGTGCAGGAATTGGTGATTAATGGCGCATTAAGCGCGGGCCATGCGCGTGCGGCCCTTGCATCAAGCGATCCATTGGCCGCCGCCAAAGAAATGGTTTCCAAAAAACTTAGCGTTAGAGAGGCCGAAAGCTTAGTCAATAAAAAGAATGCCTTGCGCGAAAATGTTTCACGTGAAACATCTGTCGATAATGACGCATTGGCTTTGGCGCATGATTTAAGTGACACACTAGGCCTACCGGTAGAACTCAAGCATAAGACCGACAAAGGCGGGCAATTGATAATTTCCTATCAAACCCTGGAACAATTAGATGAAATTTGCCGACGATTAAGCGCTTAGAACAATCGGAGTTCAATGCGCATTAGTATTTAGCACCACTTAATTGTGCTATTCTAAGAATACAGCGTTCTAGTAATAATTCGGGATTTACGCTGCCGCCTTTAACTTTACTGCGGCCGTCGTAATCGACTAAATCCATCAATAGTCTATTAATCCCGCGTCGAGCCCAGTTTTCCGTCTGTCGTGCTATTTGATCCTGTTGTTTCCAAAAAATGCCAAAACGCCGTTCTTTGACCAAATTCATGGCACTCTCACCAAGTTCCAAATTAGAAATCAAATTGAACAATAATTTTGCACGACCAATCAAAAGATTAAAGATGCGAATTGGCGATTCCCCATCTCGCAAACAGAAATATATCCCTTCCAAGGCCAAGGAAGCCTTGCCATCAAATGCAAAATTCACGGCATCATCAAGCATACCATCCCGACTATTGACCAATAATCCGGTAACCGCTTCTGCATCAATTGTTCCGCCACGTCCGGCATAAAGACACATGCTTTGTAATTGCGCGCGCACAGAAAGGACATCCTTTGCGGTATTATCAATAATCGAGCGAATAATATCGTCACTTGCCGAAACATGTTCTTTTTGAATTATTGATTTCGCTACTTGTATCAAATCCGAAACACTCGATTCAAAAATCCTTAGCGCGACAGCACACTCAGATTTTTCAATTGCATTCACCAATTTGCTTTTAGGGGAAAGGTTCTGTCCATTAATGAATAATGCACCGTCCAAAATCGGCGCTTCCTCGATGAATTTCGCCAATTTTCCAGCCATAGACTCGCTATGAATACGTGTTATACCAACCGAGGCGCCACCAAATAAAGAGCCACCCTTAATAGCGCCCTCAAATCCCGCAAAATCATTATTAAGGTCATCTTCGTTAAAACGTCGAGTTTCAAGGCCCCTTTCGTTTTGTAAGAACCAATTCTGTGTATCGAAAATAATATCGTCACAACGACCTATATCAACACCATAGACCAGGAAGATTCGATTTCCTTTTTTCTTTAAATCCTCGGGCTTTTTGACAATTGTCATTTTTTCATAAGTGCCATTTTATGCTGTATATCGAACCAAATCTTATTACCAATCTCGGCCCCAGCCCGCTCTTCGGCGTCAGACAAAAGCGCAATATCGGCATAGGCGGTTAAAGAAGTATCATAGCCGACATCAACATTCACCGCGCCTGTTATTGGCTTTCCGCCATCAATCGATAATTCATAATTGGCACTAACTTTAAGTATCGCGCGTCTGGTATAAGAATTTATAGCAAGGCTTGTATATTGAAACTCACTTTTGACTTTGGTTTCCAAAACCGCGCTTGGCCCATTTGCACCAACTCCAAATCTATCTTCGAGTTTTTGTTCAATAAAATGCCCAATTCTTCCATCAATCGGTTTAATGGAAACCGCACCAAGAGAGAGATTGTCCTGTGAATAAAGTGGTTGAAAGCCACATCCGCCCAAAATTGCGGAAAGCAAAAGAAACGAAATCGGCCTCAGATATTTCATTATTATCCCTCTGTAACGATATTGATAATACGATTCTTTACATAAATAATCTTCTTAATCTTGCGAGAGCCGATATAATTCTTTCCGGCGTTTGAATCCATGATGATTGCCATTATTGCATCTTGATTCAATTCCTTGGAAATCATAATTTCATCGCGTTTTTTGCCATTTATTTGCACCGGCAATAGGAATTCATCATTTTCAACATAAGATAGATTCACCAATGGCCAAGGCGCTTTAACGCAATATCCTTCTCGACCGGATTTCTCCCAAATTTCTTCGACTAAATGAGGAATAAAGGGCTGAAGAAGTTTTAGAAAGATTACCAAAGCCTCAGAACGCGCAGAGTCCAGGTCCTTTGCGCCTGAGTTTTCAAATTGGCGGAAAATATTCAATAATTCATATAATTGGGCTATTGCCGCATTGAATTTCAAACCGTCTATCGCAATTCCTACATTATGCGCCGCTTTATGCGCCGCTTTGATAAGTATTAAAGAATCACCTTGATAATCGGGCGAATTCGAAGTCTCTTTAGCCAATAAAAGCTTATATTTATTGAATAGTGCAAAGATTCTTGAAACAAAACGCGCCGCACCTTCTACACCAGCCTGGCTCCATTCGACGTCACGCTCCGGCGGGGAATCTGACAATACAAAAAGCCGCGCGACATCGGCGCCATAATTAGCGATAATAAATTCCGGATCTATCGTATTCTTTTTCGATTTCGACATTTTTTCTGTCGCACCGACCGTAACTTTCACCCCGCTTGAAGTCTCAAAAGCGCCGCCGTCTTTGAATGTCACGTCCGCGGGATAAATCCAACGACCATCTTCGCTGCGGAAAGTCGCGTGTGTTACCATGCCTTGGGTGAAAAGATGTTTGAAAGGTTCTTTGACATTAACGTGTCCAGTTTTTTCCATCGCGCGAGAGAAAAACCGCGAATAAAGCAAATGCAAAACCGCGTGTTCTATACCGCCAATATAATGATCGACAGGAAGAAAATGATTCACCGCATCTAAATCTGTCGGTGAATTCGGGGAAAGGCCGCAAAAGCGTGCCCAATACCATGATGAATCGACAAAAGTATCTAAAGTATCGGTTTCCCGCTTTGCCACTTTGCCACATTTCGGGCAATTAGTGTGTTTAAAAGTCGGGTGACGATCAAGCGGGTTACCAGGCCTATCAAAAGTTACATCCTCAGGCAAAGAAATCGGTAAATTGCTTTCAGCAACCGGAACCGCACCACAATCTTCGCAATGAATCATAGGAATAGGACAGCCCCAATACCTTTGGCGCGACACACCCCAATCACGCAAACGATAATTTATTGCTTCTTCGCCACGACCCATCTCGACAATTTTCGCAATTGCCGCCTTTTTGCCATTGATAATATCAAGGCCATCGAGAAAATCCGAATTAATAATTATCCCGTCTTCGGAATAAGCAATTTCCTTAATCTCAAACTCATTCGCTTTGGTATGAGGCGGTAGTATTACCGGTGTAACCGAAAGGCCATATTTATTGGCAAAATCAAGGTCCCTTTGATCATGCGCCGGGCAACCGAATACTGCACCCGTCCCATATTCTTTTAAAACGAAATTCGCGATCCAAATCGGCACTTTTCTTTTGGAATCAAATGGGTGAATGGCATAAAGTCCGGTAAAAATGCCGCGCTTTTCTTGGGTTTCTAAAGTTTCGGCATCAACCGCAGCCAAAGCGCAAGATTTAACAAACTCCGCCAATTCCGCATTTTGCGGCGCAAGCATATTTGCTAATTCATGATCGGCGGCAATCGCGACAAAACTAGCACCAAATAGTGTATCGGGTCGAGTAGTGTAAACTTCTAAGTCCTTGAAATCAGGCGCTATTTCATTTACCTCAATCTCAAATTTAAATTTCAAACCCGATGAACGCCCAATCCAATTAAATTGTTGAGAAATTACGCGCTCCGGCCATTCACTTAATGTCGCCAAGGAATCAATCAATTCATCGGCAAAATATGTGGTTTTAAAGAACCATTGATTAAGCTCTTTTTGCTCAACCAATGCACCAGAACGCCAACCGCGACCATCCACGACTTGTTCATTCGCAAGAACGGTATTTTCCACCGGATCCCAATTAACTTTGGATTTTTTTCGATATACAAGACCAGCGTTAAATAATTCAATAAATAATTTTTGCTGATGGCGATAATAGTCCTTATCACATGTTGCAAATTCCCGCGTCCAATCAATTGCAAACCCTAATGATTTCAATTGGTTACGCATCGACGAAATATTTTCATGTGTCCATTTCCCAGGGTGTGCACCGTTTTCCATCGCGGCATTCTCGGCCGGCAGACCAAAAGCATCCCAACCCATAGGGTGTAAAACTTGAAAACCCTGTGTATGGCGGCGGCGCGCAATTACGTCACCTAATGCATAATTGCGAACATGACCCATATGTATGCGGCCCGATGGATATGGAAACATTTCCAAGACATAGGATTTCGGACGCCCTTTATCGATCTCTCCGGCCTCAAAAATGCCTGATGATTGCCATCTTTCTTGCTGTCTTTTTTCTATTTGCTTGGGATCATATTTCTCACCCAAACAAAGGGATTTCACACTATCTGTCATCGACCAACCCGTATAGTTCAAACGGGAAGTAGCTTTAGTGTAAAATCGCCGCTTCTGGCAATAAGAAAGGCTTTATTTGCTGTCTAAAGTCGAGATACGCAATTGACGCGCGCGGGTCAAAATAGCGTTTTCAATCTGTACCGATGTATCAGGGTCAGTATCTGCATCAGTCCATTGATTGTCTTTTCCGGTTTGGCGGAA
The DNA here is from genome assembly GCA_041917055.1 of Hyphomonadaceae bacterium. Lineage (GTDB taxonomy): Bacteria > Pseudomonadota > Alphaproteobacteria > Caulobacterales > Aquidulcibacteraceae > Pseudaquidulcibacter. Next base: position 327,608 of record JAYRYJ010000001.1, read on the forward strand.
AACCTGAACAGCAATACCATCGGCGCGAAGCCTTGTATCAAGGATGAAAACTTGAATTTTGAACCTTTCATCAGGCTTTTCAGGATTTGCATGCCATTCGGTAACAAAAGTTCCACCAAATGGATCTGCGCTTTGAATTGGCATAAAGCTCAAAGTATCAAGTGTCGCGCGCCACAAAAACCCGTTCACACCGATTGAAGCCTCAGAAGACTTAGACGGTTTTAACAAGGCCAAAGGTTTAGCACCGCTTTTAGCCCCCTCAGCGGCAAGAACTTTGCCATCACTTGACTTCTTCCCCATACTGGCACAAGCACTAAGTGCCAAGAAAGAAACTGAAAGAACCAATATTTTATGCCCAAAAGCGCGCATCAATATACTCCAAACCCGAAAATACACAGAATTCTGTGCGGCTTATACCATCTAATTCGCATTTAGCCACCAAGAAAAGCAATTGACAGCATTAACAATCGTCAATCCTTTGGCAAGCCGTTTTTCACCGCATTAATATTAAAAATCATTGAGACTCTACGAAAATGGAATGGTCATCAAAAGGGTTACAATACTTTCGAATTAATCATTTCTTGGTAACAAGTCATGCGAAATCCTATTTCTACACAAATTCCAGAGATTACAGCAAAGTAGCAGTCCCAAATAATAGCGATAAAATTACCGCTTGGTTATGATTCCTATAGATTTTATCACAGCCATACCGAACAAAACCAAACGTGTTACTTATGCAACGAATTTTTTGATTCGTATTAAATTTCATTCAAAAGGGGCAAAAGACTCATAAATCGCCTTGAAATCGCCAAAAATAGCCCATATTCAATGGATAGATTCGCTATTTTGATTGAAATTTGTTATAATAAGGTCAAATCGCTAAAATTTAAAGTTCGATATTAATAGAATTAAAGTAATTTTAATGCGGTAATGGTATTGTTATTTTAAGTTTCGGTTCAGTATCGAATAAGGGTTATGAAATTGACGTCTAGAGGTTTGATAGGTGTAATAATTGCTTCGGCTGTATTAATGACAGCCGGCGATGTTTGCGCGCAACAAGCTGTTTCAGACCGTTCAACTGCCCCATGGTATGAAAGATTCACTTTCGGTAGTGAATTTAAATCCAATGCAAATGCTTGGACTCCTCGCGGTGAAACCAAGGCAACAATTAAAGTTTCGCCAAAATCAAAATGGGGTGTAACTTTCGGCATGGAAGTTCAACCAACCCATCCGAATGATTTCAATAAAGGCCAAACTAGCGCCGGCGCATTTTATGATTTCACCAAAAATTTCCGAATTGGCGGTCAAGTCGTTGTTCCAGAACCGCAATTCAATGCCGCTGATCCTAACAAAAAGAAAAAGAACAGCCCGGGCGTTAAAGTGGAATCTGCTTTCAGATTCTAGGTTTTTTCCTCGTTTCTCCGAACTATAATCCGCCAAATTGTAAAAAAAACCAGACTTTTTGACATTTATAGCGTTTTATCAAACCTCATTCTTGCAGAAAAAGAATTTCGGGTTCAACAGGCAATTTTATTGCGGATTGTGCGTTGCGAGCTAGTAAAGCGCCGCGCCTAAAAATGGGTGTCAAGAATTAAAGCGTAGCGTCTCTTGACGCCCAGTTTTAGGTAAACACAAATGTTATAGGTCTTTATAGCGAACCTTCCCATAACCTTCCCCAACCAATGCACTCAATTGCGGTAAACAACTAGTTCTTATTATTCCCAAAAGTTAGTTATCTGATCCCTAAGGTTCAAGAACCACCATAAATACCGCAAACATCATTAGTAAGAACGGCATTTCATTGATTATGCGATAGAAAACATGATTCAATGGTCGCTTAGAATTTTCAAAATCTGTTTGCCATTTTCCATAAAACATATGGATTATTGTAATCAAAACTACGGCGCTTAATTTGCCCCACATGAAATGATTATTCAAAAACTCCATACCGCCACGCGCATAAATGAGGCAGATTCCCAAAACCCAAACCACCAACATTGATGGATCCATAATGAATCTGAAAAGTTTCTTTTCCATGGTTTTAAGGGTTTCGTCGGTTTGGGTTCCGACCTCAATTGCTGAATGATAGACAAAGATTCGCGGCAAATACATTAGACCCGCCATCCAAGCAATTACCGCGATAATATGTAAAGCCCGAAAAACTTGGTAATTTTCCATTAGAAAATTCATTTTTGCCCCATTTCAATTTTTTCGATTATCAATTGCGAAAGCGAATTAATAAAATCCTTATCGCAATTAATTGTATCGGCGCGCGCGAAAAACTCTATCCCCAATTTATGCGCCAACTCTCGATATTCGACATCCAATTCGACCAAAGTTTCAATATGATTGGAAACAAATGCAATCGGATAAATAATAATGCCGATTTTGTCGCGCGCGGCACGAATAATTTCATCTTCTGTTGATGGACCAAGCCATTTTAAAGGCCCGACTTTTGATTGATAACAAACGATAGTCTCAAAATTTGGCGGCAAAATCTCTTTTATTGCATTAGCGGTTTCATTAATTTCCTTTTCATAAGGATCACCATTATCAATAATTTTTTGTGGCAAACCATGGGCAGAAAATAAAACACGAACTTTTTGAGGGTTTCCTAAACCATCCCATTCCTTGATGATAGAATTAACCGCACCACTAATAAAACCAGATAATAAAGGAAAATTCTTTATTGTTTTCGACTTGGTTTTAGAAAAACGCGCCCAATCGTCCAAACTTGAACCCGTCGTAGTGCATGAATAATGGGGATAAAGCGGTAAAAGAATAGTCTCATCGGGGTCGAACTCTGCGACCTGCTTTGCGGTTTCCTTGGCAAACGGTTTCCAATAACGCATTGAAATAAAGACTTTAACTTCATCGTCCGGCAATAGTGAAGAAACCTGTTTTTCAATAGCCTCGGCCTGTAAAATAGTATTTTTTAAAAGTGGCGATGAACCACCCATAATTTCATACAAAGGTTTGGCTTTAGGTGCGCGAAGTGTCGAAATCAAAAAAGCGATAGGCAGGCGCAAAAACCAAGGTAAATCAATTATTGCCCTGTCTGAAAAAAGATTTCTTAGAAAGGGCTTTATATTGTCTGTATTGTCAGGCCCGCCAAGATTAAACAAAACAATCGCTATTTTACGCCCCATTTTATCCCCGTATTTGCTTTATCATTGCTTCTACGTTTGAAATCGGGGTTGATGGTGTAATTCCATGCCCAAGATTAAAAATATGCGGACCAAGTTTTGCGACTTCAAGAATTTTATCAACCGAGCGCCTTAAATAATCCCCGCCAGCAATCAAAACATAAGGGTCTAAATTCCCTTGGATACAGACATTATTTCCCAACTCAGCGCGCGTTTTTGCCAAGTCACAGGCTATATCAAGGCCAATTGCGTCAATTCCAGTTCTTTCGAAATAATCTTTAGCCCTATGCGATGCGCCGCGCGGAAAACCAATAATTCTAGCGCTTGGATTTAATTCTCTAAGACGATTAACAAGTTTTCGGGTTGGATTTATTACCCATTCTTCAAACGAAATATCGTTCAAATCCTCGGCCCAGCTTTCAAAAATCTGGACGACATCAGCACCGGCCTTTAATTGATTATTCAAATGAACTGCTAGGGATTCGATAAGAATATCAAAAAGCCTTGTCATAAATTCAGGATTTTGAAAGGCAAAAGTCTTGGCATCACTTCTATCGCCGCCTTTTCCTTGAATAATATAGGTCGCCAAAGTCCAAGGTGCGCCGCAAAACCCGTAAAGAGCCTGGTCTTGGTTGATCTGAGCCTTTACTCTTTCAATCGCTTCATAGACCGGATTAAGCCTTAATTCGAATTTATCAAAAGAAAGGCCTTTTAAAGATTCTTCGTCCCTAATTGGCGAAAGAATTGGGCCGACACCTTCTTTAAAATCCACAAATTGACCCAAAGCATGTGGAACCACCAAAATATCAGAAAAAATTATTGCGGCATCAATATCATATCGCCTTACAGGTTGGAGTGTCGCCTCTGCTGCTGCTGCCGGTGAATAACAGAAATCCAAAAAACTCTTATTTTTAGCCCTTAATTCACGATATTCAGGCAAATGCCTGCCTGCCTGTCTCATCATCCAGATGGGAAGTCTTTCTTCCTTATTCCCCTCAATTGTTCTTATCAATAATGGCTTATCGGAAATTTTCAAAATACATTCTCTATATAAATTAAGGAATAATAATAATTAGTAAGGTGGATAAAAATGAAATTTTCGGACTTACTAACATAGAGATGGTTTGTTGCCAAAACTTGTTCACAGTTTATGAACAGGGAGGTGGTTTTTATAAAACTAAGTAATAAGTTTTTGCGTCGGCAACTTTCGAGTAAATTGTTTTAACGCTAGTAATTTTGGGAAGCGTCATAATATAGAGAACCATGGCTATTGAACGAAAGATAGGGTTGAGTTTCATTTGATGTCATAAAGGCTTAGGAAGGCCTTTATGGGCAGGCTTGCCATAACGGCCTTCTTCAATTGTGTTTGTGAAAATGTGAATGTAAAGGGACGCTTCGCTCTTCGCTCTTGACATTCACTTTTTCGAGACTGTCAAATCAAAGGCTTTGTCTTCCAGAAAATCTATATTTCCCTTTATTCTTCAACGGTGGGATGCGTGTTAGTCAAGCCCTTTACCGAAGGCGCGCGTAGCGCGGGGCTTTACTAACACGCAGCGCACTCTAACAATTGATCTTTCTTTTGCGACCGAAACTGTGTTTCGGCAAAAAAGAAAATAAAACAAAAAACAAACAAACTGGTTAGACTAATTAATTTATTGAGCCATGAAGTGAAAAACGCGGTGAAAGTCCTTTAGTTTATTTAAAGATAAAACTTGTTATCGCCACAAAAAAAACGCCGCTTGGTTTCTTATTGTGGATAAGTCCCAAAAATATTTATCCAAAATTAACCATATCCACCGCCTGCGGATAAATTGTGGATAGATTCATTAATGAGATTAATAAATCCGCTGAAAAATTTCTTTAATAATCTCTTAACCATATTTATTCACAGCCTGTTAATAAGTATGAAGACTTTATTAACAGAGCAAATCCGCAAATGCCAAATAATATATATATAAACGTCCATTTGGTTTCCGATTCCACCGGGGAAACAATCAATGCTATATCGCGAGCCGTAACACCTTTATTTGAAGGTGTGACGCCACTTGAAAGATCTTATTATCTTGTGCGTTCAAAGCGCCAATTAGACAAGGTTTTGGACGAAATCGAGCTAAGACCGGGACTAGTATTATTTACAATTGCGGCGCAAGATTTGCGTGATGAATTAGAACGCCGTTGTAAACAGGCCGACATTCCATGCATGGCGCTTCTTGATGGCGTTTTGAATTTCTTTTCGCGTCATTTGGGCATTGTGCCGCGCGTTAAAACCGGTTCGAAACAGGCTTTGGACGAAAATTATTTTCGCCGCATTGGGGCTATGAATTACACAATGAACCATGATGACGGGCAATTGGTTTATGAATATGAAGAGGCAGACATAGTCTTGGTCGGCGTAAGTCGAACCTCTAAAACACCGACTTCAATTTATTTAGCAAATCGTGGATATAAAACTGCGAATTACCCATTGGTCTATGGCGGGCAAATCCCGCAGGAATTGTTGGAATTAAAAAAGCCACTTGTTGTCGGGCTTAAAGTTTCGCCCGATAGATTGATTACCATAAGAACCAATCGGCTTTTAAGCCTTAATGCTGATTCCAATTCCGATTATATTGACGAAGATTCGGTGCGCGAAGAAGTAGTATTCGCAAATCGCCTGTTTGAAAGACAAAATTGGGAAGTCATTGACGTGACACGGCGCTCAATCGAAGAAACTGCGGCGGCAATAATGAATATTTATGAAACCAAAAGGCGCAATAATGGCTGATTTGATTTTAGCATCCGGCTCAAAAATCCGCCAAAAATTGCTTAATGAAGCGGGTGTTGAATATAAAGCAATCACGCCCATGGTTGACGAGGAAAATGCAAAAATTTCCTTGCGCGCCGAAGGTCTTAGCCCGTCATTACAGGCTCATGAATTGGCAAAATTAAAAGCCATAAAAATTTCGCAAAAATATCCGCAATCTTTTGTTATTGGTTGCGATCAAATGCTTTCGCTTAATAATAAAGCCTTTGACAAAGCGGCAAATATGCTAGAGGCCAAAGAAAGGCTTAGAATATTTTCCGCTAAAACCCATTTTTTATGCAATGCTTTGGTAATTTACCAAAATTCGAATTTGGTTTTTCGCTATGATTGTTCACCCAAACTAAAAATGCGACCGATAAGTGATGAATTTATTGATTTCTACCTTGAACAATGTGGAGAAGAAGTCCTCAATTCCGTTGGGTGCTATCAATTAGAAGGTCTGGGTTCACAGCTTTTTGAGAAAATAGAGGGCGATTATTTCTCAATTTTGGGATTGCCGCTTTTGGAATTAATGTCATTTTTACGCGAAAATGGTTTAGTTCGGGTTTGAAATGAATAAAATAAATGCCTCTACAGAAATTTACGGTGTTTTTGGCAATCCGGTTCGCCATTCCAAATCACCATTAATCCATAATGCCTGGATACAGGATTTTGGAATTAATGCTGTCTATTTGGCGTTTGAACCATCTGAACAAGATTTTGAAACCTGTTTTCAAGGCTTAAAACAGGCAGGGTTAAAAGGTGCCAATTTCACAACCCCGTTTAAAGAAAGAGCCGCCAATCTCGCCAATCAAAAAGGCCTGATGGTCGCCAATATTAATGCGGCAAATACTGTAAAAATTGAAAACGATAAAATAATAGCCGAAATAACCGATGGTGCGGGCCTTTTGTGCGATTTAGATTATCGCCAAAAAGGAATTGTGGAAAACTCAAAAGAAATAAGTGTTTTGGGCGCGGGCGGTGCAGCAAAAGGCTTGATTTGTGAATTAATAGGGACCCCGCCCGAAAAAATTAATGTCATAGCGCGCGATATGACTAAAATCACAAGACTAATCTCTGAAATCGGGCAATTCCTTGATATTTCTAAACTTAATCCAGTTTTATGGGACGAAAAAGGCGCGGCCTTTGGCAATTCTCAGATAATAATTAATGCGACTTCATTGGGTCTGGCGGGAAATGGCGATTTGGATTGCGATTTTTCGCAATGCCAAAGAGACACTTTAGTTTATGACATGATTTATTATCCGCCGGAAACAAAGTTCTTGGCAAATGCGCGCCAAAGCGGTCTCAAAACACTTAATGGATTAGGAATGCTGGTCGGGCAGGCGGCAATTGCTTTTGAATTTTGGTTTGGCGAAAAGCCGGATTTTGCCAAAGCCTTAAAAAGGCTGTCAGAAAATGATTAAAGTCGGTCTTACCGGTTCAATTGGCATGGGAAAATCGACAGTTTGCGATTTTTTCCGCAAATTGGGTGCAAAAACCTGGTCTGCTGACAATGCGGTTCACCGATTATATGAAAAAAACGGTGCAGCGATTGCACCAATTTCCAAAGTTTTTCCAAGCGCAATTTCTGCAACAGGCAATATAGATCGTCAAATCTTGTCACAATTAATCATAAAAGAACCAAAATTGGTCGAAATATTGGAAAAAATCGTTCATCCTTTGGTAAAAGCGGATCGTGAAAAATTTATTCAAGAAAACACAAACGAAAAATATGTGATTTTGGACATACCATTATTGTTTGAAACCAATTCGCAAAGCCAATTTGATAAAATTATTGTCGTCGATTGTGACTTGGAAACCCAAAAGCAAAGGGTTATGGCACGTAAAGGCATGACAAAAGAAAAATTCGAAATTATTATCGCCAATCAAATGCCAAACCATTTAAAAACTGCCAAAGCGGACATAATAATTGACACAAATCGTGCTTTAAGCGAGATAGAGGGATTGGTAAGTCAAATCCACAAACAGCTTTTGGACCTATAAGTGCGCGAAATAGTTTTCGATACCGAAACCACGGGTTTAGACCCTTTTAATGGCGATAAAATCGTCGAAATCGGTATGGTTGAATTAATTGATTATCTGCCAAGTGGGAATGTATTTCACACCTATATAAATCCATTGCGTGATATGCCGATAGAGGCATTTCGGGTTCATGGCCTTTCATCACAATTTCTTTCCGATTTTCCGACTTTTGGCGATCCGAAAGTTTGCGATGCAATGTTGGAATTTATGGGTGACGCGCGCTTAATCGCCCATAATGCAGAATTTGACCGCAAATTCATCAATGCGGAGCTGTCAAATATCGGCCTGCCCGCAATTCCGATTGAGCGTGTAACAGACACTTTACAGCTTGCCAAAAAGAAATTCCCGGGCGCACCGGTTTCATTGGACGCATTATGCCGTCGCTTTGGCATAGATTTGAAAGACAGAACTCTGCACGGCGCCTTATTGGATGCGCGCCTTCTTGCTGATGTCTATTTAGAATTAATGGGCGGCCGCGAAAGAAGTTTTGGTTTTGAGCCACAAGGGCATAATAATAATATAGAATCAGATACCGGACTATCAGCCCAAAAAATCGAAAAAATCGGCATAAGACCCAAGAAACTCGCGCCTCGAATTAGTGCGGAAGAAGCGAAAAACCACGAAATTTTCATTTTGTCCTTGGGTGAAAACGCCTTTTGGCTAAAAAACTAGAGTCCGGACTCAAACGCCCCAAGCATCAATCGCGCGAATCCAGCCGCTAAACTTTCCAATTTTGATTTTTCGCCAACCTGGCTCCTGCCCGATAATTACTGCAATTGTATTATTGGCAATTTTTGCAATCACTTGCGATTTTTCATTGGCTTTTGAATATAAAATCGCGCTTGGCATTCCGTTTGCGGGGCGAATTATTAGGGTTCGTTTTCCAGCAAGGCGGTCCTTTTTAATCCATACGATTGTTCCGTCGGGATCCTCAATTTTTCGCCATAAATCGGTTTCAGCGATAATTTTTACAGGCAGACCTTGTTTGCGATAAACGAATTTAATCGGGTATTTTTCGTCAGGGCCTGTGCGACCATTAACCTCATCAGATTTTAGTGAAACAAAGCGCGGAACAGGAAGACCGGAAGGCGTATCAGTGCGCGCAATCACATTTTCAGGAACCGATGAAACCTCCTGCGCCATTGCATTTTGCATGCAAAACACAGTCATCAAAACCGAAAAAGCAATCCAAAATATGCGCACTTTCAACTCCTCAATGCCAAGTTTTCTGATATTTCGGGCTTAATATTTACTTAATCATGGAACATAAAACGCTTATTTCTATGTATTAGATTTGGGTTTTCAATAGGTTGTAGCTGTTTATTGAAATGATGTGCTATGGTTCGGGAAGGTCTTTATGGGCAGATTTGCCATAAAGACCTAAATCAATTGTGTTTGCGCGAGAATGAAAGTCAAGGGCCGCTCGCGCTTAAACCCTTGACTATCATTCTCGCGCGATAGCCTTCTAGCCCTTTGCTCGCGACCATTTTACATCCGTCTCGCTCAAAATTAGGGGTCAAGGGGTAAAAGCTGCGCGCCCCCTTGACGCCTAATTTTGAACGAATACAATTTTGTTTGGTCTTTATGGCATTCCTGCCCATAAAGACCTTCCCAAACCATTGCTCTTCAAAACTGAGAACAACAAACTATTATCACTTCACAATTAGAGCGGAAATATTTCAAGTGGAATCGAACTGGCTTGTTCTTTTGCTTCGTGATAGTGAGTTTTTCCTTGAGAATATTCCAATATCATCGGCGAAAAAACTCTCTGTCACGCCACCAAATCTCGAAAAAATTTTAGTGCCCTTCCTGTTTCATTTGAAATATTTCCACTCTAGAACTTTCCTCTTATTGGAAAATATGTTTTTGCTTGCTATTAAGAACTATTCAAATTCTTCTCGGTGAATCATGTCCGTAATTAAGCCAAAAGTAATTGTCACTCGTCGTCTTCCCGAAGCGGTTGAAACCCGCATGATGGAACTATTCGATACAGAAATTTCAAAAGACGATCATGCAATGTCATATGAAGAATTAATCGATGCGGTTTCGCGTTGTGATGTTTTGGTTCCGACTGTAACTGACAGAATTGATTCAAAGGTTCTTTCGCGTGCCGGTGAAAAATTGCGTCTGATTGCGCAATTTGGTGCGGGTGTCGATAATATTGATGTCGAAACCGCTATGAGCCGTGGAATATGCGTCACCAATACGCCGGGTGTTTTGACAGAAGATACGGCGGATGTCGCAATGGCTTTAATTCTTGCGGTTCCACGTCGCCTTTTAGAAGGTGCAAAATTAATCGAAAAAGACGATTTTTCAGGTTGGTCGCCAACTTGGATGCTTGGGCATTCTCTAACCAATAAACGCCTTGGCATTGTCGGTATGGGGCGTATTGGACAGGCGGTGGCACGACGCGCAAAAGCGTTCGGAATGCAAATTCATTACCATAATCGCCGCCGCGTAGCCGCATCAATCGAACAGGATTTAGAAGCGACATATTGGGAAAGCCTTGATCAAATGCTTTCAAGAATGGATATCGTTTCCGTTAATTGTCCGCGCACACCGGGGACATATCATTTATTATCTGCACGCCGTTTGGCGCTATTGAAGCCGACGGCATATTTGATAAACACCTCGCGCGGTGAAGTGATTGACGAGGCCGCATTAGCGCGAATGCTCGATAAAGGGCTTTTGGCAGGCGCGGGTCTTGATGTTTTCGAACACGAACCGGAAATAAACCCTAAACTTAGAAAGCTGCCAAATGTAGTTTGCACACCGCACATGGGTTCAGCAACTCTAGAGGCGCGCGTGGCAATGGGCGAAAAAGTCATAATCAATATCAAAACCTTTGCAGATGGTCATAAACCACCCGATAGGGTTTTGCCTTCAATGCTTTGATTTTGGGAAAAGGCTCAAAACTGGCATGGCAAATAGATAAGAAAGTCTAGGGTCACACTTCGTTAATTAATGAGTCCTGACCCTAAGTCACCTGAAAAGAACAAAGACTTAGTTCTCTATTTGCGGCATTTTGTGAATTGTGCCTTTGAAATTGGTGTGAAAATGCACTAACGAAAGCCTTTCTTTATTACGGGCACAATTATGGACAAAATAGCGATTACCGGCGGTAATGAATTAAATGGCACTATTCGAATTTCGGGTGCGAAGAATTCGGCTTTGAAATTACAGGCGGCGGCGCTTCTGACCGCTGAACCATGTGTATTTTCCAATATGCCCGAACTCGCCGATACGCGCTTTATGATTGAACTTCTCGAGCAATTGGGGACCACGGTTTATTGGCCCAAGGGTTCGGGACGTATGCAAACCCATATTCCAGAAATTCGTTCCACCATTGCGCCTTATGATTTGGTGCGAAAAATGCGTGCGACATTTAATGTCTTGGGCCCGCTTTTAGCACGCGAGGGCCATGCAACAGTTTCTTTGCCTGGTGGTTGTGCAATTGGTGCGCGACCTGTTGATTTGCACTTAAAGGCGTTTGAGGCCATGGGTGCGGATATTGTGATAGAGGGCGGCTATGTGAAAGCTGCTGCATTGCGCGGTCTAAAAGGCGCGCATATTGTTTTCCCCTTTGTTTCGGTTGGTGCGACAGAGCATGCAATGCTTGCCGCAACTTTGGCAGATGGCGAAACAATTTTGGAAAATGCGGCGCGCGAACCCGAAATTGTTGATATTGCAGATTGCCTAATTCAAATGGGCGCGAAAATCGAAGGCGCGGGAACGTCAACCATTCACATTCAAGGTGTTACTTCATTAAAAGGCGTGAATTACAAAGTCATCCCTGATAGGATTGAGGCCGGAACCTATGCCTGTTGCGTCGCCGCAACCGGTGGCGAAGTAGTTTTAGAAGACGTTGTGCCCAATACTTTAGGTGCTTTACTCGATGCTTTGAAACGCGCTGGTGTTGGTATTGAACGCGGCGATAATTTCGTCAAAATCACGCGCGACAAAAATATTCCGTTAAAAGCCGTCGATATTGACACCCAACCACACCCCGGCTTTCCAACTGATTTACAGGCGCAATTTATGGGCCTTATGACGATTGCCGATGGAACAAGCATTTTCCGTGAAAACATTTTCGAAAACCGTTTTATGCATGCCCCCGAACTTCGCCGCCTTGGCGCTGATATCACGGTGCGCGGTAATGAGGCCGTGGTTCGCGGTGTCAAAACTTTAAAAGGCGCACAAGTAATGGCAACCGATTTGCGGGCATCGGTTTCATTGGTAATTGCAGGCCTTGTGGCAGAGGGTGAGACCATAATCGGGCGTGTCTATCACTTAGATCGTGGGTTTGAAAATCTTGAGCAAAAACTTTCAAATTGCGGCGCAAAAATCGCAAGAACTTCGGGCGAATAATGGCAAAAAAACTAAAACTTTTGGCAATTGAACCCGCTGAAATAGAGATTATTTCTGCGGCGGCACAAGACGCGCTATTTCTTCCTAAAGACGCGATTTTCAATAAAAAATCACGCCGCTTTGCAATCGCGCTTAATCGCTTTAAATGGGAAGATAGCGATGCGAAAGCAAAACGCGTAAATGCAATTCTATCTTTTGAAAGCATTCTTAACGTCACCGCCAAAGGCGTTAACCCAAAATCCAATATCCCATTATCAATCCTAAGCATTGAATTTGCCCAAGATAATGAGCCGCCATCGGGCGAATTCACATTAAACCTTGCCGAAGGCGCGCAAATAAAAATCAATGCCGAATGTATCGATATTATTCTTGGTGATATTGGTGAGGCGCGCGATACAAAAACCGCACCCGAACACGGTCTATAATGACAAAAATCCTATTTCATAAATCACAAGATTTTGATGCAAAATTCAAAGCACTTTTGCAAAATCGCGAATCTGTGATTGAGGGAATTGATGAAAAAATCGCGGCAATTATCAAAAATGTTCGCAAAAACGGCTTTAAAGCACTTTGCGAATATTCGAAAAATTTTGATAATTTTGAGTTAAAGCCCGAAACCTTTAAAATTGACACGCAAACCATAAATGATGCGTTTAAATCATGCGATCCGGCAATAATAAAAGCCTTAGAATTTGCCACAAAGAGAATTGCCGATTTTCATGCTATGTCCGCACCCAAGGACGGGTATTATGAGGACGAATTTGGCGTTGGCCTTGGTTGGCGCTGGACGGCAATTGATGCGGCGGGGCTTTATGCGCCGGGTGGCAAAGCTGCCTATCCTTCAAGTGTTTTGATGAATGCCGTCCCTGCAAAAGTCGCGGGTGTGAAACGCATCGTTATGGCAACGCCACCGCATAAATTGCACGAAAACCCTGCTATATTGGCGGCGGCAAAAATCGCGGGTATTGACGAAATTTACGGTATCGGTGGCGCACAGGCGATTGCGGCACTTGCTTATGGTGTTGAAGGTTTGCCGCCCGTTGATGTAATTGTTGGCCCTGGTAATGCTTTTGTTGCCGGCGCAAAAAAGCAGGTGTTTGGCGACGTTGGCATTGATAGTGTCGCGGGTCCATCCGAAGTTTTTGTAATTGCAAATGGCAATAATGACGCGGCAATTATTGCGTGCGATTTACTCGCACAAGCTGAACATGATGAGGTGGCGCAATCAATTCTATTTACCGACAATCAAGAATTCGCCCACAAAGTCGAAATCGCCATTGAGGCGCAATTAAAGTCAAATAATACAGCCGCACCCGCGCGCGCATCTTGGGAAAATCACGGTGCAATTATTGTGTTTGAAGACCTGTTCGATGCCTGTGAATATGTGAATTTGGGCGCGCCCGAACATTTGGAACTTGCGACCGACAAAAATGATGAATTCATGGCCCGTACTCGTCATGCCGGTTCTATTTTCATTGGTCATAATACGCCGGAATCTTTGGGTGATTATGTTGCAGGCCCCAACCATGTTTTGCCAACCGGAAGGCGCGCGCGCTTTTCATCGGGGCTTTCGTGCCTTAATTTTATGAAACGAACGACTATTCTAAATGCCAGCAAAAAGGGTCTTGAAATCCTTGGCCCCCATGCCAGTGTTTTAGCGCAATCAGAAGGCCTTTTAGCGCATGGCAAAAGTGTCGATATTCGGCTGGATTTAAACCTCTAAAGAAGACGTGACCACACTGAATCACAATAGTCTTTATTCCGCCCAAATAGCCTAATAATTCTAATTCGCCGCATCTAAGGCCGAAAGAATGTCTTCTTTCAAATCTTCAATATCCTCAATGCCCACCGATAAGCGAATTAAGCCCGGTGTTACGCCCAATTCTTTTTGAACATCGGCGTCAAATAATTTGTGGGTCGTGGTGGCGGGGTGGGTCGCAAGGGATTTGGCATCACCCAGATTATTGGAAATATCAATGACTTGTAGCGCATTGAGGAATTTATAGGCCGCCTCTTTTCCGCCCTTAAATTCAAAGGCAATGATTGTGCCACCCATTTTCATTTGCGTCATTGCTAATTCGTGTTGCGGATGGTCTTTGCGCGTTGGATAGCGCACGAAATCGATGGCATCGTGAGCACCGATAATATCGGCAAGTGTTTGCGCATTATTACAAGCACGCTCTACCCGCAAAGAAAGGGTTTCCATGCCCTTTAGAATGACCCACGCCACAAAAGGTGACATTGCGGGGCCGGTATGGCGCAAAATGGGGTCTAATTCCTCTGTTACCCATTTTTCATCACCCAAAATCGCACCAGCTAGAACGCGGCCTTGCCCATCGCAATGCTTGGTCAAAGAATAAACAATTACATCGGCACCTAGATTAAAAGGTTTTTGCAATAATGGCGTTGCAAACACGTTATCAACAATAACCCGCGCACCATGCTTGTGTGCGATTTCACAAATCGCCTTTATGTCCGAAACCTCAAGTGTTGGATTGGCGGGGCTTTCGAGGAAAAATACCTTTGTATTTGGCTTTATCGCTTTTTCCCAAGCCGAAGTATCGCTTGAATCAATCAAAGTAAATTCAACGCCGAATTTCGGCAAAAGTGTCTCGATTATATAACGACAGCTCGAAAATAATGCTTTGCCGGCAACAATATGATCCCCCGCTTTGACACTGGCAAGCATTGCCGCCTGCACCGCCGCCATACCGGATGACGCAAGACGACAGGCCTCAGCACCATCAAGGGCGCGCAATTTGTCTTCAAGCATTGTATTGGTCGGATTGGCATAGCGCCCATAAAGATAGCCCGGCATTTCGCCTTTAAAACGCGCCTCGGCCTCTTCCGCCGAATCGTAAACAAATCCCGAAGTGAGGAAAATCGCTTCGGAGGTTTCTTTATGTCCGCTTCTTAAAGTGCCGCCGCGCACTAATAGTGTATCTTGGCGTCTTTGATTCTGTTTCGGGTCTTTATTGGTCATTACGCCCAATTATTGCATCAGGGGCTTTCCTTCAAGCCTTTATCGGAATATTCTATGCGCATGAATTATGATAAATCCGGTGTTTTGACCGATAATATGCTGCGCGCCCAGTTTGAACGCGGCGCAATAAAAAGCAAAGACGCGATTGAAAATAATCAATTTCAACCCGCAAGCCTTGATTTAAGACTTGGCGATTTTGCCTATCGGCTGCGCGCCAGTTTTTTGCCGGGTGCGGGAAAATCAATTGAAGCGCGCCTTGATGAAGATGATTTGGTGCTCCACAAATTGGATTTGACCCAAGGTGCAGTCTTGGAAACCGGCTGCGTCTATCTTGCGCCATTATTGGAAGAAATTGAATTACCCGAAAATATTGACGGCGTTACCAATCCGAAAAGCTCTACCGGACGAATTGATGTTTTTGTGCGCGTGATAAATGATGGCGCGACCGCATTTGACAAGGTTCGCAAAGGCTATAAAGGCCCGCTTTGGGCCGAAATTTGCCCACGCACTTTTTCAGTTTTGGTGAATAAGGGCGAAAGATTGGCGCAATTGCGCCTTAAACAAAATTCACCGAAAACCGTGAAAGTAATGGACTTGGCGCTTGATTTAGATCCGTCATCTGTTGGTGAAATTGTGGGTTTTAGGGCGCGACGCCATGCGCCATTATTGGATTTGAAGAATATCGGCAAACATGACCCGCGCAAGTTTTTTGAACCACTTTATGCACCTGACAAAAAACTGGTTCTTGACCCGGGTGAATTTTACATTTTGGCTTCCGCGCGCGGCCTTGTGATTGAGAAACATTTGGCGGCGGAGATGGTGGCAACCGCAGAAGATTTGGGCGAATTTCGCGCCCATTATGCGGGCTTTTTCGACCCTGGGTTTGGCCCTATTCAGGACATGGGCGGCGCGCGCGGCGTTTTAGAAGTGCGCGGGCGTGATGTTCCATTTGTCTTGGAACATAATCAGCCCGTGGCGCGCCTTGTTTATGAAGAATTGGCAGGTGCGCCCGATAAATATTATGGCGAAAGCAATAATAATTACCAAGGCCAAGGCCTTAAACTTTCAAAATTGTTTGCGCCATGGCAATGATTGTTTCAAAATCCCCCATTGATGGATCGATGATCGGCGAAGTTCCCGAAACCTCGCCATCTGAAATCAATTATATTTGCGAATTGGCGCAAAATGCCTTCCTAGAATGGCGCGAGATTCCCGCCCCTAAACGCGGTGAATTTGTGCGCATTTGGGGCGAAGTATTGCGCGACCAAAAACAAAAAATCGCCGAGATGGTGACGCTTGAAGCCGGAAAAACCCGATCCGAAGCCTTGGGCGAAGTTCAAGAAATGATTGATATGTGCGATTTCGCCTGCGGACTTTCGCGGCAAATTTATGGCCTTACGATTGCAAGCGAAAGACCTGAACATCATTTGATTGAACGCTATAAGCCTTTGGGTGTTGTCGGCATTATCTCAGCCTTCAACTTCCCTGTCGCAGTTTTTGCATGGAATGCGGCACTTGCATTAATTTGTGGAAATTCGATTGTCTGGAAGCCATCGGAAAAAACCGCCATTTGTGCGAAATTGGTTTTGGAAAGCCTTGAAACAGCGGCTTTTATGTTTGGCGGCGTTCCAATGGGGCTATTTTCATGCCTTTTTGGCGCAAAATCTCAAGGGGAAATATTGGCTTCGCACCCGAACCTGCGCCTAATAAGTGCAACCGGTTCAACCCGCATGGGACGCGAAGTGGCGCAATTATGTGCGGGTTCTTTTAAACGAACATTATTTGAATTGGGCGGGAATGGCGCGATGATTGTCCGCGAAAGTGCCGATTTAGATTTGGCAATTCGCGCAATTGTATTTGCCGCCACCGGAACCAGCGGGCAAAGATGCACCACATTGCGGCGCCTTATCATAGCGCCAAAAATAAAAACAGAATTGGTTTCACGCCTTATTAAAGCCTATTCATCGCTAAAAATTGGCGACCCACGCAATGAAAACACCCATCTTGGGCCACTTATTGACGAAATGGCGTGGCAAAATATGCAAAATGCCATTTTGCAAGCGCAGGCCGAAGGCGGCAAATTGCTTTATGGCGGCGAGCGTATAGACCCGAAAAACGGCGCTTATGTGACCCCCGCCATCATTGAAATGCCACAGGCAAGTGAAATCACAAAAACCGAAACTTTCGCCCCAATTTTATATATTATTGAGGCAGAAACCCTCAATGACGCGATTGTGATTAACAATAATGTCCCGCAAGGTCTTTCAAGCGCAATATTCACCAATGATTTGCGTGAGGCCGAGACATTTTTGTCGGTAATCGGTTCGGATTGTGGTATTGCCAATGTAAATATCGGCACATCGGGCGCGGAAATCGGCGGGGCATTCGGCGGTGAAAAAGAAACCGGCGGCGGTCGCGAGGCAGGTTCAGACGCATGGAAAGCCTATATGGTGCGCCAAACCCAAACCATAAATTACTCAAAAACCCTGCCATTGGCCCAGGGCGTAAAGTTTGAGATTTAAAGATACTCAAGAACCGAAAAAATGGTATTTTTGCCATGACCCTCATTTTTGCTTGGTCTGTTGCGCCTGTAACTAAAAGCAAAACCTAACTCTTAATTGGTGTTTATCCCCTTAACGGATATTCCGCCAAAATCTCGTAATGGCTAGGGCCGTTTCTTAGTGTTGAGGCGTAAAGATAGAAACGATCAGCACACCAAATCTTGCTTTTGAACAATGCATTTCTTGCGCAAAAATCCATGATTTGCGAAATCTGTGTATGATTTGGGAAATAGGCAATTGTTAGGTGTGGTGTGAATTTCTTGGTTTCGCCCCATAATCTCAGACGATTGCAAATATCATCGCATTTTTGTTGCAAAGCCCTTAATTCGTCGCTTTCGGTCAATTTAGCATGAAGAGAATGTGGCTTTTCGCCGCCAAAGAAATCAAATCCCGCTAGGCGCAAATCAAATTTAGGAAATTCAATTTCGCCCAATTCATTGTCCAAATCTTCGATTAAATCCTCATTCAAATCACCTAGGAAACGCAAAGTTATGTGAAAATTTTCGGGTGGTGAAAACCTTGCACCTTCAATCCCCCTTTGAAGCGGCAAAATGCTCGCCGAAATTTCAACAGGGATAGGCAATGCAATGAAAACTCTTTTCACTTTATGCCCTCTGAAAATCGTAAAAATCAGAGCCTAAATCCATAATTTGCGTCAATTCATCAAGCGCCGTGCGGGTTTCTAAAGCCAATTGCCAATCTAATAAATCATCGGGCGCGAGCCTGTCACGATAATGGCGGTTTACCCAGTCTTTTAGTTTCGAATAATTCGCATCACTGAAAATAAAATTTCCGCCCAAGGCTGCAATATCATCTTCGTCGAGCACAATTCTCAAACGCAAACACGCAGGGCCGCCACCATTATTCATAGAACCGCGAACATCAACATATTCAACTTTTGCAATTGGTGAATTATCTGCAACCAATCTTTCCAAACAGGTTTTGACTGTCGCGGTCTCATAACATTCCATCGGCGCAATAATGGTCATCCCGTCGCTTTTTGGCAGGCTTATTAGTTGGGTATTGAATAAGTAGCTTTTGATGGCGTCGTGTAAAGGCACTTCTGAAGCGGCGATTTCCAAAAAAATCGGTTCAAAATAGTTTTGTGCTTTCGCCTTTATTTCATCAATCAGATTTTGCGTATTTTCAAAGGCATATTCATGATAAAAAAGCACGTTTTTATTGGTAACCGCGACCACATCATTGTGAAACGCGCCGGCCTCTATCGCGGTTTTGGCCTGTCTTGCATGAATTGTTAGACTGTCATTTAATTGATGATGGCGCGCAATAGATTGTCCGGTTTCCAAAGTTTGACGTGCCGGAAACTTGGCATTGAAATTTTCAAAACCGTCACGACCATAAATAAAAATTTCAAGCCCCGCTTCGCCGTATTCACCGCACATTCGATTGTGATTTGCTGCCCCTTCATCCGAGGTCAAAGAATGATGTGGCAATTCATCATGCACTTTAAAGCGCGCCTTATCGCTCAATAATCTATTAAGTGCTTGTTTTGTGGTTTGCGCTTCAATAGCGCGATGCGCCATAGTGTGAAGATTGGCAGGTGTTGCGTGCAATAGGCCATCTTGGCAATCCGCATTTGGCGAAATTGTCGCCGCATTTGCGGCCCACATCGATGATGCCGCAGATATGTTTGCAATCAATTGTTTTGATACTGAGGCAGCCTCAAAAACTGCTTTATCGGTTCCCGAAAAGCCAAGTTTGCGTAGAATTGGCAAAAACGGACGTTCATGTGGCGGTAAAAAACCTTGAACCATTCCCAGAGAATTTAGTGTTTTGGCTTTTTCAAGCCCCTGGAGTGCGGCCTGTTTCGGGTTCGATATTGTGTTTTTGTTTTTCTCACTGGCAAGATTGCCAAAACTTAGACCGCCATAATTATGAGTTGGACCAACCAACCCGTCGAAATTTGCTTCCACCGCTATGCTCATGGAGGAAAGCATAGCGGTGGAAAACTTTTTTGGCAATCACATTGCGACGATTACAGGGCTTTGCGGCGGCGGATTTCGGATGCTAGATAGAAAAGGCCACCTGCAACCAAAAGCCCGATTATGAATTGAGGTTGCGCCATAGTCTCTAAAATCGGCATTGCGGAAATCTGCGAAGCGTCAATTTTGTCAATATTGCGTTCTTGGAAATCAAGCGCCTGACCTAGGCTTTTCCAAACCGGTTCAGCGGTCATGTGCTGTAACGGAATCATTGCGTATGAAACCACATCTTCAAAGAAGATTTTTATTACAATCGGCAATATTGCGATTGGTAGAAGGGCAGCAAAGAAAGGCGATTTTGGTGCATAAGCCGACATTGTCAAAAACCATGCATAGATCGGAAGCGCCCAAAGTGCAGCCACCAAAATCCCAATTATCAAGACACCCCAAACTTTAAAGAAACTACCGAACATTGAACCCAAATCAAAGACATCAAGCCCGATAATTGAGGTATTTGCCAAGATTATGATCAATAAGCCAATTTGTAATGCCATGGAAGCAAGTGTCGCTAAACCAAAACCACCGCCAATTGTGCTTACGGCTTTTGCGCCAACGGTTTGAATATCGCTGATAGGCAGTGATTTCCAAAACATAATATTGCGTTCTTTGCGCTCATCAAATAGTGCGCCTGCCAAAATAAAATAAATGGCAACCGCAGCAACGCCAACCGGAAGGCCTGAGGCCAAGGCAGAACCAATAACAACCGCGTCACTTGCCTCTTTTTTCTCTTCTTGAGAAAGTTTACCGATTACCGGTGTTTGAACGCCATCGACCTCTTTCATCAATGTGCCGGCCTCGTTCTTGAAGACGCGGTATTTATGGCCATCCTCATCAGTGCCGACGATATTTACGCCTTTATCATGGGCAACTGAACCAATATTGAAATTTTGACCGCCGACAATTGTAGATTTTCCTGTCAAGGTTGCTATAAGGGCGACCAATAAAATAAATGCGGCAATCGCGAATGGCGTGATGAAAAGTGCACCGCGATAATCGGTCAAATCCCTTTTTACCAAAGTAAGAAACTTTTTCATTTTCTGTTTCCTTTTTTGACGGCTTTTTTCGTGCCGCATTTAATGTTTTCGTTTGCAATTATTAATTCGGGTTTGGGTTTTAGATTGGTGATTAATGCCAGAAACATAATTCCCTCCCTAACTTGCTAATGCGACGAATAAATCGGCCAAAGAAATGCGTCTTGGTTCGCCAAGAGCTTTTAATTCTTCAATCGAATGATTGTTGAAAATATATGTCGTGCGACCCATTAGGCTGCGCGAATAAATCGGTTTCATTTCTTGCGCCTTTGCCTTGTTTTCCTCTGCGACATCGATTGCAAAGAATTTTTCTGCAATTTCTTCAAGCGACGCATCCAATGTGATTTCGCCGTCTTTTATGAACATCGCATGGCTTAAAATTGGTTCGATTTCATCGATTTGGTGGGTTGTGACCAAAACCGTGCGGCTTTCATCAAAGAAATCACGCAAAATTGCGTCATAAAACCCATGACGATTTATAATATCGAGGCCTAATGTCGGCTCATCAAGCACTAAGAGTTTTGCATCAATTGCCAAAGCAATTGCCAAATGCACCTGAACTGTCATGCCTTTCGACAAGGTTTTGATTTTTGCATTTAGCGGGATTTTTGCCGCCTCAATGCGTTTAACCGCTTTTTGCAAATCAAATTTAGGGTGAATATCATTAACCCAACCCAAAAGATCATTGATTTTTGCCCATTTCGGCAAAGTCGCGACATCGGCAATATAGCAAATGTCATTCATCAATTCTGCACGCGATAATAAAGGGTTGCAACCCAAAACTTCCAACTCGCCATCATAAGAAGACAGTCCAAGTATGCAGTTCAAAAGTGTTGATTTACCCGCACCATTCGCACCGATTACGCCAACAATGCGACCTTTCGGTATTTCGAAATTTGACGGTTTAAGCGCCTGTTTTGCGCCATAAGATTTTGCAAGATTTCTTGCAATTATTAATGGTTTATCCTCACTCATTATTGCCCCCGGATTTAAGCAAATCTTTCACATTCAAGCCAAGTGACTTAATTTTCACCTGAATTTGCGGCCATTCATTCAAAAGGAAATTTTCCTTTTCGCGCGCCATTAAATCGGAATGAATATTTGGCGCGACATACATGCCAAGCCCGCGACGTTTCTCAATCAGACCATCGTCCGCTAATTCGGAAAATGCGCGCGAAATCGTCAATGGATTAACACGAAGCTCAAGCGCAAGTTGGCGCACACTAGGGATTGCCTCACCCTCTTTGAAAGTGCCGTCCATAATGGCCTGTTGCAGCTTGTCTTTTATTTGTTTCCAAATCGGTAAATCGTCGCGCCAGTCAAAACTAATACCTGATGACATAAAAACCTGCCCTAACTATGCTTATGCCGACTGCATAAGTGCATGGGTGTCATAGTATGCTATTACACTAAGTTCGTCAATACACTTTTTGCACTTACCGAAAAAAATGCCAAAACCGCCCATTCCGCCTCATAAATACAGGGATAATTTGCGCGCCACGCCAATAGGAGTCCGCCGCCCCATCGGAGCGGTGAGGGAATAGCAGGCGTGATAAATCTGCAAAGATAAACCTCTGTCATGAGACTCAAAAGGGTGCTGACTTTTTGGATGAGTCGAAGAGCAAAATTTGTGATTAGGCCTATCTTCGCAATTGTTGCAGTAAAACACCGCGATGAGTTAGCAAAAGTTGCAGACTTTTGCGTAAAAACGAAGAGCAAAATTTGCCGTCAGCAAATTTTTCAAGAAATGGTGCCTAGAGCCGGAATCGAACCAGCGACACGCGGATTTTCAGTCCGCTGCTCTACCGACTGAGCTATCTAGGCAGTCCAAAGAGGCGGGTTCAATAGACTAAACTTTTTGTGCTGTAAACCCGAAGCCGCAACCCAATCTCACTAAATTGTGCAATTGGGCGCTTTTGGTATTGTGTATTATTTGATTTGTGCCAATGAAATGAATTCTTTCAATTGATTATTGGCAATAGAAAGTTTGGCGAATGTCCAATTTCCGCTTTCTTCAAGTTCCTTAATGGCATGTTTGGTGCGCGAATAAGACGCTTTGTTTAAATCAAGCCACGCCTTAACCGCACTATCAACCCATGAATTTGTGGGCTTTTCCATGCCGGATCTAAGATTTTCGTGGGTGCGAATAAAGGTAATTAGACTTTCGGTCATATTTGCTTGTTCGCTCATAAAATCTTCCATAATGCGGCGCACAGCGACCCTATCCCAATGATCAGGCGTGGTCGCAGCACCGGCAGAGGCACGAAGACGGTCAAACCCGATATAATCGCCCAAAGCGTGGTAAAGACGCGCGGTTGTCGATAAAGGCGTTTTATTGGCATTGGCGATATCGATAATATCGGTCGCGCTGGTCAAAACCCGCAAAGCAACAACTTCGCGTGCCAATTCTTTTGGCGTGCCGTGTTCTATATATTCTTGGGCCTTGTGTTTTAGGCGTGCGGATTCGAAGTCGGAAACCAAATCATAAATCACGGATTTAAGTTCAATTATGCCGTTGGTATAGGTATCAACCAAATCCCCAACCGGTGCGAGGCCTTCAGCACGATTTGCACGGCGCGCGAGCCAATAGGTCTGGCGGCGCAAAATGGCAATAACTTCCATCAATAATTTAATCTGAGTGTCGGCGTGAATTTTCAAATCCAGCGAATTGATTGTGTCGATAATCTTATCAAGTTCAAAGATTTTGCGCGCACCTGCAAAGGCGCAAACCACCGCACCAGTATCAGCAAGTGCACTTTCACGTGCGCGTTCCATAAAGGTTATGCCACCCAAATCAACAATGCGATTTGCCAAAACAGTGGCAATGATTTCGCGTTTTAGGCGGTGATTATTCATTGCATCAATAAAATCATGGCAACCTTTGGGGAAATAACCTACAAGGGTTTTTTCAAACCACGGGTCATCAATCGCGCTTGATGCCAAAATCTCACCAAATAATTGGATTTTGCCATAGGCGGTCAAAACCGCAAGTTCAGGGCGTGTCATGCCTTGATTGCGTTCAATGCGCGCCCGCATTTCTTCAGTACTTGGCAGGAATTCGACTTTGCGATTTAATTGACCTTGAGATTCCAATCTTTCCATGAATCTTTCATGTGCATCAATGTCATTATTGGCGGTCGCCTGTTGCAATGAAATTGCCAAGGTTTGCGAATAATTATGGGCAAGGACGTGATGGGCGACATCATCGGTCATTTTTGCCAATAATTTGTCACGCGCATCTTCGCTCATGGTTCCCGCACGCACCAAGGCGTTTAATAGGATTTTGATATTCACTTCATGGTCTGAACTATCAACGCCCGCCGAATTATCAATGGCATCAGTATTGAGGCGAACACCATTTTGCGCGGCCTCAATACGGCCCAATTGTGTAAGACCAAGGTTTGCACCTTCACCGATTACTTTGGCTTTTAATTCATTGCCATCTATACGAATTGCGTCATTGGCTTTATCACCCGCTTGGGCGTGGGTTTCGGTTTTGGCTTTGATATAGGTGCCGATACCACCGAACCATAATAAATCACATTTTGATTTCAAAAGCGCATTCATAAATTCCGATGGCGTGATTTCATCAACCGAAAGCCCCGTCACTTCCTTCATTTGCTTTGACAAAGGAATGGTCTTGAGATTGCGCGAAAAAATGCCGCCGCCTTCTGAAATTATAGATTTATCATAATCGGCCCATGATGAGCGCGGCAATGCAAACATTCTTTCGCGTTCTTTGAATGATTTTTCACAATCCGGGTTTGGATCAATGAAAATATCACGGTGATCAAAGGCGGCAATAAGGCGGATTTTCTTTGACAATAACATGCCATTACCAAACACGTCGCCCGACATATCGCCAACGCCAATAACCTCAAATTCTTGAGTTTGTGTGTCATGGCCCATTTCACGGAAATGGCGCTTAACAGCTTCCCAACCGCCACGCGCGGTAATACCCATTTTTTTATGGTCATAGCCGTTTGAGCCACCGGATGCGAAAGCATCACCCAACCAATGCCCATATTTTGCGCTTACGCCATTGGCGATATCAGAGAAGGTTGCCGTGCCTTTATCGGCGGCAACCACCAAGTATGGGTCATCGGCATCATAGCGGATGACAGATTTCGGTGCGATTATTTCGCTCTTTGCGCCAATATTGTCGGTGACATCCAAAAGTCCATAAAGGAAGGTTTTATAGGCCTCAATCGCTGCCGCCTGTATTTCGTCACGCGAGCCGCCGGTCGGAAGTTTTTTCGGGAAAAAAGCGCCTTTTGAACCAACAGGAACAATGACCGCGTTTTTCACTTGTTGCGCTTTTACCAGGCCCAAAACCTCGGTTCTAAAATCATCGCGCCTGTCGGACCATCTTAGACCGCCGCGTGCAACCGCGCCAAAGCGCAAATGCGCGCCTTCGACCAATGAAGAAAAGACCCAAATTTCACGGAATGGCTTGGGGTCCGGCACTTCTAAAATTTTGGAAGTCGTGATTTTGAACGACATATAGGGTTTGATATTCCCATTTTCGTCGGTCTGATAATAATTGGTGCGAACAATATTATTGATAAGCCCCAAAATACGGCGCAAAACACGGTCAGCATCAAGGCTTGGCACATTGTTCAAATCCGCCAAAATTTCGGAGTTTAGTGCCTTTTGCGCGGCCTCAGATTCTTTTTTCGAATAATTTTCAATCTCAAATCGCGCTTTGAATAGTGCCAATAATTTTGAAGTTATTTGCGGATAATCAGAAAGTGCCTGTTCCTGCACATTTTGCGAAGGGTCAAGACCGGTTTGCCCGCGCCAACGCGCCAATGCGCGCATTAAAGTGGCTTCACGCCATGAAATCCCAAGTTTTAGAATAAGGCGGTTAAATCCGTCATTTTCGGCAATGCCCGACCAGATTGCGCCAAAGGCATCTTCAAACGAACTTTCAACCGCGTCAAAATTAATTGCCAAACCGTCTTTAGAGCGCATTTCAACATCATGCACCCAAAGCATTTCACTGTCTTTTGGCTTAATTTCATATTGGGTTTCAGTATCAACAAAAAGCCCCATGCTTTCAAAAATCGGCATGACATCAGAAATCGCTGCCGGCGCATTGGATTTATAGATTTTGCATTTAAGGATGTTTTCGCCATCCCATTTGCGGCGATAGGCGCGAACCCTTACACCGTCACCTGATAATTGCGCCAATTGGGCAATATCCAAAAGCGCATCTTTTTCGTCAAAAAATTCGCGATAACCGGCTGGGAATGCGCCCAAAAACGGCTCGACCAGTTTTTCTTGACCTACTGCTAATGCCTCTAAAGCATCGTCCCATGTATAGGTGATATGGGCGATTTCCATTTGTAATTCATCTAAATCGGGTTCGAGGTGGTGGTTTGGTTCCACACCAATAATATAATGAACCCGCGCCAATGGCGCATCGCCAAATAATGGATAATAGGCACTAAGACGCCCGCCATAGGCCTTGGTAAGTGCCGCGCCAATTTTCGCGCGTACTTCGGTATTATATTTATCACGCGGAACGAACACCAGAATTGACATAAAACGGTCAAAACGATCGCGGCGCACAAATACTTTGGTGCGTGGCCTATCCATCAAATGGTGAACGCCCAAAGTTATTCGAACCAAATCTTCTTCCTCGATTTGGAATAATTCATCGCGTGGATAGTTTTCGATTAATTGGCGAAAGCGACGCCCATTATGAGACGCGGACGGAAAGCCCGACTTTTCAATTACGGCCTCAACTTTGCGCCTCAAAAGCGGCACATCGCGCACCATTCTATCATAGGCCTCGGCAGTGAATAGGCCGACAAAGCGATCCTCGCCAATAACATTTGCATTATCATCGTATCTCTTAATCGATATATAATCCATCACTATACGGCGGTGAACGCGCGAACGAAGGTTGGATTTTGCGACCACAATTGGTTTGGCCTCTTTAAGATAGGCCATTAAACGGTCAGATAAGAATGT
This sequence comes from Hyphomonadaceae bacterium, assembly GCA_041917055.1. Lineage (GTDB taxonomy): Bacteria > Pseudomonadota > Alphaproteobacteria > Caulobacterales > Aquidulcibacteraceae > Pseudaquidulcibacter. The sequence goes on from JAYRYJ010000001.1 coordinate 354,507, forward strand.
TGGTTCGGAAGAACGGCGTAAAACGCTGCGCAATGGATCGCGCAAAATGCCGAGGTTTTTGTTTTCAATAATATTCGGCTCGTCTTTAATCAAATCGCCGTTTTCACTGCGGTGATATTCATAAGACCGCGCGCCCAAAAATACGAAATGCTCGTCTTCGAGCCATTTAAGAAAGGCAATGGATTCGGCAATTTCATCAAAATCAGCGCCGGTTTTGGCGATTGCCAATTCCTTGATACAATCATTCATGCGGGTTTTCATTGCCGCAAAATCGCCGACCACTAATTTAACATCTTCAAGAGTTTCGCGCACACCCATTAAAACCGCATCACGTTTTGAAGGTGACAGATTGGGTAAATGCACCTGAATCATGGATTCGCGAATCGGATTACCGACATCACCGCGCAAACCATCATCATCGCGCATAACTTCTATAAGAGGGTGGAACATTGCACGCACTTCAACGCCTTGCGCGCCAATTTCGCCCATCACGGAATCGACCAAAAATGCCGAATCCGGACCGCAAATTTCCAAAATATCGCGACCCAATGGGCGATTATCATGACCCTTACCCTCAATGAGGCGAATTTCTTTTGATGTTGGGCGCTTTTGGCGGGTCCATTCCCAAAAATTGGCGGCAAGTGATGCAATGTCTTTGGCGTCTAATTCACCGATATCGTCAATTGTCGCATCTTTTGCGATTTGCTCAAGGAATAGACGCGCGCTTAGGCTAAGATTTCCGTCTGTTTTGAATGTTTTTATTTCACTTGCGGTGGCAATTAGTATTTCAGCATCAAGGCGTTCGTCCGTAGTATCGACCGACATATTTCCTCCTGAAGAATCCAGGTGATTCTTTTTCCCATTTTCTAGCACAATCGCATATTCGTGATAATTAATTGTTACTTTTGAAACTAAATTGCATTTTATGTAATGCGGCGGAATTTGGAAACATATTTTGCTTTTTTGATAAGTTGGTAAAGGTAGTTTGTGTTAGTGCCAGGCAATTTAATATGAGAATTAGTGTGAATTAAGTACGGAATTGCAAACGGATTTTGTCGTTATTTGAGGGTAAAATGGCTTGGGAAGGTCGTTATGGGCAAATGCGCCATAAAGACCTTCGACAATTGTGCATGCACAAAAATGAACCTCAAGGGGCGCAACGCTCTTCGCCCTTGACCTTCATTTTTGCGCGCGCCACTCAAGTCAATGGTGTTAATTTATTGAAAATAATATTTTGACGGGTGCGTGAATAATCAATTCTAATAAAGCCCCTCGTTCAAAAGAATTTGCTTAAGGGCTTCATCCTTAATTTCGCCGTCGAAAATTAATTGCCATTTTTGGTTTGGTTTTCCATTACAGGCCCATTTTACAATTTCAGTATCGGAAGATGTGCCGTTGTCGCGTGCATCGAAACATTCATTATCGTGGGTTCGGATTTCCCAAAGCCCATCTGAAGATTTTACCAAACTAAATCTTTGATCCAAAAGCCCCATATCGGCGGGCGTCGTGTAATTATTTGCATATTCACATTTTGAAATATCGATTGCCGCCGGCCCAATAACAACATTGCGTGCAACATTTGCGCAATTGTTTAGGCTGGTCGGGACAATATTCGCAAAAACCGTCGCCTGCACCTGACGAAGTGTATAAGTTCCATCGGGGCGCGGGATTAGCGCATAATTAGTATTTATTTCGTTGCACGGCTCCAAAGCAGCCCCATTAGAAAAATTGCCAAACAATGCATCGCCCAAGCCTTTTGGCATTGTGCCAAGACAAAGCCCCGAACCTTGGCCTTTAATATTATAAAATCCGGCGAATGGCTCTTTGGCCTTAGAGGGAGGCAGTGGCTTTTGAGGGGTAATTTTCAGATTTGGCGCAATTTTCCCCTTTATCTGACCCATATTATTCGGCGCATTTTGCGCGAATGCGAAATTATAAAATGCGGAAATAGACAAAACACTTAGAATTAGCCGCTTCATTATCAACCCCTATTTAAGGCATTTATTCCAATCATTCATGTCACATGGCATAATCGGTCTAAAAACTCGTGCTGATAATGCCCCGCTTTGCTGAACCGCAGATGAAAGGGAAGTATGAATTTCGCAAATATTCTTGCCTTTTGCAGTTTTGGGGTAAAAACTGAAACTAAAACATGTTTTGTCTTTAACGCATAAATCCCGGCAGGCTTTGTCCGAAATTGTTGTATTTGTAGTTTTTGTTTGCGGCGTGAATTTAACGCCGTCCTTTATGCGCGCGCGTAATAAATAATTATCGGAATCATTGACGTATCCATTCGCCATAATAGCGGATTTTGTTGGCCCGTCTTTTAAAGCACCGGCATAGACAATCGCCCAATGCTGTGAAGGTTCGTAATTACAATATTTTGGAATTACTTCGGAATTGCCACCATCGGGGTGCATTAAATCAAGGCAGAATTCCGCGCCAACGTGAATTTCCCATTGCTTATTTGATAAATAAACCATGCCAAAAGTCTGGTTTAAAGCTGCATCCGGTTTGAAAGCATTATCGGTCTTTGACATTGCGCAATCGGCCCATTTAAGTGGTGCGCTTTCGACGGATTTAGCATCAAATGTTGCGCATTTCCCGTATTTGCCTTTTTCGATTTTTGCATCGGGAATTTTTGCATCGCGAATATTAAAACCTTCAAGATAATTTGGAATAATTGCCAATAATTCTTTATAATTTTTGTTTTTGACCGCAGCCTCATTACAATTCATGGTCAATAGAATTTCTTTACCGGTTTCTTTGACAATATTTTTGCCAAGACATTGGCGCGTCATGGCATTTACAATGACATATTCCCCGGGCGCAGGACCCTGATCGCCCAATAATTCCAACGATTTAGCAGGGGTTAATCTGTCCCCGTCTTTGGCGAGAGAGTTTTGAGCCATAAGGACAATAATTAGCATCACAAAATGCAATAGAAACCTATAAAACATCACGTCAATTCCTCAAGAAACCCGAATTCGTATAATTATCCGCCGTCGGTGTGTTAATAGCGTTTTTGAGATAGCACATTGCCTGCCCATTGCGAACCAGTGGATTTACCCAAGTGAAGCCCTTACAATTGGCGTCTAATGAACATTTGTATGCGCATTGTGCCCCATTATCATTCAATGTCGCAAACCAATTATAGTCCGCCGACGGCAAATTTAGGTTTGGCATGGTGCGATAATAAGTTTTAGCATTAGCACCGCCTGAAGCACCTTCAACTTTTTGCCAACCAAATGCTTTCATTGCATTGGTATCTTCAATATGAAGTGCGCCATAATCATTAATCAATGCGAATCTTTGTGCGGCTGAAGAATTGCAGTTTTCTTCGATTATCTGAGTGCCAACAGAAAAATTTCCGCCCTGTACGCTTAGACATTTATTATTTATGGTCTTCACAATTACCGTATTGCCACTCATTTCCACTTTGAATTGTTGATCGGGTGCGGCATTAAAATCGGGTGAACTGGGGTTGATTCCGTCGCAATTGCGCATATCAATCGATGGCGGACCAAAAACAACACCGCGCGCAACTGTTGCGCATTGATTGCTATTTTTTATTCTAAAACTGACAATCGAGTTTTGAAAAGCAGTCGGCACAAAACCTAAGGATTGCGGATAAAAATCGCCGCAAACTGAAAGTGATAAGAAGGCTTCTTGCCCAATCCAGTTTCTTTGTGTTCGCCCTAGGCACAAATTAGTGTCTGGGACTTTTAATTTATAGACGCCAACCGGAATGGTGTTCCAAATTAGTGGCCCAATTGGGTCTGCTAAACTTATAGCAGGGGTCGCAATTAGTGCCGCGACCATAAAACCGTATTTTTTTCCATTTCTCATGATTTTGCCTCACACAATCGAGTAGAATTTTGTGTAAAAAAGCGAAATTGTCGCTATCGATTTTGATAGGAAAACAAGTTTTTAATGTCGCAAAACAATTTTGCCTAGGTTTTGACTGGCTTCAATAATTGCATGTGCTTTTTCTACGTCACCAAACGGTATAATTTCGTGGATTATTGGTCTGTAGGTTCCATTCTCAATCAATGGAAAAAATCTTTTATGAACTTCTTTTGTGATCCTAGATTTTTCTATATTGCTACGCGAGCGCAAAGTTGAACCTGTGATTTTGATACGCTTAAGCATAAGTCGCATAAAATTAATATTAGCTTGCGCCCCTTGTAAGAAGGCAATGAAACTAAGTCTGCCGCAATCGTTTAGAATATTGATGTTTTTTTGAATATAAGGACCGCCGACCATATCGAGAATTACATCGACACCACCCTTTGCTTTGATGATTTCTTCAAAGTCTTGGGTTTTATAATTAATTGCTAATACCGCACCAAGTTTTTCGCAAAATGCTGCTTTTTCGTCGCTCCCGACAGTTACAATAACTTTAGCACCAATTGCATTTGCCATCTGAATAGCACTTACACCAATCCCTGAAGCGCCACCGTGAATCAGAATGGTCTCGTCTGCCTGTAAGCTGCAATCTTCGAAAACATTTGTGAAAACTGTAAGCATAGTCTCGGGCAAAGCAGCTGCCCCCGCCATATCAATATTTTTAGGAACGCTAAGGCAGTGGCCGGCTTCGGCAATCGCATATTCGGCGTAACCGCCACCATTTAATAAAGCACAAACCTTGTCACCAATTGCCAAATCACCGCAATTTTCACCGATTGCGGCAATTTCCCCACTAACTTCAAGCCCCAATAATGGCGAGGCATTAGCAGGCGGGGGGTAAAGCCCTTTTCTTTGCAAAATATCGGGGCGGTTTACGCCCGAATAATGCGATCTTATTAGAACCTGTCCTGCCTGCGGCAATGGCACATCAATTTCATTGATTTGCAGTGCTTTATCCTTATCGACCAAAACGGCCTTCATTTTATTGGGCAATGACATAATGATTGTCCTTAGCGATAATTTTGGGGAAAGTGTGGTTTTCATCTATGATCGCGTCAATATTTGCTAATTCACGCCAAAATTCACCCCATTTTTCGTCTTTATAGAATTCTTGATTGGCATCATTATTACGAAAGGGCAGCGCAATTACCGGAAATTTTGCCTGTCCGTTTTTCAATGCCGCCTCAACAATAATGTAAATTTCTTCAATTGCCGTATCGGTCATTGCATAACAGCCAATTGATAGACAATCGCCATGAACCATTAAGAACGAACCGGTCCTGCCAAGAGAAACATCATATTCATTTGGAAAACCTAAATCAAAGGCCAAATGGTAATCGGAATTCGGGTTTAATTGCGATTGACCAACATAATAAATGCCTTCCGGCGCCTGGCGGTCGCCTTCTTTGAGTTTTGGGCCCAAAACACCCGAAAATTTGCAAATCGGATAGTTTTTATAAAGCGCGTATTTGTCGCCCTTCTTGACCCATAATTCGAATTCCGAAGTCTGTTTATAAATACGAATAAAAATCGGGCTTCCCAATTTAAAGTCTGCTGCTTTTAAGTCGGCTTTAATACCTTCAAGGCGTTGCGCCTTAATGCCATCAAGACGCGAAAGGTTTTCGCTTGCTGGCGCAATAGATTGGCAGGCCAAAAGCGGCGAAAATAGTGCGAAAGCAATAAATTTAATAAGAGTTTTCATTTTTTGCCGTCCGATTTAATGATTTTACTCAATGATGCAAATTGTTGGGTTAAAACGCTATCGACAATGGGCGCGAGGGTTTCAAGCCCATTTTCCCAATATCCGCCCAATGTAAATCTTGTTTTTAGAACCGTAACATTGTCTTTTTCTGATAATGAAAAAATTAAATGCCCGTTTACGCCCATTGTTTGTAACGGCCCCAGGGCGCCCGACAATCTTAATTCCTGATTTGGTTTGAAATAAATAACTTGCATATGCATCACGCTACCGGGTTTTAATTTTTCGCAAAAGCAACCGCTTGCAAACGGTTCTAAATATAAATTAGACGCTTTTCCTGACCATGTATGATCGGACAACCACCATTTTTGTGGTGCGATAATGGTGTTAAATACTTCCTTTGGTGCTTTTTCAAATTCGAATTCGTGCTCAATTAAAAAACCATTTGGTTTGGCGTCAATGATTTTGGCATTTGCGAATATTGGATTGAATAGTGCCGTAACCAAAAACAAGAGATAAATTAATTGGCGCACGGAAATTCTCCTTTTCAAATTGAGGCAAAAATGCAATGAATATTGCGCAAAATCAATCCTATTTTTATGAAAGTTTGATGGTCAATGTTTGACGAAGACTTCAAAACCACGCCAAATCAAAAGCCTTTAGATTTGGAAACTCTAAGTGTGGGCGAATTAAATGAGCGAATTGCTGCCCTCAAATCTGAGATTGAACGATGTGAACAGGCGATAAAAAAGAAGTCCGCCGGTCTTGATGCTGCTAATGCACTGTTCTCAAAGCCGTCAAATTAACTATGTTACCCAAAGGTTGGCACGCTGTTTGCGATTTGAGCAAATGTTGATAAAAGAATGTTTCGGATTGAAAAATGAATTTTGAAATAAAAACAGAGGCAAAACTCGATAAAGTGACGGCTTTCGCAACTTCGGAAGTGTTTGAACGCATTTTTGCCGAAGGCATGGATTTAGTCGAAGAAACCGCACAATATTTGGATGGCGAAGGCCGAAATGAATCCAAAAGACTAGAGCGCGCCTCCGCACTTGCTTACGCATCCGAAAGCATGCGCCTTACAACCCGCTTAATGCAGGCCGCCTCATGGCTTTTAGTGCAAAGGGCAATCAAAGAAGGCGAGATGAGCGCACGCGATGCCCATGATCCGAAATATCGTCTTGGTGCCAAAGCGATTTGCGCACCAAGCGGGAATAATGCCGACGATTTGCCACCTAAATTGCGTGATTTATTATTAAGATCCGAAAGCATTTATACGCGCATCGAGCGCCTTGATGAAGCAATGTTTAAGGAAACCGAAGACGCACCACAAAACCCGTTAAACGAACATTTTGCTCGTATTCAAGCGGCGTTCGGCGGGTTTGAGAACTAGCCTTAAGCTTTAAATGACCCAATCGATTTCTGAATATAATCAAAATTTGAACCAAAACGACAATTCCATTTGTGCATTATTGGCGCAAATAATTGACGCAAAATATATTGGCAAAATTGAGGGCGCCACCGCAAAAATATGGCATTCTCATCCGGTTTGGTTCATAAATGAAAACCCGATTGTCGGTTATTCCAAACAAAAAAGCGGAATAAGATTAATGTTTTGGAGTGGGGCAGATTTCGACGACGAAAGACTGAAAATAGTCGGTGCGAAGTTTAAAGATGCGTCAATTTTTTATAATTTCGCAAATGAAATCGACCCTGCCGCACTTAACGAATGGCTCGAAAAAGGAATTGCAATTCAGTGGGATTATAAGAATATAGTAAAGCGTAGGGGTATTTTGGAACGACTTTCTTAATTCACTTCACAATTAATAAAAATCTAAATAGCGAAAAAAATCGGCCTTAATAATATATCAAGGCCGATTTTTAATTATCTTAATTTGTTTGCAAGTTTGGCGATGCGCGCGCCATAGAATTTTGCGGTCTCCAAATCGCCCTTATAAGGCGCAACATCAGGCGGTGAATCAGAAGGTGCAGTGGCAACTAAGCCAACCGAACCACCGCGATGGTTTAGATCATCAACATTTGATGCCAAAGCGTTAGCGGGTAACAAACCCAATGAAACCCATATTTGCCCGTGCTGTGACGCAAGTGTTTGAAGATAGGTAATTGTGTTACCCTTATCACCAACTTGCGATGCTGATACTGTAAATCCGCCACCTAATTTATCCTGCCATGCTCTTGTGAACCATTTTTTTGAGGATTGGTCAGCGAACTTTTTGAATTGCCACGCAGGGCCGCCCATATAGGTCGGCGCGCCGTAAATTATTGCATCTGCGCCATCAATTTGATCCAATTGCGCGTCTTCAAGGCCGCCATTGGCACCGATTTTGAAGTCCAAGACTTCTGCGCCTTCCGACTTTACACCTTCGATAATTGCATCAGCCAGTCTCTGCGTATGACCATAACCAGAAAAATAAATGATTGCGACTTTTGACATTTTTACTCCTTTAAATGTTGAAGTAAAAATAATTATTCGATTTTTGCATACAATATTAGGCCAATGCATGTTTTGCATACAAAATCGCATAACACGATTTTAAAGCTAACTAGGAAATATACCAGCCTTTGGAAACATGGCGGGGAGTTTCTTTTGCATTAAATCCTCAAGCCAAATTCCAGTTTCGATAATATTTAAGCTATTTAACCCTGTTTCTATTCCGCTTCGTGAAAGCATATAATATAGATCTTCGGTGGGTATATTTCCGGTCGCATTGGGCGCAAAGGGGCAACCGCCAAGGCCACCCATGCTTGAGTCTATAATGCGCACACCGGCTTCATAGGCGGCCCAGGCATTGGCAATACCGGTATTACGCGTATTATGAAAATGCGCGCGCATTGGAATATTGCCGATTTTTGGCTTAATTAAATCGAATAATTCCTTGACCTGTTTTGGTGTTGCCACGCCGATTGTATCTGCCAATGCGATTTCTCGTGGTTCGCATTGCGCAATATTTTCACATAATTGCACGACCCATTGTGGGTCGGTTTCACCATCAAAAGGGCATCCGAAAGCAGTTGAAATTGTAATTTGCGCTGATTTTCCTGCAGATTTAGCCATAGCGACAATTTTCTTGGCGATTTCGGCGCTTTCTTTTGAGGTCTGGCCTTGATTTCGAATTGCAAAACCGTCTGATGCGCAAACCACAGCACCCAATTCGTGGATTTTTGTGTTTAATGCGCGTTCCGCGCCGCGCTCATTAAGAACCAGGCCGATATAAGTTACTTTATTTTGAAAATCCAAACCGCCAATCACTGCTTCGCCATCAGCCATTTGCGGAACGCGTTTGGGATTGACGAAACTTGCGACCTCAATTCGTTTGAGGCCACACGCAATCGCACGATTTATTAAGGCGATTTTGTTTTCAGTAGAGATTATTTGGTCTTCATTCTGCAGGCCATCACGCGGTGATACTTCAATAATTTCGACCGCTCCCATCTCTATTCCTCTGATTTTTTGGCTTTTTCCTTGGCTTCTTTTTCCGCTTTTGACGGTTCGGGCGGCGCATCAGCTTTTATCTGTTTTAATTGCAGACCCAAAGCCTCTGCTTTTGCGGAAAGTTCGTCTTTGCATTCAAATTGGCTTCTTAAAAATGGCAAATAATCGCTGGCGCAATATTCGCCGGCATTGACCCTTACGCCCTCAATTCCATCTGACGCAAAAATCGCTTCGCGATTTTGGATTTGCGCGGCCTGTGCGGCACGCTCGCGCGCACCAATTTCATTGGCATAAAATACCAAAGCCGCACTTTCGTCAGAGCGTGACATCAAGCCCGCCGCTGTTGCCCAATGGCGCACAGATTCAATGAAAGGCTTGCCATTAATCGTGCCCTCAAAATACATTTTGCGACCAATCACGGCCTCACCCGCAAATGCAGCTTCGGCGCGGCGGAAATCTTGGCTTTCAAGATAAATGAAACCAATGCGTTTTGCGCTTTCCATCGCGATTTTGCGACCATCAGCGGTTTTTGGCGATTTTTCATACGCCGATTGGAATAATTTAAGTGCCGATTTAGTTTCGCCATTTGTATTTGCGACTTTTGCCGCTGCTAAATCTGTCTTTGCACCTTCAAGGTCAGAGTTATCCGCTTGAACAATTGGTGGCTGCGCGCCATTTTGCGCCATTACCACACTAGAAAGCGGCAAAGTGCACAGAACCGAAACCGCCGCAAATATTATCTTTTTCAAATCAAACCTCGAAATTTTGCGCCTTTTAGCATTCTAACCTGAACGCAAGCAAAACAAAAAGCCCTATAAGCCTTTTTTAATGCATTGAAAATCGCAAAGATGAAAAATTAATATTTCTTTTTGGTCTTTTTACCGATGGGTTCTTTCACTTCTTTTATTGCGATTGCCGCACCGCCGCCGCCGCCTATTGGGAAATTAAGAACATCAGATGAAGCAACATCACGCTTTTCAATTATGATTGCGAATTGATTGGTTTTATAATTAGCACCTTCACCATCACGATAAATCTCCGCAACGTATTTTTTAGCGGGGTCTAAGAAGTTTAGCGGCACACTTATTTTACGACCATTTTCGTCGGTAACCGCGCCGACATACCAATCATTAGAATTACGGTCTTGACGCGCAATAACCGCAAAATCACCAATCTCGCCCGAAAGAACTTTGGTTTGTTGCCAATCAGTTGGAACATCTTTGATAAATTGGAACGCGTCTTTATGCTTTTCATAATTCTCCGGCAAATCGGGAACCATTTGAATCGGCGAATATAAAACCACATAATCGGCTAATTGGCGCGCAATAGTGTTTTCAATTTTCTGACCACCACGCCCAACAAGACTTAAAACACCAGGCGTAAAATCCATCGGCCCCGAAAGCATACGGGTAAATATCAACATTGGTTCATGTTCCGGTGGATTTGGCGGTACGCCCCATGCATTATATTCCTGCCCGCGCGCACCCTCACGCGCCACCCAATTTGGATAAGTGCGGCGAAGTCCCGTGTCTTTTATTGGCTCATGCGGGTTAATTGCGATTTTATATTTTGCGGCCTCAGTTACGACTTTTAAATGGTGAACCGCCATTCTTTGACCGTCGTGCCATTGCATAACTTCTTTATTGGGATCATCACAGCTGACAACACCACCCGCATCGGCAACATAACCGGTCTTAATGGCTTTAATTCCATATTTATCGGCAAATTTAAGTGCATTATCCAATTGCGCTTCATAATTGCAAATATTTGCCGAAGTTTCATGGTGGCCCATAATGAAAACCCCTTTTGAGGCCGCATATTTCGACAAATATTCAATGTCAAAATCAGGATATGGCTTGTCAAATTTGAATTCGCGACCATTCACGAACCAATTGCCGTCCCAGCCGACATTCCAGCCCTCAACCAATACGCTTTTGAAACCATTGGCGGCAGCAAAATCAATATGGCGTTTCACATTTTCAGTGGTCGCGCCATGTTTAGCGCCCGATCCCCATGATTTTGAATCAAGGTGCATTTCCCACCAAACACCGGCGTATTTGTGTGGCTTAACCCATGATACGTCACCTAATTTATTAGGCTCATTCAAATTTAGAATAAGGTTAGATTCAACCAATCCACCCGCAGTATCGGAAATTTGAATAGTGCGCCACGGCGTATCAAACGGACCGGTGCGCGTAACTTTTGCACCATTTGGGCCAGGCGATAAAGTTGTGCGGAAAGATTGATTATCCCAACGCTTAAACCACATTGCCGAATAATCGACCAATGCCGCTTCATGGAATGACATATAAGTGCCATTATCGGTTTTAATTGTTATTGGCGTATGGGCCTGTGTAACTTCGGAAAGTTTGGTTTTGCGGTAAATCTGCTCATAGCGATTAGGTTCCCCAGCGGGAATCCAATAAGCGGTTGAATTTGGCGCAATATTAAATTCGGTTGCTTCATCCTCAATCGCAATCGTGCCTTTATCATTGAATGAATAACGGAAACCGATACCGTCATCAAAAGCGCGGAAAGTGACAGAGATTGAGCGTTTAAAACCTTCAGATTCTTTAAAATCTAGGCGCATTTCATTGTGATTATCGATGACTTTCTTGGTCTCGCCCCAAGGCAATTCCCAAGTTTCGGTTTTTGAATTTTCGGATTTTGAAACAAATTTGAGATTTCTTTCAAGTCGTCCGGTGTCTTTCATCAAAAACGCCATAACGGATGGCGAAATAAGGGTTTCGTCAAAGCGTTTAACAGCATAGCGAATTCGCCCCTCGCCATCTAAATCAACTTCAATTGAAATGGTTTTATCCGGCGACAATAATTTGCCGACGATTTCGGCCTTAACCGCCTGTGGCAATGCTGATGCGATTATGATTGCGATAAGCAATCTGTTAGCTTTGAACCTTGTCATTTGCTTTTCCCTTGATACGATTGCAAACCGCAATTTTGTCTTATGTGCGCAAATTTCAAATTTTTGCACTTGAAAACCATTATAAATATTGATTTTTGCTTTTCAATATGAAAAAGTTTGCAAACACTAAATTTTTTGTAATTGAGGGGCGAAATGACAAAAGATCTCAAAAAACTTGAAGATCTGGCAAAATTGGCGGGGGTATCCATTGCCACGGTTTCGCGTGCCCTGTCTGATTCGCCTGCGGTTAATAACGCCACGAAAAAGAAGATTTGGCAATTGGCGCTTGCTAATAATTATCCTTTCCGCCGCTATACTCCAGCAGGTCCATTGGGTGCAGAGGCGACAATTGCAATCGTAATCCCAAGGCCACAAGCGCGCGAACCCAAACTTTCCGACCCTTTCATTCTTGAATTGGTTGCCGCAATTGGTGAGGCGGCGCGCGAACGTGGTTGTGATTTTCTTGTAAGTCATGTTTCGCCTTCTAACCAAGACGAATTGTTAGAAGTAATGGAAACCAATCGTGCTGATGGTGTTATTTTTCTTGGGCAATCGGCTTTGCACGAAGATTTTAATGCTTTGGCAGAGAATACTCGCAAATTTGTGGTTTGGGGTGCCGAATTACCTGGGCAGAAATATTGCTCAATCGGTTCGGATAATTTTGTTGGCGGTCGCCGCGCAACCCGCCATTTAATTCGCCTGGGTCGCAAGCGAATCGCGTTTTTAGGCGACACAATCGCACCCGAAGTAATGTTAAGACATCAAGGCTATGTTGAGGCATTGCGCGAAAACAAAATCCCAATTGACGAATCATTAGTATTGCCGACCCATTTTGATTTTGAATCCGGTGAGGCAAGTGTCGCCGAATTATTGGGTCAAGGAATAAAGTTTGACGCAATTGTTGCGGCATCTGATCTGATTGCTTTGGGCGCGATTCGCGGCCTTCAAAGATTTGGAAAATCAGTGCCAAAAGATGTTTCAGTTATTGGCTATGATGATGTGCAATTCGCGCGTTTATCTATACCTGCCCTAACATCAATTTCGCAAAATGTTGAAAAGGCCGGAAAATTATTGGTCTCAAAACTTCTAACCAGCGGCGGAACCGCAGAAATTCTTAGCGAGAGAGTTCCGACCGACTTAATTGTCCGCGATACTTGCGGCGGGTAAGGACGCGCCAAAACTCATAAAATTGCTTTGTCAAACAAGGCAGGCATACCCGGCGAGCCTCTCACTATGTCCGCAAGCGTATATTCATCTAGCACGCGAACAAATGCACCAATGGCTTTGTGCAATGGGCCGGGTAGGGTGCAATCGCCGTGAATTTGGCAACCGACACAATCGATTAATTTCATATCCGGTTCAAAATTGCGAACAATTTGTCCAAGGTTTAATTCATCGGGCGATTTCGCAAGGCGCATCCCACCACCACGGCCTTTAACACTTGTGACATAGCCGTGTTTTACCAAATCCTGCACCACTTTTACTAAATGGTTTTGCGAGATATTATAGGTTTTCGCGATTTGCCCGACCGTCACCAATTGATCCGGCTTGCACGCCATATAAAAAAGCGATCGCATTGCATAATCGGTAAATCGTGTGAGGCGCATTTTACTTCCTATTGATATGCGACATAAGCGCGCTTTGGCCCAAATTAAATATGTATTGCATTTACATATTAAGTCAACAATTTTAATATGCATATTAAATGCATATTAAATCCGCTTGCGAATTTATGTTTGCATTTGTTTCGAGACAAGCCCGACATTGGGCTAAGGAGGGCAAGATGACAACCACCAAAAAATTATGGGCGGGTTTGATTTCACTTTTGCTTGTCACTTTCGGGGTTTTGCTTTTCCTTGGTAAGGATTTGATGCAAACCGCACCGCCATATCCAAACGCGGTGGTCACTGAAACCGGCAAGACAATTTATACAAAACAAGACATTATTAAAGGCCAACAAGTTTGGCAAAGCATGGGTGGCCACCAATTGGGAACAATTTGGGGCCATGGCGCACTAATCGCCCCCGATTGGTCGGCGGATTTTCTGCATCGCGAAATTATGGCAACATTAGATGCGCGCGCAAAAACAGCGTTTCAAAAGCAATATGACGAATTAACAGATGGTCAAAAAGCGGGTTTGGCGGCAGATTTAAAGTCGGTATTCCGCAAAAATACGTATGATGCGACCTCTGGCAATTTGACCATCAGCGATGAACGCGCCGCGGCAATTGCAGACACCGCCAAATATTACGATAGTCTGTTTTCAAACGATCCCGCAACCCATGCCGATCGCGAGACCTTTGCCATGAAAGAAAATACAATTCTTAGTGCCGAAAATCGTGCGGCATTAAATTCCTTCTTTTTCTGGACCGCATGGGCAGCAGGTACAGATCGTGCTGATAAAGCGGGTGTTACTTACACAAATAATTGGCCTTATGAACCTTTAATCGGTAATACACCGACCCCTGGCTCATTTGTTTGGTCATTATTCTCAATCGCCTTCCTAATTTTGGGCATTGGCCTTTTGGGTTGGCACTATGCAGGTTGGCATTCAAAAGAAGAGCGCGTAACACCACCGGCCGCCGACCCGTTAAAAGGTATTCATTTGACGCCATCAATGAAGGCAACCGCCAAATATTTTTGGGTGGTCGCAGCTTTAATGTTGGTGCAAATTCTATTGGGTGCAATTACCGCGCACTATCAGGTCGAAGGCCAGCAAGCCTATGGTTTCAATATTTCTGAAATCATTCCTTATTCACTTTCACGTTCTTGGCACACACAATTGGCGGTGCTTTGGATTGCAACTGCATGGCTCGGCACCGGTCTTTATATTGCCCCTGCCATTGGCGGTGTTGAACCGAAATTCCAGGCAATCGGCGTCCATTTCCTTTGGGTGTGTTTAATCATAATTGTTGTTGGCGCATTTGCCGGACAATGGTTTGCCGTAATGCAGAAAATGGGCTTGGTGCAGAATTTTTGGTTCGGTCACCAAGGTTGGGAATATGTTGACATTGGTCGGTTCTGGCAAATTTTCCTTTGGATTGGTTTGATACTCTGGCTGCTTTTGGTCGGTCGGGCACTCGCGCCTGCGCTTAAACGCAAAGATGAAGTTTCAAGCATTGTTGGTCTTTTGTTCCTATCAACTATCGCGATCGGCCTATTTTATGGAGCGGGCCTTATGTATGGTCACGAAAGCCATATTTCGGTCGTTGAATATTGGCGTTGGTGGGTTGTCCATTTATGGGTTGAAGGCTTCTTTGAAGTGTTTGCAGTTGCCGTCATCAGCTTCTTATTCGTGAAACTTGGCCTTATTAAAGGGCAATCTGCGACCAATAATGTTTTGTTCGCAACCATCGTATTCCTTGGCGGCGGCGTTTTAGGTCTTTTCCACCATCTATATTTCGTGGGAACCACCACCGCCGGCGTTGCGATTGGTGCGGCCTTCTCTGCGCTTGAAGTTGTGCCATTGGCCTTGATTGGTATGGAAGCGTTTGAAACCTATCGCCATTCCAAAGCTACACCTTGGATGAAACGCTATAAATGGCCGATTTTGTTCTTTGTAGCCGTTAGCTTCTGGAACCTTTTGGGTGCAGGTGTTTTCGGTTTCCTAATCAATACGCCGATAGCGCTTTATTTCATGCAGGGGCTTAATTTAACCCCACTGCATGGTCATACCGCATTATTTGGTGTGTATGGCATGTTGGGCATCGGCCTTATGCTTTTCTCAATCCGTGGCTTGCGTGATGATTTTGAATGGTCCGAAGGATTGCTCAAAACCTCATTCTGGGCATTCAATATCGGTCTTATGCTGATGGCTTTGGTTACTTTGCTTCCAATGGGCACAATTCAAGTGCTTGCAGCATTTGAAAAAGGCTATTGGTTCGCACGTAGTGCCGAATTCATGTCGAAACCAATTTTTGATCTATTGGTTTGGATGCGCATGCCCGGTGATTTGATTTTTGCAATCGGGGCATTGGTTCTATCTCTATTTATCGCCAGACTTTGGATTGGTGGTAAAAAGGCATAAGACCTTATTCAAAAGCAAAATGGCGCACGGTTAATAGCCGTGCGCCATTTTTCGCGCCCAATGAAATTGCTGCAATCTCAGCAAAAATTACAATCTCAATTAAAACTCCCAGTTTCCTAAGCGTTTTATTTCTTAGGAAGGTCTTTATGGATAAGTATGCCATAAAGACCTTCGACAATTGTCATGCACAAAAATGAAGGTCAAGGGCCGCTTCGCTCTTCGCCCTTGACATTCATTTTTGTGCGGGTTCTCAAATTCAAACGTATTAATACCTTGAATATTATATTATTTTTCTGAAAAGAAACACCCGGGCGGGGCGGGCTTGTCAAGCCCTTTACCGTAGGCGAGCGTAGCGAGGGGCTTTACATGCCTGCTGCGCACAACACAATTGGACTTTCTTTTGCACGCGAAACACAGTTTCGGCGAAAAAGAAAATAAAACAAAAAACAAAAAACCGTGGAGTCTTGGTCAATCCTATCAATTCCAGAATGTCAAAAACCGCAACAACTTATCGAAATTCTGCATCTATCGAAAATCGGCTTTACTCAATTGCCCGATCAAAATGCGCACAAAACTTGCAAAATTTGCGGATTTCAGTAGGAAGGCGCAAAATTAAGAGAGCTTTATGTCCAAAACCGAAGAAATTGAACTTTCCATCGTAATGCCGTGCCTGAACGAGGCCGAAACTTTGGAAATCTGCATTCAAAAATGCCAAAAATTCATCAAAGAAAATAAATTATCCGCTGAAGTTATTATAGCTGATAATGGCTCTACCGATGGGTCACAAGATATTGCGCGTCACAATGGTGCGCGCGTGGTTGATGTTCCGGTGCGTGGTTACGGTGCGGCCCTAATCGGCGGCATTGAATCTGCCAAAGGGAAATTCGTGGCAATGGGCGACGCCGATGATTCATATGATTTTGGCTCATTAATGCCCTTTATTGAGAAATTGCGTAATGGCGTTGAATTATGCATGGGAAATCGCTTCAAAGGCGGGATTGAACCGGGCGCAATGCCACCATTGCACAAATATCTTGGCAATCCGGTTTTAAGCTTTATCGGGCGTTTGTTTTATAATTTGCCAATCGGTGATTTCCACTGTGGCTTGCGCGCTTTTAATCGCCAATCGATTTTGGGCCTTAATCTTAATACAACTGGCATGGAATTCGCCTCCGAAATGGTGGTAAAGGCCGGATTAAATCATTTACGCATGGATGAAGCGCCGACGACTTTGAAAAAAGATGGTCGTTCGCGTCCGCCGCATTTGAGGTCATGGCGTGATGGTTGGCGTCATTTGAAATTCCTTTTGACCTTTGCGCCGAAATGGCTTTTCCTTTTCCCGGGCGTTTTATTGTTGGCATTGGGGATTTTGGGTCTGGTTTGGCTTTTGCCGGGCGATGGTTCTATCGGAAATGTGAAACTTGGGGTTCATACGCTTCTTTTCTCGTCAGCCTTTATTTTGATGTCGGCACAGATTCTTAGTTTTGCCTATTTAGCGCGCCTTTTTGGTGTGCGCGAAGAATTTTGGCGCGAAACTCCGACTATTAAATCAATTCGTGAATGGTTTACCGTTGAGCGCGGCTGCATTGTCGGTGGGATTTCAATTGCAGCGGGCATTTTCCTTGCCGCGCGCGCGGTATTTGAATGGGCAAAGCTCGATTACGGCGCTTTGCAAACCGACCAAATGATGCGTTTGGTTATTCCTGCGGTTCTTTTATCATGCCTTGGTCTGCAAAGTATTTTCACTGCGTTTTTTGCGGGTCTTTTGACGCAGCCGAAACCGACAAAAATCTTGCATTGATCAGATGTAGAATTTCAACTGGCTATTTTTTTTGTTTTCAGAAACTGAGTGAAATGGTTGGGGACGGTCTTTATGGGCAGATGTGCCATAAAGACCTAAGACAATTGCGTAAGCCTAAAACTGGGCGTCAAGAGCCGCTACGCTTAAACTCTTGACCCCCATTTTAGGCGCCTCTAGCTAAACGTATCGCTAACTCGTTGAATTAAACCATATTTAGACTAATCATCCGAAGTGCGGTTTGGACTTGTCAAGTCCTTTACCGATAGGCGCGCGTAGCGCGGGACTTTACAAGTCCAAGCCTCACACCCAGAATAGCCATGTCTTTTTTGGGTCCGAAACAAGGTTTCGGCGAAAAAGAAAACAAAACAAAAAATCGAGGAATCTTGGATGCTAGTGTTGATTAATAAGTGCATGACCTTATGTAACTTCACATCAAGTTTTGATTTCCCAAACCCTAATTCAAATCCTTGTCGCCTTTAGGGTTAGCTAACGGTGGTAATGGCGCGATTGGCACGCCGTCTTCGATTAATTCTATGACTTCTTGTTTGGTGGATTCGCCGTAAATAAGGCGTTCTTCGCTTTCGCCTTCATGGATTGCGCGTGCTTCTTGAGCAAAATTCTTGCCGACATAATCATAATTTTTCGCGATATGTTCTTTTATATCTTTAAGCGCACCGACCAATTCGGGTGGTAATAAATTGCTATCGCCCAATTCCGGCTTCGATTTTTGGCTTTTTGAAGTTTGAATATTGGGTGCCATAATCGCTTTTTCGATATTTTTTGATGCGCAATAAGGACATTCAATCAAACCAGCGGATTTTTGCGCATCAAAGCCCAAACTATCAGCAAACCAAGCCTCAAAACTATGGCGGTTTTCACAGATTAGCGCATATTTAATCATTGAAATCAAAACCCCGATTCAAATTCCAAGCCGGAATTTTTCGGCGCGCGTCATGCACTTGGTCTAGGTCAATTTCCGCAATCGCAAATCCTGTCGCATCATTATTCATATGCGCAATTATCTCGCCCCATGGGTTAATTATCATGGAATGACCATAAGTTTCGCGCCCATCTTTATGCTTACCACCCTGGGCGGGTGCAATGACATAGGCGCCATTTTCGATGGCGCGCGCGCGCAAAAGCACCTCCCAATGCGCTTTTCCAGTCGGCACGGTAAAGGCGGCGGGAATAGTTAAGATTTGTGCGCCTCTTTGCGCTAGGCCACGATATAAATGCGCGAAACGCACATCATAGCAGACCGAAAGACCTATTTCTCCATATTCTGTCGGTGCAACTATTGCTTTATATCCAGGGCGAAAATTGTCGCTTTCTCTCAATTCCTGACCATTACCCAAATCGACATCAAACAAATGGATCTTGTCATATTGGGCAATTAATTCGCCTTGTGCATTAAAAAGGCATGAACGATTGTATGCCTTCCCCTCTTTGGTTTGCAACAGAATTGAACCGATTAATAATTGAACTTTATTTTTACGCGCTAAATCACCATAAAATTCAATTTCGCCTTTATCATTTTCAAAAGGACAGATTTCCTTAAAACGAGTTTTGTTGCGCTCCAACAAATTTGTGCCTTCGGGGGTGGCAATGAATTGTGCGCCATTTTTTGCTGCATCAGTCACCAATTGTGAAGTTTGCAGCCGCGCGGCGGCAATATCATTCGGTGTATTGGTTTGAATTATCGCTGCTTTGAATTTCATTTTAGTAATTTATCGAGGCCGCCCATTGCGTCCAATTCATATAAATCATCGCAGCCGCCAATATGTTTGCCGTCGATAAAAATCTGCGGAAAAGTATTACGACCAGATTTTTCGACCATTTCGCGTCTTATTGCCGGATCATTTGACGCGACAATTTCCTCAATATCGGCGCCCTTATTATTCAAAAGCCTAAGGGCGGAAACACAATATGGACAATGGGGTTTGGTGTAAATTACGGTTTTTGACATATTCATAATATAAAGCGTTTTGCAGCTATTTAAAGATTTTCGGGCTTTAAACTGTGCGATTTGCGCATTATTTTGGATTATGCGCATCATTTCCGGCAAAATTCGCGGCAAAATCTTGGCCTCGCCAATGGACGATAAAACACGCCCGACGTCAGACAAAGCGCGTGGTGCGGTTTTCAATATTCTCGAACACGCAAATTGGTCACACGGAATTATTGATAAAATAGTTTTGGATGTATTCGCCGGAACCGGTGCATTTGGTCTCGAGGCTTTGTCACGCGGCGCTTGTGCGGCAAATTTTATTGAAAATCATGCCCAGGCAATCAAAATTCTTGAAACCAATATCAAAAATTGCCGCATGGAAGGCCAAAGCCAAATTTTTCGGAAGGACGCGCTAAAACTGCCCGATAATGTAAAAATTGATTATGATTATGTATTCCTTGACCCGCCCTATCACAAGGAATTGTTACCAAAGGCGATTTTGGCGCTTGAAAACGGAAAATATCTAAATCCAAAAACCATCATAATTGCCGAGATGGAAAAAACTGAAGAATTTTCTTATCCAAATGCCGAAGTTTTGAAAGAAGCGGTTTATGGTATAAACAAATTCATATTCTTACGATTGCGCGGGAAATGAAATATTTAAAAATGAACGGCCTTGGTAATAAATTCATTGTCCTGCAAAATGCAGGCGATAGATTAATGCCGAATGCGCAGCAGGTGCAAAAAATAAACCAAACCCCAAATTGCGATTTTGACCAATTATTGAGTATCGAGCCATCGCAAACAGCCGATTTCTATATGGGAATTTGGAATAATGACGGTTCTGAAGTCGCTGCCTGCGGCAATGGTACGCGCGCAACCGCTTGGGCCTTTATGGAGGCCGCAAAAAAGAATGAGGTTTCGATAGAAACCAAAGCCGGAATTTTGCACGCAACGCGCGTCGGCGATAAAATGATTGCCGTTGATATGGGAAAGCCGAAATTATTATGGCACGAAATCCCGATTGCCGAAGAAATGCAAACTATACGCATTGAATTGCAAATCGGGCCGATTGATAATCCTGTGCTTTGGGGCCCGGGTGTGGTTTCAATGGGCAATCCGCATTGCGTATTTTTTGTCGAAAATGCCGAAACCGCGCCGGTCGCAGAAGTCGGCCCGATGATTGAATTTCACCCACTATTTCCCGAACAAACCAATGTCGAATTTGCGCAAATCATTAATCGCAAAGCCATAAGAATGCGGGTGTGGGAGCGTGGTGTAGGAATTACCAAAGCCTGTGGCACGGGGGCATGTGCAACCTTGGTCGCCGCCGTGCGCCGCAAATTATGTGATCGCCGCGCCGTAATAATTCTTGATGGCGGCAATCTCGAAATCGAATGGCGCGATGATGACCATGTAATTATGACCGGACCTATTGCAATAGATGGCGTCGGTGACATAAATACAGGGTTTTGAATCGGTAAGTGGCTTTGAGGTATGCTGCCTACTAGGATTGATGGAATAGAGTGTTTGAAAGCATAGTTCTTAGAAATCAAACGGCACAGCAAATTAGAAACGCTATAGTTCAAAAGCCAGAATAAATTGCAAAAAAAACCCCGCCGAAGCGGGGTAGTTTCAGCGTAAAAACTATGCGGCGTTGGTTGAATCTTCTTCCATCGCTTTTGCCAAATCCAAAAGACGGCGACGTGGGCGTTCACTAAGGCGATAATAAGCGCGAATTAATTCGCGAGTTTCTTTTTGACGAAGCAAATCTGGGCTGATTTCGTCATGGTCGTTTGCGACCTGGGTATTGGTTTGCGAAACATTCAGGCCATCATAAAAATATTGAACAGGAACCGACAAAGCTGAAGAAAGCTCAAAAAGGCGGCTAGCGGTGATGCGATTGGCGCCACATTCATATTTTTGAATTTGTTGAAAGCGAATTCCAACCAAATTCGCTAATTGTTGTTGTGTCATGCCAACCAAACGACGGCGACGGCGCAGACGACGACCAACGTGCAGGTCAATTGAAGTAGCCATTATAATCTCCTTTTAGAAACTGCTTCAAAATGAAACAAATTCAAATCTTTGGCTAAATCATTACAATTCGTGTGCCGAAAAACGCGAATGCGATAAAAACTTGATGCTGCAATGCACAATTATCTTGCTAAACGCTGCGTCTCGTTTTAGTTTTGTCTATTGAGTTTAAGACGGTCAAAATGGTTGAAATTAAGAAAATTGGTGTGATTGGCGCGGGTCAGATGGGTAATGGTATTGCCCATGTTGCGGCATTGGCGGGATATGATGTTGTTTTAACTGATATTTCAGCTGACAAACTGGTCGCCGCAATGGAAAATATCAACCACAATATGCACCGCCAAATCAATAAGGGCACGATCCTAGAAACCGATTCTAAGGCAGCTTTGGCACGCATTTCAACAAGTGTCGCAATTTCGGACATAAAAGATTGCGACCTTATTGTTGAGGCCGCGAGTGAAAACGCAGAAGTCAAAAAAGCAATTTTTGCCGAAGTTTGCCAACATATTGGCCCTGATACGATTCTTGCGACCAATACGTCGTCTATTTCTATCACCCGTCTTGGTGCGTCAACCGATAGGCCGGAACAATTTATCGGACTGCATTTTATGAATCCGGTTCCGGTTATGAAATTGGTTGAAATAATTCGCGGTTTGGCGACCAATGAGGACACTTATAAATCTTGCCTTGAAGTCATTAATCGCATGGGCAAGATTACCACCAATGCTGAAGATTTCCCGGCCTTTATTGTTAACCGCATTTTGGTGCCAATGATCAATGAGGCGATTTATACCTTATATGAAGGTGTCGGCTCTGTGGAATCGATTGATAAAGGTATGCGCCTTGGTGCAAACCACCCAATGGGGCCTTTGGAACTTGCTGATTTTATAGGTCTTGATACTGTTCTTTCGATTATGCAGGTTCTTAATGAGGGGCTTGCCGATACTAAATACCGACCATGTCCGCTATTGGTTAAATATGTTGAAGCCGGCTGGTTGGGTCGCAAAACAAAACGTGGTTTTTACGATTATCGCGGTGAAACCCCAATTCCAACCCGATAATTGCTGTTTTTTAAGACGCAATCATATAAATAAATGCTATCGGCAATTATGAAAAAATCGCATTTATTAAGTTTCGCCCTTATTTTTGCTATGACAGCCGCACATGCATTTGCAAATGACGTGCCTGCAAACAAAAAGAAAGAGACAAGCCAGGCACAAAAAAATGCGGAATGTTTGGGGCTTGCGGAACTAAAACCCGAAAAAGCGATTGAATATGCAATCGATTGGCGCGCCCGCTTTGGTGGTTTAGAGGCCGAATATTGCCTGGCGATTGCCTATATTAATTCGGAAAAATATGAAGACGGTGCAAAAAAGCTGACCTTAATTGCAAATGCAGCGGAAACTTATGATTTAGTTTTCAAAGCCAAAACGCTTTCAAAGGCCGCTAATGCTTATTTGCTTGCGGATGCGCCGGATAAAGCACTCGAAACCATCAATTTGGCGCTTGAAATAGAAAAAGAAAACCCGAATTTCCTTATGGACCGTGCCCGTATTTTTGCGATTTTGGAAAAATGGCAAGAATCGAATGAAGATCTGACACAATCTTTGAAAATTGGCGGTGAAATTCCTTATGCTTTGCGCCTTCGTGCTGAGACCTTTATGCAATTAGGAAATAATGACTTAGCGCTAAAAGACATTGAACGCGCAATTGAAATAGAACCAAAAGAAGTCGATAATTACCTTGTGCGCGGCAGAATCAGGGAAGCAATCCGCACCGGTCATCCGCCGCTTTGAAGTTTTTAATTATTCGGTCGCCCAAGGTTTTGATACAGAAATTCTTCTATATTTTTCAAGAACTCATCACGGGAAGATTTCTTGGAAAGTTCTGAATCGCCAAGTTTGATTTCGACATATTTATAGTTTTTATTGGCTTTTTTTAGGGCCTGCGCCATTTTAGGTAAAATTTGCGCGGTATTTGGATTATTCCAAATACCGCGCTTTGGGGGGAGGAAAATTATTCGGCAGTTTCGCGAGAAACTTCACACGGCCGCGCAGACTCAGGCACAAAAAAATCATGCCTTATTAAGCGATGATCATATTGAGCCTTCAGGCCGCGATATTCGCCGATTGCGTCAAAAACTTCTTTTAATAGTCTTGGGCCGCGATAGATGTAACCACTGTAAACTTGAATTGCTTTCGCGCCGGCTTCGAATTTTTCGATGGCATCATCACCATTAAAAATGCCACCAACGCCCATTAATGGAATTTCTGTGCCAATTTCTGAATTAAATGCTCGCAAAATTTCTGTTGATAATTGTGCCAATGGTTTTCCGGAAAGGCCGCCTTGTTCATTTTTGTTGACAGAAGCAAGTGTTTCGGGGCGCGAAATGGTTGTGTTTGAAACAATTAAGCCGTCAATTTTGGCATTTTTCACTGCTTTTGAAATTTCACTGATTTGTTTTGTGTCTAAATCCGGAGCAACTTTTAGGAAAAGAGGTCGGTGACCGTGCAATTTAGTCAAAAAAGCGCGTTCTACATTGATACGTCCAAGAAGATCACCAAGGATATCGCCGCTTTGCAAATCTCTTAGACCCTTTGTATTGGGCGATGAGATATTTATTGCAACATATGAAGAATGCAACCAAACCTTTTTCAAACAAGTCACATAATCGGAAATTTTATCGTCGCTGTCTTTGTTTGCACCAATATTGGCACCGACAATGCCGGGCCTGTGGGCGCGAATTCTAAGATTATTAGCAAATTCATCTAGACCGATATTATTAAAACCCATACGGTTGATAATTCCGCGATCTTCTTTCAAGCGAAACAATCTTGGTTTCGGATTTCCGCTTTGCGGTTTTGGGGTTACGGTTCCACATTCAACAAAACCAAAACCAGCATGAAGGATATCGTCGGGGATACGTGCATTTTTATCAAATCCTGCGGCAAACCCAACTGGGTTAGGTAGCAATAAACCCGCAAATTCGGTTCGCAAATCATATGGACTATTCGTAATAGGCGAAAGGCCATTCTTGAATGCCCAAATTGCAATTTCATGCGCCAATTCAGCAGGGACACTGTGAAGTGCGCGTCCAAAAATGTCGAATTTTATTCGATCGAGGAAATTCATATTTATACTTTCAAAATCCTTGCGGAAATATCGCTTCGCCTTGAGCATCATACTCAATATTATGCGCCGCAACCACCGCATCTGTTTTTAGGGTTCCGTAAATATGTGGAAATAAATCGCCACCGCGAGAAACTTCCCATTTTAATTGATCCCCTAAAGAGTCGAGATTAATTTCAATGAGCACTAAATTTGTTTGGCCCGCAAAGTATTTTGCAAATGTTTGCAAAACCTGATGCGGCGCCGACAAATGGATAAATCCATCGATGACATCGATACCATGGGGGATATATACCCCTTTTTCGAGGGATTTTGTCCAATTGGAAGCGCTATCAATTTTAAAAGCAGTATTTCTCATTTGTTATAACAATAATCTAATAAGGTTAACATTTCAAGTTTTTGCAGAGTTTTGCAAGAAATTTCGCTGCAATTTAGATAAAATTTCCCCCTTTAGTTGTTTTAGGAAAATAATTTCACAATTCTACGTGCGCAAACGATTGCGCGCGCAATATTATTCCAATGTTATCGGTATCAAAAGGCTAAATTCGCGTATCTATGAGTTTTAGCGTATCTTCTATGCCAAAAAGCGCAACAAAGTTTCCAAAACGCGGACCTGTCTCTTGACCCAATAAAACCTCATATAAAGCCTTGAACCAATCACGCAGGTTTTCAAAGCCATTATTCTTGCCAATTTCAAAAATCATTGATTGAATGGTCTCGCCGTCACGGCAATCGCCCAATTTTTCCAATTCGGTGCGCATTTCTTTTATGGCTTTCAATTCCTGCTCGTTAGGCGCGCGATATTTTTTGGTCGGAAGCACGAAATCTTCATAATATGCCAAAGCATAATCCATTAATTTATCGAGTAAGGCCGATTTTGTTCCGGGCGCATAGGAATTAATAAAGCCCGCCAAAACTTCGCGATTATGTGCATTTGCAGCGGCAACCAGATTAAGCATCAAACTAAAAGAAATCGGGCAATCGGCTTTTGGTGGCGCGCCATTATGAATGTGCCAAACCGGATTTTCGATTTTTTTGTCTAGGCTTTCATTTTCATATGCCGACAAGAATTGCAAATATTCATCAACAGCTTTGGGAATGACATCAAAGAAAAGTCTTTTTGCGGTTTTCGGTTTTTGGAATTGATAAAGCGCCAAAGATTCTTCCGGCGCATATTTAAGCCATTCTTCAACCGCTATACCATTTCCTTTGGATTTGGAAATTTTTTCGCCTTTATCGTCAAGGAATAATTCATAAACAAATTGGGTCGGTGGTTCGGCACCCAGGACTTTGCAAATGCGTGAATAGACCACGGCATTGGTTTGGTGATCCTTGCCAAACATTTCAAAATCAACGCTAAGTGCGGCCCAACGCATGCCAAAATCGGGCTTCCATTGTAATTTGCAATTTCCGCCTGTCACTTTGATTGTGGTTTCTTGGCCGTCTTCGTCATCAAAAGTAATTGTCCCGGCCTTTGCATCGATTGCTTTCATAGGCACATATAAAACCCGACCGGTTTTCGGCGAAATTGGCAAAAATGGCGAATAAGTAGCGCGTCGCTCTTCACCCAGTGTTGGCAACATAATTTTCATTATATCATCAAATTTTTCCAACGCCTTCAAAAGTGTCGCGTCAAATACGCCGGATTTATAAAGCTCGGTCGCGGATTTAAATTCATATTCAAAACCGAAACTGTCCAAAAACCCGCGCAACATCGCATTATTATGGTGTGCGAAACTCTCAAACTTCTCAAAAGGGTCGGGAACAACGGTTAAAGGCTTTTGTAAATGTCCCTCGAGCATGGCGGCATTTGGAATATTATCGGGAATTTTGCGCATTCCGTCCATATCATCAGAAACGCAAATCATTCGGGTCTTTATTTTACCTTCAGTCAAAACTTCAAAAGCATGGCGCACCATAGTTGTGCGGCAAACCTCACCAAAAGTGCCAATATGCGGCAGTCCGGATGGCCCATATCCGGTTTCAAAAATGACTTCATTTTCATTCGGATGGCGTTTTAAGCGCTCAAGCAAAAGACGCGCCTGTTCAAAGGGCCAGGCTTTGGCGACATTTGCCAAAGCCGCAAGTTCGGGGGAAAATTGTTTGTCTAACATATTCTTAACCTATCCCCGCGCAATTACACAAACCTGAGAGACTTTGCCATTATAAAATCAGCAAAAACTACGCGGCAATATTCAAATTTTAGGCGATTGGCTTTAAAAGGGCTTATGTTCAAGAAAGACTTACAAAAATCCGGCCTAGAAAATCTAGTGCTATTTCGTCACGGAAAGGCACAAAGACCCTATGACGCGCCTGATGACTTCTCCCGCGAATTAATAGAGCGCGGGAAAAAAGACGCATTCTCGCAGGCACAAAGGCTCGCAAATCTCGATTTTTGGCCAGATTTGGTATTGGTTTCCTCGGCTTTGCGCGCTACTCAGACTTGGGATGAAGCGGCAAAAGTCTTTGAAGGTGCAAAATCAAAAATCACACGCGAATTATACCTTGCAAGCCCCGAACAATACATGAAATTAATTCTCGAATGTGGCGAGAAAAATGTAATGCTTATCGCCCACGACCCCGGCCTTCACGACCTTTCGCGACATTTTTTAAAGGGCAATGAATTAACCCCTGACGCACAATTCTTACGTGTCGATATGCCAACCGCCGGCATTGCATGGTTCAAAAATGACGATACAATAAAATCCCATATGCGGTTCATTACCCATCTACGCCCAATTAAGACTGCCGAATAGCTGGAGCGGAAATTTAATGGCTTGAGAAGGTCATTGTCGCCAACGGCGTTTATCAATTTCGGATTCAAGAATGACGTTCAAGTGTCGCCAAAAAGAAAGCAAGAAAATTAGAAACGCTCTAATGTCCCAATATTTCAAAGCCTAATTCTGCGGCTCATTATAATCTAAGAATTGGGACGGCGATTTCTTTAAAGTGTCATAGAATTTCACGACGCTATTCAATGGTAATTTGATTGAAATATTAAACCTAAAGCCATGTCCACCGATTAAGTCCGGATTGCTTCCTTCTAATAGAATTGAGAGTGTCGCATCGCCGGTTGTTCGACCGTCAATATGCATTTCAAGGATTTTATAGCGTAAATCGCGCAGTGCTTTAAAAGCCATTTCAGCAGGCGGTGGCGGCGGTTCGCCGAATAATTTGTTTTTTAATTTCGCTATGCCTTGCGCCTTTGGCTTTTCGGCTACTGGGGACGGGCCGGTATAGCGCAATACCCCACCGGCATCAGCCTTTAAAACCCCGCCGCGAATCTCAAAACCATTATCAACCAAATAGACAGGAAGCGTGCCCGACATTTTCCCTTCGATTTCCAAATTCGGCACTTTAGTTAGGCGCAATAATTTAGCCATATCGATACTTTGCACTTTAAGTGCAAATTTCAAATCGGGGTTGCCATATTCAATATCAGTCGGAACCAAAGATAAAACGCCATCGGCAAATGGCCATTCGGCCTTATCGATCGTAACTTTGTTTATTCCATTTAAGGTGAAACCAATTTCGCCATTTTCAATCGGAACACCAACTTCAAAAGTGCCAATTTTAAGGTTTTGGGAGGTGGCAGTTTTAAGATTGAGCAAATCATCAATTACAATTTCACCATTAATTCCAAATATGCCACCCCATGTTGATTCAAAATCTAAATCGGCGGCGGAAATATTGGCGTTCGATATTAATTTTTGATTGGGTGCCCATTCAAATTTTGCCGATGCGCCGATTTCGCCGTATGACCGACCGAATAATGAACTAATTGCGGGAACGATGTCCTTGGCCTGTAAAACTTGATTATTATAACCGATTAATGGTTTGCCGAACTCAAGGGCAGGTGCATCAATTAATACCGCACCGCTTTGGGTATTAAGATCATGATTAAAGAAAATTTGCGCAAAATTGATGGATTTCTCTTTTAAAGCAGCATCGCCGAAAATCGTAACCTTATTATTGTTTAATTCACCTTGGCCGGTGACCAAAATATCCTCAAATCGCTTTATTTTTTCGCTGTCTGAAACCGAAAGGTTTTCAATATCAAAAGTCCCGGTCAGGCCGTTTTCTTTTGAATTCAATATTGCATTTGCCGAACCTTGTATTAATACCGGAAGCCCTTTTGAGCTAAGGCCATGCAATAAAGCATTTATTTTTGTGCCTTCACTAGTATTTATGAGGCTGAATTGTGCATCATTGGAAATAATTGATGCCAAATTCTGTGGTGCGGTTTTGAATTGCAATTCTAAGGAATTGGATTTTCCGGCAAAACTAATATTATTTCCTGGCGATGGCACAAATTGGCCTTTAAAGTCATTTAAAATAACCCGCGTCGCGTCATCACCCTTGCCAAGCATAAGATTGGCACTGTCAAATTTAGTATTAGCATAAAGGTCAGTTTTCGAGCCCTTTATGGCAAAAATTCGATTCTGATTGTCGGGGCAAAGACTGGCTTTTGATGAAGTCAGTGCAAGGCCATTGGCAATATATTCGTCAAAATCCAAACTCAGGCAGGATGGCGAAACAATTGCAAAATAATCTTTATTTTGCACAATACCCAAGGGACCATTTATTTGTGCGTTCAAAATCGAATTGTCTTCAATTCGCATCTTTGCGACATTTGCATTCATAATTCCGTTGAATTTTGTCGCGCCTTTTAGGTCTATTGTGCCATTGGCTTTGATTTTCCCGTTATTCAGGTCAATCACATCACTTGATAAATGCCCGATATTAATATCGGAATTCAAATTTCCAGATAGTTTGGATGGATTAAAGCTAATCCCAAAGTCGGTATGTGAATTATTGGCAACCAAACCATTGGTTGTAACTTCGCCAAGGTCGATATTACCATTTGCGTCTATGCGGGTATTAATATTGCCGCGGCCTTTTATGTTGAATTTTGAATTCTTGCCTTTGACATTCCCAATAGCGAAGTTTGAAGAATTTCCATTCAATGCGAAATTCGCTACATTATTTGTAATTGATGCGTCAAATTTCGCGGCAAGTTTTAGATTTTTGTCATTTGAAGTCAAATTCCCGCGAAAAGTTGCTTTGGCTATATCATTGCCACTGGTTCTAATTTCGCCGATTGCGGAGCCTAGATTGAAATTATATCCAGCGAGGGAAAAATTGCGCGCCTCAATGCCGGTTAGTTTCGCCAAGAGTGAATTATTTTTAAACTCAATAGTATTTAGATTGGCATTCAGACCAATTGAATCATCACTTTTTACCGAAACATTCCCGTTTAAGAAAAAGCGCATTCGCCCGTCCTTTTCCAAAGGAATAAATGCGCCGCTGGCCTGACTAAGGTCAAGATTTAGATTTGAATTGACGTTAGAAATCGCAATTCGTTGCAATGGCTGAATTGATAGAAGTTTACCGTCAGACGAAATCGCGAATTTGCCTTTTAAATTCGGGCTTTCAAGTAATGTTTCAAAACCAGTTCCGCTAAGAGAGTTTTTTAGATTATCCAAACTCGAGCCATTCAAGTGTGAAATATCAATATTCAGATTGCCGTCAAAACTCGCATTGGCAATTTCACCAAGATTTGGGGCAATAACATCAATAAATCCGCCAATTGCGGCGCTTTTCGCCTGTATCGCTGATTTAAGATCGCTAAATTTGGAATTGATTTCAATTCGCAAATTTCCGGCTTTTGCGCGTGCCGTTAAGAAATCTAAATCAATATTGTTTGCAATATTGCCGAGAGCGGAAATGCTGCCAATTTTTGTGCTTCCCTTCAGATCAAAAACAATATCGGTCTTAGGATTTTGCCCCAAATTAAGCCAACCGTTTTGCAAAAATATTTCGGATGCACGAAGCCTAAACGCTTTTTCTTCGATATTTTGGGCGCTAAGATTGGATTTTAGAAATTGGATTTTTGCGCTTTGGCTATTATTTTTTGGTGCAATGAAAGCGAATACCAAATTGCCGTCAATATTACGCAAATCAATATTATTGCTAATTTCTTTGCGCGGATTTAGGTTTTTTATCAATAAATTATTGCCAATTATAAGGCTTCGACCCTCAATCATAGGCGCTATTGAGTAAAAATAATCGATATTATGATTCTTATCGGCGATTTTTTCGGGCAAATTCAAGGACAAATGTCCCTTTATCCCCTTATCCATCGTGCCTTTTAGATTGCCATTGGCTTTAATTTCACCCAATTGGGTTTTCAAATTAAGCCTTAAATTATCGATATTTAGGTCACGGATTTTCAGATTTGATTTTTTATCACTGGGTTTCAAAAATTCTGATAATGCACCAAAATCCATACCTTTTTCATTATATGCGAGATTTAGGTTCAAAGACTGTGCACTAAGGAAGTCCAAATGTGGCGCAAAACCATCGGCAATGTGCCATTTCAATACGGCATTTTCGGCGGCCAAAGTAGTTTCATTTTTTCTCTTTAGTGCCAAATGCCGAATTTTTGCACCATTAAAACCTAATTCGTCGAGCTTAATTTCATTTTCGATACCTTTGGTACTCAAAACCCCTTTGACCAATGATTCGCCGATTGGAATACGAAAAACCCAAAGCCCTCCCAGTAGTCCAAGACTTATTGGAAAGAGAATAGCAGCGCTTCTTGGAATCTTGCGCGATTTAGTCGCAGCTTCGCCGTTTGACGGCTTGTTTGCGTCAAATTCACTTAAATCCCTAGGCTCTTCGCTTGCATTCATTAATTATCTTTTGCCCTGATTTGCGCCAGAAAAAACTTAATATCACCCATAATTAGAGATTTCGATACATTGTAACTTGATAGCTTGCAAAAACTGTGCAATTTCTATTCGGCGAGCGGCGCAGAAACGTGCAATTGATAAATTAATAATGGCATGAAAAGAATTTTCATAGCCTGACCAAATTAATGAGGCAGTTTTTGAAAATCAACTCAAAATATGCGGCGATTTCGAGCCAATCAGTTTCCAAGCGTCAATTCGCTTTTGGGCTTTCTGCATACGCACTGCTAATTCCTACAATCTCTTTTTCGCAGAGTTCAAAGGGAACAGACGCGCAAAATACCGGTGGCGACCAAGATGAGGTGGAGCGGCATGTAATTGCAGTCGGTTCAAAGGAAACTATTTCCCAAGCAATTATTCGTTCCGGTGCCAATTCCAAAGATGTTGCAGATGCAATTCGCGCCTTGGAACGCATTATCGATATTGATGACATTAAAAAAGGCGATCAATTAACAATTTTTCTGCGCAAAGACGGTAATACCAAACGTCTTTTGGGTTTCAATCTTGCGAGTAGTGCGACTCAGTCAGTTACAGTCTCGCGCACCATTGATGGCACCTATAAAGCGCGCGAGTTACAAACCAAACTTAAATCTAAAACCCTGCGGGTTGCGGGCGTAATCGGACAAGATGGGCTTTTGGAAAGTGTGCGCAAACAAGGCGCACCCGACCGCGTTGCCGACAGCCTTGCTGAAGCCTTTGCATTTGACGTTGACTTTGAACGTGAAATTGGCCCTGGTTCTGGCTTTGAATTAGTTTTTGATCGCGTAACTGACGCTTCCGGCAATGTCGTTAGAGAGGGGGAACCATTATTCGCGCAATTATCGCTTTTGAGTGGCAAGGTCCTAAAACTGTATCGTTTTCTTGCGCCCGGTGCGAATAGTTCTGAATGGTTTGATGCCGCCGGCCGTTCGGCGAAAAAATTTCTTATGCGCACGCCGATAAATGGTGCGAAACTTACTTCGGGCTTTGGGAAAAGATTCCACCCGATTTTGGGCTATTCAAAAATGCACACCGGGGTTGATTTTGGTGCTCCTATCGGAACGCCGGTCTATACCGCAGGTGATGGTGTTGTAGCGCGCGCCAGTGTCATGGGTGGTTATGGCAATGTTGTCGATATTGAACACGGCGGTGGTTGGATGACGCGCTATGCGCATTTAAGCAAATTTAAGCAGGGTCTAAAAGTCGGTGACAAAGTAAAACAAGGACAAATTATTGCCTTAAGCGGCAATACCGGTCGTTCCACTGGCCCGCATTTGCATTTTGAAATAAGGCTAAACGGCGAAGCGATAAATCCATTATCCGCAAAAATCCCTTCGGGCCGCGCATTAACAGGCGACACTCTTTCAAAATTTAACGCCCAGGTCGCAAAAATAGAAACCGCCCGAAAACAAAGCATAACAGGCGATAATTCCAAAATCCTTATGGCACTGGGAAATGCGGATTTTAATTAGGTAAATATTTCAACATTCACCAACAAACTATTGAGACTCCACATCTAGGCCAATCACTCATTAATTAGTGATTCGACGCCAAAATGCCGCCTCAAACCACTAATTAATAAGTTTACGACTTAGGGTCTTTCATTGCACCAAATTGCAAAGGCCTGTGCTTCTGCTACTTCCTTTAATCTGTCAAATCTGCCGGATGCGCCGCCGTGGCCCGCGTCCATGTTTACGCGTAATAGGAACGGGCCGGCGTTTGGTGATGTGTCACGAAGTTTGGCAATCCATTTTGTCGGCTCCCAATAGGTAACTTGGGAATCCGATAATGCGGTTTGTGCAAAAATCGGCGGATAATCGCGGGTTTTGACATTATCATAAGGCGAATAGGCCGCCATAGTGTCATAATCTTTTTTGCTTTTTAAAGGATTGCCCCATTCGGTCCATTCGGGCGGTGTTAGGGGTAATTGATCGTCGGAAATCGTGTTCATCACATCGACAAAGGCGACGCCCGCAATGATGCCTGAAAATAATTGCGGCGCTTGATTGGCGACAACACCCATCAAAAGCCCACCGGCTGAACGGCCTTCGGCGACGATTTTGCCTTTTGATGTATATTTTTTGGCAATTAGTGCTTCCGCCGATTTTATGAAATCGGTGAAAGTGTTTTGTTTCTT
Organism: Hyphomonadaceae bacterium; assembly: GCA_041917055.1. Classification (GTDB taxonomy): domain Bacteria; phylum Pseudomonadota; class Alphaproteobacteria; order Caulobacterales; family Aquidulcibacteraceae; genus Pseudaquidulcibacter. The sequence continues at coordinate 388,302 of JAYRYJ010000001.1, forward strand.
GCGCATTTTACCGTCAAGATACCATTGATAACCCCGTTCCATACCGCCACGAATATGTGCAACAGCATAGACCCAACCACGATTGACCATATTTAAAATATTGCGATTAAAACTATCACTCATTGAAATGCCATAAGAACCATAGGCATAAAGATATAATGGCGCCGAACCGTCAATTTTTGTGGTTTTCTTATAAAGAATTGTCACCGGAACTTTTGCGCCACCCGCTGATGGGGCGAAAATTCTTTTCACCATATAATCATCTTTATTATGCCCTGATGGAATTTCCTGACGTTTTATCAAAACCCTTTCTTTGGTTTTCATATCGTAATCATAAGTCTCATAAGGCGAAGTTGGTGACGAATAGCCAAAGCGCATAATATCTGTGTCAAATTCAAAGCCGCCGATTAAATCAATGTCAAACGCTTCCTCGGCAAAACTAATGGCGTTCTCTTTCTTTTTAGCGAAATTATGAACCACAATTCGTGGTAAAGCGTCATACATTTCTTGGCGCACTAAATAATCTTTATAAAGGCCGAAACCTTCTATTAAAACGCCGGCTTTGGCGGGGATAAAATCAGTCCAATTTTTAAGCGCAGGGCTTTGCACTTTGGTGCGCATGATTTTGAAATCTTTTGCACCGTCTTTATTGGTGCGAATATAGAAATAATCTGAATGATGATCGACGCTATATTCGTGACCCTTTTTACGTTTTGCGAGCATTTTTGGCGCTGTTGTCGGGCTATTTAATGGCACGAATTGCGTTTCAGATTGGTCGGACGCACTTGAATAAATTAGTAAATATTCGCCCGATGAAGTTTCGCCAATGCCAAGATAATAGGTATGGTCTTTTTCTTCATAAATCTCTTTATCAGTCTTCGGATCCGTTCCCAAAATATGGTGCATAACTTTATAAGCAAAGAGGTTTTCATCATTTTGCACATAAAAAACCGATTTATTGTCCGTAGCAAAAACAATTTCGCCGGTAGTATCCTTTAAGGTTTCGGCAAACTCTGAATTATCGGCGGTTTTACGAAAACGAATGTCACAATTTCGCGCGCCTTCAAAGTCAATTGAATAAGCGAAAATTGAATGATCATTGCTTTGTTGCCAGTTTGATAATTTCCAGAATTTTTTGCCTTCGGCCTCTTTATCGCCATCAAGCAAAATGGTTTCTTCGCCGCTTTGTTTTTTGCTTTTATCGATTGGGAAGCGTGCAATTATTGGATATTGACCGCCTTTACGGAATTTCTGGAAATAGGCATATTCACCATCGGGCGCCGGCGGTGTTGAATCGTCTTCTTTAATACGCGCTTTCATTTCTTCAAACAAAGTATTGCGTAGGTTCGCCGTAGGTTCTATCAAAACCTCATTGGTATAGGCATTTTCCAATTCGATATGCGCGCGAATTTCCTTGTTTAAGGCTTGGGGATTATTAAGCACGTCTTGCCATTTTTCGTCGCGCATCCATGCATAATCATCATAGCGCTTGCGCCCCAATTGCGTGATTTCAGTTGGGATTTTCTTTGCTTTTGGTGGTTTAATCATTTTACTCTCTTGCGAGTTTGCCAATAATGGAAATGCGGTTGAAAATGCGCCAATTGATAATGCGCCCATAATTTCACGACGGTTCATAATCTGCCCCTTTTTTGAAATCTTAGCATTGAAAGCAAAATGGGCAATATTAAGATTATTTCATATTCATAATGAAAGATATTTTTTGGCGGCTTGGCCATAAAAACTTTGTTTAAACGGCCCGAACCATAAAACCTTGCCAAGGCCACGCAGCATTTTATCATAGGCCCAGGCGCGCTTTTTGTGTTTTATCGCAAATAATAATCCCGCAATTGGTGCCATTGCCAAAGTTTGCAATAGTCCGCGTAGCATCGAAATCACACCATCTAAATAATGCGGATTAGCGGCGTCGAAACATTGTGAAGTGGTATTATGACCATAAGCGAATGCGCGGGGCGTTAAATAATTATAAGTGGCGCGGCGACGCGGCACATCCTCAAAAACCCATGCATTATGCGCCCATGCGAATTTGCCGCCATTGGCCACCACTTCGCGGAACAATAAATCGTCTTCACCGCCGGTTTCATTGGTTGCGATATTGAATGGTGCGTCCGAATTAAGTACTTTTTCGCGCCACATAAAGCTATTGCCACAGCCATAAGGCTTGTCGATAATTCTAGTTTCGCCGTCCAATTTGCGCGAAAAGAAATCTTCAAAATATTCTTTCGGATTATCAGACCCATCTAAAAGGCGCGCTTGTATCGGACCGAAAACCACAAAGGCTTTGGTATTTTCCCATGCGGCGAATAATTCAAAAAGCCAGTTTTCAAATGCGACCTCATCATCATCAAGAAAGGCTATGAATTCGCCGTTTGCATGCTTTAGAGCATGATTACGGGCATTGGCGACACCGGCATTGGGTTCAACATCATAAACTAAATTTATCCCCAATTTGTCGGCTTTGGATTTGAGGTCAGAAGCGACAGGTTTTGCGCTTTGGTTTTCGTCATTATCTATGACAATAATTTCAAAGCTCGGCGCATTTTTTTGCGCAAAAATGCTTTCAATGGCGGATTTCAAACCGTCAGGACGATGAAAAGTCGGCACTATTACGCTAATTTTTGTCATTTTTCTCTTTTCTGTTCTTATCAAAAATTGACGTAGAAATTGTTAAATTAATTTTGCTTCTTTCAGCGCCTCAGCAGCCCAAGAGGCGCGCCAGAATTTTATTGCCATGCGACGCGCAAAAACCGGGAAGATCTGATTTTTGTCCTCAACAATGAATTGCGAAATTGGGCGCAAAAACTTGTGGATACCGGTTTTACCGATTAATTTTGCGGTCTTTACTGATAAATATCTGTTCGCAAAATCGTGCTTACTTAACATTACCGCCAAATTCCGTCCGGCCTCTTTATATTTTTTTAGCATGGTAGTTGAAGTATCGAGGCCGTAATGAACCGCTTCATTATTTATATGTATTAAACCATAACCGTCATTTACAACCCGAATCGCCCATTCAGTATCTTCCCATCCCCAGCCTTTAAACATTGGATCAAAACGGTGCTTTTTTGCTAAATCGGCGCGAACCAAGAGATTATTGGTGGCAACCGCATAAGCGCCACGCGCGGCGCGCTTTTCAGCGGGCAGGCAATCGGCGCGCATTGATAAATCGTGGTGCAATAATAAATCATGCGTCATTTCATCGGTTTCGGTTACAAAGCCGCCAAAGGCAATTGCCGCGGCACCACGGTCGATAATATCGATATAATTCGCCAAATAATCATCTGATTTCGGCATCATATCCGCATCGACGAAAAGAATATAAAGCCCTTCTGCATTATCGACCGCCAAATTACGTGCACCCGCACGCCCGATATTTTGTGACAGGCGTATGCGTTTAGCGGGACCCGGCCAATTATTTATGGCCTCACAAATTTCGGCGTCTAAAAAGTCATCATTCGAGCCATCATCGACAATTACGATTTCAATTCTATTGGCGTTTTTATCTTTGGTTAGTCGTTTTATCCATTTAGAAGGGTTGTCGCCAAGATATGGCGAGGCAATTGTCAGTATTGGCCTTTGCGCCAATCTATGTGAATTGCTAAATATTTCCACTTAACCCAACTATTCAAGCCATGACTTTGTTTTCGCCCCTTTTAAACTAAGAAGGTGAAGATTAACTTACCATGAATGCGAGGATTCAGTGTTTTTGACCTGAAAATTGCATCACAAATTTGAAATAATTGCGTCGCCCATTTCTAAGGTGCTTAGGTTTCCACCCAAGTCACGCGTGCGTGCACCTTTATCGAGTGCGGTCTTGACTGCGCTTGCCACCTTATCAGCAAGTGCGATTTCATCAAGCGAATATCTAAGCGCCATTTCAAAAGACAAAATCGCTGCAATCGGATTAGCAAGTCCTTTGCCCGCAATATCGGGTGCCGAACCATGAATAGGTTCATAAAGGCCGGGCGCACCCTTAATGCCAAGTGCAGCCGATGGCAAAAGCCCGATTGAACCAGTTATTGCCGCCGCCAAATCCGACAATAAATCGCCAAACAAATTATCGGTCAAAAGCACGTCAAATTGTTTTGGAAAGCGCACTAATTGCATCGCTGCATTATCGGCTAAAACATGTTCCAAAGTGATATCGGCATAATCACGGGCATGGATTTCGCTTACGGTTTGTTTCCATAAAAGGCCGGAATCCATAACGTTTGACTTTTCCAAACTCGCGACTTTGCCGCCGCGTTTCTTTGCAAGTTCAAAGGCGACATGGGTCACGCGTTCAATTTCGGCAGTGCTATAAATGGCATTATCATAACCGATTTTAGAGCCGTCCGGCAAAGTATCAATGCCTTTTGGTTGCCCGAAATATACGCCACCGGTTAATTCGCGGACAAATAAAATATCAAGCCCTTCGACCAATTCTTTCTTTAAGCTTGAGGCGTCAGCAAGAGCCGGAAAACAAATCGCAGGGCGCAAATTTGCGAAAACATCCATTTCTTTACGCAGGTTCAAAAGACCCGCTTCGGGGCGTATATCGCGTGCAACATTTGCCCATTTCGGCCCGCCGACAGCGCCCATCAATACCGCATCGACCGACTTGGCGCGCGCGATTGTTTCAGCTTCAATCGGAACATTTTTGGCATCAATACACGCGCCGCCGAATAAAGCCGTTTCAATATTAAGCGAAAGCCCGTGTTTGGATTTCAACACATCGATCACTCTTTGTGTTTGATTGATAACTTCGGGGCCAATGCCGTCGCCTGGCAATAATAATAGGGTCTTAGTCATAGGCGGGGATTAAAACCGCAATTGCCGCTAGTCAATAATACTATTGATAAAATTCGCCCAAGAGCGGAGATTTTTATTTGCCATACTGCTTCGCTACTTGAGGGCGTTTCGGCTGCAAAAGAAAGTTCTATCGTGTGGGCCTTCATTCTAACCCATTAAAACAGAGTATTATTTTCCTTAATTTTTACAAAGGTGCGGTTTGGGCTTGTCAAGTCCCGTAGCCCTTCAGGGTCGCGCAAAGCGCGAGGACTTTACTAGCCCAAACCGCACTAATCATAATAGTAATTTCTTTTGCGCCCGAAATCTCATTTCGGCAAAAAAGAAAAACAAAACAAACAAAAGGCGATGTTTCAAAACATAGATGTCGCTATTTAGTTAGAGATTTGGTTCAAAAACGACAAAATTGATCCTAATTCTAGCTATTTATTAAAGATGTGTGAAAACTCTAGCTTTAGAAGGAAGGGATCAGAAATCGCAGCTTCATCCAAAATGCAAACCGCAAAAGGCAGATTAAGTTAAAGAATGACCTTCGCATTTGCAGCAAAGATTTGACCTTTGTCTATAAAATCTATATTGGGACGCAAAATTCTTCCCCATAGGTGTTTCAGTGTCAGAGATTCATGCGCCTTCAATGCGCAATATAGCTATTATCGCCCACGTTGACCACGGCAAAACCACATTGATGGATGCCATGCTTGCGCAAGGTGGCGCATATCGTGAAAACGAAGCGCGTGCAGAACGTGCAATGGATTCAAATCCACAAGAAAAAGAACGCGGCATCACAATTCTTGCCAAATGCACATCAATTGAATGGGGCGATGAAGAACACCCAACTAGGATTAATGTCGTTGACACTCCGGGACACGCCGATTTCGGCGGTGAGGTTGAACGCGTTTTGTCAATGGTTGACGGTTGCCTGCTTTTGGTGGACGCCCTTGAAGGCCCGATGCCGCAAACCAAATTCGTGTTATCCAAAGCATTAGCACAGGGTTTGAAACCGATTGTGGTTCTTAATAAGATAGATCGCCCAAATGCGCGCCCCGAAGAAGTTCTGGACGAAGTCTATGAGCTTTTCCTTGCGCTTGGCGCATCTGAAGATCAATTTGACTTTCCAGTCGTTTATGCCTCGGGGCGAGATGGCTGGGCGTCTTATGAAAATAATGGCAAGACCGATGACTTAACGCCATTATTTGAAACCATTATCAAACATGTTCACCCACCAGAAGCAGAAACCCATGGTAATGAACCGTTTTCAATGCTTGTCACTATGATAGATTCCGATCCGTTCTTGGGTCGTATTCTTACTGGTCGTGTGCAATCTGGTTCTGCAAAAGCGGGTGCGGCGATAAAAGCGATTTCGCTTGATGGCCAATTGATTGAGCGTGGTCGCGTTTCAAAAGTTTTGGCATTCCGCGGCCTTAAACGCCAACCTATTGATGAGGCAATCGCAGGCGATATTGTTTCAATCGCCGGCCTTACCGAAGCGACAGTTTCCCATACAATTTGCGATCATGCAATTGAAACCCCAATTCCATCAACCCCGATTGACCCACCGACCTTGTCTGTGACAATTTCGGTCAATTCATCGCCATTATCGGGCCGTGAAGGTGATAAAGTGCAAAGCCGCGTAATTCGCGACAGATTGTGGAAACAGGCTGAAAGTGATGTTGCGATTAAAGTCAAAGAAACCGCCGACCGCGACGCTTACGAATTGCAAGGCCGTGGCGAATTACAAATCGGCGTTTTGATTGAAAATATGCGCCGCGAAGGTTTTGAACTTTCAATTTCACGTCCGCGCGTTGTCACTCAAAAAGATGAAAACGGTGATGTTCTTGAGCCAATCGAAGAAGTCATTATCGATGTTGATGATGAATTTGCGGGTTCGGTGGTCGAAAAAATGTCACTTCGCAAAGCGGATATGCAGGATATGCGCCCATCCGGTGGCGGCAAGACACGCATTGTTTTCTATGCGCCATCACGCGGCCTTATTGGTTATCATTCCGAATTTTTAACCGATACACGCGGAACCGGCGTTATGAACCGAATTTTTCATGGCTGGGCACCTTGGAAAGGCGCGATTGCGGGCCGTAGAAACGGTGCAATGATTTCGACCGACACCGGAAAATCTGTGGTCTATGCACTTTGGTATCTTGAAGAGCGTGGCGTCTTAATGATTGGTGGCGGTGAAGATGTTTATGAAGGCATGATTATTGGTGAAAATGCCAAGCCTGAAGATATGGAAGTGAATCCTTTGAAAGAAAAGAAACTTTCAAACGTTCGCTCATCGGGCAAGGATGAGGCAATGCGCCTTACCCCTCCAAAACGCCTTACACTTGAAGCTGCGATTTCATGGATTGAGGACGATGAATTGGTAGAAGTAACACCAAAAGCCATTCGTCTAAGAAAACAAGAATTACGCGCCGCTTTTAGGAAAAGAAAACCGAAAGAATAATTGATTATAGGCAATTATTTTTTGGGCTGTGTGCGGTGGTTAGTTCCGCGTGGGCATTTCGGCGTCGGAAACATAGGGATTTGCCATAACCGGCTAATAGTCACCGCGCAGCATTTCTGATCTTGCAATATTTACAATCACGCCACCGATCATATCGAGTAGGCACATTATTACCAATAGAAAGAAGGTCGACGTCCCAAAACTTTCTATAACAAAGAAGGCACCTAATGCAGCGAGGCTGATAAGGACAGCAATTGTATGATGGATAATTGCATAGCGCGAATTGCCAACATCACGCGATAATTCAATGAAGAAAATTACCAATCCAAGGCCGATTAAAAGCGTCCCCGCCGAAACCCCCCATACCGTTCCTGAGGGTAATGATACATAAAAAGACGCGCGTTCAAGTTTGGTTGTGAATACATCAGTTCCTTCAGAGCCACCGCCTAACATGGCGATAATTGCATAAAGCCCCATGGGAATGGACATTAAAGGAAAAATTTCAAATACGCGGCGCATAATCACATTATGACTGCAAAATTCAAACAGATGGTTAAATTTCAAAACCATTCATTGATTAGTTTTTCACCATCTTTAACAATAAAATCCTGAAACGCTTCGGCAGCGGGTGAAAGACGCCTTTGACGCAAATGCGTGACATACCAATTGGCAACAATCGGCATCCCTTCGACATCAAGCACTTTTATAAGTCCGGCGCGCAATTCGTGGCCGATTGTATTCAAAGATATGAAACTTAAACCCATTCCCGCCATTACTGCTTGTTTAAGGCTTTCATTTGATGGCATTTCCATACCGCTTTTATGCTCAAGGCCCGCATTGGCAAAAACCCGCTCCATAGCGTTTCGTGTGCCGGAACCTAATTCACGCATTACAAATGCCTCTTCGACCAAATCCTTCAATTGCAGCTTCTGTTTCCCGACCAGGGAATGATTCGGCGGGGCAATAATTGCCATCGGATTTGGTGCGAATTTCTTTTTTATGCAATCCAATTCAATTGGAACGCGCCCCATAATCACCAAATCGGTTTCATTGCGCGAAAGGATATTAATTGTATTGGCGCGATTTTCGATGCGCATTTTAATATTGATCTTTGGATGCATCTCGCGAAACTTTACCAAAAGCATGGGCATGAAATATTTTGCGGTCGAAACCACGCATAATTCGAGTTCGCCATCGTCAAGGCTTTTGTGTTTTTCCATTTCGGATTCAAGATTTTTGATTTCGCCGATAATATTTATGGCGTTTCGCAAAAAAACCTCCCCACTTTGGGTAAGTTTGATGTTTCGGCCAGAATTATAAAAAAGCGGGATTTGAAACGCATCTTCCAAAGATTTCAATTGCATCGAAATCGCGGGTTGAGTGACGCATAATTTATCCGCTGCTTTTGAAATCGACCCAAGTTTCGCGACCTCAATAAAAGTCAATAATTGTTTGATTGTGAAATTTCGCATATCTGAATATAAGCTATACCTTATGCGTAGTCAATTATTATTGAATTGCATTTATATTAAAGTCACGCAAAAACCCCATACAAGTGGGGAAGATTATGTTACAGGCTTTGATTTTTGATATTGACGGAACGGTCGCTGATACCGAAAAATACCATCTCTTGGCGTTTAATAGTGCATTTGAAGAATTGCAGCTTGGGTTTTCATGGTCAATCGATGAATATCGCATATTACTTGAGATTTGCGGTGGCAAGGAACGAGTTTGTCATTATATCAAAACCAATTGCCCGAAAGGTCTAGAAGGGCGCGATTGTCGCGAATTGGTGGGCGAAATCCACAAAATCAAAACCCGCGAATATTTGGGCTTTTTGGCAGACGGTAAAGTCACGTTTCGCGCCGGCATTAGGGAATTGATGGAAGACGCCCTTAAAAACGGCCTTCATTTGGCGATTGCGACAACGACGTCTTTTGTGAATATTGACGGTCTTTTTAAGCCGGTTTTCGGTCGTAATTGGCAAAGATTGTTTCGAATAATCGGCGACGGTGACACTATCAAATCTAAAAAACCTGACAGTGCGGTCTATGATTATGTCCTCAAAGGATTGCGCCTAAAACCGACCGAAGTTTTGGCATTTGAAGATTCGCAAAATGGATTGCTTGCGGCATTGGGCGCAAAAATTGCCACAATTGTCACACGCAATGATTTTACATTTTACCATGATTTTGATGGTGCGGCTTTGGTGTGTGACGGCCTTGATAAAATTCCGAAATATCGCCGCTTCATACCGCGTGAAATTCGCGCGCCTCTATTAAATCTTGAGATGGCGCAGGCGATCTTAAGACACGCCAATAATAAAGTGGAGGCATAAATGCCATTACATAAACGCATGAGCCTGACGCGGTTTTTAATCGAAAACCGCAAAAAATTTCCCCATGCAACCGGTGCATTAAACGGCCTTTTGCTTGATATTGCTTTGGCGACAAAAGCGATTTCGCATTTGGTGGCGCGTGGCAAACTCGCGGATTTGGAAAACAAAGTGCAATTGGAAACCAATGTTCAAGGTGAAGAACAAAAACCTTTGGACGTGATTGCCAATCAGGTTTTTATCGAAAGAACCCATAGCAATGGACACCTATGCGCTATCGCAAGTGAGGAAATGGAAGATATTTACGAAATTCCGCCGGAGTTCGAGCGCGGCAAATATCTTTTGGTTTTTGACCCTTTGGACGGCTCATCAAATCTTGATGTCAATGTTTCGGTGGGAAGCATTTTTTCAATTTTGCGTAAGGCGGATGATAGTGCGCCAAGTGACAAAGATTTTTTTGTGAAAGGCTGTAACCAAATCGCGGCGGGCTATGCTATTTATGGGCCACAGACGATTTTGGTTTTGTCGGTCGGCGATGGTGTTCATGCCTTCACTTTGGATAATTTATTGGGAGAATATTTTTTAACCCATGAAAATATTCAAATTCCGCAAAAGACCCAAGAATTTGCAATCAATGCCTCAAATTCCCGCTTTTGGGAGGCGCCTGTCAAACGCTATGTCGATGAATGCCTTGAAGGCAAATCAGGGCCAAGGGGCAAGGATTTCAACATGCGTTGGATTGCCTCAATGGTTGCTGAAGCGCATCGAATTTTCATGCGCGGCGGCGTCTTTATGTATCCCAAAGATAATAAGGACCCTAAAAAACAAGGCCGCCTAAGGCTTTTATATGAAGCTAATCCAATTGGGTTTTTGGTCGAACAAGCGGGTGGGCGGGTTTCCAATGGTTATGAAAACCTTTTGCAACTTACACCTAATGATTTGCATCAAAGGATAGGCGTCATTTTCGGCTCAAAGGCCGAGGTTGAACTTATTGAGACCTATCACAATAGCCCCATAACTTTTGAAAGCGATTCCCCGCTTTTTGGCACGCGTTCTTTATTTAGGAATTAAAAATGTCTGTTTTGCATCCAATCATTGCCATCACCGGTTCGTCAGGGGCGGGCACAACCTCAGTTACCCGCACATTTTCAAACATTTTCCGTCGTGAAAAAATCAAAGCCGCTTTCATAGAGGGCGATTCATTTCATTCTTTTGATCGCAATGAAATGAAAATCAAAATGAAAGAGGCAGGCGATAGGCACGACCATCATTTTTCGCATTTTGGCCCCGATACCAATTTATTCGGTGAATTGGAAAATCTATTTAAAACCTATTCAGAAACCGGCGGCGGAAAAAAGCGCCTTTATCTACACAATCATGAAGAGGCGAGGCCCTATAATCAAGAGCCAGGAACTTTCACGCCATGGGAGGATATTGAGGCCGAAACCGATTTATTATTCTATGAAGGTTTGCACGGCGCTGTGAAAACCGAAGAAAATGACGTGTCGCAATATCCCAATCTTTTAATCGGTGTGGTTCCGGTCATAAATCTTGAATGGATACAAAAATTGCAGCGCGACAAAATCCAGCGCGGCTATTCTACCGAAGCGGTAACCGACACAATTTTGCGCCGAATGCCGGATTATGTGAATTATATTTGCCCACAATTTTCGCGCACCGATGTTAATTTTCAGCGCGTTCCGACGGTTGATACTTCAAATCCTTTCATCGCGCGTGAAATTCCGTCACCCGATGAAAGTATTGTAGTTATTCGTTTTCGCGATCCAAGAGAGATAGATTTTCCGTATCTTTTGTCTATGATTGATGGGTCTTTCATGTCGCGCGCGAATAATATAGTTGTGCCAGGCGGCAAGATGGAATTGGCAATGCAATTAATTTTCACACCTTTCATCTGGCGCATGATGGAAAGACGCAATAAAGCACGGGCGAAGTAAAAGGTCAGGGATATGGCGAATACAGAAATTGAAAATAAGATGGCGAATGCCATTCGAATGCTTTCTATTGATGCTGTCGAGGCGGCAAAATCAGGGCATCCGGGTGCGCCAATGGGCATGGCAGAGATTGCGGTTGCATTGTGGGGCAAACATCTTTCGCATGACCCGAAACACCCTGATTGGATTAATCGCGATCGTTTTGTGCTTTCAAATGGGCATGGTTCTATGCTTATTTATTCGCTTTTGCATTTGACCGGCTATGATTTACCCATCGAGGAATTGAAGAATTTCCGCAAGCTACATTCAAAAACTGCGGGTCACCCCGAATATGGCATTACGCCGGGCGTTGAAACAACCACTGGACCATTAGGGCAAGGTATTTCAAATGCCGTTGGCTTTGCGCTTGCCGAAAAATTATTGGCTAGCGAATTTAATAAACCGGGCCTCGATATAATTGACCATTATACTTATTGCTTTTTAGGTGATGGCTGCATGATGGAAGGCATTTCGCATGAGGCCTGTTCGCTGGCGGGAACTCTACGCCTATCTAAATTAATTGCATTCTATGACGATAATGGCATTTCTATTGACGGTCATGTTGAAGGCTGGTTTACAGATGATACAAAAGCGCGCTTTGAGGCATACGGTTGGAATGTCATTGACGCCATAGACGGTCACGATGTAGCAGCTGTCGATTATGCAATAAACAAAGCAAAGGCACAGGGCGCAAATTCAAATGGCAAGCCGACTTTGATAATTTGCAAAACCACAATCGGTAAGGGTTCGCCTAATAAAGCCGGAACTCATGATGTTCATGGTGCAGCTTTGGGCGCAGACGAAGTTGCCGCGACCCGCGCGGCATTGGATTGGGAATATGGCCCATTTGAAATCCCTGAGGAGGTTTATAAAGCATGGCGCGCTCAAACTTTTATGCATAATAAAAGAACGAGCCATTTATCGCTTTCAATGCTTTATAGTGATAAATATCCCAAAGAATTTGCCGAATTAAATCGCCGCATGTCGGGTGAATTGAGTGTGGATTTTGACACAAAAATCGCACAAATCGCCACTGAAATTGCGGCAAACCAAGGCACAGTGGCAACCCGCAAAGCAAGCCAAATTTCATTAGATAACCTTGCCCCAATTTGCCCGGAATTTTTTGGCGGCTCTGCAGATTTAACAGGTTCGAACTTAACCAATTTCAAAGGCTGTATCGTTGCGGGGCGCGATAAATGGGGCAATCATTTGTCTTACGGTGTTCGCGAATTTGGGATGGCGGGCATTATGAATGGTTTGGCGCTTCATGGCGGTTTTATTCCATATGGCGGCACTTTCCTTACGTTTTCCGATTATTCACGCAATGCCATCCGCATGGCGGCATTAATGAAGACCCGCGTAATTCACGTTTTCACCCATGATTCCATCGGTTTGGGCGAAGATGGCCCGACCCACCAATCTATCGAACACGTGCCAAGTTTGCGCTTAATACCAAACCTCGATGTTTGGCGCCCTGCCGATACTTTGGAAACTTTTATCGCATGGAGCGAAAGCATTAAACGCAAAGATGGCCCTGCCGTACTTGCGCTTTCGCGGCAAAATCTTCCACCTTTGGCAAAGGCCGAAAATATTGAAGGTATTAAAAAGGGTGGATATGTCCTTAGTGCCAAAGATGGTGCAAAGGCCAATATTCTTGCCACTGGCTCAGAAGTTGAAATCGCAATACAGGCACAGGCCAAACTTGCCGAAAGCGGTATTTCGGTAAATGTGGTTTCAATGCCATCAACCAATGTCTTTGATCGTCAAAGCAAAGAATATCAAGAAAGTGTTTTGCCAAACGATTTGCCAAATGTAGCAATAGAGGCTGCGCACCCCGATTTTTGGCATAAATATACTGGTCGCAATGGCGCAATCCTTGGCATCGCGACATTCGGCGAAAGCGCGCCTGCAAAAGACCTATATGCGCATTTTGGTCTCACTTGCGATAAAGTGTGTGAAGCGGTAAAGCGGGTTTTGCAACAATAGCATAATCCCGATTCTCGGGCACAAAGGAGACAAAAATGGCATTCGTATCGCTTCGTCAGGTTTTAGACCATGCCGCCGAAAATAATTACGGCGTCCCGGCTTTTAACGTAAATAATATGGAACAAACCGTCGCGATTATGGAGGCTGCGGCTGAAACCAATTCACCGGTTATTCTTCAGGCCTCTGCAGGTGCACGCAAATATGCGTCTGAACCAATGCTTCGCCATTTAATGTTGGCTGCCGTTGAACTTTATCCGGATATTCCTGTGGTTCTTCACCAAGACCACGGCACCAGCCCATCTGTTTGCCAGGCATCAATTCGTTCTGGCTTTACTTCGGTGATGATGGACGGTTCATTAATGGCGGATGGTAAAACCCCATCTTCTTATGAATATAATGTCGATGTAACGCGTGAAGTTGTTAAATTCTCTCATGCAATCGGCGTTTCGGTTGAAGGCGAATTGGGCTGTTTAGGTTCATTGGAAACCGGAATGGGTGAAGCCGAAGACGGTGTTGGCGCAGAAGGCAAACTTGACCATCATCAATTATTGACAGACCCACAAGAAGCCAAAGACTTTGTTGAAAAAACCGGCGTTGACGCTTTGGCAATCGCAATCGGTACTTCGCATGGTGCTTATAAATTCACCAAAAAGCCAACCGGTGAAACCCTGGCGATTTCACGCATTGCCGAAATTCATGCGGCAATTCCAAACACGCATTTGGTTATGCATGGTTCGTCTTCTGTCCCGCAAGAACTTTTGGCGATTATTCGTGAATTTGGCGGCGATATGAAAGAAACCTATGGCGTTCCGGTTGAAGAAATTCAAAACGGCATCAAACACGGCGTTCGTAAAATCAATATTGATACCGATATTCGCCTTGCCATGACTGGTGCAATTCGCAAAATGTTTGTCACCAAACCGTCAGAATTTGACCCGCGCAAATATCTTGAACCTGCGCGTCAAGCTGCGAAGCAAGTTTGCTTGCAGCGCTTTGTCGAATTTGGAACTGCGGGCCAAGCTTCAAAAATTAAGCCAATTCCTTTGGAAAAAATGGTTTCGATTTATAAATAATCTGAGACGGATTATTGAGATTAAAGAGCGCGGGGAAACCCGCGCTTTTTATTTGCATTGCGAATGAATTGCATTATGCTTTCGCCTATGGATAAATCAATTCTCTACCCAATGTTCGCCTTGGCATTTTGGACTTTCGCAATTTTGCTGCTTGTTCCGATTGTACGCTTCAAAGCGGTTTTCGCACGTCAAGCAAAGGCCGAAGATTTCAAATTAGGTGAAACCGAAAACCTTCCCGAATATGTGCGACTTCCTAATCGCAATTATATGAATCTACTTGAATTGCCGGTGCTTTTTTATGTGATTTGCATCATAATTTTTGTGACAAATTGCGCAAATCAATTGAATTTGTATTTGGCTTGGGGTTATTTCGCGCTAAGAATTATCCATTCGCTAATACATCTCAACGGAAATAATGTTCGTTTAAGATTGATTGCCTTTGGCTTAAGCAATGTCACGCTAATCGCGCTTTGGGTGTCGGTTTTGATAAAATTGTCATAAAGATTACCCAAGTCGCAAATTAGACATTAATAGTGTCTTAAAACCTATTCTGAATCATTGCCAGCTAAAGAGCCAAATTTCGAAATTCAGGCATTATCGAAACCCGCTAGCATTTTGTTTTTTATTTTGTTTTCTTTTTTGCCGAGAAGCAATTTTATTTGCCCTACCGCTTCGCTACTTGAGGGCTTTTCGGTCATAAAAGAAGTTTCAATTGTAGGGCGCCAAAATGATTGTCAACCCCTCGCGCTTCGCGCGACGGCGGAGCCGCAAGGGGGTTGACAATCATTTTGGCGCGAAACACAATCAAAGAAGGGTCTTTATGGCACACCTGCACATAAAGCCCTTCCTAGACACAATTATATCATTAATACAATAACTTAGCTTTGAATTAAGAGGCATCTTAAGTATTCTCAAGCCAAAAAATATGAGCCTAATATCTAATTGCGAATTTTCCTAAAGATTGAATTTGTTTAATTTGACCGTTAGTGCACTGATAGTTTAAGGCGAAAAAAAGTTAAACAGATGAAAATCAAATTATTCTCAAAACTCGTTTTTGCAATATTAACAATGAGTGTTTTGCAAAATCCCGCCTTTGCGCAGGAGCAGAAACTTATTAATGCGACAAAATTCTTTCCCTTTTTGGACAAATTACTAAGTTTGCCGCCTTCCGACCGCGATGGTTTAATTGTCAATTATTATGCCAATATTGACGGAAAGCCACCGCAAAATGTATTTTTGGTTCACAATGGCCAAAAAACGAAAATGAATTTCGCATCCGATGGCAAAGTTCTAAACCTTCCAAATTTGGAGACGCTAAGGTCGGGGCAAATCGAATATTTGGGCAAAAAAGGCACAAAAAATACAATTGGCTTTAGTGGCGAACCGCGAATTAATTTAGCGCAAAAAATTGATACCGCACAAATAAAAAATTCAATCGCGGATTTAAAAGCATGTATGAAGATAGCGGGACCTTTTTCAGTCTTCATCCCAAAAATCAAATCAGTCGCTTTTAAAGGTGTCAAAAGCGGAAACGCAGTTTTGCCAGACGGATCGAAAATTCCATTAAAAACCAATAATGATGGAATTTTCTTCACACCTGAAGATAATAAATTGAAAAACGCAATATATGTCGAATTTAATACAGTTCCGACAAGCGCAACCTACACAAAATAGCGATTGACGATTAGTTTAAAAGCTATTTTATTAATTTATTAACCGATTAAGAACTAGATAGGCTTTGATATCAATTTTTTACCGTTTGGTAAAAGCCTAATGGATTTTTAATGGCAGGACTTGGCAGTCTTCATGTTCTTGTAGTTGATGACAATGCGCATATGCGTTCAATTGTTGTGGCAATTTTGCGCGGCATTGGCATTGGCACAGTGAAAGAGGCAAGTGACGGCGCTGACGCATTGGAAGTTATGCGCGCGTGCGTTCCCGATATTATCATTGCCGATTTGAATATGGACCCGATTGATGGTCTTGATTTTTCAAAAATGGTGCGCACCGCACCTGATAGTCCGTTTCCTTTCGTTCCTATTATTATGATGACGGGCCATACCGAAAGGTCAAAAGTCGTTGCCGCGCGTGATGCCGGAATAAACGAATTATTGGCTAAGCCGATTTCTGCGCGCACTCTGCTTGACAGAATTATTGCAGTTATTGATAGGCCCCGCCCTTTCATTAAAACCTCGACCTATGTTGGCCCATGCCGCCGCCGCACAACTCCAAAAGATTTCGCAGGCCCATGGCGTCGCTCAAATGACGATGTTGAAGCTGAAGAAGCGAAATTAAAAGCCCGACTTGAAGCCAAAGAAAGTGGAATAGCATGAGCGCAAACCTTCAAACCATGCCCAATTCTTTCGATATTGTGCCGCCGTCATTTCTTTTACAACGAAAAATAGGCGGCAAAGCTGCGCGCCTCATTACACCTGATGCCGCCGCAAGATCCCAGGCTTTCATAGACGAATTGCGCCCGCCGATTCAAAAAGCAGTAACCCAAATGCTTGAAGAAATTGCGCGTGCCGCGCGTGTTCGTGGCATAGGCAGCCGCGATCTGATTTGGACCAAAGCTCATGAAATTCGCGGCCTCGCCGGAAGCGTGAAACGCAAACAATTAGGTATTATTAGCGATATTCTGTGCCATTATCTAAATGATGCACCTTCGGAATTTATTCCTGATGCTAACCTCATAACCACTATTACTGTTGCCGCATTGCACACTTTGCGCGAAGGTGCTGATGATGATTTAATGGTGGAAACACTGGTAAGTGATTGCTCAAAAGCGGCAATTGTCCAAAGAGGTCGGGAAAATCGCGGCAATATGGATTTATAAAGGGCGCCGATTTTCGTCCTTGATGCGCTTTGTCACACTTGAAATAGTTCCTTGGATTTGCATAAAGAATGAATGCAGATACCGCCACATCTAACCAATATTATGAAGGGTCCGCCGAAATTTGAAGTTGGCCTAAGACCTATTAGCGACAGCAATTGGCTCAATCCCGATGATCAAGAACATTGGCTGCCGTCAAAAAATCAGCTTTTGAACAATTCATTGGATGAGGTTTTCGGCGCTTTTGACGATACTTATGATCTGCAAAGTGAATTGGCACAATTGGTCAGTCGCCATAAGAACGCGCCTTTAAAAGGTGATGAGCCGCCATTGGTAAGTGCCAGTCGTCTAACTTCCGATGATTTAATAATTATGGATAAGCGCGATGGTGCATGGACGTTGGTTGCGGCGACGCTTTGTAACCCGACATTTTTTGATGCGGGCTATGCTTTGGGAAAAGACATCAGCCTTTTACATGGCCCAATTCCCACCGGCGCATATGATTTGTCAGGGCGTATTGCGCGCGTGTTTGATAATCTTTCCGAAGATATGGTCCTTGAAAGATTTAATTGGACCGTCCAATGGTCAAGTCAAAGATATACACCAAATGGTGCTATTTTGCGTGAGGCGTCACTTAATGCGCCGTTGCAAGAGACTAAAGATATGGTGCATGAAAGGGTGGAGCGGCAAACCATCAGACTGCTTCCAAAAACACGCGCCATTGTTTTTACAATTCGCATTCGCATTGCCAATCTTTGGGGGCTTTTGCTCAATAGCGATGAAAGAAACGCATTTGAAAACGCATGGACAAATGCACCACAGAATGTGCGGGATTACAAAAAATGGCATTCTTTGGAGCATCATGTGAAATATTTGCTTGAAGAAAGTGCTTAATTGAATGCAGTTTTCTAAAATTTAACAGCATTTCGAAAACCCGTTCTTTGCAAATTGTGAAACTTTTGCCAAAATGCAAAAATGAAAAAAATCAATTTAAATCGTCGTGAATTGGCGCTCGCAATAAGCGCGCCATTGCTTTTCGGTTCAAAGGCATTTGCCTCCGATCGTCCCAAAAAATATTCCTTGATTGGCAAAAAAGCACCTAAATTTAGTTTGAACCGCCATAGGGGTGGCAAATTTTCAAATGCGAGCTTTAAAGGAAAAACCACGATTGTCGAATTTTGGGGTCTTTGGTGCCCTGATTGCCTATTAGATTCGCCATTGACTTATGCTTTGTCTCAAAAGGCGAAAGCCACGAAAAATATTAATCTGGTCGCAATACACACTGCTGGTCGTTATGGGCGCTGGGGTTCGATTGATGCATATTTTGAGGAAAAAGGCTTTGAATATGACGTGGCTATTGACGATGATAAAGCGGCATTTAAAGCCTTTGCTATTGAATGGGTTCCATCATATTTAATTATTGATAAAAACGGAAACATTGCCGATTTCACCACTGATTTGGGCGTAGAAGGCATTGGTGTTGATGCATTTTTTGCGCGCGCCAAAGCAATCGCAGCCAAAAAATAGCTTCCAACCCTTGTATTAAAAGAATCCAATCCAATATTGCAATTCAATACGTTGAAAGGGCGGCATTGCTGCAATTGAATTGGTAAAGCATCAAACCAAAACCTCAATAATTCTGCGCGAATTGCGCGATGACCTTCATATTGATGAAGAAATTCGTGTGCGCGAAATTTTGGCAAAACTAGATAAGCGCGCATTTGGGATATTGATGTTCATTCTTGCGGCGCCGAATTGTATTCCAAATATTCCAGGAATTTCGACGGTTTTTGGTCTTTTGCTTATTGCGCCTGCATTACAAATGATATTCGGCGCAAAACAGGTATGGCTGCCATCGCAAATAAGCGAATTAAAAATAAATACAGCCACCCTAAGGATTGGAATTGATAATGCCATTCCGATTTTGGAAAAAGTCGAGAAATTTGTGAAGCCGCGTTTAGAATTCCTGTCTGAAAAGCCCTTCACATTTATAATGGGTATTCAGGTTTTGATAATCGCCGGAATTCTTATTCTGCCTATACCATTTGCCAATCTTATTCCCGGATTCTGTATTGCAATTATGGCATTAGGCATTATTCAGCGCGACGGTCTTTTGATAATTGTGTCGAATTTTCTGTTTGTTCTAAGTCTTTTTCTTGCGCCTTTAGGAATCGGTGCCGGAATCGCCGCAATCAATTTCGCATTTGATTACATAATGCGACTTTTTTGAATTTAGGGCTTTCATACAGCCTCATTTTATCTCTGATTTTCAATTCAAATTGCGGGAAGCCTTTATGGAAAAAATCTGATTCGCGGTGATTTGCATTATTGACGAAAATTGCAAATCAAACACCCGAGTGATTCGCGAAATTGGCGAAAAATTTTCACTGCAAAAAGTATTACTAAAAATTTATTTGTTTCTAAGCACTTTAATCGGTTGTTAACTAAAAACAGCATTTTTTGTGAAATAGGTTATTGACCAATCCATCGACTTAATACCACTATATCTTGTGGTTCGATGCATTGGCACACCACACTATCTAGGCAGAAGGCCATAAATTACGTGTCGCAAACAATGGTTTGCGAAAGATTTTGTTTGTGTCTTTTTTCACAAGGGTTATGGGCGAAATGGTTAATACTGATACAGCGGTAAAAATTGATAATGAGTTCGAAGTTTCGCGTCGTGAAGCCCGTCGTGGAAAGCCGCGCCCTGTTCGCCTTTCTTTAGTTGAGAAAATCGATCTTGATCGTTCGCGTGATGATTTATTGACCGATTTCGGCAAGACCACTTTGATTGACCGTTATCTTTTGCCTGATGAATCTTTTCAAGACATGTTTGCGCGCGTCGCAACTTGCTATGCCGATGACATCGACCATGCACAGCGCCTTTATGATTATATGTCAAAACTATGGTTTATGCCTGCGACACCTGTATTGTCGAATGGCGGGGCATCGCGCGGCCTTCCGATTTCTTGTTTTTTGAATGCGGTTGATGATTCGCTTGATGGTATTGTTAATACTTGGAACGAAAACGTTTGGCTTGCGTCCAATGGCGGCGGGATTGGCACCTATTGGGGCAATGTTCGTTCAATCGGTGAGAAAATCGGTTCAAACGGTCATACTTCGGGTATTATTCCATTTATTCGCGTGATGGATTCACTAACTCTTGCAATTTCACAAGGGTCTTTGCGTCGTGGCTCGGCAGCGGTCTATCTTGATGTGCACCATCCTGAAATCGTTGAATTTCTTGAAATCCGTAAACCGGCCGGTGATTTTAATCGTAAATCTTTGAATTTGCACCATGGCATAAATATCACCGATGATTTTATGGAAGCTGTGCGCGACGATAAAATGTATGGCCTTATCAGCCCGAAAACCGGCGAAAAAGTGCGCGAAATCAAAGCGCGCGAATTATGGCAAAAAATTCTCGAGCTTCGTTTGCAAACCGGCGAACCATATTTGTTATTTGTTGACACCGTAAATAAAGCCATGCCGGTGCACCAACGCAATTTGGGCTTTAAAGTTCGCCAATCAAATCTTTGCGCTGAAATCATGCTTCACACCGGCAAAGACCATTTGGATAATGAACGCACTGCGGTTTGCTGCTTATCATCGCTAAATGCCGAAAAATATCTTGAATGGAAAGATGATGAGCGTTTTGTCGAAGACATTATGCGTTTTTTGGACAATGTCCTTGAAGATTTTATCGCCCGTTCACCTGATGAAATGTCCGCCGCGCGCTATTCAGCAATGCGGGAACGCTCTGTCGGGCTTGGGGTTATGGGTCTTCATTCATTTTTCCAATCCATAAATGTGCCAATGGAAAGCGCCATGGCGAAATCTTGGAATACACGCATTTTCAAACACATTCGCACGCGCGCCGATGCCGCCAGTGTTAAACTTGCCCACGAGCGCGGCCCTTGCCCAGACGCGGCTGATAATGGCGTTATGGCGCGCTTTTCGCACAAAATGGCGATTGCACCTACCGCGTCAATTTCTATCATTTGCGGCGGCACTTCAGCGGGTATTGAGCCAATTCCGGCGAATATTTATACCCATAAAACTCTCTCGGGTTCTTTCTCGGTCAAAAATCAGTCATTGCAAAAATTGCTTGCTGAAAAAGGCAAAGACACGCCCGAAGTTTGGACTTCGATTCTTGAAAATGAAGGTTCGGTGCAACAATTAGATTGCCTCGATGATCATGAAAAAGCGGTTTTCAAAACTGCATTTGAAATTGATCAAAGATGGGTAATTGAATTGGCGGCTGACCGGACGCCTTATATTTGCCAAGGGCAATCATTGAATGTCTTCATTCCGGGCGACGTCGATAAATGGGACCTTCACATGCTGCATTGGACCGCGTGGGAACGCGGCATCAAATCAATGTATTATTGCCGTTCCAAATCCGTCCAACGTGCCCAAATCGCGGGAACCTCGGGCATTGGTAATGCAACCAAAGAATATGTCCAAAGCGATAAAACCGATTATGAAGAATGTCTGGCCTGTCAATAGGCAATACTCGCACTAATGAAGTCTGATCTAGCGCCCGACAGCCGTTGGGTGGGCTTCTTTTGGTTTTTCTTGATGCGCGTGTTCCTCTTGTGGGGGCGGTGCGGCGTGTGGATCAGGCGCATGGGCCTCTTTCGGGGCGGCATTATGTGTATCGGCACCTTCAAGCGCCGTATCGGAGGTTGGCTTTAGCAATAAATCACCACCAGACACATTATGCTCACTAACATTAAGGACGCTTACATCTTTTGGCATTTCGCTAAAACTAATTTCGGCGCGCAGATTACCGCCGGGCGGATTGCGCCTTATGCCTTCAAATTCGGCTTTGGCGCCTTTCTCTAAAACCGTAACTTTCGGATCAATCAACCAGCTCAAAACTTTTTTATTTCCGTCAAGCAGATTTACCCTCAAATATGGAATAGTTTTCGCACTATTTGATATATTGATAATACTGGCCTTGATTAATAATCTTGAACCCTGAGTATCTTGCCCCATTGAAAGAGAGACGTTTTTGATTTCAAGCCCGTATAAATTAACGGGCGCACCAAGTGCTGCAAAAAAACTCGCGGATTTTGGCCATTTATGGGCGATTGCCATGCGATTTTTGACCATCACAAAACCAATAGCAAAGAGAATAAAAAAAGCCGAAAACCATCCGGCGGCTATGGCAATAATCTGTGAGGCTTTAATTTTATTATGGGCGCGCGCGCGCAACTGTTGGTGCGGTGCTTTGTTTTCTTTTTTCTTTTGCCCAGTAAAACCGATTTTTCCGCGAAGTTTTATGCCTGGATTTTCCTTTTTCACCTTTATGGCATTTTCGCTTTCAAGGATTGAGATTTCTTCGATACCATCGGGCTTTTGAAACCAATAATGACCGCAAGCAGCACAACGAACATTGCGCCCGTTTGCGCCAATTGCACCCTCGGCAATCTGATATTTTGCATCACAAGACGGGCAATTTAGAATCATCAGCTACTAAATCCGAACAAATCAATTTCTCAATATGCGCTTTGGGCTTAACTATTCCACAAAGGCACATTAAAGGTAAAACAAATCAATTTTCAGACTAAAACCTTATTCGGATAAATAGTCCACCGATGAATTCGCAAGCCACGCAGTCAAATTTCAATGAAAACCAAACTCCTGAGACTTTGGTGCGCTTTGAAAATGTGGCTTTAAGTTATGAATCGAGCCAAAAATCGGGTCAGTCGAATTTCGCGCTCAATGGTCTTAATCTTCAACTAAATAAAGGCGGATTTTATTTTCTTACCGGCCCGTCGGGTGCGGGAAAATCTTCGCTTTTGAAATTAATGTATCTTGCATTGCGTCCGACAAGCGGAAACATTGAAATATTCGGAACGAGCGTTTCAGGCGCGAAACGCGATGAATTACCTGCAATTCGTCGCCGCATCGGTGTTGTATTTCAAGATTTCCGCCTTTTGCCGCATTTAAGTGTGTTTGATAATTTGGCTTTGCCCTTTCGCGTTCGCGATATTGCACCTGAAAAATATCGCGATGATGTGGCTGAATTAATGAAATGGGTCGGCCTAGGCGGTCGTGCGAATGATTTACCTGAAACTTTGTCGGGTGGGGAACAACAAAGGGTGGCAATCGCACGCGCAATTGTTGGCAAGCCTGATTTATTAATTGCCGACGAACCAACCGGAAACGTCGATCCGCAAATGGGCGTCAAATTAATTCGCCTTTTTCTAGAGCTTAATCGTTTAGGAACCACAATTGTCATTGCGACGCATGATCACGGTCTGGTCAAAAAATCCGAAATGCCGGTTCTATCGATAGAGGGCGGGCGATTAACTCAATATGCGCGCCCACCTGCTGATTTAGGGAATTATGGGGGGCGGCGCTCATGAATTTCAATATCGAACTGCCGATTGCAATCAAAAAGCTCCTTGGGATTGGTGAAAGCCCACTATTACCTGCCGAAAAACGCCAGGCACGACCATTGGCAATCGTAGTAGCAATCATGGCGGGGCTTGGCTGTTTGGCGGCATTAATCGCGCTAACAGGTTTTCGCGCCGCAAATAATTGGACCAGTGAATTGAAAAGCGCAATTACGGTTTTGGTATATGAACCGCGCGACGAAGGAAATTTACAAAAAGCGGTGCAAATTGCCGCCCAAACCAAAGGTGTCACAAGCGCCGTAATAATGGGCAAAGAAAAAGCCAAAGTATTATTGCGCAATTATGGCGCAAATATCGGCACTTTAATCGATGAATTACCAATTCCCGCTTTGTTAGAAATCGGTATTGAAAAAGAAAACAAAATCGTAATCAATGATTTAAATACATCTTTGTCAAAGGCAGGATTTAAATTCGAAATTGATGATCATTCGCGCTATTCGGGCGAAATCTTGCGCGCCTCGCGCCTTATGCGGATTTTTGCGCTTTTAGTTTTGGCGGCATTGGTTATTGCCTCTGTTGCCTCGATTGCATTTGCCGCACGCGCAGCTCTTGAAACAAGGCGTGAGGCTGTTGAGATTTTGCATTTAGTTGGCGCCGAAGACGCCTTTGTCGCGCGCGAAGTTCAAGCGCGTTTCATGCGTCTTGGCTTAAAAGCCGGAATTTATGGCGCAATCGGTGCGGCAATTCTTTTGGCGATTGCGGTTTTCGTAAATAAAATCGGAAGTACGGACCTAACACGGACTGCATCACTTTTGAAATGGTATGATGTTTGGGTTCTATTGACTGCGCCTTTTATTACGTCTTTGGCCAGTGCCTTTGCCGCGCATTTTGCAGCGCGTGAGACATTAAGAGAATTGGTATGAATTCGCTTAGAATTGCCTCACTCGTTTCGCGCGCATTATTCATTTTTTCCATATTGCTTGGGGCATTCTTAATCAGCGGATTTTTTAAATTTGCTGATGACAGTGTGAAAGGCGCGAAAGCAAATATTCCAAAGGCCGATGGAATTGTCTCTTTAACTGGTGGTTCACGCAATCGCTTAAGTGAGGGCGTGAAATTATTAGAGAATAAATCGGGAAAAAGACTGTTGATTTCCGGCGTTTTCAAAGGCGCAACCGCCGAAGAATTAAGAATTGTCTCGGGCGGAAGCAAAGAAATCTATGATTGCTGTGTCGATATCGGGCGCAATGCACATGACACAATCGGTAATGCTAAAGAAATTGAAGAATGGGCCAAAGAAAATAAATTCGACAGCCTAATTATTGTCACTGATTCATACCATATTCCGCGCGCCATGCTTGAAACCAAACATAGATTGCCAAAACATAAATTAATTCCCTATCCGGTTCGCGTTGCGCCCTATTCGAATGCGAAATGGTGGGAAAATGAGAAAGTTTTCAAAAACCTTTTGAATGAGTATAGTAAATATCGCATGGCGCAATTGCGATTGGCGTTTGAAATTGAACCGGAAGATGGAAAATGAATAGCGAATTATCTTGGTGGCGGAAACAGGCATATAAAATTTGGTTTGTCCTTGAAACCTTAATAGTCGGTTCAATTGGCGGGCTTTTTGTTATTTTTAATCGCAAAGCCGCGCGTATTGTCATGGATGTTTGGGCGAAATCGGCAATTTGGGGATTGGAAAAAATTGCCAAGACTACAATCGAGTTTCGTGGCTTGGAAAATCTACCAAATGGTGGGTTCATGGTGGCGGGAAAACATCTTTCGACACTTGATACACTCGCGCCATTTTTGGTTCTTAATTGGCCAGCCTTTGTTTTTAAAAAAGAATTATTCAAGGTCCCGGTAATGGGTTGGTATTTAGACGTAGGCGGTATGATTGGTATTGATCGCGACGGCGGGATGGCGGCATTAAAATCAATGGTCGCTGATGCCACCGAAAAACTAAAAAACAATCGTCCAGTTCTAATTTACCCCGAGGGAACCCGCCAGGCGATCGGCACGCCACCCGATTATAAGCCGGGCGTTGCCGCAATTTATGGTCTTTTGGGGGTGCCATGTGTTCCAATGGCATTAAACACCGGACTTTATTGGCCCGCCAAAGGATTCCCGACCCATTATGGAAAAGTTGTGTTTGAATTCTTACCCGCGATTGAAACAGGATTGAAACGCGCTGAATTTATGTCGCGCCTTGAAACTGCGATCGAAACTAAAACTAATGAATTGATTAATGAAGCCCAAAAGCAATAATCTTTTCGGTCTAATCGCGCCATTTTTAATCGCTTTGGTTTTTACTGGCGGGTATTTTATTTATTGGAATATTCTATGCCAAAAAGTGACATCGGCAATATCGGACTTACAGACCAAGGGCTTCAATAGTTCCAAAACCCAATTTTCAGGCTTTCCATATCGCATATCGGCAAAAATAATTGACGCAAATTTTTCATTTGGTAATTCGCGTTTAAACTCGGAAGAATTATTATTAAGTGCCAGCCCGTTTTCACCTTATTTATGGGTTTTGGAAGGTGCAAAAAATGTGCAATTCAACGGGAAGCCTATTGAATTTGCAGGTTTTCAAGCATCTTTACGCCTCAATTCCAAAGAAAACATACCGAAAATTCGCCGCCTTTCTATTGTCGCCGATAAAATAGCATTGGAACAAAATCCGATAATAAGCGGTCTAAATGCGCATTTAATTCTCGATGATACTAATAATAATTTTGCATTTTCGTTCGAAGGCGATGGGCTTGAAAAAATTCTTGCGCCACAAAATGATTTCAAAATTCAAATTTTGCGCGGCCTATTGTCTGATGCCAATCTTTTTGAAAAAGATTTCGCAAAATGGAAACAAAATGGGGCTTTTGAAATAAAATATGGCAAAATTTCGATTCTGGAACATGGAATTATCAAGGGCGGCGAATTAGACAGGATTATCGGCAAATTAGTTTTCATCGAGAATGATGGTATAACAGGCGAATTAAGAGGCGACCTAAAACTCACCCTCCCTGCCAATCAAAATTTGGAACGCAAAGATTTTGAAATTTCGGTCAGGAATTCAAAAATAGATTTTGTTAAAACACTGGAGAAACTAATCGAATAGGCCAATTTTTTGACCTTTCAAGGACTGGATTTTAAGGTTCGAAATTTTTTTCAGTTTTTTGATGATTCAATTACAATCAAACCCTTGCATCGATTGAATAACTTCCCATATTCCCCTCGAAAACAAGGGTTTTTGGGTTTTTCCCTTGACCTTAATCTCTTTTAAACAAATCAATCTAAAGGCTTTCGGGCTTTAGTTAATGCGCATAGGCTTATGCTGTGCAAGAAGGAAGTAAAAATGGGCAAGATTATCGGTATCGACCTTGGAACAACCAATTCATGCGTCGCCATTATGGACGGCAAGAATGCGAAAGTTATTGAAAACTCTGAAGGCGCGCGCACAACCCCGTCGGTTGTTGCTTTTGCCGCCGATGGCGAGCGTCAAATCGGTCAACCTGCACGTCGTCAGGCAGTTACCAATCCTGATCAAACATTTTTCGCTATCAAACGCCTTATTGGTCGCAATTTCACCGACCCAATGGTCGAAAAAGACAAAAAACTTGTTCCCTATGAAATCGTAAAAGGCGCAACAGGCGATGCATGGGTTAAGGGCCGCGACAAGGACTATTCACCTGCGGAAATTTCGGCAATGATTCTGACCAAAATGAAAGAAACTGCCGAAGCCTATTTGGGTGAGAAGGTTGAACAAGCGGTTATTACAGTTCCCGCATATTTCAACGACGCCCAACGCCAGGCAACCAAAGACGCAGGTAAAATTGCAGGTCTTGAAGTTTTGCGCATTATCAATGAGCCGACCGCAGCGGCACTTGCTTATGGCCTTGATAAAGGCGGCAATCGCACAATTGCGGTTTATGACCTTGGCGGCGGTACTTTCGACGTTTCAGTTCTTGAAATCGGTGACGGCGTTTTTGAAGTTCGCTCTACCAATGGTGATACATTCTTGGGCGGTGAAGATTTTGACATGCGTATCGTTGATTATTTGGCGGACGAATTCAAAAAAGAAAAAGGCATCGACCTTCGCAATGATAAATTAGCGCTTCAACGCCTTCGTGAAGAAGCAGAGAAAGCCAAAAAAGAACTTTCAACCACCACCCAATATGAAGTGAATTTGCCGTTTATCACTATGGATGCAACCGGCCCGCTTCACCTTAATCTTAAACTAACTCGCGCCAAACTTGAGGCTTTGGTTGATGATTTAATCAATCGCACAATCGAACCATGTAAAGCAGCATTGAAAGATGCAGGTCTAAACCCATCTGAAATCGATGAAGTGGTTTTGGTTGGCGGTATGACCCGTATGCCAAAAGTTCAAGAAGCGGTCAAAAACTTCTTTGGTAAAGAGCCGCATAAAGGCGTTAACCCTGACGAAGTTGTGGCAATTGGTGCGGCAATTCAAGCCGGCGTTTTGCAAGGTGATGTGAAAGACGTTCTATTGCTTGACGTTACTCCATTGTCTTTGGGTATCGAAACTTTGGGCGGCGTTTTCACCCGACTTATCGAGCGCAATACAACAATCCCAACCAAAAAGTCGCAAGTTTTCTCAACCGCTGATGACAATCAATCGGCAGTGACCATTCGCGTATTCCAAGGCGAGCGCGATATGGCAGCCGACAATAAATTGCTTGGCCAATTTGACCTTTTGGGCATTCCACCTGCACCACGCGGCGTTCCGCAAATTGAAGTGACTTTTGACATTGACGCAAACGGCATTGTTTCGGTTAGCGCCAAAGACAAAGCAACCAATAAAGAGCAATCAATTCGCATTCAAGCGAATGGCGGCCTTTCAGACGCCGACATCGAGCAAATGGTTCGTGACGCAGAGGCTAATGCCGAAGCTGATAAAAAACGTCGTGAAGGCGCAGAAGCGAAAAACCAAGCCGAAGCATCAATTCACACTTGTGAAAAACAGCTTGGCGAATATGGTTCAAAACTTGAAGCGGCTGATAAAGAGGCAATTGAAAAAGCAATTGCCAAAGCCAAAGACGCGGTTCAAGGCGGCGAAGTTGAAGCAATGCAGGCTGCAACCAATGAATTGATGCAAGCGGCAATGAAAATCGGCGAAGTGATGTATAAAGAACAGCAAGCCGCCGAAGAAGCCGCCGCACACGGTGACGCCGCCAAACACGCGCAAGCCGATGGCGATGACATTGTAGATGCTGAATTCGAAGACGTTGACGGCGACAAAAAGTAATTAATCGTCACCCTATCCTCCCCCGTGTAGCGGGGGAGGGGGACCGCGCGAAGCGTGGTGGAGGGGGCACTCCACGAACGGAATTCTTATATGAGCGACGATTATTATTCCTTATTAGGTGTTTCGCGTGACGCAGATGCGGCACAGATTAAATCTGCTTTTCGCAAAGCGGCAATGCAACATCACCCTGATAGAAACCCGGGTGATGCCAATGCTGAGGCGAAGTTTAAGGAAATAAACGAAGCCTATTCGGTTCTATCTGATGACCAAAAACGCGCGGCCTATGACAGATATGGCAAAGAGGGTCTAAATGCCCAAGGTGGCTTTGGCGGGTTTTCGGGCGATCCTGGCGATATATTTTCCGAAGTTTTCGGCGATATTTTTGGCGATATGTTCGGTTCCGGTGGGCGTTCACGCAAACAAGGCCCCGCACGCGGTGCCGATTTGCGCATGGATTATGACATAACCCTTGAAGAAGCCTTCAAGGGCAAAGACGCTGAATTAAAAGTTCCGACTGACGAAGAATGTGAACATTGCGCCGGCACGGGTGCAGAGCCGCCAACCAAACCCGAAGTATGCCCAACTTGTGGCGGTTCGGGGCAAGTTCGCGTGCAAAACGGTTTCTTTATGATGACCCGCACCTGTCACCATTGCAACGGTCGCGGCACAATTATCGCCAAACCGTGCAAATCATGTCGGGGCAAAGGCCATATTGAAAAAATCCGCAATCTTGCGGTTTCAATCCCCGCCGGCGTTGAAGATGGCACACGCATTCGCCTTGCAGGCGAGGGCGCATTGGGCGCGCGCGGTGGGCCAAAAGGCGATTTATATGTCTTTTTGTCCGTAAAACGCCACGAAATTTTTGAACGTGACGGGCGCGATCTATTCATTCGCATTCCGGTGCCGATGACCAAAGCAGCATTGGGCGGCAAAATGGAAGTTCCGGTAATCGATGGTGGAAAAGCCGAAATCGAAATCCCGGAAGGGTCACAAACCGGTCGCAAAATCCGCCTTAGATCCCACGGCATGACGCAATTAAAATCGGCATTGCGCGGTGATATGCATGTCGAATTATTCGTCGAAACCCCGCGCAAACTAACGCCAAAACAGCGCGAATTATTAGCCCAATTCGACGCCGAATGCGCCGCCCACTCCCACCCCGAACACCAAGGCTTTTTTGATAAAGCTAAAAAGTTTTGGGAAGGGTTGGGGAAATAGATCATCCTCGCCGAAATTCGGCGAAACCCGCGACTATTGCATCGATTACTGCGCGGATTCTTGGCATATGGCGCATGTCTTTATGGACGCCTAAGAATATTTCGCGCGGCGGGATTGGTTCGCCGATTGGGATTTCGATCAAATCGCTTTCACTACTGGCGCGAAATTTTGGAACACAGCAAATCCCAATTCCAGATTTTGCGGCGTAAATCATGGATTCGCGTGAATTTGTCTGCATTCCAATGCGCGCATTTTTGAAACAATCGCGCAGGGATTTGGCCTCTGATAAATGGGATTGGTCTTCCAAAACTTGAATAATCGTGTGCTTGTCACTATTTTCCAAATTCGGCATTCCAAATTTTTCGATATAGGATTTCGAGGCATAAAAGGCGGCCTGTAATTCACCCAATTTCTTGATAATCAAATCATTATTCTCAAAGCGCGCCAATCTTATGGCGATATCGGCCTCACGACGATTTAGATTTAACGAACGCGCGTCGGAATTAAGTTCGACTGTGATTTTGGGGTGCGAGCATTGCATTTTGGCAATAGCGGGTGCAATAATGCGGGCACCGACTATATCGACCGTAGTGACGCGTACAATTCCTTCAAGCGAGATGTCACGACCCGAAATTGCCATTTCGGTTGCCAAAACTTCGGCCTCAATGCGTTCGACATTTCCTAAGACCTGTTCACCAAGCGAAGTTAGGACATAACCGCGCGGGTGGCGTTCCAAAAGGCGCGCACCAATTCTTTGTTCCAAAGCCTGCAACCTGCGCCCCATGGTCGGTTGTGTGGTTTTTAAAGCGCGCGCCGCACCCGAAAGAGAGCCTTCACGTGCAATCGCCAAAAAAGTCTGTAAATCGTCCCATTCCATGATTATTCAATTTCGTATATTAAAAATGCCATTATCGCAAATTGCATACAAAAATGCAATTGCTATATTCGGTTTATGTCAAAACAAAACACTTATTTTATTTCTCACGGCGCACCGACTTTAGTGTTGGAAAATACACAAGCGACCCAATTTCTAAAACAATTTCCGCAAAACATAGATACCCCATCAGCAATCCTGATGGTTTCCGCACATTGGGAAACCCGTGTTCCGCAAATTAATTCGGTCGGCATTAATGAGACGATTTACGATTTTTATGGCTTTCCACGCGAATTGTATGAAATGAAATATCCCGCACCCGGTGATGCCGAACTAGCAAATGAAATCAGTGAATTAATTTCTAATTCTGGTCTTCAGGTGCAGATTGACTATAATCGCGGTCTCGATCATGGTGCGTGGGTTCCGCTTAAATTAATTTATCCCGACGCAAAAATTCCGGTTCTGCAGCTTTCAATTCAAAGTCATTTGGGGCCAGGTCACCATTTCGAACTTGGTCGCGCTCTTGCACCTTTACGCGAAAAAAATGTGCTTATACTTGCTTCGGGAAGTTTCACCCACAATCTTCGCGCCCTTAATTGGAGGGGCGGTGAAGAAGAAGATTGGTCCAAACAATTTAGCGATTGGTTTCATTCGGCAATTATTGAAAATCGCACATGTGATTTAATGTCCTATCGCCGCCTTGCGCCATTTGCGGAAATGAACCACCCGACTGACGAACATTTATTGCCAATTTTCGTTGCTATGGGCGCAGCAGGTAAAGACTATCAAGCAGTCCGCATCCATTCAAGCGCAGTTTTCGGCTCCCTAAGAATGGATGCTTATTCTTTTGCATGAGATTGAAGCGTCCGCCGCTTTGAAGTGATTCCATCCAAACACAGAGTCCTGACCCTATCATTGATATGGTTCAAAAACGTCCTAATTAATCCTAATCCTAGCCAATTTCCAAGGATGAATGAATGGGCCGAACCCTTGAGGAGAGGATTATCAAAGGGCTTCGTGCCAATTCCTTTTGCCGCATATTCCAATTGTGTTTGCGTTTTGCTATTTGCAATTATGCCTTATGAATTAATATACTATCCAAAATGCTCAACCTGCGTCAAAGGATTGGCGCTATTACAAGAAAACCAAATTGAACCACGCCTGTTTGAATATATGAAAACCGGTATGAGTGTCGAAGAATTGCGCGACCTTTCGGTAAAAGTCGGATCGGTCGTGGCTTTAATACGCGAAAAGACGGCGCGCGAATTGGATACCTCATTGGAGCAAAGTGATGATGCGCTTTTGAGCGCAATTTCACAAAATCTTGCACTTTTACAGCGTCCGATTTTGGTAAAGGGCGACAAGGCAATAATCGGTCGCCCGATTGAGGAAATGCTTAGATTAAAATGATATTGGCAATTGAAACTGCACTGAATCATTGTTCCACTGCCTTGATTAATGGTGACGCGACCTTGTTTGAAAAGGTTATATCAGCCAAAAATAGCCAATCGGAAATTTTACCAAATTTGGTTTTGGACTGCCTGAATTCGGCAAATATTGCGCAAAGTGAGATTTCCAAAATCGCCGTGACAATCGGGCCGGGGTCTTTTAATGGCGTGCGCATCGGTTTGGGGTTTGCCAAAACCTTTGCTATGGCATTGAATATCGAATGCATTGGGGTTTCCACTTTTGATGTTTTAGGCGCCGAAATTAAACAAGATTCAAAAATGGCAATTATTGAAATTGGCGGAAATTATTTTGGTCAAGCGTCAATTATGGGTAAATGCGTTTTACCACCCACGCGTCTCTCCCTTGAAGAATTAACACGAATTGAGCTTAATGATTTTGCTGAAATTGCCTTTATTGGAAATTCCAATGATTTAGATGTGAGATTTCATGAAAGAGTAAAAATCTATGACGCACTTTCGCCCACACATCTCGCTAATCTTGCATCAAATCTGAGCGCAATTGAAAGCCCTGCTGTACCGCTATATTTGCGTGATGCAGATGCCAAGCCATGGAGCGGCTCTCAATATGTATGAAATTCGCGCCTTAGAATTTGACGATATTGAATCGCTTTCGAAAGAAATAGATTTTGAAGGCGTTCTACGTGGATTTGAAATTAAGAATTTTGAGGCGGCAATTAAAAACCCGAATATTGTGATTTTTCATATCGACAGAAAGGCGTTTATCTATTTCCAATTCACACAATTCGAGGCCGAATTGATAGAAATCTGGACAAGCCCAACCAAAAGAAACAAAGGCATGGCCGACGCGCTTTTACATTTTGGAATAGAATTTTTGAAGTCAAAACGAATTGCAGATTGCTTTTTGGAAGTTGCCACAGATAATATGGCTGCAAAAAATCTTTATAAAAAAGTCGGTTTTCAACAAATCGGACTAAGAAAAGCATATTATCGGCGCGAAAATGGCGATTTTACTGATGCAATTACAATGAAACTGGCAATTGATAAAATATGACGCATTTACAAATCAGCAAAAATGCACCTAAATCTTTCGGAAAACTTCGTTTTTGGCTATATGGCTGGTAAAGGGGCATATTATGCAAGAGAAAATTGAAAAAATGTGTGTCGAAAAAGGTCTTAGAATGACCGAACAAAGACGCGTCATCGCCCATGTTCTTTCCGCCGCCAGCGACCACCCCGATGTTGAAGAATTGCATCGTCGTGCCTATGCAATCGATAAAAAGATTTCGATTGCCACCGTCTATCGCACTGTTGCGCTTTTGGAAGAGGCGGGGATTATTGAAAGGCACGATTTTCGCGATGGCCGCTCACGCTTTGAACAATTAAGCGAAGATCATCACGACCATTTAATCGATATGAATTCAGGAAATATCATTGAATTTAGCGACCCGCGAATTGAAGAATTGCAAAGAGAAATTGCCGAAAAATTGGGCTATCGCTTGATTGATCACAGATTGGAACTATATTGCGTTCCGATTGATAAAAAATAATTGATGACCGAAAATTCAAAACCAAAATCTAAAGGGCTATTTGTGCAATCCTATGGTTGCCAAATGAATGTCTATGATTCCGAGCGCATGATCGATGTTCTTGCGCCATTTGGCTATCGCAAAGTTGATAACGCAGATGATGCCGATTTGGTAATCCTTAATACCTGCCATATTCGCGAAAAAGCGACCGAGAAGGTTTATTCCGAAATCGGGCGCTTAAAACAACGCAAAGAAGCGCAAAAAAAAGACGGTAAAGATATGATGATTGCCGTCGCAGGTTGTGTCGCACAGGCTGAAGGGTCGGAAATAATGCGACGCGCCCCTGCCGTCGAATTAGTGGTTGGCCCACAGGCATACCATCATTTGCCCGAACTAATTGCCCGCGCCGCACGAAAATCCGGTGAGGTGCTTGATACCTCTTTTGAGGCAATAGATAAATTTGACGCTTTACCGATTAAGCGTGAGAATACTTCGGTATCGGCATTTTTATCAGTGCAAGAAGGGTGTGACAAATTTTGTTCTTTTTGCGTTGTTCCTTACACACGCGGTGCCGAATATTCACGCCCCTTTGATAAGGTTTTAGAAGAAGCAAAATCACTAGAAGGCCAAGGCGTAAAAGAAATCAATCTTTTGGGCCAGAATGTGAATGCCTATAATGGCGGTGACGACATTAAGAAATACGGGCTTCACGTCCTAATTGAAAAAATCGCCGAATTATCGGGCATTGAGCGCATCCGTTATACTACTTCCCACCCTTCGGATATGGATGAAGAATTGATTTTGGCGCATGGGCGAATTGAAAAATTAATGCCTTATTTGCACCTGCCGGTTCAATCCGGTTCTAATAAAATTCTTAAAGCCATGAATCGTAAACATACGCGTGATTCTTATATTGAGGCTTTGCAAAAAGTTCGTGCTTTGCGTCCGGATATTGCTTTGGCATCTGACTTTATTGTTGGTTTTCCCGGTGAGACCGATGAGGATTTTCAAGATACAATGGATTTGGTGCGCACAATTGAATATGCGTCTGCTTATAGTTTTAAATATTCGCGCCGCCCTGGAACACCTGCATCGGCTATGATGCGGCAAATCGCTGAAAATGTGAAAGATGCGCGCCTGCAAGAATTGCAAGAATTGCTTTTGCGGCAACAAAGCGCTTTCAATGCCTCAAAAATCGGTGAAAAAATGAAAGTCCTAATTACCGAAAAAGGCCGCAAATCAGGGCAAATGATGGGTAAAAGCCCTTATTTGCAATCAGTTTTCCTTGATGGCGATGAGAGCATTTTGGGAAAATTGGTCGATGTTGAAATAATCGGTGCTGGCCCGCAATCCTTGGCCTCTATCCTTGTTGGGGCAAATGAATATGCCTGAAACGGAAGATGACAGTTTTAGCGAAAACGAATTTTGCGAAATAATCGTTGAAGATAAGAATTGGCGCTCTCTTGATGGCGACATTAATGAATTGTGCCGATTTATTGCGCAAAATACATTTTCGTTATTTGAAAATAGTAATGAGAAATTCGCGGTTCTGTTGTGTAACGATGCGAAAATTCAAACTCTTAATAAGGAATGGCGCGGCATAGATAAGGCAACAAATGTTCTGAGTTTCGAATACGCACCAAATTCACCGATATTGGGTGATATTGCGCTTTCTTTTGAAACTTGTGCAAAAGAGGCCAAAGATCAGGGCAAAAGCCTGAAAAATCACTTTTCGCATTTATTGGTGCATGGCATTTTGCATCTTTTAGGGTATGATCATATTATTGAAACCGACGCACACGAAATGGAAAACCTTGAAAAGGAAATTCTTGGCAAAATGGGAATAGACGACCCTTATATTATTGGCGGTGGCAATAATGGCGAACATTGATGAAAATGCGCCAATTCCCTTGCGTGAAAAGCAGGGTTTTTTTAAACGCATGAAAAATGCGTTTTCGCGCCGCAAACTTGATGAAGAAAGTGCGCAAATTATTGAATCCCTTGAAAACGATGAAAGCATTTCCGTGGGAAAACGCGAAATGCTTTTCAAGGTCGCGTCGTTTGACAAATTAACAATCGGCGAAGTCATGGTTCCACGCGCCGATATTATTGCGCTTGAAGTTGATACAAATCTTGGTGAATTGGCGCGCGCCTTTGCCGAACATCAACATTCACGCATTCCCGTCTATCGTGAAAACCTTGATACCCCACTTGGCTTTATTCATGTTAAAGATGTTCTGTCCTTACTCACGCCGGATGAAAATGGTGAGATGGATGCCGATTTTCTCACCAAACCATTGAACAAATTGAAACGTGAATTACTTTTTGTTCCTGCTTCAATGCGGTTGAATAATCTATTGATTCAAATGCGCGCAAAGCGTTGCCACATGGCATTGGTAATTGATGAATACGGCGGCACCGACGGTCTGGTAACAATTGAGGATTTGGTCGAGGAAATTATCGGCGATATCGACGATGAATATGATGATGAATCGGAAACTCTATTCATTCAAAAATCGCCGACGGTTTGGGAACTTGATGCCAAATTGGAATTAGAGGCCTTTAGTGAAAAAACCGGCATTGATTTGACCCATGAGGATATAGAAACCGAAATCGATACATTGGGCGGCCTTGCTTTTGCTTTGGCGGGGCATGTTCCACCGCGTGGCGAAATTATTACGCACCCTAATGGCTATGAATTAGAAATTCTTGATGCTGATCCGCGTAAGATTCGCCGCATTCTTTTTAGAGTGTTGCAGCAATTCACGCCGACCGAAAACGAATAATTCTTATGAGAGATGCATTCATTAAACTGCCTATTTGGGGCAAATATTTAAGTTTGGCATTATTAGGTCTTTTGGCGGTTTTTGCATTCGCGCCATTTTTCATTGCACCACTCTTCGCACTCGCTTTAATAATTTTGCTTTGGGCTTTGGATGATTGCAAAGAACAAAAATCACCATTGCGCGCCGGGTTTGCGCGTGCCTTTGTATTTGCATTTTTTCATTTTGCATTGGGTATGTTTTGGGTTGGACAGGCTTTTTTGGTTGATGCCGAAAAATTCGCCTGGCTATTACCATTCGCCGTAACCGCTTTGCCGGCCTTTATTGCATTATTTTACGGAATTATGGGCCTTATTTACGTTAAATTCGCGCCTTCAAACCCAGCACGAATTTTGTGGTTTGCCCTTTGTTTCTCAATAATTGAATATATTCGTGGCCATGCTTTCACTGGATTGCCTTGGAATTTAAGCGCCTATATTTTTGAGGCAGGTAGCCCGTTTTCACAAATCGCGAGCATTATTGGACCTTATGGTATGGGCTTATTGATTGTTTTCATATCGGCAAGTCTTGCAATTACCTATGAAGACAAGAAATATTTCACATTAGCCTTGGCTCTTGGCTTCTTTGCCATGATTTTTGGTATTGTTCGTATGCCAATTCCCGAAAAAATGCCGAAATCAGAGATATTGGTCGCGACCGCACAGGCCGGGTTTTCGCAAAAAGATTTATGGAATCCCGAAAACAAGCAAAAAGTATTTGATGCTTATATCGCGCAATTAAAAACCGAAAATGCAAAGAACGCGGGTCTTATTGTTTGGCCCGAAGGCACTTTTCCAAGTGAGTTTTTCACCGAACCCGAACTTTTGGAAGCAATTAACCCTTTGATAGCCAATAAAATTTTGGTCGTCGGTGCGCCGCGCGCAGATGTAAAAGACGATAAATTAATATATTATAATTCCCTAGCATTCATTACGGGTTCAAAAGAGAAATATCCGCAATTATTGGCACTTTATGACAAAAATCACCTTGTGCCATTTGGCGAATATTTGCCGTTTCGTAGCTTTTTCAATGCGATAGGGATTGAAAGCCTGGTTGCATATGGCACGGATTTTTCTAAAAGCGAAAAGCCGCAAACTATCAAAATCCCCGGCCTATTCAAAATTGAACCGCGAATTTGTTACGAAATAATTTTTCCTAATTTTGGAAAGATTACTGAGCGCGGCGATGTGATTGTGAATGCATCGGTTGATGCCTGGTACGGCGATTTTTTAGGGCCGGATCAGCATTATAACCAAGCTCGGTTCCGCGCTATTGAAGAAGGAAAACCTCTGATTCGTGCCGCAGCGGGTGGGTGGTCCGGCATTATTGACCCTTATGGTCGCGTTAGTGCTGATTTCAGAAAAGGGAATAATATTGTCGCTGCATTTCCCGCAAAGGCTTTGGGGTCGACAATTTACAGCCAATACGGGGAATTGATATATTTTCTCTTAATAGTGGTATTTTTGACGCTTAATTTTCGCTTTTTCAGGAAAAACTGATAAAATTTCCTTGACTTACCTTCACGCTAAGGTAAACGTTTTCGCCTTCGAGGCACTTTAAAATGAGTAATGAACGTAGTAGTACAGCAATCGACGCGTATGTTGGGCGTCGCCTCAAACAAAGACGTGAAGAACTTGGCCTAAGCCAAGAGAAACTCGCGGATTTTTTGGGAATCTCTTTCCAGCAGGTTCAAAAATACGAACGTGGTTTTAACCGCGTTGGTGCAAGCCGTCTTTTCCAAATTGGTGAAGCATTAGCAGTTCCGACAGCATATTTCTTTGAAGGCATAGAACCGCAAAATCGCGGCAGCCTTGCAGAAGATGACAATGCACCGGATCCAATGAATGTTGCATCACTTCTTGCAGCGCCTGGCGCTATGGAGCTTTTGGCCGAATATGCCAAAGTAACTTCGCCACAACAACGCAAAAAAATCGTTGAATTGGTGCGCTTGCTTGCCGGTGAAACCGAAAACTAAGCATATCTATGTCTGAGCGGATAATTAAAACCTTTGGCAGAACCAAGGGGCGTCCGCTTACGCGACGGCAAAGCGAATTAGTTGCAGGCAATATTGATCGCTTGCGAATAAAATCGCTTTGCCCCGACTTTTCCCCCAAAACCCTTATGCCGAATGCAAAGGCGGTTTGGCTGGAAATTGGATTTGGTGGTGCGGATCATTTAATTGCCCAAGCATTAAGGCACCCCGATATTTTATTTATCGGGGCCGAGCCGTTTTTGGACGGTGTCGCTAAAGCAATCACGGAAATTCATGATAAAGATATCAATAATATCCGCATTATTGACGGTGATGTTCGGCCTCTATTGGATTGTTTGATTGATGGCTCAATTGGACGAGTTTTTCTATTGTTCCCCGATCCATGGCCCAAGGTGCGCCATCACAAAAGGCGCATAATCAATGCCGAATTTGTCCGAACAATCGCGCGGGTTTTAGAAATCGGCGGACAGTTTCGATTTGCATCTGATTGGCACAATTATGCCGAAGAAGGCAGCGCAAATATTGGTTTGCACGCAAATTTCAAACTCATTACCCCTGAAAATGGCAATCATCAAACCATTCCCGCTGACCATGTAACCACTCGTTATCAAACCAAAAAACTGGGTGATTGCGAACCGCTTTTCTATGATTTCGAGAGAGTCTAGGTCATACACTCATTAATTAGTGGTTTGAGGTGGTATTTTGGCTATGAAATAGGCCGAAAACAAGGATTTTGTGATGTGAGCATCACAAAACTCCTTTTTTCGAGCCTAGTTCGACGCCAAAATGCCGCCACAGGCCGCTAATTAATGAGTGTGTGGCCTAGAGCACAAATAAGTTAGATTTTCTCTAGCGCCTGTTTTAAATCTTCTATCAAATCATCAGAATTTTCGATGCCGACTGAAATTCTGATTAATGCATCGCTTATGCCCAATCTATCGCGGGTTTCTTTGGGGACGCCGGAATGCGTCATGCTGGCGGGGTGTGAAACAAGGGTTTCGGTACCACCAAGCGACACCGCGAGATGCATGATTTGCAAACTATCTAATAAATGAAAAGCCTCTTTTTCACCACCTTTAACATCAAAGCTGAATGTCGAACCGGCTGCGCTGCACTGACGATTGAAAACTTCAAACTCTTTTGAATTTTCAGGCAATTGTCCAAGATAATGGACTTTAGCTATTTTCGGGTGATTGTATAAGAAATCGGCAATTTTCTTGGCATTTTCATTTGCGCGCTCCATGCGAATTGCCATTGTCTCAATAGAGCGCATGAGCATCCAGGCAGAATTAGGATCTAATTGTGTTCCGATAGCGCCACGCAGCGCCTTAATCGGCTTAATCCATTGGGAATTACCGGTTGCGCCACCCGCAACCAAATCAGAATGTCCGCCGACATATTTGGTAAGAGAATAAATCGAAATATCCGCGCCACTCTCAAGTGCGTTTTGATAGACCGGACCTAGGAAAGTATTGTCACAAATAATCGGCGGCCTATAATTTTGTTTTTCACCCGCTATATCTGCGATTTGTTTCATTAATTGTAAATCTACCAAAGCATTCGTTGGATTTCCGGGGGTCTCAACCATAATCGCCCCAATGCGACCGATTTTTAGCGCGGCCTCCAAGTCTTGAATTGCGGTTTCCTTTTCTATTCCATTATGAAGATATGCGGCCTTCACGCCATAATTTGGCAGGACTTTTTCAATCAATACCTCCGTGCCGCCATATAAAGGTTGGCAAACCAATAATACGTCATTCGGGCGCAAATATGCCAATAAGGCGGTGGTAATCGCGCTCATGCCCGATGAAAAGACAGCCGCCATTTCGCATTTGTCCCAAACCGTTAATCGGTCTTCTAAGACTTCCAAATTCGGATTATTGAACCTCGAATAAACCAGCCCGGAGGTTTTGCCTTTTGGCGGCTCTTTCCGGCCTGAGGCATAGTCAAAAAAATCTTTACCCGCCTGTGCATTCGGAAAAACAAATGTTGAAGTCAAAAAAACCGGTGGCTTTAGCGCGCCTTCTGATAAATGCGGATCATAGCCGTAACCCATCATTTGTGTTTGCGGCGCGATATCGCGCCCAGAAATTTTACGCTTATGATAATTGTCCATAATTCCCCCAATATTGGTTTCATTTGCAACAATTTGCCAATTTGTGCAAGCAAATTGCGCTATGAAACGGGATGCCTATTTTACGCCAATTGCATAGGCAAAGGCGGCGCTTGATGGCCTGCCGCCATAATTTATTCCAGGGGTTAGGCCAATTTCCATAATGCCGTTGCGCATTAATACAAAGGTTTGCGGGGCACGGCTTATGCGAATAGTGTCGAGTTTGCCTTTCCCGACCGCCATTTTCAAAACCTTGGACTGGGACAAAGCAATATTTAGATTATTAAGTGCGTCATAAACCAAAGCAGGGGGCAATACCCCCTCAACCTCAATATCTACATTAAGGCCGCGATTTTCAAAATTATTGGCGGCGATTTCGGTTGCCTTTTGCACTGAACCATTAAAGCGCTTTTCAATTGGCGCGATTGTATCACCCTTGCCGATAATTTGCGCGGGTGCACCATTCGGATCGCTTTTATAAAGCGTGGCCCCGCCGACAGATGCAAAGCGCAGAATAACTTGGGTAATATCATTGCGAAGGAAAATGTCGCCGCGCGGGCCTGAAATTTCGTTTAGCACCCATACTTCCTCTGAATTGTCGAATTTTAACAGATTGAATTGAGCTTGGGCGCGATCCAAAGTGAATTTGCCGCCGCCTTGAGTATCGAAGCGCGTGATTAAATGGGGCGAAATCGGGTCTTTGGTCGCAAAAAGCGAGCGAAATTGATCTCCTTCTTTTTTGCTTTGCGCCGAAGCACTTTGAAACAAGTTCAAAGATAAAATTGCGCATAATGCGAAAAAAACGCGAATCCATTTGACCATCAAATCCTTTATACACTCAAATGAGGCATAAAAGCGACGGATTAACTGAATAAAGCATAATGCGAA
Organism: Hyphomonadaceae bacterium; assembly: GCA_041917055.1. Lineage (GTDB taxonomy): Bacteria > Pseudomonadota > Alphaproteobacteria > Caulobacterales > Aquidulcibacteraceae > Pseudaquidulcibacter. Next base: position 430,288 of record JAYRYJ010000001.1, read on the forward strand.
AAATTATGAAATTTCACGAATTTCATAATTGCGCTTTTAATTCCTTGAACCTTTCGCGAATTTTCCTGTCTAATTCGTTTCGCACTTGCTCGTAGGCCATCAGTTTTTGATCTCTTGAACCCTCAATGATTGTTGGGTCAAAGGTGGGCCAATATTCGACATCAAGCGATAAATGGCGCGTTAATTCCAATGCCCTATGATGCGCTTCAGGCGAAAGGGTGATAATTAAATCAAAATTATCGTCTTCAAGAGTATCAAAAGTTTTTGGGCGGTGTTTTGAAACGTCAATACCGATTTCATCCATCGCGAAAACCACTAAAGGGTCAATTTCACCTTTGCGAATGCCGCAGGATTGGCAATAGGCCAAAGTGCCAAATCGCGCCTTAAACAAAGCCTCTGCCATTACAGAGCGCACAGAATTCATGGTGCAGACAAATAAAATCGCTTGCGGTCGCCGCTCCATAATCAAAACCTTATATGAAGCGCACAAACCAAAGTGAACAGCCGCCGCGCCGTATCAAAATCAAGTTTGATTTTGTCCTTAAGGCGCAATTCCAAAATCTCTGAACCTTCATTGTGAAGGCCGCGCCGCCCCATATCGACTGCCTCGATTTGTGACGGGGTCGAATTGCGAATTGCTTGATGATAGGATTCACAAATCATAAGATAATCGCGAATTATCCGTCTTAATGGCGATAATGAAAGAATGAATACCTTCAATTCATCATTATTTTGAGCGCGAATATCCAAAACCAATCTTTGTTCGACCACCGACAAATTGAGGATATAGGGGCCATTATCAAAATCAATTAGTTCAAATGAATTGGCTTCTAATAAATCAAAAATCGCCACCCGCCTTTCGTGTTCAACATCAGAACTCGAAAAGCCCAAAGAATTGGGGTCAAGATTAATCTCTATCAGGCGATTATTGTTCATTTCCTTTTTTAGAGTCAAACCTCGTTAATTGTTGGCGAAAGATGCTTTTGAATCGTCGGTAACGACCATCTTTAGATACTTTATCACCTTAAACCAACGTGGTCTGTTTTCAAGTATTTGGCTAGATAAATTCAGGGTAAAAGCATGAAATTCAATTTGCCTTCTCTTTTTGTCTAGTCTTCTTGTCGCCCGGTTTTAGGCTAATACAATTGTCTTGGTGATACACTCATTAATTAGTGGCCTAAGGCCTCTTTGGCATAAATGCACTTAAAGACCTTTCAGATCCCAAACCTTGTCGGCAAAGCATAAAATTCAGAAACACTTTGGTTTCTTGAAACACACTAAATTAAATCTCAATCAATCTTACTAAAAACCAATGTCGCATTAGTGCCGCCGAAACCGAAACTATTGGACAAAGCGGTTTGGAATTCGCCGACTTTTCGTTGTAACAGTATTGGTAAATCCTTGAATGCAGCATCAAGGTTTTGAATATGCGCGCTTTCCGCCATAAAATTATTGGCAAGCATCAAAAGCGTATAAATCGCCTCTTGCACACCAGCTGCACCCAAAGAATGGCCGGTCAGGGATTTTGTTGATGAGAAAAATGGTATTTTGTCACCAAAAACCGCGCGCAAGGCTTCGGTCTCTCTTTGGTCGCCAACCGGCGTCGAAGTGCCATGGGGATTTATATAATCAATATTACGACCCCCGGCCATTTCAAGCGCTTGTTTCATGCAGCGAACTGCGCCTTCGCCAGATGGGGCAACCATGTCATAACCGTCCGAATTTGCGCCATAACCAACAAGTTCGGCATAAATTTTCGCGCCGCGCGCTTTAGCATGTTCATATTCTTCTAAAACCATCATGCCTGCGCCACCCGCGATTACGAAACCATCGCGATCGGCATCATATGCGCGTGATGCGACCGAAGGAGTATCATTATAATTCGAACTCATGGCGCCCATTGCGTCAAACATGTTAGACATGGTCCAATCTAATTCTTCTGCGCCACCGGCAAACATAATATCTTGTTTGCCCCATTTGATAGATTCAAAAGCATTACCGATACAATGCGCTGATGTGGCACATGCAGATGAAATTGAATAATTCACGCCCTTAATTTTGAACCAAGTTGCAAGGGTTGCCGAAATTCCCGAACTCATGGCCTTTGGCACCGCAAACGGACCGATGCGCTTAGGCCCGCCTTGGTTTTTGGTAATTTCAGCAGCATTGACAATTGTGCGCGCAGAAGGGCCACCGGTACCCGCAATTATTCCGGTTCTTTCATTTGAAATTTGGCTTTCCTCAAGACCTGCGTCCTTAATTGCCTGTTCCATAGCAATATGGCCCCAGCCCAAGCCTTCAGACAAAAACCGTGCAGCGCGACGATCAACCATTTCAAGCCAATTTAAAATCGGTTTTGCTTGCACCTGGCACTTAAAACCCAATTCTTTAAACTCAGGTGATGCAGAAATGCCGGATTTGGCATCAAAAAGGCTTTTAGTTACCTCATCAAGCGTATTACCAATTGATGAAATAATCCCCATTCCGGTGACAACAACGCGCCTCATTTTTCTACCCTTACTTTTATTACATTTCAGCCAAAGCTTTTGCGTCAAATAGGCCGACGCGCAAATCTTTTGCAGTATATATTAATCTGTCGTCCGCGAATAATTTACCGTCCGCAACACCCAAAATCAGTTTTGAACGAAACACGCGTTTCATGTCAATTTCATAACGAACCAGTTTTATATCAGGTGTTACTTGACCGGTGAATTTCACTTCACCCGCGCCTAATGCCCTGCCGCGACCCGGCGAGCCCGACCAGCCAAGGAAAAAGCCGACAATCTGCCACATTGCATCAAGTCCAAGACAGCCAGGCATAACGGGGTCACCTTGGAAATGGCAATCAAAAAACCAAAGTTCGGGCTTAATATCTAATTCGGCAGTAATCCTGCCTTTGCCAAACTCACCACCCTCTTCACTAATATGGGTAATTCTATCCATCATAAGCATATTAGGCAAAGGCAGTTTCGCGTTTCCGGGGCCAAAGAGATTCCCCTCACCGCACGCAATTAATTCTTCATAAGTAAAAGAAGATTTCTTTTCCATCATTCCCCCAGAGTGTATGGCCTCGCCTGCTCTAGCACTATTGGCAGAGGTTTGCCAAGTGATAGGGTGCGAAAGCATACCTTTAGGGTCAGGACTCATTAATTAACGGAGTGTGATGGGAGGGATTTTGGCCTTACAGTGGTGCTGGAAGCCGCAAGAATACTGGAGTATTCCTAAGGATTCCAGTGCCGCTGTAAGGCCAAAAGACCCCCACCTTTCAGGCCGAGTTTTGGCGTCGATCTGACGCGAAAAAAGGAGTTTTGTGATGCTCACATCACAAAATCCTTGTTTTCGCGCCATATCTTAGCCAAAACATCGGTCACACTTCGTTAATTAATGGGTCCTGACCCTAGCTATTTGGTCAAAAACAAAACATAGACGCCAAGCCCAAAGGCAAAGGTGACGATTGTGTAAAACAAAATGGGTTTGGTTATTTTTTGTGCCATTATTTCATTCTCGGAATTACAAATTCCGCCATTGTGGTTTCATTGGGCCAACGCGAAGTGACGGTTTTCACTTTTGTAAAAAAGCGCATACCCTCCGGTCCGTGTTGGTTTACGTCGCCAAATGCAGACCGTTTCCAACCGCCGAATGAATGATAAGCTAATGGCACTGGAATAGGCACATTTACACCGACCATTCCCGCCTGAACCCGCGAAACAAAATCGCGCGCGATGCGCCCCGATTGGGTATAAATCGCCACGCCATTGCCATATTGATGCTGTGACGGCATCGAAAGCGCGGTTTCAAAATCGGGCGCGCGCGCAATTTGCAATACAGGGCCAAAAATCTCATTATTATAAGATTTCATTTCGGTAGTAATTCCATCAAACAAAGAGCCGCCAAGGAAAAAGCCGTTTTCATAACCCTGCAATTTCAATCCGCGACCATCGACCAATAAATCACCGCCTTCTTTTTGGCATTCATCAATCCAATTCATTACGCTTTGACGGTGTTGGGCAGTAATTAATGGGCCAAAATCTGATTGAGGGTCGGTTGAAGTGCCAACTTTTAGTGCCTCAACGCGCGGTTTTAGCCTTTTTGCAAGTTCATTGGCGGTTGCCTCACCGACTGGAACCGCGACCGAAATTGCCATGCACCTTTCACCTGCCGAACCATAACCCGCGCCCATTAAATCATTGACGACACTGTCCATATCGGCATCAGGCATAATAATGGCATGATTTTTTGCCCCGCCCATCGCCTGCACACGTTTTCCATAAGTCGCGCCTTTGGCATAGACATATTCGGCAATTGCCGAAGAACCCACAAAGGACACCGCTTTTATGTCTTTATGTTCCAAAATGCCGTCAACAATTTCCTTATCGCCATTAACGACATTCAATACACCATCTGGAAGCCCTGCCTCTTTCATCAATTTCGCGAGCATTATTGGAACAGATGGGCATTTTTCCGACGGTTTGAGTATGAAAGCATTGCCACATGCAATAGCAACGCCAAACATCCACATTGGAATCATGGCGGGGAAATTAAATGGTGTTATGCCAGCGACCACACCCAAAGGCTGACGCATAGAATACATATCAATATTCGGCCCCGCACCTTCGGTAAATTCGCCTTTCAAAAGATGCGGAATGCCACACGCAAATTCGATAACTTCTAGGCCGCGCCCGATATCGCCTTTTGCGTCTGCAATTGTCTTGCCGTGTTCGGCGGAAAGGGCGTGCGCCAATTCTTCCATATCACGCTCTAGCAAGGCTTTGAAATTGAACATGATGCGCGCGCGCCTTTGCGGGTTGGTGTTTGCCCAATCAATTTGCGCGTTTTTGGCGATTTCGACCGCATGGTTTAGGTCTTTCAAATCGCCAAGCACGAGTTTGGCACTTATTTCGCCAGTATTGGGGTCGAAAACATCAAATCGCCGCTGTGACGAAGTTGTAAACTCAATGCCATTGATGAAATGGTGTATCTCGCGCATTTTTGTGCCCTATCTAATAACTTGTCATAAGTCTTGTCCAAGTCTAATAATGCGCGGACTTAAATACAAGGTTTGGAATCAAATTGACGCAAAAAGAAAAACATATCGTCGATATTTTGGTAGAAGAACGTGCGCCAAAATTGGTTGATAGCGGTTTCTGGTTTTTGATACGCCCGATTATGAATCTGCTTTTGGGCTATAACAAAGCCGTGAAAATGGTTGACCACATCCTCCCGATTGGCGGGCATGACGCACTTGAATATGTTTCGCGGCTTCTTGATTTGCAATTGGAAATGAGCGGTTTTGAAAATTTACCTGTTTCGGGGCCCGTGATTGTAATTGCCAATCACCCGACAGGTATTGCAGACGGCATCGCATTATATGATGCATTAAAGAAAACGCGATCCGATATTCGTTTTTATGCCAATGCCGACGCTTTAAGGGTTTGTCCAAGGTTTTTGGAAACAATTATTCCGGTTGAATGGGTGGTTTCAAAACGAACCCGTGAAAAAACGCGTTATACATTGACCGAAACCCAAAAAACCATCGCCGATGAAATGGTTTTGGGGATTTTTCCCGCTGGAAGGCTTGCGCGCGTAATTAAAGGTGAATTGATTGACCCTGAATGGGCACCATCATGCGTGACAATTGCCAAAAAATACGATGTCCCGATTCTACCTGTAAAAATTGATGGGCCAAATGCCTTTTGGTTTCACACTTTTGATAAATTTTCCGAGGAATTGCGCGATATTACGCTTTTCCACGAATTATTGAATAAAAAGGGCAAGACGTTTTTTCTGAAAGCGGGTGAACTGATTGATCCCAAAACCCTTGATTCCAATACAGAAAATGCGGTCAATTACCTTAAGAACTTAATTGAAAACGAGATGTAATGAGCCTTAATCCTAGATTTTCGGCTAAAAACAGCAAAAAAGTAGCTTAAACCCCTTGCACAAATCAGTCGCCGTAAATTAATTAAGCGAAAAGGCAGGAAATTTTGGAAAATATATTTGGTTGGCTATTCAGTGTCGAAGGTTGGGTCGCATTGGCAACGCTTGCGACATTGGAAATCGTGCTTGGCATTGATAATGTGATTTTTGTCTCTATTGCGGCATCTCGCTTACCACCTGAACAAAGGCCGCGCGCGCGTTCCATCGGTCTTTTTCTGGCTATGTTTTTACGAATTGCGCTTTTGACAATTCTTACATGGCTTGCAAGTCTAACAACGCCATGGTTTTCGATTTTCGGGCATGCTTTTTCAAAACGCGACGTAATTCTTGCGGCGGGCGGTCTTTATTTGGTTTATAAGGCTAGTGTCGAAATCTATGAAATGATGATTCCGCACGATAAAGCGGAGACTGAACAGCTTCATAAAGGCACGGCAATGATGTTTTCGGTGATTGCGCAAATCGCGATTGTCGATGTGGTGTTTGCTATTGATTCTATTATCACTGCGGTTGGTATGACCAATCAATTGCCGATTATGATTACTGCCGTGGTCTTGGCGGTTTTGGTCATGATGTTTGCGTCGGGTATTGTTTCCCATTTTATCGAGAAAAATCCATCAACAAAAATGCTGGCATTAGCGTTTTTGGTCTATGTCGGCGGGGTTCTGATTTTGGACGGTTTCGGATTTCATATTGAACGCGCATATATTTATGTGGTTGTTGTATTTTCCATCGTTCTTGAAGCCCTAAATATTTTCGCCAAACGAGCAATGGAAAAATCCGCAATGCAAAATATCTCAGGCATAAATATCGATGAGCAAGAAATTCATAGCCAAAAAGCCGACCATGAAGAGGAATGATTATTAAATCGCCAAACCTTCATTCTTGCTTGAAATTTCACTAGGGTCAGGACCCATTAATAGGGCGATTAGAGAACTTGAATGCGCGAGGCGATTTTGCGCGAATACATTTGCTCATCAGCCTGTTTCAATGCCGATTGAGGTGTATCGCGCTTTTGCACTTCATAAATGCCGATCGTCGCGCCGATGGTAAGTGCCAAATTGCCGACGGGAACGCGGATACGGTCAATCGCTTCAACAAGCTGCATGGCCTTGCTTTGCGCTTCTTCATAGGTGGCTTTTGCCAAAAGAATGGCAAATTCATCGCCGCCGACGCGTCCGACAATGTCGGATTCACGAATATTCGCCGCCAAAGTCTTAGCAAAGGCATTAATAATCGCATCACCCGCTGCATGACCATAATTGTCATTAATGGCCTTAAAGCCGTTTAAATCAAAAAACAAAACACTCGAGGGGATATCATACCTTTGACCAAAGGAAATGACGCGTCCCATTTCGCGCACAAAGGCACGGGCATTAAAAACCTCTGATAATGGGTCGGAATCGGCAAGGCTTTCGGCTTTTCTCAAAGCCTCTTTAAGGCGCACACGCTCAGTTCTAAGGACTTGAACCTCATGCATAAGGCTTTGTAATGCAGCCTTTATTTCGGGCGTGATTTCAGAGGCGGGAATGCCATGAATATCAAGCCTGTCACTTTTTGTTTCGATATTTTTATCAGTAACCAAAACCGGTTTTTGTCCCGATTTGGCCCCCGACATGGATTGTGGCGCACCAATATTAATGGGCGTGTCAATTCCACCACCCTTGGCGCGCGCCAAAGAGTTAGTAATCAATGGTGAAAGTGATAAGTCCAATGCCTTCATTTATGGTTTCCAAACACTTAATAACAAATATACGATGTTTTGTTAATAATAGCTGAACCAAAAATGTCTTTGTGCCTTTGTTTGCATTGAATTTTAGCATTTATAATGTATAGGCCAATTTTGGGGGCATTTTGGGGATTTTAATGACACCTATTGTCGGAATTATCATGGGTTCGCAATCGGATTGGGAAACTATGAAAGAGGCTGCAAATATTCTTGATGAATTTGCAATTCCCTATGAAGCGAAAATAGTTTCCGCGCATCGCACACCTAATCGGCTTTATGATTATGCCGCCAATGCCAAAAATCGTGGATTGCAAATTATTATTGCGGGCGCGGGTGGTGCTGCGCATTTACCGGGAATGTGTGCCAGCATGACAATATTGCCGGTTTTTGGCGTTCCGGTGCAAACCAATGCACTGTCAGGTAAAGACAGTCTTTTATCAATTGTGCAAATGCCAAAAGGCGTTCCGGTTGGCACTTTGGCAATTGGTAAAGCAGGGGCCGCCAATGCCGCGCTTTTGGCGATTTCGGTTCTTGGAATAAATGACGAAAAAATTGCATCCAAATTGCAAGAATATCGTGCGGCGCAGACCGCAAGCGTTAAAGAAATTCCGGTCGATTAATGCTTAGACGCGGTGCAAAAATCGGTATCTTGGGCGGCGGACAATTGGGGCGAATGCTTGCGATTGAGGCCGCGCGGCTTGGCTTTTCGGTTTCGATTTTTGAACCGTCCGAAAATTGCCCGGCGGCGGAGGTTTCGAACAGCCATGTTGTCGCCGATTATTCCGATTATGCGGCATTGGAAAAATTTGCGAAATCCTGCGACATTGTCACTTATGAATTCGAAAATATACCGATTGAAACCGCGAAATTTATTGAAAAAGTGGTTACATTATCACCCAATTCGCGCGCATTGGAATTGACCCAAGATAGATTGGTCGAAAAGCAATTTATTAATTCGCTTGGCCTTAAGACAGCGCCATTTTTTGAGGTCAATAATCTGGAAAATTTGCGCTTGGCACTGTCACAAACCAAATATCCCGCTTTTTTAAAAACCCGCCGCATGGGTTATGACGGCAAAGGGCAGGTTTTGATTAAGCAAGATTTTGATTTGTCCCACGCCCTTTCAACAATCGGAAACAGTCCAGCGGTTTTAGAAGGCGCGGTAGAATTTGAGTTCGAAACCTCAATAATTTTGGCACGCGGTCACAATGGCGATGTTAAATTTTATTCCAACGCACAGAACATCCATGAAAGTGGAATCTTGAAAACTTCAATTGTCCCTGCGTCTTTGTCAGAAACACAAATAATTGAATGCCAAAATATCGGCAAAAAAATCGCCGACGCGCTTGATTATATCGGTATTCTCGCGGTGGAATTATTCGTTGGCGAAGAAATAATAGTCAATGAAATCGCGCCGCGCGTTCATAATTCGGGCCATTGGACGATTGAAGGCGCGCGTTGTTCGCAATTCGCCAATCATATTCGCGCAATTTGTGGACTAGAACTTGGCAACACCGAATTAAGCGCGCCGAAAATAGAAATGACCAATCTTTTAGGTGATGAGATTTTATCAATTCCGACACTATTAGAAGATCCAAATTGTTTCGCCCATGATTATGGAAAAACCGAAATTAAATCCGGCCGTAAAATGGGGCATGTAACGCGGATTTTAGCTAGATAACGCGCGAATGCTTCCCGCCCGATTGGGTTAAATATTCGTCAAAATGCTGGGCGATAATGCGTACAAAAGGTTTGCCAATTTCGGTTGCTGCCACCTTGTTTTCACTTATTACCGCAATTCCTTCGGCGACCAATTCTTTAATTGGTTCAAGATTTTGTGTGAAATTCTGCGCACCGCCAAATTGCGATAAATCGACTTCGAAATCGCATAATAATCTATCCAATAGATCGCGGCGGTTTTTGTCGGCATCGCTTGTGGGCACGCCGCGCACTGTGGCAAATTCGCCTGCCACGATTGCGCGCGCCCATGCCCCGGGTTCGGGATTATTTTGCGCATAGCCGCTCGGCAATGTTGAAATCGATGAACAACCAATACCTATTAATGCATCGGCATTTTCGGATGTATAGCCTTGGAAAGAGCGTTTAAGTGTCTTATTAATTTTGGCCTTGGTCAAACTATCATCGGGCTTTGCATAATGATCAAAACCAATGGCGACATAGCCGTCATTTTCAAGGGTTTCTTTAATGCCAAGCAATTGATCATAGCGCACATCGGTTTGCGGCAATGCTTTTTCGTCAATCAATCTTTGGCGTTTTTTAAACCAAGGAACGTGGGCATAACCAAACACCGCAAGGCGCGATGGATTAAGTTTGGTTGATAAATGCGCGGAGGTTTTGGCATCTTCGACGCTTTGCTCTGGCAAGCCGTAAATAAGGTCAATATTAATGGCGTCAATTCCCGCGCCGCGCAATTTATTGACCGCCTTCTCAACTTGTTTGAAAGGTTGGATGCGTCCGATTGCGCGTTGGACGTGTTCATTCAGATCCTGAACCCCAAAACTGGCGCGATTCACATTTGCGTCAACGAAGGCGGCAATATGGTCATCGTTCAAAAGGCGCGGATCAATCTCAACGGCGTGTTCTTCAATATTTGAAAGGTCAAAATTGTCTTTAATCGCCGCAAAAACTTTAGAAAAAGTCGCGCCATCAAGCATATTCGGTGTGCCGCCACCCCATGCAATTGATTTAATTTTTCGCGCTTTTGTGCTTTTGGCGACTAGGGCAATTTCCTTGATAAGGGTTTCGGCATAATCCAAAACCGGTTCTTGTTTACGGGTCGCAAAAGTGTGGCAACCGCAATAAAGGCAAATTGATTTACAATAAGGAACATGAAGATAGAGGCTAAGGCTTGCGTCACTATCTAATTGCCCTAACCAATCCTTGAAAGTCGCGCCATCGACTGTCGGGCGAAACATGGGTGCGGTCGGATATGAAGTATAGCGCGGGGCGGTGCGCTGTGCGATTTTGGCAAGTTTAGCGTCCATTTTTGCCTTTAAACAGTTTTTCGCAAATTTCTCAAGTCTAGGTGATAAAAAGTCGCAAATACCTTAGTCAATTTGAGTAAATTGCATTTTCGCTATGCCCCATGTTCCATTGTTAAATATTGGTGGGATTGCATCTCATGAAGGCGCGAAATTGTGCGTTCGAACTCAAAACTCTGCGTGCCTTCGGAATATAATTCACCCAATTCACATTCTATTGTAAGAATAAGTTTTGTTTTAGCCTCGTATAAAGCATCAATCAGATTACGAAAGCGCGCGGCTTCATTGGCCTTATCTTTGCCAAGTTTAGGGACATTTTCAATTATTATTGTATTAAACACGCGCGCAATTTCTAAATAATCGCGAACACCCAATGGGCTTTGCGACCCCGAATAATCGCCGCATAATTCATTAAATTCAAACCATGCAACACCGGCAACAGTTTTGTTTATATTGGTTTCACGCCCTTCAACCAAGATTTTTTGCGCAATTGGAAGGGCTGCAAATGTTAATCTATCCCAAGTGCGTTTTGCGAAATCGTGCGCGTCTTTTCCAAGCGTTGAATAATATCGCGCCTCTTTTTCAAGTCGTTCCAAACGATAATCGCGATTTGAATCAAGAGAGTGAACTTCCAATTCAGTTTCTAGGCGCGCCAAAAACGGCAAAACAATTTGGCGATTTAGGCCATTTTGATATTGGTCTTTTGGGTGACGATTTGATGTCGCAACAATCACACAATCGCGTGCCCATAGCGCATCAAAAAGGCGCCCCAAAATCATCGCATCGGCAATATCAGTGATTTGAAATTCATCAAAACATAATAAACGCGCTTCATTGACAATTTTTTGTGCCACCGGCGCAATCGGGTCGTCGCCGGCATCTTTGACAAAATGCGATTGTTTCTTTCGCTCAAAAGGTGATAATTTTCGCCAGATATTTATTTCATTATGGGTTTGCGCCATAAATTCGTGAAAATGCACGCGGCGCTTTTTGGCAAAATCGGTATTTTCGTAAAATAAATCCATAAGCATGGATTTGCCGCGCCCGACCTTTCCATAAATGAAAATCCCTTGCGGCGCAGGTTCACGAGAAGAGAAAAGACGAAATGCATCGGGTCGATAGTTTTTTAGGCGCAATTGCAGCGCAGTTAGAATTTCAGCCGCCTGCGCCTGATTCATATCAAATTCCAAAAGGCCGGAATTAGCTTTTTCCCTATATGCCGAAATCACACTCATCGAATATGGCCTAAAAACCTGTTTCTAACAAACCGTCCAAAAATCTTGCGAAATCGAAATCAAGGTTTGTGATTGCGTCGGCATCATGGGTGGTTAGTTTTATTTCGACCCGATTATAGACATTAAACCATTCGGGATGGTGGTTTTTGGTTTCGGCATAAAGTGCGGCGCGCGTCATAAACCCAAATGCTTGGTTAAAATCTTTAAAAGCAAATTTTCGAAAAATTGCCTTACCATCGTCAATAATTTCCCATTGCGGCAAAGTATTTTTCACTGTTTCCAAACCGATTTTTTCCATCTTCCACCTATTCCGCAGGTAATTCAATTATGAATCTTGCGCCGATAATTTTGCCTTCGTTCATGCGATTTTGCGCAAATAATTTGCCGTCATGGCTTTCAATAATTTGGCGCGCAATGGCAAGGCCAAGGCCCGAATGAGTGCCAAATTTTGCCATATCTTTTGGTCTTTGGGTGTAAAACCGCTCAAAAATTCTCTCAAGTGCTTCTTGGGGAATGCCGCAACCTTCATCATCGATTGCAAACATGATTTTGCGGCCTTTTCGTGCACAATTCATTCTAATTGTTGAATTATTCGGGGCAAAACTTATGGCATTATCGATTAAATTTATGAAAACACGCCTCAATGCATCATCTTGCCCCAATACCCAAAGCCTGTCTTTTGGATTTGGGAAATTGCTTTGCATGATTAATTCATTTTCTTTGATTTTCGAATCATAAGTTGCGACTATATTTTCAATCATTTCCTTCAAGGAAATTTTTTCGCGCGACGAACGCGCAAGTTCAGCGTCAAGCCGCGAGGCATTGGAAATATCGGTTACCAATTTATCAATTCGCTTTAGATCCGCCATCATATTGGCTTCTAATTTGGCGCGTTGTTCGGGCTTTAGATCACCTTTCAAAATTTCAGCGGAACTTCGAATAGCGGCAAGCGGGTTTTTGATTTCATGGGCAACATCAGCGGCAAAAGATTCATTGGCGTCAATTCGCTCTTGCAAACTCTTAATCATTAAATTCAAAGCCTCGGCAAGTTCGCCGATTTCATCGGGGCGGCGTGATAATTTTTCTTCGCCCAAATCAGTTGAAATGCCAAGTGCCACATCTTCGGCGGCATCAGCCAGTTTTTGCAAGGGCCTTGCAATTAACCATGCCAAAATCACCGCCATAATGATATTCACCAAAACAGAGGCAACAATAAAGGGAATTAAAGCGCGCCTTTCGCGGCTTATGGTTTCGGAAACATCATTGGTTTCAAGCGTCAAAACCCCAACAATGGCGCGCACCCTTTGTATGGGGATTGAAACTGAAATCACCCTTTGACCGCTGTCATCATAACGCTCGCCACCGACGGATTCGCCGTTCAAGGCTTTTTCGATTTCATCATCAAGTGCTTGTTGAGAAGGAATTGACGAACCTTGCACAAAAATGCGCGCATTTTCGACTGCGCCCTTGGTTGCCTTTTTAATATCGGGCAATTGCGCACCCAATTTGGGTAATTCGCGCACTTCGATTTCATCATATAATAAAGCGCTATCGGCGATTAATTTTTTGTTTTTGCCATAAAGCCTTAAACGCGCACCCGGTTCGCGGAAAAGGCGCTTTAGAACCACGCGAGCGTTGTTTTCATCCAATAATGGCTCAGGGTCGCCCAAAACCGCGGCCTCGGCAAGGACGCTGGCAATCGTTGTAGCTTGGGCTTTTAAAGTATCGGAACGCGCCTGCGTAAGGCCCGAACGCAATTCATTAAAAACCAAAGAGCCTATGACTAAAATTAATAGACCCGCAAAGGAACCAATAAAAATAATGCCCGCAATCCCGCCGCGCCGCCGTTTTTTGCGTATTATTGGCTGGTCGGATTTTGGTTTGAAAATCGCCATCAACCCTCCAGATAGCGATAGCCCGCGCCATATAGGGTGTCGATTTTGTCAAATTCCTTATCCAAATCACGGAATTTTTTGCGAATGCGTTTGACGTGGCTGTCGATTGTTCTGTCATCGACATAGGTGCTTTCGTCATAGGCGGCATCCATCAAATCATTACGGTCTTTGATAAAGCCAGGGTGTTGTGCCAATGCGCCCAAAAGCAAAAATTCGGTGACTGTAAGGCGCACGGTTTTGCCCTTCCATGTGCAAATATGGCGATTAGGATCAAGAGTTAAATCACCGCGGACCACAACTTTTTTGTCACCTGGCTTTGGCGCGGTTTCAAGGCCGCGCGCGCCGCGTGAGCGCCTAACTACTGCTTTTACCCGCTCACTCAAAAGGCGTGGAGAAAAAGGTTTTTTGATATAATCATCGGCACCGACAGATAGGCCGACAACTTCATCAATTTCATCATCTTTGGAGGTAAGAAAAATAACCGGAACATCGGAAGTTTCGCGCAAGCGACGCAATAATTCGACACCGTCCATGCGTGGCATCTTAATGTCCAAAATCGCGACATCGGGTGGCGAATTTACCAAATTTACAAAGGCCTGCGCGCCATCTGAATAAGAAACCACGTCATAACCCTCATTCTGGAACAATATTTCCAGAGAGGTTCTTATATTTTCATCATCGTCCACAAGTGCAATTTTTGTCATTTTGCCCGACCCCGTCTAATTTTTCCCCGCTTTGAAACCCAATTTAGCCTTTTCTTGGGCAGATTGCAGCAATTTTGTGAATTCTTCATTTTTCATCCCAAGGATTGATTATATCAATTTCTAAGCCATTAAAATCTTTCACATTACGAGTTACAATTTTCAATCCATTCTGTTTGGCAATCGCCGCAATTTGCAAATCAATCGGGTTGATTTTAGTATTTGCGCATAATTCGCCCCATATTTTTGCTTCAGGCGCGCCAAAAATCAGGATACGGTCGCTGAAACGATTTTCCAATTCAAAAAGCCAGTCGGAAAGTATTTTTGCATCAGCAGGATTACCAATTCGCTTTTTTGCGATACCTTTTTGAATTTCCCCGATTGAAATGCTTGAAACAAAGAAATTGGCAGCAGAATTATTTTTTAGAAAATTATGAACGCCCGCGTTTTGGTGCCGTTTCCTGAGTTCAGACAGAAAATTAGTGTCTAATAAAAAGCCACCCATCTAAAACTCGGTATTTCTATGGTATGTATTTTTTCTGTCTATTTGGAAATCTAAATCTGACGGAAAGGCCATAAGAAAATTGAGGAAATCCGAATTTTCATTATTGGCGCGCAGGTCTTCAAAATCTTGCGGCGATAAAATAATTGCGGCGGCCTTGCCATGCTTAGTAATGGTTTGTGGGCCGATTTTATTCGCTGCATCCAAGAGTTCGGATAATTTCGCCTTTGCGGTTTGAACTTGCCAATTCGCCATTCTGATCCAATATTTCTGACTATAATTGTTGTCATTATAGTCATATTTCGGGATTTGTCAATTTTTCTTACTTTTTGCCTTGGCAATCGCAATCGATAGCAATTTTGTGAATTCTTCATCCTTATCGAGTTTTTGCAGCAAAACATCTCCGACAATACGACCAGCGACAATGTCGGATTGGAAATGAACACCACAAATCATGCGGCTTTGCCCATAATCAATGCCGCGCGCCATTAAATCATCGGAATATTGGGGATATATTCGCGCTAAAACCTGCGCATTTACCCAACCCAAGGCCGAGTGACCAGAAGGATATGACGACCCGCCAGATAAAGCATTTGGGCAAGGCGTTATTTTCTCATTCGCCAAATATGGGCGTTTTCTTTCATAGACAGATTTTGCGGCTTTGGAGGTCGCAAAGGAATATTTCAAAATAATCTCAAAAATTTTATCGATCTCGGGATTGTTTTCTTTAGTGAAGTTAGAACTCAAAACCGGTGAAAAAGCGATAAAGGCATCGAGACCCGCATCACTTACCGCCTGATCCCAACGCTTTGACCCTTTCAATGCATTGGCATCAATTGCCAAATCCATTTCTATTTTATCAAGGGCCGAACCCGCCAATGGCGGCGGTGGCAGGATTTTTTTCCAATTGATGGCGTCAAGCGACGGATTTGAATAAACCAAAGCCGGAAGCGCATTTACCGGCGCTTTTGGTAAGGTTGAACATGCGCTTAAGGCGACGAATCCAATTGCAAAAACTGCGGTTCTAAAATTATTATTTTGCATATTCTATCTTTGAATAGACGGGGAAATGGTCAGATGGGAATTGATTATTCAAAAGCGTATAAATAACTTCCCCGCCTTTGGCTTTGAATTGCGGGCTTGCCATTATGAAATCAATTACAAAGCCTTTATCCATTCTCGATCCAAAGCCGTTAAAGGTGAAATCATCGGTCTTATATTTTATTGTATCGTCAAGAATTTCGTCAAAAATTCCGTGCGCATATGATGTCGGAATATCGTTAAAATCGCCCATAAGAATTACGGGGATTGCGCCTAATCGTAGGATTTCATTACCGATAATTTTCGCGGCCTCGCCACGCGCCATTTGGCCCTCATTATCGAGATGAGTATTGATAACTGCCAATTCTTTGCCATTGGCATTGTCTTTGAAGGTCATAATGGTTGCCGTGCGCACCCATGCCGCATCCCAACCCAGTTCAAATTTTTTGCCATCTTCATTAAGCCAAATCGTTTTTTGCGATAGTGGGGTAAAACGCGCTTTATTATAAAGCAAAGAATTGCGTTCGCCCGTTTCACCCTCTTCGCGACCGACGCCATAGAGGCCATATTGCGGCAATTCGGCCGATAATTGATTGGTCTGATTTTCAGATGCTTCTTGCAAACCTAAAAAGTCGGGCTTTTTAGTATTTATTAATTGCAAAACCAATGGTTTGCGCTTTGACCAATGATTGATATTATTTGGTTCCTCACACGGCTCGCAACGAATATTATAAGACATTATTCCAATGTCTTTAGAGGCAAAACCAAATATTGCGCATGACCCTAATGGAAGTAATGCCAGCCCTAACAATAATCTGAAACCACGCATTTTTCATCCCTTTCGACTTTCTTCAAACTGACATTTTGAGAGGGGAATTGTCAATATGCTATTACGACCTTCCCCAATAAGCTGCTATAGGTCATACACTCATTAATTAGCGGCCTGTGGCGGCATTTTGGCGTCGAACTAGGCTCGAAAAAAGGAGTTTTGTGATGCTCACATCACAAAATCCTTATTTTCGGCCTATTTCTTAGCCAAAATACCACCTCAAACCACTAATTAATGAGTGTATGACCTAGATTAAAGCCGCAAAATCTCCGCCCGTAATTCATCTAGGCCTAATTGCGAATGGGACGAAACTGCCAATACCACTGGGTGGGCAGCGGGGCGCTTTTTTATTTTTTCTTGGGTTTCTTCAATAATGCGCTTAACGCCTGCAGGCTTTAATTTATCGGCTTTGGTCAATACAATCTGATAAACGACGGCGGCGGTATCAAGTTCTTTTAATACTGCGATGTCATTTTCTTTTATGCCATGACGGGAATCAATTAAGACAAAAACCCGCTTTAAAGCCGCGCGACCGCGAAGAAATTGACGGGTTGCTGATGTCCAACGTTCGATTTCGGTTTTTGGCGCTTTGGCATAACCATAACCAGGCAAATCAACGATGCGCACAATTTCATTTTCTTCTTTGTCTTTTAAAGCGAAGAAAATCATTTCACGCGTTCGCCCGGGTTCGGAGGATGCGCGTGCCATATTTTTGCGATTAAGCACGGCATTTACAAGGCTCGATTTGCCGACATTTGAGCGCCCGGCAAATGCCACTTCGGTCACGCTCATGGGCGGCAAATCCGCCATTGTGCGCGCGGCCCACATAAAATTGGGGCTAAGGCGCAAAAAATCTAAAGATAATTGCGCTGTGTCGCTCATTTTTTTGCGGCTTTTTTGGCAAACCAATCGTCAAAGACTGTCGGGCTGCCTGTGCGTTTGGCAATTACATATTGCTGAACAATGGTTAGCAGGTTTGACCAAGTGTAATAAATTACAAGCCCAGAAGCAAAGCCGCCGAAAATAAAAGCAAAGAACCAAGGCATCATTGCGAAAATTTGCTGTTGCACAGGGTCGGTTGCCGGTGCGGTCGGTTGCATTTTCTGCATCAACCACATGGAAACGCCGTAAAGAATTGGCCAAATCCCGATGCTAAAGAATCCAAGCAATGGAATTGAAGCCGGGTCAAATGGTAACAGGCCAAATAGATTCAATAATGAAGTCGGGTCTTTTGCCGCCAAATCGGGAATCCAACCATAAAACGGTGCATGGCGAAGTTCCAAAGTGATCGAAAGAACCTTATACAACGCCAAGAATATCGGCATTGTTAAGAACATTGGCACGCACCCTGCGACCGGATTAATTTTTTCGGTCTGATACATTTTTAGCGTTTCTTGTTGTTGGCGCGCCGGATCGTCAGGGAATTTGGTCTTAATCTCGGCCATTTTTGGTCCAAGTTCGCGCATTTTCGCGAAACTTTTGTAAGATTGATAGACCAATGGGAAAGTGACAATTTTGACAACTACGGTAACCGCCAAAATCGCCAAACCTATGTCGCCAATTTTTTGGAAAAAGAAAATCAAAAGCGCATAAAACGGCTTGGATAAAAACCACAAAACGCCCCAATCAATACCATTATCAAATTTCGGAATTCCAAGACGTTTTTCATAGGAATTTAATTCGGTGGTTTTTTTCGAACCGGCATAGACACGTTCGACATTATTTATTGACTGCCCCGCACCAAGACTTGTCATTGGGCCCTTGAAGCTAGCTTCATACATAAAGCCATTGTCGGTTGCGGTTGCGCCATAATAAACGTCAATATTTTTTGCTTGGTCCGGCAAAAGCGCGACCAACCAATAAGAATCAGCAATACCAAACCAACCGCCTTTTGAGTTTTTGGTCAAGGATTTGCCTTTTTCCAATTCGCGATACTTAAGGCGGTTAAGTTCATTATTAAGAATACCAACTGGACCGTGATGGTTCACACCGTCCATATTTAAGTCAGTGGGCTTTGAAAAACGGCGAATTGCGCCATAGGATTGAAGGTTAATAGCGGCTTGCGATGAATTAGTGACGCTATCTGTATAGGTAACCAAATATTCTTGATCGATTTCAATTTTGCGCGTGAATTTTAGTCCTGCACCATTGTCAAATTCCAATACAATCGGCGTGTTCGGGGTTAAGGTGTCGCCCGAAACCTTGGTCCAAACCGTATTTGGGCCGGGCAAATTCGGCGCATTATCGGGTGACGCCCAACCGAAAAATGTGAAATACGCGTCTTTTGAACCCTGCGGGTTTAATAATTTTACAAAACCGGAATCTTTTTTTACGGTCTCTTTAAAAGACTTCAAAGCAATATCGTCAATGCGACCACCGAATAATGACAATGAACCTGTTACCATCGAATTATCAATTTTAATGCGCGGCGTTTGACCAATTGCCTCATCGCGCGATTGAATCTTAATTTGCGCGGGTATAGCTGCGGTCTGATTGGTTTGTGTCTGTGTTGCTTGCCCTTTATTTTTAGCAAGTTCGGCTTGGCGCGCTTTTTCTTGTGGGCCTGCCCAGAAAGTTTGATATCCGAAAAGAATCAGAAGTGAAATCACGATTGCGGCGATAAAATTCTTGGTATCCGGTTGATTGGCATTATTTTGCATTTTCGGCTCAATTATTCTGGTTTGGTTTTGGTTTTTGACTTTAAAGAAAGCCTTTTGACAAGATATTTCACTTCGTCAAGTAATGAAGGCCAGTCGGCCTCAATTGTCTGTGGGCGCGCAATCGCGACATAGGCATGGTTTTCGTTTCCATATTGCGAAAGCACATTTTTCATAGCGACCCTAAGCCTGCGTTTTGCCCGATTACGTTTGACGGCATTTCCGACTTTTTTGGATGCGGTAATGCCGAAATATATTTTGCCGACATTTTTATTATCATCTTGGGAAATTTTTCTTTCCTGTAACGACAAAAGTCGCCCGGAAGCTCTATCCCCCTGGGCGACAAATAGAAAATCGCGGCGTTTTTTAAGCGTGTCCGGCAAGCGTATCATATTCAATGCTTGCATGGAAAATAGCTTAATTAAGCGCTAAGACGCTTACGGCCTTTGGCGCGGCGGCGTGCAAGAACGGCCTGACCGCCACGGGTTGCCATACGTGCGCGAAAGCCGTGACGGCGTTTGCGAACAAGTTTAGAAGGTTGATATGTCCGTTTCACGGTATTATTCTCCAAAAAAGGCGGTTTGTCGCCTCTAAAATTCGAATGGGCGTGCTAATGGTCTTATTGATAAAAGTCAATTGAAAGGGTGCGATTTTGCTGCAATCAAACAATAAAAATACCGCATTTTCGAATATTCCGGTGCTTAAAAATTTCAATATAACGATAATTACATCAATGGCCTCGGTCGCTGTGGCCTTGGTTTTGACAATTATCAAGGCTATTGCAAGCTATTCATCGGGTTCAAACGCGGTTTTGGCATCTATGGCGGACAGTGCTTTGGATTTATTGGCAAGTTTTGTGACATTATTATCAGTTCGATATGCGCGAACTGCACCCGACGACGAACATAGATTTGGTCACGGAAAAGCCGAAGCCTTAGCAGGGGTTTTTCAGGCCGGTTTGGTCGCAATTTCATGTCTATTAATTGCGCTTTCATCTGTGCAAAGGCTTATTAATCCCAAACCACTTTCTTTAGAGGGGGCGGCGGTGGCGGTTATGGTTATTTCCATAATCATGACGACCGCTTTGGTATTGTTTCAGACTTGGGCATTGAAACAGACCACATCAATCGCCACTAAAGGCGATCGCGCACATTATATGTCGGATTTATTGTCAAATGTCGTGGCTTTGGTTGGTGTATTTTTGGCAACAAAATTCGGCTTTTTGCGCGCCGATGCATTTGCGGGGCTTTTTATTGCGATTTGGCTATTATGGGGCGCATGGCACATAGCATCAGAGGCGGCAGACCATTTATTAGATAAAGAAGCGCCCGACGAAACCCGCTCGCGCATCAAGGAAATTGTTAAAAATAATCCATACGGTTCAAGCCTTCATGATTTGCGAACGCGTATTTCAGGCCCCTGGCTTCATATTCAATTCCATATGGAATTACCCAAAGAAATGACGCTTTTGGATGCGCATGACATTATTGTTGATGCCGAAACCCGCATTCGGGACGAATTCCCGGAAGCTGACATAATAATTCACGCCGACCCCGACGAAGGCGCCGAACCACATGGTCATCCGGAATTTGGGAAAAAGTGAAGAATATCTTGCAATCTTGACCTTACGGAAAATTGACAAGGCCCCAAAAACGGCATTTAATCAGGAAAATTCACAAGAGGGAAACATGAAAAACTTCACATTCAATATAGATGAAAGCCAAATTGCGCATATCGGCTTTGATGTTCCCGATAAATCCATGAATACAATTACCAAATCGGTGATGGATGAATTATCCGAATTGGTCGAAAAAATTAAAACTGACGTCAATATCAAAGGCGCGATTATTTTTTCGGGCAAAGAAAGCGGTTTTTGCGCGGGTGCCGATCTTGAAGAAATTTCGGGTAATATGAAAGCATCTTCTTTGGAGGATGCATTTAAAGCGGGTTTTGCATTAAACGCATCTTTGCGCGCGCTTGAAACCTGCGGCAAGCCTGTTGCCTGTGCCATTGAAGGCCTGGCATTGGGTGGCGGTTTGGAAATCGCACTTGCGTGCCATTTTCGTGCGGTTGCCAATGACGAAAAAATCCAACTTGGCCTTCCGGAAAGCAAGGTTGGCCTTATTCCAGGTGGTGGCGGCACACAAAGATTGCCGCGCTTGATGGGCGTGCAAAATGCCGCGCAATATTTGCTTGAAGGCAAAAGCATGAAACCCGCCGATGCCTTGAAAATGGGCGTAATTAATGAAGTCTGCGACAAAGGCAAAACCATTGAGGCATGTGAAAAATGGATACTTGCCAATCCTAAGGCAACTCAGCCTTGGGACGATAAAGGTTATCGCATTAAAGACGGCCCATATACGCCGGGCGGGATTATGAATTTCATCGGCGGTAATGCCATGATTGCTGGCAAAACCTATAATAATTACCCTGCACAAGCGGCAATATTGTCTGCGGTTTATGAAGGTTTGCAAGTTCCGATGGATGCGGCTCTTCGTATTGAAACCCGCTATTTCATTAAAAATTTCATGTTGCCGCAAACCCAATCAATGGTGCGAACTTTGTTTGTGTCTTCACAAGCTTTGTCGAAAGGCGCCAATCGCCCGAAAGGTTTTGAAAAATACGACATTAAAAAAGTCGCGGTTTTGGGTGCGGGCATGATGGGTGCGGGCATTGCTTATCAACAGGCAATTAATGGCATTGAAACCGTGCTTATAGATCAATCTCAAGAGGCAGCAGATAAAGGCAAAGCCCATTGCGCTGATCTTTTGAAAAAGCAGGTTTCGCGTCGCAAAATGACCCAGGAAACGGCCGATGCTGCTTTGGCCTTAATCAATGCCACCACCGATTATGACAATATCAAAGGCTCACAATTGGTTATTGAGGCCGTGTTTGAAAATCGCGAAATAAAAGCCGATGTTACAAAACGGGCCGAGGCGCAATTAGCCGAAACCGCCGTATTTGGTTCCAACACTTCAACTTTGCCGATTTCGGGATTGGCGGAGGCCAGTGTGAGGCCCGATAATTTCATCGGCATTCACTTTTTCTCACCGGTTGAAAAAATGCCTTTGGTTGAAATAATTATGGGTGAAAAAACCACAGATGAAACTTTGGCAAAATCCATCGATTATGTGTTGAAAATTAAGAAAACACCGATTGTGGTAAATGATGCACGCGGTTTTTATACTTCGCGTTGCTTCTCAACATATGTGCAAGAAGGCATTGAAATGCTTGCCGAAGGTTATGCCCCGATATTGATTGAAAATGTCGGAAAAATGACCGGAATGCCAGTTGCGCCTTTGGCCATGAGTGATGAGGTTGCCCTTGATTTGGCCTATAAAATCCAATCACAAACCAAAAAGGATTTGGGCGATAAATGGATCGATACCGAAGCCTCAAGAGTGATTGAGGAAATGGTCGTTAAACACGAAAGATTCGGACGCAAAAACAAAAAAGGCTTTTATGACTATGCCGATGACGGCAGCAAAAAACTTTGGGACGGTTTGGCGGGCGTTGCAGCACCGGCCAAGTTCGAAGCAAACCCTGCCGAAGTGCGCGAAATGAAAAATCGTCTTCTATATCGCCAGGGGATTGAAACCGCGCGCTGTTTTGAAGAGGGCGTAATTACAGATCCGGTGCAAGCTGATATTGGTTCAATTTTCGGATGGGGCTATGCGCCATATCATGGCGGCGTTGTTTCTATGATGGATAATGTTGGCATTGGTAACTTTGTGAAATCATGCGATATGCTTGCCGATAAATATGGCGAAAGATTCCGCCCCAATGCGCTTTTGCGCGATATGGCGGCAAAAAATGAAGGTTTTTACGCGCGCTTTGGGCAATTAAAGCGCGCCGCCTAAAAATAAAACAGGGAGAGGCAAATGTTACAACCGATTATCGTCCTAATAATATGGACATTGATTATGCTTATCTGGCTCTATGCAAAACGGATTCCCGCGATGCAAAAAGCAAAAGTGAAGCCCGATGATTATAAAATCTCGGTTCAAAAGAAAGATAATCCACTCTCTTTAGATGCGGTCGCGGTGGCTGATAATTACAATCACCTCCATGAATCGCCGACTTTGTTTTATGCAATGGCACTAACCATTCATGTTGCCGGCATTAATAATGCGGTCCTAACCACACTTGCATGGGTCTATGTTGCGTTTCGTATTATTCATTCATTGATACAGGCTAATCAAGGAAAAGTTATTGTCAGATTCACTTTCTTTATTCTTTCGGCTTTGGTTCTAATTCTAATGGCTGTTAAAACCGCTATTGAATTGTTTTGAATTGGAGCAATGGGTGTTCAAATGGAACCGCTCTGACTTGTCTTTTTGCGTCGCCATCTTTGAGTTTTTCCCTTGAAATATTCCAATATTCCATCGGAAAAGAACTCAAAGCCGCGCCACAAAAATCCTGCGCCATACCGATTCCATTTGAACATCCATTGCTCGAGATCCGAAACTGTGGCAAAGCCATGCGAATTGAAAATATAGGGGCAATGTTTGAATTCGCAGTCTGAGAAAATTCCCGTCACTTTAATCACCGGCTTTTTGGGGGCGGGAAAAACAACTTTATTAAATCAACTCCTAACCCAAAATCACGGAAAAAAATTTGCTGTGATTGTTAATGAATTTGGCGAATTGGGTATAGATAATGATTTGGTCATAGATATTGATGAAGAAATTTTCGAACTTAATAATGGTTGTCTATGCTGCAATGTGCGCGGCGATTTAATAAGAATAGTCAATTCACTATTTCGCCGCAAAAGCGCGTTTGACGGTATTATTATTGAAACCACCGGCCTTGCCAATCCGGCACCTGTTGCCCAAACATTTTTTGCTGATGACGATATTGCGCGAAAGTCGCGGCTTGATTCCATTATTACCTTAGTCGATGCGCAAAACATTGATACCCAATTAGAAGAATTTGAAGAAGCCACAAATCAAATTGCGTTTGCAGATCTAATAATTCTCAATAAAATTGATTGCGTTGATAAAGTGAAACTTGAAGAAATTCGGGGAAAAATAACATCCATTAATTCCGGTGTCGAAATTATTGAAACTCAAAACTCAAAAATTGATTTCAATAAAATTTTGGATCGCAATTCCCACGGCTTTGACGGAACAGACGGAATTGATAAATATTTCCCGACTGAAAACCACCACCATCACGATCACCACCACCATCACCAACATTATGGGGGTGTAAAGGCGCTTGCGTTACAAACGTCAAAACCACTTGATGAAGGAAAGCTGGCGCAATTTATTTCCGATTTAACCGATGAATTTGGGGCACAGCTTTTGCGTTTTAAGGGAATTGCGAAAATTCAAGGTGAAAATCGCCCCTTCGTAATAAATGGTGTCCACATGATGGTCGAGGCAAATTATGTTAATAAACAATCGCCTTCGACATCAAGAATAGTTTTTATCGGTAAAGACCTGCCGGAGGAAATAATCGCGCAAGAATTCATTAAGTGTGAATTTTAAGGCGGCCTTTACCACCATTAGGTCGTAATTTGGAAAATCTGCAAATTATCAACAAAAAAAGCACGAAAACGCTGTATTTACGCCATTTTTGGCTTGACGAAATGCTGCAAACAGCCTTTGTCATATTCCGGTCCTTGGCGAGATTCCCTTTTCCAAGGTCGTAGTTTGAACCCCGCAATGGGTAAGAATTTTGGAGAGCTTTGATGAGCAAAAAAGAAATGATTGATGCAGTTGCAGATAAAGCTGGCATCACAAAAGAAAAAGCTGGTGCTGCGATTGACGCTTTGACTGCTTACATCGAAAAAACTTTGAAAAAAGATGGTGAAGTAACTTTCGCACCATTGGGCAAATTCAAAGTTACTAAGCGCGAAGCGCGTACAGGCCGTAACCCTTCAACAGGTGCGACTGTTCAAATCCCTGCAGCTAAAGTTGCAAAATTCCTTCCTTCAAAAGGCTTGAAAGAAGCTTTGAACTAATTGTTGCAATAATTGCAATTAAGATTGCAATAATAGTTGTAGTTATAGTTTCATGGGAACTTTAACAGGGCGACCCTCTTTGGGGGTCGCTCTTTTTTATGTTTGCGGCAATTTTTATCATGCGCCTTAGATGCGCAGTCTCAATATGTTGTTGTTTTTGGAAACGATGAACAATTGCTTGGGAAGGTCTTTATGGGCTGGTGTGCCATAAAGACCTCATTCAATTGTGTGTGCTCAAAACTGGGCGTCAAGGGGGCGCGCAGCTTTTACCCCTTGACCCCCTGTTTTGAGCGAAGCAGAAGTAAAATGATTGCGCTGCTTGGGATTAACAACCTATTGGAATTTTAAAGCTAGGGAAGTGTGAATACTCTAAACCTAAACGCATCGTGTATTATTTTCCGCGCATTATTAATCCTAGGATCAGAATCGCAATAAATACCGCAAGCCCGATTAAAGATTGTTTTGAATAGCCGAGTTTGCGCAATTTATCTTCGTTTTTATCGTCCATTTTTAAGCAATCCTAATTCTGCAAAAGCACTGGTGAATCGCCGTGGAAACATAACCAGACTTCATCATCCCAAGTGAAGTCTTCTTGGTCCCAACGCGAAAGATTGGGGCGCGAAACTTGCATTTTGCGCTTATTATCAAGTTCGATTTCATAAATGCTTTCTGAACCCAAATAAGAAATCTGACGGATTGTTCCTTTAATAACATTACAGTCTTCCGGCGCGTCTTCCATTACCGGTCTTGGGCCATCTTGGGTGCGTTTTATTAATTCGATTTTTTCGGGGCGAATGCCGACCCACATGCTTTCGCCGCTTGCGCCCGATACACCATGGTCAAAAAACACTTTGCCGCCCAATTCTTCTGAGAAAATAACGGCATGGTCGGGTTCATCGACCACCAATTTCCCTTCAAACAAATTGACCGAGCCAATGAAATCAGCGGTGAATTTATTGGCAGGAAATTCATAAAGCGACGAAGGTGTCGCCAATTGCATTAGTCGACCACGATCCATAACCGCGCATCTATCAGCCATCGCCAATGCCTCATCTTGGTCGTGCGTCACCATAATAAATGTTACGCCGACTTTTTCTTGAAGTGCGGTTAATTCAAAGCGCATGGCCTCACGCAATTTGGCATCAAGCGCGGATAATGGTTCATCAAGCAATAAAACCTTTGGGCGTTTTACAAGGGCGCGTGCGAGTGCCACCCTTTGTCTTTGCCCACCTGACATTTGGTCTGGCTTTCTATCCGCCAAATGATCAAGTTTTACGTCGGCAAGCGCCGCCATGACCCTTGTATATTGTTCGGCCTTGGGAACGCGGTCAAATTGCAAGCCATAGGCGACATTATCAAACACTGACAAATGTGGGAAAACCGCATAGGATTGGAACACAGTATTAATCGGGCGCTTATTGGGTGGGACATTGGAAACATCAACGCCGTCAATAAAAATTTTGCCTTCTGTCGGGATTTCAAAACCCGCAATCATGCGCAATAGCGTGGTTTTTCCACAGCCCGATGGCCCAAGCAAAGCAAAAAATTCGCCGCGCTTTATTTCGATATTAACATCATCAACAGCTGTAACTTTGCCGTATCTTTTGGTGACGTTTTCTATTTTGATTATTGTATCACTTTTTGACATCACACACCTTTATTGCGCTGATTTTGGTGGATTTTGAAGGCGCATAGCGACGACGGTCGCAAGCACGGTTAAAACAATGATTATGGTCGATGCGGCATTAACTTCAGGGGTGACAGAGAAACGCACCATCGAATAGACCTTAATCGGAAATGTGATTGTTCCGGGGCCTGAGGCGAAGAAAGTTATCACAAAATCATCAAGTGATAATGTGAAGGCCAATAATGCACCCGCTACGATCCCCGGCGTCATGTGTGGCACAATAACATCCATGAAGGCGCGCCATTGCGATGCGCCCAAATCAAGTGCGGCGGATTCCAATTCTTTATTAAAACTCTCAAGCCGCGCGCGAACCACCACCGCCACAAAGGGGAAGGCAAAAGTTATGTGCGCAATCGTGATTTGCGCCAAACTAAGGGGCCAAGGCAAATCATTGGGCCAGTTGATTTTTGCAAAAAACATCAAAACCCCAACGCCCATACAAATTTCTGGAACCACAATCGGAAGATTTAAACCTGAATCCAAAAGCCCCTTCATAGGGAATTTAAAGCGCCATAATACAAAGGCCGCCAAAGTCCCCAAAACCACCGATGCCAAAGTGCAGGCGACAGCAATCAATAAAGAATTTACCAATGCCTCACGCAGGGCGTCATTTTCAAAGACTTTTTGATACCATTTGAATGTAAACCCTTTCCAGACAATTGTGCGCTTGGAATCATTGAAACTAAAGGCGATTAAAACCATCAAAGGCGCATATAGGAAAATCAAAACCCCCAAAATCCAAGCACGCAAACGAAAGGATTTAATATATTCAAGTGGGGCGCGGGCGTCTCTTTTAAAAATATTCATATCAATGCCCCGTTCCAACTTTCCCGCCTTTTGACTCAAAATAGGATTTCATGGCGAAAAATATCAAAGTTATATACATTAATAGGAATGATAATGCCGAGCCAAACGGCCAATTATTGGCGCGCTTAAATTGTCGTTCTATCAAACTTGCAATCATCAAATCATCGGGGCCACCTAATAAATCAGGGGTTAGATATGCGCCCATCGCAGGAATGAAAGTTATGACCAAACCAGCCGCAATCCCCGGCAAGGCCAATGGCACAACAATACGGCGGAAAGTTTCAAAATGCCCTGCGCCTAAATCAAGACTTGCCTCAATCAGTGATCTATCAAGACGATCCAAAGCGGCATAAAGCGGCAAAACCATAAAGGGCAAATGGACATAGACAAGGCCAATAATAATCGCCATTTTATTGTATAATAATTGCGCCGGTTCAAATTCACCGACCGGAATGCCAACTAAAACCGCAATTCCATGAAGCATTTCAAAACTGGAATTAATAAGACCCTCGGTGCGCATGACCGCAATCAAGGCATAGGTTCTTATCAGCAAATTTGTCCAAAAAGGAAGCATGATTAAAAGCAAAAGCCAAGATTTGGTCTTGTCGTCGGCAAATGTCATGGCGATTGCCACCGGAAAAGCCAATATTAAACACACCAAAGTCGCGACAGAGGCAAGAATAACGCTTTCCCATAAAACCTTAATAATTTCAGGGTTGAAAACTTGCTTATAATTGTCAAAAGTTCCGGTAATGGCAATGTCAATCGGGCCTGTATTTTCGCCAAATGAATAGGCCCAGACCATAAACATCGGGGCAACAAAGAAAATCAAAAACCATAAAGTCGGGGCAAGCATTGTGCCCCAAAAAAAACGTTTATTCTCATACCAATTTTGCATTTTGCCCCCTGATTTATAAACGAAACCCCGCGCTTTTAGGCGCGGGGTTCGAAATTAAGCAGCGCGAACGCGGGTCATTGCATCTTCAATGGCCTTGGCATTATCAGGGCCAAGATATTTGCCATATTCGCATTTATCCATCGCCTCTTTTGGCGGGAAAATAATCGGGTTATTTTTATAAGTATCGTCCATGAGTGCTTTTGCAGCGGCATTTGGCGTCGGAAAAAGGATTTTTTTCGAAATATCGGCGCCTTTTTGACCATCAAGCAAGAAATTAATGAAACCATGCGCATTATTCGGGCTTGGTGCGCCAACCGGAATACACATACAATCCGAATTCATCAAAGAACCTTCTTTAGGCACGACAAAATCGATGTCATCATCTTCAACTTTGGACTGCGCAATATCGCCATTATATTCAAGAACAATATCAATTTCTTTTGCCATCAAAAGGTCTTGACCATCGTCTTCATGGAATTTTTTGATATGTTTTTTCTGTTTTACCAACATTGCCTCAGCCTGTTTTACAAGCTCAGGCGAGAAATCATTTACGGATTTGCCCAAATATTTAAATACAAGGCGGAATAAATCCATGCTTTCTCCCAAAACCGAAATACGACCGGAATATTCTTCAGAATCAAAGAGATATTTCCAAGTATCCGGAATAGTGCCGCCCTTCATCGCGGATTTGCGATAGCCAATCCCTAAAACCAACCAAGTATATGGCATTGAATATTTGCGACCTGGGTCAAAATCAGGGTTTTGGAATTCCGGTAAAATATTTGCTTTGTTGGGAATTTTTGAATGATCCAAAGGCATTAATAATTTCGCCTCTGCCATACGGGTTACATATTCATTTGACGGCATAATAACGTCATATCCGGGATTGCCGGCGCGGAATTTTGCAAATAATTCGTCATTTGATGCGAAAAGCGTCATTTCCACATCCACATTGGTTTCGGCCTTAAAATCCGCCAATGTGGTTTCGCCAATATAAGTATCCCAATTATAGAAATTCAGTTTCTTGGCCTCAGAACCCTCAATAATGGTTTTGCCGCCGGTTTTAGGTGCAGGTGCGGTGGCTTTTGGTTTACAACCGACCAAACTGATGGCGGCAGCAGATGCGCCAAAAGCCGCCAAAAATGCGCGCCGCGATCTTGCATTGCCCTTCAAAAACATCGCAATTTCAGAATCTGTTAGTTTAATCTCAGACATTATTGACCCCTTTCACTTCTTAATTATTCACACCTTACCCCATTTTAGGCATTGCGAAAGTACCAATCGTAATCTTCCAGCGGAATCGCTGAAAAATATCGATTTTGCTCGGTTTCTTTTATGATTGAATACATTTTTTGAAACCTATCGCCCAAATATTGCGCAATTAAATCTGATTTCTTGAATTCATTGACTGCCGCAAACCAATTAAGTGGCAAAATAACAGGCGATTTTTCCAATTGTGAATAGCCGTCACCCTCGATCATTTCACTTGGTTCTAATTCATTTTTGATGCCGTGATAAACGCCCATAAGCATCGCCGCCAGCCCCAAATATGGCGAAGCATCTGCACCAGAAATTCTGTGTTCAATATGGCGTGATTTTGGCGGCCCTGCTGTAACGCGTAAACCAACCGTGCGATTATTTGTGCCCCATGTGGCGGCGACCGGCGCATAAGAATTGCCAACAAAACGACGATATGAATTGGCATTTGGCGCAAAAATCGCCATTAATGCCGGCATGGTTTGCTGCATTCCGGCGATTGCATGTCGCATGAATTTATCACCGTCTTTGGCATCTGAAGCAAAAATATTATTACCGTCTTTATCCAAAACCGAAACATGCAAATGCTGACCATTGCCCGCCAAACCCGCGAAAGGCTTTGCCATAAAACATGCCTCTAAACCATGTTTTACCGCGACGCCCTTGACCATGCGTTTGAACATCATGGCTTCATCGGCAACCCTTAAAGCGTCGGCGCGATGTTCAAGGCCGATTTCCAATTGCCCGGGCGCAAATTCGGAAATCGCGGCCTCAATCGGCAGATCTTGCGCCTCAGCGGCGGTATATAAATCGCGTAGAAAATCCATATAATCGTCTAATTCGCGCAAGCCATAAACCTCATTGCCGATTGCTGTATGGCAAGTGGTGGGCGATGACGGCAAATGCGGCTTTTCACCTATTTTGCGTGGTCCGGTAAGATAAAATTCTAATTCGCAGGCCACATCAGGCGTAAGTCCAATTTCTTCAAAAAGGCCAATCACTTTCGATAAAATAAAGCGTGGATCGAGGTCGTTTTGCGCACCATTCAATTCATAAAGCGACAAAATGCATTGCGCGACATCATCACCCAACCATGGCGCTTTGAACAAAGTATTTGCGGCGGGTTTTGCCAATCTATCGGCGTCCCCATCTTCCCAAACAAGGCCCGTGTCTTCACAATCGGCACCTATTGTATCGACCACGCAAATCGAGCCAGGCAAATAACGACCATGGGAATAAACCCCCAATAATTCATGCGGGCGAATTCGTTTGCCGCGCGGCACATCGGTTATGGGCGAGTAAATAACATCAATGAATTTCACTTCGGGATTGGCGGATAAAAATTTCGCTGCATCCTCTGTATTCGCAATTTTTGCCGTATGGCCTTTATTACTCAAAATAATCCTCACACTTTTAACAGAAGATGTTCGCGTTCCCATGCCGAGACCACACCTTCAAAATGATCTAATTCCATTTCTTTGACCGAGGCAAAAACTTCACAGAAATCTTCACCTAAAACCTCGCGAACCGGCCCGCAGGATTTGAAACGTTCAAGCGCCTCATCCAAGGTTCGCGGCAATGAACGCGGCAATCTATAAGCTGAACCCTGTAATGGTGCGGTGGGTTCAAGTTTTAATTCCATACCGACAATGCCGCACGCCAAAGACGCCGCAATTGCTAAATAAGGGTTGCAATCGGCCCCCGGAAGGCGGTTTTCGACACGACGATTTTGCCCGTCTGATAAAGGCACACGCAATCCGCAAGAGCGATTATCACGCCCCCATTGCACATTAATCGGGGCGTCAAATTGCGGACGCATACGACGGAAAGAATTCACATTCGGTGCAAATAATGGCGCGCATTCCGGAAGGAATTTTTGCAATCCCGCAATAAAGGAACGGAACAATGGGCTATCTTGACCATTTGCATGTGCGAAAAGGTTTTGCCCGCTCTCTTTATCTTGCAATGATTGGTGAATATGCATTGCCGAACCCGGCTGATTATCCATGGGCTTTGCCATGAAGGTGCCATAGACACCATTTGCCAAAGCCACTTGGCGGAAAATGCGTTTAAAGACCATTACCTGATCAGATAAATGCATTGGATCACCGTGATTGAAATTCACCTCTAATTGCGCGGCACCCGCCTCATGTATCATTGTGTCAATATCAATTTCGGCGATTTCACAATATTCATAAACTTGCTCGATAAGGTCTTCATGCTCGTTTAATGCTTCAAGGCCATAGGGCTGCGATACTTTTTCGGCGCGCCCCGAACGACCAATTGGAGTTTCTAATGGTAAATCCGGGTCAATATTGCGCGCGGTAAGGAAAAATTCCAATTCGGGGGCAATTATAGGCTCCCAATTCTTGGCTTCATAGGCTTCTAAAACCCGCTTCAATACACGGCGCGGTGCAATATCAATTGGTGTGCCGGCATTTGTATAAGCATCAGCCATTACAAAAGCAGTGGGTGTGCGATAACCGGGCGCGACACGCACAGAATTGGCGTCGGGCAATAAAACGCAATCTGGGTCTTGAACCGCCTCATCGATATTATGTGGTAAATCGGGATAATCGCCGGTCATTGTGACCGTGAGAATCGAAGAAGCAATACGCAGTGTGCGCCCTTTAACGCCTTGCAAAAAGCGATTGGCGGGAACGACTTTACCGCGAATAATGCCGTTCATATCGGGTAAAAGCAATTCTATTTCTGAAACGCCTTTTTCCTTTATCCAGGTTTCAAGTCGCTTATATTCGGATATGCTATCTTTAGGCGACATCTCTAACCTGTTCCATAATCAAAATTTTCGATAATATATCTTGCACAGAATGCGAATAATGCAAGATGTTTTCCTTTGTTAAATCGGGCCCTGCTAAAATCATATTGTGAAATGGTGTCACTAAAACTCCACGATTTAAAAGGCCAAGATGCAATGCTTCTTCTGTTTCATAATCAAAAAGCGCGCGCATTTCCTCCGCATTTTGCGGAATTTTCGGGGCGAAAATTATTTCAAGCCGCGCCCCGATACGAATAATTGACCAATCGAGTCTATTGGTTTCAATTATCTTCAATAATTCTGCTTCAAGTAATTTTGCCGAAGCAATCATTTTGTCATAATTGGCATCAGTCATTAAATCGCAAAGCGATTTTTCAAGCGCGGTAAGCTGTAACAATGAACCGCCCAATGTCGTGCCAATACCGGAATGACCGCTGGGAAGATTTTCGCGCGCAGCTTGAAACCTGTCTTTGACCTCTTTGGAAAAACCCCAAATAGCGCAGGGTACACCACCCGCAACTGCTTTACCCGCCACAAATAAATCGGGCGTCAAACCAAATTGGCGCGAATAACCACCAAGTCCGGTGGATAAAGTGTGGGTTTCATCCATTAAAACCAAAGTGCCATATTTTTTGGCGGTTTTTAGCACAAAATCTAAAAAGCCATCTTTGGGCGGAACAATGCCGCAATTGGTCAAAGCGGGTTCCATAATTATGCACGCAACATCTTCACCAGAAAGCGCGGCCTCAAGTTCGATTTCATCATTAAAAGGCACGCAATATGTGTGCAATGACGGGTCAAAGGCCGAACCCCATAATGATGGCTTGGCAATAGTTTTGCCGTTTTTATCGATTAAAACACAGGTCTCATCAACCGCACCATGATAACAGCCGTCAAAGACCAAGATTTTTTGGCGCCCCGTCGCAAGGCGCGCAAGGCGCAAAGCAAAACGATTGGCATCAGAGGCACTCAAAGCTAATTGCCAAAATGGAAGGCCAAAAATCTGTGATAATTTGTGCCCGACAATATCGGCCTTTTCGCTTGGTAACATTGCCGTTAGGCCGCTATCTGCGGCCTCAATCAAGGCATCTTTGGTGATTTCAGGGGAATGTCCGAACATTGCGCCGGTATCGCCAAGGCATAGATCAATTAATTGATTGCCGTCAATATCCTCAATCAAAACGCCTTTTGCCGATTTTACAAATAATGGGAATGGAGTAGGCCAGTCCAACATCCAATGTTGCGGAACGCCGCCCAAAAAACCTTCATTATTGGGTCGGTTTTCTTGCGTATTGGCGTGAAAAAATCCTTTTGGGCGCTTTTCAATAAAATCTGCGCGTTCATTGGCAATAAATTTCTTTAATCTCGCACGGTCAATGTGCAAGTTAAGACTATGCTTCGCCTCTAATTCATTCTGCTCGACAAATTCGCTCAAAACTCACCTTTTGTTATAACAATAATAGAACAAGGATTTTGAATTTAGTCAAGCGGGGAAATCGCTGCCGAAAAATTATGACTTATTGTGCAAAGATTGTGGAAGGTTTTCATGGACTGTAAAATAAATAACAAAACAATTCGGTCTAGGCCATACACTCATTAATTAGCGGCCTGTGGCGGCATTTTGGCGTCGAACTAGGCTCGAAAAAAGGAGTTTTGTGATGCTCACATCGCAAAATCCTTGTTTTCGGCCTATTTCTTAGCCAAAAAGCCGCCTCAAACCACTAATTAATGAGTGTATGACCTAAATCACTTTTTGGTGCATTTGCCCTGTCACTTATGCATTCGGACTTTCATTAATTTTCCAAAGGCATTAAAGAGGCCGCATGAAAAATAATTTGGATATTTCGATTATTGTGCCCGTCCATAATGAAAGCGGTGCCATAATAAGCCTAATCGAAGAAATTTGTGCGGCCTTAGACGGTTATCAGTTTGAAATTATAATTGTCGATGATAAATCAAAAGACGATACTGCTGAAATACTTGAAGGCTATAAACAAAAATGCCCGCAATTGCGCGTATTGCATCATGAGAAAAATGCTGGTCAAAGCCGCGCGATTTATTCAGGTCTTAGGGCCGCTAATGCGCCTTTGGTTGGAACTTTGGATGGCGATGGGCAAAATGACCCTGCCGATTTACCAAAACTTATACGCCATTTGAATCGAATTGATGCGCCCTCAAACCTTGCCATGGTGCAAGGAATGCGGCTTAAACGCCAAGATTCACAAGCAAAAAAGATTGCATCCAAAGTCGCAAACGCTGTCAGACAAGCACTTTTGCATGATGGCGCAATTGATTCCGGCTGTGGTATTAAAGTGATAAAACGCGAAGTGTTTTTGAGCTTGCCCTATTTTGATCATATGCACCGTTATATGGCGGCGCTTGTAAACCATGCCAAATTCACCACAGAATTTGTTGAAGTGAACCACCGCCCGCGCGAAAGTGGCGCGTCAAAATACACTAATTTTGGCAGACTTGTTGCCGCGCTAAGCGATTTGTTCGGCGTAATGTGGCTTGCAACACGACGCAGAGATTGTGGCAAGATTATTGAAAAATAGCCAAGCGATGGATTTTTCGCTGTCGTAATCGCGGTGAAAAGCCATAGAATTCTTCAAACACAATTAATGCCTAAAATGCCTTTGTCCCGTAAAGACCATTGCGATATTGTGTTCGTCTGCGGCTTTAATCACTTCTTCATCGCGTATTGAGCCGCCAGGCTGAATAACCGATGTTGCACCTGCCTCTATTGCCTCCAAAAGACCGTCGGCAAATGGGAAAAACGCGTCCGATGCCACCGCCGAACCCAATGTCATAGCGCTTTGCCAATTATTTCTTTCTTGGGCTTCTTTGGCACGCTTTGCAGCGATAAAGGCAGAATCCCTACGGTTCATTTGCCCCGCACCAATGCCGGCAGTTGTTAAATCCTTGGCATAGACAATTGCATTTGATTTAACGTGTTTTGCAACTTTGAAGGCAAATAATAAATCGTCTAATTCTTTCTCACTTGGTGCGCGTTTAGTGACGATTTTTAGATTTTCTCTTAAGCATGGCGCATTGTCACGATTTTGCACCAAAAACCCACCGGCAATATTGCGATAATTCAGGCCAACTGAATATGGATCCGGCAAACCACCTGCTTCCAATAGTCTAAGATTCTTTTTGGCGGCGAAAATCTCTCTTGCTTCATCTGTAATCTGCGGTGCAATAACAACTTCGGTAAAAATTGCGCTAATTGCTTTGGCGGTTTCACCATCAAGAATTTGGTTACAGGCCACAATGCCGCCGAATGCCGACACACTATCGCAATGAAGGGCTTTTTCAAACGCCTCTAATAAAGTGTCGCCAATGGCAACGCCGCATGGATTGGCGTGTTTAATAATTGCAATTGCGGGCTTTTCGCGCGATATTTCGGCAACCAATTCATATGCGGCATCGGTATCGTTGAAATTATTATAGGATAATTCTTTACCCTGTAATTGTTTGGCGCACGCAACCCCAAATCGCTTTTCGCCATTGGAATAAAAAGCGGCTTTTTGGTGCGGGTTTTCGCCATAGCGCATTTCTTGCACTTTAACGCCGCCCATTGTCCGGTATTTCGGGCTTTCTTCTTTGGTTTGTTCAAAATACCAATTTGAAATCGCCGCATCATAGGCCGAAGTGCGCGAATAGGCGCGGGCGGCGAGGGTTTTTCGGGTGTTATGGGACGTGCCGCCAAATTCCTCTAAATCCTTAAGAACCAAATCAATATCATCATCATCGGTCGCGACCGCACAAAATCCGTGATTTTTTGCGCCTGCGCGAATCATAGCAGGCCCGCCTATATCAATATTTTCAATGCATTCATCAAAATCTGCACCTTTTTCAAGCGTTGCTTCGAATGGATAAAGATTGACCCATAATAAATCTATGCCGGAAATATTGTGTTCGCGCATTGCATTTGCGTGATTCTCATTATCCCTAAGTGCCAATAAAGCGCCATGCACCATTGGGTGAAGGGTTTTTACACGCCCATCCATCATTTCGGGAAATCCTGTAATATCTGCGACATCAATTACGGCAATGCCCATAGAATTTAATGCTTTTGATGTGCCACCGGTAGATAGAATTTCAACCCCTTTTTCAACCAAAATCTTGGCGGTTTTTTCAAGGGCTTTTTTATCGGAAAGGGAGATTAAGGCACGCTTAATCGGCTTAATATTTTCTGGCATAATTAAATTTCTATTTTACAGTGACGTATTCAGGGACGATTTTCTTTAGTTCAGAAATTGCCGCTTCCATATTGTTTTCTTCAGCAAATCTAAGTGTATTTTCGATTTTTTCCATTAGATTTTCATCTAAAGGCAAAGTAGGTTCGGCACCTAAAATACCCGAAACTGCTGTTTGTTTCACTCTTTCATGTTGGTAAAACAATTCTTCGTGCAGTTTTTCCCCCGGTCTTGAGCCGATTTCGACAATTGGGATTTGAGTATAGGGTTCATAGCCGCTCAATCGGATTAGGGTTTCAGCAAATTCTTTGATGCGGACAGGTTTACCCATATCCAAAACCAATAAAGGCTGTAATTCCTCGGTTTCGACATCGCAATAGCCTGCACCGATTGAAGCGCCTTGTAGCACTAAACCAACAGCCTCTTCGACGGTCATGAACCAACGGGTCATTTCTCTGTGCGTGATTGTAACCGGTCCCTTTTTCGCAATTTGGCGTTCAAACAGGGGCATCACTGAACCTGATGAACCCAATACATTGCCAAACCGTACTGAAAAATATTTGCCTTTATGCTCTTCAAATTTTAGGCGAACAAATAATTCGGCGGCGCGTTTGACTGCGCCCATAATATTTTGTGGTGAAACAGCTTTATCGGTCGAAATCGATACAAAAACCTCAACCCCATTTTTTTCGGCGGCGCGCAAAACATTCACTGTTCCGCCAAGATTAACCCGTATCGCTTCTCGCGGGTGGGATTCTAATAAAGGAACGTGTTTATTAGCTGCCGCATGAATAACGATTTGCGGCTGATGCTTATCAAACACTTCATTCAATTGAGAGACATCACGAATATCGACAAGGTTCAAATCAAAAGTCAGTCCTGGAAATTCTTCGGATAAATTTTGCGATATTGAATAAAGATTATTTTCCGAGCCTTCAACCAACACCAAGCGACCAGGCTGTAAAGCGGCAACCTGTTTTGATAATTCGGCACCAATTGTTCCACCTGCACCCGTGATCAAAACCGTCTTATGCTTAAGTAGTTTTGACGGGCCTGAAATATCGATTGTGTGGCGGCGCCGCCCTAGGATTTCGGCAGGATTGACGTTTCTTAATTCCTTGGAGCCGAATTCCGGCATGCGTGACATTCTTACTTTTGTTTTGGCAACCGCATTCATTGCCGCTTGGACAACTGCCTCGCCCTGATCATCACCGACCAAAATGACGCGTACATCGTCATAATTGCTTTTTGCCTCACTGCATAATTGCAAAAGAACTTCATTTATTTTGCGCCCGTCATAAACCAAAGCGCCGGCATAGACTTTATTAATATGATTACCCGCCGTGGAAACAATTGCCAAAGGATTGAAAGGCAAAGGCCCCAATTTGCGCAATTCATGAATTGCGCCCGTTATTGTTTCGGTCGATCCAACTAGAATGGCGGGCGGCGCGTCTTTATCAATTCGACGCCTTAAAGCGCTTAGACCTTTTATTGAACCGCCACTCGAAATGAATCTGGCGACCGCACGTGAGGCCATCATAAAAGTCGCCATAAAGAACATGCTGAAAAACGGTTCTGCGAGGGTTAATTCAATCGAAAACTGCCAATATAGAAATCCGGAAAAAACAAAATATACAATTCCATAAAGCATTACGGCGCGCAGAATTAAGAAAATATCGTCGGGTGTTGTCCAGCGCCAAACAGTTCGACCAGTTCCGCCGATAAAAATCGCAATAGCCAAAGCCAGAGTTTTGACCCCAACCTTTATTGCGAACACATTGCCTGAAACATGGGCCTCGCCCATTTTAAGCGTTAAATAAGTGCCTATGATTATTGCCAGCAGACCCAATAATAGGTCGCCAAAAAATCCATAAGTAAAAGGAGAGCGAAACTTGCTGCCCACAAACACACCTATAAGGTCGAAATTTTATATTTGGCGACTCTTTAATAGATGAAAAACACTTTTTCAAACAAAACTTGTTTGAAAAACACAAATATCCGAATTATGACTAAGAATGTGACTTTTAAGTCTGTGTTACCTCTCCGAAATAGCGAAAATTTCCACTTTAACAATAGTTTATGATGACTTCTGATCTATATTCTTCCAAAATTCTTGAACTTAGCACCAATATTAAGAATATTGGCGAAATTACAAATCTTGATGAAAAAGAATTTTCGGTTTCAACAAAAGTTTCCAAAATTTGCGGTTCAAAAATTGGTTTGGCGCTTAAATATAATGCCGAACAGGATATTGTAACAGATTTTATTATCAACCCCAAAGCCTGCGCCCTTGGGCAGGCGAGTGCGGCGATTTTATCGCAATCATTAATCGGCGCAAAGAAAAATGAAGTTTTAAAAGCGCGCGATGCTCTGTTTGAAATGCTCAAGAATGGCGGAAAAGTCCCTTTGAATCGATTTGCGGATTTGGCTTATTTAGAAGCTGTCCAAGACTATCCAATGCGCCATGCCTCGGTAATGCTTGCATGGAATGCAGCGGTCGAGGCGATTGAAAATAAATCATAGTGTTAACTAGAGCTGTAAATTGGCTAGAACTCGCTAATGTTTTGTTTTTATTTTATTTTCTTTTTTTCCGAAACCTTGTTTCGGCCATAAAAGAAGTTTCGAGTGTAGGGCGCAAAAATGATTGTCAACCCCTCGCGCTTTGCGCGACGGCAAAGCCGCGAGGGGGTTGACAATCATTTTGGCGCGAAACACAATCAAAGAAGGGTCTTTTTGACAAGCCTGCTCAAAAAGCCCTTCCTAGGCTAAATTATCACATTAATACAATAACTTGCTTATTGATTCGAGATTGCACCAAGTTTTGTCACACAAACAAACGATAGCATCTAACCTATTTTTCAAATTGTGTCTTTTTTTGTAAATTATTCAGCAGCCATATTTGCTTTATGCGCCGCTTCTTCCTCCGGGGTCTCACCGATAAATGGGAAAACAAGCTGTCCTAATAAATCCTTAGGCACATAATCTTCGTAAAGACCGGTTGGGCCGGGACGTTTGGTTTCCGGCCAATAGAAAGTGCCGAAAATCACGTCAAGGAATGGGAAAGTCGCGGCAAAATTCATGTTCCCGCCTTCATCAGGTGCAGTATGATGCCAACGGTGGAAAACCGGACTTGCAAATACATATTTTAATGGCCCAAAAGTCCAATTAAGATTTGCATGCACCATGCCGGAATAAAGAATATTGAACGGAACCAATACGGCGATTGCGGCTGGTGGAAAACCAATCCAAATCGCCAAAGAATTGGCAAAAACGCCGTGACAAATCACATTAAACGGGTGGAAACGCACGGAATGCATCCAATCCATATCTTGTGCGCCATGGTGAATCGCATGGAATTTCCAAAGGAAAGAACGGTGAAACAATC
The DNA here is from genome assembly GCA_041917055.1 of Hyphomonadaceae bacterium. Lineage (GTDB taxonomy): Bacteria > Pseudomonadota > Alphaproteobacteria > Caulobacterales > Aquidulcibacteraceae > Pseudaquidulcibacter. Next base: position 470,796 of record JAYRYJ010000001.1, read on the forward strand.
TGTGCGTCCAATAAAGTGAGACATCGGTAAATAAAAGCGCCAAAATCGCCAAAGCCCAAAGTGGCATATTTTGCGCCCAATCACCGCCTTTGGCGGCATAGGCCTCGGCAAATGTCATATTGCCGCCGAAAATCACCCAGAGGCCGCCCATTAACATTGCGACCGAAATTCCCGAATAAACAAAGGGAGAGCTTATCCAATAAATAACGTCAAGATAGGCGTCCTTTCGAACTTGCGGTTGCTTTGCATCGTGTGGCGACATATTTTGCAATAGTGTGAATACTGCACCGCAAATTATTAACCACAGTGTTGCATTAAGTGTTGGATTATGGGTGACGAAAGAGAAAACATCGCTGATATTCATGGCAATAACCCGCCTTTTCAAGAATGTGTGGATTTTACACCACAAACAGTTAAATCGCGGTTAGCTAAAGTGAGAATTGATGAATTGGTTTTGAAGGGCACAATGCTTGTTGAAATCTGGCCCAATGACATATTTACCCCAATCATTTTAATTGCCCGTGATAAAAGGGTTTTTGCGTATATTAATCGCTGTCCGCATGCCGGTTGGCCCTTAGATTCCATCGACGGGAACTTCATTTTTGATATGAATGACGATCTAATTTGTGCTGGACACGGCGCAATTTTTGATGTGACAAATGGTCACTGCCTCGGCGGACCAGGGCGCGGCGCACCCCTAAAACCTTATGAATTTAGAATTGAAGGTGACCAAATAGTTTTGGAATAGCGCGCTAAGGTGTGTTGAGTATTAGATTTTGAATCGATTTTTCAGTCAAAATTTCACTCTAATGGCGCTTTGGCGCAGGAAGTGCGAGCATTTTCAAGTCAAAGCAACGCGCAAATATGGAATTTTGACCAAAAAGCGCACCAAAAGATAATACAGGGCACAACCTAGATGTAGAATTTCTATTGGTCGTTGCCTTTTGCGGGGATTGAGTGCAATGGTTGGGGAAGGTCTTTATGGGCAAATTTGCCATAAAGACCTTTGATAATTGTGGATGCGCAAAAATGAACCTCAAGGGGCGCTACGCTTAAACCCTTGACCTTCATTTTTGCGCGGGCTCCTCAGACAAGGACTTTAATAAATTCAATATTATTTTTTGTAAATTCGACCCCTGTGCGGTTTGTGCTTGTCAAGTCCTCTACCGAAGGCGAGCGCAGCGAGGGACTTTACAAGCTCACACCGCACACCAATAATTGCTCTTTCTTTTGCGCCCGAAACAAGGTTTCGGCAAAAAAGAAAAATAAAACAAAAAACAAAAATAGTTCGATTAGGCAAAATAATTGTGTGAATCTACTGAGCCCAATAAGGTCATAGACCCAACCCAAAAATAAACTTCGAAAAAAACATAAAATTTAACTGATTCTTAATTGCAATTGGGCTGAACCAAAAATCAGGAGACAAAAATTGGCTATGCCGGGTGCGGAATTGGGTTCATCCCTTAATCTCAGGGAATTATTAGTAATTCTTGGGGCGGCGGCAATTGTTGTGCCTTTGTTTTATCGTCTGAAGATTTCACCGATTTTGGGCTATATTCTGTGCGGCGTTCTATTGGGGCCATATCTGCTTGGTGCGCTTGCCAAGGATTATGAATTCTTACGCTTCATCACCATAAAAGACAAAAAGACAATAAATACAATGGCTGATTTAGGCGTAATGTTCCTATTATTCGCCATTGGCCTTGAACTTTCATTTGAGCGTCTTAAGAAAATGCGCCGTTTAGTATTCTTATTAGGCGGCCTTCAAGTTTTGGTCTCAAGTTTCGCCATTGCCATGATTTGTTGGAAAGTATTTGGGGTTTCGGCAACCGCCTCCTCTATCATCGGCCTTGCTTTATCAATGTCATCAACCGCAATCGTTATGCAGGTTTTGGCAGAAAATGGACGCGTAATTAGGCCGGAGGGGCGCGCGGCATTTGGCATTTTGATATTCCAAGATATAGCAATCATTCCAATTATGTTTGCCGTCCAATTCCTTGCGCCACAGCGCATGGGTATGGGGATTTTGACCCTAATTCAGGCCTTATTGATTTCGGTTTTTGCAGTTGGCGCGATCATTTTGATCGGGCGATTATTGTTAAGACCATTATTCAGACTTGCCGCAAGCATCAAAGGCCCTGAAATTTTTATGGCGGCATCAATCCTTGTCATTATTCTTACTGGTCTTGCGACATCGGCGGCAGGGCTTTCAATGACTTTGGGGGCATTTTTGGCGGGATTATTATTAGCCGAAACCGAATTCCGACGCGAAATTGAGGCGACAATTCAACCGTTTAAGGGCCTTTTATTGGGCGTATTTCTTGTGTCTGTCGGTATGAATTTAAATATCGGCAATATAATCGAAAAACCTTTATTAATACTGGGTGCTGTTGCGGCTTTGATCGCGGTCAAGGCGTTATTAATCGGTGGAATTGGCCCTTTCATGGGTTTAAATCGCCGCGCAGCTTTATATGCCGGTATCCTATTAGGGGCGGGTGGCGAATTTGCTTTTGTCGTTATTGGCCTTGCGAAACAATTATATGTTGTAGGTCCAAGATCTTCCGATTTCGCACTGACGGTGGCGGCACTCTCTATGTGCTTAATTCCGGTATTATCGGCAATTCTTGAGCGCGGAAATCGCAAAAAGCCGATAGAATCTGAAATTGAAAAAGCCTCTAGCGAAACAATGGGTGATGAAAATCATGTGATTGTTGCGGGCTTCGGGCGCGTTGGCGAAACCGTTTCGCAAATGTTGCAATATCATAAAGTCAAATATATTGCCGCCGACAATGACGTGAAGCGCGTCTCAAACGGTCGTGAAAATGGTCACAGGGTCTATTATGGCGATATTACCCGCCCCGAATTTCTAAAAGCCTGCGCCATTGAACGCGCAAAAGCAGTTGTCATTACTATGCATGGTGAAGCAAATGTCACGGCTGTTGTAAAAGCCGTGCAAAATATGCGTAAGGATTTGCCAATTGTGGTTCGCGCCAAAGACGCAATTCACGCTAAAAAACTCTATGAATTAGGCGTCAATGAAGCGGTACCCGAAACATTAGAAGCCAGTTTGCAATTGGGTGAAGCAGTTTTGGTCGAGGCAGGTGTGCCAATGGGCCATATTATAGTTTCGGTCCATGAAAAGCGCGCCCAAATGCGCGAAGAAATTATCGAGGCCACCAGTTTTGACACACCGTCAGAACGATTGCGCGCAATTCGCGATAGTCATTCGGGCTAGCATTCCTTCGCGCTGCACAATTTTTTGCAATTGCAATAAACCTTAGTCGAATTTTCTCAAATCACCTATTGTAAAGGGTTTTTTTGCCTGTTATCAATCTTTGAAGATTTTCAATGCAGGGGAACAGACCATGGTTTCGACACCAAATTTCGCAATTGCAGCAATTCCACAACTTCTCGCAGATGCGGTTTCGGCAATTGCGCCCCTTAAACAAAAGGCAATTGATTATGTTCGCCCACTTGTGACTGTCGATGGCAAAATAAGCCGCCAATTGGAAAGCGAATATCAGCACGTTCTTCACGGCCTTGCTTGGTATGAAACCTATCTCGCGACCCTTGCGCAAACCGCAAAATGGGCGGCGCGCCTCAATGAAGAAGGGAAATTCACGCAAATAGAGGCCAATCTCTGCATTGTCTTATTTGCCGAATACCTTGCCGATTTGGCGGGTGGCATTGCCATGACCACTAATGAAAAAATCAGGCCATTTGAATTAGGTCTCGAAGCCGATGCAATTGCAGCAGTTTCATCTGCGCCGTGTATGGAAATTCGCAAGCTCGCAACGCAGGCATTGAAAACCCAGACCGCAGAATTAATCAAAAACGCTCAGGGCCATGCAACATTGGAAAATTCGGGCCTTGATGAAACCATGGAGATGGTGCGTGATACTTTCTATGCCTTCGCGCAAGAAAAAGTCACGCCTTTTGCCCATGAATGGCATTTGAAAGATGAATTAATCCCGATTGAAATTATTAATGAACTTGCCGAACTTGGGGTCTTTGGCCTTACTTTAGAAGAAGAATACGGCGGTTCGGGTCTTGGTAAACAGGCGATGTGCGTCGTGAGTGAGGAATTATCACGCGGCTATATTGGTGTCGGTTCGCTTGGTACGCGTTCGGAAATTGCCGCCGAACTTATTATGAATGGCGGCACGCAAGAACAAAAGGAAAAATGGCTTCCTAAATTGGCATCCGGCGAAATTCTACCGACTGCGGTTTTCACCGAACCAAACACCGGATCTGATTTGGGTTCATTACAGACACGCGCGGTTAAAGACGGCGACAATTATGTTGTTACAGGCAATAAAACCTGGATCACCCATGCCGCGCGCGCCGATTTAATGACTCTTTTGGTGCGTACCGACCCAAACTCGAAAGATTTCCGTGGTCTTTCTATGCTTTTGGCGGAAAAACAGCGCGGCACTGATGAAAACCCATTCCCGACAGACGGCATGACCGGCGGCGAAATTGAGGTTTTGGGCTATCGCGGCATGAAGGAATATGAATTGGGTTTTGATGGCTTCACCGTCCCCACCGAAAATCTTTTAGGCAATGTCGAGGGTATGGGCTTTAAACACTTAATGGCAACTTTTGAAAGCGCGCGCATTCAAACTGCCGCGCGTGCTATTGGTGTTGCGCAATGCGCGCTTGATTTGGGCCTTAAATACGCGCTTGAACGCAAGCAATTTGGGGATTTGATTTATGTTTTCCCGCGCGTTCATAATAAAATCGTTTCAATGGCGGCGGAACTTGTCGGCGTTCGGCAGCTTACATATTTTGCGGCATTAGAAAAAGACACTGGCGTTCGTTGCGACCTTGAGGCAGGCATGGCGAAACTTTTGGCGGCACGTGTTGCATGGTCGAGTGCCGATAACGCTTTGCAAATCCATGGCGGCAATGGCTTTGCCTTGGAATATCAAATTTCGCGCGTATTATGCGACGCAAGAATCCTAAACATTTTCGAAGGCGCCGGCGAAATTCAGGCGCAAGTTATAGCGAGAAGGTTGCTTGATTAATTGTTGCCTATTCAGCAGCAATTGCAACTGGCATCTCGTCCCAAGTCTTGCCATTTAAAGTTCTGCCAGCGGCTTTTTTATTCTTGCCGCCCCATTGCTTGAAAAAGAATGCGACGCCTGAATCTATGCATTGCTCGTGAATTTCTGCGACCCATTCTTCTTTCATAGGTCGTGCCTTGGGTCCGGATTCGCCGCCAACTATTACCCAGGCAATTTCCTCGAGATTTAAGTTCGGCAACTCACCCAAAAGTGGCTCGCAAGATAGAAATTTCACCATGGCACCGGTTTTCCGAAGCGCGTCAATTCTTTTATAGTATTTTGAATGTTCGATACTCGTTCCCATCCAAATGTTCTGCGACCACTTAATTTTTTCAGATAAATGCGCAGCACGCTCAGGGCGCTTTGTAAGGACTTGGAAAGTGTGCCAGTGCGCCAAATTCATAGTTTCAAACACTTTTAGGATAAATTCATCAGGCACATTCTTGTGAAATAAATCGCTCATAGAATTTACAAAAATCATTGAAGGCTTTTTGATTTCGAGTGGACGCTCTAACATATGCGGCTGCAAAGTGAGTTTAAACCCATTTTCGTAATTTTCAGAACCCATTGCCTTAAGACGCTTTGCCATTCTTTCGGCATAACAATACTTGCACCCCGGGCTAATTTTGGTGCAGCCCGTAACAGGATTCCAAGTCTGTTCTGTCCACTCAATGGTTGATTGCGCCAATTTAAAAATCCCCAAACCTATAAATCAAATGTTCCACTTCGCGGCTATCATATCGTAAGTAAAAGGCATTTTTCCTTCGCTTGTCACCGCTAATACTAGCAATAGAAACCTTTCCTTCTTTTTCAAGCCGTTTTATTAATTCTGTCATTCTGCTGGAGTGATACCCATGATTGGCAGCAAGCTCATACAGTTCGGTGTTTGTGAGACTCTTGCTGCTAAGACAAAGCTCATTAATTACCTCAAAATCATCCATTTCAAGGAATCCTAAGCCAAGCTGCGGATTGACTTTCTCGTGCATCATCCTCAGCATTTTGGATTTTGCTTCAAGAAATTTATCTCGCCCTAACGAATGATGGCTTACAAAAATTAACGCATACCTATTTCCGTTACTCCTGTTTTCAAAAATGTGGCTCTGAACATATTCCGACTTAGAGCAACGCTTAAACCCAGAAACAATCAATCTTAGAAGGGACTTAGCATCTAAGTCTGAAGTAACTTGGTCTTCATTAATTCCTATATTTTTATAGTAGTTCTTCATAGTGGCTGCTTGCGAAATGCTTAAACTACCTTTTAGCCGCTCAAAGGAGGATAGAGGAAGAAACATTAGTACTTCCGCATTCGTTGCAGAAATTATTTTCTGTAAGTTTTCGTTTTCTAGACTTGAATAACCAAATGGATCGATAAAAAAGAAATCATGGTTGCTAGGAATTGAATTCCACTCAGCAATTATTTCGTTTGCATTAGAGTTAGTTTTGTTAACAAAGCTGCTGAAACCCTTAACCGCATCACTTAGATTTTGAAATCTCTCCCCATCAATCTCATTCAAAATAAGTTTTAACTTCTTATTTTTGTATCTTGAATCAATTCTGATAGCATCGATAATTTCCGCCGCCCGTACCGCACTTCCCTTAACGCCCTTAGAATCATAACCCCTTCCCGCAAACAAATCGAATACGCGTACACTTGGATAAATTTGGAGAATAATGTTCAGATAGATGCTCAAATAGCCCTCGTATAGAGTTAGCTTCTCAATACTATGTGCTTCTATGGAATCGTCAGTATTCATTTTGACCTCTAACGGAGAACTTAAACCATGTTCACTGTTTGTTCAAGTATTTTTTCACTCATGGGTTGTGGCGTTTTTTAAATAAACCTTTATTGTCATTTTCAATGAACATATCGCAATACAATACGCTTATTTTCGCCGCCATGGCGGTGGTGCTGGTGGTGCTTATCATTGGCATTGTAAATCTTGCTTTCAATTCGGATAAATCGAAAAACAGATCCAACCAATTAATGCGTTATCGTGTCATTGCGCAGTTTGTGGCGGTGATTTTATTGATGATCGGTTTTTGGTTTAAGACTAGAGGGCATTAATGGTCACGCTAAACAAAATTTACACAAAAACCGGTGATGGCGGCAAAACGCGTTTGGCGACGGGGGAAATGGTTGCCAAAACGCATTTACGGCTTGAGGCTTATGGCACGATTGACGAATTAAATTCCTTTGTCGGCGTTGCGCGCCTTCATTGCGACAATGATAAGCAAATTAATGAAATTCTATTGCGCATTCAAAATGATTTGTTCGATTTAGGTGCGGATTTGGCAACGCCAGAACGCGAAAATCTTGGCTATGAACCTTTGCGAATAATTGAGACCCAAGTTTTACGCCTTGAATCCGAAATCGATGAAATTAATGCGCCAATTCCCGCTTTGGATAGTTTTATTTTGCCAGCGGGCAGCGCGCTTTCGACACATTTGCATGTTTGCCGCACCATTGCACGCCGCGCCGAACGCAAAATTGCGCATATGAAGGAAAATGGCGAAAGCATTAATGAAGAAGCATTCAAATACGTGAATCGGCTTTCAGACCTATTCTTTGTATTGGCGCGTCGCGCCAATGAAAACGGCGCAAAAGACGTTAAGTGGGTTCCCGCTAAGAACAGATAGAAGCCGTCGCTCAAGTATTATTCTATTGGCTTTTATTTGCGAATTGTTTATCCAAGACGTGTGATTTTCAATCGTGATTTACTTCGTGTTCGGAGGGTTTAATGGATAATTCAATTCTAATCGGTGGCGGTGGTGACCCAATTGCGCCAATTCGCCTTAATCTTAAGCGTGCAAACCGTCACGGTCTAGTTGCCGGTGCAACCGGAACCGGAAAAACCGTGACTTTGCAGGTTTTAGCCGAAGGATTCGCGCGCGCGGGCGTTCCGGTATTTGCCGCCGATGTTAAAGGGGATTTGTCTGGCTGTTCACAAACTTGGGAACCTTCTGAACCTTTTAAAGCGCGCGCCGAAAAACTTGGCATGATGGATTACCGGGCCGAGGCCGCACCAACCGTTTTTTGGGATCTATATGGTAAATCGGGCCACCCCATTCGCACCACAATTTCAGAAATGGGCCCGCAATTATTGGCGCGCCTTATGGATGTCACGGATGCTCAATCGGGTGCTTTAACCATTGCATTCACAATGGCCGATGATGAAGGGCTTTTGCTTTTGGATTTGAAAGATTTGAAGGCGGTATTTGATTATATGGTCGATAATGCTGACGAAGTTTCAAAAAAATACGGCCTTGTCACCAAACAGGCAGTTGCGGTTTTGCAAAGAAAAGTCCTTGAACTTGAGGCCGCAGGTGCAGATCAATTTTTCGGCGAACCGGCACTTGATCTAAACGATTTTCTGCGCACTGATTTATCAGGTCGCGGGATTATTAATATTCTCGACGGTTCAAAACTAATGTCGTCACCGACATTATATTCGACATTTTTGCTTTGGCTATTAAGCGAATTATTTGAATTATTGCCGGAAGTCGGCGACCCGGAAAAACCGAAATTAGTGTTCTTTTTCGACGAGGCACACTTATTATTCCGTGACGCACCAAAGGCGCTTTTGACTACAATCGAACAAGTGGTGCGCCTTATTCGTTCCAAAGGCGTGGGCATTTATTTTGTGACCCAAAACCCACAAGACATTCCCGAAACCGTTTTGGCGCAATTGGGTAATCGTATTCAACACGCTTTACGCGCCTATACGCCATCGGAAATGAAGGCTGTTAAAATCGCTGCTGAGTCTTTCCGCGTAAATCCAAATTTCGACACTGAAGAAATCATCGGGCAATTGGGTGTCGGTGAGGCCTTAGTTTCAGTTTTGGACGAAAAAGGTATTCCGACAGTGGTAGAGCGCACTTTTATTCGCCCACCAAATTCACGCGTCGGCCCTGCTACGCCTGATGAGCGGGCGCGCACAATTGCCGCCTCACCAATCGGAAACCGTTATAATAATGTGATGGATCGCGAATCCGCTTTTGAGATTCTAAACCAAAAAGAAGCACAAATAGAAGAGCAACAATCAAAATATGAAGAAGTTGCGCCGAAAAAAATGCAAAGGCAAGAAGAAGAACAAGGCGGTGGCATCGGCGGCATTTTGGGTGGCATTTTGGGTGGCGGCTCAACTAGGCGCGGTAGGCGTGGTGACAATCTGATTGAAACCGCCGCCAAATCAATGGTGCGTCAGGCGGGTTCGTCACTTGCGCGCTCTTTGGTGCGTGGCCTTTTGGGTGGTTTGAAACGCTAATGCTTGATAAAACCTCTTTTTATATCAATGGTGAATGGGTTAGGCCAAATCGGGCGGAACATTTAATAATAAATCCCGCCACCGAATTGCCAATCGCCAAAATTTCAATGGGCAATGCCGAAGATGTTGATGCGGCGATTGCGGCGGCAAAAGCGGCGTTTGACGAATATTCGCAAACCCCTATTGAATTTCGCATTGCATTATTGGAAAAAATCTGTGAACTTTTGAATGATCGCATGGATGAAATGGCGGAACTCATTTCACTCGAAATGGGCGCGCCAATGTGGCTTGCAAAAGCTGCACAAGCGCCATCGGGATTGGGCCATTTTGCCGAAACTTTAACAGTTCTAAAGCAATATGCATTTGAAAAGCCCTTGGGGAAAACTCAAATTCTTCGTGAGCCGGTTGGGGTTTGCGCTTTAATTACCCCTTGGAATTGGCCGATAAATCAAATTGCGTGCAAAGTTGCGCCGGCTTTGGCGACTGGTTGCACTATGGTTTTGAAGCCATCAGAACTCGCGCCACTCGATGCCATGCTATTGGCGGAAATTATTCATGATGCAGGCGTTCCGAAAGGGGTTTTCAATCTTATCAATGGTGATGGAATTGGTGTCGGCGCCCCATTGACCTCGCACAAAAATATTGATTTTGTCTCTTTCACAGGCTCAACCCGCGCAGGGATTGAAATATCAAAAAATGCCGCCCCGACTGTCAAAAAAGTCGCGCTCGAATTGGGTGGAAAATCGCCGAATATTATTCTTGACGATGCCGATTTGGAAAAAGCGGTCAAAATCGGGGCACGAATTTGTTTTACCAATACCGGGCAAAGCTGTAATGCGCCGACAAGAATGTTTGTGCAACGCGCGCGCCTTGATGAAGTGAAAGCAATTGCAAAAGCGGCGGGCGAGGCACAAACGGTCGCAAATCCGCAAGATGCACCAAAAGGCGCAATTGGCCCATTATCAAACGCGCGCCAATTTGAAAAAGTTAATTCCATGATTGATGCCGCCATTAAAGAAGGTGCAGAATTAATTTGTGGTGGTTCGGGTCGCCCTGAAGGTTTTGACAAGGGTTATTTCGTGCGACCGACAATTTTTGTGGTTGCCGACAATAATGCAATGATTGCGCGCGAAGAAGTTTTTGGTCCGGTTCTTACCATTATCCCCTATGATAATGACGAACACGCAATTCAAATGGCGAATGATACTGTCTATGGTCTTTCTGCTTATGTGCAGGGTGAAGTCGAACACGCCAAAAAAGTCGCAAGTCGTATTCGCGCCGGAATGGTCCATTTAAACGGCGCCCCAACCGATAATGCCGCACCTTTTGGCGGCTATAAACAATCCGGCAATGGTAGAGAATGGGGCGAATTCGGCCTAGAAGAATTTACCGAAGTAAAAGCGATTATGGGGTTTAATTAGGGCGGTTGTGTTAAGTAACCGGCTTTCAATGTGGAACCAAAAATAATTGTGATTGTTTGGGTAATCTTAAGCTCTACAAATGTTCGGTTTGGGCTTGTCAAATCCCATAGAAGTGCTCTAGCCTTCGCGGCAGGGCAATTGCAAACGGCTTTAACCGCTTTGGTTCAAAGGATAGCCCATTGCCTATTCAATATAGTGAAGGACGCAGCAGAATAGGCCATGTACCAATTAATTTGGGGACTGCGGCGGCGGGCTTATCAATACTTCCCCCTCACGGGGAACAAGGAAGGATTGATGTCAAATGATGGCATTTGATAGCATTTTTATTGTTTGACAGAGTTAATTTTAATATTTTCAATGGCTTGGCCTGAATTAAGTTATCAAGACCCTATGAAAGCACTCGTGCTAAGGCTAAATTCCGAACCAACCCAAAGGATTATGCGCTTTGGCTATGCCATAAATTGTGGCGAAAACTGCAATGTTCAAAACATAAAACCCAATGCGCATTGGCTTTTTGAATGTGCGGCGCATAGCGGCGAAACCTATCGCAATATATAGAACCACAAGGGTTAGTTTGACGTGTAACCAGCCGTTTTCGAACATCTCCTTCGGCAAAATCGTCCAAAGCATGGCGGCAGCAGTTAGAAGAGTGATGTCAATCAACCATGAAACCATACGCATGGCAAATAAGTGCGGCCATTCTTTGCCTAAAATTGATGCGCCAGCGCGTAAAAAGAAAAGACCGCCGGAAAGCGAAATCGCCCACATATGAACCAGTTTTATATGGGGATAAAATTCAAGCATTATTTTGCCAAAGTCTTCGCAATTTCGGCAATTTGGGCAGTAGCTAAATCAGGGGCATTAATGCCTTCGCTAGAGGCTTTTTGCAAAGACGGGAAGAAATTAATTTCGCCCAAAAATGGCAAACCTAACTCTTCTGCCGCTTTTTTTGCGCCACCACGACCAAAAAGATCAATTTCAAGGCCCGTAGCTTCATCTTTAAGGAAGGACATATTTTCAATCATGCCAATAACCGGAACTTTGGCTTTTTTGAACATATCAATGCCACGACGAACATCGGCAAGGGCAAGTTCTTGGGGGGTTGCCACCATAATAACGCCATCAATATTGGCTTGTTGCGCCAATGATAATTGCACATCGCCCGTGCCTGGCGGAAGGTCAATAATTAAATAATCAAGCGTGCCCCAGTCGGTTCCCATAAACAATTGCCCTAATGCCTTTGAAAGCATGGGGCCGCGCCATATTAATGCCGCGTCTTTTGGAACAATGAAGCCGATGGACATTGCCTTTATGCCGCTTTTTTCTTTGGGGATAATGCGGTTTTCGTCTGACACATCAGCGCGTTCGTCACTAAGACCCAAGAGAGTTGGCACACTTGGCCCATAAATATCGGCATCAATTAGGCCGACTTTTTTACCAAGTTTGGAAAGCGCAAGTGCAAGATTATAAGCAATTGTCGATTTGCCAACGCCACCCTTGCCGGAGCCGACCGCGATTAATTGTTTGATATTAGGTGGGCGAATTGAGTTTTCGGGTGGCGGGGTTTTTGCGCTATTCATTTGCGGACTTGCACCCGTATTTTCCGAATGCGCCGTGACAATTATCAATATTTTTTCGATGCCTTTAATTTTCGCCAATTCTTTTTCAATTTCTTGTGACAAGGCCTCGATAGCGGATTTCTGGCTTGGTTCGGCGTTTAGGATTAGTTTCAAAGTTCCGTCTTTGAAAATTATGCTTTCAACCAATCCGCCGGCGATTATATCTTTATCATCAACAGGGCTTTTGAAATTATGAAGAATAGTCTTAATTTCGTCAATAATACCCGATTTATCGATGTTTTTATTCTTAAATATATTGAACATCAAAGCCCCAAAATGAATTTCGAAAAATGATAAGTAATGGCTGCTGCTATATAAGCCAATGCCATTAAATATACAAAAGCGAAAACTGGCCATTTCCATGAATTGGTCTCGCGGCGCATGGTCGCAAGTGTTGCAAAACACTGCGGCGCAAAAACATACCATGCCAAAAATGCCAAAGCAGTCGGTAATGACCATGCCGATTGTAAAATCGCGCCAAGTCCCGCAACATTATCGCCGCCACCGGTCACTGCATAAATTGTTCCCAATGCGCCGACCGCAACTTCACGCGCCGCAAGGCCGGGTATAAGGGCAATTGAAATCTCAAGATTAAAGCCAATCGGTCTAAGTGCGGGCTCAATAAAACTGCCAATTCGTCCGGCCAAAGTCTCACTTAAATTGTCTGCGTGCGAAGGAAGGTTTGTCAAAACCCATAAGACAATTGAAACGCCCAAGATTACAGTACCGGCGCGACGCAAAAAATTTGTCGTAGCGGCGGTAATGCCAACCGTGAAATCACTGAGGTTTGGAAGTTTGTAACTCGGTAATTCCATAATTAAAGCCTGTGAAGTGCCCTTTGTAACTAAGCGTTTCAAAACAAAAGCCACTACAAACGCCCCGATAACGCCAGTTGCATAAAGCCCGAACATTACAAGCCCTTGTAAACCAATAAAACCAAACACTTTAGTATTTGGAATGAAGGCACTGATTATAAGGGTATAGACGGGCAGGCGCGCTGAACAAGTCATAAGCGGTGCGATAAGAATTGTTGTTAGGCGGTCGCGCTCATGCTCGATAACGCGGGTTGACATTATGCCGGGTATGGCACAGGCAAAACTTGATAAAAGCGGAATAAAGGCGCGGCCATTAAGACCCGCTTTATGCATTAATTCATCCATCAAAAATGCAGCACGCGCCATATAGCCGGATGCTTCAAGCAAAATAATGAAAGAAAAGAGTATAAGAATTTGCGGTAAAAAAACTAAAACTGACCCGACGCCGCCGATAATACCATCACTAATTAAACGACCAAAGACACCTTCGCCCCACAAATCATGAACTTTGAGGGAAATCACGGCAAACACGTTTTCGATTAATTCCATCGGTGCTTGTGCAAAATTAAAGACCGCTTGAAACATAAAAAACAACGTCAATGCCAAAATGAAAAGGCCTGCTAAAGGGTGCAGCACAATCGAATCCATGCGGCGCGTGAATTTATTAAGCGCACCTTCTTTCAAAATCACCTTATTGGCGATTTCCCGCGATTGCTTTTGAATATCGACAAGTTTCTTAAATTCCGGCGCCTTGACCTTTGCAATAAGCCGATTATCAATAGCAGAATCGATGGCTTGTAAAAGTGCAGCGCGCCCTTCTTTTCTTGTTGCACGTGTCGCAATCACCGGATAGCCGATAATTTCGGATAATTTATCAATATCAATTTCGGTGCCGTCACGCGTGGCAATATCCATCATATTGAGGACAATAATCATGGATATTCCGAGCTCTTTCATCTGAATGGCTGAATGCAAATGTGTGCGAAGATTTGCTGCATCAAGAACCATAAGCAATAGATTTGGTTTGCCGACCGATTTTATTGCCCCCCTTGCAAGTTCTAAGGTGACTTTTTCATCGGCTGAGCGCGCAGTAAGGCCATAAATTCCGGGAAGATCATAAATCTCTATTCTTCTGCCCATCGGGGTTTCGAAATTGCCGCTTTTGGTTTCGACAGTCACCCCTGCGTAATTCGCCGTCTTTGCACTTCCGCCAGTGAGACCGTTAAATAATGTGCTCTTGCCACAATTTGGCGCACCAATAAGAGCGATCCTGAATTTCATTGGATTTGCGCCTCAATTGCGCCGGCCTCTTCCTTGCGCAGTGCGATCAAAGTGCCATTAAGTCTAACACAAATTGGTGATTTGCCGAAAGGCCCATAATGCAAAACCTCGACTTCATCGCCTTCAGCAAAACCAATTTCGCGTAGTTTGGCATCAATTTCCGAGTCATTTGACGAAATTTCCAGAACGGTTGCTCTTGTATTTCTGGGTAGGAGGTTAAGGTTCATTTTATCCTTGTTGCAATTAATTCTCAAAAATCTCTATGGGAAATTCCTGACTAGTGCAAATGGTATTGGCAATAATTCTCGAAATTTTTAAGTGACTGATTGTCGCAATTGCAAATCAAGCGATTATGTCCGGCCTTAATTGATCCTCAAAATAGCTGATTTGGTCTTTAAGATGCAATTTTTCGCGCTTTAAGCGATTAAGGGTGAATTGATCATTCGGTGCATTTTCGGTCAATTCACTTATCGCACTGTCAAGTGCGCGGTGCTCTTCGCGCAATTCAAAGAGTTTCTTGCGAATTTCCAAATCGCTTATTTCATCTGCAATCGGTTCAAAATCTCTGGTCATATTAACGCCTAAAATTCAAAAAATAATTTCACACGCATTGATTAATTTTTTTCACCCCAAATGCGTAAAATATCAGTTTCGATTTCCAAAAGATTTAGTGCGCGGGCAACACTTTGTTCAACCATATCGTTAATCGATTGCAATTGTGAGTAAAATGCCGGAACCGGCGGGAAAATAATTGCACCCATTTGCGTTAAGCGCGTCATGGTTTCAAGATGCCCGAAATGGTATGGCGTTTCACGAACCATAAGAACCAACCTCCGCCGCTCTTTAAGGCTGACATCACCTGCACGACTTAAAAGGTTTGATGTGATTCCATAGGCAATTTCCGACATTGTTTTTATCGAACACGGCGCAATCAACATGCCGTCGGTTTTGAAACTACCTGAAGCAATGCGCGCGCCAATTTCGGCGGGTTTGTAACAAAAATCGGCATGCTTGGCTAATTCTTTGGAATTCATCAAGCCTTCATTTTCCAAAGTCAATTCGGCGGCCTTGGAAATTATTAGATGGGTTTCAATACCCAATTCTTTGAGCATAAACAGTGCCTTAACACCATAAACCGCGCCACTTGCGCCTGATATTCCAATAATAATGCGTTTTTTCATAAGAGGCGCACAATAACACGATATTATTTAGGGCACATTAAATAAACGCACGAAGTTTTGGATTATAAAGGCCTTCCCAAACCATAGCACTTTCTTTCAAACACCCCCTCAAACCACTAATTAATGAGTATATGGCTTAGGATTGCAATTCTAACTCCGGCACATTCGCGCTTGATTTGGCTTCTACCGGTAAGTGGCAGGTGATTGTGAAAATCCCCGGCTCTTTTGAACCCATGCCAATCCAACCACCATGCATATCAATAAGTTTTTTGACCAATACAAGGCTAAGGCCGCCGCGCTTTGCGACATCGGTGAACGCCTCAAATTCCATTGGTGCGCCCAAATGGTCAAAATTGTGATTCGGTGAGGAAACATAAAGCCTCAAACTACCTTCAAATTGCCGCGCCCCAACTATAATAGTATCGCCAGGCGATGCATTGCGTATGGCGTTTTCGACCAAGTTGAACATTGCCTGCCTAAGTTTGAAGCTATCGGCGCGAATAATACCTGCGCCTTCATTCCTAACTTCAACATTGATTCTTGTATCGGCTGGTTTGGTTGCCGCCATTTCACGAATTTTTTCAAGAACGTCCGGTATATTGACCTCAGCTAATTCCAAAGGAACCTGTCCCGCATCTATAACGGCAAGGTTTAGTAGGTCATCAATCATGCTTTTTAAATGGCCCGATGCCTCATGCATTGATTCAATATAATTGCGCTGAAGTGGCATCAATTCTTCGGCAATGCCCGACAATAATGCGTCGGCGTAGCCTGAAATCGTATTTAATGGCGTCCGCAAATGATATGATACTTTTTCCAAGAATGCGGATTTTAATTTATCGGCCTCTTGCAAAGCAAAGGCTTTGTCATTCAATACACTTTCCATTTGAATTTGCGCACTTACATCACGAAACACAACCAAGGTTGCACCATCCGGCAGGGGCCTTGTTAGCCAATCGAGGACAATTTCATTCTTAAGCTTAATTTGCCCATTGGTTTCACGTCGCCCGGTGGGTGTTGGGTCACAAATGCGTGCGTTCAATTCATTCCAAAACTCCTCTGAATTATAGAGTTTTTCGGCACTTTTGTTGAATTCTTGGAAACTTAATCCCGATAATTCGCTGCCATTATCAATATCCCAAATTTGGCAAAAAGCGCTATTCGCAAGTGCCAAATGGCCGGACGATGTGAATACTCCTACGCCCTCTAGTAATCTGTCCAAAGTGGCATTCGACACTTCGATTTGGGTTTTATATTTCGCTTGAAGAATGGTTTTGTCGGAAATATCTTCAAACAAAATCAAAAGGCCACCATTTGGTTGTCTTTGGCGCATAATTCGCAAAACACGCCCGTCGCGCAAAGACCAAACCTCATCGGGGATTGGCGTATTTGCTAAATAGTAAGCGATTTCGTCATTTCGCCATTGCAAATAATCTTTGGGAATTGAAAGCCATGATTTTGAGCGCAGCCTATCGAGCCATTCCTCATGACTAGGTTTTTCCAAAACCCACGTTTCTTCAAGGCCCCAAAGTTTCAAAAATGCATTATTATAGGTCTGCAAATTTCGTCTATTGTCGAAAACCACCACCGCGTCATTAAGGCCGTTTAAGACCTCAAGATGGGCTTTTGCTTCGCGTTTTAGAAATTCTTGCGCTTGAAATTCATCATTTATGTCAAAAGCAATTCCCATTGTTCCGTCAAAGGCCGGCGCGCAAAAAACCCGCATCATACGACGGTCGCCATTAATTGAAATTGCGCGTGTGTCGATTGTGGTTTGGCCTTTTAATGCCGATTGCACCTCAAGCTGCGCCTTCATATCAAAACGCGCATTGGCATCTATGGCCTCGTCCAAATTATTGTATTCAACCGCATGCAAGAATGCGCGATTTCCCCAGACCAGATTGCCCGAATTATCGTTTTTCCAAATCGGGGTTTCAAAATTACTTGTTCCACGCGCACCATAATTTGTCGGTGCGATTTTCAACATTAAACATGCACGCGAGCCAAAGACAAAACCCTCGATTTCAATCGCGCGCGACATGGTTTCAAAGGCAATGCCACGCGTGCGTAATTGATTGACTTTTTCACATAAAACCGCATCACCGTCGCAAAGTGTCTTAAAAATCTCTTGAGATTCACATTTTAAAACAGATTGAATTTTTGCCCTTATCTTGTCATCACCGACAATTTGCGGCGCGATACTACTATCTGTCGCGTCATCGTCATCAGGCCATATTAAACATACCTGTCCGGAGTTTTTAAATACCTCACGGCTTAAATTGGCATCAGTATCGGTTTTATCAATTATTTGCGGCTTTCGCGTTAATTTTGCAATCGCAAAACCAATTAACAGCCCCAATAAACCACCAAGCCCCAATAAATACCCAAAATTGGGATTGGCAGCAAAAACCTCACTAATTCGCGCAAACAAAACCATCAAAAAACCATATCACAATCAATATTCGTTTAATATCCGATACGGTTAATAAAGGGGAAATAGGGGTGATAAATTAAAGGCAAAAGCCAATCAGACAATTTATTTTATGGCGGATTTGTATGACAGCTTCACTTTCTTGTTAGAAGAAATTCGTCGAGCATTTTTGCTACTCGACTTCCAAGGCGTTTATCGCCCAATTCCATTTTGAGAAAGGAATAATCAATTTCGCGAAAGAATTTATGCCCAAAACCCATGTTGTGGCGTGCAATATCATATCCATTTGAAAGAAAGTCGGCAAATTTTACGGTTTGTGCTTTTGAGGAAATACCCCACAATCTTTCAGCCTCTAGTCTTTTGCGAACATTGCGATTAAATTGAGGGAAGGCATCTGGCGTATAAACATCGGTCAGTTCTTGCACTAAATCGGCAATCTCTAAGCCAAATTCTGTGACTATATCCGCATAACTTGTCGCCGTATCTTCTATTGTATCGTGCAATAAAGCTGCGCATTGAGATGCTTCGCACGCCCCAATTTCCGCAACCAGCTCTTTTACTTCTAAGAGATGGGTAAAATATGGAAGGCCGCTATACATACGCAATTGAGACGCATGGGCAAGGCGGGCATATTCCTCAGCTTTCTTAACAATATTCGACACTTTCATTTTTTAGAATGCTTACAAATCCCAAGCAAACAAAAAAAGCGGGGACTTGCCCCGCTTTAAAGAATTTGATTTGCAAAAAATTAATAACGATAATGATCGGCTTTGAATGGGCCTGATTTTGGAACATCGATATAATTTGCTTGTTCGTCGCTCATGACAGTTAGGGTTGCGCCAACTTTTGCGAGGTGAAGTTTTGCGACTTTCTCGTCCAAAGTTTTTGGCAAAACATAGACTTTGTTTTCATAAGACGCCAAATTGGTATGAAGTTCAATTTGCGCCAAAGTCTGGTTGGTGAAAGACGCCGACATAACGAAAGATGGGTGGCCTGTCGCATTGCCAAGGTTTACAAGGCGGCCTTCGGAAAGGAGGATAATGCGTTTGCCGTCGGCGAATTCGATTTCATCGACTTGTGGCTTAACATTTGACCATTTGTAATTACGCAATGCTGCAACTTGGATTTCAGAATCGAAGTGACCAATATTGCAAACAATTGCGCGATCTTTCATGGCGCGCATGTGATCAACCGTGATAACGTCTTTATTACCGGTCGCAGTAACGAAAATATCGGCGCGCGGGGCGGCTTGATCCATTGTTACGACTTCATAACCTTCCATTGCGGCTTGAAGCGCGCAAATCGGGTCGATTTCTGAAATCATAACGCGGCAACCTGCATTGCGAAGTGAAGCAGCAGAGCCTTTGCCAACGTCACCAAAACCGCAAACCATGGCGATTTTGCCGGCCATCATAACGTCTGTTCCACGGCGAATACCGTCAACCAAAGATTCTTTGCAACCGTATAGATTGTCAAATTTTGATTTGGTCACGCTGTCATTTACGTTAATGCCAGGGAATGGAAGGTCGCCGCGCTCTGCCATTTGGTAAAGTCTATGAACGCCGGTGGTGGTTTCTTCGGAAACGCCTTTGATTGCGTCGCGAATTGCCGAATAAAAGCCCGGTTTTTCTACCAAATAGCGTTTCATAACCGCAAACAAAGCCTCTTCTTCTTCGTTTTGCGGGTTGGCAATAACAGAGGCATCTTTTTCAGCCTTAGGGCCAAGAACGCAAAGAAGGGTTGCGTCGCCGCCATCGTCAAGAATTAGATTAGGATAACCGCCATCATGCCATTCAAAGATTTTATGAACATATTCCCAATATTCCAAAAGGGTTTCGCCTTTTTTGGCAAAAACCGGAACGCCTGCAGCGGCAATCGCTGCGGCTGCTTGGTCTTGGGTCGAATAGATGTTGCAAGACGCCCATTGAACATCAGCACCCAACGCAGTCAAAGTCTCAATCAAAACTGCAGTTTGGATTGTCATATGAAGGCAACCCGCGATGCGTGCGCCTTTCAAAACTTGTTTTGGGCCGTATTCTTCACGGGTCGCCATAAGGCCAGGCATTTCGATTTCGGCAATTTGAATTTCTTTACGACCCCATTCAGCAAGGCCGATGTCAGCAACAATAGAATTTGTCATGTAATATCCCTAAACGCAAAACAGTTTGCGCAATGATATAAACATATAAACAAGTCTTTATATGATTGCAATGGAATATGATTGCTTGTGTGAATAAAATTGTGGTTTTGCGGGTTTTTGCTTGCTATCTCGATACTATGAATGGCTTTTCTTTCCCGCTTGCAAATGAATTAGAAACCAATAATTTGGGGGCGGCGCTTTCTAAATTCGCCCGGATTGGCGATTTTTTTGCGTTATACGGTGATTTGGGGGCGGGCAAGACTACTTTTGCGCGCGGCATTATTGGCGCACTTTGCCACGAAAATGAAGTCCCAAGTCCGACTTTCACAATTTTGCAAACTTATGAAAGCCATGAGGGGGCAGTCTGGCATTTTGACCTTTATCGCCTCAAATCGCCGGGGGAAGTTTATGAATTGGGGTGGGAAGAAATCCAAAACGCCATTTGTTTAGTGGAATGGCCACAAATGGCGGGCGCGCTTTTGCCATCTAATCGCATCGAAATAAGGCTTGAATTCATTGCAGCGGGGCGAATTGCCAATATTTCTATATTTGGTAATGGGGATTTCACACAATATTGGCAAAAATGTCTTGAAAGCATCAATAATGATTGATTTTGAAACCGCTATCCTAAATCAAATAGAGAAAGCCGGAATGACGGGGGCAAATCGCATTAAAATGATGGATGATGCCTCGACCCGTTCTTATGAAAGATTGGAATGCAATGGCAGGCGCGCGATATTAATGAAAGCGCCAAAGGGCAATGAAGACCCGCCTTGCCCTATTGATGCCGACAATGAACAACGCCTTGAACTTGGCTGGAATGCTGCATCGCGCCTTGCATCATCAAGGGTCGAAGCATTTGTGGCAATTGCGGATTTCTTGCGGAAAAATGGTTTTTCAACGCCTGAAATATACGCTTCTGACTGCGAAAATGGTGTCGCAATTATTGAGGATTTGGGAAATGATTTATATGCCGAAATTCTAAAAATCGACCCGCAAAAAGAAAACGCGCTTTATACCGAAGCCGGATTATTATTGGCGAAATTGCATGATGCCGAAATTCCAAAACTATTGGATAGCCCGATAGAACCTTGGCCGATTTTGGATTTTGATGCTTTGGCATTGTCGGTAAATATTGATTTATTTGTCAATTGGGTTCCAAAATTCCTGGGTCTTGAAGACTATTCCCAAGAGGCATTGGCGGCATGGGCGGAAATTCGTTCTAATCTTGTCGGGCAAATATTAACACACCCGCGCGCTTTTACATTGCGCGACTATCACGCCGAAAATATGCTTTGGCTGCCTGAACGTGACGGTTTGGCGCGCATTGGGCTTTTGGATTTTCAAGATGCGGTTCTGGGTTATCGCGCGTGGGATTTTTCTATGCTTTTGCATGATGCACGCCGCGATGTTTCCAAAAATGCGCATGAAGCAGCGATTAAGGCCTATGTGAATGCCAATGGTTTTGACGAGGCGCAATTGCGCAATGAAATCGATTTGCAGGGTGCTGCGAATATTTTGCGCATTATCGGCATTTTTTCACGCCTTGTTTATCGTGACAAAAAAGAAAAATATCGCGCCTTTATGCCGCGAATGGTCGGTCATCTAAATGCGGTTTTGCAAAATCCCGCACTTTCGCGCCTAAAAAATTGGATTGATGAATTTGCACCTATTAGGGAATTGACCGCCTAATGTTCAAAACCGGAAAACCCCGCGCAATTGTGTTTGCCGCAGGCCTTGGCACAAGAATGCGTCCCCTAACCAATGATAGGCCAAAAGCCTTAGTTGAAGTTGCGGGTCGAACTTTAATCGATCACATGCTCGATAGATTAGAAGAAGCAGGCGTTTACAAGGTTGTGGTCAATACTTTCCATTTTGCACAAAAATTGGTGGACCATTTGCAACATCGCGAAGGCCGAAACCCGATAATTCTTTTCTCTCGTGAAGATGAATTGGGTGAACCGTTGGAAACCCAAGGCGGCTTAATAAAAGCTATGCCACAAATGGGTGAAGGAATAATCTTAACTTGTAATGCCGATGCGATTTGGTTTGATGAAACCGCGATTTCGCGCGCTATTAATGCTTATGATCCGGTGAAAATGGATGGGCTTTTATTGCTCGCAAAAATGGAAAATGCGGTTGGATTTGATGGTGCCGGTGACTTTTTTATGAATGAATCCGGGCAATTGACCCATCGTGGTGATAAAGAAAGCGCACCTTTCGCCTATGCAGGCGTGCAAATAACACGCACTGAACTTTTTAAAGACAAGCCTTTGGAAAAGAAAAGTCTTGCTAAGACCTGGTTCAATGAATGGATACCACGCGGCAGACTATATGGCATTGTTCTAGATGGCCCATGGCTTCACGTCGGCGACCCAAGTGCACGCGATGAGGCGGAAAAAATCATTTTGGCGAAAGATGCAATCTAACCAATTTATAGCTGGTTGAAAATTTACATCCAGCCACATTTTGAATTTTCGCGGTTTAATCAAATAATTTCCGGCGATCCTGCAAAAGTTCGGTATAGTGCAATTGCCGCGTCCGAAAAGGCCGCCTGAGCGGATAGTCTTTGTTGCCGTGCTTGAGAATAATCACGCTCGGCTTCCACATGGTCCTTCATGGCAATCAATCCGACCTCAAGCGACTTTTGCGCAGCTTTAAGGCGGGTATCGGCGGATTCTTCGGCGGCCATTGCCGCGTCCAATCTGTCTTTGGCGAAGACATAAGATGACAAAGCCTGTTGCCCCTCGGCAAGTGCCAAAATAACTGAATTTTTATAGCCTAAGAGCGCAGTATCAAAGCGCGCCTTTGCCTGCCCTAGAGCGGCACTTCTTTGACCAAAATCAAACAAAGGCAAAGAAATCGATGGGCTTAGAACGCCCCGCGTAATTGATTGCGCCAAAGGATTGCCGCTTAATGCCGCCAAAGCACTGATAGTGCCGCCGATTGAAACGCGTGGAAAGAAATCTGATTTTGCAATTCCAACTGCCGCACCCATCAAAATCGCATTCTGTTCAGCCTGACGCACATCAGGGCGACGGCGAATATAATCGGCAGGAATTTCTGAAATTTTCGGAATTGAATAATTGAAAGAATAATTATCAATTGGTGCAAGCATTGCATCAAGTGCACCAGGATTTTCACCGCGCAAAATTGCAACCCGATTAAGGCCCGCACGAACCATTAATTTTGCGTCCGGCAATTGCGCGCCAATTGCGGCCCAATTCGATTGCGCAAATGATGCGTCGGATTTTGAAATAAGGCCGACACGCAATCTTTCATTTGCCACGTCCAAAAGCGTTTTTGCGCGCGCATAATCTTGCTCAAGATAGGCAAGGCGGGTTTGGGCAGTTCTTAAATCTATATAAGCAGCCGCCAAATCGGCGATCAGGGCGATTTTCGCCGCCTCCAAACCGATTTCGGCATTGGCGACATTGGCTTTTGCGCCTTCTAGGGAATTTGGCAATCGCCCGAATAATGGCAATTCCCAACTAGCAGCCAAAACACCGGTTCCGGTGGTTTGGGTTTTTTCGTCACCACCAGTATTAGCGTTTGTTAGTTCTGGGCCATCAATCGCGGTGGTTTTGTTGGCGCTATATGAAATATCAAGGCGTGGCGCAAAGCCCGCAATTGTCGCGCGACCTTGATTGCGTGCCTCTTTAAGGCGCGCCTCAGCAAGTTTTAAGGAAATTGATTCGCTTTGTGCATCTTGCACAAGTTTTACCAAGGTTTCATCGGCAAAATTTCGCCACCATTCGACATTATTGGCTTGGGGCGCATTTGGTGTTTCTCGAAATTCATCAATCGAAATTTTTGGTGATTCTATCTCTTTAACTGGATTTACAATTGAACCCGCGAATTTCGGCGCACCCGCACACGCGCTCAAAGCCAAAAGAGAAACCAATCCGATTGCCGAAAAATTCTGTATTTTCATAATTCTGCCTGATGAATAATTGTGTCCGACCACTTTATATGCCTCTTTTTTAACGAAATCCCTTGAAATGCGAAAAATTAACACAATTTAATTCGCATAAAACCAAAACTCAAACTAACGCGTATAAGAGTGAGGTTTGCGAATCACGGATAATTAATCCGCTATTTTATATGCTTTTTTCGTATTTCCTTCAAAAAAATCCCTTGACCAAAAAGCGAGAACATAATAATGCGAACGAACGTTCGTTTTTTTAATAGGGGCAAACTTGCGCACAGTCAACCCACAGAAAGTAGAAATCCGCAAAAAAGAAATTCTCGAAGCTGCAAGATATTGTTTTGAGAAAAGCGGATTTCACGCCACGACAATGGCGGAAATTTGCGCACGCGCCCAAATAAGCCCCGGCGCGCTTTATCGTTATTTTTCATCAAAAGAAGAAATAATCGGTGCCATGTGTGATGAACAGCATTTTCGCGCTTTAAGCATTCTGCGCGGCACAAATGAAAGAATTGAAACCCGCGAAGATTTTGCACGCGGCACGTTTGAAATTGTTTCAAATCTTGTCGCGGCCTATTGCAACAAAGAACACGGCGCGATGGCGGCTGAATTAATCGCTGAGGCGATGAGAAATCCACTTTTCGCGCAATGCGCAGCGGGTTCTTATGCAACTTATATGAATGAATTGAAATCACTGCTTGAAAGCGGTCAAAAAATCGGCGCCATCGATAATAATGCGGATTTAGACGAAATGGCGGGAATCTTAATGGCGACCGTCGATGGCATGGTTTTGCGCGCCGGATTTTGCAATGATTTAGACCAAGCAACAATCACAAAATGGCTTTTAGGCGTAATTGGTCGCTATGGCGATTATGAATTAATCACAAATTCAAATGTTTTAAAATTGCCCAATGCAAAATTGGGGGAGACTGGTAATGACGAAAAATAGAATAATGGCCGGATTTGCGGCTTCTTTATTGGTTCTGGGGGCGGTTAATATAACTGCGTGCTCTAAGGGTAAAGATGCCAAAAAGGCCGAAGAAAAGAAAGGCCCGGGTCGCGTTGCACAGGCGGTTTCTATTGCACAAGTTGCGACAGTTACCATTAATCCAGAGATTGTTGTCGCAGGCACAGTACAGCCGCAAAATGAGGCGCAAGTTTTCCCAACCGCATCAGGCGCTAAGGTAACACAATTGCTCGTCGATGTCGGGCAAAATGTTAGTGCGGGACAAGTTCTTGCCAAATTGGATGCACGCCAAATTAATGCCGATAGCGAATTATTGGCAGCGCAAGTAAGGCGCGCCAAAACCGCACTTATCGAGGCTGAGGTGCAGTTGAAAACCGCGATACAAAATTTGAATCGCACCACTTCAGGTCCACAAGAAACCGCGCTTTCATTGGATCAAGCGAAATTGGCGGCAAGTGAGGCAAAGGCGCAATATGATCGCGCAATCGCCACCAATGATATTGGTGCCTTGTCAAAAGAAGAAATCGAACGCCGTAAAACCGCATGGTTGCAGGCCGAAGCACGCCTTAAAGGCCAGCAAGGCGATGTAAGTGCAATTCTACAAGGTCGCAACCAAGCAGTTGCAGCAGCAAAAGCACGCCTTGAGGCCGCAAAATCGGATTTGCAGGTCGCAATTGCACAGCAAAACCTAAATAATGCACGCCAAAACGGTGGCCTCATTGTTGCGCCGGTTTCGGGTCTTATTACGCAAAGAAATGTGAAAGTCGGGGAAATTGCCGGAATGGCGGGCCTTCCTATGTTCACTATCACTTCAAACAATGTGCTTGAATTAATGGCTGAAGTTGCGGAAAGCGAAATTGGCCGACTTTCAAGCGGAATGGCGGCAAATTTCAAAGGCCCTGACGGTTCAAATGTTTTCGGCACATTACGTCTATTGCCCGCACAAATTGACCAACAAAAACGCACCGGCATTGCGAAATTCACTTTGGCACCAAATGCAGCAGTCAAATCAGGTGTGTTTTTGACGGGAACAGCAAGCGCACCGACGCGCAATGTAACTGCAATTTTGGCGTCCGCCGTGATTTATGACGCACAAGGTTCGTCTGTGTTTGTAATGCGTCAAGACAATAGCGTGATTAAGCAAAAAGTGGTTCTTGGCGCACGCCAAGGCGATTTGGTTGAGATTGTGACCGGCCCTGCGGTTGGCACTTGGGTTGTGACTTCGGGCGCATCTTTCCTTGCGGATAATGAGAAAATCAATCCGACTAAAACCGCAATTTCCAATCCCGCACAACCTGCGAAAAAATAGGGGGAATTAATGCGTTACATTTCATCATGGGCCATTAAAAACCCGATTGTTCCAGTGGTGGCATTTTTAATGCTTACCATACTGGGGATTGGTGCGTTTTTCAAATTGCCGATTAATGATAATCCCGACATTGATTATCCTGCGTTTACGGTCGATGTTTCAATGCCGGGCGCGGCACCCTATGAAATCCAAAACCAAATCACGGTGAAGGTTGAAGGTGCATTATCGGGCATTGAAGGGGTCAAAAAAATGACCTCTACCGCCCAAACTTCGCATTCAAATACATTTGTCGAATTGCAAATCGGTTCAGACGTCTCAAAAGCAGTTGATGACGCGCGCGCCGCGATTTCTCAAATCCGCTCCGATTTGCCTGATGGCATTATGGAGCCGATTGTCGCGCGGCTTGATTTCAATGATCAATCGCCAATTGGGATTTTTGCAATCAAAGCGGCAAAAATGACGACCGAAGAATTATCTTGGTTTATTGATAATGAAGTAAGCCGTCAGTTTTTGGCGGTAAAAGGCGTTGCCAAAGTCAATCGTTTCGGCGGTGTTGACCGTCAAATAACGGTTGATATTGACCCTGCGCGTTTGAATGCATTTGGCGGTTCGGTTTCTGATGTTTCTTATGCCTTACGCGCACAAAACGCCGATGTTCCGGGCGGTGTTGCCGAAACCGGTTCGGGGCAACAAACAATTCGCACAATGGGCGCGGCAAAATCGGTTGAAGAATTGCGCGCAATGCCTGTTGTTCTTAATAATGGGCGGGTTTTGAAACTTTCTGATGTTGCCGATGTTCGCGATGGCGGTTCTGATTTGCGCAATATTTCACGCTTCAATGATGCACCCGTCACAATGTTTCAAATTCAGCGTTCAAAATCGGCGTCTGCTTTAAAAACTTATCGCGCGGTGCAAAAGAAAATGGAAACATTTTTGAAAGAGCATCCCGATGTTGAAATCATTCCTGCCTTTACCCCACCGGATTGGGTTCAAGACGATTTCGATTCATCTTTGAAATCCATGTTTGAAGGCGCATTATTGGCAACTTTGGTGGTCGCAGTCTTCCTTGGCGGATGGCGCACAATCATTACTGAAACCGTGATTGTTGGTATTGTGTTGTTTGGTGGCGCATTCCTTTTGGATAAATTGGCACATTTCCATATTGGGGAAGTGCCACTTTTGGCAATCCTGACTTTATCGACAGCTATAATTGCCTTTATGAAAAAAGAAGGGCGCGCGACATTCTTGGCGGCGATGGCCATACCGCTTTCAACCATTCCGACATTCTATGTCATGCATTTATTGGGTTTCACATTAAACGGCGTAACCCTTTTGGCGCTTGGTTTGGTTGCGGGTATTTTGGTTGACGATGCGATTGTAGAAATTGAGAATATTGAGCGCCATATTCACATGGGCAAAACCCCGTTCCAAGCCGCATTAGAGGCAGCGGATGAAATCGGCCTTGCGGTTGTTGCGACAACTTTCACAATTGTTGCAGTTTTCCTTCCGGTTGGTTTTATGACTGGTATTATCGGGCAGTTCTTTAAGTCATTCGGCCTAACGGTTTCGGTGGCGGTTCTATTCTCATTGGCGGTTGCGCGGACGATTACGCCTTTGCTTGCCGCATATTTACTTGCACCAAAGGCGGATGATTATGTCGAAAAGCCGAATAATATCGCCAATTGGTATTACAAGGCGCTAGAATGGGCGCTTTTGAACCGCTGGAAAACCTTTGGTATAGGTATGGGACTGTTTGTCGTCGCGATTTTATCAACCGCAGCAATTCCAAAAACTATTATGCCCGCATTGGATCAAGGTTTCGTGGCAATTTCAATTGATTTGCCGCCCGGCCTTACACCCAATGAAGCGGATGCAAAGGCGCGCGAAGTTGGTGCATTGGTTCTCAATGAACATGGCACAAAACACGTTGTGCAATCAACACGCGGCGATTTGACCGGCGCTAATTTCTGGATAACTTTGGTTGAGCGCAAAGACCGTGAAGTTACACAAAAACAATATGAAGACGGCTTACGCAAAAAAATCCAACAAGTTCCCGGTATTCGCGCGCAATTCGGCGGTGGTTGGGGTGCAAGTGGCATCTCTATCAATTTGGTTTCCGCAAATAGTGACGAATTAGAAAAAGCCGCTACCCGCGTAATGGAACAAATGCGCAAATATTCTTGGGCGGCAGACTTACGGTCATCGGCGGATGTCACAAAGCCTGAAATTCACATTGTTCCAAAACGTGAAGAAGCCGCGCGCCTTGGTGTTAGTGTAAGCGCGATTGCCAATGCGACCCGTATTGCCACTTCGGGCGATATTGAAATGAATTTGCCGAAATTCAATTCGGGTGAAAGACAAATTCCGATTCTGGTTCGCTTGGCACGTGAAAATCGCGCTGATATTGAATCTATTAAAGCATTGCGTGTTCCAAGTGCAATTGGTGGCCTTGTGCCATTGAGTTCGGTTGCCGATGTTTATTACGGTGGTGGACAGGCACGAATTTCGCGTGAAGATCGTCAAAGGGTAATTTCGATTTCAGCGAGCCTAACCAATGGTCAACAATTAGGCCCCGCACTGGAAGAATTGCGCAAACAAGATTGGTATAAAAATCCAGGCCCTGGTGTTTCCATTAAGGAATCGGGTGATGCCGAAGATATGGCCGATATGTTTACACAATTTACCAATGCGATTGGTATGGGTGTTCTATTAATCTTTGCCGTGCTTGTGCTTTTGTTCAAGGATTTCATGCAACCGATTACGATTGTTTCGGTCATATTCCTTGCCCCTGCGGGTGCATTCTTTGGTCTATTTTTGACCCAAGAACCAATGTCGATTACGGTCTTTATCGGTCTATTAATGCTGATTGGTATTGCGACCAAAAACTCAATCCTATTGGTGGATTTTGCGGTGGAATCTATAAACCACGGAATGCCAAGGTTTGACGCGATTATGGACGCCGCCAAAAAACGTTCACGCCCAATTATTATGACCACAATCGCAATGGTCGCGGGCATGGTTCCAAACGCTTTGACAACCGCGGGCCCCGGCGCATTCCGCCACGGTATGGCGGTTGCAGTTATTGGTGGCCTTATAGTTTCGACGGCATTGTCGCTAATTTTCGTGCCGGCGGTCTATACTTTGGTCGATGATTTTGACCATTGGTTCAGCAAATTCTTTAAGGGAATTTCGACCACAAGTGCCGAAGATAAAGAAAAAGCCTTGGTTTTAGAGCGTGAAAGAAAACTGAAATTGGGCATACCAGCCGAATAGATTGGTTTGATTTCGCACCTGCAATATGATAAGCGCCTCAAGAATTATCTGAGGCGCTTTTTCATTGCGCGAAACAAAGGTGTAAAATGGATATTACTAAAATCCCGGTCGGTTATGATGTTCCAAGAGACGTAAATGTAATTATCGAGGTTCCATTGGGTGGGGAGCCGATAAAATACGAAATCGACAAGGATTCGGGCGCTATGTTTGTTGACCGTTTCCTTTATACCCCAATGCGCTATCCAACTAATTACGGTTTTATCCCTGGCACTCTTTCAGGCGATGGGGATCCGGTTGATGTTTTGTGCATTGGTCGTCGCCCACTTATTCCGGGTTGCGTTTTGCGCGTTAAACCAGTTGGTGTGCTTTTGATGGAAGACCAAGCGGGGATTGATGAAAAAATCGTCGGCGTGCCAATTCCGAAATTAACTGCTTTTTATGACGGCACTGATTCCTATAAGGATTTGCCGCCGATTCAAATTGCGCAAATCGAACATTTTTTTGCGCATTATAAAGACTTGGAACCTGGCAAATGGACCAAAATTCAAGGCTGGCAAGATCGCGAATTTGCCGAAAACCTAATTGTCGAAGGCATTGACCGCTATTTCGAATACGAAAAAAACCGCAAATTAGGCATTAAGCAAGAATCATAACCCATTGCATTCAGCGGCAAATTTTTTTAGTTTCAAAATATGGAACTTGAAATTATTTCGGCCAATAAATGTTTTGGCGGCATACAATACGTCTATGCGCATGAAAGTGCGCAAACGGAAACCAAAATGCGTTTTGCGGCCTTTGTGCCTGAAGGCGCGAAAAATGCACCTGCAATAATCTATCTTTCTGGTCTGACCTGCACTGAAGAAAATGTGACTGTGAAGGCAGGCGCGCAAAGAATTTGTGCTGAACTTGGCTTAATTTTTATTGCGCCCGATACTTCACCGCGCGGTGAGGGCGTGCCAGATGATGAGGCAGGGGCCTATGATTTTGGCTTGGGTGCGGGGTTCTATGTCGATGCAACCCAAGAACCATGGTCAAAAAACTATCGAATGCGCTCCTATATTGAAAGCGAATTGATAGAGGTTTTGAAGGCGAATTTGCCAATTGATTCAACACGTCTATCAATAATGGGGCATTCCATGGGGGGGCATGGGGCTTTGACAATTGCATTGCGAAACGCTTCTAATTTCAAATCGGTTTCGGCTTTTTCGCCGATTGTTTCGCCAATGAATTGCCCATGGGGGGAAAAGGCGCTTTCCGGTTATTTGGGCAATGATAAAGCAAAATGGCGCGAATATGATGCTTGTGCATTGATAGAAGATGGTCAAATTCCGCCGCCTTGCCTAATAGATCAGGGGCTTGCCGATAATTTCCTCGAAAATCAATTAAAGCCCGAATTGATAGAGTCCGCGTGTGCGAAGGCCGGATTAAAAATCGACCTTCGCCGTCACGAAGGTTATGACCATTCCTATTATTTCATCTCAAGCTTTATCGAAGACCATATTAGGTTTCATAATGAGTATTTGAGAAAGTAAAAAACGTCTAGATTTAGAATTTCAAAAGACTGTTGCTGATTGCTGAAATGAAGTGCATTGGTTGGGGAAGGTCTTTATGGGCATGTGTGCCATAAAGACCTATAACAATTGTGTTCGCCTAAAACTGGGCCTCAGGGGCGCTACGCTTAAACCCTTGACCCCCATTTTTAGGCGCAGCCATCACAAACAAAATTGACCTATCTTTTGCGTCCGAAACAGCGTTTCGGCAAAAAAGAAAATAATACATAAAACAAAAAACCGTAGAATCTTGGATAATAGTGTTGATTTTCCCACTACAAAAGCTCCAATAACCTGTCCTAACTCCGCGACTAGATCGAAAGAATCCTTTTAGGCATTCCAATGTCTTGGCAGCCCACTTCATTCTAATCGTGCAAAATCACTCGCGTCTGAGACCGTCAATTAATAAGTCCCGAACTAATCAGATCATTCAACAGTCACTGATTTTGCCAAATTCCTAGGTTGGTCAACATCAGTTCCTTTGGCGACTGCGACATGATATGCAAGTAAGTGGATTAACGGCGAATATACAAAGGGTGCAACAAATTGGTCGCAATCGGGCGCAAGCACAGCGTTTTTGACCGCATTACCCGCCTCTTCAATGCCGCGCGAATCTGACAATAAAGTGATTGGTCCACCGCGTGCCGCAATCTCCTGAACATTGGAAATTGTCTTTTCAATCAAAGCGTCATGCGGAGCAACCGCGATTACGGGCGTATGTTCATCAATCAATGCAATCGGGCCGTGCTTCAATTCACCTGCTGCATATCCTTCAGCATGAATATAGGAAATTTCCTTTAATTTCAGTGCGGCTTCAAGCGCAATCGGATAAGATGGGCCGCGCGCAACATACAGAACACTTCTAGCATGGGCGATTTGATGGGCGGTTTTCTCCATCTGATTTTCGATTTCAAGTGCTTCACGAATAAGACGCGGCGTTTCCATCAAAAGGCGCGCATAATTACGTTCTTCGTCACGGCTTACTTTACCGCGCGCAACACCCGCCGCCACTGCGATAGACGCAAGAGCGGCCAATTGCGCAACAAAGGCCTTTGTCGATGCCACACCGATTTCGGGTCCCGCCAAAGTCTCCAAAACCGCATCGGCCTCGCGCGCAATTGATGAGGTCGCAACATTCACAACCCCCAAAGTCGGCCAGCCATTTTGTTTGCAAAGTCGTAAAGCCTCAAGACTATCTGCGGTTTCACCTGATTGCGAAATAAACAACGCCGCCGCGCGCCCCGCTGCAACCGGCTTTCTATATCTGAATTCAGATGCAATATCTGTTTCACAGGAAAGCCCTGCGATTTGTTCAAACCAATATTCGGCAACCCGCCCCGCCAAATATGCGGTGCCGCACCCGACAATCCATAATTGGTCAATTTGCGAAAAATCCACGCCGCAGTTTGGCAAGGCCAATTTTTCATCCAATGGGTCGATATAATGACCGATTGTGCGTGCAACCGCATCCGGTTCTTCGTGAATTTCTTTTTGCATATAATGGCGGTAATTGCCTTTTTCGACCGCCGCCGCAGTTGCTGCCACACTTACGAGCGGGCGAATGATTTGCCTGCGACTTTTATCGAGAATGAAATAAGAATCCTTAGTAATTTCGACTAAATCACCTTCTTCAAGATAAATCACACGATTAGTAAATGGCGCGACCGCGATCGCGTCTGACCCCAGAAACATTTCGTGATTTCCGATACCGACCACAAGAGGTGAACCTTGGCGCGCACCAATCATAAGATTTTCATCGCCGGCAAATAGGCACGCAATTGCGAAAGCACCGCGCACTTGATTAAGTGCTTCAATAACCGCTTCACGCGGGCTTAGGCCATTATCAAGCGAGTGGGAAATTAATTGGGTCAAAACCTCTGTATCGGTTTCAGAATCGAATTTATAGCCCTTGCCTTCTAATTCCTCGCGAAGTGTGCGAAAATTCTCGATAATGCCATTATGAACAACTGCAACATTTTGGGTGGCGTGCGGGTGGGCGTTTCGCGTTGTCGGCGCACCATGTGTTGCCCAACGTGTGTGACCAATACCGGTAAAACCTGATAATGGATTGGTTTTAAGTTCGTTTTCAAGGTTCTTGATTTTGCCCGCCGCGCGGCAACGGTCGATTTTTCCATCTTGCAAAGTCGCAATGCCCGCTGAATCATAACCGCGATATTCAAGCCGCTTTAGCGCTTCAACAAGCCTCTCACTAACCGCCTCATTGCCAATAATCCCAATAATACCGCACATAATTCTTCCGATTCAAAATCAATATATGACCAATTAAAATTTGTGGTCAGCCACAAAAAATTTGTAATTAGATTTTTTCATACAAGATGGCACTTAAAGAATTATTTCCAAACGTAACATTCTAGGCCATACCCTAGTTAACGAGTGAATGGCCAAGGGCGGTTGGACTAGTCTATTGAATTTATTTCCGGTGCGCCAATAAGTCCAAATTTAATTTTTGCCTATTTATTAACAGACAAAGCCCGGTTTAAGCTTGTAAATTTCATTTTGGGGAAATTGTGTTGAATTTTTAGCGTTTTTTTAAGAATAAACTTGTGCGCATAATCTTAATTTGCTAACGCGGTCATGGGGTCAGGACTCAAAATATTGGATTAATTAGATTTTTTGATTGAATGAAATTCAGGCACTTAAATTTTGGTCTATTGCTTTGGCTCTAATTCATATTTTTATTTGAATGCATCAAAGAAGAAAAGACAGTGCATAAAACTGGGGATTAGATGAGAGGTAAGATTGAACGCGTTGTTGATGGCAAGATTGTCGGCTGGATTCAAGACGAATTTGCCCCCAATACAAGAATTGAGTTCGAATTATTCGTAAATTTTGACTCTGTCGGTAAGGGCGTTGCCAATATTATGCGCGGCGATTTAGCTAGCAAAAATATTGGTGATGGCGCGCATTGTTTCCGGCATACCATTCCGCGCGGGTTCAAGTTGAAAGCTGGCGACATAGTGAGTATTTGTGCACCCGGCGGGCGCGATTTTGGCATATTACCGCTTACAATTACTTCCGAAAACGTTGCGCAATTTGAAAAGCTTAATCGACCAAAGAAGATTATTGAACCCACACCTAAACCGAAAAGCCCGTCACTTCCGGCCGCTGCAATTCTTGAACAATCGCCGCCCAAAAAGGAAAGCGCATCGCTTAGTCCACCAAAGCCGGTAAATCGCAAAATAAGCCGAAAAGCGCCAAAAGATCATCCAAGTCTTATTTTTGTTGAAGAAACGCTTAATTCTCCGTTTAAAAGCTTGTTTGAATTAATCGGAAATAATGAGCCTAAAATAGCGGCAATTATCGAAAAAGCATTCAAAGAAGAAGCCTGGCGATTGTGTGTCCTAATGACGAGAGCTTTGCCTCCAAGTTTTGAAAAGTCGCTTCGAATTCTTGTTTTTGAGGCGCGCGCTTATCTTTATTTGCAGCAATATGAGAGTGCCATAGAGGTTTTAGAGAAGATAAGATCAAAGTTTCCTGATAAACATGGCCCGATTTTTTATCTTGGAATCTGTCATGCGCGCCTTTCAAATTGGGAAGCGGCAGTAGAAGTTTTTCGATATTGTTGTTCCCTTGAACCTGTAAAAGAAGCAAAATATTACCTTGAATTAGGAAGAGCCCTAGTCCGTATTGCTTATGGTGCGTTTGGGGTTGTTAGCGAAAATCGCGCTATTTTGCCTGAGGCGGAACGTGCGCTTTTAACTGCCGCAAATCTCGAAAAAAAATCGCCGGCACCTTGTCGTGAATTGGCGCAATTCCTTTTGGGTAACAATCGAATTGAAGATGCAGTTCATTGGGCCAAGCAAGCGATTTTGCGAAACGAAAAAGACCTCGGCGCTTGGATTGATTTAACCAGAGTTTGCGTGCGCGCAAACCGCATAGAAGAAGCCCTAGAGGCTGCAAATAAATCCGTAGAAATTGCGCCTAATGATGACACGGCTAAATTCAATCTAAGACTTATTTCGCGACTTAGCGAGGCAAAGGACAATTCCAAGCTAATCGGTTTAACTATTATCAAAATTGGCGCGCATAATATCAATTCACAATATTCGTCTGAAACCCTTGAGATTAATAAAGAAAATGAGTTTGTGGATTCGGTCGCGGTTTCAAAAAATTGTTGGATTGCCATTGATTTCGGCTCAGGCATAGACGAAAAAGCCCACCGCGAGCTTGTCGATGTCGGTGGTTTTGAATGGGCAGGGATTGTCAAAAACAGTGCCAATCCAAATATTGTTGTTTTGCGCCGCGAATTGGTTTTGTCTTTGATTCAGGCCGGAATCATAACGCGCCATACGCGTGTTAAATCGGTTCTAGATATTGTTATGCGCTGCGCGCGAACTTCTGACATTGCTAATCAAAAGCTTGATATTGAATCGCCTAGCAATTATTTGCAAAAAACTGCTTTGCTATTTTCTCAATATGGCATTCGTAAATTCGGCGGCGGCGAGCATTTTTTGCAGCAAATGGCTCAGATTTACAAAGAACTAGGATTTAACGTCCTTATTGTTGGCACAGACCCAAATTTCACAGGGCAAGAAGGTGAAGAAAACGGCATAAGATACAAATATATCGAAAAAACCACGGCGGACTTTACGCGCCTGGTTTTTGACGAAAATGCCTTTGTCTGTCACATGATATCCGGGCTTGCATTTGAAGTGACATCAGCGGCACGGCATTTTAATACTTCTATAATTCACGGAATTCATTTTTGGCGTGATGTTATGGTGCCTCCTTCGCCGTCAAATGGTTATTACCCTGATGTTGATTTGGAACTCCCTGGTGGAAGGCCGGAATTTAGTGGTGTAATTCGCGATAGTGAAGCCATTTATGCCAATTCACAATTCACGCGTGAAGTGGTGGAAAAGCTACACGGTGCAAATCTGCCGATAATTTATTCCCTACCGGATCCCATTGAAATTGAACCGCCACAGAAAAAAGAACTAGATAATCGAGACTTTGTGCTTCTGGTTAATTCGCGGGTTGATAAAGGATTTGATATATTTGTAAAAACTGCGGCTTTGCTCCCCAATATTCGGTTTTGTGCAATAGCAAGCCAATCGACCGGTCGAAGCGCTAAGGAAATAATTGATTTCTACGGCGCAAAGAATGTCGAAATCCTAGATTATGTCGCGGATTTATCTGAATTATACAAACAAGCGCGGGTTGTCGCAGTTCCAAGCTATAAATTTGTTGAGACTTTTTCACGTGTAGTAATTGAGGCACACAGATTTGGTGTTCCTGTCGTTGGTGCAAATCGCGGAAACGTAAATTATTTATTGCTTCAGTCCGGTGGCGCGCTTCCTGAAGATGAAAATATTTGGGCTAAAGAAATTAGTCGTTTGTTTAATGATCAGGAATATTGGCTTGAAAGGTCGAAACTCGCATTAGAAAATTCGGCTCGCTATGATTTTTCTATGCAAAAGCCGCGGCTTTCCAATCTTGTGAAGTCCTTAGAAAAGCCCCTATTGATTGGCGTAGGGTCAGGTCTTGGGAATATTATTCACACGACACCGCTTATAAGAAACATTGCCAGAAGATTCGGGCGACCGGTTGATGTTGTGATGGCATCTGATCACAATGATATGCTGTTTGTTACTGCCAATAAGAATTATGTTTCCCACGTCTTTAATCTTAGTGGTGACGTATTTTCGCGTCGTTATGAGGCAGTGTTCCTAACCCATTCATTTGGCACCGCAATACCAAGATTTTCGACCAATAAGTTAATTTTGTCGCGAAATTGGCGTAATTTCCACCCTGGTGAAGATTTGCACGAGGCTGAGTTTAATCTAGCAGCAGCACAAGCATTATTGGGAATAGATTACGATAATTCAGATATAACCGGCTATTTTTTGGGTGATTATGTTTATCACAAACCTGACGAAACTTTTATCGGTTTTCATGCAGGTTCCAAAGGTGGAATTTGGGGTGCAAAACGCTGGCCGCATTATGAAACGCTTGCAAAAAGACTAATGGCAAAGGGATATAAAGTTGCCTCTTTTGGTACACCAAATGAATATGTTGAGGGCACGATTGATAGAACCGGCGGCACAATCGAAGAAATGACAAAAAAAATGCTTGAGTGCACACATTTTGTCTCAAATGATTCTGGTGTCATGAATATTGCAAATGCTTTAGGTATAAGATTGATTGCCCTTTTCGCGCCGACGAATGTTGATACGCGTGGGCCTTTATGTCCAAATAGCTCGTCTATTTCAGTTGATAGTATTTGTTCGCCATGCGAATTAGATCGCGGTCCGCAATCTAAATTCACAAATATGCAATGTAGATGCATAGAATCTATTCGTGTCGAAGAAGTAATGGCCGAATTGAAATTATGAAAGGTAAAATATGTCTGATGGAGAAATGTTAGTCCCGGTTTCTGTTGGCGAAGTGGCCGACAAAATCGCAATTCTTGAAATCAAGAATGAAAGAATTAAGGACGAAGCAAAACTTGTTAATGTTCGCGCCGAATTATCTGCCTTAAGCGCCACTTTCAACCAACAATTCCCAAATCTGGGTGAAGATGTGATTGCGGCACTCAAGGAATTAAAGGAAATTAATGAAAAACTTTGGGTAATCGAGGACGACATTAGAATTTGCGAAAGCAAGCAAGATTTCGGCTCAACATTTATTGAGCTTGCGCGTGCTGTTTATTTCACCAATGATGAACGCGCAAAGGTCAAAAAAGTGATTAATTTGGCTTTAGGTTCGAAATATGTTGAAGAAAAGTCTTATGAAGACTATGCTGTTAAGCAATAAGTTCAATAAATAAGAGCCATTAAATTCAGGCTCCAATTGAATAAAAAGGACGGATATGAAAGTTAAACGCACCAGTACTCGAAGCAAAAAATCTCAAACCGATACGTTGGTTGCACCATTAATTGATTCATTGGTCGCCGCAGATGAAAAAACCGCAACCAAGACTGCGAGCTTCGGTGAGTTTTTGATAAGCTGTATGAGGGCTACTAAACTAGTTGGACTTTTGCCGGTTTTTTCAGATGAGTTTAACATTTTCGATTGGGAAATTTGCAATTGCATTAAATCTTTCCCCAACGTTACAATTGCGAATATTTCTGGAAAATTGCACGGTGACCGTAAAGCCGTCCGCACCGCG
Source organism: Hyphomonadaceae bacterium (assembly GCA_041917055.1). Taxonomy (GTDB): domain Bacteria; phylum Pseudomonadota; class Alphaproteobacteria; order Caulobacterales; family Aquidulcibacteraceae; genus Pseudaquidulcibacter. Next base: position 509,174 of record JAYRYJ010000001.1, read on the forward strand.
ATTATTAGATTGTCTAATGAAGGTTTTATTCATCTAAGCCTTGATACTTCTGATGCTGCAAAGACTGTTCAAACTTGTGCATTGACGGAACAAGGATTCTCAAAAATCAATGAAGTTTCCAAAGCATTATTTGATTTGTCACATGATTTTGATCCTGATGAAAAATTTGCATCATCCTATTTTCGCGTAATTCGGGCGAATGATAAGATAAGACGGTTTGTATTAAAAACACCGCCTAAATCGGCATAAAATATTATGCGAATATTGCTTCTTGGGGCTTATGCCAATGGCAATATCGGCGATAAATATCAAGCTTTTGCTATTTGTCATGAATTAAGAGAAATCTCTGAAACAATTGAAGTGTGTTGTGTATCGCCATCGCGGCGCAACAATAAATACCCTTCAAATTGCCCTCAACTTCCTCCGGAAATTGGCTTGAAAGCGGAAGAAATTAACAAATTCGACGCCATAATTATTGGCGGCGGCGGCTTGTTAGCAGTCGAGCATTTTCCATTGAATGATTCACTTTGGGTCGATAGTATAAATACAAAAATAATTGCTTTAGGCTTAGGGCTTGATGAAAGCGGTGCGATTGCGTCGCGCAGATTTATTGAACGCGCCGATTTTTTTTCCGCACGCGACGAATATTCAATTGATATTGCGAATAATTTTAGATCCCAAACTGAACTGGTTTTGGATCCGATTTTGTTAAGTGATGCTTTTAATCTGCCAAAAATAAATCAAGCCAACGGGTCGGGGTTTTTGATACCTTCGCGATTGAGTGATAAATCTATCGATTATTATGATTGGATGCTTGAAAACGTCATCACCAGCAAGGATAAAATTGCGTCGATAAATCCGCAAACAGATTTTGCGAGTGGTTTTTTGAGTATGTTTGATCGTCGCGCTAAGTTCTATTACGAACTTGACCCATTTTTAGAGATGTTGGCAAAATGCCAATATGGTTTTTCTGAACGGTATCACGGGGCAATTTTTGCTTTGAAGATGGGAATTCCGTGTTTTGGTTTGGCATTCCAAAATAGTTTAGTAAGCTCCAAATTGAAGGAATTATACCGATTTTTTGACTTAGATGAATTCGTATTTGATAAGGTCAATTTCCCGACAATGGGCGATTTTCACGACAAATTATGTGTTTTTTCAGAAAAATTAAACATTGAGAGTAAAATCAAAACTCAAAAAGCGCGCCTTCGTAGCTTTTTAGAAAAAGCACTTTTTTAAGTTAATAATTAGAATTTAGCGCATTTCCCGTTTTAGCCGACCCACCTGCCTTGCCCTTTTGCTCCATCTTGTGCATTAAATTTCTTGGAAATATTCCAATATTACCGAAGAAATTTAACACAAAAGCTGAACCAAAATTGCGGCGGCATCTGGGTCAGCTAAAACGGGAAATGCGCTAGCTTTTCAAAAAATCACAATCGAATGCGGATTTGAGCATAATTTCACCGAACTTGGCATTAGTATGATGAAGCGCATGACGCGGATCCTCAAACAATAACTCAGGTTTTGTGAAGACATAATTCTCAATCGAAAATTCAGGCTGCTCCAAAAAATAATCAATACCAGCTTCTTTGGATAAAGTTTCCATATATCGGCTGTTTTCAGCCCTCAAAAACTGTAAAATCTCTAAATTATCCCATTTAGGCTTTTGTTTTTCGACAATCTCCTGACTGGGAAAAGGTGCGGGCATTAACAATATTTTTTCAGAGCTGGAGGATTTAAGAAATTTTGCAATACGCATTGCGATGGATTCGCGAAATTTCCCTAATATCGTTTCATCAAACGCGGCTTTTGAAATTAATTGATGTTTTGGGGTTAAATCCTTGTAAAGGCGATGGCGCGCATAAACATCAACAATAGTTAAAAAATCAAACTCAAGCCCGACAAGAATAAAACCCTGATACTCGTTCAAAACTATCTCGGTAATGCCCCCGGAACTTTGTGAAATATATCTTTTCGTACTCTCATCCTGAGTAGATAAAACGCCGTCACAAAGCGTTAGCGTGCCAATTTTTCCGGCCGGTGCGCCAAAAAAAATCAATTCAATTCCATCATAATCAGACTTTATCGAATCCCAACCGCGTTTTATGGCATTTAGGTGCGAGTTTCCAAAAACAGCTATTTTTTTCATTTCGCGAATGCCTCCAACAGAACTTCTTCACAGATTACTTCTTCTGCGGCTGCATCCACATCAATTTCCATAATTTCATTCGATTCAAAGGTATTTTCTTGCCCTTCAACATCATAATGACAGAAAAAGTGTTTCATTACTCTTTCGACGCCATTTGAGGTAACTTCTCTTAGGCTTTCATCATAAAAAACCTCTCTCAAAAAAGGCGTCATAATAATTTCATAAGATGGAAAATAATCTATATCGTAAAATTTAGCGGCTAACGCTCCGGCAACTGCCCTTAAAACAGATTTTGAATATATAGTTGCTGGAAGAATATGTGAATCCATCGCGGTTGCCGCAAGCGGAACCGGCGAAACCGTGATAAGAAATTTTATGTCAGGGCGAATGGATTTGATGATTTCCCTGAATTCTAGAAAATCAGCCAAAATTTCTTGATAGTCGAAATTGTGGAAAACAATCTCCTCAGGATTCCAGCTTCCGGCAATTGTTCCGGGTGCAGAGGCATAGACAAGGCCAGTATTTTTATCGATCCATGCCTCAGTAAGGCCCAGTGTAAAAATAAAAATGTCAGCCAGTTTAATAGCCCTAAGAACCGCATTTAAGTGGGCGCGGCGGTGAATAGTTGCTTCCTCTGCGGATTCAAATCCGTTTGGTTCAATACTTGGGCGCATCGCGTCATAAAAACGCCCGTCTTTTTCCCAAACAACAGCCTCAATCTCTTCAGGCTTTCGCATGGCTTCTTTTATTAATTGCAACAATTGACGGACTGTATAAATATTCGCGTAACGCGCTGAATAGACACCATAATTGAATTTTTTTGCGGTTTCTTTCGTCATTTGGCGCGGCGCAGGTTCGGCATCAATAACTTTAAAGCCGCGTTTCAAAAAATGGCGGGCAATGTGTTGCGCGAAACAGCTTCCGGCCGTCATAATATTTTCTTCGGGTTTAACAAGAAATTTCGGCGCGTAAATTTCTTCGTAATAACCTTTTGCCTTTGCGACACTTGTTCGCCAAAATTGACGACGCGGCAGGTTCTGATATGGCGATTTAATAGTCATAGTTTATATCCGAATAGACTAAGTAAGAATTGTATCAATGAAATTCAAAAATTGTTTATTATCGATATTCCAAACTTGATTTAAGAGACGATAATCGTCGGATTCGTATCCGCAATCATAAACATAATGATCAAAACCACACGTCTGTGACAAATTATACATGCAAATTAAATTATTGTGCGGCCATTTTTTAGCCGGCACGATTTCTACGATTTTGCATTCCTGATCCGCGCGATAAAGCATGTTTGATAGGCCGGCACCATGCGTCGAAATAATTATTTCTGCATTTGAACACAATTCAATTTGCTCACTCAGTGATAATTCAGACATTGTGGGACAGTCAAAACCACGTGCTTCAAGCTGTGAAATTAAATCTGCCTCGTCACGCAAAACGCGCGTTTTTGCATCACGTCGTGAAATGAAAACTCGCCTGGTCTTTCCTTTCAGGCTATCCTTAACCATTCGTGGGAACGCTAAAATTTCCTTTGCAGGAAGAACATGCTTGCTTAAACGATAGGCGGGAATAAAATTTGTTGTAACCGTGGTCGTAATGGCTTTTTGAAAAAACGCCGTCCTTATGTTTTCTTCAACTTTCAAACCCATGCCATCCAATTCATTATATTGCTCATGGCAGGGAATTTTCGATTTATGAGTAAAAATAATCTCTTCAGGATATTTTTGTGCCAAATGGACCAATTTGGGCATATTTTCCACAAGCCAATGGTAATAATTTCCAAACGATCGCGTCGCACCGATATATCCGATATTGTGGCATTTCATTACGGGTTTTAAAGTTTCCTCAAAGCCTTTTTCTCGTCCATAACGCACATAGTCACGGTGCGAATTAAGTGTAATGAAATTTCCGCCTTGAGGGTCATAAATTACATCATCAAACTCGATTTCATAAAATCGGTTTTGAAGTGCAATTGACGAACGCACATGTGGTGGGCAAAAATCGCCAAAATATTCTACTGCATTGCGTTGAATACCGTCTATCACCGGAGTGGTAGGCTTAATTTCTTTCAAACAATAATCAGTCTCTTCTTCAGTGAAGTTCGTCACATACTCATCATACAGCCTACACCATTCTGCGGCGCGATGATTTTCCGCGACTTTATTTGTTTCTATTTCTTCATAATCAGTCAAAATACGTTCCAATAGTGTTTGCACAAACCCGCGCGCTGCAGGAATTTAAGTTTAGGTTCTGTTGACAAATGTTTTTTACAGGCTGCAAATGTCGTATTTCTGCGCTTCCGATGCTCACATACCTAAGTATGCTCCGCTTCGGTTCTCAAAATACGCCATTTTCGCCGCATAAAAACTCATTTGTCAACAGAACCTAGACTTCTATAACTTTCTTAAAATACTCGATAGTTTTAATCAAACCATTTTTCAAAGGTATTTTAGGCTCCCACTCAAGTATGGATTTGGCGTTTGTTATATCTGGCTTTCTTTGTTTCGGATCATCTTGCGGCAATGGCATATTTATTAATTTTGATTTGGATCCAGTCAATTCAATTACAAGGTTTGCCAATTCAATCATTGTAAATTCAACTGGATTGCCCAAATTAATGGGGCCAGTAACATCTTTCGGTGAATACATCAGGCGCATTAGACCATCGACTAAATCGGAAACGTAGCAGAAAGATCGCGTCTGCATACCGTCACCATAAATTGTGATATCTTGATTTTGAATTGCCTGAATAATAAAATTGGAAACCACACGCCCGTCCTGCGGGTGCATGTGTGGGCCGTAAGTATTGAAAATACGGGCAACTTTTATCTCGACATTATGCTGTCGGTAATAATCAAAAAATAGCGTTTCAGCGCATCTCTTGCCCTCATCATAACACGAACGCGGGCCGATTGGATTTACATTGCCCCAATATTCCTCAGTTTGCGGATGAATATGTGGGTCGCCATAAACTTCTGATGTTGACGCCTGCAGAATCGGAATTTTTAAGCGTTTCGCAAGCCCCAACATGTTTATAGCGCCGGAGACAGAAGTTTTTGTCGTTTGCACTGGGTCAAATTGGTAATGAATTGGTGATGCAGGACACGCGAGATTAAAAATCATATCGACTTCAACATAAAGCGGCATGGTCACATCGTGGCGCATCAATTCAAAAGACGGATTAGATAATAAATGATACACATTTGAACGCCGGCCGGTGAAAAAATTATCGACACACAAGACCTCATTGCCTTCATTCAAAAGCCGTTCGCACAAATGCGAACCAATGAAACCAGAGCCACCTGTAACCAAAATTCGTTTCACGTTCAGACCTTCCAAAAAACGCATCTAACAGCGTTTGTTAATAGTTCGATTTGATTTTATTCTTATTTTTCCTATAATCACAACGAATTTGATTTACAAGTTCAAACATAGATACAGAAAAAGCAAATGCTAATCTGAAACCGCCTTCTTGCGAATTGCTCTCAAAAAAACAAGCAATTTTGTTATTATTCAACGGGGTTTTTGTGCAATGACGGCACTTGATACAATCGCCGTTTCTTATTAAGGTAATGGCGCGAGGTTTGCAATTTCGCATAGCAAATAAGAATAGTCTTAATCTGTTGAGGGCTTAATTGAAAATTTTATCCATTTCTGCGTGTGCCAACGGTAATATTGGTGATATGTATCAATCCGACTTAATTGCACACTCTATTAAGCTCATAAATCCAGATGCGGAAGTGTCGTCCATATCGCCGTCTAAAAGGCAGCGACCATATCCGCACGACTTTCATCAAATCGTTAGCCCATCATTTCTTTATGATGCTGGCTTTTTGAATAGTTTTGATAAAATAATTGTTGGTGGTGGCGGCCTTATTTCAAGCCCGCATTATCCATTGAATGATCCGGCTTGGTCTAAGCTGATAAGTGCTCCGATTTACGGCCTATCTTTAGGTGTCGTTGAAAAGCACGCCGCCGAATCAGCTGACTTTATTAAAGCGTGCAAAGCATTGTCCGTACGCGATGAGTATTCACTTGCCGCCATTTCCGGTGTTCGTAGCGATGTTAGCATTGTTATGGATCCAATTTTGCTTGCCGATAAGAATTTGCATACTAATGTAGAAAAATCCCAAAATCCGTCAGGCTTAATGATTATACCTGGAAAATTGGTTCCGGAAACAAAGATTTTTTATTCAAAACTTATTGAAGACTCTGTTTTCAAACCAACGGATTTGTATGTGTCTTTTAATAAAGAGACGGACTTAAACAGTGGGTTCGAAGATGTGTTTGGCGATAATGTAATTTATCTTGATGACATTCACGATTTCAATGTTTTAGCGGCAAAATCACGCGCAGTTATAAGCGAACGGTATCACGGTTGTATCGCGGCGATGCGAATCAATGTTCCAACCGTTGGCATCACACTTCGAAGCCATGCTGTGACCTCCAAAATCACAGAAGTTTTCCGAAAATTGGGAATGGATAATTCGTGCCTTAGCATGAAAGACAAATGGTCAAGACGCGGATTGGTCGATATCGGTAATGCCCAAGATTATGACAAAATTAATCTGGTTATGGATTCCCAAAGAAGCATTTTAATGAAATATCTTGCTGACATTTTGAATGATTAAGGCACTGCTATAGAGCGGAAATATTTCAATTGGAATCGGACTGGCTTGTTCATTTGCGTCATGACAGCGAGTTTTTCTTGAGAATATTTCAATATTATCGGCGAAAAAACTCACTGTCACGCAACAAAATACCTGCACCATTCCTGTTCCACTTGAAATATTTTCGCTGAAACTGCTATGGCTAAATAATCAATAAATCATTTTCAGTGCCAATTATTTTTGCCTGAATTAATGTTCCGGATTGTGCGTTTTCGACTTTTACACGGGCAAAATTATTTAGCCTGCCTATATTATTATTTTCGACCAAAATGGTTTGCTCCGTTCCCACCATTTGGTTCAATAATTGTGTCAAGGCAGCTTGCCCCTTTTGCCTTAAAAGGGCAGCGCGATCCTTAATGATTTTTCCATTGATTTGGGGCATTTTTGCCGCAGGTGTGAATGGGCGCGAACTATATGGAAAAATATGGGCATAGGAAATCTGTGCTTCGTCAATCAAAGACAGACTATCTTGAAAATGTGCCTCTGTTTCGGTTGGAAAGCCCGCAATTATATCGGCACCAAAGGCAATTTCCGGCCTTGCAGATTTAAGTCTATGAGTAAGATTAATAGCATCAGCGCGCGAATGGCGGCGTTTCATACGCTTTAAAATCAGATCATTTCCATGCTGCAAAGACAGATGCAAATGCGGCATTAGGCGTTCATTCTCGGTCAAGAGTCGAAATAGAGTATCGTCAATTTCAATCGCATCAATCGAAGAAATTCTTAGTCTTTTCAAATCGGGGCAGAGTTTTAATATCCGCTCCACTAAATTGCCGAGATTGGGCCCAGACGGCAAATCTTCGCCCCAGGAGGTTAAATCAACGCCACTAAGAACAATTTCTTGAACGCCTTTGTCACAAAGGCGGTTAATCATATTGACAATTTCGCCTGCCGCAACCGATCGCGAATTACCCCGCCCATAGGGAATTACGCAAAAAGTACAGCGATGATTGCAGCCATTTTGCACCTGTATATAGGCGCGGGTTCGCCCTTCCAAACCATCAATTAAATGGCCAGCAGTCTCTTTAATAGAAAAAATATCATCGACAATAATCCGCTCTTGATTGCTCAAAAGGGATTGGTAAGTCTTAGGATCTGATTTGATTGAATTTCCAATTATGCGCGAAATTTCGGGCATTTTTGCAAAGCTGTCGGGGTCGATTTGCGCGGCGCAACCCGACACAATAATTTGCGCATCGGGATTTTCACGCTTTGCCCGCCTTATGGATTGTTTTGCCTGTCGCACTGCTTCTTTAGTTACTGCACAGGTATTTATGAGAACCAATGGTGTATCTGAAACACCGGCTGCGGCTTGTTTCATTGCTTCAGTTTCATAGAGATTTAGACGGCAACCATGGGTAATAGTTTTAATATTGCCGAAACTATGTTCGACAATTGCGCCTTCTTCGGTGTTTGGGCTTTCTGAATTTTCCGTCATTTTTCTCTGAAACGCTTGATTTTCTTATTGCCATTACCAATATTTATGGTTGGCAGAATTTTGCCTATATAGGATAAAGCAGATGTTTGGAAAAGAGTGGGGTGACACAACAAGTTTTGGCTTTCTATTTGCCCTTGTTTTGGCGCTTTGGGCGGTGTTTTCAATTACGCAAAACCGCACGTCCGATACTTTCGGCAAAGCACTTTGGTGCGTGATTGTATTATTTATTCCATTCTTTGGTTTCGCAGCCTGGCTTTTTTGGGGACCAAAAGCACCGGAAAAAATAAAATAAGTCTGACATTTAATCCGTGTCAGATAGAAAAAGGGGGCGCTACACTGCCCCCGAACGCGACCCAAGACAATAAAACACAAAACGGTCAGGCAGGCTAGATAAGTTCCTTAAGAGGGGAAATCAAATACTCGCGCCAAGGGTTTCGGCTTTTTCAAGCCATTTTGAAATTGTCTGTGGTTTTGCTTTTATTGTCGGCGAAAACATGGTCGCGCGATTAAATTTGAAACCGCAAAATTCCAAAATATGCATCTTAAAAGTTCGCACTAATGGCGCACCCATAAGCCAAAAATAAAAAAATGACGGCGTGTCGGAAGTAATAATAACTTCCGAAGTTTTTCCAACTGCCAATTTCTCGTAACCGCCATCATCGCGATATCTGAAAGTTACTCCCGATAAAAACACCTGGTCTAAATAGGTTTTTAGCACAGCGGTCATTGAACCCCACCACATTGGCGTGATTAAAACGATATGATCGCAATTTTTGACTTTTTCTTGTTGCGTTATGGCCCAATCGGGCGGGATATAATCGGGGGCGTTGGGCGCGGCACAATCCAAAGCCATTTGATTCAGTTCGAAAATTTCAACATTATGCCCGGCTTTGCGAGCGCCTTGTGCATATTTTTCACATAAATCATTGCACAGGCTTTGGGGTTTTGGGTTACCCATAATTATCAAAATGCTTGCCATTTTTAATTCCTATGTTACAAACGGTAACTTATGGATTAGACTTTAAAGTTACCATTGTCAACTTATTTGTGAATGAAAAAATGACGCATTTGGAAAAGAAACAAGGCCGATTTCACCACGGCAATTTAGAAGAGGCGCTAATTGGTGCCGGTATTGATATTATTTCGCAAAGCGGCGGCACAAATTTTTCTTTGCGCGAAGTTTCTCAAAGCCTTGGAGTTTCGCACGCAGCCGCCTATCGCCATTTTTCCTCTAAAGCTGATTTGTTGGTAAAAATCGCAATTCGCGGCTTCAAAATGCTGACTGAAAATTTGCGCAATATTAGTGATAAAGCCGATATAAGGCAAAACCCATATAAATTAATTTTGGCCTTGGGCGACGCCTATATTAGTTTCGGGCTACAAAACCCCGGCATTTATCGCGCACTTTTCACCAAAGAAGTCGCCGAGGGCCACTCAATTGAAGAATTAAATATTGTTTCATTGGAAAGTTGGCAGCCATTGGTCGATGCCATAATTTTGGGACAAGCGGAACGAAAAATCATTTCGACCGCTAATCCCTATGATATTGCCTCCATGCTTTGGGCGTCTTTACATGGATATGTGATGCTTTGTTTAGAAATAAATCTAGGCGGGGAGCAAACAATGGAATGCACACCAAATCTGCCCAAAGCAAAATTTCTTGATATGATTCATCAATCAATTTGGAAAAAATCCTAAGATTTTTTCCAATATTGATTTTTGAATTATTAGTGTTTGCGCGATTGAATAAATTATTCTTCGACTTCAACCGGCGCCTTTTCAGTCTCTTTCGCTTTTTTAGCGGCGGCTGCGTTCACAACTTTGTCAAGCTCAATCTGTCCACATAGACCGACCGCCACAGGGTCCACGGGGCGAATATTTGCGCTATCCCAGTGGGTGCGATCGCGAACTGATTCAATTGTGCTTTTTGTTGTGCCAATCAGTTTTGAAATTTGCGCCAGCGTCACTTCAGGGTGATAACGTAAAAACCATGCAATCGCATTCGGGCGATCTTGGCGACGCGAAAGTGGTGTATAGCGGCTTTTTTTGCGCTTTGGCTCAGGGATATTAATATTGCGGCCCTCTAATTTGTGAAGGCGATAATCTGCATTGGCTTCACCTTTTGCGATTTCATCGCGCGATAATTGGCCTGCACCGATAGGATCTTGACCGCGCACGCCTGATGCAACGTCACCATCTGCAATACCTTTCACTTCAAGCGGGTGAAGACCACAAAACTCCGCAATCTGTGCGAATGTTAGGGCAGTATTGTCAATCAACCAGACCGCAGTAGCTTTTGGCATTAAAACTTCTGACATAAAATTCTCCGTCTTGTGCATCTGCACTTTGTAATTTGTAAAATTTCGTGAATAATTCGCTTTATACTCAATGACTATGAATTAAAAGCACCACGCTGTTTTTCGTGGGAATTGACAGCCTAAAAAAAATATCTAAAAGCGCCATTCGCTTAGGGGTGGCACTTGTGCCTGAGAAATACCCTTTGAACCTGTTGGGTTAATACCTGCGAAGGGAAGGCAAATGAACGATAATACCCGTATTTTTTCTTTTTTCGACAATACCGCTTTATGGTTCTCTTTGGGAACCGGCCTTTTGGTTATGCAGATGGGCTCATTTCTACATGGCGGGATTTTTGGGCTTAATGCGGTCTTGGCGATTTCAATCGGTTCGATAATCGGCGCAATGATTTTGGGGCTTGTCGCGGCAAAAGGGCAAGAAAGCGGCCTTAATAGCGCACAATTAATGACGCAAACCATGGGTAAATCTTTGGCGGCATTACCGATTATTCTGAACATCTTGCAATTAATGGGCTGGACCGCATTTGAATTTGTAATCATGTCCGAAGGACTGATGGCGATTTTAAGCCAAAAACTCGCGCTTAAAATTGACCCGATTGCTGCAAAAATGGTGTTTGCAGTGATTTTCTCCGGCCTAATGATTTATTTATTGTCTAAACCCATGGTCGGCATTGTGCGCAAAATCGTTTCGAGAATTGCGCTGCCATTGGTGGTATTGTCTTTATTGTGGCTAAGCATTCAATTCGCGCAAAAAATCAATATTTCTGAAATTTTCACCGCAAAAAAAACCGGTGAAATGGGTCTGTTTGCAGCAATTGATTTGGTAATTGCCATGCCGATTTCGTGGTTGCCATTGGTGTGCGATTATTCCCGTTTTAGCAAAACCAAAAAATCCGCTTTTGGTGGCACTTTTGCGGGTTATGTGATTGCTAATATTTGGTGTTATGCGCTTGGATTTATGATTGCCGCCGCACCGCAACAATCTGAGAGTTTTGTCGCGACAATTCTTTTGGCACAGGGTGGATTAATCGCGCTTGGCCTGATTCTGTTTGATGAATTTGACAATGCTTATGGCGATTCTTATTCGGCGTCGGTTTCCATTTCTTCCTTATTACCGCAATTAGGGGAAAAGAATGGCGGAAAAATAATAGTCGCAATTTCTGGTGCTGCGGCGGCATTTTTGCCAATGCATGGCCTTGAACCATTCTTGATACTGCTAAGTTCCATATTCATTCCTTTGTTCGGCGTGATTTTGGGGGCAAGTTTTAAAGATGCCAAATTCAATTTTGCGAACCTTCTGATTTGGGTATTGGGAATAATCACCTATCATTCCATCTTAAAATTTGCGCCGCAAATTGGGGCCTCTATTCCTTCCTTTGTCTTTGCATTCGTGCTTACAAAGGGTGTAGGGGAATTGCAAAAACGCCACGCCTATACTAAAAGCCGCGAAAAATAGGTTTATCATGGCTGGACATAGCAAATTTAAAAACATCATGCACCGCAAAGGTCGCCAAGACGCGATGAAAGCGAAAATCTTCACCAAAATCGCGCGTGAAATTACAACTGCGGCAAAACTAGGTTCGACTGACCCGAATATGAACCCACGCTTAAGATTGGCGATTCAAAACGGTCGCGCGCAATCAATGCCAAAAGATCGCATTGAACGCGCAATTGCGCAGGCAAGTGCAAATTCGGGCGATGATTATAAATCCGTTCGTTATGAGGGTTTTGGCCCCGGTGGCGTTGGTATTATTGTCGAAACACTTACCGACAATTTGAACCGCACTGCGGGCAATTTGCGTTCATATTTTTCTAAAAATGGCGGCAATTTGGGAACCACCAATTCGGTTACATCCGGCTTTGATAGGGTGGGTGAAATTCGCTATCCGGCAAATATTGCGTCCGAAGATGAAATGATGGAACAGGCATTGGACGCAGGTGCCGATGATATAGTTTTTGACGCCGAAGAAGGTCACACAATCACCTGTGCATTTGAAAATCTTTCCGAAGTTTCCACAGCACTCAACGCCAAATTCGGTGACGCTGAAAGCGCCAATATTATTTGGCGCCCCCACGCAAGCATTGAAGTGAATGGCGACGCGGCAAAAACATTATTGAAACTAATCGATATTCTTGAAGAAGATGACGATGTTCAAGACGTTTTCGGCAATTATGAAATGGACGAAAGCGCACTTGAGGCGTGAGAATATTTTTAGATTGAGTCTCAATAGATTGTTGTAGTGTGCGACAATTGAGTGCAATTGTTAGCGAGGGTCTTTATGGGCAGATATGCCAAATTACGCCCAAAAGCCGACTATTTCTTTGACCTGCTTTAGGATTGGTTGTGCGATACTATCGGCTTTGTCACGACCTTTGGCGAGGATTTTATCGATTTCGGTCTCGTCACTCATTAATTCGCGCATTCTATTGGTGATTGGCGCAAGTTTTTCGACCGCTAAATCCGCGAGCTTGGGTTTGAATATTCCAAAACCCGCGCCCGAAAACTCATTGACGACCGCTTCTTTCGTGGTTTCGGAAAGCGCGGCGTAAATACCGACCAAATTGTCAACTTCGGGTCTTTCTTTCAAATCCTCTAGGCTATTTGGCATTGGGAATTGATCGGTGCGCGCTTTTTTGAATTTACGCGCGATTGTGTCGGCATCATCATTGAGATTGATGCGTGATAAATCCGCAGGGTCGGATTTTGACATTTTCTTTGTGCCGTCTTGCAAATTCATCACTCTTGCGGCGGGGCCGCCGATTAATGGTTCAGGCTGGGGAAAAAAGCCGCGCGCTTTGAAATCACTATTGAATCTTGCGGCAATGTCGCGTGCTAATTCCAAATGCTGCTTTTGATCTTCACCGACCGGAACATGTGTCGCTTTATAAGCAAGAATATCAGCCGCCATCAAAACCGGATAATCAAACAGACCGACCGACATTCTTTCAGAATTTTCGCCGGCTTTGTCTTTGAATTGGGTCATTCTTTCAAGCCAGCCCATGCGCGCAACGCAATTCAAAATCCAAGCAAGTTCAGCATGTGCACTTACGGTCGATTGAACAAAAATCGCTGATTTTTCGGGATCGATACCCGCCGCCAAATACGCGCACGCCACCTCTAGCGTTTGTGCGCGCAACATTTTTGGGTCTTGCGGCAAAGTTATGGCATGCAAATCAACAACACAAAACAGGCTTTCCATTTCGTGCTGAATGGAAACAAAGCGTTTTATCGCACCCAAATAATTGCCCAAATGAATATTTGCCGTTGGCTGAACACCAGAAAAAACCCTTGCGTATTTGGGTTTTGCTATTGTTTGAATATCGTCTTGCATTTCCATTACCAAATTTTGTGTGGGTCTATATTAAATCCATAAAAAACAAAAGCCAAAAAAACTCTAACCCGCGGCAGATTGATTAAATTCAGAAATTTGAAAGTCCTTTAGTTCGGCAAGATATTCTTCTTTGTTTATCAGACCAACACAAGGATCGGCGCCATTTGCAATGCGATGGGGAATAATGATTGCTGGTATGTGGGGGGGGCGGCCCGTCGCTATTCTTGGCAATTATGAACCAATTTTTTGGTTTTTTGTCTCCCATTTTTATCTATGCCGCGCAAAATAACATGCATTCCGCCATCATCTGAACCCAAGGGATTAAGAAAATCAGCTATTTTTAACATTGGTTCGGCGAATTTTGCTAAATTAATCGGTAATCCCCATCGAACCAGATAAGAAAGCGACCATAATACAAGATGCAGGATTGGCAATTCTAGGCCCGCCGAGAAGCGAATTTTTCCAATCCCATATTTTTCGGGCAGTAAATCAAGGTCGGGAATGTCGCAATTCGCCATAAATCGAAACCTGATTTCGGGGTATTTTTGTGCATAAATATCTTGCCAACCGTATGCATTATCATTTCCTGCAAAAGGTTTTAGCTTTTTGCCGACCTTGGGCTTGTCAATAAAAATGCCCGCGCCTAATTAAAACCAATTGGTAATTAAAAGTCCGAGGCTTAATATGGGAATTGTTCTGGTTGTTGGTGTTTTGGTTGCGGCTTTGTTTCTTATAATCCCCGATTATAAGTGGGAATTTGACCGCAATAATCAAAGTTTTTCATTTTCTACCAAAAAATCACTTGATAAAGATTGGAACAAACATTGGTCGGTACCATTGGGTGACATTTCTTCATTTGAAGAGCGTGTTTATGAAGAAATAACAAGTGGATATGACAATGAGACAAGCAATATATCAAAAACCAGATTTACATTAGCAATTCTAAGAAACGGCGACAAGCGTCGCATCGATCGCCACGAAAAAAGCTGGAAAGTGGATAGTAGCGCAAATCCAGTCACTTCTGAAAATCGCGCAAAAATGAATGCATTTCTTACAAATCAAGAAGCCAATCTTGTGATTATTAATAATAGGATCGTTTTGCGCTCTTTATTGATTGTTTTCTTCTTAATCCCTTTGTTTCTATTATTTATGGGTCTAATTTAGCCCGTCACTACAAGGGATTTGGGTGCCTCTGCCTCTATTAAACAGGTTATATTTTTTAAGAGAGCCTATATTCCTTGATATGAAAGCCCTTTAATTCATAAAGGTATTCGTCTTTTTTTATAATGCCGACACATGGATATGAACCGCTTGGCTGATTCATACCTGAGGCTAAGCGATGCGCCAAAATAATTGCCGGAATTGTAGGGATTTGCGGCCCGTCGCCATTCTTGGCGACAATGAACCATTTGACTTCTTTGTATTTGCCATTTTCCCCAATTCCGCGCAACATGACATGCATTCCGCCATCATCGGAACCCAAGGGATTAAGAAAATCAGCTATTTTTAACATTGGTTCGGCGAATTTCGCTAAATTAATCGGTAATCCCCATCGAACCAGATAAGAAAGCGACCATAATCCAAGATGCAGGATTGGCAATTCAAGCCCCGCCGAGAAACGGATTTTTCTAATCCCATATTTCTCGGGCAATAAATCAAGATCGGGAATGTCGCAATTCGCCATAAATCGAAACCCGATTTCGGGGTATTTTTGCGCATAAATATCTTGCCAACCAAAGGCATAGTTATTTCCTGCAAAAGGTCTTAGCTTTTTGCCGACATAGGACAAAATTCCCTTAGTCGTGGCAATTCCGCGTTCCGCCCTTTGACCGGGCGCAATACCATAGACCATTTCGTCGATTTGCGTGAAATCATCTTTAAACGCCTCAATAATTGCCGATGATAGGCACGGAACCGTGCTTGCGCCCGAAATTATTGCGACACCTGCCAATTTCGCTCTTTCATCCAAAATCGAAATATCTCGGACAAAATCGCGCCCGTCCGCTAAATCTATATAATTGACTTTGTTGGCGATGCAGGATTCCGCGATTGAATAATCGGCGCCTTGAAACGGCCCACAAGTATTGATTATGACACATGGCTTAAATTCTTTCAGCTTGGTATCAAGTTCTTTATTTACATCAAAAGCGCAAAATTGGGCGTATTCCCCTAATTCGTCCGCGAGGCCTTTTGCTTTATCTTCATTGCGACCGGCGATAATAATAGGTACTTGCTTTTTCACTAAGGCGCGCGCGATGCGTTTTCCGAAATTGCCATAACCACCGAGAATAAGCACTTTTTCAGTCATTTTGTTGCACCGAAATTATTTGAAACCTGCCGCTATATCCGTATAACTTACCAAAAATACTATGGCGCATTTCCATATACATTGCGAAATTATCATTATCGATCGCGGTTTCGTAGGCCATGCCTTTGCCAAACAGTAATTCAAGCGGAAGGCGGATAATTTTGCCGAATAATTTGATGCAATATGCCTTGTGGCGCAAATTTACTTTTTCACCGTCATAATCAAAACTGCAAAGCCAACCTATTCCGCTTTTAGTGAATTCGACCACTTCATTGCCACTTAAATATTCAAGTCGCGAATTAAAGATCGCCATTTTGCCGTTTTGATATTCAACCCGTCGATTAAAGCGAAAATGATTGTCATTTTTGTGCGAAACAAAATCTACCTTGCAAACCGCGCCTTTACCCGAATAAGGTAATAAAGTGCCAAAATGCGATAAAGGCGGCGCAAATAATCTTAATGCGGGCGCAATTTCAATTTCAAGACTTCCGATTGTTTTAGTAATATCATTTGAAAAGCCACGATTGGCATAATGCTTTTTAAAAACAATCGGCAATTTTTCCCAATCCGCACCAAAAATATTTTGGAAAATGACTTCTTTCATAGAATGCTTTATTACACTTTTTCAAAGCATTGGGAATCACTTTGGATTATTTGACCATCAAATGGATACATATTTTGAGTTCCACAATATTGTTCGGGACCGGAATTGGTATCGCCTTTTTCATGTTTATCGCCAATTTGAAAGGCGATATTCATGCCAAAGTATTTGCGTCAAAAACCTTGGTTTTGGCGGATTTTCTATTCACCACGCCTGCGGTGATCGTCCAGTTTTTTAGCGGGATCGCTTTGGTAATAATGGGCGGTCATGGTTTTGACGCCACTTTTGTGTTTTGGGGACTTATTCTTTATTTTTTTGCAGGTAGCTGTTGGTTGCCCGTGGTTTGGATGCAAATGAAAATGCGCGATATGGCGGTTATAGCCCTAAAAGAAAACATGCCGTTACCAAAAAAATATTGGGACTATAATCGCGCATGGATTATCCTTGGCGCGCTTGCCTTCCCTGCTTTAGTTCTGGTTTTTTATCTTATGGTTTTTAAGCCATAGATTCGCTTTCCTTTTTCTTTTCTTGCATTTTGTCGAAATTGGCCCAAACGCCATCGCCGCCGCCCCAATCACCGCGAGTTGCACCTTTTGAATATTCGGTTGCGCGTGCTTCAAAGAAATTGGCGTGTTCAACACCGTTTAATAGTGGCGACAACCATGGAAGTGGGTGGTCGGTTACACCATAAATCGGTGGCAATTCCAGTTGGGTCAGGCGCCAATCGGCAATATAGCGAATATATTGTTTTATATCGTCGGCAGTCATGCCCTGAACCGGACCCATTTCAAATGCCAATTCGATAAATTTATCTTCAAGGCCAACTGTATGGCGGCAATTTTCAACAATATCGTCTTTCACCGCCTGGGTTAATGCGCCAGTTTCTTTTGCGAAGGCGTGGAACATTTTAATCATACCCTCACAATGCAAGGATTCATCGCGAACCGACCAGGTTACAATCTGTCCCATGCCTTTCATTTTATTGAAACGCGGGAAATTCATAAGCATGGCGAAAGACGCGAACAATTGCAAACCTTCGGTAAATGCACCGAACATTGCCAAAGTGCGCAAAATATCGCCATCGGTTTCAACGCCGAAAGTCTGCATATAATCATGCTTATCTTTCATGGCCTTATATTCCAAAAACGCCGTAAATTCGGTGTCGGGCATGCCGATGGTTTCAAGCAATAAAGCATAAGCGGCAATATGAATGGTTTCCATATTGGAAAATGCCGACAACATCATTTTAATTTCGGTCGGTTTGAAAACGCGTGAATAACGTTCCATATAATTGTCATTAACTTCGACGTCGCTTTGGGTGAAAAAGCGAAAAATATGGGTCAATAAATTGCGCTCATGGTCATTTAGTTTGGTTGCCCAATCCTTGCAGTCTTCGCCCAGTGGCACTTCTTCCGGCAACCAATGCACGCGTTGCTGTTGTTGCCAAAAATCATAGGCCCAAGGATAGCGAAACGGCTTATAAGCGTAAGAAGGTGTTAAAAGGCCGCATTGCGAAAGTTTGGAAACCTTATCCATAAAATGCCCCATATATTGTGTGATTATATCAAAGATAGACTATATATTGAGTGATTTGCGAAAATAAAAAATTCCTTTTCGCAGAATATCCCCAATTTTAGATTTTTGTTGCGACCATTATGTGTGGAATCTCAGTAGATTGTTAAAGTTTTGGGTTTTGAATGCAATAGCTTTGGAAGGTCTTATTGGGCAAGGGTGCCATAAAAAACTCTCCCACCCATTGCCTTTCATCACAACAAACAGAAACAACATATTGAAAATTGATAAGGGCACTAACTTATTGCAACCAGCCACCCGAAAATCCTGCGCGTTTTAGGCCATTTATAACATATTTTGATTTGCACATGGTTTTCCAAATTAAGCCTGATCGGTAATTTTCAATCATTGATATTATCGGGCCTTGATCAAGCCCCAAATAATCTGTCCCTATCCAGCCAACCCCATCGATAATTTTTCCAAATTTATTGTTCGGTGAATTAAAGCTTGGGTTAAAAGCATCACAAAAGCCATATTCACCATAAATATGCTTTCCATATTTTGAGAGCATATTTTTCAAGCATGGTATAGAAATTTCCGGTGCAAAGGCTATTGACGAAATTGCAGCGGTCGGGGCAATTGTGCCGTCATCAAATTCATCAAGCACCGAGCCGCGCGCTGAATATCCGCGACATCGTATGTTTTTTCCATTCACTTTGATTGTCACATCACCCGGCCCGTCACAAGCGCTTAGCCCCCATAAATCGCGCGAATATTCGACAAAGCCCTTGGGGTTTTCATTGGCATAGTCGCGTTGTTGATAAGTCGCGCGACGCGAATTTTCAAAATAATCAATGCCTTTGGATTTCATATATTTGTCTTGAATACCTTTAAAATCAATCCATACATGTGAAAATTGATGCCCGAATAATGGGCCGAACTGCAAATGCTGCCTATCCTTGTGGCCGCCCCAAAAATTCTCATAAGTTGAACACCACGCACTCCAGGCTTCGGGTTCAAGTGCAAAATTATCGGCACCTATTCCCAAAATATAAACAAGCATCGCCTCGTTATAACCGCCCCAATCCCAACCAATTGTTTGGTTTTCGGGAGACCAGCCATGCGAAATGAAAGGCGGTCTTACAACCAATTTGTTCCAAGCGACGCGATTAAAAATCAATTCCGCGCCCTGACGAATTGCGATTTCGGTTTCATTTTCTTGATCAAAATAGTTCTGTGCAAATATAATTCCCGCCAAAAGGATTGCGGTATCAATGGTGGATAATTCATTTTTACCGTCGCGTAATCCGGTGGTCGGGTTTAGGAAATGATAAAAAAATCCCGCCGCACCGCCTAAGCCTGACGAATTATTGCCTTGGGGTATAAGATAAAGCGTGCGCAATGTTTCCAGAACCCGATTTGCAGCCTTTTCACGACTTATAAAACCGCGATGCACACCAATACAATATGAATTTAATGCAAAGCCAATTGCAGCAATACTTGAGGCGGATTTTGATGGGTAACGGTCGAGCGCCAAACCGGTCGCAGGATTTGTCGTTTGCCAAAAAAATGCGAAGGTTCGCTTTTGAATATCTTCAAGCAATGCCTCATCGTCATGAGATAATTCTAGCGGCGGCTCTTCTGGCAAGGGATTGATGTTTTTTGGTGCAGCCACGGCAAATTTTGGACTAAGCAAAAGCAAAGCCGCCGAACCGGAAAGTAAGTCGCGTCTTAATATTGTCATTTTACAACCATGTAAACGTTTACAGCAATTTCAAAACCAATTCAGTGGCTTTGTCAATCGGTTCTGTTTGTTCGGAAAATACCTGATTTGAAGCGGGTCTTTGTGGGAAAGTGCTACGGATGTGAGCTCTTCTTATCCGCTAAAATTCAAATTGCCTATCTTTGCTTTCTCT
This sequence comes from Hyphomonadaceae bacterium, assembly GCA_041917055.1. Taxonomy (GTDB): domain Bacteria; phylum Pseudomonadota; class Alphaproteobacteria; order Caulobacterales; family Aquidulcibacteraceae; genus Pseudaquidulcibacter. The sequence goes on from JAYRYJ010000001.1 coordinate 529,430, forward strand.
TTGGTATTCCTTGCCCTCATTTGATTTCAATTCCTAGCGACGCGCCAATTCAAATGACAATTGCTTCTAATTTAGTCACGATTTGCACAAAAATTGCGCGAAAATCGGCAATGGTTTTTGAATCACTTCTTAGCACTTGCAAAAATTGCCTTAAATTCGGACTTTGATGCCGCGTGGGCCTGAAATGGCATTCGTCCGATTTTTGCGGTTTTTGATTTTGCGGATATCTGATTGGTCGTCTGATTAAGTTCATTGGGGGGGCTTTTCATTTCCGTTAGGAGGATGGGTAGTGAGCAATTATTTAACAGTTTCAAATCCAACAGGAAATTCAAAATTCCTGTTAAAGGCTTTGGGAATCGCGGCAATATTAAGCATTGGCGCATTCGGAATAGCGAACGCACAAGAGGTCGCTGCGGCGGTTGCCGAAGCACCAAAACCAACAATCAATAAAGGTGATACTGCCTGGATGTTGGTTTCAACTTGTTTTGTTCTTTTGATGATTTTGCCCGGTTTGGCATTATTTTACGGCGGTTTGGTTCGTGCCAAAAACATGCTTTCCATGATGATGCAAGTTTCGGTCACTGCTGCAATCGGCATGATTGCATGGGCATTTTGGGGCTATTCATTGTCTTTCACCGATGGTGGCGGTCTAAATACTTTTGTTGGCGGTCTTGGAAAATTATTCTTAAAAGGTGTTGGCCCTGCGTCTGAAGTCGAGACTTTCACGCCAATGGTTAATTTGCCGGAATTTGTATTCTTTGCATTCCAAATGACCTTTGCGGCAATTACTGCGGCCTTGGTTTTGGGTGGCGTAGCTGAACGTATGAAATTCGGTGCGGTTGTGGTTTTTGCAATCCTTTGGCCTTTATTGTCATATTATCCAATGGCACACATGGTTTGGTGGTGGTCGGGTGCAACTTCTGCAATCGGTCAAACTGCCGACAGCCTTGTTAAAGGTGCGGGCCTTCTTTGGGGCTGGGGCGCGATTGACTTTGCGGGCGGCACAGTCGTTCACATCAATGCCGGTGTCGCTGCTTTGGTCGGCGCAATCATTCTTGGACCACGCCAAGGCTATCGCAATGAGCCAATGGCACCACACTCTTTGACTTTGACCATGGTTGGTGCGGGTCTTTTGTGGGTCGGTTGGTTCGGCTTTAATGCGGGTTCAAACCTTGAATCAAATGGTTATGCCGCGCTTGCAATGGTAAATACTTTCCTTGCCACTGCTGCTGCCGGTCTTTCTTGGGCATTGACTGAATATTTGATTTCAAAACGTCCTTCGGGTCTTGGTTTTGCATCCGGTCTTGTTGCAGGTCTTGTTGCCGTTACACCTGCGGCGGGTTTTGCGGGCCCTGTTGGTGCGATCATTCTTGGCCTTGTTGTTTCGCCGATTTGCATTCTTTTCTGTGCAAAAATCAAACATGTATTGAAATATGACGATAGCCTAGACGCATTTGGTATTCACGCTGTTGGCGGTATTGTTGGTGCATTGGCGACCGGCATTTTGGTCCACCCATCTTTGGGCGGTGCAGGTATTTTGGACTTCTCCAAAGCAGCAGCAGACGGCACAGTTGGTGCACTTGAATTCACTGCAGCTGCGCAATTTATCATTCAATTGAAAGCTGTTGTGGTTGCGGTTGTATGGTCTGCAATTGCCTCAACAATTGTCTTTGGCCTTATAAAATATACAATTGGCCTTCGTGCCTCGGCTGATGCTGAAGAAGAAGGTTTGGACATCGCTGAACACGGCGAACGTGCATATCATTTGTAAATTTCGATACAATATTAAAAAAGCGCGGGACAAATCCCGCGCTTTTTTTGTTTTCGCTTTCAGGTTTTCTAACAACCAGTTACGGACACACCCGAAAAACAGACTTTATTATTCAAGCGCGGATGTACGAAATATCTTTCGCTCATTTGTATGCTTGAAGTGAAGAAAGAAGTTCCAAGCGAAGTATAAGATAGATTGACCTGCCCCAAAATTACACCATGCGACGCATCCGGAATAAGCGGCTTAATCATATCCGCAGGATTGCCAGATGAGTCGGTTCCCATTTGTGAAACCGCCATGCCAACAGGTAAAACCGTTGAGTTTTGGCAAACACCTGCTGTATCGACCGATTTACTCCATTCAACTTTCGGGGTTGAACCGACCAAAGAAACACTTGCAACATGGATGCTTGCGGCGGTTTTTTGGTTATCATAAGGTTCAAAAACTTCGCGTGTTACAGCAGTCGCAGTTTTTAATGTCGCGCAATCCATATCAGCGGATTGTGCCACCAAATCGGCAATTGTCGATGCCGCCTGGGTAACTTTACGATCGATGGTTACGGCTTGGGAAACTTCGACAGAACCAAAAAGAATGGCGATTAATACGGGTGCTAAGAGCGCAAATTCTACTGCCGCAACACCTTTTTCATTTTCGCCAATCGAGCGTTTAAGCGATTTGCTGAGATTTTTGTAATTTCTTATTTTCATAATCGCCTCAATCAAACGGTTCATTGCGGAATGCGGCTGTCGCCACCAAAATACGATTTTTTGCGCCAAATGTGCCGCCAGAAAAATTGCTCAAAGCGCTTGAAAGACCAGGGGTCATCAAAGGCCAAACATAATATGCGCGAGCGACAACAAAATCCTCGGCATTAGAGCTTTGGAACGGCTCGTCAGAAGAGCTTCCCGGCGTTAATGTGCCATCATCCCAAGGATTGGCACTCGCTGAGGAGGGTGGCGTGGCATAAGCCTCTAAAGTAACAAAAAGGCGAGTTGAGCAATTTGCCATGCCCCCCAAACGTGCGCATATTGCATTTTTATATGCAGTTTGGGTCATCGCCGTGCTTTGCGCCTGACCGGTGCGAACAAGGCGCGAAACTTCGGCAACAGATGCCTCTAGCGCGGTTTGCAAAAAGAAGACGACCATCACTTCGATAAGGGCAAAAATCGTGAAAAAGAATGGCGTTGCAATCATTGCGAATTCGACCGCCGTTGCACCGCGTGATTTTGAAAATTTCTTTAGTCGCTTTTTAAAAAATTGCCGCATATTGTGCCATTCTATAATTATGGCATCAATGTCGCATATAGTGGTTGAAAAAGAATAAATATCAAAAGCTAAATTTTAGATATCGAGTCTTTCTTGTGGCTTCATTATTGTTTCGGCGCTGAACCCGGAATAATGTTTGAAATTGCCGACATTGGCGAGCTTGGTGCAGATGCATCTGTGCTTCCAAACGAAACAGTGTTTGAGCCTGCACCCGACGCAAAAGTTGCATAATTTCTCACTTGGTTAGCTGCACTAGAAATGCTTTCAGGGTCATTTTCTAATGACGGGATTGTTACACATCTATCCTGACAAATCGCGGTTTGGATCTTATCACCTTTTTGAATTGTCAAAGTGTCGGCGGTTTCGGGCATAGATACGGATATATTGCCGGAATAAATGGTTTGGCCTTTCGTGCCTAAAATAAGCACCGAAGTTGTGCCAACCGATTTACCAACAAAAATCATAGTATTTGCGTCATGGACAATTACATCAGCGATACCCGCGTTTCCAACAAATACACCGGATGCCGTTGCTTTAAGCTGCAATGGGCGTGCTTGTGAAACACTTAAAGACATGCCATCGGCTTGGGCCGCAGTTGCAGATAATAGGAAAATCGCAGACGCAATAAATAGGCGCATTTTGTCCTCTATATAAATACTAAGGAACTTTTGGCATTATTCGGTGAACTAATGATTAACAAATTGGGATTTGAAATGGTTTCTTTGCAAATTTGCGCCTGAAAATCGCGAAAGAAATTTACCAAACATCAACCATAATCACAAACCACGCATTAAACATCTTCGCATATAAACGCCGTGGGTGAGCAAAAAAACAACAATCTTGCCTTTATAGTATGCTATTTGGAGTCTAAAATGAAAAAACTTATTCGTAAATTTGTAAAAAATGAAAAAGGTGCTACTGCAATCGAATACGGCCTAATCGCTTCTTTGATCGCAGTTGTTATTATTGCTGCTCTTGGTCGTTTGGGCAACAATACTGCAAACAAATTCAACGAAGTTGCTAACTCTATCGGTTCGCGCTAATCTTAATATTGAATTTCACGAAAAGCCGAGGGAAACCTCGGCTTTTTTTGCTTTTGGCAAAAAAATTTCTAAATTTTGAGAAAAAATGTGATAATTAACCACATTTTCACCAATCATAAACCGAAAATTAGAAACTTTATGGTTTAAGGCTTTTGCGTATCTAAAAAATATTGGACGCAAACGGGAGTCTAAAATGAAAAAACTTATTCGTAAATTCGTAAAGAATGAAAAAGGTGCTACTGCAATTGAATATGGCCTAATCGCTTCTTTGATCGCAGTTGTTATTATTGCTGCTTTGGGTCGTCTTGGCAACAATACTGCGAACAAATTCAACGAAGTTGCTAACTCAATCGGTTCACGCTAATCGTTTCAAAATTACAAAAAAAAGCCGGGGGAAACCCCGGCTTTTTTGTTTATATATCCAAAAGCATTCTTTCCGGATCTTCAAGACATTCTTTAACCCGAACAAGGAATGTAACCGCCTCTTTGCCATCAACAATTCGATGGTCATAGGAAAGAGCCAGATACATCATTGGGCGGATTACCATCTGACCATTTTCGACCATTACACGATCTTGGATTTTGTGCATGCCCAAAATGCCCGATTGTGGTGCGTTCAAAATTGGTGACGACATCAAAGAGCCATAAACACCGCCATTGGAAATGGTGAAAGTGCCGCCTTGCATATCTTCCATTGTCAAAGCACCGTCACGCGCGCGTTTGCCCAAATCCGCAATGCCTTTTTCAATGCCCGCGAGCGAAAGCAAATCGCAATCACGAACCACCGGAACTACGAGGCCTTTGTCAGTGCCAACCGCGACCGCAATATCATAGAAATTTTTATAAATAATATCGGTGCCATCAATTTCGGCATTAACCGCCGGAACGTCTTTAAGCGCGGTAACAACCGCTTTAACAAAGAAAGACATAAAGCCCAGTTTTGTGCCGTGTTTCTTTTCAAATATGTCTTTATATTTATTACGCGCACCCATAACGCCCGACATATCGACTTCATTATAAGTGGTTAACATCGCCGCAGTGTTTTGCGCGTCTTTCAATCTTTTTGCGATTGTTTGGCGAAGGCGGGTCATTTTCACACGTTCTTCGCGTGGCCCAGTCGCGCGCGGCGCAGCGGCGGGTTGTGCAGCCGCAGGTGAGGGCGCCGGTGGCGCGCTAACAGCAGCCAAGGCATCAGCTTTGGTAACGCGACCGTCTTTGCCGGTGCCAGAAACATTTGCGGCACTAACACCTGCACTATCAAGAATGACCGCTGCCGATGGCATTGGTGCGTGTTGTGCAGCAACAGGCGCAGGTGCGGCAGGTGCAGCGGCAGCAGGAGTAGCAACGGCGGGTGCCGCAGATGCACTTGCACCGGCGTCAAGTTTGCCAAGTATATCGCCGACCCCAACGGTTTCACCTTCGGGCTTCAAGATTTCGGTTAAGACCCCATCGGCCTCGGCTGAAACCTCTAAAGTGACTTTATCGGTTTCAAGCTCAACCAATAATTCGTTTTTCTTTACGGCTTCACCCGGTTTTTTGGTCCATTTTGCGATTGTGGCCTCGGAAACCGATTCACCAAGTGCGGGGGTTAAAATATCAATCATTGTCAAAGGCCCTTCTAATCCAAAGCGTCTTTCAAAAAGTTTTCTAATTCACGTGTGTGTTTGCTCATTAAACCCGCGGCGGTCGATGCCGAAGCAGGGCGACCCGCATAGCGCGCGCGTTTATTTTTTGCCCCGATTTTATCAAGAACCCATTCAATATTTGGTTCCATGAATGACCAACCGCCCATGTTTTTCGGTTCTTCTTGGCACCAGACAAATTCCGCGCCTTTAAAGCGTGATAATTCATTCATCAAGGATTTTGCCGGGAACGGATATAATTGTTCAACGCGAAGAATATAAATATCATCGCGACCACGCGCTTCACGTGCGTCAAACAAATCATAATAGACTTTGCCGGAACATAGAATAACGCGTTTAATTTGTTTGTCTGCATTTAGTTCAAGCGTCGAGCCTTTTTTGTATTCGGCATCGTCCCATAAAACGCGGTGGAATGATGAACCTTCTGCCAATTCTTTTAAGTTCGAAACGCAACGTTTATTACGCAATAGGGATTTTGGCGACATAACAATCAAAGGCTTGCGGAATTCGCGGTGAATTTGACGACGCAAAAGATGGAAATAATTCGCAGGCGTTGTGCAATTAACCACTTGCATATTATCTTCAGCACAAAGTTGTAAATAGCGCTCAAGGCGTGCTGATGAATGCTCTGGCCCCTGGCCTTCATAGCCGTGTGGCAATAACATTACCAAGCCCGACATTCTAAGCCATTTGCGTTCACCAGATGAGATAAATTGATCAATCACAACCTGTGCGCCATTGGCAAAGTCACCAAATTGACCTTCCCACATTGTTAAAGTGTTGGGTGCGCCCAATGAATAACCGTATTCATAACCTAAAACCGCTTCTTCGGACAAAGCAGAATCGATAACTTCATATTCGGCCTGTCCCGCGCCCAAATTCATTAGAGGTGTATATCTTTCCTCTGTAGTTTGGTCGATGAAATGGGAATGACGATGAGAGAATGTGCCACGGCATGAATCTTGGCCTGCTAATCTGATTGGGAAACCTTCATTCAATAAAGTCGCAAAGGCCAAATGTTCGCCCATAGCCCAATCAATATTCTCACCGGTTTCAATCATTTGGCGGCGGGTTTTGACCACACGCTCAACGGTTTTATGAATGTTTAAACTGGTTGGGATCTCGGTGATTTTAGTGCCCAAATCTTTTAGGATTGCAGTTTCAACAGCAGTATCCCCACGGCGATCTTCAGTGGCAGGAAGGCCAAGGCCGGTCCAAGCGCCATCAAGCCAATCGGCTTTTTGCGCTTTATATTCTTTGCCTTTTTCAAATTCGGAATCAAGGAAATCATCAAATTCTTTTAGATATTCGTCCACATCACTTTGCGCCAAAATCCCTTCACTGATAAGGCGGTCAGCATAAAGGAAAAGGGTCGGCTTTTGATCTTTAATGCGCGAATACATTATAGGATTAGTCATTGTTGGGTCATCGCCTTCATTATGACCATAACGACGATAGCAAATCATATCGATTACCACGTCTTTTGCGAATTTTTGACGATATTCGGTTGCAACTTTTGCGGCATAAACCACGGCTTCCGGGTCATCGCCATTGACGTGGAAAATCGGCGCTTGCACCATTAATGCAACGTCTGAACAATATGGTGATGAACGTGAAAAACGTGGGGCGGTGGTGAAACCAATTTGGTTATTGACCACGAAATGAAGTGTTCCGCCCGTGCGATGGCCTTTTACGCCAGTGATGGCAAAACATTCGGCAACTACACCTTGTCCTGCAAATGCGGCGTCGCCATGCAATAGAATTGGCATGACTTTGCGGAATTGTTGTTCGCGCTCAATTTTATGCTGCATCATTTTAGAGCGGCATTTACCCAAAACCACAGGATTAACAATTTCAAGGTGAGATGGGTTTGGTGTTAATGACAAATGGACATTATTGCCATCAAATTCGCGATCAGAAGACGCGCCCATGTGATATTTAACGTCGCCCGAACCTTCAACATCATCAGGTGTCGCCGAACCACCGCGGAATTCATGGAATATTACATGATATGGCTTACCCATAACCGCAGACAGAACATTAAGACGACCACGGTGTGGCATGCCAAGAACAATGTCCTCAACACCCAAATTACCGCCGCGTTTAATGATCTGTTCCATTGCGGGGATTAAAGCCTCGCCGCCATCTAAACCAAAGCGTTTGGTGCCGGGATAGCGTTTATGAACAAATTGTTCAAAGCCCTGCGCTTCGATGATTTTCTTAAGAATGGCGATTTTGCCTTCTTTGGTGAATGAAACGCCTTTGTCTTTGCCTTCCATACGCTCTTGCAGCCATTGCTTTTCCTCGGGGTTGGACACATGCATGAATTCAAGGCCGAGAGTTTGGCAATAAGTGCGACGCAAAATATCGACCATTTCGCGGACAGTCGCATATTCCATGCCCAAAACATTATCGATAAAAATTTTTCTATCCATATCAGCTTCAAAAAAGCCGTATGTCGCAGGATCTAATTCCGGCTGTGGCTCGCGCCCGTCATCAAGCCCTAATGGGTCAAGTTTCGCCGCCAAATGACCGCGTGCACGAAATGCGCGTATCATCATCAATGCTTTGATGGAATCGCGCGTTGCCTGCAAAACTTCTTCGGGATTTGAACTTGGTTTCGCGGCAGGGGCAGGCTTTTTGTCGGTTTTGACCTCAAGTTTTGACCAATCGCCATCAAGCATGGCGATCATTTCCGATGCCTCTTGACGCGGCCAATCTTTACGCGCCCAAGACGGTTGGGTCACACCACTTTCACCATTGGCAAGGCCCGCGAAGAAATCGGAAAAGGATTTATCGACCGAATTCGGGTCTTTATGCCATTTTTCTAATTGGCTTTCGAGATAAAGACCCGAACCGCCATTAAGAAACGAGGTTGCACTCAAAGCCTGATTTTGTGCGCTTCTTTGCTCATCGCTCATTGAGACTAATCCCTGATTGGTTTGGAAAGGGTGCGCACTCCCCAGTCATGCGCACCCCCAAACTTATTTATTTAATACTTCCAATAATGTTGAACCAAGTGCCGCAGGTGATGGGGCAACTTTGATTCCCGCCGCTTCCATAGCAGCAATTTTGTCTTCTGCGCCGCCTTTGCCGCCAGAAATAATCGCGCCCGCATGACCCATACGACGACCAGGAGGGGCAGTACGACCCGCAATAAAGCCAGCCATTGGTTTTTTACGACCTTTTTTAGCTTCATCGATAAGGAATTGCGCTGCATCTTCTTCGGCAGAGCCGCCGATTTCACCAATCATAATAATTGAAGTGGTTTCAGGGTCAGCAAGGAACATTTCCAATACGTCGATAAATTCAGTGCCTTTTACAGGGTCACCACCAATACCAACCGCAGTGGTTTGACCAAGGCCTGCATTAGAAGTCTGGAAAACCGCTTCATAAGTAAGCGTGCCGGAACGTGAAACCACGCCCACCGAACCTTTTTTGAAGATTGAACCCGGCATAATACCGATTTTGCATTCATCAGGGGTCAAAACACCCGGGCAGTTTGGCCCGATAAGGCGCGATTTGGATTTTTCCAATTTCGCTTTAACCTTAACCATATCAAGAACCGGAATACCTTCAGTGATACAAGTGATAAGCGGAATTTCGGCATCAATTGCCTCAATAATCGCCGCCGCCGCACCAGGAGGCGGAACATAAATCACGGTTGCATCAGCACCGGTTGCTTCTTTGGCTTCGGCAACCGAACCGAAAACCGGAAGACCAAGGTGAACCTGACCCGCTTTAGCAGGCGAAACCCCGCCAACCATTTTTGTGCCATAGGCAATCGCCTGTTCAGAATGGAAAGTACCATTTTTGCCGGTAAAGCCCTGACAGATAAGTTTTGTGTCTTTATTTATTAGAATAGACATTTTAGTTACCTTTCACAGCTTTTACGATTTTTTGTGCGGCATCTGCCAAATCATCGGCAGGGATAACATTAAGACCGGAGTCTTTGATGATTTGTTTGCCGGCTTCAACATTTGTGCCTTCAAGGCGAACCACAAGCGGAACTTTGAGGCCGACGTCTTTAACCGCCGCCACAACACCCTCTGCGATTACGTCGCAACGCATAATTCCGCCGAAAATATTGACCAAAATCCCTTGAACCTTTGGATCTTGGGTAATGATTTTAAAGGCCGCCGTAACTTTTTCGCGCGATGCGCCACCGCCAACGTCAAGGAAGTTTGCAGGTTCTTCGCCATATAATTTAATGATGTCCATGGTTGCCATCGCAAGGCCCGCACCATTAACCATACAACCGATTGTGCCGTCTAATGCGATATAGGCAAGGTCGTATTTAGAAGCTTCAATCTCTTTTTCGTCTTCTTCGGTCAAATCACGCATTTCCGCCCATTCAGGGTGGCGGAACTCGGCGTTTGAATCGAAAGAAACTTTGGCATCAAGGCAGACAAGCGCATTTTTATCAGCATCAATAATCAAAGGATTGATTTCAAGCATTGACATATCTGCTTGGGTAAATGCGTCATAAAGTTTGTTGCACAATGGCCCTGCCTGCGCCGCCAAATCACCTTCAAGACCAAGGCAATTAACAACCGCCGCAATATCGGCATCGCTTACACCTGTATTTGGGTCGATAATCACGGTTGTTATTGCCTCTGGCGTGTCATGGGCAACGGTTTCAATATCCATACCACCCGCTTGCGAAACCACAAAAGCCACACGACCGGTGCCGCGATCCACCAAAATCGAAAAATAGAATTCTTTGGCAATATTGGCACCTTCGGAAACATAAAGGCGTTTCACCTCTTTGCCGATAGGGCCGGTTTGAATTGTCACCAAGGTATTGCCAAGCATTTCAGCAGCATTAGATTTCACCAAATCCAAAGACGGGCACAAACGAACACCGCCTTTTGCATCAGCAGGAAGCTCTTTAAATTTGCCTTTGCCGCGACCACCTGCGTGAATTTGTGCCTTAACAACCCAAAAATTACCGCCGATTTTTTCAGCAGCCTCTACAGCTTCTTCGATATTAAAAGCCGGAAAACCCAAAGGAACGGGAACGCCATATTTAGCGAGGACTTCCTTGGCTTGATATTCGTGAATATTCATTGAACCAATCTTTTTTTAAGCCAAAATACTAAAACAATACTAAGACAATACGGTATCGTATGGAAATCATAATATTGCTATTTTGGCTTATAGAACCCTCATTTAAGGCTTTCAACCATTAATCGCGCATACTTAGGTCTTAATCGCACATGCCTCGCAATAAGGGAAAAATTCATGCGGACGGGGAATTGGACTTTTTGGATGCTAGAAACATAAATTCATGCTTGCTCTGTAAAATGCCTCAATTCTGCCATTGAATTTCGTTAAGCCCCAAATAGGAGGATAAAATGAAAAACCCAATTCTAAAACTTTTGCCCTTGGTAGTTTTGTGCGCCTGCGCAACATCAACATATGGCTCCAAAAATGTGGTTTCAAACCTGGGAACCAAGGAAAACCCTATTAAGGCGGATATGCCGATGGGGCAACGCGCTTATTTAAATCGCTTACGCTGCGCAGATAATAATCCACCTTCATATTATCGTGTCGGCAATGTTGGATTTGGGGTATTTGGACATATTGTAGATCTTTATGATGTTACCTGTAAAAATTCTGCACCTGAAAGCAGCAAATTATATATGGATATGTATTTTCCAAATTATTTTGAAACCAATGCGCCGCAAGGATTTACTTTGGTAAACTAATTCGTAAAAGGCTTTATGACTTTTGAGACTTTGGCGCGCAATATTTGGGTTAGAAACACGTTCGGCGCAATTTTGGTTGGTGGCCTTTTGGGTATTTCAGGCGCTTTCGGCACGCTTGAAATGCCGCTTTCGGCGCGAATGATTTATTGGTGCTCAAGCATTGTGTTTTGCACATTGATTGCCAATCTTGTCGCAACAATTCTTGAATTTGCGATTGATTCTGAAGCCAAGCCTTTGATTTATCATGCGGTGTTCCTTGCGATTTTGGCTTTGGTTTTGCCATTCGTAATTGTGGGCTTTAATCATTTGGCTTTGAAAACCGAATTAAGCTGGAAAAGCTATAAATATCTTTTCATACCAGTATTCGCAATTTCGATTTTCATGACAATTTTACACTTTTTCATTGAACGTATTCCATTGCAAAGTCATGCAATAGCACCAATTGAGAGCGCCGCCGCTTCAAGGCCAAAAATTTTTGACCGTTTGGAAATAAGATATCGGAATGCCAATATTTTCGCGGTCAAATCTGAGGATCATTATTTGCGCATTTTCACTTCATTAGGTGAGGCCATGATTCTATTACGTCTTTATGATGCCATTACGGAATTGGAGGGGATAGAAGGTGTGCAAACCCATCGTTCCTGGTGGGTCGCGATTGATGCAATCGATAGGCTGGAAAAAGACTATGGGAAAAATCGATTTATTCTAAAGAGTGGAATTGAAGTTCCAATAAGTCGTGGATACGCACCGACATTGAAAAGATTGCAATTAATTTAGGCTCTATTTCACAAAAGATTCAAATCTTTGTCAAAATAGTTTGAAACCTCGCGAATAAATGCGCCGAATTATGACGAAATTCGTGCGCCTTTGTTTTGCATATTCCCTTTTTACAATGGGGGTTTGCATTTTTTGGTCTTTGGCGCATTTTGCCTATTTTGGCTATAAATGGTTTGCGTCATATACAATTGCGACGCAAAAACACTCTTCTTTCTTGGATATACGCCGCAATAGATTAGCCGAAGGCAAGATTTTAAAATTTCGTGCAATCAAAGCCGACCCGAATAAATCGGTGTATTTTGGTCATATATGGATAGTATGGCAAGATTCCCCGCCTTTGGCAGATGGCGCAATCTCATCAGGTTATTATCCGGCAGATAAAACCATGGCTTTCCAATCATTGGTTTCAAGTTTCTTTTCACCCATATCATGGCTCGAGGGGCAAAAATCTGTCAAAGGTGAAATGAAAGATGATACAAATCTTAAATATGATTGGGAAATGGCGGTTAGAATTGATGATGACGCCTATTGGCGCGCTTCATTGATTGATAATTATTGGCGCGTGCAAAACCTATATTCTTTGCGTCCGCGATTAGGGAGCAAAACCAATAATTGCCGCGACTATGCCTTCCAAATCGCAGAAGCAATCGGATTAAAAACTGATGCCTATAATTGGGCCGAATTTCCGCCCGAAACTTTCGTGCGGTTTTTGAAATCGAACATAGATAATTATGGTGTTCGATATTCCGGCGGTCAAAGCCTTTAAAATCATAGCGCGTCAATTCGCCACTTGTGTAATTCCTTTTCAATGGTAAGTTCGGCAAATCCGAAGCTTTAGCACCTAACTCATGCGATATGGTTTTAAAGCCGCAATTTTGCCGGGTTTAAGGGGAAACTCTTTGGCCTCCCGTGTTTGGAAAGGATGATTATGACGGTCTTGACCGATTTATATCGGCGGCGTTTTAAATACGTGCGCCTGTCTTTGACAGAAGTTTGCAACTTTCGTTGTCAATATTGTCTGCCTGATGGCTATGAAAAATCTCATGCAAATAAGTTTCTGTCGCGCCATGAAATCAAAAATCTTGCTTTGGCTTTAAAAGACTTAGGCGTTGAAAAAATCCGCCTCACGGGTGGTGAACCAAGCCTTCGCAAAGACCTTATCGAAATTATCGCGGATCTAAAATCAATTGGCATTAAAAAAGTGGCTTTGACCACTAATGCCTATCGCTTAAATGAGATCGCGGATGGTTTGATTGATGCGGGTCTGGATGCAATTAATATTTCCATTGATAGTATGTCGGCACAAAATTTCGCAAAAATTACCGGACATAATCGTTTCAATGAAATCCTGAATGCCGCAAAAAAAATCAAAGCCAATGGCTTAAACTCCGTCAAAATCAATTGTGTTTTGATGAAAAATATAAATCATCACGAAATTTATGATTTTCTTGAATTAATAAAAGAAAACGATTTTTCGGTTCGTTTTATTGAATTAATGCGCACCGGCGACAATAAGGAATTTTTTGATGCGCATCATTTAAGCGCAAAAATAATAGAGAATATTCTCATTAATTCCGGCTTTGAAAAATCGGAACGCGGTGAAACCGATGGTCCCGCAAACGAATATTCCCACGCAGATTATAAAGGCCGCATAGGAATTATTGCGCCTTATTCCAAGGATTTTTGCAATAATTGCAATCGTTTAAGGATAAGCGCGAAGGGCGAATTGAAACTTTGCCTTTTTGGTGATGGCGCGATTGATTTGCGGCAATTTATGCAAAATGGGTTGCAAAAAACCGAATTGCAAAATGCAATAATTGCTGCACTAACCCAAAAAAATGCTGCGCACAATTTATTTGCGGGCTTTACGGGTTCAACCCGTCATTTGGCGCAAATCGGGGGATAGATGTCGGGTTTTAATATGATTGATGTCGGTGCAAAACCGATTAGTTTCCGTCTTGCAATCGCGCGTGGCAAAATATTCCTGGGTGAAAAGGCATATGCCATGGTGAAGGCTAAAACCCTGCCAAAGGGTGACGCTTTATTATTGGCGGAAATTGCGGGCATTCAGGGCGCAAAAAATGCATTTCAGGCCTTGCCGCTTTGCCATCCTTTGGGCTTGGAAAAAGTTGAAATTCGACACGAATTTGACGATGAAAACCATGCCGTCATTTCCTATTGTATCGCCTCAACCCACGCCAAAACCGGCATTGAGATGGAGGTTTTGGCAGGGGTTCAAAACGCACTTTTGACGATTTGGGATCTATCCAAAATGATAGAACCCAATCTTAGAATCAGTGATATCGAATTATTGCTAAAACTTGGTGGAAAATCGGGTGTTTTCTTAAATTCGAACAATACACCTGATTGGGTTTTGGATTTTGTCCCCAAGCCAAAACCTGTTTTGAAGGGACGAAAAATCGCAATAATGACAATGTCGGATAGGGCATTTGACGGCGTTTATGAGGATATTTCGGGCGCAAATTTAATCGAAATTATCACGGCGCATTCGGGTGAAATTTGTGAATACGCACTTATTCCCGATAATGCCGAAATCATCAAAAACCTAATTTTGGAAATAGTCAAAAACCACAATCCGGATGCAATCATAACCACGGGTGGAACCGGTGTGGCGCAACGCGATTTTACACCTGAAACAATTGCGACATTATTTGATCGCGAAATACCGGGGATTGGTGAAATTTTGCGATCTGATGGCGCAAAATTCACACCTTTATCATGGTCATCTCGCTCAATCGGCGGAATAATCGGTCAAACTATTGTCGTCACATTACCCGGCAGCCCTAAGGCTGTGAAGGAGGGAATGGGTGCATTATTGCCCGCACTTTTACCGCATCTAATTAAAACCCTGAGGGGCGAGTGATGATTTCTTATTATGAAGCCTTAGATATTTTGCGCAAAAATGCTGCAAAAATTGCTGCGCAGCAAATTGATATTTTATCGGCGCTTGGACACTATTGTGCCATCGATATTATTGCGCCGATTTCAATTCCCTCTTTTGATAATTCAGCAATGGATGGTTTTGGTGTAAAGGTCGAATGGTTGGTTAGCGCAAGCGCCGAAAGCCCGGTTGCAATTCCCAAGGCCCATGCGATTGGCGCGGGCGAAATAAATGAAGACCAAGGTTTTTTCACGCCGCATATTATGACCGGCGCAAAAACGCCAAATTGGGTTGAGGCGGTCGTGCCTATCGAAAACACCCGTGAAAAAGACGGCAAAATTCTTTTCGCTGCACCTGTAAAATTAGGTCAAAACATAAGAAAAATCGGCACTGATATTGCGCAAGGCGTAACAATTATAAAAGCCGGGCAAAAATTAAACCCCGAACACATTGCAATTCTTGCAGCATTAGGAATCGCCAAAGTTTCAGTTTCTATATTGCCTGAATTAATGATTTACTCGACCGGAAATGAAATTATCGCCCATGATTCAGGGCCTTTAAAGGGAGGGCAAATCTATAATTCCAATGCGCCTTATTTATTAACGCGCGCTAAAGAAATCGGACTTTGCGCCAAATTCGGTGGCAAAATTAATGATGATAAGGACGAATTTATTCGCAATATCCAAACTCGGCCCGAAAAATCTTTGATTATTACCACCGGTGCGGTTTCGATGGGGAAATATGATTTTATTCCATTGGCTCTCGCCGAATTGGGTGCAACAATTCATTTTCACAAATGCAATATTCGCCCAGGTAAGCCGATTTTGTTTGCCACTTTACCAAATGGCACACTTTTCTTTGGCCTTCCGGGAAACCCTATATCGTCTGCAATTGGTTTTAATTTCTTTGTTTTGCCGATGTTGGGTTTTATGTTGGGTATTGAAAGCAATACCAATCAAATTGCAATTCTTGAAAATAATTTTTCAAAAGCCGCCAATTTCCGGCAATTTGTGAAAGCGAAACTAAAGACCGACCAAGCGACAAATAAAATTGAAATTTTAGAAGGGCAGGAAAGTTACAAAATCCTGCCAATGGTTAAGGCCAATGCTTGGGCGATTTTAACTGAGGATAAAAACGAGTTCAAAGCGGGCGAAATGGTCGAATTCATTGCCTATGGTGCGGGGCTTTAATGGCGCAGGTCACAATTTCCCTTTATGGCGCGATGCGGGCTTATGACACGGGTGCGCCAATGATTATGCAAATTTCCGATGGTGCGAACCGCGACGAATTGCGCTCGGCAATCACGGAATTTTTGCAAATCACTGATATTGAACTATTCGCAAGCTGTGCTTTAGCCGATGAAAACCAAATTATTGGCGCTGATTATTGCGTTTCGGGCGATCTCAAAATTTCAATTTTGCCACCGGTTTGCGGGGGTTGAGATGATATTTTGCGAAATTACCGAAACCGAACTTTCGACCCAAAAAGCCATTGATTTTGTCAGTGCCGACAAAAATGGTGCAATAGATGTGTTTTTAGGTGTGGTGCGTAATCATAATCTGGGCCGCGCGACCAAGGCGGTGACTTATGACGCTCACCCCAATCTTGCGCAAAAAGCAATGGAAGATATTTGCGATGAAGCACACGAACTATTTGGCACGGATTTACGAATTTATGTTTCGCATTTCCTTGGAAGGTTAGAAATCGGCGGTGTCAGCGTGATTATTGCAGTCGGCAGTCCGCACCGTGACATGGCATTTAAGGCCTGCCGTTTTGTGATTGACCAATTGAAAATTCGTGCCCCAATTTGGAAATTGGAACATTATGCCGATGACGATAGCAAATGGCTTGACGGGACTTCTTTAAACGGTGACGCAAAATGAATGCGCTTTTGGCTTTTGCATTTTTTGCGGTCGCATTGATTTATTCCAGCGTCGGTTTTGGTGGTGGTTCGTCATATACGGCGCTTTTAGTCGCAATTGGTGCGCCATTTGCCATAATTCCGGCAATTTCATTGGCCTGTAACATTATTGTTGTCAGCGGAAATTCCATAAATTTTTGGCGCGCCAAACAATTTGACTTACGAATTTTTTGGCCCTTGGCAATTTTTTCTATACCTTTCGCATATTTAGGCGGAAGATTGCATTTGCCAAAAATTGCATTTCTTTGGATATTGTTTGCAGCACTTTTGGCTTCCGGAATAAAGTTGATATTTGATTTTTGGGGCGCAAAAGAATTTTCCAATTTTAATTTGCCCTCAAAATTTGTTTTGGCACCAATAGGCGCGGCATTGGGTTTTATTGCGGGCGTTACAGGTATCGGCGGCGGAATTTATCTTGCCCCAGTTTTATATTTTATGCGCGCCGCACCGCCGAAAGTAATAGCTGCGACTTGCTCTTATTTTATCTTGGTAAATTCAGTCTCAGGTCTTATTGGGCAATTACAGAAACACCATGATATCGGTCTTATGTCGCAATATTTGCTATTACCCTTGGCAGTTCTGATTGGCGGGCAAATTGGTTCACGAACAATGTTGCGGTTCTTGCCAAATCGCTTTGTAGCGCTTTTGACAGGATTGCTGATTTCTTTTGTCGCGTTGCAGATTGGTTTTAAAGAATTGTTTTAGGGAAAACATTTCATGCGAAGATTTGCATATCGCTTCGGAAGCAAATCTTGCGTGTTCAAATCACTCAATGGATGCGCCATTAAAAAACCCCCTGTTTTTGCAAAACAGTTTGGGTTTGCCATATAGATTGGTGCTTTGTTGCTGAGAGGAGCGATTTATATTATGCGAAGATTTGCGTATTGCTGCGCTGCAAATCTTGCGTGTTCAAATCACTCAAAGGATGCGCCATTAAAAAAACCCCCTGTTTTTGCAAAACAGGGGGTTTTTTTAATGGCGCACCCGGAGCGATTCGAACGCCCGACCCTCAGATTCGTAGTCTGATGCTCTATCCAGCTGAGCTACGGGTGCATGCCTTTAAGGTGGCGCTTGGTAATGCGTGGGTATGAAAATAGCAAGGGGATTTATCAGTAATTATTGCCGCCACAAACACAAATAAACAATGCGATTCTCAGGCGTTCTAAGTGTTTTTTGGGGAAAACATGTGTTCTTGCAACTGTGATTTCGCCAATAAAGCTAAAGCGGTTCAAAAAATGCAAATTCTATGCTTTATCGAAATATGCAGAATGCAGCCGCCGTTGAAAATTCACAAATTCGTGTTTCCAATTCAAAATTGGAATTGAATTTGCTATGGAAAATATTGCCAATATTTGTATGGCTTGCGGCAAGTTTTCCAAAGGCAAGTCATGCAATTAATGATTTAAGCAATAATGGTATTATCACCGACAAAACCTATTCGGGCCCATGGTTAAAATCGAATTTATTGAATTATTTGGGTGAGTTTGGGCCGCAATTGTTTGCACCAATTGCCGGCGCTTTGATAGCTTTTGCGGTTTTTCGCCTTGCAAAATCCATTAATTCATCGGATTTAATCGCGGCAATTGCATCTATTACTTCAATATGTGTTCCGGTTTTCGGCATATCGCCGTCGCTTGAAGAATCGCCTGATGACGCAATGTTTGCGGGGTTTGTTCTTTTGAGCTTCGCCTCTTTGATTAAAGCCAATAAGGACTTCAATCCAAGTGCTTTGGCGTTCGCACTAATCTTTTCAGCAATAGCATGTTGGTTTCGCCCATTTGCGGCATGGCCGATGCTTGCGGTTTTTGTCACAATGATCGCCTTAAACCGCAATTATGCTGGTCGCCCCTATTATGGATTGATAAGTGCATTATGTTGGGGGCCCGGCCTTTTTGCCGCCTATAAAGTGTCTGAATTCCTTAAAACCGATTTCATGGGCGCCCAAATGCCAAATGCACAAACTATTATTGATCAAAATTCCGAATTACAAATTTTGCCTTGGGTATTAAATGCTACGCCAATATTAATATTCGCCATTTTTGGCATTTTTGGAATTGCCGCGCTTTTTGTGCAAAAACAAAATCGAAAGATAGCAATCGCAATTTGTATCTTCATTGCCTCTGCAGTGATTGGCGCATTCTTCTATGGTTCGGTGATTGGTGCACGATTTTTGCTTGATAATATCTTTTTGACATTAGGAATCGTCGCGATTTCGGCCTTTGTGGTTTCGAATCTTTCCAAACAGAAAATTGTGCAAAACAATTCCAATTGATTTGCCACTGGTATAAAGTGCCCCATGCACATTATTTCTAATGAAATCGAAAGCCAGATTGAAGCCGCAAGACAATTGTCACTTGCACAAGGCGAAAGATTTACTTTGCCGCGCGAACAGGTTTTCCGATTTTTGTTGTCGCATTCTGTACCGCAAAAAGCCTACGAAATAATCGAGAACATTTCTATCTCCGATAAAAGCGCCAAACCGCCTACAATATACCGCGCGCTGGAATTTTTGTGCCGCCTAGGATTGGTTCATAAAATCGAAAGTGACGCGTCATATTTTGTATGCTCTCACAAAAATCATTGCGATCAAGAAACTCATACGCCATTGGTTCTTATTTGCCAGTTCTGCAATAAAGTGTTTGAACGCCATATCCATGCCATTGAGAACCAAATTATCGCGGCGGCAAATGAAAACGATTTTTTGGTAACAAAAACCGTTATTGAGGCGCATGGACAGTGTGAAACTTGCCGAAAAGCTAATTTTTCGTAAATTATTTTACTCTTCACGAAGTTAAATCATTGAATCAAAAGCCCTATTTTTATTGAGGTTTTGACAGTTTATTAAGTCAAAGATTAAACTTTTAGTTAGATTAGTTTGCTATTGTTTCACTATGAGTAAACACTTCAAGGTTCGCCCTTTTCTTTGGTCCGCCATATTTTTTGCTTTAATCGGCGCTGTTCTCGGCGGTTTTATGGCGATGAGGGCGGTGGATTCTCTTTCCCAATCTAGCGCCAAAATGGGTGTTTTTGAGCGTTCATGGTCAAATGCTAATTTGCAGGATGCCCGTGCCTCAGATGCTGCAAAATATTATATTAAAACCCTTGAACAAGATACTTTCGACAAATTTCAGGCATTAAATGCCGGCCGCACCAATGCATTGATGGACGCGATTGATGCTGCACCCAAAATGCAGAACCAGAAAATCCTAAACCGCACTTATGAAGCCACAATGTCTATGGCTGATATTGAAAACGGCGCGGTAACTTTGGCAAAATCCGGACAGCCGGAAGCAGCGATGGCGATGCTTACTAACTCTCGCTATTCGCAATTGGGTTCAACAAAATCTGTATTAAAAGAAACCGCCCGTGGTGAATTGGTGAATTCAATTAATGGCGAAGTTGAATATGCGTATGACTTATTATTACTTGGTCTTGGTGCGCTGATTGTTTCATTATCTGTTGCGGCCTATTGTTGGTGGAAAGTCGGTATTATTTTCCAAATGCAGGCTAAAGAATTAGAAGTGGCGCGCGATTCATTGGCGGCACATGCCAATCAATTGGAAGAAAAAATCGAAATTCGCACCCGCGATTTAGAAGCCGCAAAAATTGCCGCCGAAGCGGCAGACAAAGCCAAATCAGCCTTCTTAGCGCAAATGAGCCATGAAATAAGAACTCCGTTGAATGGCGTTTTGGGCATGGCGGCGGCGATTGCCAATACTTCATTGGACGAAAGACAAAAGCGTCTGGTGTCAGTTATTCAAGAGAGTGGCGACACTTTATTGGCTTTATTGAATGACGTTCTCGACCTTGCAAAAATTGAATCCGGAAAACTTGAAATCGAAACCATTGATTTTTCAGTTTCCGCAATTGTTCGCTCTGCCGAAGCAATTTTCTCAACCCGTGCACACGAAAAAGGACTAAGTTTCTCTGTTGCGATTGATGAAGTTGCTGATAATTGGTGCATCGGTGATCCAACCCGCTTAAGGCAGATTCTTTATAATCTAATGTCAAATGCCATTAAATTTACCAATGAGGGCGATATAAAAGTCTCGGTCAGCGGCGAAAAATTCGGTCAAAATGAGATTGATTTGCGATTTGAGGTCGAAGATTCGGGGATTGGCATTGACGAAGCCGGCATTGCACGCTTGTTCCAGAAATTCTCCCAAGCCGATAGTGCGACCACGCGTAAATTCGGCGGCACTGGATTGGGACTTGCGATTTCAAAACAATTGGCAAATCTTATGGGTGGCGACATCACTGTTACCAGCGAAATAGGTGTCGGATCTATATTTGTTTTCACAGTCAAGGTTCCACTTGGTCAAGCGCCTTCACAGACCAATGCAACGGCATTCAATGAGGCAATGAGCAATGACGGCGAATACGCCGGCGATTTGCGCATTCTTGCGGCAGAGGACAATGCAAACAACCGCTTGGTTCTGAAGATGTTCCTCGAACAAGTTGGTGTTACACCGACATTTGTCGAAAACGGTGCTTTGGCGGTCGAGGCATGGAAAAATGCCGAATTTGACGTCATTCTTATGGATGTGCAAATGCCCATAATGTCTGGCCCTGAAGCCTGCAGTGAAATTCGTCGCCTTGAGCGAAAAAATAATCGCGCAAGAACGCCAATTATTGCGCTTACTGCAAATGCAATGACACACCATGTGCGAGAGTGTTTGGTCGCGGGTATGGACGCCCATGTCGCCAAACCAATTCAGCCGGATTTATTGTTCGCAACAATTGATGAAGTATTGTCAGCCGACGAACGCGAATTTGGTCACGACATTGACACTCAAAACGTGGCAGAATAAGGCCGAATTCAATTCAGTTTTTAGGTTAAAGATATTTTGCTAATTGTCGTCGCTATCGCATTAATTGACAATAAAAATCGTGTGTTGATGGCAAAGCGACCTGAAGGCAAGAATTTTGCAGGTCATTGGGAGTTTCCCGGCGGCAAATTAGAAGCCAATGAATCCCCCGAAAATGCATTGATTAGGGAAATAAAAGAAGAATTAGGCATTGAAATAAAGGCCAAAGATCTCAAGCCACTAAGTTTTTCTTCGTACAATTATCAAAATTTTCACCTTCTAATGCCATTATGGGAATGCAGGCAATGGGAGGGAAATCCAAAGCCGCTTGAAGGGCAAGAAATCGCATTTTTTGGCAAGCACGAAATAATAAATTTGAAAGTGCCGCCCGCAGATGTTGAACTGGTCGAATTATTGAGGGTATATTTATGATTAAAAAGGTTAAATGCGTTTTGAACGCAATACTTAAGAATCAGAAAGGCGCGAGTTCGCTTGAATATGCTTTGATAATGTCATTAGTTTTTTTGGCTATTGTTGCCTCTGTCAATAATTTCGCCAATAGTTTCAATTCACGCTTTAATCAGGCGTCAAACGCCATTAGCGCTGCACGTTAGTTCACTTGTCGCTTTCTTTAATCTGAAAAACTTGATAATCGCGGAAATACCCTTGCGCGATAGCAAGGTGGTTTCTGGAGCTTAGAATGCGGGTATTGGTAATCGGTAATGGCGGACGTGAACATGCGTTGGCATGGCGCTTGAAAAGCTGTCCAAATGTCGAATTTTTGGCCTCAACGCCATCCAATACGGGTATTGCCGAATTTGCAACATGTTTTGATATTAAGGCGGACGATATTGATGGCTTAATAGAGCTTTCAAAGGCTGAAAAATTTGATTTGGTCGTTATCGGGCCTGAAATCCCATTGTCATTGGGCCTCGCTGATGAATTACGGAAAATCGGAATTCCGTGCTTTGGCCCTTCACAAGCCGCCGCAATGCTTGAAGCTTCAAAAGCATTTTCCAAAGATTTTATGGCGCGCCATAATATTCCAACCGCTAAATATGGCGTTTTCAAAGATTGGGAAAATGCCGCAGAATTCATTATGGGTCTTTCCCCACCCTATGTCATAAAAGCATCCGGCCTTGCGGCAGGAAAAGGCGTTGTGATTGCCGAAAACCTTCCGCATGCCTTGGAAACTATTGATGAAATGTTTGACGGCAAATTTGGCGAGGCTTCAAACGAAATTGTAATCGAAGAATTCATGCAAGGCGAAGAAGCGAGTTTTTTTGTAATTTGCAATTCACAAACTTCAATCGCGCTTCCGGTTTGCCAAGACCATAAACGCGCTTTTGACAATGATGAAGGACTAAATACTGGTGGAATGGGCGCATATGCACCGACGAAACTGGTTGATGCGGATTTGCACTCGCAAATAATGGAAAAAATTGTCGCGCCAACTTTGGACGGCCTAAAAAAAGAAGGCACGCCTTATAATGGTGTGCTTTATGTTGGCCTGATGATTAAAGATGGCAATGCGCGTGTAGTTGAATATAATTGTCGTTTTGGTGATCCTGAATGCCAAATTTTAATGCAATTTGTCGGCGACGATTTTGCGCAATGCCTAATGGATATCGCCAATGAAAAGCCTGCAAAATTGAACCTTAATCCGATAATCGGTTCGGCGGCAACAATTGTAATGGCTGCAATTGGCTATCCCGACGAATATTTAAAAGATACGCCGATAAATGGACTTGATGCCGCCCAAAACAATGGCACAATAGTTTTCCATGCCGGAACCAAAAAAAGTTCGGACGGTGACCTTTTATCAAGTGGCGGCAGGGTGCTAAATGTCACGACCTGCGGCGAAAACCTTGGTTTGACACTTGCCAAAGCCTATAATGCAATCCAAAAAATTGATGCGCCGGGTCTTTTTTATCGCAAGGATATTGGGCAAAAGGAATTAAAACGCCAATGACAATTCGCTCTTATAGCATAAGCCAACCAAATGAAGCCAAAACCGGTTTGCAGCATATTAAAGCGCATGATAATATTTGGGTCGATTTGACCAATGCCAATTCTGAAGAAGAAACAGCGGTTGAAAGTCGTTATGGCGTGAATATCATAAATGAATTTGAGAGCCGAAGCCTTGAAGATTCTGCGAAATTTTTTATTGAAAATCAAAATATTTATCTTGGAATTTCTATCCCCGCGCGTTTTGAAGGGCAAAAGCCTTCGCAACTTGGTCATAAGCGCTCATTTTTGGGTTTTATTGTCACTGCCAAGACCTTGATAACTTTTCACGAAACGGCGCTCCGCGCCCTTGAAGTCGGCTCTAGTCGCTCAAACACGCGCTTAGTCGGGGTTACCAGCCCACAAGATGCACTTTTGGTTATGCTTGAATCAATTATTGAAAGACAGGCGGATTTATTGTCAAAAATCGGTTTTGAACTGGATACGGTTTCCTTGCCGACTCTTGCCGACAAGAAAATTGTCAAGGCCGAGCCACGACTAAAAAAACTTGGGCAATTAGGTGCAGCTTTGGCATTATGCCGCGATTGCCTTTCAGATTTAGGGCGGCTTTTCAATTATTTATTGCCCATCGCCGGTGAAAAGGCATTTGATGCCAAAAAACTTAAATCCTATCTCGCGGATGTCACTAATCTACAAAGACAATATGAAGCACAATCAAGCGATTTGACATTCCTTCTGGATGCAACATTGGGTCTCATTAGTGCGCGCCAATCTAAGGCTCTAAATTTTATTGCGGTCGTAACCTTATTATTCGCGCCACCGACTTTGATTGCCGGAATTTTCGGCATGAATTTCGGAAATTGGAAATTTTTCGATTTGCCACATGGTCACGAAATTTCGTTCGCATTGATGCTTTTATCAGGCGTGTTTGTTTTGGGAATTGCAAAAATCGCCCGCTTGTTCTAGATTTGTTCTATGACAATATTTAGCGCAAAATATGATTCGCCGATCGGTATTTTAAGTCTGTTATTTGACGATAATGGACGGGTTTATATGCTGCATTTTGGTTTGGACTTTGTTTTGCCAAAAAGCCTGCGCAATAAAAATCTAAAGATTGAAAATGCGGAATTGTTGCCACGTCTAAAATCCGCACTCGACAAGTATTTTTCGGGTGAAAAAGCGGCTTTTGATGATATTGAAACAGTTTTTGAAGGCACTGATTTTCAAAAATCTGCATGGCGTCAATTGCAAAATATTCCATATGGCATGACTATTTCATACCAAGAACAATGCACGCGTGCCGGTTCGCCAAAAGCATTGCGCGCCATCGGGCAGGCCAATAATAAAAACCCAATTGCAATAATAATCCCTTGTCATCGCGTAATCGGAAAAGATGGAAGTATGACCGGTTTTGGCGGCGGAATTGATACTAAGCAAAAATTATTGCAAATCGAAAAAAATTACCTCTGAAAACCGCCCCAATCGGGAACCGCGTTTTCCAATTGGGCAACATTTGATAAATCGTCCCATACAAAGCCTGACATATTGATGCTTTGGCCCAAAACGTTTTTGAAACGCGTTCCGGATTCACGCGCACCTAAATCTTCGCAAAAACGACGACCCAATTCATTTGCCTCAGGAACCCAAATCCCGCCGCAAAAAAGACCACGTGAAATAAGCCAACGCGCATTTGCAAGCATCAGGGCTTTGCCAAGGCCATAACCTTGGTGGTCCGGTTCAACATAAAGTGAAAAAATCTCACCATCGCCCAGAACATTTTTTGACATAGCTTTGGCAAGGCCGCAAACCGAATAGCCAACAATATTTGATGCCTCATTTTCAATTACCAAAATCGCTTTATCTGCATCACCGGTCTGTTCAACAAATTCGTTTCGCCATTTTTTGATGGATTTTTGTAAGGTAAAACCTTCCAAAGCCTCATCGGGAAGGACATTGCAAAAAATCTCATTAAGGCAATTGGTCGATGCGACGGCCAAGCCCTCAATATCATTTATATTTGCATTGCGAAGCACGAATTTCATGGCTCAATTGTCCTTGGCTTTACGCGATATTGCAAGTTAATTTTGCTTTTATCACCAATTTATTAATAAATGGGCGAAAATATGGCTATTTCAAGCGTTTTGCCGCAAAAAATGTCTTAAGGATGCTGCTGCATTCATTTTCGAGAATGCCGGAAATGATTTTCGGGCGAAAATGACAGCTTGGCGTTTCAAAAAATTTTGCACCATTAATTATTGCGCCGCCTTTCAAATCCATTGCCCCGAAAATAAGGGTATCAATGCGCGCAAAACTTATCGCGCCTGCGCACATGGTGCAGGGTTCAAGCGTAACATAAAGGCTTAGATTAGGTTTGAGACGGTAATTTCTTAGTTTTTCGGCGGCGGCACGAATGGCAATAATTTCGGCATGTGCTGAAGGGTCATGGTTCGCAATCGGGCGATTAAAACCCTCCCCCAAAATCTCGTCATTATCTTTATCGACTATCAATGCGCCAATTGGCACTTCGCCCATATTTTGTGCAATCTGCGCCAATTTCAGGGCCTTAGCCATGAAATATCGATGTTTATCCTCATCTGTTTGCATTGACTTTCACTTCTTTGAGTTTTTATAAATCTTTGCCCGCGATGGGTCAAATTCGGATAGATCGATGAAAAATGACACTTCCCCAAAAATCAAAGAACGTATTGCCAAGACTATGGCGCGCCGTGGCTATTGCTCGCGCCGTGAAGCCGAAAGATGGATTTTGGATGGACGCGTCAAAGTGAATGGAAAAACTATTCTATCACCCGCTCTCGATGTCGGTGATAATGATGAAATTCTAATTGATAATAAGAAAATAAGCGCAAAAATCGAAACCCGCTTATGGCTTTATCATAAGCCCACCGGGCTTGTGACTTCGCACAATGATCCCGAAGGCCGTGAAACGGTTTTCCAAAAAATTGACCCCGCTATCGGTCGTGTTATTTCTGTTGGGCGTTTAGATTTAAATTCCGAAGGGCTTTTATTATTAACCAATGACGGGGAATTGGCACGCGTCCTGGAATTGCCGGCAACGGGATTGTCAAGAATTTATCGCGCCCGCGCCTTTGGCACTATTAGTCAGGAAAAACTCAATTCTTTGCAAAAAGGCATTACAATTGATGGCGTGAAATACGGCGCGATTGAGGCCATTTTAGAACATAATGAAAGCAAAAATGTTTGGATAAGAATTGTATTGCACGAAGGCAAAAACCGTGAAATTCGTAAAGTATTGGCGGCATTGGGCTTAAAAGTTAATCGCTTAATACGCGTGTCCTATGGCCCGTTTAATCTCGGAGAAATGCCGCGCGGTCAATTGATCCAAGTGCCAAATAATCAAATCACGAAATTACTTAAAGAATGCAATAAAAAGAAATCGCGAAACTAGGGTCAGATATTAGTTATTTTTCTTAGAGATAAAAACATATAATTCGACCAATGATACAAAGGCCACGGCGTATATAAGGCCGGATACCAAAGCATGTTCAAAATTTTGGGAATTATCAAGCGAGCCTAAAATCGCGCCAACAATCAAATTATTGGCAAAATGTGCACCGATTGCGGTTTCAATTCCCTGGGTTCTATAGGTGGCATAATTATAGGAAAGCCCCATAATCAAAACCCCGATTAGAACTTCATAGCCAATATTGGGGCCAATGTGAAAAATCGCGAAAATAATTGCTGAGAGAATAAAGGTCAAAAACAATGGCAATCCGGTTCGCGCAATATGTTGAACGATTGCACCGCGAAAAAACAATTCTTCAAACATGGTTTGCACAAAAAAACTAAAGAAATATACCACCATCATTATTGAAAATTGATTGGGATTAAAGGAAGTGGCACGAAGTTTTGCCATTTCAAAAGCCTTTGGTTCAGCAATAATCATTGTTGTTAGCAATATGAATGCCGAAATTGCAAAACCTGTAATTAATGGCGCGAACCGGAAATTCCCGAATTGATTAAAAAGCGTCAAAATGTCCGCATTACTTACATATTTGCGCATCAAAAACAGGAAAATTGTTGGAATTCCAAATGACAAAAATAGCAATAAAAAAGAAAATCTGATTTCTTCGCCAAAATTCGGATTATGCGGATTGGGTAGAAAGACTTGAAAAAATTTGGCAATTAAGACCATTGAACCAACCCAAACAATCAAAGTGCCAAATATCTCCGCTAAGGCGCTTATTACGGCTTTTGATTTCGTTTCGGTTCGTATTAATTGGGTCTCAAATCGTGACATTTAAATGCTCTATATCTAATTCCGGAGAATTAAGTGAATTTACGCGCAAAAGCGTTAAAACAATCACACTCTTCGCACCATTTTTTTTCAAAACCCGTGCGCATTCATTCACTGTCGATCCGGTGGTGAAAACATCGTCAATTAACAATATGTCTTTGCCATCTATGTTTTGATTGCATTTGAATGCGTTTTTAATATTGCGCCGCCGCCCTTTTGCGCTTTGTGAACCTTGACTCTTTGTATTTTTGACGCGCGTCAAAATTCTTCGGTCAAATCGCTTTTTCAAGAGTTTCGCAATTTTTTCGCCTAACCAAATTGATTGGTTGAATTCACGATGAAATAGGCGGGAAAAGTGCAAAGGCACGGGGATAATCAAATCGATATTAAGGTCATTTAATGCAGCGACCATCCAATTGGCAAAAGTCTCAATTCCATCTTTGCGTCGCGAGTGTTTTAAAGCCAATATAAGGGGTTTGGAGGCATCATCATAAATTAATGGCGCGAAAGCAAAATCAAAATGTGGCTTTTCGGCTATGCAATTGGGGCAAATATTGTGCGGATGCGGACTGTCAGTCATTGGAACTGCGCAAATTTGACATTTTGGCCCGAAATTAAAAGTCAGAGAATTCCATTCGTCTGCATTAATAAGACCCGTTTGATGGATATATTTATCGCTCAATAATGATACGGGCGGCCAAATCATATTCAATATGTGACCCGTCGCGCGCCTAAGGCGTGACGATAAATGTGACACATACGGGTGCGCAAAAGACTTCATTAGTTTATGTATGCATCATGGATTCGCAACCGCAAAGACTTATTTTCAATAATCCGCGTTTTTTGGAAATGCGTGCCAAAGCACTATTAAGCCAAAACCACTCTAAAAACCCGTGGTTTTTGCACGAATATGCCACATCGGGCAATATTGAAACCATTGAGGCAACAAAGCCAAACTTTGAAAATGCCGTGGAAATTTTTTCCGGAACCGGTTATTTGCGCAATGAATTAATACGTCGTGATTTATTGGGTGAAGGCAAAAAAATCAAAGATTTGGAGGAAATAGAACCTGCCTTTCTTTATGAACATAAGCCCTGCATCTCACAAATTGAAGGCGTGCAATTATCAAAAGAAAGCACCAATTTGGTGGTTTGCAGTTCCGGTCTGCATTTGGTCAATGATTTGCCGCAATTATTGCTAAATATACGCCAGGCATTAAAACCAGACGGTTTATTTTTGGCGTCATTTATAGGCGGGAAAAGTTTGCACGAATTGCGACAGACATTATTGGATTGCGAATTAGCAGCTTTTGGCGGTGCAAGCCTGAGAGTGGCACCAATGATTGAGGCCGAAAGCGCGGTTCGCTTGATTGCAAAGTGTGGCTTTGCATCGCCCGTGAGTTCTGTGGAAACCCTCAAAGTCGGCTATAAAAATGTTTTTGATTTAATTCGCGATATCAAGGCAATGGGTGAAAATGGCCCGATTTTAGAAAAATCGCAAAAACCATTAAACCGGCAATTAATCGCCAAAATCGCCGAAAAATATCAAGAGGGTTATGCCCATGACAATGGGCGGGTTTTTGCGACTTTTGAAATAATCAATATTTGTGGTTGGGTGAATTAATGGCGAAAAACCCACGAGTTTTGAACCAATCTCGTGGCACGAAAACACGCCCTATTCATGATATGCTATTTTTTGAAGGCATGTGGGACGATAATCTGCAATTGCCAAAGCCTTGGGTTTTGGCGCTGGTTTTTGCGTTGCACTCACTTTTGGCCTTGGTATTAATAAATTCAAAAACCTTGAATTTCAAAGCTCAAAAGCCAATCCCTGTTGAAATAATTTATCAAGAACCCGAACCAATAATCGAAAAACCAAAGCCTGAGCCTGAAAAGCCACCCGAACCCATTTTATATAAAAAGCCGGAAATCCAAAAAGTAAATCCGATTGAGCCGAAACCAAAACCGTTTAAATTGAAAGAAGCGATTTTCAAACCGCCGCCGCAAAAAATTCAAGAAAGTGAAAATTTGAAACGGCTTGAGCCACCGCCGGCTCCAATTGAATCGAAAATCGAAACGCCACAACCCGCGCCGCCAAAACCAAAATTGATTGATATTGAAAAAATGATGCGCGAAATCAAAATCCCAAATATCAAAGGCCCCGATATCGCGACCGATGATTTGGGAAATAGCGCTGATAAGTCAAAAATAAACATTAAGAACCCGAATTCTGTTCTTCTGAACGAGCCAAAGCCGATAAAAGACCCAAATTTGGAAACAAAAACGCTTGGAAATCAGAATAAGATTTTGCCAAATCAAAAGCCGATTAATAATTTCAAACTAGAGCAGCCAAAAGACTATTCCAAACCTGCACCAATTGAAATTGATTCAAAACTTGATGCCAAAACTAAAAATCTCGGCGATAATTCAAAAGTTTTAGATGCGAAACAAAAATCTGCTTTGGATAAATTCAATAGAGACGAATTGGAAAGGCAAAAGCAATTAGAGGCTTTGGAGAAACAAAAACAATTGGCGAAACCCGCCGCCAACACGCCTATCGCACCGAATGGGGAATTACAAAAGCCATCGGGAATCACCTCAGTTAGCCCCCCAATCACACCACCTGGCGGCGCATCACCGCCTTCGAGTAGTGGAAACCCACCACTCGCGGGTGGAAGCCCGCCAAACGCAGGCGCGCCAAGCGGAGGACTTCCCAAAAAGCCTGCATCATACGGCAAAGGCACAAAAAATCTTTTTGAAGAGGGCGAGGACAATAGCGCAATAGGCAAAGTCGGTCGTGCAATTGATTGCGCAAAACTTGGTCAAAAAGAAAGAAGCGAAAAATGCCCCAATTGGCAACCTCTTGAAAGTGGCGCCAAAAAAGACATCGCGCCAAAAACACCAAAAGGCTTTGCCCCCGATAAGACCAAAAATAAAGACCCGATGCCAACTTGCCCGAAAGATCACCCCAATAGCAATTTAGGAATGCCTTGCCTGCCGCAAGGTAAAGAACCAAAAATCAAGTTTTAAGCCAAGCGATTTTGCCATCGGCCCAAATTCCCTGAGCTGAAAATCCAGATAATTGGCAAATGTCTTAAGAGTCGATTTAAATAACATAAAACCAATGTGTTACGAGCTTATGCCAAATCTAATGCACACATCTGCGCACATGTGTGCGCAGATGTGTGCATTCGAAGCGATTGCGCTTAGTTTTTAAGGTATTAAAATTTATGAAAACAAATTGTTAGGTCGCGAGAGAAGCCAATTTTCTTTATCGAATTTGCAATTCTTTGACCAATGTCCAATCCGCACAAATTCCTCGTTATGGCTTCTAGATGTGAAGTTACAATAGGTTGTTGTGTGCCGAAATGAGGTGCGATTGTTGGGGAAGGTCTTTATGGGCAGGAATGCCATAAAGACCTTCCCAAGCCATTGCGCTTTATTTCAACATTCACCAACAACCTATTGAAGTCCCGCAGCTCTAAAATTACTGCCATTTGGAATTTATGGAATAAAAATCCTGACGCCTTTATTGTCCCAATTGCTCTAAAAGCGGGGTGGCTTCTTCAATTGCTTGTTCCAATTCGGGGATTGAGTTTTTCATGGCTTTTTCGATATGCGGTGCCGACTTATCATAAGCATTGCCAATTGCAGGCGCGGATTTTTCGAAAGCGCGCGACATTGCGCCCATGATCTGGGCCATTTGACGAATGGACTGTGTAAGACTTTCGCCGTCCATTTCTTCTTTTTCATTCATTGAGAAAGCCATGGATTTTGGCATTTCTTTCTCGATGTTTTTTCCTAAGACACTCATGGCCGGTGTAATTTGGACGGCGGCTTTTTCGATTTCCGGAAGTGAATTGTCAATACTCTTGCCAATATGCGGTGCAAAAATCTCGAGAATTTTTCCCATTGCTTCGATTTTTTTAGCGATTTGCGCGCCGTTCAATTCGTCGGAAAAGCGGCTTTCCGCCATTGCAGAATTTGCAAATCCTAGTGAAATTAAACTAACAAAACCAACAAAAAAATGACGCAATTCGACCCCCTAATGAAAATCTACGATATTATAGTTTTTCAATCTGAACGGAATTTGAACAGGCAACAAAAAAGGGGTCGCTTTCTGCGACCCCTAAAAAGTTAGCCTCGTATTGGGGGGGGGGAGGGGGAGGAAGCGCCGGAAACCGACGATAACACCGAGGCCCATGTTACAAATTATATTTAGTAATAGAATGTGGCAAAACAAGGATTGTAAATATAAAGAAATTTAATGTTAGATGCCTTGAAAACGTGAAATTCAAACCGTTTTTACACTAATCGCCCTTTGAACCAATAGCGCTTGTTTTGTCTCTTTCACATCATGGACCCGCAAAATTCGTGCATTGTTTTGCGCGCCCCAAAGCGCAAGAGCAATCGAACCACCTAATCTATTAAGCGGGTCACTTGCGTTTTTGTCGATTGCACCAATCATGCTTTTGCGCGATGCACCCAAAAGAATGGGGCAGCCAAGACCATTGAAACTTGTTAAATTCGCCAAAATTTCTAAATTATGCTCAAGGGTTTTTCCAAAACCTATGCCGACATCCAAAATAATATTTTCGCGTTTCACACCGCCATTAATAGCCATGCCCATTCTATGCGCCAAGAATGCCATTATTTCGGAAACAACATCGCGATAAAAAGGCTTATCCTGCATATTTTCCGGCACGCCTTGAAAATGCATCAAAACTACTGGAATTTCCAACGCAGCGGCCATAGAAATCGAGGTTTCGTCAAAGGTCAAAGCCGAAACATCATTCCAAATATTCGCGCCGGCCTCATGTGCAAGTTTGGCGATTTGCGGTTTTCTGGTATCAATTGAAATCGGGATTGCACTGAATTTGCGGATTTCCTTGATTAAAGGAATTGTGCGTCCAATTTCGGTTTCAATATCAATCGCCTTTGCGCCCGGGCGCGTGCTTTCACCGCCAATATCGATAATGTCTGCGCCTTCATCAATTAATTTTCGCGCATGTTCGAGAGCGGTTTCAAGATTGTCGAATCTACCCCCATCCGAAAAACTATCGGGCGTAGAATTGACAATTCCCATAATTAAAGGCGCGCCATTTTTCCTTAAAAGGGTTTCCATGGCGCGCATTCTTAAGCAAGCTTCGGAGTTGTTCCGGCGTCTTTGCCGACCAAAGGAACGCTGGAAGTTGGGCCATCATCGGCATCATTGCTTCTATCTTCGCGATTTGGCTTTTCGCCTTTCATGAGTGCCTGGATTTCATCGCCTGATAAGGTTTCATATTCCAAGAGACCCTGCGCAATTGTTTCAAGATCTTGCTTTCTTTCTGTCAAAATGCGCATGGCTTCGTCATAGCCCCAATCGACCAAGCGCCGAACTTCGGAATCAATGATTTGTGCCGTGGCTTCGGAAACATTTTGAGTCCGCGAAACCGAATGACCTAGGAAAACTTCCTCTTGGTTTTCGCCATAAGAGACTTTGCCCAATTTATCGGAAAAGCCCCAACGTGTTACCATAGAGCGTGCGAGGCGGGTCGCGCCGTCAATATCGGAACTTGCGCCCGATGTAATGGCTTCCTTGCCGAAAATAATTTCTTCGGCGACCCTGCCACCCATCATAACCGCCAAACGGCTCATCATTTGTTGGTATGACCAAGATAATCTATCGCGTTCCGGCAATTGCATAACCATGCCCAATGCGCGCCCGCGCGGAATTATTGTTGCCTTGTGAACCGGGTCGGTATTTGGAACCGATAAAGCCACCAAGGCATGACCACCTTCATGATAGGCAGTAAGTTTCTTTTCATCATCGCCCATCGCCATGGTTTTGCGTTCAACGCCCATCATGACCTTGTCTTTTGCATCTTCAAATTCGCGCATAGTTACAAGGCGCATTCCGCGACGCGCTGCCAAAAGTGCGGCCTCATTGACAAGATTCATCAAATCCGCGCCCGAAAAACCCGGTGTGCCGCGCGCAATAATTTTGGCGTCAACATCAGACGATAACGGAACTTTGCGCATATGAACTCTAAGGATTTTTTCACGACCGTTAATGTCGGGAAGGCCAACAACAACCTGACGGTCAAAACGACCCGGGCGCAATAATGCGGGGTCAAGAACGTCGGGGCGGTTGGTCGCGGCAATAATAATAATGCCTTCATTGGCCTCAAACCCGTCCATCTCGACCAATAATTGGTTCAAAGTCTGTTCGCGTTCGTCATTTCCACCGCCAAGACCCGCGCCACGATGGCGACCAACGGCATCGATTTCGTCGATGAAAATAATGCAAGGCGCGTTTTTCTTTGCCTGTTCAAACATGTCGCGAACCCGTGATGCACCGACACCAACAAACATTTCAACAAAATCCGAACCCGAAATTGTGAAAAACGGCACATTTGCTTCACCCGCAACCGCGCGCGCAGTTAAGGTTTTGCCTGTCCCTGGAGGGCCGACAAGTAATGCACCTTTTGGAATTTTGCCGCCCAAGCGCTGAAATTTGCCCGGGTCTTTTAGAAAATCTACGATTTCTTGTAATTCTTCGCGCGCTTCATCAATGCCGGCGACGTCTTCAAAAGTTACACGCTGTTTCGCCTCAGTCAAAAGGCGGGCTTTTGATTTGCCAAAGCCCATGGCGCCGCCGTTTTTGCCGCCCGACATTTGGCGCGCCATTAAATACCAAATCCCACCTATGATTAAAAATGGAAGAACATTAATTAATATCGAAACCAACAGTGATGGGCGACCTGCGTCAGGTTCAACCTTAATCGCAACCTGCGCATTTTCGAGGCGCTTAATAATATCCGTTGCTTGATCGGGAATGACAGACGTGAATGCAGTTCCGTCTTTTTTTGTGCCATGAGCGCGTGAACCTGCAATAACAACTTCTTTCACCTGTCCGCCATCAATTTCAGCAAGCATTTGCGAATAGGCAATTGGCGATGTTTGCGGTATCGCCCCAGGCTTTTTTGTAAGCGTAAAGATTGTCACAAGCGCAAGGGCAAGAAAACCCCATATCATTAAATCACGTAATTTCATTTTTCATCCGGCAGTAATTTCAAATCCTTGATACACTAAATAGGTCAAGATTTCATTGAAAAAAGGGCTTTCGCCTGATTCTAACTGCAATAACTGCAAATTGCGTCGAGAATCTTTTGATTGGGGAGTTTGGCGCTCGAATTTGTATTTTTTCGCGCCGGCGCGACCTCAAAAATAAGTTTTTCCTTGGCGACACGAATCTTGACACCGCCTAGGGTTTTTGCGGCTTTTAGACGTTGTGCCAAAATTTTTTCCACTTTTTCGCGCTTTGGGCGGTAATTGGGATAATTAAAAGATTGAATTAGGATTTCCAAAATCCGCATTTTCAATTCATTTGGCAAGGTGAAGAAATTCGTCAATGTCAATTTTTTTTCATTGAATTCCATGTTTTGGGACAAGAATTTCAAAATAATATTATTAAATTCCTGCCGCAATTCTCTTGCTTTATCGCCAATTTTCAAAATTGCATCAATGGCGAGTGACGGGTTTTTAGATACAAAGTCACGAATTCTAACGCGTGCGAATTTATGGGAAACATTGGCGGGATCATCATAAAACCCAATTCCCAAATCGTGCAAATATTGTCGCAAAAGCCCGCGCGAAAAACCCAATAAGGGCCGTGCCAAATAGAATGTTCCAAAATTGGGTGAATATAAATTTTGCAATTCGCTCATGGCGCTTAAACCGTCTATTCCGGTATTTCGGCACATTCTAAAGAGAATGGTTTCAATCTGATCCTCTAGATTATGACCAAGTAGAATAATTCTACTATTTTTAGAGGCGGCAAATTCCAAAATTTTTTGATAGCGTAATTTTCGCGCCGTTTCTTGAATTGCGGTTTCTATTTTTTCCTCATTGCGAATAATTGCTGCATCAATTCCTATTTTCTTGGCTGTCGATAAAGCATTATTTGCAACTTCATGAGAATTTGCGGCGATAGCATGGTCAAAAATGATGGCATTTAATTTGGCATCATTTTTGCGCGTCACCCGCCACTTTTGCGCAATTGCGCAAAGCGCTAAACTATCGCCACCACCTGACAAAGCGATTGTGAAATTCGCCCCATATTTTTGCGCCCATAAATCAAACAGCGCGAAACAAGAGGTCTCAAACTGGCTAAAATTATTTTGCATTCGCAGGTTTTGGGCACGCGCCTTTTGCAAATTCATCATCGGCGCGGGCCTTTTGAATTGCGTTCGGTTTTGGCGTGCGCTCTTTATAAGCATTAAGTGCTAGGCACCTTTGGCGATTATCACCCATTTCGCGATATGAACCTGCAAGGCGGATTAGGACATCAGAAACGCGTGGCCCACTTGGTGCGGCCTTTAAATAGGCAACATAATCTTGAGCCGCGCCCAACCAATCTTGGGCGACGAATTTCAATTCCCCATCAAGCCACAAGGCCTCAATACCTTCTTTGGTCGTTGGATGTTTTTCGATTAGGGTCTTTAAACTATCTTTGGCTTTGTCATATTCCGAACTTTGAATGCCAAGTTTTGCAGCATTTAATAATTCTTCGGCACTAAGCAATTTGGGTTCGGGTTGTGGGTTAATAATTGGCGGCTTTAGGGGTGTATCTTGCTTTGGCGGCGCATTATCGACCACAGGCTTAGTGGGTTCAGGTGTTGCGACAGGCGGATTTAAAGGCGGCGTAACAATCGGTTCGGGCTTTTTTTCTTCTTCTTTGGGTGGTTCAACTTTCGGCTCTATCACAGTTTTTTCGTCATTGAGCTTTGAATATTTCGCAGCATTTTCATCAATGATTTTGGCAAGCCTTTGATTTTCCGCTTTTTGAGTAATAAGTTCTTTATCAAGACGCTCAACAATATTGGTCAAATCCTGCAATTGCTTTTCAAGTTCGTCAATTTTTGCAAGCGTGCGATTGGCAAATTCTTTGGCGGTTTCTTCGCTGGTTGCCGGTTGCGCAATTGCCGTTGAATTCATTAATCCAAACGCGCTTAGACCCAAAAAAGCCCACGAAATTCTATATTTTCGCATTATAAACCTATTTCAAAATTACAGTATGCGCATTGCGGTTAATTGCCCAACCATCGGCATTTGGTCTTTCATCAATCGGGCGCTCTTTACCATAGGAGACGGTGGAAATACGCGATGCGCTTATGCCCTGCGCCACAAGGAAATCCTTAACCGAATTGGCGCGGCGTGCACCAAGCGCAAGATTATATTCGCGTGTTCCGCGTTCATCGCAATTGCCTTCAATCAAGACTCTATAAGAAGGGTTTGAAAGCAATAGTTCAGCCTGTGAACTTAGAATTGTGCGCGCGGACTCGCTTAATTGATAGGAATCCGTGGCAAAATAAATACGATCATCAATGCCGACAATCTCAAAACTTGATGCGCCATTATATGGGTCGGTCTTTTCCGGCGTAACCGGTGCTGGCGGGTTTTCAGCAAAAGGATTGTAAGGCTTAGGCCCCGGTGGCGGCGTTGGCGGCGCATAAATTACTTTCGGTTCGGTTTTATCGACCGATTGCGCCTCTGACGATTTATTAGGGTCAGTGCCATCAGTTTTGGCAACATTAGTTTCGTCAGTTTTGGGTTTTGTCGCACATGCACCAATCCCCAAAAGCGATACACACGAAATGATTGCGATAGTTTTTTTCATTTTAACCCCTATTCAAGCATTGGTGACCAGGTTGGGTCAGAACCCGAACCAAGATTTGCGATTTTTCTTAAATTTGCGCCGCTGACATCAATTGTCCATAATGATGGTGTTTCGCCTGGTGCGCCTTCTCTTTGGAAAATTATTGCCCGCCCGTTTGGTGAGAAACTTGGTCCTTCAACCATATAGGACGAGGTTAGAATCTGTTCGCCTGAACCATCAGGTTTCATGATGCCGATTTGGAAATTGCCACCGACTTTTTTAGTAAAGGCGATTAAATCACCTTTTGGCGACCAAACTGGTGTTGAATATTGCCCGTCACCAAAACTGATACGTGACAGGCCGCCACCATCAATATTCACCTTATATATTTGTGGTGATCCTGACCTGTCGGATGTGAAAACAATCTGCTTCTGGCTTGATGAAAAAGACGGTGAAGTGTCAATCGCGGGGTGATTGGTAAGTTTATGAACCGCACCGGTTACAAGGTTTTTGACCATGATTTCAATATTGCCGTCACGCTCTGAACTATAAGCAATTGATTGACCATCGGGTGAAAAACGCGCCGAAAAAACATTTTCGCCAACATTGGTTATCGCCTCTTTACGTCCGGTTTCAATATCAAAAATCCAAAGCCTAAGCCCATTTTCGGACAGAGCCGAATAAACAATCTGTTGACCCGATGCATTGAAATGCGGATTTAAAATTGTTTCTGAACCATCGGTCAAATAAGACGGATTAGCACCATCTTGGTCAATTAAGGCCAAGCGTTTGACGCGTTTCGTTTTTGTGCCGCTTTCGGCGACATAAACCACGCGGGTGTCAAACATGCCGCCTGCACCGGTAAGGCGGCCATAGATGGCATCTGCAATTTTATGGGCAATACGGCGCCAGTTTTCTTCGGTTGAGGCAAATTCAAGACCCAAAGTTTGGCTTTCGCCATAAATATCCCAAAGGCGGAATTCAACGCGCAATTTTTGCTTATCAATAGCACCTGCACCTATTACCAAGGCTTCGGTCTTTGTTGGGTGCCAATCGGTGAATTTGGGGGTTAAATTGACATCAAAATTCTTAGCAAGAAAAGTCTTGGGGTCTTGGACATTAAAAATCCCCGTGCTTGCTAAATCATCGCGCACAACTTGGGAAATATTCGCGCCTTTTGGACCTGCAAAATCTGCAATGGCGATTTGTAATGGGCGTTTGTGGCCCTCATTAACATCGACCACCAATTGTGCAAATGCCGGCCTAAAAAACGCAAATAACGCGAACAATACGAACGCGGCAAATTGCTGAAATTTTTTGAAATTAATGCTTAACATATTCTTACTTAAATCGCTTTAGGTGAAAATAGCGTTAAATCAAGGCGGTTTTTTGGCAAAGTCTTTAATGAAATTTCACTTTCGCATAATTTTCGGGTCAAATCGAAAGGTAAAGCTCGCCCATTCTTCATATCTATCTTTGGGAAGTGAATAAGGCGCACATTGTTTTGCGGCGCGCATTGCATTGTCAATCGCCACCACCAAAGACGCACTTGCACCTGCTTTTGATGTCGGTTTCACCAATTTTGGCGGTTTTGCCAATGCGCCATTGATTTGTAAATCCATTGCCACCTCAACCAAAAGGCTTTGCGGGTCGGATAAATCGGCGGGTTCGGCCCAACATTCTTTCACTTGATTACGCAAAGCGGATTCCAAATCACCGGTTAATTTCGAACCGCCGCCTTTCTTTTTGCCGCTTTGTTTTACGCCACCGGTCGATAATTTCGGATTATATTGCGCACCCGAATTTACGCCCGAAGACGCATTAGTGGCGGCGGCAAAATCAAATTGTGATGCCAAATCATAGTTTTTATCAGGCTTTTTGACAGGGTTTTGTTTTGGTGTCGGTGGTGGTTGCGCGGCCTTTTGTGGCGCAGGCGCAGGCGATGGATTTACAGGTTTTTGCGGGGTTTCGGCTTTTTTGAAAGGATTGAGGCTTTTGGCAAAATCCAGCGCGGTTTTTGGCGGTTCCGGAACTGGTGCTGGGGCGGGTTCGGGCGGTGGCGCGGTTTGTTCGCGCGGCGCAATATTTGCTGCCTGATTGGCCTCAATATTTTCGGTTTGATCCGGGGTTTTCGTATCGTTTTGCGCAGTTTGTGGTGTTATTTCGGGGCCAAGACCTGATGCTTCTTGGGAAACCAATTCCACTGAAACCGCGATATTAGGGTCGAAAATCGATTGATGCTGCCAGGTCAATAACAGCAGCATAAGGAAAATCCCATGCAGAAGGGACGAAATAATAAAACTTTGTGCTGGTTTTATATTCATTTCTTGGGAATGGAATCCGTAACTAACCCTAAATTGCGATAACCCGCAGAATTAATGCGCGCCATAATCTGCATAACAATGCCATAAGTCGCAGATGTATCGGCACGAATAAAAATGCGGCGTTCCAAATCATTTTGCGAAAGTGTCGTGATGGCGTTTAACAAATCATCATAAGAAACTTCGGTTTGTTGAACAAAAATCTTACCGTCATTCAGAACCGTAATACTTATTGGTTCTTGCGATTGTGGCAAAGATTTCGCCTCGGTTTTTGGTAAATCAACTGGGACGCCGACAGTTAATAGAGGTGCAGCGACCATAAAAATTATCAAAAGCACCAAAGTCACGTCAACAAATGGCGTAACATTGATTTCGCCCATCATTCGACTGTGGCGCCTGCCTTTGCGGCGTGACATCATTGCGCCAGCCATTATGCATTCTCCGATAAGCGGCGTGAGGTGCGAACGATTACATCATCACAAAGCGCCTCAATACGCACCGAATATCTATCCAAAGCGGCGATAAGCCAATTGTAAAACACAACCGCCGGAATTGCGGCAACAAGACCCAATGCGGTTGCAAACAAAGCCTCGGCAATGCCCGGTGCGACCACTGCCAAATTTGTATCATGGCTTGCGGCGATGGCGCGGAAAGAGTTCATAATGCCCCAAACCGTACCGAAAAGTCCAACGAAAGTGGCGGAAGATCCAATAGTTGCCAATACGCCAATGCCTTTTTCGGCCTTGGCTATTTCCCTTTGGGTCTGTGCGCCCATTGCCCGTTCCATGCGTTCGACGACCGCACTTGCGGCGGCGTCACTTAATGCGCCGCCACGACGCGCTAATGCTGCCTCATTCATGCCGATTGCAATAATGCGTGCGGTGGCATTTCCTGCGCGCGAAGCCTCAAGAATATTGTCATTACCTTTGCCATCAGAAAGCATTTGTTCGACATTGCGCGCACTTTTTTCAAGTTTGCCGATTTGCATCGCTTTTTCAATCATAATCGCCCATGACCAAACCGAAGTAAGGCCTAGACCAATCATAACAATTTTAACAATAATATCCGCGCGCGAAAATAATTCGACGATTGTAAAACCTGATGAAGTGTCCATTTTTTGACCTTGCCCTTTAAAAGTGGAAAAAATAAGGCGCGTTTGCGCGTGGATTATGCTTAATATTGGGTTAAGAACTTATGAAAGCGCATTCGCCTGAATTGTAAATAATTCATCACAACCTTTTTTAGC
This sequence comes from Hyphomonadaceae bacterium, assembly GCA_041917055.1. GTDB lineage: Bacteria > Pseudomonadota > Alphaproteobacteria > Caulobacterales > Aquidulcibacteraceae > Pseudaquidulcibacter. The sequence continues at coordinate 570,725 of JAYRYJ010000001.1, forward strand.
CAAAGCCAATAATTCATGAAATTCACTTTCGGCAAATGGCCTTTCTTCACCGGTTGCTTGGATTTCGACCAGACCAAGGCCTTCGGCGATAATGAAATTTGCGTCCGCAATCGCGTTTGAATCTTCGTCATAATCTAAATCAAGAACCGAATTGCCGTCATAAATACCACAAGAAATGGCGGCGACTTTACCCATAATCGGGCTTTGGTCTAAAAGCCCTTCTTCTTGCAAATATTTTATTGCGCCACTTAAAGCGACATATGCACCCGTGATTGATGCTGTTCTTGTGCCGCCATCGGCCTGAATAACATCGCAATCAAGCAGGATTTGTCTTTCACCCAATGCATGAAGATCAACAACTGATCGCAATGCGCGACCGATTAATCTTTGGATTTCTTGGGTGCGGCCCGATTGTTTGCCCGATGCAGCTTCGCGCCGTCCGCGCGTATGGGTGGCGCGTGGCAACATGCCATATTCGGCGGTTATCCAACCCTTTTTTGTGCCCTTCATCCAAGCAGGGACTTTTTCTTCAATGGTTGCAGTTATCAGAACATGAGTATTGCCAAATTTCGCAAGGCATGAACCTTCGGCATAGGGAGAGAAATTGGGAATAAGTTCAATTTTGCGCATTTCGTCATTCGCGCGTTTTGACGGTCGGTTTGACATATTTTATCCTTTTAAACGCGCTTTCTTTAGCACCAATTGGCGTATATAACATAGGCAACGCTTCAAATTCTGAGAAAACATATGAAAATTTCGCCACATACTATTCTTGAATTTTGGTTCAAAGAAATTTCGCCAAAACAATATTGGGCGAAATCAGATGAATTTGACGAATTGATTCGCAAGCGGTTTGGCGAAATTCACCAAAAGGCGGCTAATTGTGAACTTTATGAATGGCGCAAAATCGCGCAGGGGCGACTTGCGGAAATAATTATTCTTGATCAATTTTCACGCAATATTTTCCGAAATGATGCGCGTGCCTTTGCGTGCGATAATTTGGCACTTTGTCTGGCGCAAACTGCTATTGAAATGGGGTGTGACAATGAATTGGATACAAACGAAAAATTGTTTTTATACATGCCATTCATGCATTCTGAATCGCGCGAAATCCATGAAATTGCGGTGCAATTATTCAACATCGTGGGCCTTGAAGATAATTATCAATTTGAATTGCGGCACAAAGAAATAATTGACCGTTTTGGTCGTTATCCGCACCGCAATGAATCTTTAGGGCGGGTTTCGACCGCCGAAGAATTGGAATTTCTGCAACAACCGAATTCGTCATTTTAGGGGGTATTAATGTCCATTCTCGAAAATTTAGCGACAAGTTTGGGGCGGCGCGACGAAATTCCCAATATTGAACTTGCGCGCCAAATTGCCGATACCGAGAATATTGCGGCAATTGAAACTTTGGTGGGCGCGCTGTCAAATAAAAAATTGCAAAATGATTGCATCAAGGTTCTGTATGAAATCGGATATTTGAAACCCGATTTAATCGCACCGTTTTTGAATAATTTTATCGCGCTATTGGTATCCAAAAATAACCGACTTCAATGGGGCGGAATGTGCGCGATTGCCACTTTTGCCAAACAAAGTGCGGAACAGGTTTTTGCGCAAATTGCGGTTTTGGAAAATGCTGCAAATATCGGAAGTGTCATTACGCGTGATAATTATGTGCGTGTATTATTGGCGCTTTATGGGTATGAAGAATATCGCAAATCGGCTTTTGAAAAGTTGTTAAACACTCTTGCAAGCGCACCCGAAAACCAATTGCCGATGTATGCCGAAATGGGCGCGGCGATTATTGGCAAAACCGATATTTCAAGCTTCAAGAATGCACTAAACGCGCGGCTTCCGACATATCCTGACGGCCCGAAAAAGAAACGGATTGACAAGGTTCTTAAATCTCTAAAGCTCTAAAATGCCGTCCGGCAAATCGACAATTATTTTACCACCCGCAATATCGACAATCGGCACATTTGCCAAAGTGAAAGGCAAAAGCCATGGTTTATCCAAAGTCGGGTGGTTTTCAATTTCCAATAATTCTTGATGGCCTTCAATAATATTGCGAATTTTACCAAGTGGTGCGCCCAAAGTGTCAAACACTTCAAGCCCGATTAAATCGACATAATAGAATTCATCATCTTTTGAAGCCGGCAATTTTTCACGCGGCACGTATAATTTGGTATTGCGCAAAAGCATTGCCTGTTCGCGCGTAATTGGCGCTTTGGAAAAAAATGCAAAGCCATCTTTAATTTCGCGCCAAGATTTTATTTCAAACAAAATCGCACCCTTTTCATTCAAAAAGGGTGCGTATTTGAAAATATCTTTGGGGTTTTGGGTGAAGGATTTAAGCCGCAATTCACCCTTTACGCCAAATGCGCCCACAATGGTTCCAACCAAAACAAGCGCGCTTTGTGCCATAGATTATTCAGAAGCTGCTTCTTCAGCAGGTGCAGCAGCGGCAGCTTCAGCAGCAGCTTTAGCATCTTCAATTTTTTGAAGGCGTTCAGCTTCACGCTCTTTAGCTTTTTGACCTGGCTCTGCTTTTTTCGGGTTATTACCCGCAGTCCAATTACCAACGCCATTTTGCGCCAAGAAGCGTGCAACGCGATCAGTAGGTTGCGCGCCTTTTTTGATCCATTCGGCAGCTTTTTCAACGTCAAGAACAACGCGTTGACCGGAATCAGAAGGAAGAATTGGGTTATAAGTGCCCAATTTCTCGATGAAACGACCATCACGCGGGCTGCGTGCGTCTGCAACTACGATACGATAAACCGGGCGTTTTTTTGAACCGCCACGAGCAAGTCTGATTTTCAATGCCATTTTACTTTTCCTTTTTTAAATTAATTATCCTCCCCCGCTTGCGGGGAGGGGGGAGGGATTGAGTTATTTTTTCTTACCCAATCCCGGCAATCCACCAATCGGCAGGCCACCAAGACCCGGTAATTTCGGTGCACCTAATCCCGGAAGACTTGGTGCAGAACCAAAACCTTGTTGCATAGCTTTTTGGCCCATTGCCTCAAGCTGTGCTTCATTCATTTTCGGCATGCCGCCACCCATCATGGCGCCCATACCACCTAATTTATTCATAAGGCCCTTCATGCCGCCTTTGCCCATAGCTTTTACCATATCAGCCATACCGCGGTGCATTTTAAGGACTTTGTTGACCTCGGCGACATCAACACCCGCGCCCATTGCGATACGGCGGCGACGTGATGCGTTTAAGATATCGGGTTTTGCGCGTTCACCTTTGGTCATGGATGAAATAATCGCCACCTGACGATTTATGATTTTCTCATTCATCGCACCGGATTCAAGCGCTTTTTTGGCCTGTTGTGCGCCGGGCAACATTCCCATAATGCCACCCAAACCACCCATTGCCTGTATCTGGCGAAGCTGGTTTGACAAATCATCAAGGTCAAATTTGCCCTTTGCCATTTTTGCGGCCATTTTTTCAGCCGCTTCAATATCAGCATTTTCAACCGCTTTTTCGACCAAAGCAACAACGTCACCTTGACCCAAAATTCTTCCGGCAACACGGCGCGCATCAAAAACATCAATGCCGTCGATTTTTTCGCCAATACCCAAAAATTTAATCGGCAAACCGGTAACGGCGCGCATTGACAAAGCTGCACCACCACGCCCATCACCATCGGCGCGGGTAAGGATAATGCCGGTTAGTGGCAAACGCTCATGAAAGCGGGTTGCGGTTTCAACCGCATCTTGACCTGTCAAACTATCGGCAACCAGAATGATTTCCGATGGATTGGCAATTTTAGCGACATCGGCGGCCTCTGCCATCATTTCTTCATCGATTGATGTGCGACCCGCGGTGTCAAGAATAAGAACGTCAAACCCGCCAAGGCGCGCCGCAGTCATTGCCCTTTGGGTAATGTCGCGCGGCATTTGGCCCGCAACGATTGGAAGGCTCTCAACCTCGGCCTGTTTAGCCAAAATCGCTAATTGTTCTTGTGCAGCTGGGCGGCGAACGTCCAAAGATGCGAGCAAGACTTTTTTCCGCTCTTTAGTGCGAAGTCTTAAAGCCAATTTTCCGGTTGTGGTTGTTTTACCTGAACCCTGCAAACCTGCCATCATTATGATTGACGGTGGTGAGGTGATATTTAATGGCGTGGGTTCTTCATTGCCGCCCAAAACCTCAATCAATGCGTCATGAACTATTTTTACGACCTGTTGCCCGGGCTTTACGGCGCGAATAACTTTTTCGCCAACGGCTTCTTCTTTGACTTTATTGATGAAGGTTTTGACGACCGGAAGTGCAACATCGGCCTCAAGCAATGCCACGCGCACTTCACGAAGTGCGGCTTCAACGTCTTTTTCAGACAAAGCACCGCGACCGGTAAGCCCGTCAAAAATCCCGCCTAATTTTTCCGTTAAAGCGTCAAACAATTAAATCACCTTCAAAATTCAAAATTTCGACATAAATTTTCTAAACAGCGCAAAACGCCCCGCAGGGCGTAAACGCTGTGCGGGGTGACCACTCTACCCCATTCGTTATTTCCCAAGATTTGTTATGGGACGAGACCGTGTAGACATGGTTATTTTGGCATTAGGCCGAAAAACAGTGGGCGCTATAAAGGAAAATGTTGGAAGTGTCAAATTTGCTTGACCCAAATACTACATTGTAGCATATTGAACCTATGCAAACAGTCGTTGAAACGCCAACTTATTTGCGCTCTGCCAAAATAGCGGGAGTTTCAGAGATAGAGCAAGTTAAAATAATTGATACCATTTCTGCTAACCCATTAAGTGGAGACTTAATCGTCGGTGGAAAAGGTTTAAGAAAAATTCGTGTCGCAGGCTTAGGAAAAGGAAAATCAGGTGGATTTCGCGTAATTTATTATTTTCACAATGAAAACAAGCCAATAAAACTGTATTATGTGTTCGCCAAAAATCAGATGTCGAATTTATCCGACGCGCAATTAGCAAGACTTTCAAGCATTATCGAGGATTAAAATGCCAAAGAACTATATGAGTGACGAGAATTTTGAAATGCTCATTCAAAGCATCAAAGAGGGTGCTGATTTCGATAAAGAGGGCACTGATTTGTCCAATTATCGGGTGACAATCCCGCCGACAATTGATGTAAAAAAAATTCGTTCGCGCCTTAATATGACCCAAAGCAAATTTGCAGAGACTTTTGGTTTCTCGATTAAATCGGTGCAATTTTGGGAGCAAGGGCGGAGAACGCCGGAAGCTAGTGCTAGAGCTTTTCTAAAACTCATTGGCCGTGCTCCCGAATTTGTAGTTGAAATACTTAAGGCCGCATAATTAATACATTAGTGCAAGCAATTCTCTCTCCCACTCGACAAAACACCTGCAATTGTTCTAGGGAGTTTTTGTTAAACCTTATTGGAAATGATTCATTATGTCTGAATTGGTAACTGTTTTTGGTGGTTCGGGATTTGTTGGTAAATATGTTGTGCGCGCGCTTTGTAAGGCTGGTTATCGCGTTCGTGTTGCCATGCGCCGCCCGCATTTGGGGCATGAACTTCGTGTAATGGGTGCGGTCGGACAGGTGCAATTGGTTCAGGCCAATGTGAAAAACCCCGAATCTATTGCCCGCGCTGTCGATGGTGCCGATGCAATCATCAATTTGGTCGCGATTTTAGTCGAAAAAGGCAAACAGAAATTTTCAAGCGTTATTGAAGAAGGCGCAAAGAATATTGCCGAAGCTGCGAAAGTGGCAGGCGTAAAAAAATTGGTTCACGTTTCTGCAATTCATAGCGACGAAACCGGTTCAAAATATGCGCAAACCAAAACCGCCGCTGAAAACGCGATTAAGGAACTTGTGCCAAGCGCCACTATCCTGCGCCCAAGCGTAATTTTTGGCACCGAAGATGAGTTTTTCAATAAATTCGCCGCCATGAGCCGCATCACACCAATTATGCCATTAATCGGCGGCGGCAAAACTTTATTCCAACCTGTATATGTTGGCGATGTTGCCAAAGCGGTTATGGCGGCGCTTACAAGCGAAAAAGCGGCGGGCAAAACCTATGAACTTGGTGGGCCAAAAACCTATACATTCGAAGAAATTATTCGTTATATTCAGGCAACAATCAATCGCCCACGCGCCTATATGGGCGTTCCGCGCGGCTTGATGGAATTTTTTGGCAATATTTGGGACGGCATTTTCCGCCTTATTCCATTTGCAGACCCGCCATTTACCGGCGACCAAATGAAACTTTTGAAATCTGATAATGTGGTTTCAGAAAAATCACTTGGTTTTAAAGATTTAGGAATTGGCGAATTATCAAGCGTCGAAGCAATTTGCCCAACCTACCTCTACCGCTTCCGCCCCCACGGACAGTTTGAACCGAAAGTGGTGGGATAGTTTTAATATTACCGCACTTTTCAGCTTCCAAAAAATTACTTCCGAAAGAAGTGATTGATGCATTTTATGAAAAAACCGTCAAATACCGTCATTTTCCAGAAATTTCGTAAATTGCAGCAGTGTCGATTAACTGTTTCAAATAATAATATCCCAAGATAGCCCATTTTTTGATGAGGCGGATAACTTCCCTTCTGTGTTAGCTTTTAATGGCGGATACGAAATCTTCAAGTCAGGCGACTTTTTTGAAAGTGTCGGTCAAAGGATCGATTATTCAGGAATTTGCAAGATTGACGATTTTGGAAGATCTGATCTAAGGATAAAGGGTGAATTATATCGATAAAAAACATACACTCGAATACCAATTACTCACCCTTTTGGACGACCCGTCACGAGGATTAAGTGATAGTGCACCAAATCTTGTTAAATCAAGGCTCGCGCTTAAAGACGAAAATCGCGGCGCATATTTGTTTCAAGGAAATTGCCTTGAAATTATGGATTTGATTGCCGAAAAACACCCGCAAGGCTGTTTCGATATGATTTTCGCCGACCCACCATATTTCCTTTCAAATGGCGGCATTTCGTGCCATGCGGGGAAGATGGTGAAAGTGGATAAGGGCGATTGGGATAAATCGCAAGGTCCTGAAATTAACCATGAGTTTAATTATGAATGGCTTAAACGGGCACAAAAACTCTTGAAACCGAATGGGACAATTTGGGTTTCGGGAACGATGCATGTTATTTTCTCAATTGGTTATGCGATGCAGCAATTGGGAATGAAAATCCTCAATGACATTACTTGGGAAAAGCCAAACCCGCCGCCAAACCTATCGTGTCGTTATTTCACGCATTCAACGGAAACAGTTTTGTGGGCGGCAAAGTCGGAAAAATCAAAACACGTTTTCAATTACGATGCAATGCGTGCGCATAATGGTGGTAAACAAATGAAGTCGGTTTGGCGTTTCACTGCGCCTGGCAGCGCCGAAAAAACCAACGGCAAGCACCCAACTCAAAAGCCTTTGGCGCTTTTAGAGAGATGTATTGAGGCCTCAACCGATAAAGGTGCATTCATATTTGATCCATTTGCAGGCAGCAGCACGACAGGCGTTGCAGCCCTTCAAATGGGGCGCAAATTTTGTGGCGTTGAGTTGGAAGATGAGTATGTGGAATTGTCTCGAAAACGGATACAGGGTCACTTTTAAGATAGTTTACAGGTTTAAATGCGCAAATGGAACGAAGTGAAGCAATTACCAAATTAAAAGAACTTGAAGGAGTCAATCTTCATGATTTGGCGAGGGAATTTGAGGTAACAGTTAGATCTCCGAACGGAAAGGTTAATAAGGGCTGGGCCGGGCACTCTATTGAACGGTTTTTGGGATTACCGATAAACTCAGCTCAAAGCCCAAATTTTGGATCGTGGGAGCTGAAAGTGGTTCCGATAAAATTTCTCAAAAATGGCAATCTGCAGTTCAAAGAAACCATGGCAATTACAATGATTGACCCGTACAACGTCGCTAATACCACATTTGAAAATAGTCATTTATTGTCAAAATTAAGGAAAGCAGTGTGCGTCGCGCGAACTGTTGGCGCTAATCTCATGCTGCCAAGCCATGTTCTAAGCATAAATACTATTGATTTGGATGGTGAAATTTATGACGAAGTTAGAGCGGACTATGAATTTGTAAGATCAAAATTATTGGAAAATAATAATGACTTGAGGTGTTTGTCTGGTAAAATGGGAAAATACGTTCAGCCCAGAACTAAGGGCAAAGGCCATGGTTCTATTTCGCGGGCGTTTTATGCGCGGCCTAAGTTTTTGGCGCAGTTTATAGGGTTAAACAATGACGAATAATGATACGTGTAAACTGATACACCGCTACTTTGGCAAATTTGATAACCTTGAGGAAGATCAGAGTTCACCACCAAGGCACAAATGCTGTGGATGCGCTTACGAACAAGGGCTGATTGATGGTCACAGCGGGCGACCCTCTGAGCCAAACATTGAAATGTGGCCTAAAAGTCAAGCTGGAACAGTTCGACATAAAAATGCGCTTCAGGCTTATGAACTTGGGTATAAAAAAGGAAAGTCAATTCAATAATTTGGGATTAGGTATAGCTTTCCATTCCATCGCATCTTTAACAGCGTCCTCTAAGGTGTCACACTGAAAATTGAAAACTAAAGGGTCGGTATTTGAATTTCCGCTTAGACATTTTATTTTGCTGTCAAAGACGAAAACATCAAATTCATCTTCATCATTCTTTTCAATAAAGAAATCCAAATTTTGTTCAAGGTTTTCAGCTTCGAATTCAGTATCCGAAAGTTTTGTAATTTTATATCCTGCGATTTCGATTTCGTGTTTCTGCATGATTTGCTCCAGACAAGATCATATCAAGGTTGATCTAAGTTGCAATATGTATTTTAAGATTTAGCTACAAATTCGTAATTCGTAATTCGTAATTCGTAATTCATAATCCCACACTCATCACGGCAATCGCTTGAAATATTCTGCAGAATGCGAGCGCGAAATAGAAAGCGAATTGCTTATTTAATCGAGGGTTTATTGGCTTAGGAAGGTCTTTATGGGCAGGAATGCCATATAGACCTTCAGTAATTGTGTTGGCCTAAAACTGGGCGTCAAGAGACGCTACGCTTAAACTCTTGACCCCCATTTTTAGGCGCGTCTCTTGAAGAGTGTTATTAACCAATTGAAATAAAACATATTTATTCTTAACGTCTGTCGTGCGGTGTGGGCTTGTCAAGTCCTTTACCTTTAGGCGCGCGTAGCGCGGGACTTTACAAGCTCACACCACACACCCAAAATCGAACTCTCTTTTGCGCCCGAAACAAGGTTTCGGCAAAAAAGAAAAACAAAACAAAAAACAAAAACTGTCGGATAGACTTCAAAATTTGTTTCAAGCGATTTCCGTGAGGAGGTGGGGAAACCCCATTGACCTTCCCCCCTTCTTCGTATATACGCCCGCAAGATTTTACGGGTATGGCGACATTCCCGCGATTTTGCACAATTGAATCAGCCTTTAATTGAATATGGCTTGGCGGATACCGCAACGTCCCAAGGGGGGCGCGATACTCGTTTGAGCTTTAGAATTAAATGTTGCCTTGTTTAACCAATCGGGAAACCGAAAACATGGAATTTCGCCCTAATAGGCGATAAGGAAAAGAGAAATATGCCTACGATCAACCAATTGATCAGAAAACCGCGCAGCCCGCTTATTGCGCGTAACAAAGTTCCCGCCCTTAAAGGTTGCCCTCAACGTCGTGGTGTTTGCACTCGCGTTTATACAACCACTCCGAAAAAGCCTAACTCTGCTTTGCGTAAAGTTGCCAAAGTTCGTTTGACCACCGGCACAGAGGCGGTTTGCTATATCCCTGGTGAAGGCCATAACCTTCAAGAGCACTCTGTTGTTCTTGTTCGCGGCGGTCGTGTAAAAGACTTGCCGGGTGTTCGTTACCACATTCTTCGCGGTGTCTTGGATACTCAAGGCGTTAAAGACCGTAAACAACGTCGTTCGCACTATGGCGCGAAACGTCCGAAATAATCCCTGACAGAATAGGAATTAATAATGTCACGTCGTCATAAGGCTGAAAAAAGAGAAATTCTTCCAGATCCGAAATTCGGTGATTTGGATGTCACAAAATTGATGAATTACGTAATGTATGAAGGCAAAAAATCGGTTGCGGAGTCAATCATTTATGGTGCTTTCGATCTTTGCGAAAAACGCGGCAAGCGCGAATCTTTGGCAATTTTCAAAGATGCGCTTGATAATGTATCCCCGGCGATTGAGGTTCGTTCACGCCGCGTTGGTGGTGCAACATACCAAGTTCCGGTTGAAGTTCGTTCAGAGCGTCGTAAAGCTTTGGCACTTCGTTGGTTGGTTGGTGCGGCCCGCAAACGCAATGAACAAACCATGCAAGAGCGCTTGGCAGCAGAATTGCTTGACGCTGCTTCAAACCGTGGTTCGGCGGTCAAAAAACGTGAGGATACTCACAAAATGGCCGAAGCAAACCGCGCATTCTCCCACTACCGCTGGTAATTTTAAGAAAAGAAGGTTTGTATTATGCCTCGTTCACACGCGATTGAAGACTATCGCAATTTCGGCATCATGGCGCACATTGATGCCGGTAAAACCACTACTACCGAGCGTATTTTGTACTACACCGGTAAATCTCACAAAATCGGTGAAGTGCACGATGGTGCCGCAACTATGGACTGGATGACCCAGGAACAAGAACGCGGTATCACCATTACTTCGGCGGCAACCACCTGTTTCTGGCGCGAAAAACGCCTTAACATCATCGACACCCCGGGCCACGTTGACTTCACTATCGAAGTTGAACGCTCATTGCGCGTTCTTGACGGCGCGGTTTGCGTTCTTGACGGCAACCAAGGTGTTGAACCACAAACTGAAACTGTTTGGCGTCAGGCCGATAAATACGACGTTCCACGTATCGTATTCGTAAACAAAATGGACAAATTGGGCGCAGATTTCTATATGTGCGTTGACCAAATTGTTACCCGCGTTGGCGGTAAACCTGTTTGTTTACAATTGCCTATCGGCTCTGAAAGCAATTTCAAAGGCGTTATCGACCTTATCGCAATGAAAGCGATTGTTTGGCAAGAAGAATCATTGGGCGCGAAATACGACATCGTCGAAATTCCTGCGGACCTTCAAGACAAAGCGGTTGAATATCGCGAAAAACTTATTGAAGCCGCTGTTGAAGTCGATGACGACGCAATGATGGCTTATCTTGAAGGTGAAATCCCTTCAGAAGATGAATTGAAACGCCTTGTTCGCTTGGCGGTTTTCAAACGTGCTTTTCACCCTGTATTCTGCGGTTCGGCATTCAAAAACAAAGGCGTTCAGCCATTGCTTGACGCGGTTGTTGATTTCCTTCCTTCCCCTGTTGATCGCGGCGAAGTTAAAGGTATTGATTTCAAAACCGAGGAAGAAACTCATCGTAAACCTAACGATTCTGAACCAATGTCATTGCTTGCGTTCAAAATCATGGACGACCCATTCGTTGGCACTATCACTTTCTGCCGCGTTTATTCGGGTGTTCTTCAATCAGGTACAACTGTTCACAATTCTTCACGCGATAAAAAAGAGCGTATCGGCCGTATGTTGCTTATGCATTCTAACAATCGTGAAGACATTAAAGAAGCCTATGCAGGTGACATCGTTGCGCTTGCCGGTCTTAAAGAAGTTCGGACCGGTGACACTCTTTGCGACGCTTTGAAGCCTGTTATTCTTGAGCGTATGGAATTCCCTCAACCGGTTATCGAAATCGCAGTTGAGCCGAAAACCAAAGCCGACCAAGAAAAATTGGGTATTGCTTTGTCTAAATTGGCTGCTGAAGACCCGTCTTTCCAAGTTTCGTCTGACTATGAATCCGGTCAAACAATTCTTAAAGGCATGGGCGAACTTCACCTTGATATCAAAGTTGATATTTTGAAACGTACTTATGGCGTTGATGCAAACATCGGTCAGCCAAAAGTTGCGTATCGTGAACGTTTGGGCAAACGCGCCGAAATCGATTATACCCACAAGAAACAATCCGGTGGTTCTGGTCAATTCGCACGTATCAAAGTTATTTTTGAACCTGGTGAAACCGGTTCTGGCTTCCAATTTGAATCGCAAATCGTTGGTGGTTCGGTTCCTAAAGAATATATTCCGGGCGTTATTAAAGGTCTTGAAGGTTCGGTTGACAATGGTTTGCTTGCGGGCTTCCCACTTATCGACCTTAAAGCAACTTTGATTGATGGCGCTTATCACGATGTTGACTCTTCGGCGCTTGCGTTCGAAATCGCGGCTCGTGCGGCATTCCGTGAATTGAAAGCGGCTGGCGACCCTAAACTTCTTGAACCTATCATGAAGGTTGAAGTTGTGGTTCCTGAGGAATTCACTGGTTCGGTCATCGGTGACTTGAACTCTCGTCGTGGTATGATTCAAGGTCAAGACATGCGCGGTAACGCAAACGTTGTTAATGCAATGGTGCCTTTGGCAAATATGTTTGGTTATGTGAACGAACTTCGTGGTTTTACCCAGGGTCGTGCGTCATACACCATGCAATTTGACCATTATGAGGAAGTTCCTCGTGCGGTTGCTGAAGACGTTTTGAAAAAATTGCAAGGCTAATTGAATAAATCCCGCCGCCGTCCCTGTTCGGCGGCGGGAATTTTCCTTCACATAAAATTATTTTAGAGAGAGAATTATGGCTAAAGAGAAATTTGAGCGGAATAAGCCGCATTGTAACATTGGTACAATTGGTCACGTTGACCATGGTAAGACCACATTGACAGCAGCGATTACTATGACACTTGCGAAAGCAGGTGGTGCAAAAGCAATGGCTTATGCAGACATTGACGCGGCACCTGAAGAAAAAGCACGTGGTATCACCATCAATACTGCGCACGTTGAATATGAAACCGCAAAACGCCACTATGCGCACGTTGATTGCCCGGGCCACGCTGACTATGTGAAAAACATGA
>JAYRYJ010000002.1:0-236677 GCA_041917055.1 Hyphomonadaceae bacterium
CTAGAATCGGCATTATGGCAATGGGTTCAACTTTTGGCACTTTGGAAGTTGGGTTTGAAAGATTTGCTTCGGAATGCGGCGCGGCGCGCTTAATTAAACTTCGGGTTTTCCGACCATTGCCAAAACAGGCAATTATTGATGCGGTGCACGGCCTTGATGAATTGATTGTCATTGATCGCGCCATTTCGCCCGGTATGGGCGGCATTTTGGGTTGTGAGATAAAGGCGGCGCTTTCAGGTATGAAAAAAGCACCGAAAATTCATAATTTCGCCCTCGGCCTCGGTGGGCGCGATATTCAAGATAGTGTCTATCGCGAATTAATGAGTGCCATTAAAACCGAAAATCCTAATTTCATTCTTGACGCTGATTTGGAAAAATTATTGCCGGAGGATAGATAATGAGTGAAAATCCTTCCCGCCTCGATGAATTACGCGCCAAATTCGGGCGCGAAATCGAAGAAATCCCCGAAAAACCTATCGCCGAACGCCGCACTCATGATCAACAAGTACGCTTTCGCGGACTTGAAAGCGGTCACCGTGCCTGCCAAGGCTGTGGCGAGGCATTAGCGGCACGCCTTGTGATGGAGGCCGCAGGGCCCGATGTCATGGTTGCCAATGCCACTGGCTGTTTAGAAGTTTTCACAACGCCTTGGCCGCAATCGGCATGGCGTGTGCCTTGGGTGCATTCATTGTTTGAAAATGCCTCGGCAATTGCATCGGGCATGGAAGCGGCAATGAAAGCCAAAGGCAAGAATACCAAGGTTTTGGCATTTGGTGGCGATGGCGCAACTTATGACATTGGTTTTCAATCTTTATCAGGAATGCTCGAACGCTATCACAATGTATTATATGTGTGCTTTGACAATGAAGCCTATATGAATACAGGTATTCAGCGTTCATCATCCACGCCCCACGCCGCAAGCACAACCACTTCGCCGGCGGGAAAAGCGCGAATGGGAAAGCGCCATCTTAAAAAAGACCTTTTGTCCATTATTGCGTCACACCATATTCCTTATGCGGCGTCGGCTTCTGTCGCTTACCCAACTGACTTACAGCGCAAGATTCGCTATGCGATGGGCATTGATGGCCCGACTTTTATTGTCGTTCATAGCCCCTGTCCGCTTGGTTGGTCACATGCCTCTGACGAAACCATTGAGGTCGCAAGGCGCGCCGTTGAATGCGGGCTTTTCCCAATTGTTGAGATTGAACGCGGTTCGGTTTCAAATGTAATGCCAATTCGCAAGCCGCGCCCGGTTGGTGATTATTTGCAAATGCAGGGGCGTTTCCGGCATTTATTCAATAATACTGATTCGCGCGCCCAAAAGGAACGCGAACACCTTCAGGCTTTGGCAGATTTTAATATAGAGCATTACGGCCTTAATGGCGAAAACGAAGATGAAGCCGATACCAAGGGTGTTTCATTCGTTTCGCGCGGCGGCAGTATGAAGAAGGGAGTTTGAAAATGCCACAATTAACACGCGGCGCATTTGCCCTTCCCGGAACTTCATTGAATTTCAAAACCGGAAATTGGCGTTCGACCGTCAAACCGTCTCATTATCATTTCAAAGCGCCATGCCATGCCGCCTGCCCCGCAGGTGAAGATCAACAGGCTTGGCTTGCGGAATTACAAGATAATCACCCCCACAAAGCGTGGTTAAAATTGGTTGAGGCCAATCCAATGCCATCCGTCACGGGGCGGGTATGTCCGCACCCGTGTGAAACTGCGTGCAATCGCAAAGATATTGAAGGCGCGGTCGCGATTCATAATGTCGAAAGATGGTTGGGTGACGAAGCCGCGATACATAATTGGGAATATGAAATCGATTCCCCTAAAGCCGATGCCAAAACCGTGGCAATAATTGGCGCGGGCCCTGGTGGAATATCTGCGGCCTATCATTTAGTTCGCCTTGGTATAAAAGCCGAAATTTATGAAGCCGCACCCGAAGCAGGCGGCCTTTTGCGATCGGCAATTCCGCCGACACGTTTACCGCGCGATGTTTTGGATAAGGAATTAAACCGTATTCTGTCCCTCCCTGGCATTAAACTTAATACTAGAATGCGTTTGGGGCGCGATGTTACAATTGACGGCCTTTTGAAAACCCATGCGGCGGTGATTTTGGGTGTCGGTTGCGGCAAAGGAAAACATTGGGACATTGGCGGGGCATTGCCAAGCAGTTTCCATGAAGGCTTAGATTTACTTCGCGAATTTATGGATCACGGAAAATTTCCCGAAGCCAATAATGTGATTGTGCACGGCGGCGGCAATACCGCAATTGATTTATGTCGTTTAATGAAACGAAGTGGCGTTCAGAATGTAACTTTGGTTACAGCATCCGGCCTTCCCGGCCCCGAAACTGATGCCGATGATATAATAAATGTTGTGCCGCGCGAATTAGAAGAGGCAATCGAAGAAGGCATTAATATAATACCGCATGCCACAGTAAAGCGCCTAATAATGAAAGGCAGCCGCACAACAGGTATTGAAATTGTTTCGCTTAAGAAAATCCCTGATGAAAAAGGCCGCAAAAAACGGGTCGAGTTTTTTGGGACTGAAAGAATTATGGATGCCGATATGGTTATTCCATGCATAGGTGAAATGGTCGATGCTTTTGGGCTTGAAGGGGTTTTGAGCGGCAATTACCTTAAAGCCAAAGACGAATTTTGTGGCCTTGAGCGCGAAAATGTCTATGCTATCGGTGATGCGCGCGGTGACAGGGGCACGGTTGCCGAGGCGATTGGTGATGGCCGCAAAGCCGCAATAGCAATTGCCGCGCGCCTTAATGGTTTTGAGCCGCAAAGCGACACGCGCCAGACCATGCAATATAATGGCCTAAATTCCATTTATTATGCACCTGCAAATCGCCTTAAAGCGCCGAAATTACCAACCGAAGAACGCGACTTTGAAAAAGAAATTGAAGGCGATATTGGCCTGCAAAATGCAATTCGTGAGGCAAATCGCTGTTTAAGTTGCGGCAATTGCATGGCCTGCGACAATTGTTGGGCAATGTGCCCCGATAATGCGGTGATTAAACTAAACCATTTTGCCAAAGACGGTTCGCACTATGTCTTTGACCTTGATTATTGCAAGGGTTGCGGCATCTGCGCCAAAGAATGCCCGACAGGGTTTATTCAAATGGTGAAAGAGGAATAGTCACGAATGAATATAGGCGCGCATTGCATCTGCTTCGGCAATGACGGCATCGATTTGCGCCTTAACCAAGTCACCGATTGAGACAATACCGACCAAAACGCTGCCTTCAAGAACCGGAAGGTGGCGAATGCGGCGGTCTGTCATTCTAGCAAGTGCCATATCGATAGAATCAGACGGTGTGGCGGTTTCCAAATTCGTGCTCATGGCATTATTGACCAGCGAGTCCAAAGCCGCACCGCCGCTTTTAGCACATATACGGACAATATCACGTTCGGAAATAATGCCGACCAAGCCATTATCGACGACTGGCAAAGCACCGATTTTCTTTTCATACAAAAGTTCGGCGGCGTGTTTCAAAGTTTTGTCGGGGCTTATAGTTAAAACCGCACCCGAACGCTTTGCAAGAATCTGGCTAATGTTCATTATTCCCTCCAAACTTGTTTTGACAGACAATGCCTCAAAAAATCAAATTTACAATGATTTTTTGCGATTTTCGAAATTTATCAAAAATTAACCATGCGAGTTTCGCGGAAATTTACTGTTTCCCATTAGTATTCTCTTGAGTCAAAAGGATTCGTGCGCCTAAAATGGGCGCTTTGCAAAAAATTTGCGGGGCACAAAAGTGTTGGTGAGAATTGAAATCGGCGTAAATGCTATGAGCGGGGAATATATTTCCACCGCCAATCTAGCGTGCGCACCGATTGGAGGCCGAAAATGATAGCGGGCCTTAATTCCTCCCTTAGCCTTGCAATGCGCACTGCAGATCGCGCCAACAAAACCATCGACAAAATGGCAAACCAAATCGCGACCGGAAAGAAAGTTGCATTGGTTAAAGATGACGGTGCAGCATGGGTAAGAAGTGCCGCAATCAATTCTGACAGAATTCGTCACCAAACCGTCGCCGACCAAATGCACCGCGTCAATGCCATTCAAGACGTCTCTATCGCCTCAATGGACGGATTTTTAGAAGCGACTATTAAAGGCCGCGAACTGGTTATCCGCGCAATTGATGCAATTAATAATGGTGGAAACCGTGCCGCTATTCAGGCCGAACATGCCCAAGTCGCGCTTTCTATGGACACTATCGCACCAAATGCAGTGGTTGATGGCATTTCATACCTTGCTGCACACGTTTACAGCCCGACAGTCACCATTAATTCAATCGGCACAACCGCACCCTATGTTTGGGGCACACAGCCTTTTGCGTCTGATTCTGAATATGATGATGCTGTCTTGCAATTGGAAACTTATGCAGGCGTTTGGCCTGCTAACCATTTTTCGACATATAATCTGCAAACCGCAAATCTTGCGACTTTGCAGACATATTTGGCGGATTATGATTATTATGTCGATTGGAATCGCACTCAATCGCAATCATTGGGAATAGTAAGCAAAAATAATGAACGCATCACCGAACGTGCGCAAAAACGTGCGGATGCGTTGGAAGTGTTTGGTGAAAAACTGACCGATGCAGATATGGGTAAAGCGTCAAAAGAATATGAAATGGCGCAAACGCGGCAACAACTTGCATATCAGACGGTGAAAAATGCGATTGCAGCCTATTCGAATAAAGCCAATGGTCTTCTAAGCAACGTTCTTAATACTCAAAGGAGTGTCAGGGCATGATTTCTGGTCTTGGTTCATCTTCAGTTTCTTTAGCCTTGCGCACCGCGCAACGTGCTGAAAAGACTGTTGCTAAGACCACAGAACAAATCGCGACAGGTAAAAAGGTCAATTCAGTCAAGGATGATGGGGCCGCCTATGCACGTTCGACTGCTTTAAAAAGCCAAAAAGCAGGAATCGAAGCGCGGGGAGATTTGATTGCCATTCTCAAAACCGCATCCGAACAGCAAATGGCAGGTGACACAGTAACTATGGAGCTTTTTGCTCAGGCACGGGAAAAAATCCTTGCCGCAAAAGGTTTTGATATTGGCTCTTCTAATCGCCAAGCCTTACAAAAGGAATTTGACGCGATTGTTGCTCAAATTGATATACCGACAAATACTGACGGCACACTAACCGGAAGCTATAATTTTTGGGGTGCCGCTGGTTGGGGCGTCGAACCGAATGCTGCAGACCCAATACTTTCACAAAACGCCATTTGGTTTCACTATGCCGGAGGCGTTGGCGCATGGTGGAATAGCCAAAGTGTAAATGGTGTCGCGTTCAAAAACAATAATTTAGTGACTGCTACTAATGTGCAATTAGATGCACTGCTAAGTTATGCCGATGCAATGGTTGTGAATTATCGCGATTCCTATTTGCAATGGGCGGCAAGTGATCAAAAGTGGTTGGAAGATATTTCAAATTCAGATTCTTTATCCTTGGACAATATCGACAAGGCAATCTCTTCCCTAACCGATGCCGATATGGGTAAGGTTTCAAAAGAATATGAAATGGCACAAACGCGCCAAAATCTTGCCTATCAAACTGTTAGAAATGCCATAACTCAATACGGCAATGTTGCGTCAGGCCTATTAAATAATGTGATGGGCACTCAAAGGAGTGTCATGGCATGATTTCGGGTCTTGGTTCATCAATTTCCTTGGCAATGCGCACCGCAGAGCGCGCAAACAAAACCATGGATAAAATGGCGACCCAAATCGCGACCGGAAAGAAAGTTGCAAACGTTAAAGATGATGGTGCGAGCTATGTAATATCGACATCGCTTAAATCCCGAGCATCAGAACTTGAAACAAAATCTTCGATGATTGATCAAGCAATTGGCATGAATCAAATGCCGATTCTTAGTGGCGCGCACGCCGCAGAAATGGCAGCTAGTCTCCGTGACATAGTTTTGTCTGCTATTGCGAATGCCTCGAGTGCCAATTCCAGAACCCAGCTCGCAAATGAATTTCTAAATCAATTGCAGACCGCCGAAGTAGGACAACAGAATTTTATCAATAATATGTCAACCGACGGTGTTTTTTGGTCAAATGATCAGTCGGATTCATTTGGCACTTGGTTCCTTCCATTTGCCAATCAGTCTGATATGGCGGACTTAAGGCTGCGACGCGGTGCATGGCTTTTTTACACCTCTTATAGCGGTTATGCCGCTGATATTCAGGCGGGAAATGTCGCAAATCTTACTGCTTTGGTTACGACTTTGAACAATTCGATCGACTCTTATAGCAAGGCAAGTATGGTTGCGGCATCTGAAAACTGGCAAATGGAAAACCGGAAAGAGTTTTTCAATAATGCAAGTGACAGTTTGCGAAATTCTGCCGAAAACCTAACCGATGCTGATATGGGCAAAGTTTCAAAAGAATATGAAATGGCGCAGACGCGACAAAGTTTGGCGTATCAGACAGTTCGCAACGCGATTGCCGCTTATTCGAATAAGGCCACAAGCCTTTTGAATAATGTGATGAGCACTCAAAGAAATGTTAGCGCCTAAACCGAACTAATTTCCACATTATTGGATACGCGATCGCACCGAAAATGAAGCCTATCAAATGCGCTTCCCATGCAATCGCGACAAAACCTGCGTTGCGCGCAATCGCTGCACCTATAACATTTACCAAAATGAAAACAACAATCGCGCCGCCAATTAATGAAACAACGCGCTTTTTATCCGGTATCATTTTATAGGCGGCCCACAAAAATGCGGCATAAATTCCGCTTATTGAACCCGATGCGCCCATCAATAAATATTCGCGGCCTTTGTTCATAAGGGCAAATCCCAATGCACCCGCCGCACCACTACCAAGGAAAATGAAAGTGAAGGCTAAGGCTGCTATAAGTTTTTGTTTCCAAAAACCTTTTGCCAGGCTCATTTGCCTAATATTCAAAGGATTGGCATTATTGACCAATCCGATTTCGGCAATCGGCCCCGCCTGTAACAGCATTCCGGAATTCATTGCCAAATGAAAACCACCCGCGTGCAAAAATTGATAAGCGACGAACTGCCAATAAAACAAAGAGTTCGCCAAAATATTTGAACCATCACCATAATCCCTATCGAGATTAAATGCCGATAATTGCACAAAAAGAGAAACGCCGTCGCGGTCTTCATTAATTCGCAAAACATGAACCAATATCATCAAAAGCAAAATCGCAATCGTGGCAGGCGGCAAATAATTGAAAATCGGCTGCCTTTCGTGCCGTGCTTCAATCTCGATATTACTCTGCGGTTCAATACTCATATTCGATAATTATCAGTTCCGCATCCAAAATGCGACAAATAGAATTGAAAAAAATACAGCGAAAACGGGCGTTTATTTACTTTATTTAAAACACCTTGCCGTAAAACTTAAAAATGTGCCGACACTGTTTAGGGTTTGGCAATATTAATTAACAAATACGAGGTTTTATTAGGAAATATTAAAGCATTGTTAAATGTTAAACCCCTGCATTTTTGCAAAACGCAGAACCGACTTTCAAAATATGGCACGGAATTTGCAAGGGTTTTATGGTTAACAGACAAAAGTGCAGATTTTTCCTGTTGAAAGTCTCGATGGAGTAAATGATGGATATCGCTTTGGACAATGAAATAGGCCTTGAACCGCCGCAAATACTAAGTTTGTCGCGCTTTGCCAAAGCCGCATTCATGCTTTCCGGCGCAAGTTTGGTTTGCTGTGCAATTATTGCCGCGCCACAGGCCATGGCGCAAACTGTGCCCGGTTATGCCAACCAATTCCAAGTTGGATATGGCACAAACGGTTCATGGGATATGATGACACCATATGACGCCAGAACGCGTGACTTGAATGCAAACCGCGTTGTGGTTGACGGCATTATTATGACTGGCGATGATTTATCATCTTTACCACTAAGCCTAGTTAATTCGGGTTCTGGCGGCATGGGTTATGCAGGCATCACCGGCTATGCAATTGGCAACCAATTAAACGTCACAACAACCGGCAGTTTCAACACTGTCGTCGTAAATTCTTCGCAAGTTAACAACGGTAATCAAACCGTCATTATTAATGGTGCTGCGTGCGCCGGAACTTGCCCAACCACCACCGGCGAAAGCGCCGAACAAATTCTTAACGGGGGATTGAACTTCTAATGTTTACCATGACTTCAAAATCATTTGCAGGTATTTCACTTGCTGCTTCAGTTGCATTAGCGGGTTGCGTTTCACCCGTTGCAGTTCATAAAGGCAATTATGCGGTTCCAATCGGTGGTTCACCCGTAACGGCAAATACCACACCATATTCTACTGCTTTGGTTTGCTTAGGCAATTTTGCGCGCACCAATGGCATTAAAGGCCCGAAAATCGCGGTCGGTCGTATTCTTGATTATACCGGAAAATCCGATGCTGAAGGCGGTCGCCAAATTACCCAAGGCGGTTCTTTGATGGCAATTTCAGCTTTTGGTAAAGCAGGCGCAAGATTGGTTGAACGCTTTGACACTTCGGTTTCCGAACTTGAATTAAAATATGCCAATAACCGCCTTATCGGTGAAGAAGGCACGGATTTCCGCAAAATCCTTGCAGGTCAAGTTCCTGGTTCTGATTTCTATCTAATTGGTGGTATCACCGAATTGAACTATAATATTCGTTCAGTTGGTTCCGACAATTTCATAGGCGATCGCCGCGCAGACAAAACCAAAGGCATTGTTAATGGCAAACTTTATGTAATGAATGTCGGCCTTGACCTTCGTTTGATTGACACCAAAACGCTTGAAGTCGTTGATGTGATTTCTTATCAAAAACAAATCATCGGTCATGAAGTCGGTCTTGGTTATTTCCGCTTCTTTGACAATCTCACTGTCGATTTAGGTGCAGGCGAACGTTCGCAAGAGCCAATTCAATTGGCGGTTCGCTCGGTAATCGAACGCGCTGTTGTTGAAATGATGGCAAATATTTATGGTGTGCCGGGTGCAGGTGTCTGTGGCAATAGCTTCGGACCAAATGGCGACCCAATGGGCCCGATTGGCACAACTGGCGCATTCATTCCGCGCTCTGAAGCTACATTTGGTGACGGCGTTGATCGCGCACAGCCTTATGAATGGAAAGACGTCGGCGGCAAAAAACCACTTCTTCGTGGCTTTGGCAATTAATTAATCGACGATTAGAAAATCGTTGCAACCCAATGAAATGCTCTCAAGATTGAGGGTAGTGATGAAATTTGACTTGAAAAACATTATTGTCGGCGTTTTCGCATTCGCGCCAATCGCATTCCCGCATATTGCATCTGCCCAACAAGCAGCCAATTCATGCGGCGATCTGATTGTCACCTGCCCGCCTGCCAAAACCCATGATTTGACGCAGGTGCAAGCGGCGGACGTTACTGCGACTGTCACGATTAACGGTACGCAAATCAATTTCACCATTCCGGGTTGGGACGGTGTTACACAACCGGCAACAGTGACAGCCAACGATATTGCATCAAGTTCAAATGCAATCGGCAATACAATCACAGTTCAATCGGTCGATACGACGCCTGTCAATTATTCGTCAGATCAAACTACTAGTTCGGTTATTAGTTCAACCAATAGTTTGACCACTTTGGCGCAAGTTCCCGGCCTTACAACAATGGTCGGCACCGCCTATGGTAATAGCACGCAAGCCAAAACCGTCCTTTCGGGAATGGACTTTTACGCGCTTCAAAATTCTTCCGGCACAATCAATGCCGATGTTTCGGCAAATACCGCGCCGGGCATTGGAATTATGACCATGAATTCCCAAGCCAGCGCGAATATGGTCGCGACCTCCGGCGAATACGGTCAAATGAACACGGTTTCCAATCAAGCCAATAGCGCGATTGTCAATGCCGATACCAATGCAATTATGTGCTGCAACGTTACTTCGGTTTCGTTGAATGCCCTTGCTTCCGGAAATACTGCGGTCAATGCCTCGTCTTCTTCCACAGCTTATTCTTGGATTGCGCAAAATAATGTCGGCGCGATTAATGCCAATTCGGTTTTGACGACAGACACCGGTGCCGGACTAAATGTTACATCTCAAGCGGCTGGCAATTCGGGATTTCTCGATAATCACTGGGGCTATTCCGAATTAGCGGGTTATCAATATCAAAACGGCAATATCACCGCAAATTCTTCGCTAAACTCAGGCTGGTTTTTGGATACGGCAATTGCAGGAAGTGCGGCACAGGGTAATAGTTTAGTTTTATCGTCAATCGCATCAGACGGACGCATTTTGGCAACCCAAGTAACTGATATTACAGGTGCAATTGACGCAACCACTGATTTCTTTGCGACCACAAATTATGGTGTCGGTATTGTCACAGCATCCGCCGCCGGAAACGGCTTGGTCGGATTTGCATGTTCGGCCTGTGGCTCACCGGGAATTGGTATGTATGGCGATACAATGCAAACCAATGGTGCAAACGGCACCGCGACCATTAATATGAATAATTACGGCACTGGCTGGGCCAATGCCTATGGCGTTGCGGCGGGCAATAGCGCGACCTTCATCGCGCAAAACGGGCAACAGGTTCACTGAATAATAACAATAATATAATAAGAAAAACATCCTACAAATCTGCCGCCCCCGGGCGGCATTTTTTTTAGAAGTATTTTCGGCTTTCCGATGCCGCCCTATCAATCACTTAAGACATTCCGCCGATAGCTTTCCGGGGGGAGTGGCGCGGTTCTTACTGAAAGGAGATTGGCATCAATCGTATCGGTTTCGTCATAGGGCCATTTTTCGGCTTTTTTTGGATACCATACTTGGCAATCTTCGCCTAAATCACTCATGGAAACCATGAGGCTGTCACCAACAATTATTTCATCTTCGAGATCGTCAGACTTATAGTTTTGCTTCAATAATTCAAGAACAGAAAGGGCGGTGCCGCCTGCCAATTTGGCTTCGTCATAATTATCGGTTTCCATCGCACTGCCGAAAATCGCAATCATGATTTCAAAGCAAAATAAAACCGCACTTTCGCAAGGAAGAATATGGAAGGCATGAAATGCATTTGTCGCGCAATTGCGAAATGTGGCAAGCGCTTTTTTATGGTTCTCCATGCCGAAATAATATTTACCGACGGAAAATTCAATTTCGCCTTTCAGGCTAATTCCTGAATAGGTTTCCATTGATGCTTTCGGTATTTTCTTTATCAAAGCCTTTAAAGCATTAATTTGAGTTTCGACTTTCGACCCCTCTTCAAACGCTTCGAGGAATGTGTCTTCCAATAATTGAAATTCTTCGAAAATAGTTTCAAGTTGTCCTTTGGTTTCTATGTCCAGTTCTTCTAATTCAATAATCTGCGCGTATTCATAATCGTCAAGGCTCAAAGGAATCGGAAGGTCGGAAACATCAAAAGGCCAAAGGCTAAAATGCTCATTCGGCTCAAAATAAGGCATTTTGTCCATTTTGAGCTGCTTTTTGGTTTCTATAATATACTCCCAAAATTGGCTGAATTCTTCAAAAATATCAGGAAAACTGGTTTGTGCCTTTATCAAATAATTTTCCATCGACCCTAAAATCAAAGTGTTTTCTTCGCGAATTTCACTTGAAACCTCACCTTCATCACGCGTGGCGGCAGCTGAAAGATTGCGCGATAATTGCGACATAAGGTTTTTCAACAAAGAATAAAAGACTTCCTTTTTTTTAAGGATAAGAAAACAAATTTGCATCTCACTAATTGCAGCACGACCAAAGTGCGTCGCTTTTTCGAAATCCATAATTTTTTCATAAATCATGGATGTAAAACCGTAAATCTCACCGCGCACTGCGCGATTATCGATTGGGTTTGCATCTTGGTCATCTTCAAGAATTTTCAAAGCTTCTGTCGTTTTTTTGACAAATAGCGGGATTTTTTCCGGTAAGTTCGCTGCGTCGCATGAAGAAATAGCTGCAGATTCTCGTTCAAGGACTTCATAGGCCAATTCTTGTGGTGATGATTTCGCCTTTACCATATCCGCCCCGAATCTTTAATAAGTAAAATAACTATCACTCGAATAGGATAATACAAGTTGCGAATTGCGTTAAAACTGCGCAATGGTATGCGACATAAAGTAATTTGCGGGATAGAATTTCAGGATGCGCGAACGGTGATATTTGTCGGTAATAATTCGCTTTGCGGATTTTTACCCTCTATTTTTTCTAGGATCTTGTCCGCAAGTTTTTCGCCACCTTCACGCCATTTTTGATGAATTGAAGTTAAGGGCGGTGCGAAACTTGCGCCCATTTGGGTGTCGTCGTATCCGATAATTGAAACTTGTTGCGGGATTTGAATGTTTGCTTCGATCAATCCACGCGCGAAGCCCATTGCTAAAATATCGCTTGAGGCCATTACGCCATCAAATTTTGCACCATGACTGATTAATGATTCTGCGGCCCCTAAACCAGCCGAGAAAGTGAAATCACATGAAATTTGCGCTATTATCTCAGCGCCACCTTTTTGCGCAGCGCTTTTAAAGCCTTCAAACCTGTCAGCAATTTCGGCGTGACGAATATCACCCAAAAAAACCAATCTTCTCCGCCCTAAATCAATCAATCGCTCTGCGCTCAGTTCGCCGCCGTGGAAATTGTCGGATCCAACCACACAATAATTCGCATTTTTATGCAAAGAACCCCAAACCACCATCGGGATTTTAAGACCCTCAATGGTGCGAACGGCGTCATCATTAGTTCCCTGCCCCAACAAAATCAGACCGTCCAAGCTACTCATAAATGAGGAATTTATTTCGCCAATCGTTGTCAATAATAAAGAATAACCGGAAATTGTTAGCGTTTGTAATATGCCACCAATAAGGCCCAAAGGATAAGAATCCGACATGTGGCGATCCGGACTTGAGTGCATGTCAATCACGACGCCAATTATATATGACCGACTGGATTTCAGGGAACGTGCAAATTGATTAATTTGAAATCCGTTTTCAGCTGCAATTTTCAAAATCCGAGTTTTTGTCTCAGGATTCATCGCAAAGCCATCTCGAAAAGCGCGCGAAACAGTGATTTTTGAAACCCCCGCCAGTTTCGCAATATCCGCCATTGTGAATTTAGTTTTTGCCATTATAGCCCCAAATTCTTATGTAATTTCGCTTTGAAATTGTCAAATCGACAAAAACCCTATAATCGAAGCAAATGAAAATTGCGGGCATTATTCTTTCTGGTGGTAAGTCAATTCGCATGGGGCAGAATAAAGCCTTATTATCTTATAAAAACGCCCGTCTCATTGATTTTGTTGCAAAAATCTTGCACGACGCTGGTATTGGGACAATTTTCACCAGTGGTAATGTCGCGGGTTTTGAACCTATAATCGACAAAATTTCTAATAAAGGGCCGGTCGCAGGAATTTGCAGCAGCATTTTGGAAATTGAAGATTTCGACCAGGTTTTGTTCTGTCCTGTCGATTTACCTTTATTAAAGAGCGAAACCATAAAGCACTTGCTTTTGGATAGACCTGAATTGGTAAGGTTTGAATTCGAACCAATGCCATTCCTTTTGAAACTTGATGAAAAAACCAAGATTATTGCGGAAAAAGTCTTGGATGAACTGGAATTCCATGATTATTCAGTCAAAAAATTCCAGTCGCACTTTCAAATAAAAGAAATCGCCACAAATGAAAGCATTTTACAAAGCCTTACCAATACCAATAATCCAAACGAATGGGCGAAAATAAATGGCGGGAACTGATTTTAGGAAACTTATCAACAATGCCGAATTCTTTGTAAAATCACGGATTTTGATGGTTTTGCGCGCTATTAAAAACGCAAAGAATCCATTGATAATTCACAATCCCCGCATCGGCATAGAGAAAGGCAAAATAATTGCCAAAGTTTCGAGCACTTTGTTCACCAAAATCGATCCCGGGCAAGAAGAATTGCGCAATGGCAAAATCGCCAATCTTCGCCATTGTGCGCATAAACTAAATGGAATTTTTATTTCCAAAGGTGAAGTTTTCAGTTTTTGGCGTCAAATTGGAAGGCCGAGTGCAAAAAACGGCTTTGTCAAAGGCCGCGAAATTAGAAATGGCGTTCTAATCCCCTCTGTCGGTGGCGGCATTTGCCAATTAAGTTCAAGTCTTTATCAATTGGCATTAAAATCAGATTGCGAAATAATTGAACGTTATGGTCACACCAAAGTTTTCGAAGGCGCGGCCTTCCCCGCCGGCGAAGATGCAAACGTATTTTGGAATTATATAGATTTCCGTTTTCGCCCAAATCAAGATGTCATATTGGGTGTAAAAGTTAGTGACGACAAACTCGAGGTCATATTGTTTAAAACAATGGAAATCGAGACTTAAATTTTCTCAATCATGCTTGCCTTTTATCCTTGCAAAACCCAAACAACGGCTTTATAGACCCACGGCTTCAAAGGCCCTTCGCGATTCAATACGCGGGGGCTTTTTTGCGAATTGGGAAAAGGACGAAAAATGCCAAAGCGCACGGATATCAAATCAATACTCATAATTGGTGCAGGCCCGATTATTATCGGTCAAGCGTGTGAGTTTGACTATTCGGGTGTACAGGCTGTGAAAGCTCTAAAAGAAGAAGGCTATCGCGTGATTTTGGTCAATTCCAATCCCGCGACTATTATGACCGACCCCAATTTGGCGGATGCAACCTATATCGAACCAATTACCCCAAAAGTAGTTGAAAAAATCCTTGAGGCCGAACGTCCGGACGCAATTTTGCCGACCATGGGCGGTCAAACCGCGCTTAATTGCGCATTGTCATTATATAAATCGGGCGTATTAGATCGCCTTGGCATTGAAATGATTGGCGCCAAGCCCGAGGCCATTGAGAAAGCCGAAGACAGACAATTATTCCGCGACGCCATGGACAAAATCGGCCTTGAAAGCCCGAAAAGCTTTGTTGCCCATACGTTGGAACAGGCCGAAGAGGCTTTATCTGTAATCGGTCTTCCCGCCATTATTCGCCCTTCATTCACTTTGGGTGGCACGGGCGGCGGTATTGCTTATAATGAAAAAGAATTCCGCAATATCGTTTTGGGTGGCCTTGACGCAAGCCCGACCACAGAAGTTTTGGTCGAAGAAAGCGTTTTGGGCTGGAAAGAATATGAAATGGAAGTCGTGCGCGACAAGCATGACAATTGCATAATCATTTGTTCGATTGAAAACCTCGACCCTATGGGCGTGCATACCGGTGATTCTATCACTATCGCCCCTGCCCTAACTTTGACTGACAAAGAATATCAAAGAATGCGCGACGCGAGTATTGCGGTTTTGCGTGAAATCGGGGTCGAAACCGGCGGCTCGAATGTTCAATTTGCGTTAGATCCAAAGACAGGTCGTATGACGGTGATTGAAATGAACCCGCGCGTTTCACGCTCTTCGGCTTTGGCATCAAAGGCCACCGGCTTCCCGATTGCCAAAGTCGCGGCGAAATTGGCAATAGGCTATACTTTGGACGAAATCGGTAATGATATTACAGGCGGGGCAATGCCTGCGTCTTTTGAACCGACAATTGATTATATCGTAACCAAAATTCCGCGTTTTGCCTTTGAAAAATATAAAGGTTCGGACCCAACGCTTACCACAATGATGAAATCGGTTGGTGAGGCAATGGCAATCGGGCGCACTTTTAATGAAAGTTTCCAAAAAGCCCTGCGTTCTTTGGAAACCGGACTATCCGGCCTCGATGAAATTGCAGGGTTTGAAGACAATGAGGTTTTGAAGGCTAAACTCGCAATCCCTAATCCGGAGCGGATATTATTGGTCGGACAGGCTTTCCGCCAAGGGCTTTCTGTTGACGAAATCCATGCCGCATCAAAAATAGACCATTGGTTTTTGCGCGAAATTGAGAAGATTATTCAAATTGAGAATAATCTCAAATCATTTGGAATGCCGCAAACTGCCGATGATTGGCGTTTTGTGAAAGCAAATGGTTTTTCAGACGCAACATTGGCGAAAATCGCGGGCACTAATCAAAAAGAAATCGCTGCTGCGCGCCGTGCTTTGGGTGTTGTGCCATCTTTCAAACGCATTGATACATGTTCGGCAGAGTTTCGCGCCGAAACCCCTTATATGTATTCATGCTATGAAATGCCAGATGGCAATGGAAAGGTCGATTGCGAGAGTGAACCAACAAATCGCAAAAAAATCGTCATTCTTGGCGGTGGGCCGAATCGTATTGGTCAAGGAATTGAATTTGACTATTGCTGTTGCCACGCGGCATTTGCCTGTGAAGAAATGGGTTATGAATCCATTATGGTCAATTGCAATCCTGAAACGGTTTCAACCGATTATGACACTTCAGATAGGCTATATTTTGAACCTTTAACCCAAGAAGACGTAATCGAAATTATTCGCAAAGAGCAAGAAAACGGCGAATTATTGGGCGTTATCGTTCAATTCGGCGGTCAAACGCCTTTGAAACTCGCTAAACCATTGGAAGATGCTGGCATTCCGGTTCTTGGAACAAGTGTCGATTCCATCGATATTGCCGAAGACCGCGAACGTTTCCAAACCCTATTGCATGAAATCGGCCTGCAGCAACCGCGCAATGCCACTGCGCGCACTGAGGAAGAGGCTTTAGAAGGTGCAAATAAAGTCGGCTATCCGATTGTTGTTCGCCCTTCCTATGTGCTTGGCGGTCGTGCGATGGAAATCGTTCATGATGATTCATCACTAAAACGCTATGTTCGTGAAGCAGTGGTGGTTTCGGGCGATAATCCGGTATTGATTGACCAATATTTGCGCGATGCTATCGAAATTGACGTTGACGCATTATGCGATGGCGAAAACGTATTTGTAGCCGGAATTATGGAACATATTGAAGAAGCAGGTATTCATTCCGGCGATTCCGCATGTGCCTTGCCGCCATATTCTTTGAAACCGGAAATTGTTACAGAAATTGAAAATCAGACCATCAAACTTGCCAAAGCACTAAAGGTCAAGGGTCTTATGAATGTGCAATATGCGGTCAAAGATGGCGTGATTTATGTCCTTGAGGCCAATCCACGTGCCTCTCGTACCGCGCCATTTGTTGCCAAGGCGGTGAATATTCCAATCGCCTCAATCGCAGCAAAATTACAGGCCGGTGAAAAACTTTCGGGTTTTGGACTAAAACCGAAAAAGCTGAACCATGTAGCAGTCAAAGAAGCGGTTTTCCCATTTGCGCGCTTCCAGGGGGTCGATCCAATTCTTGGCCCGGAAATGAAATCGACAGGAGAAGTTATGGGCATAGATACTGATTTTGCCCAGGCATTCTTAAAATCGCAAATGGGCGCGGGAATGCATCTACCGACAGGTGGCACGGTTTTCATTTCAGTTAAGAACAGCGACAAAGACGCGGTAATTGAAATCGGGCGTGAATTTGTCAAAGCCGGTTTTGATATTGTTGCCACCCATGGAACACAAATCGTTCTGGAACAAAATGGCGTACCGTCAAAGCGCATCAATAAATATGCCGAAGGCCGCCCAAACATTGTTGATGCCATTATTGACGGCAAAATCCAAATTGTGGTCAATACGACAGAGGGTGCACAATCTTTGGCGGATAGTTTTTCAATTCGCCGATCGGCATTAATGGGGCAAGTTTCGTATTATACGACAATAAATGGCGCGCGCGCGGCAATTATGGCGATAAATTCCGACAAAAACCGCGAATTAACGGTAAAACCACTGCAGGCCTATGCTTGACAAAATGAGCTGAAAGACACTTAATTCATCTTTAATGGAAATCCAAAATGGAAAAAATACCTATGACCGCAGAAGGCTATGCCTTAGTAGATGCGGAATTGAAAAAATTGAAAACGATTGAACGCCCTGCCGTTATTGCGGCTATTGCTGAGGCGCGCTCGCATGGCGATTTGTCCGAAAACGCCGAATATCACGCCGCTAAGGAACGTCAGTCTTTTATCGAAGGCCGCATTGCAGAGCTTGAGGATAAAATGGCGCGCGCCATGGTTATTGACGTAAAACAATTATCAGGCGCAAACATAAAATTCGGTGCAACCGTTAAAGTTCTTGACGAAGACACTGAAGAAGAAAACACCTATAAAATCGTCGGCGAAGATGAGGCCGATGTTAAAATGGGCAAAATCTCAATTGCCTCACCGATTGCCCGCGCCATGATTGGCAAAGAAACCGGCGACGTTGTTGAAGTAACAACGCCGTCCGGCATAAAAAGCCTCGAAATCTTGGACGTCGCATGGGTGTAAAAATCCTTCCCCGTTCACGGGGAAGGTGGACCATGCGTAGCATGGTGGATGGGGGCGATTTCCGCAGGAATCGCTTTGCCGAAAGGCAAATTAAGAAGGTGAGATGGCCAATAAACGCGCCCCCTCCACCACGCTTCGCGCGGTCCCCCTCCCCCGCTCCCGTTGGTCGCAGGGGAGGATAAATGTCTGACAAACCCAAAATTTACGCAATTTCGGATGGGCGCGCAGGTATTGAGCGTCAGGCAGTGGCATTTGCGACTTTATTGGCGCGTGAATTGGGCGGCATTGTCGAAACCCATCGCCTCAATCCAAAACTACCACAATTGTGGCTTCCGCCCGATTTATGGCCCGCACCGCTTCATGCCCTTCCAAAAGAGCAAAGGGAAATAGTTACTAATCCGCCCGATATATGGGTTGCAAATGGGCGACGATCCATTCCTTATTCGTTATTATTAAAAGAGAAGCACGCAAAAACCCTAATAATTCAAATCCAAGATCCTAAAATCGATGCTGAACGCTTTGATTATGTCATCGCCCCAGCCCATGATTCAGTGAAAGGCAAAAATGTTTTTGAAACCATGGGCGGTTTGGTCTGGTATTCTGACGAACAAATCGAAAAAGCGAAAGCGGATTTTCACCGTTTCAATTCCGAAAATCGGAAAAAGATTTTGGTGATTTTGGGTGGCGATTCTAAAACCCATAGGTTTTCAGCGGCGCGCGCAAACGAGATTATCAAACAATTGGAAAAATTCGACGGCAATCAGTTTGCATTTTGGATTACGGCTTCGCGCCGAACGCCCGAATATGTTGCCCTTAAGTTTCGCGAATTTGCGCAATCAAAAAACGGTTCATTCTTTGAGAGCACCGAAAAAGATGGTGAAAACCCTTATTTGAATTGGCTGATTAATGCCGATTACGCTTTGATTACAGAAGATAGCGCCAATATGCTTGCTGACTGTGCCTTTTTTGAAAAGCCGATTCACTTATTGCGCCTTGAAGGTCAGTCAAAAAAATTCGACAATTTGCACAATTCTTTCATTCATAAAGGTGCAGCAATATGGTTTGATGGCGAATTGCATGAATTGAAATATGCGGCGATAAATTCCATCGAAAATGTCGCAAAAACCATTGCAAAATCATACCAATGCGCCCAAAATACTTCGAAATAATTTTTGAAGGTGGAAATTGTCCCAAACAAAACATACACAAGTTCTTATCATAGGTTCCGGACCTGCGGGCTATACTGCGGCGATTTATGCGGCGCGCGCATTGCGTGACCCGATATTGATTGAAGGGCCACAGCCCGGCGGGCAATTGACAATCACCACCGAAATCGAGAATTTCCCCGGCTTTGAACATGAAATCCAAGGGCCATGGCTTATGGAGCAAATGAAGGCGCAGGCCGCAAGAATGGGCACAGAAATCATTGCCGATTGGATTATGTCGGTCGATTTATCCGCCCGCCCCTTCAAGGCCGTGGGAGATAGCGGCACTGTCTATACCGCCGATGCATTGATTATTTCGACAGGTGCACAGGCCAAATGGCTTGGCCTGCCGGAAGAACCATCATTGATGGGTTTTGGCCTCTCGGCATGTGCTACTTGTGACGGTTTCTTTTATCGTGGCAAAGAAGTTGTGGTTGTCGGTGGCGGCAATACCGCAGTTGAAGAAGCGCTATTTTTAACCAATTTTGCCTCCAAGGTGACATTAATTCATCGCCGCAATGAATTACGTGCCGAAAAAGTTATGCAAAATCGCCTTTTCAAAAACCCAAAAATTGAAATCATCTGGGACAGCGCAATAGAGGAAATTTTGGCAGAATCAGAACCGCGCGGCGTAACCGGCGTTCGTATCAAAAACCTAAAAACCAATGAAATAAGTAAAGTTTCGTGCGATGGAGTTTTTGTAGCCATTGGTCATGCGCCATCAACCGAATTATTCAAAGGCCAAATCGCCATTAAAGACAATGGCTATATTATTGTTGAGGCCGGAACTTCAAAAACCAATATTGAAGGTGTTTTTGCCTGTGGCGACGTTACTGATGAACATTACAGACAAGCGGTAACCGCTGCCGGAATGGGCTGTATGGCGGCATTAGATGCGGAAAAATATTTGGAAAGCATGGATAATGATTGATTGGGACAAATTACGCACTTTTCATGCCGCTGCTGATTCCGGCTCTTTAACTGCGGCGGCAGAAAAAGTCGGGCTTTCGCAATCGGCGGTGTCGCGCCAAATTGCCGCCCTAGAAGAAGATTTGGGCGTTCCTTTATTTCATCGCCATGCGCGCGGCCTTATCCTAACCGGCCCTGGAAAGGTTTTACAACAATCGACGGTGCAAATGGCAACGATTGCGGCGGTTGCCGAAAGCAATCTGAAAGATGCCCGTGAAAGACCGCAAGGCGAATTATTAATCACCGCGCCTGTCGGCTTTGGCTCAACATGGCTTGCGCCACGCATGGGCGGATTTATGGACGCATATCCTGATGTTACTTTGCGCCTTATTCTTGATGACCGTGAATTGGACCTAACCACTTTGGAGGCCGAATGCGCGGTTCGTTTATGGCAAGCGACGCATGCCGATTTGATACAACGCAAATTATTCTCGGTAAAAACCTCATTATATGCATCACGCGATTATATTGCCGCCAATGGCGCGCCAAATCGCCTTTCAGATTTGGATTCGCACCGCATTATTGCATATGGCGCAAAAGAATCGGATGAAATGCGGGTGTTAGATTTTGCACTTACCATTGGTCGCGAGGGGCAAAAGCCGCGTGTGGCTGGCCTTTCTATCAATAATATTTCTGCCCTCGTAACATCTGTTGCGGCTGGCTTGGGAATTGGTGGTTTGCCTGATTATTTGGCGGCGATGCAACCCAACTTAGTGCGGATTTTGCCCGATTACCCCGGCCCAGATTTGGACGTTTTCTTTATCTACCCTGCCGATTTACGCCGTTCAAAACGTATTGCAGCGTTTCGCCAATATTTAATTGACCAAGCAGCGAATTGGAAAAAATGATGTCCTCCAAAGCCCCGCGAAACGATTTTTGTTTTGAAAATTTGCCGTGGCAAATTTGCTCTTCGCCTTATCCAAAAAATCAAGATTTTTTGGGGCTCATCGACCGCCAATATTTAATTGACCAAGCAGCGAATTGGAAAAAATGATGATTAAGGGCGTTATTTTCTGCATTTCTTGCGGTATTTTTGCTTTTTCAGATTCCACCGCATTGGCACAAAATTCGCCTTGCAGTGCGCCTCAGTATTCGCAATTTGATTTTTGGGTCGGCGATTGGGAAGTCTATGGGGCAAAAGCGCCGGATAAAAAAATAGCGGATTCCAAAATCGAAAAACTATATCAAAATTGCGCCATTCGTGAGAATTGGATGCCGCTTAATGGACAATACGGCGGCAGTTTAAATATTTATGTTCCGTCTGAAAATATTTGGCGACAATTTTGGGTCGATTCTTACGGTTCTTCGGTCGATTTCAAGGGCGGAATCAAAGATGCAAAAATGGTGCTAGAAGGTATTTGGCCACAGCCAGGAAAACCTCAACAAATCACGCGAATGACCTATTCAAAATTGCCTGACGGTTCAGTTAGGCAATTTGGCGAAACTTCAGATGATAATGGAAAAACATGGGCGTTTTCATTTGATTTTACCTATCGCAAGAAGAGATAGTTTTTTGCACAAAACGCTATTTTTTTTTCACAGCTTTACATCGTGACAGATATTGACTTAAAACCCTGCGCCAATCCTGTACCATTTGAATGTCTGCCGCTCTGTTTGGAAAAATAGAATCAGAATTGCGTCTAATTTTTAATAGCGCCCTAAGAATTGCATTTCAACTTCCGGTGAATCATTTGCGTCTGTCTCTATTTCCACCGATTGTTTAAACCCAACATACATGCATTTTTCGTTTGAAAATCCTGCATTGTCTTTTTTATCTATCCGAATTTTGGTGTCGCCACTTGAATTTGCATATCGACAGACTTTTAGCCAAAATGGTGGCGCATCTTGATTGACAAGCGATTCCGGAAGATAGACTAAAATTGTAGTTCCGCCTCGTTTAAGTGTAAATTTATCCGGCGCGTTCCCAAAATTTTGAGCCCAAAATGGCGTCGGTTTATTGTTTCCATAGTTCGGTTTATCGTCTGCGATGCAAATACTTGAAGTAAATGCGCAAGCAATTATTATTAATGTGGTTTGAATTGTTCTCATTCTGTCCCCCTCTTTGCGCTTTCACAATCATATAATTATTAGTCATGCCTCTAATCAACTTTACAGAAATTATCAGTGCGATAAACCCATAACGACCAAAAATGTCATCAGATTGTGGCAATTTCAAGAAATGAAAGATTTAAGACCGACATTAACCACACAAATAACCAAAGGCGCAAAACAGGCCTTAATTGACCTTGGATATGCCGCGATTTGTGAATTTACGCTTAAAATTGGGCGACGCGCTGATTTATGTGGCATTAGCGATAAGGGCGAAATCATAATTCTTGAAGTGAAATCGGGGCCCGAAGATTTTCGCGCCGACAATAAATGGCATGAATATAGCGATTATTGCGATATTTTTTATTTCGCAATCGGTCGCGATTTTCCAATTGAAATTCTACCGCCCCATATTGGCGTTTTCATTTGCGATGAATGGGGTGGTGAGATTATAAGGAAATCAGAGGTTTCTCCATTGAATGCGGCGCGCCGAAAATCCGTAATCCTTCAATTTGCACGGCAGGCAGCACAGAAAAATATGGTTTTCGAATAGGGGCGCGACATGTCACTACAAAACAAACGAATTTTGGTAACGCAATGCGATGATTTTATGGGGCCCGCAATTTGCGAAACCCTTTTAGAAAAAGGCGCAGATGTCGTTGCCGATAAAACGATTTTACGAGACCCTGAGGCCGCCGCCGAAATCGTAAAGAATGCCGGCGAAATCGATGCAATTATCATTAATTTGGCGATGAATGCACCCTCAACGCCTTTGGGCGAAGTAAATGAAAGCGAATGGCGCGATTTATTTGCGATTATGGTCGATCCTTTGCCGCGTTTGGTTGCGGCGGTAATTCCGGTTTTTAAGGCGCGTGGTGGCGGGAAAATTATTGTCGTCGGCAGTGCGTCTGCATTGCGTGGAATGGCCTTTCGCTCATCTTATAGTGCCGCGCGCGGTGCGCAATTGGCCTTTGTTCAAGCGGCTGGCGTCGAATTAGCGCGAATGAATATACAGATTAATGCGATCGCGCAAAACTTTGTCGAAAACCCGACCTATTTCCCAAAAGAAGTGCAAGAAAATCCGGCCTTTCAAGAAAGACTTAAGCGCGAAGTTCCATTGGGGCGATTGGTAAGTGCAAAGGAAGACGCAAGTTTTGTCGCCTATCTTTGCAGCGACGAGGCATCATGCTTTGTCGGCCAAGTTTTCCCAATTTCCGGCGGTTGGGCGGTGCGATAGCGAAAATCAAGTATCAACGCAATTATTCAAGCCATTTCGCGGGTCGCAAGTTGCGCCTACTATTTCTTGCAGGATATTACGCGCGGTTTCGCCGATTTCACCTTCATCTTGTCCGGCCTTTATTAAATATTGCAGCCCGTCTTTTTGGTGACCCCCGCCATCTTCACCCATTATCAGGGCCAAGCCATAGGACAATTGACCACCGGCATAGCCACGGTCGGCTGATTTTTTAAGCCACTCAAGTGCTTTTGCTTTAACTGCCGGGGTTTTTGAATTCTGTAACAAATGATCGCCAAGGATTTGCATTGCATAAGGGCTTCCTTGATTGGCGGCTTTGTTCAAAAGCGCGATTGCTTCTTCTTCGTCTTTACGCAATAATTCGCCATCAAGCAGCAATAATGCCTTTAAAGTCATGGCAAAAGAATGCTGATGCGAGGCGGCATAATCTAAGAGTTCCAAGCCTTCGTCAATTGACACTTGGTGTTCTTTGTCTTCAAGCAAAATACTTGCGAGCGACGTGCGCGCTTCATTATTATCTAGTGCGATTGCCATTCGATAATAGGCTTTTGCCTTGGCAATATCTTTGGGAACTTTTTCGCCGTTTTCATAAAGCGCGGCGAGGTCAAGCATCGCGGTAATATCGTTGAATTTTGTCGCTTTTTCCAAAATTTCAAGCGCGGAATTTAAGTCATCTTTAGTGGGTTTACCCTCAAGCAACGCATCAACATAATATGACATTGCATCGGAATCACCGAGTTCATAGGCTTTCTTATACCATGTCATTGCTGCCTTTGAATCTTTTGATGTGCCATAGCCTTTTTCAAGAAAAATACCATAATCGACCATAGCTTCCGGCACGCCTTCAAGAGCCGATGATTTGACCAATTCAAGCCCCTTGGCCTCGTCCTTTGGAACTAATTCGCCGCGCACATAAATTGTCGCCATTGCCGAAATTGCACCGACGTCTTTTAATTCAACGCCTTTTTGCAATAATTCCAGCCCAAGTTTTTCATTCTTTGGAACCTGATTACCGGTCAAATAGAGATTGGCAAGCGCAGCATAAGCGGCTGGAAGACCGCCGTCTTTAACCCGTTTAAGCCGTGCAACACCGTCCTTAACGTCCAAATCTGTGCCTTTACCATCTAATTTCGCATAACCGACATAAAGGCCGCCGAATAAATTTCCCTCTTGATCTGCCTTCGCAAACAAATCATAAGCGCGTTTTTGGTCGAGTTTTCCGCCCGAACCATTTATGAACCCTTCACCATAATTGATATGGGCATAACTTAGGCCCAAATCCGATGAGTTCTTGAAATATTCATGTGCTTTAAACGGGTTGCGTTCGACCT
The DNA here is from genome assembly GCA_041917055.1 of Hyphomonadaceae bacterium. Taxonomy (GTDB): domain Bacteria; phylum Pseudomonadota; class Alphaproteobacteria; order Caulobacterales; family Aquidulcibacteraceae; genus Pseudaquidulcibacter. Next base: position 25,003 of record JAYRYJ010000002.1, read on the forward strand.
CCAAACCCATTCTATAACAGATACCCAATAATAGATTGGCGATTGCATCTTCTTTTAGTGCCGCTGCTTCTAATGCTGTCTTTTGTTTGCAGCCACCAGCTTTTTTGATTACGTCCCAATCATAAAGCGTGTCAAAATCCTTTGCCGCCAAACGCCATTTTGAGGTTTGCGCCGCGATTTTCTCTTTTGAGAGCGGTGCTAAACCCTCCGCCAGTGCAATGCTATTCATTCCCGACAATGCGGCGATAATTGCAAATATGGAAAGGCTAGAGTTTTTGACGCGCAATTTCATTAGTGTCCTCAAAGAATTGATTTCTAAGCTGGGATTTTGGCAAGAATTTGTCAAGTTGATAATGTTTCATGTTCACCCGTGACGAGCGGCAAAAATATTCCTTGGTGCAAATCCCGCTTGAATTAAATTCACCAATATATAAGAGGGCATATTCCAAATTTGGGGCCATCAAACCGTGGCTCTTGGATTGAATGGTAGATGGGCAGGTGGCCGAGTGGTTGAAGGCGCACGCCTGGAACGCGTGTATGGGTGCAAGTCCATCGAGGGTTCGAATCCCTCTCTGTCCGCCATTTATTTGTTGTAAGTTTTTGATTTTATTTAATTAATCAAAAATCCATTTCACTCCTTACCCATATTTTTGCCCATATTAACTCTCTTCGACAATAAAACTGTAAATCGCGCTACGCCCAATAATAAATCGAAACAAACATTGATTGACTTTAGCTTGAATCTTTTCAAAACTATTCGCGCCTATAAATAGCGAGAACTAGTTTTGTATATAAGCAGAAAACTTAAATGTATTCAAAATTCTGACCCCAATGAAAAGGATGTAGAGAAAGAAATCTTTGAAAAGGATTTACTTGAACTCACTACCTCGCCATTCGTAATACTTGGCGAACCGGGCTTGGGTAAAACAGAGCTAATGAAGCAATTGGGTACTATAGAAAATTGCGAATATATCACCGCTAAGCAGTTCCTTAGAGGAAGATCCAGAACCTACGACAAAAAAGCTAGGCTTGTCATCGATGGACTTGACGAAGTTCCATCGTCCGAAGACGGAAATGCGCTGCAAGAGGTTCTTAAGAAGCTAAACGAATGCGATAACCCCAACTTTGCAATTGCTTGCAGAGAAAAAGAGTGGAATTCAAAAACTGGAAAGCAAGACATAAAGGATGACTATGGCATTGAACCTATCGAATTCAGATTATTGGCCATCACTAAATCTGAAGCAATGCAAATTCTGTCGGAAAAATGTAATCCGCGAGAGGCTTCGGAAGCATTAGATAAATTAGATGAACTAAACCTTTCGAGTCTTTACTGCAATCCAAATACGCTACAGCTAGTTTCAATTCTACTAAATAATAATAGCAAACTTCCGGAAACTAAATCAAAAATTTATGCCGAAGCAATGAAATTATTAGTGAGGGAAGATAACGACAGACACAAAGATAGGAAGACGCCTTTAGCCATACTTTCCGACGAGGACAAACTAGATGTAGCCGGCGCAATTTGCTTTGTATATTTGCTGCACGGCTATGAAGGCATTACCTCATTAAATACTAATCAAGAATATTTGCAAGTTGGACAAATATCAGACCTTGCAGATTTAAATGCAATGGACGCTATATTAGGAAGCAATCTTTTTGAAGAAATTCATAATGAACATGGAATATACCAACCGAAGCACAAAACTATCGCAGAATATTTAGCCGCGAGGTGGATTTCTGAAAAAATTGACAATAACAAAGATTACAAGGTTTTCGAACGAAGATTGTCTCCCTTGTTTAATTCAGGTGGCACCGTTCCCACTTACCTTAAAGGATTTAACAATTGGCTTCCAATATTCAGCCCTAACATACTTGGCCCTAAATCAATTCAGCTAGACCCATTTGGTTTTTTAACCGACGGTGATTGTCATGAAATTAATGATGATATGGCTTTGCATGTAATTAAGGAAATCAAAGCACTATCGAAAGAGAACCCTTACTTTCGCTCTGGCGGATGGGAAAATTTAGATTCTTCTGGAATATGTAGACCAATTATAATTCAAGAACTAAATGATATAATCGACAATCAGCAAGAAGAATTCCATATTCAATCATTTGCTTTGGAAATTGCTTCCAGCGATAAATTATGTGAAGATTTCGCTAAAAAATTCAAAGAGATAGCTTTTAATAATGCTCAATCATACCACAACAGGAACATTGCTATTATAGGGCTATACAAAGCTAACCCAAGCGAATTTCTTAAAAATAAGACAATTGAAGATGTATTAAAATTATCGGATCAAGATTCGACGCGCTTGGCTTTGTCGACAATTAATGAAATTGGGTTTGAAAATTTTGATATTGAAACGTGCATACATGCAATACTTGCTGAAGCACACTTAACAATAGAAACGATAAAGACTGCAAATCAGTCCAGACGAGTTATTGGAAGCCTATATCCTACAAAATATCAATTCCCAATTTCAAAAACAATTGAATTACTTGATACCTTGTCGGAAAAACTTTTGATAATCCTGCCAGATTATGAAAAGGTCCACGAAAATGTTCGCGATGGTATACACGACGTAAGCGACCTTATCACCCACTTAATTTCAAGATTAATTGAATCTGATAGCTACAAAATAGACGAAGATAAACTTCTGAATTGGCTTTCTGTTTGTAAGTTTCAATACAGGAAAGCCGAAAAAGAACGAGAAATAATTTCTAAATTCATCGATAACAACCCAACAACAAAAAAGAACATTCAATATAAGATTTTAACAGATAAGTCGGATGGATTGTCGATTAATTTGAAGTGCTACAAGTTATATAATCTAATTCCATGCCTTAAACCAAATGTAGAGGAATTAAAGGCTTATATGATAGAAAAATTACAAAGCTCAGGTTTAGAAGACAAAGACGCTATCATTCAATTAATCAATAGGATACGCCCTTTTAATGGAAAGATTGAGGAAACTTTTGCAAATGAAGTTATAAAGCTTTGCGGAAGGGACAATGAAATTATTGATTTAGTTACTGCTGAACACAAATACAAACCTTCCGATGTAGAGATAAGATATAGGAAAATTCAATTTCACCGAAGACAAAAAAAGAAGAGACAGTGGAAAAAGCACCGAAAGTCATTTTTAGACAATGTTTCGAATATGGAAGCTGGTGACTTTAATTCGATATATAATCCGGCGTGCGCTTATTTAGGAAAATACAATGATCTTAATAACAACCTTAAACCCTTTGAAAGAATTTCAAACTGGATTGGAAGCGACCTTGCAGAAAGTGCCGCGGTCGGTTTCGAAAACTTCATAACCAAAGACGGATTGCCAAACGCAAAACAAGTTTCAGAAAACTTCGCGAATTCCACGAGATTAGGGTTTCTATTACCGGCATTTGCTGGCGTTATTGAACGACTACGTAATGGAAAAGGAATCGATGACATAGATTTGGATCTTATTTCCTCCTTGGAAATTGCGATCGAATATCAAGTTGTAGATCATCGCAAGGATTTTGCGGGATTACGCGAGACTCTATTAAGTAAATTGAATGAAAACCCAGAAACCTATGAGGCTCACATAAGAACCAAGTTTGAGCCACATTTCGTTAAGAATAATGATCATATTTTTGGGCTTTATAGTTTTGCGAGAGATGACAAGGATCGAGAATTAGCTATAAAATTGTGTTCAGAATGGATAACTATTTTTCCAAACTTGAATTTCGAAAGTGCGAAGGAATTAGCGAGTAGATTGCTAAATTGTTCACAAAGCGAGAGAACTGATTGTTGGAACAGCCTTACTCAATTTGTAAATAGACGCTTATCAATAGTGAACCTGAGTGAGGAAGAGGTTATCCATTGGAATTCAATGCTTTTCGCGATGTCTCAAAATTCAATCCCAACTAGCATTCCATTAATTGACGAAACTTCAAAGCAATGGATTTGGGAAATTACCAGAAATTTGAGTTATTCGTATACTGGAAACAAACGATTTCTAGCGCCGAATGCATTCCAATTAGAGTGGATAATTTCAAACTTCAGAACAGTTTGGCCAAATGCTTGGCATCCAACAGGGACAACAAGTGGCGATAAAAATCCTTGGGATGCTGCAGGAAAAATTAGATGGGCAATAAACGCCTTGGCAAATATCCCGGGAGATGACTCTTCAAATGCTTTGAAAAGACTATCCGAAGCAAATGCAGACACTTATTCAAATGAAATTAAACATGCGGCATTTACTCAGCATAAATTAACTGTTGAAACCTTGTTTAATCCACCCTCTCTGGAAGAGATTAAAAGTGCTGTTCTAAACCAACGCCCAACCTCTGCAAAGCAAGTAAAGGCGATAATATTAGAAGAAATCGCTTCCTTGCAGTCTCGATTAAAGGGCGATCAGCTGGATATTGTAAATTTATTTTATACACCTTCCGGACAGCCAAAAGGCGAAAACGATTGCCGAAGCCAAATGTTGATTGCAATGGGAATCAATCTACCATTTGGCATTCAAAATCCAATTGAAATGGCTATGCCACAAGGCAAAAGAGCCGATGTTGGTTTTTCTTTAGGAGACATTACGATTCCCTTAGAAGCAAAAGGCCAATGGCATGACGAAATTTGGATAGGCGCGCAAAAACAATTAGAAAATTTGTATCTAATTGATCACCGAACGGACTCTCAAGGAATTTATTTGGTTTTTTGGTTTGAAAAGGATGTGATGCCCAATCATAGAATTAAACTTCCGCCTAATGGAAAAAGACCAGAAACCCCTGAAGAAATGCTAAAAATGCTACAAGAAACTATTCCACCGCATCGTAAAGATGATATTTCTATAGTGGTTTTGGATGTTTCAAGAAATTAGGATGTGTCAGATACTCTTGTCCAAACAAAATCTGGATTGAAAGAATGCCCACGTTATGTCGTTTATTTGATTGTCCGACCATGAGACATTATTTGTTCAGCATTAATTTACGGGTCAATTACCTTGCCCCCCCTCCCGCAATCTCTCCCTTAATTCCTCCAACCTCTCCTTATACGCATCTGCGTCGCCGTATTCGGTGAAGTTTCGGTAGTGGCTGTGGGGGTCTTTGGTTTTTTGGGCGTGTTTGATTGGGCACCAATATTGTTCGGTGCGGCCGGCGATTTCACGGGCGTAGGCGAAAAGGCCGTTGCCATAGCCGCAATAGACGCAATTTATTTTTTCTAAAACATTCAAATATTGCAGAAATTGACGATCAATAACCATATATTCCGAACGTTTCACTTTTTCGATTCGCCAAACAGAGAAACAAATCAATTGATAAAAGAATAGTGAAATATCAAGGAAAACGAACGGCACAATCATCGCATATATAAAGGGCGCACTTAAAACTGTGGCGAGTTTTGAGCGGAAAATATATTTATCAATCCCTAGCTTTAGGGCGCGGTGATGTTCGAGGGTTATCTCATTAAATTTCGCTTTGCCTTTTTCAATAGTTTCAAAAAATCGCGTTCGCGAATTCTCTATCCGTTCCTCGATTTCTTCTTCTAATTGCTTTAATTTCAGAATTAGATCATCAATTTCAATCGCCATTTTTTGCCCCTTTCACGCCTTTACTTATTTTGCGTGTGAATTGTAACTCTTAAATTGAAATTTCCAAAGCCCATACTTGCAAATATTCAGTAATCAAGCGGAAACACCTTGACATTGCGCAAACGTTTTCATAATTTGCGCAAACGTTTACGCAAAATAAAAACAATGATTTGTGATAAGTCGGGGCTAAAAATGAATATGCATTTCCAAAATAAATACGGGCATTTTAGTGATGATGGGCGTGAATATATTATCACAACGCCTTTTACGCCGCGACCCTGGGGAAATGTAATTTCGAATGGTGATTATGCCATGATGGTTTCGCAAAATGGTTCCGGCTATTCATGGCGCAATAATGCGGGGCAAAACCGGATTACCCGATCTTTTCAAGATTTGGTCAAGGATAATTGGGGCAAATATCTTTATATTCGCGATTTGAAGCGTGGCACTTTCTGGTCCGCGACCCACAAACCGGTCATGCGCGAATATCAAGATTTTTCCGTTGTTCATGGCATGGGTTATTCCGTTTTCAATCAGACCTTTGAAGAAATTCAAAGCTCTTTGACGGTTTTTGTTGCGGCTCATAATCCTATTGAAGTTTTCAAACTGACGCTTACCAATAAATCAAATGAAACCCGTGAATTGGATGTTTCGTCATTTGCCGAATGGGGCCTGGGTTTTGCACCTGATGAGCATCGCGAATTTCATAAATTGTTTATTGAAACCAGCGCTGATGAGGCAAAAAACGCGGTTTACGCGACGAAATGCCTGTGGGGTTTTCCCGATGATAAGGGCCGACATAATAATATTGATTGGCCCTATAAAGCATTTATGGCGGTTTCAGAGCCATTAAAATCATTTGATTGCGATAAAGAAACTTTCATTGGCATGTATCGCAATGATGACAATCCGCAAGCCATGATTGACGCGAAACTCGCCGGTCGCACCGGGCGTTTTACTGATGCAATCGCGGCTTTACAAGTTGCCGTGACGCTTGCGCCAAATGAAAGCAAGACAATTGTTTTCACTTTGGGTGCGGCGGAAATTGGCAATGAAGATGCTGATGAATTAATCGCAAAATATACAAGTGCCGAAAAAGCTGAAGCCGCATTGCAAGAAGTCAAACAATTCTGGTCGGATTTAGTTGATAAAGAGCATATTGAAACCCCCGATTTGGCGATGAATTTTATGACCAATTATTGGCTTAAATACCAATCACTTTCATGCCGTTTGTGGGGCAAATCTGCGCTATATCAAGTTTCGGCGGGAATTGGTTATCGCGATCAATTACAAGATTCCCAAATTTATTTGGTGACAAAGCCTGAATTGGCACGTCGTCAATTATTGCTTCATGCCGCCAATCAATTCCCCGAAGGCGATGTTTATCATTGGTGGTTTACAATTCGTGGCGGCGGCCCACGCACCACTTGTTCCGATGATTTATTATGGTTGCCATTCATTTTGGATTCTTATCTTAAGGAAACCCAAGATTATGGGGTGTTGGATGAAGTCGTGCCATATGTCGGCGGCAAGGAAAGCGGCACTTTATTTGACCATTGCAAGCGCGCCATCGAAAAATCATTTTCGCGTTTTTCGCCGCGCGGCATTCCATTGATGGGCGACCATGATTGGAATGACGGCCTAAGTGCTGTTGGCACTTTGATGCGTGGTGAAAGTTTTTGGGTTGCAGAATTTCTTTATATGATTTTGGGAACTTTTTCCAAAACCGCAGAAAAATATGGCGATATAGCCTTTGCAAAACGCTGCGACGGTGTGCGCGAAAGCCTTAAAATCACCATGAATAAATTTGGTTGGGACGGCAAATGGTATTTGATGGCAACCAATGATGACGGCGAATTATTGGGTTCTGAAACTTCGGAAGAAGGGAAAATCTTTTTAATGCCAAATATTTGGTCGATCATTTCCGAAATCGCCGAACCGGAAAAAGCTAAAACCGCGATGGATTCGGTGTCGCAATATTTGATGAAAGATTATGGCACTTTACTGAATTATCCGGCATTCACCAAGCCACGTCCTGATATTGGTTATGTCACGCGTTATGCGCCCGGACTTCGCGAAAATGGCGGGGTTTATACTCATGCCGCCACTTGGTCGGTTTGGGCCTATACAATGGCGGGTGATTCCGAGAAGGCATATGAAGCCTATTCAAAAATTTGCCCCCCAAATCGTAGTGGGGATATTGATGTCTATAAAGGCGAACCATATGTTACGCCGGGAAACATTGATGGCCCATTAAGTGAGTTTTACGGTCGCGGTGGTTGGACTTGGTACACCGGTTCATCGCAATGGCTTCATCGCATGGCGACACATTGGATTTTGGGCGTAAGACCACAAGAATGCGGCCTTTTGATTGACCCTTCAATTCCATCTCATTGGGAAGGGTTCAAATTCAAACGCGAATTCCGTGGCGCGACTTATGAAATCAGTGTTTCAAACCCTGCAAGACAAAGCAAAGGCGTTAAGTCCGTAACCGTGGATGGCAGCGAAATTGAAGGCAATATTTTGCCAATTTTCGGTGATGGCAAAGTGCATTCAATAGAAGTTGTAATGGGTTAGGGCGACAAAATACCTAATTTTCCATAATTTTTTTATGGTTATAATCGCGCCTTTAATGGAGGTTTCAAATGAAACCGATAAGCAACGCGCAGGCCGCCTTTTCGCTTCGAATTCTCTATGTGCTTTGGATTGCACTTGGAATTCTTGGCCTTAATTATATACCTGCATTATTGGTTTTTGCCGACGACGCGGCAAAAACCGCCGCCGCAATTTCCCAAAATAAACTGCTTTTTAGCGTTGGCATTGCCGCCAATGTTTTGATGAATATAGTTTTTGTCTTTGCCGCACTTTATCTTTTTAAATTATTGTCAAAAATCAATGCGGATTTGGCGAATTTGATGGTGATTTTGGCACTCATTAGCGTCCCTATTGCTTTGACAGGTGAAGCCGCAAGCCTATTTGCCATGAAACAAATTTTTCGACCTGAAGCCCTAACAAGCCTATTGAGGTTCCATGATGCCACTTATGTGATGGCAGGTGCTTTTTGGGGCGCATGGTTATTTCCACTTGGCTTTTTGGTTTTGGATTCAGGATATTTTCCTAAATTTATTGGCTGGTCGATAATAGTGGGTGGTTTTGGCCATTTATCGGGTTCATTTGCAAAAATTCTTATTCCCGAAATATCAGTGGCAAGCAATGTTTGTGAAATATTGACGTTTGGCGAATTGATTTTTGCACTTTGGCTTATTTTTATTGGTCCGAAATTGCCGCGAACCTAATCACTCCCCAAAGCTAATATGTCTAAGCCAACCATTCAAAGAATCTGCTTTGCCATATTTTGAATAAACGAAGTGCATGTTTTCGTTGTTTTGCCGCGCAATGTCGCGCACTTCGCTTGGGGTCATTGAAAAGCGACTTTTAAAAGCGCGCGCAAATGTATTGAGATCTGAAAAGCCGCATACAAAGGCGATTTCACTGATAGATTTTTGGTTTTGCCACGAATTTGAAATCAATTCAAAAGCACGTTTTAGGCGGCGAATTCGAATAAAATCAGCAACCCCGCCCAATGGGGCAAAAATCCTATAAAGGCCGGCCCGCGAGATCGCGAAATTTCTGCACAAAGTGTCGGGGTCCAAAGCCGGATTGTGAAAATTGTCCTCAATGAATTTTCGAATTCGAATTATTTGCGCATTTGCAAGGGCTGTATTCTTACAATTATCTTCAATATTCGGCGCAATAAGCGCGCCCATTAAGTCTATTGTTCCTTTTGACAGCGCGTGTGCATCTCTTAGGCTTAGAAACTGTGCCTCTTGCCACAGGGTTTGAAGGTGTGCACCGAGAATTTTTGCCGTCGAAGTTTCGCCGCTTAAAACCATGCCATGCAAACCGTCAATTTCCGTTTCGTCTAAAGCTAAAAGAGTCCGTGGGATTGCAAAAGTCAAATTCTTTGCATTTTCGACTTTCGAAGAAAAATTGCGGGTTAGGTCGATGAAACAAATATCACCTTTGCGAACATTTGTTTCGATATTGTCGGCGATACGCAATTCTTCGCCTTTTGTGATTAATTGAACCAAAACCAAATCTAAGCCGGTCTGGCTGATTTTCTTTGAATTGCGAACATAATGGAATAAATCGTTTTCCATTTCAGCGCATGACATAATGGCACATCCGAGATTTGCGGATTTAACAGCGGCATGGGCATTTTCTGATTTATTTTCAACACGCGCATCAAATACAGATTCAATGGATTCAAAATAATTTTTGAGCCCGGTACTGAAATCATAAATAACCTTATCAGGGCGCTCGGTAATTATATTTTCAATTTTTTCGGACAATCCGTGCCCCCGTCAATTGCATCAAGCTGCGAATGATATTCAATCTAAATAGATGAAAGTCAATTAAAATCGACCAAATGCGACGATTTTTTGAGACGCTTTTACGGTTATTTGAGATATTTTGTAACTTGCGACTAACTATGCTTTTTGCCAAATTGGTCATGGCTTAATGGAAACTGCAATTTATAGCCTTCCTTCGACGGCGTGTGCTTTATGCTCACGCCGTTTTTTCTTCGATAATTATTATTGCGCCGTCGATAATTTTATCCTGATATGGGTTTGCAAATAAATTCGGCGCGAAGTTCTTTAGGCTATCGATTAAATTAATAGTTCGCGCCCGCGAATCCTCAAAATTCATGGATTGATTTTCAGCAATTGCCGATGTCGGATTAAGACAACCGACAGATGATAAATAAAGCGTCGGTTCGTGGGCGGGGTGGATAAGGATAAAATCGCGCGTTCCACGGTCTTCCAATTTAATGGCGGGCATATTGTTTGATTGTGATGGGTTAATCGTGTCATATCCGATGGTTTTATACATTGTGCCCAAATGGATTTGCGCGCGATAAAGCCCCGCCGAAACCCGAACTTTTTTCGTATATGACGAACTAGGGCCAATGGGTTCGCACATAAACCCAGTTTGTTCAGTTTTACCGCCGACAATCAGTTCATATTTGCCATAAGTGCGGGGTTTTGGCCCCGCACTATGTGTCTCGATACGTTTAACCCTTAGAATCCAGCTCATAGATTAGAATTTGCCGCCATGGTCGCGATAGCATTTGTTCAAAGATTCCATAGCAGGTTTGAAGTCTTTGAAACGCGGGCTTCCTTTATAGGCGCCATTTTCCCACCACCAATCATAGCCACCGTATTTAATCATTGAATTGAGAAAACCTGACTCAAACTCAATTGTAAATACGATGCCGGTGCCGGTTGAATAAGCGCCGCCGCCCAAAGCGTATTCTGTTGTCATTAATGCTGAACTTTGACTTGAGCCTTTTGGTATTGCTTGCGGAACACTTATCCAAGTTTCATTGTTGGCCTTGCGACCAAAAGTCCAAGTCTTATTATTGTCGGTATAGGCCGCGCGGCAAAGCCACATGCCTTTTTCCGTCCAATGGGTAATTTTCCATTGACCGAATGGTTTTACAAAATCGTAATTCTGCACGGGCGTAATCGGCGGCGGTGGGGGCGGTGTGGTTACTTTGATTTCATTGTAACATTTCGTCAAACGATCCATTGCGGGGTTAATATCGGCAAACCAAAACTTCCCTTTAACGCCATTAACATTATATGAATAGCCGGAATAGGCACGGAATTTTCCCCATTCGGCGCCCGTGAAATCCCTCAAGAAAAGGCGTCCGCCCTTCGATTCTGCCTTGACCGCAGCAGCGGGAAACTTTCCTTCAAACTCCAATGTGCCTGTCATACCGGTTTGCGCCGGAATTTTAGTATTGGGAATACTTACATATTCAACACCGTTCATATCAATGCCGAAACCCCAATCACTGCCTTGCCAATTATAAATGGCACGACATAGGCCGTCGCCTTTCGTAAAGCTCCAATTATTATAATTAGAGCCATAAGGCTCATTCTTGGCATAGGCCATGCTTGACACAAGGCCAAAGCTTAGAGCCAAGAAAAACTTAAATACAGTTTTCATAACATGCCCCTGAACTTAATTCTTGCCGCCATGTTCGCGATAGCATTTGTTTAAAGTATCCATAGCAGGTTTCATGTCTTTAAATCGCGGGTTGCCTTTAACTTTATCGCTTTCCCATGACCAATCGTAACCACCATATTTAACCATAGAATTTATGAAATTGATGTCAAAATCCATTTTCATCCAGGTTCTTTCGCCATTAGATTCGGCGCTTCCGCCCAATGCATATTCTTGGGTCATAATAGCAGAGCCATCACTTTTGCCTTTTGGAATGGTGGTTGGAATCGAAATATAGGATATATCACCAACTTTGCGCCCAATGATCCAATCCTTATTATTGAATTTATAGACGGCGCGGCAAAGCCATTTGCCGCTGTCAATATGATGGGTGAAGGTCCAAGCGCCAATTGGTGCAGCGTAAGTAGTATTGGCAGGCGCAGGTGCAGGGGCAGGTGCTTTTATTTCATTATAGCATTTGGTCAAACGATCCATTGCCGGATTAATGTCGGCGAAAATGTGTTTGCCTTTGATGCCGTTCACATTATAGGAATAGCCACCGTAACCGCGGAATTTGGCCCATTCTGCCCCGGTAAAGTCCTTAAGCCAAAGGCGCGCACCGTCCGATTCTGCTTTTACTGCCGCCGGCGGGAATTTGCCTTCAAACTCAAGCATTCCTGTTAGGCCGTTTTTTTTGCCGACAGCGGTGTTTGGAAGGCTTGCATATTCAGCGCCTTTTGAATCGATGCCATAAACATAATCCTGGCCTTTCCAATTATAAACGGCGCGGCATAATCCATCACCTTTAGTAAAACTCCAATTATTGTAATTTGCGCCATATTGTTCCCATTTTGCGTAAGAAACGGATGCACTTGCGCAAATGCACGCAGCTGTAATTACAGCCAAAACTCTTCTCATTTTAATCTCCCGAATACGTTAATACCGCCCTGAATCATTTGTATATTATCAACTAAATCTAGTTTCTCTTGGTTTGCAAGCGATTTATTGGCAGTTGTGGCGCTAAAAGTTAGTTTTGCTAAAAAAATGCCACGCAATGGATTGCATGGCATTTTAGAAGTTTGCCTTTTGAAATTAGAATTTCATGCGTGCCCCAAATTGGATTGCACTGCCTTTTATTTGTGATCCTTGATCCAAATCGGCCTGAGAGAAAATTTCAAGTCCGTTGGATTTAAGTTTCATATTTAGACCGACACTGAGCTTGGTGAAAGAACCGACGCGGTCTGATGTGATTTTAACATCATTAGCGACCCCAGTCGGATCAAACACCGAATTTGCATCAGAACCACTTTCATTCACGAAAGCCAATGAACCAAATGGTGTGAATACTGCATTGGTTTTATCAATATTGGTGGAATATTTCACGCCGATTGAGGCCAATTGCGATTTGATGTCATCAAATTTAATGCTGCCGACGCCGCCGTTTAAAGTGATTGGGTCAAAGCCAAGGTTTGCAATTGAATATGACCCGAAACCTTCAATAATATGTTTGCCATAGGCTTTTTCATAAGACGCGCTGGCTTTTATTAAAGTGCCGCTTGCCTCTGTTTCATCGGTTGTAATCGAATTATCAGCGTCAGCTTTCGGTTTTAATGAATATGCCTGGGCACTTAGATTAAAGCCTTTAATACAGGTCGCACCATAGACGCCAAAATATGGCATTGTAATATCAGTTCTTAGGCCGGAGGCGGAATTCATGGTTTCCGCTTTGTTTTGACCGGCAACAATGCCAAGATCAAATTTATTGGTCTCAGATTGATTGAAGTGCCAATTATGACCGATTTGGATATTTGTCGAATCCATTTCAGTTGTCGAATTGGTTTTAGACGAATACGCGCTTGTATTTGAAGACGCATTTTCAAACTCATTAGAGCCTGAGCCAAAGCGTGCCCAAAGCATTCCGCTGATCTTTTTATCAGGAATATGACCTTTCGAAATGCCTGCAATATCAGGGGTGATATTGTTGCCAAGCGTGGTCGCAAAACCACCTAAATCGGAATTCAAGCTTGCAGCTTTGGCATTATTGAGGCTTGAAACCAGACCCCAATTTGACGTTCCTGAAATATTGGTGATTTTGTAATCAATTAATCCGTTTGACGCCAATGCCGCATTGGTTTGCGCATCGTTCGCAGCGGTAAATGTGCCGCTACCAGATGATGCATTTATCAAAACAATAGGACTTTCGAAATATAGTTTCGAAGTTCCAAGATTTTGTAATGAAATGCTTGAAGTTCCGGAATGGCTCGCGGCATTAATTCTGTCTGCGCTTAGGGTAGTAGTATTAACGTCAAAGCTTAACACCGAACCCGAAACGCCGGAATATGCGCCTGTCAGATTGATTGTATCGCCAATGCGCGCATTCATCATGTGAACCGCACCACTGTTTGTCAAAGAAGTGGCTGAAAGCGTGCCGTTTGCGGTGCTCGTGCCGACGCCTATTTGACCACCAGCAGCATTGGTAATTGCACCCAATCCTGTAAAGCTATTGCCGCCCACGGACAGAATGCCACTTGCCGCATTGTTGAACGTCCCGCCATTATTGCTTAGACCGCCAACCAAGGCAAAAGTGCCGGAATTTGCGATATTGCCATTGAATTGGCCCGATGCGACAATTGTTCCACCCGCCGCATTATTCGCGCCGCCATTGACAATTCCTGTGCTTTCAAACCGACCATTATTGGCAATCGGCGAGGCCGAAGTCAAAGTTCCAAGATTTACAATCACCGAACCCGCGGCATTTGACAATGAATTTACCGACAATAATCTGCCTGCTGAGATGCCAATGCCGATAGAACGGCTTGAACTATTGGCTAAATCGGTAATTCCTGTCAAATCGCCGCCAGAAACCAAAAGATACGCGGTATCAGCGTTTGTAAGCGTGCTATTTGCCGCAAGATTACCGGTCACGGTCAATTCGCCAGCACCATGATTTACAGTCGCGCCATTAATTGCACCCGATGCAAAAACACCCGCTGTATTATCAAGGCCGCCATTAATAGTGCCGCTAGTGTTCAAAACCCCGCCAGTCACAGTTGCGCCACCATTGATTGTGCCGCTATTTGCAAGCGTTCCAGCGGCATTATTAGCACCGCCATTAATCGTTCCCGCATTGGTGAAATTAAGATTATTGGTTACAAGACCCGAAATCACGCCGGTTCCATCATTATAGAAACTGCCGGAATTGGTGATCGCGCCAGTCCAAGTGCCGTAGTTTTCCATAATGCCATTCGCATTATTAGTTGCATTGCCGACCCAAGTAGCACCTGACATATTCACCAAATCGGCATCATTGGTCGCATCACCATTCCATGTGCCGCTATTTTGGACAATTGATGAATTTGTATTGGCGACAAGATTGCCATTCCAAACTCCCAAATTGAGCAGGCTTGCACCCGCATCGTTTGAATTTACGTCACCGTTCCAAACACCTGTCAGTTCGTTGCGCAACAAAGCGCTTGAACCGGTATTATTGACATCGGCGGTATAGGTCCCTGAATTTGAAACTGTCCCTGAATTGCTTAAATCGTCGATAATAGTGCCGCCTTCATCGACAAATATTTTGCCATCGGCGGCATTCTTGAGGCTTCCCGCGGTCAATTTACCACCATTGCCAACGTGAATTGTTGCGCCTGCGCGGTTATCAACTTCACCTGAAGTGGTAAGATTGCCCAAAATAACAACACTATCGGCAAGTGTTGATTTATTTACCAATCCAGTAAGATTTATGAAATTTGCACCGCTCGCGACTGCCAATTTCGCGGTTTCGTCATTGGTGAAAGTACCGTTTGAAGATAGATCGCCGGCAACGAAGAAATTCCCCGTACCCAAGTTTGAAATTGCGCCATTAATAGTGCCAGATGCGCCAAAATCGCCACGGTTTGTTATCAAGCCATTCAATGTGCCTGCAAAGAAGAATGTGCCGCCGACATTATTTGTAACATCGCCATTCAGTGTTCCGGCGATTTCTGCCAAACCTGTATTGTCAAAATCACCGTTAATTGTGCCCTCATTGGTGAAAGTGCCATTTGTCAGATTGTTTACGACGCCGTCCCAAATGCCATTATTGACTACCCAACCGCTATTATCGATATTGGAGGTGAAAGTTCCATCAAGTCCGTTCAAAATGGTTCCGCTATTAGTAAGGGCGGCAATATTCATTTCGGTTCCATTGAATATTTCACCCGAATTGTTGAGGAAAAAGCCGTTCCATTCACCCATATTATTGAGAAGTCCGGCATTCACTGAACCATCGATAGAAACGTCAGTGAAGGTGCCAGTATTGTCAATTAGCCCGCTAGCGGCATTGTCGAATTTGGCCAAAATATCACCAGTATTCATCACAAGGCCGGAATTCGTCAAAAGGTCTAAAACCATGCTGCCTGAATTGTCGATTGTCGCATCGATAGTATTAGTTATTTCTCCGACAATCGCACCGCCTGAATCATTTGTAAGCGTTCCAGTAAGATCATTGAGAATATTAGCATTTATTATTCCTAAATTCAGGAAGTCACCAAAATTACTTGAAGTGGCAGTATCCGAATCGATTAGTCCGGAATTCGTGAAAGTGCCGGAATTATTGAAAGTGCCATTTATTATTCCGGTCGTGTCATTGGTGGCAATTCCGGAATTAGAAATATTTCCGTTTATTGTTCCGGTATTTGCCAAAATTCCGGCGCTCAGATTTGAAACGTTACCGTTCCAAATGCCACCATTTTGTAAAATGGCATTATTTAGGGCGAAACCGTTCCATGTTCCCGCATTTGATATCAAACCGTCACTTGTATTTGATAATAGATTGCCACTCCAAGCGCCATTATTAATAATCGAAGCGGCGCTTCCGCTATTATTAACATTGGCATTATAGGTGCCATTGTTTAATACCGAGCCGAAATTGTTCAAATCATCATTAACTTGTCCGCCTTGGTCGATTTTTATCATGCCGCCAGAACGATTCGTGACCGAACCCGCGACCATTCGACCGCCACCAAAGACATGAAGCGTTGCGCCATTTTGGTTAATTACGCCGCCATTAACATTCAAAGTGCCAAGGACCTGAATACCTTCGCTATTGGTTGCGCCATTGGTGATGGACATAACATTTGACCAAGTGTGGCCTACACGAATTTGCAGACTCGAATTGCCTGATGTCTCTATGCTGCCACCGCCCAAAACATCACCCATTGTGACAATCAAACCATCTGCCGCATTATGAATTGTATTGGTAACCGTTCCGCTTAGCCGTGCCGTGCCTTCATTGTAAAGGATGCCGCCGGAAATGATTCCGGTATTGTTTAGGGTCGAAGCACCGAGATTATAAATGCTGCCGTTCCAAGTGCCGTAGTTGCGCGCTATTGCGTTATCAATATTATTTAATAGCCCGTTCCAAACCGCCCCTTCATAATTAGTTACGGTTGCCCAGCTGTTAACTTCACCATTCCATGTGCCCCGGTTTTGCAATAGGCCGCCCGGATTAACCGAAACATCGGCGGTCATATTGGCACCAACATTATTAATAACTATGCCATCTGTACCCGATGCACCACCGACCCAAGTGCCGCTATTGATTAATTTGCCGCCACTTTGAACCGCGAAATTTCCGTTCCAATTGGCGCGGTTAGTGGTGATGGCAAGGTTGCCGACGGTTGCGTTGCCGTTCCAAGTGGCAAAGTTATTCAAAGTTCCATAATTGAAAGACGCACCGTTCCAAGTGCCGTGGTTTGAAAGATTGCCAACGGCATAATTGGTAAGATTACCTGTCCAAGTTCCGTTATTTCTAAGGGTGGATCTATTATTTACACTAGCGGTCCACGTTCCGTCATTTAAAACGTCACCGCCTTCCCAATTTATGATAGATGCGTTGGAAAACCCACCAGTGTCGTTAGTCACTAAACCGAAATTGCGTAAGTTGCCGCTGAAAGCCCCGGCATTATAGAATTCGCCTAAGCTATCGACTAATAAATCTGCGGTCATAACAGCGCCAGATTCATTATTGACCAAGCCCGAAGTATAAGACGAACCTGTTGAATACCAAGTTCCGAAATTATTCAAAGTCGAAAGCGCCTCGATACTAAATGTGCCGGTCCAATTGCCATTATTATTTATTTCACCGACAACCGAAAACGCATTACCAATCCAATCGCCATCATTATTGACAATGCCGCCCTGATCTAGATTTATTACTCCATTCCAAGTTCCGACATTATTAATCTCGCCAAAATTGCTTACATCACCTGTCCAAGTGCCTAGATTGTCGATTATACCAGTTAGGCTATTGTTTATTTCTAATGTTACATTTCCAATCGCATTATTGGTAAAAATAAAGTCATTTGACGAAACGCCTTTTGAGCCATCACTAAAAATAATGCCATTATTTGTAATTTGACCCAAAAGTTCGTTATGAATAGCACCATTGATTGTGCCATAATTTGTAATATCGCCAAAGGCAATATTAGTCACATCGCCATTCCAGCTGCCGTTATTATTTACAATTCCGCTTGAAAATAGATCTGCAAATACAGTGCCATCATTGGTTATCGAACCTAAAAGTGCGTTATTTACGTTCTTGGCGTTTAAATACCCGCCACTATAAACTTTAAGCTCGCCTGCATCGTTATTGACGTCACCTGAGGCATTGAGTGCGCCATAAATCCCCGCTTCGACACTGGAATTATTTGTAAAATTCACGAGGGAGAAAGTATGAAGGCCGCCGACTCTAAAGTCTGCATCATCATTATTGAACAAATCACCATCAAGCAATGCATCGGATGAAACAAGGAAATAGCCGGTGCCTTGGTTGGTGAAATCGCCATTTATCGTGCCACCGCCTAAATCAAAAATCCCGTCATTGAAGGCATCGCCATTAATTGTCCCGGTATTAGATACAACACCATTCAGCTTATTTGTAATATCACCGGTCCATGTTCCGCTATTATAAAGTTTTGCGGAATTGAAGGCATCACCCGTCCAAGTGCCTTTGTTATCGACGGTTGCATCTGAGATGTTGGTTAATAAATCGCCATTCCAAGTGCCATTATTGGTTAAATATGCCGCTGCACCCGAATTATTTACGTCGGCAGTATAAGTGCCGCTATTATTGACAATACCGCTATTATTTAAATCGTCATCAACCACACCGCCAGTGTCAACATTGATGGTTGCGCCTGCGGCATTATCAATTCCACCCGCAGTAAGATTTCCAAATGCGGTGACATTCAAAGTGCCGCCTGAAACGTTTGAAATCAAACCTGTAACCTGCAAATTACCATTAATATCAAGGGTAACCGCATTATTGTCCAAATCCCCATCTATTATGCCTGTCAAATAAGCGGTTGCATTATTATAGAAATGGCCACGAATGGTTCCGGTATTGGTGAATGTGCCAGTGCCTAAAAAATTGAAAGTATTGTTTACGTCGCCGACAAGTGTCCCATTATTGGTAAAGTTGCCAAAATTGTCTAAGCGACCGCCCGACCAAAATCCATTGTCCAAATTCCAAATGCCGTCATTAACTGCAACCCCGCCGACATCATTATAGAAAGTCGTATTCATAATTCCTGTTGCGGAATTTGTTAAAGTTCCATTATTGGTGGAAAGATAGAAATTATCATTATTGAAAGTGCCATTGTTTGTGAAATTCGATCCACCATTATTTCCAAATCGACCGTTCCAAGTTCCATCATTGGTAACATCACCACCAGCATATGAATGGAAAGCCCCGTTCCAGGTGCCAGTATTTGACAGTGAGCCGTGATTTACAATCGAATATCCGTTCCATGTGCCATTATTGATAATGCTTGATCCAGCATTGTTTAGGTCACTACCACTATTCCATGTGCCGTCATTGGTGATTAAGGCGCCGCCCGAGTTTTCGACAATTGTGCCATTCCAGACGCCACCCAATTCATTTTTTGTCTCGTCCCCGGTATTGACAAGCGAACCAGTGACAGTGCCGCTATTAGTAAAATTACCGCTGCCTAAAACAAAGTGTGAATTATAGACAGTGCCAGTAAATGAGCCTTTATTGTCAAAATTGCCGAAATTTGTTGCGATGCCGTTCCAGGTGCCCTCATTAACAATATTGCCAATATAGCTATTCTCTATATCAGAATTTATGGTAGCGCCCGAATTATTGGTAATGCCGCCGCCATTGTATGAGATGCTTACCGACCCATCATTGTCGATTGTGCCACTATTGGTAAATGAACCGCCCGGGTCATTAGTGAAATATCCGGTGATTGAGCCAAAGTTGTTGAGGGAGGTAAAAGTGCGATTTGCGACATAGCCATTGATCGAACCATAATTATCCAAAAGACCAAAAATATTATTTGAAACATCGCCATTCCAAACTGAATTATTTGTTACAATTGAATTGTTTGATAGATTGCCATTCCAAGTTCCGTCATTGGTTATTACCGCACCACCGGAATTATCAAGAACATCGCCATTCCAAACACCGCTTGCTTCATTGGTTAGGTCCGCGCCGCCGCCTTGGTTATGCAATACGGCATTATAAGTTCCGGCATTTGAAAAAACTGCATTATTGAATAGGTCATCATCAATTGTCGCACCTTCAAATACGCTCATTGAACCATTGTTTTCAATGCGACTTGCAAAGACAATTGCGCTTGAGTGAAATGTAAGATTTACATTATTTTCGATTGTTCCAAATCTATCAGTAACGGAGCCAACATTACCCCAAATTCCCAGCGCGCCACCGCCGACACTATCAATAAAGGAAATTTTACCACCGGTTCCGGAAGAATAATTTTTCCAACCCGCAGTATCGATAATATTACCATCAAGCTCAAAAATATTAGTAAGTGAATCATCTGCGCTGAAATCGTAACTGACCGAAACCAAAGTGGAGTTCAGCTTCAAAGTCCCACCGGTAAATTCCGGTGAAACACTGA
Source organism: Hyphomonadaceae bacterium (assembly GCA_041917055.1). Lineage (GTDB taxonomy): Bacteria > Pseudomonadota > Alphaproteobacteria > Caulobacterales > Aquidulcibacteraceae > Pseudaquidulcibacter. The sequence goes on from JAYRYJ010000002.1 coordinate 45,518, forward strand.
TTGGTATTTTCGAAAATAAATAGAATGGCTGACTAGAATCAATCGGAGTCGCTGGCGAAAGTGCAAGGGCAGTAATTGGTGTAAAAAGTGTAACTGTGGTGATGGCCACGATCGATGCGCCGTGTCTTAAACTTCTTTTCATATTGACCCCCTGATTGGCTTTGCCACATCAAAATTTTGCGTTTTGCTTATAAATTAGGCCGCAAGCTATGTATCAGAAAACGCGAAGTCAATAAAAATCCGATTTGGAATCCCCGAATTTTCGTGAAATTATGACATTTGAGACGCAGAGCCTAAAACATGAGACAAAATGCATTTGTGGCAATATTCTCGCCTGAATTGTAATGGGGAACAATCCCATAAATTGGCTATTTAGGGGGCAGTCGTTTCGCATATCAATATTGATTCACCTCCAAAAACTGCGATGTATTCATTGCGTATCAAGATGTTTCAATTTATAAATAGAACAGATATTATCATTCAGTTTTCGGGGTTGGAAATGACAAGAATTTTTTTAACGCTTTTGGTTCTTATATTGCAATTAAATCTTTCAATCGCCCAAGCTCAAGTGAATATCAATACAGACCCCATAAAAGCAACTAATGTCAAAAGCGCTCTTCCCGCCAATTGGAACAAGAACCCCCGCTTTATGGAAATTTTCGTTCGTTCCTATAAGGATTCCGACGGTGACGGGATTGGTGATATTCGCGGCATTATTTCCAAACTTGATTATCTCAAGGAATTGGGAGTTAATGGCATTTGGCTAATGCCCATTCACCCTAGTGAAGATAATGATCATGGCTATGCGGTTGCCGATTATCGGGCCGTCGCACCCGATTATGGCACAATAGCGGATATGGAATTATTAATCAAAGAGGCCCATAAACGCGAAATCGGCATAATTCTTGATTTCGTAATCAATCATTCCGCCAGCACGCATCCATTTTTTGAAAATGCGGCATCTTCAAAAACTTCACCCTATCGCGATTATTATATTTTTAAAGAATCGCGGCCTTCTTGGGGCAAAAATTCAAATTCGTGGCGCATGAAATCGGGCAAAATCGGGTTTTATTATGGCGCCTTTGACACTTCCATGCCGGATTGGAATTTGCGCAATGACAAAGTGCGCGATTATCTAAAAGATTCCATGCGGTTTTGGCTCGAAAAAGGGATTGATGGTTTCCGCTTTGATGCCGTTACTATGCTTTTGGAAGACGGGCCCGATAAAACCTATCGCAACCCGGGAAATCAAAAAATCATAGAAGAATTTCGCGACGCAATTCACCAATATGATAATCGTTTCATGGTTTGCGAAGTAAGCGAAATGCCGCAAGAATATACTGACGCTTGTGACCATACGTTTGCGTTTGGTGCGCAGCAAATGATAATCAATTCGGTCAAAAGCGGACGAATTGAAAAGTCATTGATTGATTGGCTAAATTCACCATTGCGCGATGCAATGCCATTAACTTTGCAATCGCATGATTTTTATGTCGGAAATCGCCTTTTTGACCAATTCGGCAAAGACAATCTTGATAAATACAAAGCCGCTGCCGCAATAGCACTTTTAAGTGTACCCGTTAGTTTCACTTATTATGGCGAAGAAATTGGAATGGCGAATTTGGGAGAATTGAATGACGTTGGAATGCGTGCGCCAATGTCCTGGACCAATGAAAAAATAAATGCGGGATTTTCCAAAATCAAACCCTATCGCGATTTGGCCAAAAACTATGCGCAATTCAATGTTGCCGATGAATTGAGTGACGAAAATTCACTATTAAAATACTATCAATTCCTATTTTTGGCAAAAACCATAGTTCCTGAATTGAATGACGGCGAATTTCGGCTTTTATCAAAAACCGGTGATGAAATTTATGCTTTTGAGAGATTTGCGGGCGGTTTTTCGACTTTTGTAATCATAAACCTTTCCAATTCCGACAAAAAATTCGCGTTGGAAACCAAACGAAGCGGCTATTTCAATCTTATGGATTCACGGATTATGGACAATGTGCCGACCTTAAGACCAAGTGACGGAAAAATTGAACTTAATCTTAAACCTAATGAAGTGAAAATCATGGTTGGGGAATAAGCAAACCCCGCATTTACATGCGGGGTTTGTTTTCAAGCCTAGAATTTCACCCTTGCACCGAGTTTGGCGGCGCTACCTTTGAAATTTTCGCCTTCTTTATAATCAAGGCCGATATAGAATTCCGCGCCATTGCGTTTCATTTCTATATTCGCGCCCAATTCAACTTGACCGAAAATGCCGACGCGGCTGGCTTCTAGGCCGATTTCACCTCCCGCACCTGTCGGAACAAATTTCGCATCAGCGGCTTTTTCGGCTTCATTGAATAGTGATAAGGCACCATATGGTTTGACAATCAGGTTTTGGGTTTCGTATTTTGAAGTCAATTTCGCGCCGATTTGGGTCAATTCGCTCAATTGTTTGTCAAAAACCACCGAACCGACATTCTCATTTAAAACAATTGCATTTGGCAATAGTGAAGTCCTTGCATAAGACGCAAAGCCCATCAATTCATTTTTGCCAAATTTCGCACCATAGCTAAGTTTCAATTTGCCATAATTGCCTTTTAAAGTGCTGTCTTGGCGCGAAACCATTGCATCTGGTGTCACGTTACCGTCAAAATGATAGGCTTCTAAATCTGCATCCAAACCACCTGAATTGAAACCGATAAAACCACCATAATATGGCAATTTGAATTCAGAGCGATATTTGGTTTTTGAATTTTCGGATTTGGCCTTTAATTGACCGCCGCCAATACCGAATTTGAAATTCGATTTGTCATCAAGTTTCACTTTGCCACTATATCCGACCGCAGCATTATTGTGCTGTAATTCGGCAATCGAATGTTCAAGCGGTGAATAATTATCGAGAACCTTATTGTCTGTGTCATATTCATCGACGCCAGCATTCAAGCGAACCCAGAAATTATGGCTATATTTTGCGCCGATTTTTGTGCCGAATACAAATTCCGAATTTTCAGGGAAAATCGAATGCCCGATTGTGGTTGCCAAAGCCGCAGTTTCGGAACTTACACTATTCACAGCTGCAGTGTTAAGTGTGGAAACAATGCCCCAATTATTTGTTCCACTTAATTGTGTGAATTTGTAGGTAATAAGCCCTTTATTGCGCATCGCAGCCAAAGTATTGGTATCGTCGCCTGCCACAAAAGTGCCGCCACCTGATGTTGATTTTACCAAAACCAAGGGATTGGTGAAATATATTTTGTTGGTATCGACATTTTGGAAATAGACTTTAGTAATTCCTGAAGTGCTATTGGCAATCAAACTATCGGCTTTTGCACCGTTTGAACCCATGCCGACATCAAGATAGAGTGCCGCACCTGTAAAGGCATTGTATGGGCCATTGACTTTCAAACTATCACCCGCAATCAAATTGCGCATATCAACAGTCGAATAATTGTCGAAGCGACCGGCGGACAAACTATTGAAACTTTCTGTTTCGGGGCGCACGCTTTCGCCGCCTGCTATCATGCTGTAATTGATCAAATTCAGCGTGCCGCCTGTGTGATTGTAAAATACATAATCGCCGAGGTTAAGATTGCCCGCCGCATCAAACCTGCCGTAATTATTGACATTACCGCGAATGTTTGAAGTTGCATAGAAATTGCCCCCTGCGGCATTCATAATCGGGCCATAAATTTGACCGTAAGAGACAATAGTGCCTTCATTTCTGATTTCACCACTGAACCGCAAAGTTCCTAGATTCAAAATCTCTGAATCGACCTCATTATCAAGGCTCTGACCACCCAAAACGCGTCCAGTTTCAACTTGGATACCATAAGGTCTAGTTGAAGAATTGAACACAGCGCCAAGGCCGGTGTAGTCACCATCAAATACCAATAGGCGCCCAGTTCCGGTATTGTAGAAATTAGAAATGGTCTCATCTGGCTCAATCCTAACTGCGCCATTTCCAGTGCCTTGCGACCCGCGAGATGCAACTAAATCACCAATAGTTTTGAAATAGGCGGAATTATGAATATCGCCGGAATGAGAACCTTGAGCAAAGACCATCCCATAGCCTTTATTTGTCAAAGTCCCTAGTAAAGAGCCAAAGCTATAAATAGTGCCTTCGTTTTCAACATTGCCGAAAATTCGACCCTCATTATAAATTTCTGAGCCACTAGCATTATAAATATATGTTGCGGTTAAATCACTTTCGGGGGCGACATATAAACCGCGCACTCGTGATGAGAAATTGAGAATACTATTCAAGCCCCAAACTGAACCATTAAGAACTTTGAATTGGGCACTATCCCTTAAATAAATTTCCGCAGTCGGCGCATCTGTCGGTGACATGCTGTCATTTGCGGGATCCATATTCAAGGATTCAAAAACCAAATTATTTGTGGTATCAAAAACGCTATTACCATAGCCATTTAATGAACCGCGAATAGTGCCATAACCAGTTGCATAGTCATAATTGTGAATATTACCGACTTGAGTGCCGCGAAGATTGTATTGTCCGTAATTATAAACTCGGCCTTCCCAATAATTATTATTGGTGGCAATGCCACCGGCAGCATTGAATAAATCGCCATACCATTGATAATTATTGATCAATGTGCCTTCGTTGGTTGTGTCCATCGCATGAATTATGCCTTCATTTGTGAAATTGCCACCAGACGGCACGCCGTCTTGGGGAACCATACCGTCGCTTGCATCGGTCATCTGAGTTCCAAGATTTTGGAAACTATTGACCCAAAGCCTTGCGCCCTCGCCAATGATTGAATTGGCGCGGTTTGCAAATGTTCCAAAGCGTTCCATTTCACTGCCGACATCGCCTGTAAAAACAAAACGACCACCCCCAATTGAATCGACAATTTGTAAATATCCTGAAGTTCCCGGAACACCCGTAATATTGCCGCTATAATTGAAATTATTGCCGTATAAATCAAGTGTATTCATCCAATTATTATCGGCCTGAACGGCATCATCAGCCTCGGCATTTGGAACATTTATGCGCAATGTGCCGCCACGAAATACCGGGCGCACCAAAGTATCAACTTCGGTGAAAAGCCAATAAGGTCTGGAATTATCAATGTCAGACAGTATGCCGAAATCATAGAATATGTCGTCAAAGGCCACCTGGCTATTTGAGGTAGAAATCCCTACCCAGCGTAAATTGGTAAAGTTTTCAAACGAATACAAAAGCGGCCCAGAGGTATTGGTCTGAAAAACTACTTCAACAGTCTCGCCATTCCAACGCTCGCCACGAATAGTAATCAGATTATTATCTTCCCAAGCTGAAGTGAAATAGCCAGAACGTAGATTAAAGGCCTTGTCACTACGCCAAAACGCCATTGGGGCGCCAGAACCGTTGAAACCAACTTGAGCACCCGACACTATACCGCGGTAATAACCAGTATTTATATATCCGCTAGATGCTGGATTGAAAAAGAAAGAATTACCATCCCATAGGAACCCAGCATAATTCCCTAAACCCTGATATGATCCCACAGGCAACATAATATGCTCAAAATCTAGAATTTCTGCTTGTGCGACTTGTGGCATCATACCCGCTGCCACAGCCATACCAATCAAAACCGCAAAGCTAGAGCCATATTTGAATAGCTTTTTCATTTTTCCCTCCTAAGAAGTAACAGCCAATAGTTTGGCGTGCTTTTAACTATTCACAAATGATATTTGTTATAACAATTTACAATATGGTTTATTGTCATGCGACAATTTGACTAATAATAAATATATATGTGACGACTCTCGTCACATATTGGGCTTTTTCCTATTTTTTCTTCTTCTTTTAGTTGAATACTAGGTCAATTATTCGCTTATTTACTTATATTCGCAAATATTCATATATTGCGAGAACGCTTTTTTATTCGTTCATTTTTGTAATATTTTCCATTCTTGCAGCTTGCCAAATAGGGATTGCGGCAATATTGTTTCAAAAAAATGCAAATTTTTGCAGGGGGCAAGATGCAGTCATATTTTCATATTATTGATTGGGTTTTGGTTCTTTCATTCCTCGCATTTCTTGTAGGCATCGGCCTTTATTTTCAGCGCAAAGACGCCAAAGACGCGCAGGATTATTTTTTAGCGGGGAAAAGCGTTCCTTCCTGGCTCGCGGCGATTTCGACAATTGCGACAATGCAAAGTGCGGCCACTTTTTTAGGTGCGCCTGATAATGGTTATCGTGGGGATTTCACTTATCTTGGCACTAATTTAGGAACGATAATGGCGGCGGTGTTTGTCGGCACAATCCTCATACCGCGATTTTATGCCATGAATGCCGCCACTGTCTATGAATTATTGGCGAAACGCTATTCCCAAACCGCAATGCGTTGGGCGGGCGGAATGTTTTTGGTGGGGCGGGTATTTGCCGAGGGATCACGCATTTATTTAGCGGCAATAGCGGTCTCCATGATGATTTTTTCAAATGTTTCATTCCATGGAATTGCAATTTCATCGGCACTGATAATTGCCTTCAGTTTCGGGATTTGTTTTTTTGGTGGCCTAAGAAGCGTGATTTGGACTGATGTTGCATTATTTTTTGTCTATTTGGGCGCGGCAATTGGCTCTTTGATTTATTTATTATTCCTAATCCCGACTGATTTAAGCACTATAATTACGGGGCTTAAACACACACCCGATGGTATCAATAAATTGCGGCTTTTTGATTTCGGGCTCGATTTTTCTAAGCCATTTTCGATTTGGGGCATAATGACAGGAATGTTTCTTTTGAGCCTTGCCAGTTTTGGCCTTGACCAAGATATTTCCCAACGCCTTTTGGCGTCGAAAGACGCAAAAACCGGAACCCGAAGTCTATATATGGCATCAATCCTTACATTGCCTATTGTTGCGATATTTGTTGCTATTGGTTCGTTACTTTATATTTTTTATCAAAGGCCGGACATAGTGGGTTTGGAAATTAATGATCCACAGAAAACTTTTAATGGCGAAAATATTTCTGTCTTTATGTACTTTATTATGACGCAAATCCCGCACGGTTTGCGCGCTTTGGCAACTATCGGCGTCTTAGCTGCCGCGATTTCGACGGTTAATTCCGGCCTTAATTCTATGTCGTCAGTCTTGATACAAGATTTTTATCGCCCCTTAATTTCGCGGCGCAAACAATTGCCAGAACACCATTTTGTTAATGCCGGACGCGTTGGCATGGCAATTATCGGCATTTTCCTTTTCTTGATGTCATTATTGTCTTTTCATTGGCAAAAGTCGCAAGACATTCCGTTAATTCAATTTGTTTTGGGCGTTATGACTTTCGCCTATGCCGGATTATTGGGAGTTTATTTCACCGCAATTTTCACCAAACGCGGTTCAACAGTTTCGGTAGTCACCGCTTTAATAATCGGGTTTTTGTCGATATTATTAATGCAACCCTATTTCGCAAAATTATTCAATTATCCACAATTTTTCCAAACCCTCGCCTTCCCGTGGCAATTATGCATTGGGACTTTGGTTGCGTTTTTCGTGGCAATTATAGGCAATCAATCTGCAAAAAGCAGCGCATAGGCCACCAAGCATTTGAAAATTTTAACGAAACCGCTTTAATGGTTTTCTATGCCTTTAGCATCTGAACTAAACCTTACAGAAGAAGCCGATATTGCGGCGCATATTGCGCGTGGGGCGACTAAATTACTTTATAAATTGCAACAAAGTGGCGAATTTGAAGGGAAGGAATTGGGCGCAAAGGGCGATAAAATAGCCAATGATTTCATACTTTCACAAATTCGCGCCAATTTCCCTCAAGATGCAATATTGTCTGAGGAGGAAACCGACGATTTGGCGCGCCTTGATAATAAAAGGGTTTGGATTATTGATCCTTTAGACGGCACAAATCAGTATAAAAGCCTTGGCGATGATTGGGCGGTTCATATTGGCCTTGCAATTGATGGTAAAGCGCAATTAGGCATTGTTGGCATTCATAAATGGGGTCGAATGTTTTCAAGTGCACACAAATTAAAAGTGCCTGCTCCAAAAGCAAAAATTCGAATTCTGACTTCCCTGTCGCGAAATAATCCGGTTGCCGAACCGCTTGTAAATGCCCTTGATGGTGTCATTATTAAAATGGCATCTGCCGGCGTAAAAGTTTGCGCCATTCTTAAAGGCATAGGCGATGTCTATGTCCATAAAGGCGAGCAGTTTGAATGGGATAATTGCGCGCCTTTGGCAGTGGCGGAAGCCGCAGGTCTGCATATTTCCGATTTTAAAAATCAGCCGATTATTTACAATAAAGAAAAGCCAATTGTGCCAAATTTCGTGGTATGCCGCAAAGAAATAGCTCAAACAGTTCTTGAGGCGATTGCCGATTTTGAATCATAGAAATTTTGAACCTGATTTATAAATCACATAAATCGCCACAATAAAAATCACGCCCGCAAATATTTTGCTCAAAAGCCCTTTTTGTGGCGCGAGGCGGTGCGCCAAAGACGTGCCGATCAATCCACCGACTATACCGCCAATAATAAATTCAAACCCGACCAACCAATCGATCTGGCCTGAAAACGCATAATTTAGCGCTGTGGTAAGGCCAAAAGTTCCAACCGCTAATAAAGAAGTGCCAATCGCCTTTATCATGGGCATTGAGGTGGCGAAAATTAAGGCCGGAACTATTAAAAAGCCCCCGCCAATACCGAAAAATCCCGATGCAAAGCCTGTCAATAATGCCATTGCCGCAGTGCGCCAACACATGATTTTTGTGACTTCACAAAATTCGGTTTCGTCTGTTTTGCGTGGTCTTAACATCAAGGCCCCAACCAAAAGCATTAGGAATCCGAACAATAGTAGTAATAATTGCCCATTAATTATCTTTCCAAGGCTTGAACCCAAGAATGCCCCGATTGAACCAACAATCGCAAAAGCCGCACCGCATTTCCAAACCACATTTTTCTTGCGCGCATGGTTTATGAGGTTGGAATAAGCGTTTAATGAAACTGCCAAGGCGGACGTGCCGATCGCAATATGCGGGCTTGCGACGCCCACAAAATACAATAGCAATGGTGTTGCCAAAATCGAACCACCGCCGCCGATTAGGCCCAGCGAAAATCCAACCAATGAACCAGAGAGAACCGCTTTAAACGCAACCAAAAAATCAAACACTTCACAAACCTTTATTAGCAAAAACTAATAAACGAATAGAGGCGGCCTGACAAGTTTCAAATTTTTACAATGATTTTCCTATCATAAAGAACTTTTGCAACACCCCAACAAATCAAAGTAAAACAAAGCGCAAATGCCAATGAACCCCACGGCCCCTTGATTAGGGATTGAAACAAATTGTCGGAAACGAAGGAATATAGGCTAAGAGTTGGTTCAACCCGAATGGTCATAATTATTTTCAGCAGGATTATGGAAAATACATACATTGCCAAAGGATTTTGGCCAAAGACTTCAAAAAATTTTACACCAATTTTGTGGTTTTTAATATCAAGCAAATAGACCAGAATTTCGACCATTATCATATTAATGCCGATCGTTAAAAGCGCATAGGAGCTTGTCCAAAGTTTTTTGGAAATTGGAAAAGTCTTGTCCCAAAAAGTGGCGATAATTATGAAGGCAGCGCCAAAAGCGAATAAATCTTTGCATAGGCGCGATTTGTCTTTGCTCTCTTTGACCAGTTTACCAATTATGAAACCCGCCAAGAGGTTTATTGTGGCCGGAATTGTTCCCAATAAGCCTTCGGGTTCAAAGCCATAATCACGCCGGAAAATATGGTTTTTGGGAATGACCAAATTATCTATTTGCGAACCGAAATTTGCGGCCTTGTCATAAGCCAAACCGTTCGGCGCGCCAAACCATAATAAGGCCCAATATCCAAAACCCATAATAACACACGAAATCAATAGGCCGCGAAAGCTAAGATGTTTGATTAATATTGCGCCTAAAACGTAACAAAGCGCAATGCGTTGCAAAACGCCCATAAATCTGAGGTTTTCAAAATATTTCCATTCGAATTGACCTTGAGAATTGAAAAGGAAGAACGGAAACCAATTAAGGAATAGGCCAAGCGCGAATAAAATTGTCCCGCGTTTCAAGACCTTTTGATAATATTGCGAAGTTTCAAGATTGGTTGCACCCGAAAACGCCATTGAATTGCCGATAGCAAACAAAAAACTTGGAAAAACTAAATCCGCGAGGGTGAACCCAAACCATTCGGCATGATCAAGAATTGGAAAAGGCGGAGAACCAGTCCCCGAAGTATTCACCAAAATCATAAGCGCAATTATCAAACCGCGAAAGACATCAAGTGATAGATAACGCATAGCCCCGCCCTTGCCAAAATTGGCGTATCATTTATGTTGCAAGTGTTTCGCGAAAAGCGAGTTTTGTCAAATAGGTCGTTATGAAAATCAAAAATTTTGCAACTATTATCGTCGCTTTTGCCGCTTTAATGGGTTTTTCGGCAGTTTCACAAGAGGTGAAGCCCCTGACCAATCAATTCTATGCCGATTATGATTGGACAAGGCCGGAGGCGGATTTCATAAAGCGCAAAGAAATGATTCCTATGCGCGACGGCGTAAAACTTTGCACCATTATTGTCATGAAAAAAGGCACGATGAACGGGCCGATTTTAATGTCACGCACACCATATAATGCCCGCAGAACCGCTGCACGCAATAATTCCCAGAAAGTCACTGAAATCTTGCCTGTGATGGATGCCGAATTTGTGAACGACAATTATATTCGCGTCTATCAAGATATTCGCGGTCGCGGCTGTTCGGAAGGGGATTTCATTATTAACCGCCCAATCATGGGGCCTTTGAATGACACAAAAACCGACGAAACCACCGATACTTTTGACACGATCGATTGGCTGGTAAAAAATGTCAAAGAAAGCAATGGTAAAGTTGGTATTATTGGTTCGTCATATGTTGGCTTTACGGCACTTGTCGCCACCTTAAACCCGCACCCTGCTTTGAAAGCCAGTGTGCCACAAAGCCCTATGGTTGATGGCTGGATTGGCGATGATTGGTTTCATAATGGGGCCTTCAGAATGAATAGTTTTGATTTCATCCCATTCATCTCAACCAATCGCGGCGATAATGATGATGTTCCCTTCGGCAATGGCGACGAATATTTAAAATACGGTGCGGTATGGTCGGCGGGTGATTTCGCCAAAAAATGGGGCATAGATAAATATCCGATTATTCAAGAATGGTTCAAAAACCCGAATTATTCAAAATTCTGGTCTTTGCAGGCAGTTGATAAATGGTTCGCCAATGCACCATTAAAAGTGCCGACCATGTTGGTCGTTGGGGCGTGGGATCAAGAAGATTCTTATGGCGCGGCTAAAATGTATGAAGTCTTAGAGGCCAAAGACAAGAATAATGACATGGTTTCATTGGTAATTGGCCCATGGCGTCACTCCCAGGTGAATTATGATGCGCGCAATCTTGGTGCACTGGAATTGAAAGGCGACACTGCGAAAGAATTTCGTATCAAATATCTTAAACCATTTTTTGATTATCATTTGAAAGGCGGCAAAAATCCAAATACACCGCCGGTTCTTACATATGCGGTCGGTGCGGATGTTTGGAACCATTCACAAAAATGGCCCATGGGTAAAGATACTAAGATATATTTGGAATCAAATGATACGGTTTCATTTGAAGCTCCAAAAACTGATGGCGTGGTTGAATATGTTTCCGACCCCAAAAAGCCAATCCCATTTGTTGCCAGGCCAATTCATATTCGTGACGCCAATATTTGGAAACCTTGGTTGGTTTCGGATCAAAGATTTGTGTCAGATAGAACCGATGTCGCGGTTTTTGAAAGCGCGGTTTTGGACAAAGAAGTGCATATTATGGGCGCGCCCATTGTTAATCTCTTTGCCTCAACCACGGGAACCGACGGCGATTTTGTGGTCAAACTTATTGATGTCTATCCTGATGAAGATACTTATGACCCCAAAATGGCGGGCTATCAATTGCCGGTTGGTTTAGAAATCTTCCGTGGTCGTTATGTTGATAGCTTTGAAAAGCCCCGCGCTTTAAAAGCAGGCCAAGTGGAAAATTTCAAATTCGGCCTGCCGAATGTCGATTATGTATTTAAACCCGGTCATAAAATCATGGTGCAGGTGCAATCAACACTGTTCCCGCTTTATGACCGCAATCCGCAAAAATATGTCGAAAATATTTTCTTTGCCAAGCCCGAAGATTATCAAAAAGCGACCATAAAAATCCATACCGGCCCAAAAACTCCATCAGCGATTAGTCTGCCTATTGTGGAGTAATAAGAATATTTGTGAAATATTCTTATTTGTGGTAATTTATATTTTCGGAGGAAATCATGGCGACAATGACAATCTCTTTGCCCGACGCAATGAAAGTCTGGATAGAAAACCTAACTCAAAACGGTGAATATTCGAGTTCGAGTGATTATGTCCGTGACCTCATCCGTCGTGATAGAGAAAAGCGATTTGAAACACTCTCGATTGATGAAGTTCGGGAAATAATAATTGCGTCGAAAAATAGCGGAATTAGCAAACATTCTATCGAACAGGTTTTCGCTCAGGCCCAAGAAATTGTTTCGCGAAAAAGTGACCAAACCGCATAATGGGGAATTATCGTCTTACAAAAAATGCTGAAAGGGATTTACTCTCAATTTTTGTATATGGAATTGAAAATTTTGGAAATGCTCGCGCCAAATCTTATCAAGAAAGTTTGATTGCGTGTTTGGAATTGCTAGGGTCACAACCCAAAATGGGTCGCATATTTTCGCAATTGGGAGAAGGCATAAGGCGACACGAACACAAAAACCACGTCATAATCTACGAAGAAATTTCCAAAACAGAAATTGAAGTTTTGGCTTTTTTTCACAAGCGACAATTGATTGATTTGTAACTTTCCCTTATTTCACCGGCTGCTTTTTCAATTTTCGCGCCAAGGTCCGTCTATGCATTCCTAGGCGGCGGGCGGTTTCGGTTATATTGTAATTTGTGTCAACCAAAGTCTGTTGAATGGTTTCCCATTCCAGATTTTTGATTGATGAATGGCGTTGGGTAATCGGGATTTCTGTATCGGCCTCTGTCTTATTAAAGGCATTAATAATATCATTCGTGCTCGCGGGCTTTGCAAGATAATGGCACGCGCCCAATTTTATGGCCTCGACGGCGGTATTGATACTTGCATATCCCGTGAGAATTACGATTTTCATGTCTGGCACAATTTCCAAAAGTTCTTTGGTGCATTGCAAGCCATTTGAAGAATTAAGTCGCAAATCCACCACTGCGAATTGTGGCTTTTCGGATTTGGCAATGGTCAAAGCCAAATCAATATCAGAGGCCATAAAAGCATGATAATTGCGTTTCACAAACGAAGAAGCCAAAGTATTGGCAAGCGCCAAATCGTCATCAATAATAAGTATTTTCGGTTTCATTTCATACCTGTATCGAGTTTTTAGGGAAAATTGCGCGCACAATGGCCCCGCCACTATCTTTGTTTTCAATATTTAGACCACCGCCCAATTTACGAAACACATTGCGCGCCAACATAAGGCCGACACCAAATCCTTGTTCGCTGGTTTCGATTGCAAAATCCTTGGGGGCTGCGTTCTCCTTAAAACCTGAACCAAAATCTTCAATCGCAATTTCAATATTATCTTTGATTTGATGGATAAGGATAATTATGCGTCTATCATTGGTGACGCGATTGGCTTTATTGGCATTATCAAGAATATTGATAATTGATTGCGCCATAGTTTCGTCGATCACACAATCAAAATTCTTGGCATTAATAACGCTTTCGATTTCGCATTCTTTGCCGCTTTGAAAATCAGCAATTAATTTGCGCATAAAGGAATGCAAATCAGTTTTTGCCGCGCCAAGACCGCGTGAATTGCCGGATTTTGCCAAAATTTGCGACAATGAATTTTTGCATCTTTCAATTTCACCAATCATGGTTCTAATTTCGCCATCACGCGCCGCTTTGGCTTTTGGTGGCGATAAATCAAGCCAATCGTGAAGAATGACCGAAATTGTTGACAATGGCGTGCCCAATTCATGCGCCGCGCCCGCCGCCATTATTCCCATTCTCATAATTTCTTTTTCTTCTTCTTCACCGCGTTTTAGGGCAAAGATTGCGGCCTCTTTTTCCTTCAGATTGCGCGCGGTTTCATTGACGAAATAAACCAAAATCGCCGCCGTAATGAAATATGACAACATCATTCCTTGAGTATTGAGGTTAAAAAATCCAGTATGGCGGCGCGCACCGACAAAATACGGGCTTTCAATTGCCTCTAATGCAATTAAACCAAACATAATTGCCGTAAATACGCCCCAGGCTCGCGCTCTCTCAAACATAACCGCGCCCAAAGTAACGGGGATAAGAAAAACAGCAACAAACGGGTTAGACGGTCCACCGCTTTGCGAAAGCACAAGCCAAAGGAAAACAATATCAATCAATAACCAGACAAAAACCTCATTTTCTTCAATCTCATCTGCCTTTCTGAGGCGCAAAAATGAGGAAAGCGCAAAAAATGCAAGGATGGTTAATTCGCCGAATAATAAATGTATCGGCATCATTACATCAAAAATATAATATGAAATCAAAAGCGCAAAGGCGTAAAGATTGACCGCAATAATCCGCAAAATAAGCAAAAGGCGGAAATTATTGTAATTTGCCGCCATTTGTGCCGATTTAAATTGATTGGTTTGCATGAACGCCTTTTGTAAAAAGGCACACAATGCCACAATTGGACATTTTGTCCAATTGCGTATCTCTCCTCCCCCGCTTGCGGGGGAGGGGGACCGCGTGTGACGCGGTGGAGGGGGGGGCGCGATTTCCTTAGAAATCGCTTGCGCAAGCAAGATTGGCGTGGGCGGAAATGTCGGTTTGGCTATCGCCAAAGCGATAATTGCATTATCGCCCCCCCCCATCCACCATGCTTCGCATGGTCCCCCTTCCCCGCAAACGGGGAAGGATTTGAGACCCTTACTATTCGCCCTCGGCTTCTTTTTCGGCTTTGGCTTTTGCGTCCAAGTCTTCGCCGGTTTCTTGGTCAACGGCTTTCATAGAAAGGCGGATTTTGCCGCGTTCGTCAAAGCCCATAAGTTTGACTTTAACCATTTGGCCCTCAGAAACCACATCGGCAACAGTTGCGACTTTGCGTGGTGCAAGTTGGGAAATATGAACAAGGCCGTCTTTTGAACCCATAAAGTTCACAAACGCACCAAAGTCCATAATTTTTACGACTTTACCTTCATAAATCACGCCGACTTCCGGTTCATCAGTGATACCGCGAATCCATTTAACTGCGGCATCGATTTTTTCCTGATCACTTGAAGCAACAGAAACGGTTCCGTCATCTTCAATCGAAACTTTCGCGCCAGTTTTTTCAACGATCTCACGAATTACTTTACCACCGGTTCCGATAACTTCACGGATCTTGTCGGTCGGAATTTTGAACGACTGAATTTTCGGTGCATAAGTATTAACGGCATCGCGACCAGCAGTCAGGGCTTTCGACATTTCACCCAAAATATGCTTGCGCGCGCCATGGGCACGTTCCAAAGCGACTTTCATGATTTCTTCGGTAATGCCCGCGACTTTAATGTCCATTTGCAATGAGGTGATACCATCGTCAGTGCCAGCCACTTTAAAGTCCATATCGCCTAAATGGTCTTCATCACCCAAAATGTCGGTTAGAACTTCAAATTCACCGTCTTTTTGCAAAATAAGACCCATTGCAACGCCCGCAACCGGTGCTTTTACCGGAACGCCTGCATCCATCAATGCAAGTGATGAACCGCAAACAGTCGCCATTGATGATGAACCATTTGATTCCAAAATTTCCGAAACCAAACGAAGCACATAAGGGAATTGCTCTTTAGATGGCAAAACCGCCTGCATTGCGCGCCATGCAAGTTTACCGTGACCGATTTCACGACGACCCGCGCCACCCATACGACCAACTTCACCAACAGAGAATGGCGGGAAATTGTAATGAAGCATGAATTGCTCTTTTTGAAGGCCCATAAGGCCGTCAACCATCTGCTCGTCTTCATTGGTGCCAAGGGTTGCAACCACAAGCGCCTGGGTTTCACCGCGTGTGAAAAGCGCAGAACCGTGTGCGCGTGGCAATACGCCAACTTCGGATACGATTTGACGAACTTTATCAACCGGACGACCATCGATACGGCGGCCTTCTTTAACGATTGCAGTGCGAACAATATCGGATTCGAGTTCTTTACAAACGTCTTTGAATACCAATTCATTCATACCGTCAGGCTTTTCTTCTGATGCTACCAATGCAGCCTTTGCTTCGTCTTTAGCAGCAGCGATAAGATTGTGACGCTCTTGTTTTGCAATTACGCGATAAGCGGCGTCGATTTTTTCGCCAATTAGGGCTTTTACTGCGTCATACTCAGCGGAATGATCTTCCGGCTCAAATTCCCACATGTCTTTTGCGGCAAGTTCAGCCAAATCAATGATCGCATTAATAACTGGCTGCATCGATTTATGGGCGTATGAAACTGCGCCCAAAACCACTTCTTCCGAAAGCTCGTAAATTTCGGATTCCACCATCATCACCGCATCTTGTGTGCCGGCGACAACCAAATCCATGTCGCTTTCTTCAACTTGGGCTAGTGTCGGGTTAAGAACGTATTCGCCATTAATATAGCCAACGCGCGCCGCACCAATCGGACCCATGAATGGCATGCCGGACAAAGCAAGTGCGGCAGAAGATGCAATCATTGCCAAAATATCTGGGATATTTTCGCCGTCATGTGAAAGTGTTGTTGCCACAACCTGCACTTCGTTCTTAAAGCCTTTAACAAAGAGCGGACGAATAGGGCGGTCAATAAGGCGTGAAACCAAAGTTTCAAATTCGGTCGGGCGGCCTTCACGTTTGAAATAACCACCTGGGATACGACCCGAAGCATAGAATTTTTCTTGATAATTTACGGTAAGTGGAAAGAAATCCACGCCCGGTTTCATTGATTTTGCGCCAACAGCGGTCGCAAGAACTTGAGTGTCGCCATAGGTTGCCAAAACAGCGCCATCGGCTTGGCGCGCCATGCGCCCAGTTTCTAGTGTTAATGTGCGTCCACCCCATTCGATAGACACTTTTTCTATATTAAACATACTTTTTCCTTCAAAGCCCTTTGGCCTTCCAAAGGACTCTCATTTTGGGAAACCATTTTCCCACTTCGGGCAATTTGCCCTTTTCCTCTTGCCCCATGCAAAAGGAAAATCATTGTATTGATTTCAGACTGAAATCAATCTTTCATTAAATCCTCCCCCGTTTACGGGGAAGGGGGACCGCGTGTAACGCGGTGGAGGGGGCGCGATTTCCTTCGAAATCGCTTGCGCAAGCAAAGTTGGCGTGGGCGGAAACTGCGGTTTGGCTTTCGCCAAAGCGATAATTTCATTATCGCCCCTATCCACCATGCTTTGCATGGTTTCCCTTCCCCGTAAGAGAGGAAGGATAAACAAAAAGCCCCGCCTTGGCGGGGCTTTTCGCTTAACGGCGTAGGCCGTGTTTCGCAATTATGCCTTGGTAACGGGCAACATTGCGCGATTTCACATAATCAAGCAAACGGCGGCGAAGCGCAACCATTGTCAAAAGACCACGACGAGAGTGATTGTCTTTTTTGTGGCTTTTGAAATGCTCAGTAAGGTTATTTATACGCTCAGTAAGAATTGCGATTTGAACTTCAGGAGAGCCGGTATCGCCTTCATGGGTTGCGTGTTCTTTGATAAGCGCGTCTTTACGCTCTTTAGTAATGGACATCTTATTTCCTTTTAAGTTTGAAACACACGAAACGGTGCAAATTTGCCCGCCCGCACAATACCCAAAGCAATGGGGGCATTATTGAATTTCGCCAAAACAGCGCGGGTCATATCTTGACCTGCTATCTCTTTTGGGCGGAATTCTTCTTTTAATTTTGCCATTATATGTGGCAGAACCAAAATTTGCCGACCTTGCTTAAGGTCGAAAACCTCGGCCTCTTTAATGGCCAGCACCGGGATGTCACCAAGAGCGGTCTCAAAAGGCAAAAGAATTTCAACGCCGCCTATACACGCTTTTTCCAAAGAATCCAGTGTCAAAGCTGATTCTTCTTTGAATGGGCCAACAGAAGTGCGGCGCAGTTTTATTATGTGCCCTTCTGTTCCCAAAGCATGGGCCAAATCGCGAGCCAAAGCGCGAACGTAAAAACCTTTTCCTGAACGCACGAAAAAAGAGGCTGAAATACCGTCATTTACCGTCATTTTAAGTTCGAACGTCATCACTTTGCGTGGTTTTAATTCAAAATCTTCCCCATCGCGTGCCAAATCATAGGCGCGTTCGCCGTCTATTTTAATAGCGGAATATTTAGGGGGGATTTGGTCAATCTCGCCCATGAAATTAGGAAGTATTTTTAGAATTTCTTCGTCTGTCGGTCTTTTATCCGACGTCGCCACAATTTCACCTTCTGCGTCTTGGGTGGTGGTTGATGCCCCCCAAGAGATTGTGAATTCATAGGTTTTTTGCGCTTCCATTAACCATGGAACGGTGCGGGTCGCTTCGCCCAATGCAATTGGCAAAATGCCCGATGCCAAAGGGTCGAGTGTGCCTGCATGACCGCATTTATTAGCATTGAACATGCGTTTTATTTTATTGACGGCATCGGTTGAAGTAAGGCCAAGTCCTTTATCAAGAACCACCCAACCATGAATATCAATGCCTTTTTTACGACGTTTCCCCATAATCCTCCCCTGCGACCAACGAGAGCGGGGGAGGGGAACCGCGCGTAGCGTGGTGGAGGGGTTGCGAGTGAAACGAGCCTCGTGCCCCTGCCATTTTTTTGCCTATCGGCAATGCGATTTCTAAGGAAATCGCCCCCATCCACCGAACCTTTGATTTTCTTCGCCTTATCCGAAAAGTTGTAGACTTTTCGGGGCTCATCGTCACGCGGTCCCCCTTCCCCGTAAACGGGGAAGGATTAATTGTCCTCAATATGAAATTTCTTGTGTTCCAAGTCTTGTTGCACTTTTGGGTTTTCTAATAATTTATCGATTGAAACTGCGAAATCATAAGATTGGTCACCGATAAAATTTAGCCTTGGTGTGAATTTTGAATCCAATTCGCGCGCAACCAGACCCCGCAAAAATGCGGCGGCATGGTTTAATGCGTCGGCATAAGGCTTGGCATTGGTTTGCCCCAAAGCGGAAACAAAAATATTGGCGTGTTTCAAATCCGGCGACATGCGCACCTCACCGATTGTAAGTGAAACGCCTTTTAAAGCCGGATCATGGATTTCGCCGCGCGCCAAGACATCAACCAAAATATGGCGAATATTTTCCCCCGCCCGAAGTTGGCGTTGTGTTGGGCCGATATTATCTTTTGAACTATGTTTTTTCATTACTAACCTAACTGCTTCCCTTGAGGGAAGCTCCCGCCGTAGCTTAAGCGAAGGCGGGTGAAGGGTGTGCGATTTACTTAGAAATCGCTTGCGATAGCAAAAGTGGCACTAACCGCAAGTGAATTTTGGCTTGCGCCAAAGCGATATTAAAATATCGCTCACCTTTCCGGCGCTGCGCGCCACCTTCCCTCAAGGGCAGGATTTACAAACTCCGCTTCACAATCTCCACGTCAAAGCATTCGATTTCGTCGCCTTCACGAATGTCTTGATAATCTTCAAAGCCCATACCGCATTCTTGACCGCCATTAACTTCGGAAACTTCATCCTTAAAGCGTTTAAGAGTTGAAAGTTTGCCTTCGTGAATAACAACATTGTCACGCAATAGACGCACGCCGCAACCGCGTTTGATTGTGCCTTCTGAAACGCGGCAACCCGCGATTTTGCCGACTTTTGAAATCGCAAACACTTGCAAGATTTCGGCATAGCCAATGAAGGTTTCTTTGCGTTCCGGTTCCAACATGCCCGAAAGAATGGCTTTCACATCATCGAGCAAATTATAAATGATGGAATAATAACGAATTTCGACGCCCTCATGTTCCGCCATATCGCGAACCGGTTTTGCGGCGCGGGTATTGAATGCCAGTATCAGGCCACCCGAAGATTTCGCCAAAAGAACGTCGGATTCGGTGATGCCGCCAACGCCTTGAGAAATAACTTTTGCAGCAACTTCGTCATTGGCGAATTTCGCCAATGAAGCTGAAATCGCCTCGGCAGAGCCTTGAACATCGGCTTTAACGATAAGCGGAAATTCCTTAATCTGTTGGTCTTTAATACGCGCAAGCATATTTTCAAGACCCGAACGAGAAGAAGTTTTGACCATGGCTTTTTCGCGTTTTTTGCGCATGCGGAAGTCAGTAACTTCGCGTGCCTTGGCCTCATTATCGGCTACAACCAATTGATCACCCGGTTCAGGCGCGCCATCAAGACCCAAAACCTCAACCGGTAATGAAGGGCCTGCTTCTTGAAGCATTTGACCACGTTCGTCCATCATGGCACGAACCCTGCCCCATTGTGTGCCGGCAATAACAATATCGCCGCGCTTCATTGTGCCGCGTTGCACCAAAATTGTGGCAACCGGACCACGCCCCTTATCAAGTTTCGCCTCAATAACAATACCTTCAGCAGTTCTGTCAGGATTGGCTTTAAGTTCCATGATTTCGGCTTGAAGCATGATGGCCTCAAGAAGTTTATCAAGATTTGCCTTGGTTTTTGCCGAAACTTCAACCGCTTGAACCTCACCGCCAAAATGTTCAGTTACGATTTCATATTGCAAAAGTTCGGAAAGAACTTTTTGCGGATTGGCATCTGGCTTGTCGCATTTATTTACGGCAACAATAATCGGCACCTCAGCAGCGCGCGCATGATTTATCGCCTCAATAGTTTGCGGCATAACACCGTCATCAGCTGCAACAACCAAAATCACAATATCGGTAACTTTCGCACCGCGCGAACGCATTGCAGAGAATGCGGCGTGGCCCGGGGTGTCAAGGAAAGTAACTTTATCACCCGATGGCAAGCCAACTTGGTATGCACCAATATGTTGGGTAATACCGCCCGCCTCACCCGAAACCACATCTGCTTTGCGAATGGCGTCAAGCAATGAGGTTTTACCATGGTCAACGTGACCCATGATTGTGACCACCGGCGGGCGCGGTTTCATGTTGGTATCAGTATCCTCAATACCCTCAAGGCCGATTTCAACGTCAGATTCGGCAACGCGTTTTGCGGTATGGCCGAAATCGGCAACAATCAATTCAGCAGTATCAGCATCAAGAATGTCCGAACCCTTCATCATTTGACCTTGTTTCATCAAATAACGAACAACATCATTCAAACGTTCCGCCATACGGTTTGCCAAATCGGCAACTGAAATGGTTTCAGGAATTGTAACTTCGCGTGAGAATTTCGCAGGTTCTTGTTTATTAATACCCAATCGTCTTTCACGCTCTTTTTCACGCGCGCGGCGAACGGATGCCAATGAACGTTGGCGTTCACCATCATCGTCAAGCGCCGAAGTAATAGTTAAGCGACCGGAGCGGCGTTGCGGCGCATTTTTATCGCGCGATGCAGGAACGGTCTTAATTGGCGCAAGTTTTTGTTTTTTGACGCGACCGCCTAATGACGAAAGAATATCAGGATTGGATTCCGCTGCTGGTTCTTCTTCACGCTCTGTTTCAGTTTCAGGTTCAGTTTGCGGCGCAGGGGTTTCGACAATGCCTTTTGCAGCCTCAATACGCGCGCGATCTTCTTCTTCTTTTTTGCGGCGTTCTTCTTCCAATTGTTGCAGACGCGCTTCTTCTTCACGCTTTTGACGGTCAATTTCTTCGCGTGCAGCGCGTGCTTCGGCTTCTCTTTGCTCGCGTTCTATGCGTTGTAATTCATTTTCACGCGCTTGTGCCAGGGCCGCTTGGCGTGCCGCTAATTCTTGTTGTGATAAATGATGCGCACTTTCGGCGATTGGTTTTTGCGGTTCAGGCGCAGCGACAGGTTTTTGACCGGATACAGGAACAAAACTTGGCTTAGCGTCAGTATGCGGCTTTGCGGGGTCAAGGCCGCGTTTCTTTTTAACCTCAACCACGACGGTTTTTGAACGCCCGTGAGAGAAACTTTGGCGCACAGTTGATCCCGCCCCTAAATTGCGATTGAGGCTTAGGGGTTTTCGTGCGCTTTTGTCTTTATCATTACTATCAGTCATATCAATCCATTTACCTTAAAGCCAATAGACTCGAAGGTTTTTCAAAAGTGCAATTGGCGCAAAATGCCCCAATTTACAATAGGTTTTGTGTGAAAGAACCCGTTAAACAGCGCTTTCAACACTAAAATTTCCATTCATTCGGGCAAAGTGGCATAAACCCCTCTAGCCTTTTCAATTCATTTGCCCAATTTTGTGCAAATTGACCCTTAATCATCAAAGCATGAATAATATTATCACGACCAATGGCATTTCCCAAATCTTGGTTGGTAAAAATGCCTATTATCGGGACATTTTTCCATTTTTTTGAAAGGGCAATGATTTTCCCGCGCCCGTCTTCACTGCCGTCTGATGCTTCTATCAAAAAGGCGGGTGCGGATTTTTTGATTTCGTCTTCAACCTTGTCAAAGCCGGTTATCAAAACCCCTGCACGGCGTGCCATTCCTAAGAAGCCAAGGACTTTAGTTTTTAAGGCAATTATTGTTTGCTCTATTAATTCCGGTTTCGGGTGCGCCTTTGATTTCAATGAACGCGCGAAAGCATTGGACTTTATCGCATTTTCCAAAATCTCTTTGTCAGCTTTTACCCAAACCCCACGACCCGGCGCGCGCGCAGAAACATCGGGGAAAACATTCCCCGCATCATCGGCAACAAAGCGAATTAATTCGGATTGTGGCAAAGACTGGCGGGTTTGCGCACAGGTGCGAAAACCCTTAATCTCTTTGGCTTTTTCTAAAGGCGCGGACTCATTGGTTGTCATCGGTTGCATCATCCGCCTCCGATGATGCTGCTTCTACCCAGCCCATTGCGACACGCGCATTCATAATCAATGCATCAGCATCGGCTTGTGACAATTCAAACGCGTCAAGAATGCCTTTTTCTTTGACTTTCTCGCCATTTTTGATTTCAAACCAACCGCGAAGGTCATCAGATACAAGACCCGCTAAATCTTCAATAGTTTTGCAATCCCCCTCTCCTAAGGCAATTGCCATTTCAGGGGTAATTCCGTCGATTTCAAGAAGCGCAGGTTCAATGCCCAAAGCATTGATTTTGGCTTCTGTTTCGCGGGCTTTGGTTTCAAGGAATTCATTAGCGCGTGCTTGAAGCTCTGAAGCCAATTCTTCGTCAAAACCTTCGATGGTCATTAAATCATCGATTTCAGTTCCCGCAAGTTCTTCGATTTTTTCAAAGCCTTCGGAAACCAAAAGACGTGCCATCATATCGTCAACTTCAAGTGCATTAACGAAAAGCTCAACCAATTCAGTGGTTTCTTTCTCACGGCGTTCGCTTTCTTGCGCCTCTGTAAGAATATCGATTGACCAGCCGGTTAATTGCGACGCAAGGCGAACATTTTGACCGCGACGACCGATTGCCAACGATAATTGCTCTTCAGGGACAACAACTTCAACGCGGTTTTCATCTTCGTCCAAAACCACTTTGGTTACTTCGGCAGGTTGCAGTGCGTTTACGATAAAAGTTGCAGGATCTTCGGACCAAGGAATAATGTCAATTTTTTCGCCGCCCAATTCATTAACAACCGCCTGAACCCTTGAACCGCGCATACCAACGCATGCACCAACAGGGTCAATTGAATTGTCTTTGGTATAAACCGCGATTTTAGCACGAGATGCCGGGTCGCGCGCGACCGATTTGATTTCGATTACGCCATCATAAATTTCCGGAACTTCTTGGGCAAAAAGTTTCGCCATAAAGCCGGGGTGCGAACGCGAAAGGAAAATTTGCGGACCTTTAACTTCGGCGCGCACTTCATAAATATAGGCGCGAACCCTGTCACCCATATTTAGGTTTTCGCGTGGAAGAGTTTGGTCACGACGTATAACACCTTCACCACGACCTAAATCGACAAAGACATTGCCGTATTCAACGCGTTTCACTGTGCCATTAACAATCTCACCTTGACGATCTTTATATTCGTCAAATTGTTTTGAACGTTCAGCTTCACGAACTTTTTGGGTGATAACTTGTTTACCGGTCAAGGACATAACGCGACCGAAATCGAACAATGGCAAATATTCAACGAAAACATGACCGACAGTAACACTTGGATCGATGCGTTTTGCGTCATCCAAAGAAATTTGTTGGCCTTCATTGATTACATCTTCTTGGGTTGGAACCACGGTTTGACGTCTTTGAATGGTCAATTCACCACTTTTTTGGTCAATATTGACGGCAATATCAAGCGCCGTGCCATAACGCGACAAGGCGGCTTTTTGAATTGCGCTTTCGATTGCGCCGACCACGATTTTTTCGTCAATATTTTTTTCCGCAGCGACAGAACGCGCAATTTGCAGAAGCTCAAGCCTATTGGCACTTATTGCCATTTCACTCTCCCGGATTTTCATCGCTTTGGGCGATGTTTTCAAGTTGGATTTTGCCATCATTAATGGCGGATTCAATTGTTTCAAGTTCGTCATTCTTGGCGCGTTTTGCCAAGGATGCGCGAATTAATTCGTCGGTCAAAACCAATTTAGCATTATGAAGCCATGCGAATGGAATTAATGCGGTTTCGTCTTCATTGTCTAGATCAATGGCGACATTGTCGCCTTCGGAACCGACCAAGACACCCGAAAATCTTTTTTGCCCCTCAACCATTCGGTCAAGTTCCAATTTAGCTTTAAAACCCGCCCACCGGTCAAAATCTTTTAGGCGCGTTAAGGGCCTATCAATCCCCGGGGAAGAAATCTCAAGATGATATTCACCATTAATTGGATCATTGGCATCAAGAAGCGGCGAAAGACCGCGCGAAAGTTTTTCGCAATCACCTGAAGTCATTGAACCATCTATACGCTCTGCCATGATTTGCAGGGTTTTGGTTTCGCGACCCATCATGCGTACACGCACAATTTCAAAGCCCAAATCTTGGGCCGCGGGCGCAAGCAATTCAAATAAATTCTGTTCAAAAGGCGTTATAGTAAGCATGAATTCCAACAAAAAAGCGACCCTTTTGGGGTCGCCCTTACCGCAAATGCGGCGGGTTTATATTGTTGGCGTGCTTCTATTATAGTTTTATGAAATTGTCACGCGGTTTTGGCAGGGGGCTTGAATTGCGAATGACGATGAACCCCGAAAAGTGGGAACCGGTTTTCGGATAAGGCGAAGCGCAAGTTAATTACGACTTTTATTTTAGAATTCCTGCTAATGCTTCTGCTACGGCTTGATGAACTTTTATTTCTGCGTAATTGGCGGCGGCAAAACCGCATTTTCCGGAAACCGGATCATAAGAGCTTTCGGCATACCATAAAGTGTTTGAGCCATTGTGCCAAAAACTTCCGTCTTTGCGATTAATCACACCCAAAGCATAATCCCCACCAAATGGTGGAGTTTCCAATTTATTCCATGATTTTTCCGACACGATTTTATGACGCGACGCGCGCGCTTCAAGATATTTTATCATATCAGCGGCGGACATATGCAATGTTCCTGCGGGGCCAATAACAGCGGGATTATCGGTTATCGTGCCGATTTCGGCGGCTTTCGGCTTGCCACCAAATAGTTGTTTTGAGTGCCCCAAAGGTTGATTAAGCACACCTTTTTCGCCCGGCGCACCAAATCCAGCGGATTTTAGACCAAGTGGTTCGAGGATTTCGAATCGCATCAATTCTTCCCATGATTTCCCGCTTAATTTTTCCAAAATTGCGCCCGCGATTACAAATCCTGAATTACAATATTCAAAATGCTCGCCCATTTTGCCATTCGGCTTTTGTTGAAGTGCAGTTTTCACATAATCTCTGCGCTCGTCGCGTGGATCAGGATTTATGCGCTTATACGAAAGCAATTTCGGCAAAGGAATATTGCCGGGCATTCCGCTGCGATGTGACAATAAATGAAGGAAAGTCGCATCTTTATAAGGGTTGTCGGTGCCAATAAATTCACCGAAAACCTCACCAATTGTGGTTTCCCATTTCACAAGACCATTATCGACCATTTTCGCGACTAATAATGCGGTGAAAGACTTGGTAATTGAACCAATATGCCATTTGTCTGTGCTTTGTGCCTTTATATCTTTACCAAAGGCGCGAAAACCCGAAACCAATATTTCGGAATTATTGGCGGCAATCATTGCAGGTGCGCCGGACTCGGCACGCAATTTTTCGAGAATATTTTGATCAATTTTAGCAATCTGCTTTTGAACAGGCTTTGCATCATTTGAGTTGCGCACAAATTCGAGTGGCAATTCAAAACCTTGCTCAAAAGTTCCGATTATTTTTCCGTCTTTCAATATGCCCTTGAATCCGGCTTTGATTTGCGAAAATTCAAGAGCAATTTCATAGCCGTCCTTAGCTTTAGTTTTTCCATTAATGGGTGCGCCACCCTGGTCGAGGCTATAAAGTATGACTTTATCACCTTCAAACCTTAGTTTAAGTCTTAAACTGACAGGGCCCAAGGCAAGCACGCCAAACCAGTCACCCGCAAAATCCGAGCCATATTCTTGTGAAAATGCTAAATTTGGAAGCATAAGTCCCGCGCCAATGCCTTTAACAATTGTTCGTCTTTTCACTTGCTTAATTCCTTCATTGCCGCATCAAGCCCCGCAATTGTCATGGGGAACATTCGGTTTTGACCGATTAATTGGCGCATGATGGTCGTGCTTTGGGTATAATCCCAGTATTGCTGTGCAACGGGGTTTATCCAAACAATATGCGGGAATTTATCGGTGACGCGTTTTAACCATACCGCACCTGCTTCTTCATTCCAATGTTCGACTGAACCGCCGGAATAGGTGATTTCATAAGGACTCATTGCCGCATCACCGACAAAAATTATTTTATAATCAGGGCCATATTTATGAAGAATGTCATAGGTCGAAATGCGTTCATTGATGCGGCGTTTATTATCGGTCCAAACGCTTTCATAAAGGCAATTATGGAAATAATAATGGTCGATATGTTTAAATTCGCTTTTGGCAGCCGAAAATAATTCTTCGCAAACCTTGATATGATCATCCATCGAGCCGCCAATATCGAAAAGCAGAACCACTTTTACAGCGTTTCGCCTTTCGGGGCGCATAACAATATCGATATAGCCATTATGCGCGGTTTTTTGGATTGTGTTATCTAAATCCAATTCGTCTTGGGCACCGGTTCGCGCCCATTTTCTCAGGCGGCGAAGCGCGACTTTAATATTGCGAGTTCCGATTTCGACATTTTCATCAAGGTTCTTAAATTCGCGTTTTTCCCACACTTTTACCGCGCGGCGATGGGTGGATTTACCGCCAATTCTTATGCCTTCGGGATTATAACCACCATTACCGAAAGGCGACGTGCCGCCCGTGCCAATCCATTTGCTTCCACCTTGATGTCGTGCTTTTTGTTCTTCGAGACGTTCTTTCAAGGTTTCCATCAATTTTTCCCAACCGCCAAGGCTTTCAATTTTTGCTTTTTCTTCCTCTGTAAGGAATTTTTGGGTCAGGAGTTTTAACCATTCTTCGGGTATTTCGGCGCTTATTTCACCATTTATTCCCTCTATACCTTTGAATACCTGCCCGAAAACTTGGTCAAACCGATCAAGGTGTTTTTCGTCCTTCACCAAAGCAGTGCGCGCGAAATAATAAAAATGTTCAATATCCGTAGGGATAATTCCTTTATCCAAACCTTCAAGCAAAGCCAAAAACTCTTTGAGAGTAACAGGCACTTTGGCACTTTTTAACTGAGTAAAGAATTTCAATAGCATCGTAAGGAATTATTTGAGGAATAACGATTTTGGGTGATTTTCATTCGGCATAGGTCATGCAATATAGGCTTAGGAATCCTATCTGAAAATATGCCGATTGAATATAAATCATTAAAAGCCAAACAAAGAGAATTGCGTGCTCAATTTTCCGAGGCACTAAGATTGCGAGTGCATCGTGCCATTTCTTGGCTTGGTCGCGCGGAAAGTGAAAAAGACGATTTGGATGTCAAATTCATACTATTATGGATTGCATTCAATGCTGCCTATGCCGATGAAATTACCTATGAGGATAGTGAGCGTTCGGCATTTAAGTCATTTTTTACGGCCTTGGTTTCGCTCGATAATGATTCAAAAATCTATAATGCGGTTTGGGCTCGCTTCCCCCAAGAAATAAGACTCTTCTTAAGTAATAAGCACGTTTATGCGCCATTTTGGCGGTTTCATAATGGCGACATTTCTTGCGAAAATTGGGAAGAAAGAATGCGTCGCGAATTGGTCAAAATCAACCAGGCTGTGGCAAAAAAAGAAACCGCAGAGATTTTAACAATTTTGTGCGACCGCCTTTATGTTTTGCGCAATCAATTAATCCATGGCGGCGCGACGTGGAATTCCAAAATTAATCGCACCCAAGTTAAGGATGGCGCGGCAATATTGTCTTATTTGGTGCCGATTTTTGTCGATATTATGCTTGAAAACCCAAAGCATGATTGGGGAAAGCCATTCTATGGAATGGTGGAATAAACATAATCTAATTTAGGCCCCAAAAATAGTTTATTTAAGTGTTGACTTAAATATATCTAACTGATAATGCATTGCAAATGCAAAGTCTTTATGCGCTTTCCGAACCACGTCGTGCAGCGATTATGGAATTAATCGCGCAAAATGGTTCTTTGAGCATGGGGGAAATTGCCAAGAATTTTGATATTTCCGGCGCGGCAGTGTCACAACATTTGAAAGTCTTAAAAGACGCCGGTCTGGTCGTGGTCAAAACCCGTGGTCAGCATAGAATTTATTCCATTCGTGCCGAGGCGATTGAGGAAATCGCTGATTGGGCGCGCGATATAAAGTATAAAATGAATGCACAATTGGACAGGCTCGCAAATTTTTTAGAAAGCGGCAAAGATTTAGATGCCTAAGGGGAGAATCGAATGAGCGACAAAGAATTAAAGATCGAAAGAATTATCAAAGCCTCACCACAAAGAATTTGGCGCTGTATTACCGAACCCAAATTAATGGAACAATGGTTCTGCCCAAGGCCGTGGTTTGTGAAAGACGTGACCCAAGAATTGCGAATTGGCGGCATTTCCAGCATGAAAATTTGCGGCCCCAATGGTGAGGAATTTCCTAATAATGGCATTGTCCTTGAAGTGATTGAAAACAAAAAATTGGTTACAACTGATGCTTTCATAAATGCTTGGACGCCGTCAGAGCGCGCCTTTATGGTCGCCACCACTGAGCTTGAAGATTTGGGCGATGGCACAACCAAATACACCGCAAAAGCCGTGCATTGGAATGAAGAAGCGCGCGATGAACATGTTAAAATGGGCTTTTACGAAGGTTGGGGCACAGCAGCAGCCCAATTGGAAGAATTCGTCGCCACTTTGGAGGATTAAATGACCAAACAATATAAAACCGAACGCGTTTTTAATGCCTCGCTTGATCGTGTTTGGTCGGCATGGACCGATATGAACAAATTTGCCAAATGGTTTGGGCCGACAGGTTTTAAAGCGCGCGTAAAAGAACATAGTTTTAAGCCGGGCGGTTGTTTGCATTCGTGCCTTTATAATGATTTCGGCGTCGAAATGTGGGCGAAATTTGTTTATCGCGAAATCACTCCAATGACTTTATTGTCGTGGGAACATTCATTTTCCGATGAAGCGGGAAACCTAACACGCCACCCAATGGCACCAACTTGGCCTTTGAAAATGTTGGCAATCATAAGATTTGAAGATTTGGGCGAAAAAACCAAAGTGACACTTACTTGGGACCCGATTGAATGCGACGCAACCGAAATCGCAACTTTCGAAGCCGGATTTTCGGGTATGGATATGGGTTGGGCCGGAACATGGGCGCAGCTTGATGCTTTTTTGGCAGGTGAGTAATGTCAAATAATGGCTTTGTTTTCGACACCAATCAAATGGATTGGGTCGATTTTGACGGGCAAAAATTGAAGATTTGCAGCGCGCCAAACGGCGTTTCGTTCATTCTATCCGAATTAACGCCCGAAGTTAAAAGCGTTTATCACATCCATGAAGATTTTGAATGCATTTATATTCTTGAAGGCAGCGTGATTTCCAACGGCGAAATTTTTAAAGCCGGAGAAGGTTTCATCGCCGAAAAAGGCAGCGAACACCATGAATTCCGCACCGAAACCGGCGCCAAATTCATCGTGGTCAATCACATTCCGAAATAGAGACTGATGCGAAAGTCCAATATTCACCTTGTCATCCCTGAATTCCTCAGAGGAAAATAGCTGGAATCTCGCGGAAGGGCGTACAAATTCGACTACACCCCGCTTCAAGCGCAGGATGACAAATGTGGGACACCCGACTTTCGCAGAAGTCTCGAAATAGAACTAGGAAGTCTTGATTTGTTTTTTGAAATCAAAAACCCTTTGAATACAAGACAATAATTTAAAACACGTACCTGTTCTAGAGCAACCCAGACTTTTCTAAAGCGGTCTATGGCTTTCTAGAGGAATCTAGCATTTTTTGATGCAAATTAGCCCCTTCCAATACCAGGGCTATCGCATATAGCTCTAAAATATTGATTATATACGATATTTTGTTCTGTAGACCGCTCCCCCCTCGCGGGGGAGCCGAGATTCTGAGGGCATCGCGCTCAAGTAGCGAAGCGATAGCGCAACAAATTATACCCGAAAAATTCGGTGGGGGGACTGATTTTGAGTTACTGGCTAATTCATTGAAATTTAGATGAATTTTGTCACTTCAAATTCTGTTTCTCACAGTCTCACCGTCGCCCCCCACCGCATTTTTCGGGGTAAACCCCTCATAATCGCGGCTCCCCCGCGAGGGGGGAGCGGTCAAAACTCGCTAAATTGTGCTTAATTTCAATAGGTTACAATCATATGCGATAGACCTGCCTCTAATACCACCTATCTTGTTCGAATGCGACCCAGCCTTTTCTAAAACTACCTAAAGCTCTCTAAAGCAATCAATGTTAGCAATACACTGCTCAAAATCTAAATGAAATCACATTTGAACACATCTGCGCACATGTGTACGCACACATGTGCGCAGATGTGTGCATTTATTGCTCCAATAACTAAGAAATGGAGTATAATGACTTGTTTTTATTGATGATTTTTGAGGTTTACTTTTGAGTAATAGACATTTGCGCAACTCGGTTCAATTGGAGCTAATCGCTTTTTCATCGCTTCGTAAATTCAATTAATTTCTTGATGTCATCGGGCATTATTGCGCCTTTGTGCTTATAGGTGATAATGCCTTTTGCATTCACGATATAGGTTTCCGGAACACCTGATAGACCCAATTGCGAACCTAATGCACCTTTGCGATCGACGCCGATAAAGGCATAAGGATTGCCCATGGTTTCGATATAAGTTCTGGAATCTTTCGGGTCGTCTTCATAGGCAATGCCGATTAATTCATAATCCGAAGATTTCATCTGCAATAATTGCTTATGCTCCGCTTTACACGGTGCGCACCAAGAGGCAAAGAAATTGATAATCAAAGGCTTTCCATTAAGGCTTGCGAGACTAATTTCTTTATCATCAAGGGTTGGAATTGTCATTTCGGGAATTGGTTTCCCGATTAATGGGCTTTTGTCCTTGTCAACGCGTTTACCCCACATGCCCCAGGCAAACATAAGGCCGAAAAATATAAAAATCACGAATGGCAAAAACGCCATTGGATTTAATTTTTTGGCCTCATTTGTCATTCATGGCCTCAAGAGATTTTAGTTTTTTTTGCGCTGCATTTGCGCGAATAACACCAATAATCACAAGGCCAAGCATTGTTGCGATTGCCAAACCAAAGGCGGTGAAAACATAGGGGGCATAACCACCCATTTCCAAAAACTCGTCAAAATTATTGAATTGCGGTTTCATGCATCCCTCGAGAGTATTTTATGTTCAAGGCTTTCAATGCGTTTTTCGACAACCATTGTGCGCACATAATAAAGCATCAAAAACCCAAATAAAAACAAAAACGCCATACCATTCCATAATAGTGGGTTCAAAATGTCCGGATGAAGGCTAGAGCCACCTTTGCGAAACACTGCGGCGGGTTGATGAAGCGTGTTCCACCATACGACCGAAAACCGAATAATTGGAATATTTACCGCCCCGACAAGGCATAAAATGGCGGCGGCTTTGGCGGCCTTGTTTTTGTCATCTATCGAATTGCGCAATGCCAAATAGCCAAGATATAGAAAAAATAGCACTAGGACCGAAGTCAAACGCCCGTCCCATTCCCACCATGTCCCCCATGTTGGCCGCCCCCAAATTGAACCGGTAATAAGGCATAAAGCGGTAAAAGCCGCGCCGATTTCTGCCGCCGCTTTCGCGCCCAAATCCGCCAAATTATGGCGCCATACAAGGAAAATAATGCTGGCAATTGCCATGGTTGAATATGCGCCAACGGCAATCCAGGCACTTGGGACATGAATAAACATAATACGCGCGGTTTGCGATTGTTGGTAATCGGCGGGCGCATAGTATAAAGCCCAAACCATGCCAATCGCCAAACTAATGAATGCCAATATCCCAAAAATCGGCATTGCGATTTTTGAAAAACGCATAAATCTCTCAGGATTGGCAAGGAAATTTATCATAGTGCTTCCAATTCACCATATTGCTTAACCCATTCGCTTACCGCCAATGCGTCACGCGGGGTAATATCAGGATATTTTGCGTCTGCAGTCGATGGATCAAAATATTTCCAAGAGCGCGCACATTTTATGCCGCTGGCGCGCACAAATTCAACGCCGACATTTTTTACGTCTTCGATTGTGAATGCGCCGTCAGGCGTGTTTTCACTCACAATCGAAATGCCGGACGTAATGCATAATTCCGCCAAATCTTCATCGCCCAATGCCGCTTCAATATCGGCATTTTGCAAATATACAATCGGTGCGGCCTCTAATGATGACCCAATTTCTTTTGCGGCGCGTTTTAATTCCAATGCCCCGGTTACTACACGGCGCAAATCGCGTAATTTTGCCATACGCGCCAAAGCCGCCTCATTGCCCCATTCAGCAGGAATCTCTTCCCAAGACTGATGATGAATTGAAGGTGTATCAGGGTAAAGCGTCAAATATGCTTCTTCAGTCGTAAAAGGACAAATTGGCGCAAGCCAACCCAAAAAGCGCTTGAATAAAGCCGAAAGCACGGTTTGCGCCGACCGGCGTTTTAACGAATTTAGTGGGTCGCAATAAAGCGTATCTTTGCGCACATCAACATAGAATGCCGAAATATCCAAATTTGCAAAATCCAAAATCGCTGAAAGTGCGCGTTTGAAATCAAAATCGGCATAGGCAGCGCGAACCTCAATATCAACCACACTCGCGCGCGCCAAAACCCATTGTTCAAGGAACGGCAATTCACTATGTGAAACAGTATTTTCGGGCGCGAAATCCTTGATTGATGCCAACATATAGCGGATTGTATTGCGCAATTTGCGATAGGTTTCAGATGCCTGGTCAATCATGGTTTTGCCAAGCGCTAATTCCTGCACATAATCGGCACTGGCAAATAGAACCCGCAGGATTTCAATGCCGTTTTTATTAGCAATATCTTGGGGTTCCATGCCATTGCCCAAGGATTTGGACATTTTGTGGCCTTTTTCATCGACCGTGAAACCATGTGTCCGCACCGCTTTATAAGGCGCACAACCGCGAGTGGCGCAGCATTCAAGAAGTGAAGATTGGAACCATCCGCGGTGCTGATCCGTCCCTTCAAGATACATATCAGCGGGGCGCGGTAAAGTATCACGGCTTTCAAGTACAAAAGCATGGGTTGAACCGGAATCAAACCAAACGTCCAAAATATCGTGGATTTGTTCGTAATCTTCGGCTTTGTATTTATTGCCTAAAAACTCCTGTGGATCATTGGCATACCAGGCATCGGCGCCGTCCTTTTCCATTGCCGCAATAATGCGGGCATTGACTTCATCATCAATCAAGACCTCATTATTGGCTTTATCGACAAATAAAGACAAAGGCACGCCCCATGCTCGTTGACGCGAAATTAGCCAATCTGGGCGCTCACGCACCATTGTGGCAATGCGACCTTTATGGGTGTCGCCGCCCCAATCGGTGGCATCTATTTCCGCCAATGCCACTTGGCGCAGGGTTTTGCCGTTTAAAGCATCAACCGCTTTATCCATTGCAATGAACCATTGCGGTGTGTTGCGGAAAATCAGAGGGGCTTTTGACCGCCACGAGTGCGGATATTGGTGTTTTAAACGCCCAAGTGCCAAAAGACAGCCGCATTCTTTCAATGCTTCAATAACTCTTGGGTTTGCGTCGCCCTCTTTGCCGATTTCTTTGGGTGTGCCTTCAATTTTCATAATCAAAGCGCCTTCAAACCCCGGTGCTTCTTTCGTGAGGCGACCTTCTTCATCAACAGTGAACGGAATATCGGATTGTTTAAGGCCGGATTTCATCCAAACCAAATAGTCATCCGCACCATGCGAAGGCGCAGTATGAACAAAGCCCGTGCCGGCATCGTCGGTTACGTGATCACCTACAAGCATGGGGACGGGGAAGGCATAAGCCGCGTTCAATCCTTCCCCGTTTACGGGGAAGGGGGACCGCGCATCGCGCGGTGGATGGGGGCTTTCAGAAGGGAAGGCGGTGCTCGCAGACGCACCCCCACCACCATGCTGCGCATGGTCCCCCTCCCCCGTAAACGGGGGAGGATTTACGGCGCTGTTCCAATCTTTCAAAGGATGCGCGCAAACAATTCCCGCAGGATTAACATCTTGAAGGCGCGTGAATTTTGCGACTTTTGCGCTTTGGAAAATGCCCTCTGCCAAGGCATCAGCCAAAACTAATCTATCGCCGATTTTGGCGAATGGAACGAATTCCAAGCCTTCTTCAATCGCCTCAATCTGATAAAGTCCATAGGCGATTTTTGGATTATAAGAAATCGCGCGATTTGCAGGAATAGTCCACGGGGTTGTGGTCCAAATTACGACAAAGGCGTTTTCAGGGCCGCCGGAAACAATCGGAAACTTAACCCATATCGCAGGCGAGGTTTTTTCTTGGTATTCAACTTCGGCCTCTGCCAGGCTTGTGCGTTCAACCGGTGACCACATAACAGGTTTTGAACCGCGATATACAAGGCCGTTTTTGACCACTTTCAAAAATTCGGATTCAATCACCGCCTCGGCATGATAATTCATAGTCAAATATGGATTGTCGAAATCGCCGACAACACCCATGCGAACCCTATCGGTTTTTTGAATTTCAACCCATTTAGCGGCATATTCGCGACAGGCTTTGCGGAATTCGACCGCTGAAATATC
Organism: Hyphomonadaceae bacterium; assembly: GCA_041917055.1. Classification (GTDB taxonomy): domain Bacteria; phylum Pseudomonadota; class Alphaproteobacteria; order Caulobacterales; family Aquidulcibacteraceae; genus Pseudaquidulcibacter. The sequence continues at coordinate 80,838 of JAYRYJ010000002.1, forward strand.
CTTTTTATCGCGGCCTTTTGCGCGAAACTCTTCTTCGACTTTCCATTCAATCGGAAGGCCGTGGCAATCCCAACCAGGGATATAATCAACGTCATATCCCGCCATTTGCTTGGATCGAACCATAAAGTCTTTTACTATATTGTTCAAAGCATGACCAATATGCATTGCGCCATTCGCATATGGGGGGCCATCATGCAAAACCCATTTTGGTCGCGCCTTTGAAGCCTCACGAATTTTCTTATATTCGGTTGTCGTGCCCCAACGTGCAACAATCTCTGTTTCCTTTGCCGGAAGGCCCGCACGCATCGGGAATGGCGTGTCCGGAAGGAAGATTGTTTTTTTATAATCGTATTTTGGAGTTTTAACCTCTGATGCGCTCACTTTATTGCCCTAAGCCTCTATAATTCACTCGGCTTAATAAAGAAATCGCCCATAAAAGCAAATATTTTCGGCAATTTGACATTTGATATAAATGTGATATCATATTTATATCAGTCAGGAGAGGCAAATGACACAACAAAATATTTCACGCACCCAAGAACGGGGCGGTTTTTCAATTCCCGGCGTGCCGCTTTTTATATTATTTTTGGGCGCAATTATCGCCTCAATCATAATGTTCATTCTTAAAGAGAATGAATTTTATATATTCTTGGGCGTTTTGATGGTGGTGCTTGGCGTTTTGGGTCTTTCGGGCTTTTATTCAATTCAGCCCAATGAGGCCGTCGCACTTCTGATGTTCGGTGAATATCAAGGCACTGATAGGGCGCATGGTTTGCGTTGGGTTTTCCCTTGGATTAGCCGCAAGAAAATCTCAATGCGCGTGCGTAACGTCACTTCCGATACTTTGAAAGTGAATGATAAAGACGGTAACCCGATTGAAATCGCTGCAAACGTTGTTTGGCGCGTGAAAGATAGTGCGCAGGCATTGTTTGATGTCGATTCTTACGAAAGTTTCTGCCGAATTGAAATTGATACAGCACTTCGCGATATTGCCGCCCATTATTCTTATGACCATGCGCATGAAGGTGAATTAACCCTTCGTGGTCACGCAGAAGAGGTGGCGGAATTATTGGGCGAACGCCTTAATGCGCGCCTTGAAATTGGTGGTATGATGGTCGATGAAGCGCGCATTTCGCACCTTGCCTATGCTCAAGAGATTGCAGGGGCGATGTTAAAACGCCAACAAGCACAGGCGGTTTTGGCAGCCCGTCAATTAATCGTCAACGGTGCGGTTGGCATGGTTGAACAGGCATTGCACCAATTATCAGAACGCGGCGTCGTTGAACTTGACGAAGAACGCAAAGCGCAAATGGTTGCCAATCTTTTAGTGGTACTGTGTTCGGATAAAGACGCACAGCCGGTTTTGAATACAGGTTCTATTTATTAATCAGGTGCGTTTTGGAAAAAAAGGCAAAAAAATCCTTTTTATTGCGAATTAATCCAAAGGTCATGGCGGCGGTCGAAAGGCTCGCCGCCACTGAACTTAGGTCCAGTAATGCACAGATCGAAATTCTATTGTCAGAAGCCTTGAGAAAGCGCGGAATAAATGCGCAAAACATGGATGCTGACGAGACCTCTTAACAATCAATTAACCAAATCTTTGCAATGCTTTTACCTTCTCAATAAGGTGTATTCTTGAAAGCAAGATTAATCCACGGACTATTGGTTTTTTCTTATATCGCATCGGGCATAGGTATCGGTGCGCTTGCTTATACGCGCTTTGATTATTCGATTGTCATTTCATTTTGTTTGGGCGCAATTTTTGCCATTGCCTGTGGCCTTTTGCACATTGCTTTAGCGCCGCAGAAAGCAAGAATACCGAAAGAAGTTCAAGAACGCATCGAGGCGCGATTTGAGACGCTACGCGAAAAAATTGCCACTCAACAAGCGGAATTATCGCGTTTCAAAGAAGAAGTTATTGACGACGCCCGTGTGCGCGAAGAAAAAATCACCAATGAATTGAAGGATTTGGCAATCGGCATCGCCCAATTTGCGCACCGCGCACAAATGGCCCATGTCCAAACCAATGCCGCGCCAAAACGTTCCGAACGTTCATTGATGAATAGCGTCAAAGATGCAATCGACCAAAATCGGGTTGAACTTCATTTACAGCCAATTGTGACTTTGCCGCAAAGACGTGTGTCTTTCTATGAATGCTTCACCCGCCTTCGCGATAATGGCGGCAATTTGATTTTGCCGGGTGAATTTTTGCGCGTTGCCGAAACTTCGGGCATGGTTTCGGAAATCGATAATATGCTCTTGTTAAAAAGCGTTCAATTGGCGCGCAAAATGATTAAGCGCGATCGCCGCATTTCTCTATTCTGCAATTTATCGCCAACTAGTCTAGCAGACGAAGGCTTTTTTGGACAATTTATTGAATTTTTACGTGAAAACCGCGATTTGACGGGTTCAATCATTTTCGAACTTACTCGCGATGCTTTTGACCGCCTTTCTATGAGTGCCGAACGCAATATGGGGCGCATGTTTGATTTAGGTTATCGCTTTTCTATCGATAGATGCGATTCGATTGATTTGGATTTGCGTAAATTGGAACGCATGGGCGTGCGCTATGTTAAAATTGCGGGCGACAGATTGGTTTCACAATTATTGAAAGAAGGCATTCGCCCAATAACCGGCCTTGCGCGCGAATTTGAGGCTGAAGATGTCGCATCATTATTTGCGCGTTACGGCGTTGATTTAATTGCCGATAGGGTTGAAAACGAAAGAACTGTTGTCGAAATTCTTGAATTAGATTTAGGCTTTGCACAAGGCAATCTTTTCGGCGTTCCACAATCAGAGGCCGAATTAATGGCAAAAACTGACGATTTTGGCACTGCCAATCTTAGACGTCACGTTGGCTAAATCTGTGATAATTAATAGGTCTGCCCCTAATCTCTCACTTTTTTATTGTTGCGTCTGATAGACATGATATAAGCCTCGAAAAGAGGTGTAAAATGCATCACAGACTATCCTTCTTCACTTTTGCCGCTTCGCTTTGTCTTGCTTTTGTTTTTTCGCAAAATGCATTCGCCGAAGCGCCAAATCTTAAGCCTTTGACCGAAGTCTCTGCGCCCAAAAAAATCAAAATCATTCCAATGACCAAGCCCGAAAAACTCAAGGCACTTCGGGATTTTGGTATGAATAAAAATCCCGCGAGTTTTGGTAAAACGCAGAGTTCGTCGGTCGCCGAGCCTGGAAATCAAAAATTCTTTGGCTTTAATATCGCCCAATCTTCATATGTTAATTTCAAAGACAATACTGCGATGTTGCGCCAGAGAAGTCCGGGTGGCGGAATCGTTTCAACTGTCGAAATCGTTTTTTCCATTCCCAAAAACAATGCGGCGCTTATCTCATGTAGTGTTTCGAACGCAGACGAATACTATTTGAAATCGATTGCTCAACCGGAAATCAAAGTCTATCCTGTTAATAGCAAAATCACTTACGTCACCCAGCCAACCGCATGGGATAGGAACGAATTAATAAGACTGGAAGCCGGAAAGGGTTCAAATCTTTGGCTATTCCACGGCTGCGAAATGACACCTGTCAAATATTGACCAATCCTTGCGCCTTTTTGCTTTTGCATCTAAAGGGGCGGAATGACAGTCTCTTTAATATCTGCTTTTTCCGAAATTTCCCAAAATTATGAAACTGTTTTTTGTGATGTTTGGGGCGTTATTCATAATGGGCGCGCCCAATTCCCAGATGCAACCAAGGCATTGCGCGAATATCGTCAAAATGGCGGTAAAGTGATTTTAATTTCCAATTCACCACGCCCTTGCGACCTTATTCCACCGCAATTATTGGGCATGAATATTGGCAATGATATTTATGATGCCATTGTAACTTCGGGTGATGCGACCATAATGGAAGCGCGCAAATATGGAAAAAAAGCCCTTCGCCTTGGGCCACCGAAAGATGACGAATTTTTCGGTCGCATTGGCGTTGAATATGTTGCAATCGAGGAAGCGCAATTTATTGTCTGCACCGGCCCGCGTGACGATTTAAACGAAACCGCAGAATCATATCGCGGCGAATTGCGCGAAATGGTATCACATAATCTTCCATTCATTTGCGCAAATCCCGACAAAATGGTGCAACACGGTGACAAGATTATTCCATGCGGCGGCGCACTTGCCGATATTTATGAGGAATTGGGCGGCAAAGTCATTATGGCAGGAAAGCCTTTCGCGCCGATTTATGAAATGACCCGCGCCAAAGCACGCGAAGTATTGGGGCACGACATTGCAGACAATAAAATCCTTTGTATCGGTGACGGATTAAAAACAGATGTTTTGGGCGCGAATAATCAGAATCTAGATTGCCTATTTGTTGCCGACGGCATTCATGCAGCCGATTTAATGGAAAATGGTGTGCTTGATGTCGCTAAAACTAATAATTTTCTCGCGACCCATTCATTAAGCGCCAAATTCGCAATGGCGGGGTTTTCATAGTTTCGGCGGTGTTTCCAAAACATCAGGCTGAACCGGTAGTGGATCAAACGGTTTTTCGACACTAAGTTTCAAGGTGAAGTCGCCGATTGAATCGGTATTATTGGAATAGACACGAATTATTTGCACGCCGGCGGATTTTGGTTTCCAGGTGATTTTCGCATTGCTACCGCCGCCGCCATCGTCATTGGTTTGGAACTTATCATCGGCCTCTTCGCTTGCTTTGATACCAAGCGCTATGTCAAAGGCGGTGGAATTAGCCTCAATAATATAGGTTTTGTCAGTTTCGGCGACAAAGGAATATAATAAATATGGCAATGCATTTTGGTCGAAACGTGGGCTTTTTTCGTTAAACTGACCCTTTGTCTCGCTATCGGCAAAAATAATTATTGGCGGTGGTGGCGGCGGTAATGGCCCTATTAATTTGGTTTTTAGGCTGAATTTTCCAAAATCACTTGCGTATGCGGTGCGCGCCAAAATCGTGTAATCTTTGGTTTCAGGGGCAAGAAAGCGGATTTTTGCATTTTTGCCATCACCCGAATCATCATCAATTTTATTGGCAGCAAAACCCTCATCTGTGAAATTACCGATTTCTAGAAATGGATCGAGATTTTCACCCGAAATTTCGTTTGAAATCATATTAATTTCAATCAATTGCCCCTTTTCAAGGGAAATTGAATAAGGCCTGTAAAGATTATTCTCAAATAAACGCGTGCCGTTTTCGTCCAATGTGCCCTTTATTTCACTGCCAAGATTTATTTTTTGCGGCATTGTCGGTGATAGGCGCGTGATTTCTTTGATTTCAAGTGTGAAATCACCGGATTGGGAGAATGCGTATTTTTTGTTTCCCTCGGCAGGTGAAATTCGAACTAAGTATTCGCCGCTTTTTTCGGGGCTAAAAGCCAAAAAGGAATTGGATTTACGCCCGCCGTCATCGTCCTGCGCCAATTCAATAAAATCTTGATTTGCACCGCGAAGGCCAATTTGGGTTTTAATGTCAAAGGCTTTGGATCTTGCGTCAATGAAATAATTTTTGTCGCCGATTAATGAAACTGCAAATTCTTTGCCAATTGATTTGTCCCCGCGCGACATAATCGTGTCACTGATGCCAAGGTTTTCTTGGTTCAATAGTCCGATTTTGATGCGTGGCGGAATTAGAAGGTTTTCGACATAGGTTTGCGCCAATAATTGAAATTTTCCGGTTTTGCCTTCTTTGGCCCTCACAAAAATCTTGTGTTTACCGTCGATATTGGGATTATAAATTATGCGTGCATTTTTGCCCGCACCGGTGTCATCATCGATAACTTTGGTAATTGTATTGTTCTGCGATTGCGGCGACTGTAATTCCAAAATCGAATCAAAATCGAAGGAATTCATTTCAATCAGGGTTTTTTGACCTTTTTTCAAACCAATTTCGAACAATTCGAAAAAATCGCCATTATCATCGCTTACGTCCAATTCGCCCAATTCACCATTTTTTATTTTTCCCAATTCAAGGGATTGAGGAATTAGAATTGGCATTTCAGAAATATTGAAACTTATGTCAAAGGCCCCGATAGATTCGGCGGAAATGGTATTTATTCTAACGATATAAATGCCGCTTTGCTTGACTTTCATGCGCGCCAAAACTTCATCATTTGCTTTGTCATAAGCAAAGATACAAGTGCCGCAGGTTTCACCGCCCTTTATGTCGCCGATATTTATGATTGGGTGAAAGACCTTGGAACTTGCCTTAACTTCCAATCTTGTGCCTTCTTCGAGTGAAACCGCGAATAATTTATAGGGCGTGGCATCGATTGCCATCTTCGCATCGGTTGCGACCAATTCGCTTGAAAAAATACTACCGGCCTCGGCAAAGCCGCCCCTATCATTCGCCTCTGCCTTTAGTGGGAAGACAAAAGGCACAAACGCCAAACCGATTTTCAAAGCGAAATTCATTGTCCTAGTTTAGTTTAATTCCCAACATAAAGACAATAGGACATTTTCGATAATTCACGCCACAGATTTTCACTTAACTCATAATTCTTAATTCTTAATTCCCATGCCCCCCATCAGCCGTTCTGACTTGAAAAACCATCTATGCGCATCTAAATAGAGGCGAAGGAAAAAATTATGAGTGATATTCAGACCCAAATCGACAATCTTGTGAAATCCAAACCAATCGTCTTATTTATGAAGGGCGATGCGGATCAGCCAATGTGCGGTTTTTCTGCGACCGTTGTGCGCATTCTTGATTTAGTTGGCGCAGAATTTACTGAGGTAAATGTTTTGCAAAGCATGGAATTGCGGGAAGGTATCAAAGAATATTCAAATTGGCCGACAATTCCGCAATTATATGTCGATGGTGAATTTATCGGCGGCTGTGATATTGTGCGCGAAATGTATGAAGCCGGCGAACTTTCCGAGCTTTTGAAATCTAAAAACCTCGCTCAATAATATGAATGAAGATGATGAAATTGCGGACGCGATTGATGACGCGCCTGAATTTCATCAAATTATTTCGCGCGATGCCGATATTGGCACGCGCCTTGACAAGTTTTTGGCAGATTCATTGCCCTTATTATCGCGTTCACGCATTAAAAACCTGATTGAAAAAGGTCTTGTTGCCATTAATGGGCGCCGCGAAACCAATGTATCGGCAAAGGTGAAGTCGCAAGGTTTGGAATATCAAATTCAAATCCCCGCCCCACCGATTTTCGACCAAGAACGTGACCCCGAACCGGAAAATATTCCGCTTTCAATATTTTATGAAGATGATCACGTTTTGGTGATTGACAAGCCAGCAGGCCTTTCCGTTCATCCCGCCCCTGGCAATTGGACGGGAACTTTGGTCAATGCGGTTCTGTATCATTGCGGCGAAGATTTAAAGAAAATCGGCGCAATGGGCCGCCCCGGCATTGTTCATAGGCTTGATATGGATACTTCTGGCGTGATGGTGGTTTGCAAATCGGCCCTTGCCATGACAAGCCTAGGTCATCAGTTTCAAAACCGCACGATTGATAGACTATATCACGCCTTTGTCATTGGCGAACCCAAAAAACCATGGGGCAAAGATGGTCGAATTGACGCGCGTATCGCGCGCGATACCCGCGATAGAAAGCGCATGGCAGTGGTTGCAAATGACGCGATTGTCGGGCGCAGTGCCGCCACAAATTACCACACTATGAAAACTTATGGTCGCGATAAATATGGCAAGCCTTTAGCGTCTTTAATTGAATGCAAATTGGAAAGCGGGCGCACCCACCAAGTACGCGTTCACATGGCGCATATAGGCTGTGCCCTTATCGGTGACATGGTCTATGGCAATAATAATTCGGGCCGCGCTTTGCTAAAATCATTACCAATCGAAGCGCAAATCACCCGCCAAGCATTACATGCCAAAACCCTGGCCTTCACCCACCCCGTCACCAGCGAACGAATGAGCTTTGAAAGCGAGTATGCAGCGGATATTTTGGCGCTGGAACAAGTTCTAATTGGATTAAGTTAAAAGAATTAATTCCAAAAAAAAGCCCCGAACCATTGGCGCGGGGCTTTTTTCAAATCTTTTTGCTTCAATTAAGATGCGTAATACTCGACGACCAAATTTGGTTCCATTACCGCGCCATAAGGCACTTCGGATAATTCTGGAACGCGAATATAAGTTGCTTTCATAGCAGCAGGTTCAAGCTCGATAAATTCAGGAACATCACGTTCAGCAGATTCAAGAGCTTCAAGAACCAATGCCATAGTGCGTGATTTTTCTTTAACTTGGACAATGTCACCCGGTTTGCAACGATAAGACGGAATATTCACTTTCTTACCATTTACCAAAACGTGACCATGGTTCACAAATTGGCGCGCCGCGAAAACGGTTGGCACGAATTTAGAACGATAAACCACTGCATCAAGGCGTGATTCCAAAAGACCGATAAGGTTTTCCGCAGTATTGCCTTTCATGCGGTTTGCTTCTTCATAAAGACCCGCGAAATGCTTTTCGGAAATAGAGCCATAATAGCCTTTAAGTTTCTGTTTTGCACGAAGCTGAAGACCAAAGTCAGACGGTTTACCGCTACGACCGGTTGGGCCATGCTGACCGGGCTTATAAGAACGCTTATTGACAGGAGATTTAGGACGACCCCAAATGTTTTCACCCATACGGCGGTCGATTTTATATTTTGCGTTATGACGCTTAGACATAATATACCTTTATTGACGTATCGGGTATTGCCCATGCAATACAATAAAATGGCCGATTAACGTCACCCATATTTGAGGCAAGCCTCAAGAAGCGCGGCTTAAACCCAAAAAACGCCCGAAAGTCAAGTGAGATTGCTGATAAAGGCGATAAAGCATATCCGATTTGGGAAATTAATCCCCGCCCTCCCCGCGCAAATAATTTGCGTAATCCGGAGACGCAGCAATAATAGGAATCGCGATAATTTCCGGTGTTTGATAAGCCGCATCTAATGTATCTGAAGCATGAATTTCTTTTATCCAAGTTTCAATTTTTGCATAATTTTCGGACTTTGCCTTTAATTCCAAACGAATTTCGGTTTCTTCATTGGTTTCACCTTCCCATTTATATAGGCTTTTGACGGCTATTATGTGCACGCATTTTACAAGACCCGAATCTATCAATTCGTTTGCGATTAATTTTGCGTCGTCGGCATCCGAACAAGTTGTATGTATAATCATAAATTCTGACATGCCCGCCCCCATATTAGAAACCACTAATTTGCAAAAGATTTGTCTATAATCTAAATAGCGCAATCCAAGATTAGGGCAAAGGCATGGGCGCGCGCAAACCGAATAAATTAGATGCAATCGACAGAAAAATTCTCAAGGAATTGATGGAACGCGCTGATATTCCTTTGGCGGAATTGTCAAAAAAAGTTGGCCTTTCACAAACCCCATGTTGGCAGCGCGTGCAAAAACTAGAGCAAAATGGCGTAATTACTAAGAAAGTTGCCATTGTCGATCCGCAAACCGTGGGTTTAGGTTTAACAGTTATTGTGGCGATTGAGGCCAATGAGCACACCGCCAATTGGCTTCATAAATTTACGACCTATATTTCGCGTCGCCCCGAAGTTGCCGAAGTTTTGCGCATGGCGGGCGATGTTGATTATATTTTGAAACTTATCGTTCCGGATATGGCGTCTTATGACGTTTTTTACAAATCGCTTATTGATAATGTCCCGCTTAAAAATGTCTCGTCGCGCTTTGTGATGGAGACCATCAAAAGCACGACGTTTTTGGCGATACCGAACGACTAGAAACCTATACCAACGCCGAAATAAACATATCTTCCGGGCGCGGGAATGCGCGCGCCTATTGCCAAATCACCGCCATAGGGCGCATTATTGACGCGGTTAATTCCTGAAAGATGCTCGGCATAATATTCATCGAACAGGTTTTCCACGCCAAAATTCACACCGAAATTCTCATTGAATTCATACCGGCTTTTGAAATTGGCAATTGCCCAGCCATCGGTTTTCAGCTCATTATTATATTTCGCAGTTTTATCCTGTTTTGCAGATGCCTTGATTTCAAATAGGTTTTTCAGACCAAATGCCGCAAATTCCATACCGATTGTGCCCCGCAATGGCGCAATGCGATAAAGATTATCGCCATAAGTTTTATCCTCACCGCGTGCATAGGAAATATTGCCGTAAATGCTGGCTTTCTCACTCAATTGATAATCAAAATCGGCATTCAATCCATAAATTTCGGCCTTAATATTTTGGAATTTAAGAACCGCATCAGAAGCCGTCGAAACCGCCACACCTTGAATATAATCGTCAATTCTATTGAAATAGATTGAAGGTTCAATTTGCAATGCCCCAAAGCGGATTTTTGAAGACAATGCGATTTGACGCGAAATTTCGGGTTTTAGATCAAGATTTCCTAAATAATTGCGCCCATCGGCAAGGCCGTAAGTTGAGGATGGTGACCATAAATAACGTTCGACCAAGCTTGGGGAACGGGTTTTTTGCGCCAAACCCAATTCAAATTTCAAATTTTGGGAGAGCGCATAAGAAGTCGCCAATGTGAAATCAAAATTATAATCGCGGCGGAATTTATTTGCCGAATTGAATGCATCTTTTGCCGCATTCTCAGTCATCATCATAACATATTGAATTGGCCCCATATCGGTTTCCAAAGTTTCAAAACGCGCACCCAAAACAAGGCGCAATTTTTCACCGATTTTATTGTCATATTCGGCATAGAGCCCAATTCTATCGCGCGTGCCATCATTAAACATATCGCGTTTCATGCCGTTAGAAAGGCTTTCCTGATAGACATCAAATTTATTATAATGCCCGTCTGTACCGATTTTGAGATTGGCAGAACCGACCGCCATATCAAGACCCAAAGCAAAGCCCAAATCGTCACTTTCAGCAGGCGCAATCATGCGCATATTGGCAGGTGTTGCGGTGCGCAATTTATTATTATCCATAATATGATCGATTTGGTGGCTGAAAACACGCCCGCTTAAACGCCCGATTTCTAAATCACGAACAAAGCCAAGTTTTATGCTTTGCGCATCATCAATTGCCATATCCATCCCTAGCGCGGGCGTTCCAACATCGCGTGACCATTGTTTGGCAATCCCCAAACCCCATTGTGTGTCGCCGATTTGAAATTCGCTATCCAAACCGATTTTACTGGATTTATAGCGAGTTAAGGCCGCCACGCCGCCAGAATATTTCAAATCATCGCCTTTATTGGCATTAGCATTGATGCGAAATGCAATTTTTTCAAAACCGATATTGGTGGATAATGAGACATCATAACCGTCATTCGCGCCCAAATAACGCGCATCAAATTGCCCGGATAAATCCATATTGCCATTTGCAGAAAATTGCGGTGCGATTGTGTTTATGGTGACCGTTCCGCCAATAGAATCGCCGCCAGAAACCACCGAAGTAATACCCGCCGCAATTGCGATTTTGTCGATGTTTTGCGCATTCACATAATGCATGGGTGGGTCCATGTGATTGGGGCAACCGGGGGTAATTTCCATGCCATCGATACGAATTTTCACACGATCTTGTGATAGGCCATTTAATTGCACAATGCCTGTTTGGATACCATTATGGATAATTGCCGCACCTGCGGTATTATTGAGGATTGAGGCGGCGTCAATCACGCTATCATTCTTAATTTCCTGTGGCTTTGCCAAATTTTCACTGGGCAGGTTTGGTCGTGCCGCCGAAATTACGACCACTTCTTTGGTTTCATCACATAAGGCAATTGCCGGAATTGAGGCACTTAGTAAAAGTGCCGCGATTAATAATTTTTTTGACATTTTCCCCTCATCAAATATTAGTTTTTGCTAATAGAGACACCGAGAGGCGCGCAAAACTGGACATTTTGCCTTGGACAATGCGTCCATGGGGCGGCTTGTCGCATTTTGACAAGCGCAAGACAAAGAAATTTAAAAATTCACTTTTCCATCAATTTTGCGTCATCAAAACCTGCGAATTTTGAAATAGCCAGAAATGGTAACAGGAGGTCAAAATGTCCGACATTGCAGAAGACGTAGTAGAAATTATTGAAGAGCTTAATGAAGACACTGGTGTTGTTCTTTCGGATTCAGATGAAATCGACAATGAAGTTGAAGCCGATTCCGACGAAGAGTCTGAAGGTGAAGACGATGGCGATGATTCCGAAGAAGACGGTGAACCTCAATCCGACGAATAAATAACAATATTCCCCTTAAAAACTCGCCGCCTTATCCCCAGAAAGGCGGCGTTATTTTTTTGTCATAAAACTATCAAAACGCCGTCAAAATTTGCCTTTAGGATTCGCTCATGGAAGATTTAATTGAAACCGACGAAATCCTAGTATTCCTCGCTAAACGCCTAAAATCGCGCGATGCGATTTATGAATTATCGGATAAGGAAAAAGAAGAAATTTTGGAGACCGAGGCTGCTTAGGCTTTCTCCGCCTTAATCTCGCTCGCGCGCTTTTTCTTGGATTCGGAGCGCAATTGCCCGCATGCCGCCAAAATATCCGAACCCCTTGTGCGCCTTATTGGGGCGCTATAACCCGCATTAAAAATCATTTCCGAAAACGCCTTTATATGTGGCTTTGACGAGCATTTATATTGCGAGCCGGGCCAAGGATTAAACGGTATCAAATTAATTTTTGACGGAATGCCTTTTATAAGTTTCAATAATGCCTGCGCATCTTCAATACTATCATTCACGCCTTCAAGCATGACATATTCAAACGTCACACGCTTAGAATTTGATAAATCGGGATAAGAACGAATTGCCGTAAATAGTTCCGACAATGGGTATTTCTTATTAATTGGCACTAAAACGTCACGCAATTCATCATTTGTGGCGTGTAAAGACACCGCCAACATAACGCCCATGCGCCCCAATCTGTCCATTTCCGGCACGATGCCCGAAGTTGAAACGGTTATACGTCTGCGTCCGATTGCGATGCCCTCGTGATGAGACAATATTTCAATCGCGGTTTCGACATTATCGAGATTGTATAATGGTTCACCCATGCCCATAAAGACAATATTGGTGATTTGGCGTTCTTCAAACGGTGTGGGCCATTCGCCCAAATCATCGCGTGCGATAATTAATTGCATCACAATTTCTTGGGCCGTCAAATTACGCACCAAGGTTTGCGTTCCGGTATGGCAGAAAGTGCAATTCAATGTGCAGCCAACTTGAGAGGAAACACACAAAGCACCGGAACGCGCAACATCGGGAATATAGACAATTTCAATCTCAATCCCCGGCGCCGTGCGAATAAGCCATTTTCTTGTGCCGTCTTTGGAAACCAATCGCTCCAAAACTTCGGCGCGTTCAAGCGTGAAATTCTCTTTTAGTCTGGCACGCAATTCCTTTGCCATATCGGTTATGACGTCAAAATCCTTGATTCCATAATGATAAATCCAACGGAAAAGCTGTTTGGCACGCATATTTTGCATTTTTTCTGGCACGCCAATTTCATTCATTTTCTCTTTCAATTGCCCAAGATTAAGCCCGACCAGACTTTGCAATTTGGTTTCGGCTTTGGGTGCATTTTCGAGAATTAAAGTCATATCGCGCGTTTAACAGATTGATGCGAATTTGGCAAAAATGAATTTATGCCCTTAAAGAAGTTTGGGCTCTAAGCACATTATTCATTAAGCCATTCGCGACATTTCCATAATTCGAAATCGCGTTTTTGACGGTTTGATAGGCCAATTCTTGCCGGGTTTGCGCTAGCTCATTCTCTTTTGCAACTTTACCCATATCAGCATCAGTCAATGAAGAAATCGAGGTTTCAATTCTATCTATGGCTTTGGTCGCGACTTCGCTTAGATTTGCAAACATATTCCTATTTGCCGCATGGGTGGCAACTGTTTGCCCCCAGGCATTAAATGCGCCCTTGAAATAATTGATTGCATTATCTACGGCGGTTGAATTCGGAAGGTATAATTCACTGGTTGTGCCATTAAAATCAATAGACCCGCCATATCCGGTAAAATTATAATTAGGCGCACTATAAGTCCAGCCGACTGTATGGTGGTGAATTGCAGTAGGGTAATCGTAGAAGCTAACTGAGCCAGTTGGTAGATTTACAGTTGCAGTCAAAGGATCGGTTGACCAATAATCATAAATCGGGTCGTTTACGTCATGCCAATTTGTGTTAAACATTAGGCACATCTCTGCAAATGCGGCTTTTGCTTCTTCTTTATGTGCATTGAACGTAGTTGTATTGCTCGCACCCTTCATTGCGATAAGTGCATTCATCAATTGCGGATAAATACTCTCGCCTTCGTATTGCTTGATAGCCTGCCGTGAATCGGCGGTCATTGTGCGAATATCAAGCCATTGCTTTGCACTTTCCCAAGCGACTTTGTCAGAGTTTAATGCTGTGACCCTTGCGTATGATGCGCCATCGTCTTTCACGCTCACCGCTTTTTTGCCGGTTGCAATTTGTTGCGAAGTTTTGGAAACACTTTGTTCGGCTCTCTGCGCCGTTCTTAAAGCTAGTGAAACTGATGAAGATGACATGCCGCTAATCATTGGCAAGCACTTTGTAAATTCGGAAATGCAATTTTGAACCCGCGAAAACAGTTTCGCTGGTGAGTTTTTCTATAAAAACTTCTTCAAAAACAAACACTTTTTGTGTTTCCTTTGCAATTTTCCTATTAACCGCCAGATTTTTTCTTTTGGTTCTTTCAGAAATAATAGCAAAGTCATACAAAATTGAGGTAAAAATCCTTGGTAAAATTCTGATTAATTCGAGATTTCAAAACTGGCTTTCAGGTATTGTCACGACCAAACCGTCCAAATCTTCATTGACCACGATTTGGCAAGAAAGGCGTGAATTTGGTTGAACGCCATCGGCGAAATCCAACATGCTTTCTTCCATTGAACCCATTGGATTAAGTTTTGAAAGCCACGCATCATCAACATAGACATGGCAGGTCGCGCACGCACATGCGCCACCGCAATCGGCATCAATCCCCGGAACATTGTGTTTGGTAGCGGCTTCCATGACGGTTCCGCCATTATTCGCCTCTATTTCGTGGGTTTTGCCATTATGCTCAATGAAAGTAATTTTTGCCATTTTTACCTGCCTTCGCGCCTTATATTAAAATGTCGCGTGTTTAGAAAGTTCTTTTGCAGAAATTTCGCTGTTTTCAATAATTTCAGGGTCGAGTTTGGCGTTTTGCGCAATAAGCATTTTGCCAACCAAAAACTCGGGCGGTGAATTTATGGCATCAATTGCGAGGATTTTGTTTTCGGCATTAAGGTGAAAAAGTGAAAACGAATTTTTCGCCATATCACCACGCGCGACGGTTTTAACCGCGCCATTCCAGATGCCAACAATTTGCAATTTCAAATCATATTGATCCGACCAAAACCAAGGCACTTCAAGTTTCGGCATAGGCGCAGCCATTATATGTGCCGCCGCGATTTTTGCCTGTTCAATGGCATTATGAACACTTTCAAGTCGCATTCTTTGGTCGCCAATCAAACGGTTTGCGCAATCGCCACAGGCATAAATATTTTCGTCCGAAGTTTGCGCAAAATCATTGGTGTCTATACCATTGGAACAAATAATCCCCGCATTTGCCGTAATTTCGGAATTAGGTAGAATGCCGATGCCGATTAGAACCAAATCAGCCACTAGGTTTGCGCCATCATTAAGCTCAATGCTTGAAACCGTTCCATCACCAATAAATTTCACCGCCGATTGATTGCAACGAATTTTGACGCCCTGTGCTTCATGAAAATCATGATAAAACTGTGATAATTCAGGGCTTGCAACGCGTGCCAAAATACGCGGCGCAAGTTCGATAATTGTAACATCAATCCCCTTCGCCCGCGCCACCGCCGCCACTTCAAGCCCGATATAGCCCGCGCCAATGATAACGATATGTTTGGCGGTTTGCAGTTGTGCGCCGATTTTTTCCGAATCCGCAATGGTTTTAAGATAATGAACCCCACCCAAATCGCCGCCTTCAATATTCAATTTACGCACGCGCGAACCGGTGGCGATTATAAGGCGGTCATATGCATGCCAATCGCCATGCGAATCACGAATTTTTTTGCCTTTTGCGTCAATTTCTTCAATCGGCAAATTGTTGAAAAGTTCCGTATTTTCGGCCTTCCAAAAATCTTCACCGCGAAATTCAAGGCGTTCTTTTGGCATCTCGCCTTTCATAAAGGCTTTGGATAGTGGCGGTCTTTGATAGGGGTTTTGGCCTTCATCACCAAAAACACTGATTTGCCCGGCAAAACCCAATTGGCGCAGGGAAATTACGGCCTGTGTTGCTGCTTGACCCGCGCCAATTATGGCGATTTTCTTAATTTCATCATTCATGCAAAATTTCACTGTAATTATTATTTTTAGCAATAGCCCTATTTATAAGCCTTTACAGGGATTTTTTGCATAGTCACGGCTTTGTCACTGATTTTTTAATTGCATTTTTATGCATTATCCCTAAATGCGCAATTATCGGCGGACCTGGAAACAGCACCTCCAGTCCACTAACACTTGGGTGTCCAAAGCCTAAGTGGACCTGACAACATTTTGGAAGCATTTTTGCTTCTGGCATGTCCGACTAACGCCGCAAATTCGTTACCACTTTTTTTAAGTGGCTTTTGGTTTTGTTTTGCGGGCGCTGGTCAAGCAATCGCGCTTTTATTGTTAAGGTTAGAGGGTTTCGCCGATGCAAAGCTATCCTTCTTCATTGCGTATTATTGAAAAATTGGCACCTGATTTGCCAATTGCCGCTAATCGTCCGCACGCCGTGCGCCGTGCTGCCAAATGGTTTGTTGAAAATTTCAATGGCGATATCCTATATGCCGTTAAAGCCAATCCTAGCCCATGGGTTCTGGATGAATTATGGCAATCGGGCGTTCGTTCTTTTGATGTCGCAAGCATTAAAGAAATTGAATTAGTGCATTCGCGCTTCCCACAGGCGACATTGGCCTTTATGCACCCTGTCAAAAATCGCAATGCGATTTCACGCGCTTATTTTGATTATGGCGTTCGCGTTTTCGCGCTTGATTCAATTGAAGAATTAGAAAAAATCCGTGAAGCCACGGAAAATGCCAAAGACCTTACTTTGATGGTGCGCTTATCGGTTTCAAATTCAGCATCAAGCATTAAACTTGACGGCAAATTTGGAATTAAGAATGATGCTGCAATCGAATTATTGCGCGCCGCGCGGTCTGTAACCCGGGAAGATTTGGGAATTTGTTTCCATGTCGGTTCACAATGCATGGACCCACAGGCATATGCAGATGCCATGGATTTGGCCGCTGCGACCATTCGTAAAGCAGGCGTTGTTATTGATATTATCGATGTTGGTGGCGGTTTTCCGGTTAATTATCGCGATATGACGCCACCGCCAATGTCGCAATATTTGGAATTGATCGCGCGAAAATTTGAAAATATGCCGGTTACCGAGAACTGCGCATTATGGTGTGAACCAGGCCGCGCCATGGTTGCCGAAGCCACAAGCATCATTGCCCGCGTTGAATTGGTAAAAGGCAATTTTGTCTATCTTAATGATGGCGCATATGGCAATTTGTTTGATGCAACCCATGTAAATTGGCCCTTTGAAACCAATGTTTTGCGTGCCTTTGGTGAGGCAAGCGCCGAATTAAAGCCATATCGTGTTTTTGGTCCGACTTGCGACGGTATTGATGAACTTAATAATGAATATTATTTGCCCAAAGATATTAAAGAGGGCGATTATATAGAGTTTCAAATGCTTGGTGCTTATGGCATTGCAATGGCGACCGGATTTAATGGCTTTGGCGAAACTTTGGAATTTGTGACATTGGATAATTCCCATGTTTCAATGTTTGAATGCCAAGAAAACGCGCCAATTTCGTTTGAAAGATATTTGGCGGAATGATATAGCGCAAAAACTTTTTGGGCCTGCCGGACTCTTAATAGCTTTTTGATGGTCAAAAAAGCGGAAAACTGGCGCTTTCACCTTTAGGAAAATCACTATGACTGACAATCGTAAAGCCGAGCTTTTGGCATCAAAAGTCGAACATATCGACATCACATCTTTTGACGCGCGCCCGATTATTGACGCAATGGGCAAAATGTCTTTCACCTCGCGCGATACGGCGCGCGCGGCTAAAATCTTTAACACAGCGTTAGAAGACAAGAATTGTTCAACATGGTTGACGCTTGCGGGTTCGACCTCTGCCGGCGGCTGCATGCATGTTTATCGCGACATGATTAAGTTCGGCATGATTGATGCAATAGTTGCGACCGGCGCATCCATCATTGATATGGATTTCTTTGAAGCTTTGGGCTTTTCCCATTATCAAGCACTTGAAGTTCCTGATGATGAAACCCTTCGTTCGCTTTATATCGACCGTATTTATGACACTTATATCGATGAAGAAGAGCTTCAGGCATGTGACGCGACAATTTTTGAAATTGCCAATGGACTTGCACCAAAGGCCTATTCTTCGCGCGCCTTTATTGCGGCGATGGGTAAATGGCTTGCTGATGGCAATGCCAAAAAAGAAGGCTCATTGATTCAGACCGCTTATGAATATGGCGTTCCTATTTTCTGCCCTGCATTCACTGATTCTTCGGCGGGTTTCGGTCTGGTGAAGCACCAAGTTGAAAATATGAAGGCCGGAAAAGCCTATATGACCATTGATTCCATTGCAGATTTCCGCGAATTGACCGATATTAAGATTGCCGCGGGCCGAACCGGCCTATTCATGGTTGGCGGCGGCGTGCCAAAGAATTTTGCGCAAGACACTGTTGTTTGCGCCGAGATCTTGGGTCTTGAAGCTGAAATGCATGCCTATGCGGTGCAAATCACGGTTGCCGATGTTCGTGATGGTGCGTGTTCGTCATCAACCCTTAAAGAAGCATGCTCTTGGGGCAAGGTTTCGGTAGCCTTGGAACAAATGGTATATGCCGAGGCGACAACCGTTGTGCCATTAATTATGTCCGACGCCTATCATCGCGGCGCGTGGCAGGATAGAAAACGCCATCGTTGGAATGATTTATTCAAGGATTAATCCGGTAGTGGTGCATCAATCGGGGCGGTGGCAACATCGCCCTTTTTGCTTCCCGATAACCAATGAGCCAAATATAATGCGCCAAAAATCACAAAGCCAAAACTTGCACCAATTGTGAAAATCAGAACCCAATCAGGTTTTAAACCTGCGCCGATTTTATAGAAACAAATCGCTACTCCTAAAGGCAGGTTCAAAGCGATTGCCGTTCCTATACCCGGTGAATAACCTTGGCGTAGGAAGTTCAAAACAAAATGCGGAATGATTGCATTGAATGCAAATACCAATGCTATCGCAATCATGGCATTCGCCAAAATCACATTATCGGGCATTTGAATAGCGGCAAGAACCAAAATCCAAACCGCAGCACTAATCATTGTCGTCAAAACCCAATATATTGCGGGGCGCGGTGTGAATAATTGAAATTTCACATTGGCCTTTGACCAATTTGGAAGGCCGATTGCCTCTTCTAAACCATGCAGGGTTACGGCGGTTGCGAAGCTTAATAATAGGGAATTATATAGGTCCATTTTTTCCTCACCTGGAGCGTCAGAACTTCAAGTGGAATGGGAATGGAGTAGGAATTTTGTGGCATGTCAGTGGGTTTTTTCGCCGATAATATTGGAATATTCTCAAGAAAAAACTCGCTGCCATGACGCAAAAGAACAAGCTAGTCCTATTCCACTTGACGTTCTGCCGCTCCGACTATTCTAATTGATAATAATTAGGAGTCCATGTCTCTTTTTGGCGCATTTGCTAGAATCGCCTCAATTGCTGCCACACAATGGAGTTTTGTTGATTCAAATAGCGGAAAATCCAAATTTTCGGGCTTAAGAATTAGTTCTATTTCCGTGCACCCTGCTATTATTCCCTCCGCGCCATTGTCGCGAAGGCGGTTACATATTTCGATTAATTGATTTCGGCTATCGTCATTAATTATTCCATTCACCAATTCATCGAAAATTATTCTGTGAATTGTTTGCCGTTCCAATTCATTCGGAATAATGGTTTCAATATTATTTTCACGATATTTGTCGTGAAGAAACCCCTCTTCCATCGCGTATTTTGTGCCCAAAAACCCCACTTTCCTAAGGCCCATTGCGTTGATATTTTTTGAAATTGCATCGACAATATGTAGAACTTTTGCGCCCGTATTAGCTTCGATATAGGGCGCGCATTTATGCATTGTATTGGTACAAATTAGAAAAATTTCGCATCCTGAATTTTTTAGATCCATAATTGCACCCGCAAGAATCTTATCTAATTCGTCCCAATCACCTGTTGTTTGCAGGCTTTTTATGGTTTCGAAATCAAAAGATCGAAGCACAAGGTCGCATGAATGAACGCCGCCCAAGGCGCGAAATACACCTTCATTCAAAAGTGAATAATAAAGGATGGTGCTTTGCCAGGACATGCCACCCAAAAGTCCGATTCTTTTCATTTTTTCTTCCTTATAACAAAAAGGGCCGCAGAGTTGCGGCCCTTTTATCAAAACTGTCACCAATTTAGTTAAGTTGGAACTTAACAGTGTAAGTGTAGGATCCGGAAACATTCTTACAATCAGAACGCGCGGGTTTAAACTTACGACGCTTGGCCTCTGACGACACCGAACTTGAATTGAATACCGGGTTTGAAGCCGATATTGAATTTGAAGTCACATTGCCATTCGCATCCACTTGCGACGTGATGGTCGCAGATCCTTCAATTTCCTCTTCCTGAGCGCGTGCAGGATAAGCTATATCCTGATTAAACGCGGTAATTGGCGTCGGATTTGAATCCTTTTCCTGACAGGAAGGAGGAGGTGGCGGTGGCGGCGGCGCCGGTGGTGCCGGCGGCGGCGGCGGTGCCGGTGGAGCCAAAGGCGAATATACCGGTGGCGCCACAGGTGGTGGCGGATTTTCCGCAACCGGCCTTTCGATTGGCGTATCTATAACCAAATTGGTTTTGACATTGGTTTTACGCTCCACCAATGGTGGTGGCGGCGGCAATTTTGGCGGAGGTGGAGGCGGCGGAGGTGGTTTTTCCTCTTTCTTCTTCTCATTCTCAACCTTGATTGCTTTGTCTTGAAATAGGTCTTCAAACACGCCCGGCTTAACTTTGGACATGCCCCATAAAAGAACTGCCCAAATTACCGCAGAAAGAAGGATGAAGAGACCACGATATTTTCCCATTCGACCCTCCCTTAATGAAGCATTTCAACCGGAATGGCTTCCTCAGCCACCAGTGAAACTGTTTGAAAATTCTTCTCTTGCAATAGTGCCATGGTTCCCATGACATCCGCGTATGCAAGAGTCTGATCGGCGCGAATTCTGATAACTTCTAATAGACGGTTGGTTGAACCCGGTGCATTCACCGAAATTCGCGCCAACACATCGTCACCAAGTGTTGAAGTATCAGAGACTTTACCATCGACAAAAATTTGCATTGCCCCAGTTCCATCATCGCGAATATCGACAATTGTCGGTTTTTTATTCTCATTCGATGGATTAGGAATTGCATTTGGCGGCGGAAGATCGACCTTCACGTCCGTGGTTGGCGGCGGTGCGGCAACCATGAAAATGATGAGAAGAACCAATAGAATGTCGATGAACGGAATTACGTTCATATCTGCATTGCTATCAAAGCTTCCGCGTTTATGCGACCCGCCGGTGGATACTTTAGCACCCATGGCCCGCCTCCTTTGTTATGTCTATTTGGATTTCCAAATGACTGGTCATTATAATTCTCCTAAGGTCAGCGTCTTCTATCGAGACCAACCAAAGCAACTTTAAAGAAACCCTCATCCTGCAAGCGGTTCATAACGAAAACGACATTGCGGAAAGGTGTTGCGCCATCTGCGCGCACATAAATACGTTCCTGAATAATCAAATCAATTTTGCCTTCGGCTTTTTTGTTATTCTTTGGAACTTCTTTGAAAGTTTCTTTACCGACCATATCAGCAGGAACCTGATTATTTCCGACGAAATAAAGCGGGTTTCCACCATTATGCTGAACCGAAATATATGTTTGTTTCGGCGGGCGTTTGGACGGCATCACTTTGGACTGTGGAAGGTCAACATTAATGTCCACAGTGGCAATCGGAGCCGCCACCATGAAAATGATCAGGAGCACCAACATAATATCCACGAAAGGAATTACGTTTGGTTCGGAGTTGGTGTCAAACGACCCGCGTTTTCCACCGCCACCACCTGTTGAGACTTTAGCACCCATGAGCTAACTCCTTATAAATAAGGCAAAATTAGCCTTGCTTGTCCATATCGCGAGAAAGCATGGAGATGAAATCAGCTTTCAAATCGTCCAAATGGCCACCCATTGTTGAAATTGCTTTACCGGCAAAGTTGAAGATCATAACCGCAGGGATTGCAGCCAATAGACCCGCAGCAGTCGCAACAAGTGCTTCCGCAATACCCGGTGCAACAACCGCCAAAGAAGTGGTTTGCGTATTTGCGATACCGATAAATGAATTGATAATACCGAAAACCGTACCAAATAGACCGATAAACGGTGCGTTTGAACCGATTGACGCCAAGAAGGTCATTGAAGAAGACATATCTTCGATACCTTTGTTTTGTTCAGCATCCATTGCAGTCTGCACACGCGAAAGGGTGTGGTCACCGGATTTCATGCTATAAAGACCAAGTTCACGAGTTTTCAAAACTTCGGCATAACCAGCAGCAAACATGCGTTTTGCCAATGAATCTGGTTGTTTTGCAACTGCTTGGTTTGCTTCATCAGGGGTTTTTGCTTTTTTGAAAGCACCCAAAAAGCCAGCTAATTTAGATTTAGCACCGCGAAGAACGATGATTTTTTCAAACATAAGCGCAAGTGAATAGATTGCACAAAGTACTAGGATTACCAAAACGATTTTGGAAACCACTGATGATTGCATCACCATTTCCCACAAAGAGGTATGCGCCTGTTCAGCAGCTTTTGCAGCAGCATCAGCAGCACCGGCTTTTTCAGCCTCAGACAGAGCGGCAGGTGCAGCAGCAGCAACATTTGCAGCAACATCGGCAGTGGCGTTTGTAGCATCTGCTACGGTTTGTGCGGCGCTTGCAGCACCGGCTTGTAATAGCGCGAACATAGGTCCCGTATCCTCCAAAAAGTTAAAACCAATTATTAAGCTTTTCTTAACAATTATAGCGCGGACTTAATCGTTAGCGACGAAAGTCTGAATTGAAAAGCCCCTAAAACTGAAATTTTTCAATTTTTGACACCTTTTGACACATTTTGTCACTAGCCCATCATTGACGCCTATTTTATTCGCAATTGCAACATTTTTGAAATAAAATTTCGCTAATGCAGCAAATTTAGCAAAAATATTCGATTTCCCAAATCAAACAAAAGGGAGGGTTTTTGATTGAATTTACAAAATCTACGCCAATCAGGCGAAGTTGACGTTAGGTAAAGATTACGGCACGAATTTGGCGAATATTACATGAAATTCATGTTTTTACGCCTTAATTCGCCTTATTCTTCAATCCTTAGAGTATAAATCCGGTCTGCGGTCGCGAAAAAAGCCCCATGCTGCGCGATGGGTATTTGTAAATTGCAAATCCAGTTCGGCGACAATGACACCTTCGTCTGTTCGATTCATTTCAGCAATTTTGTCACCGCGATGATTGGCAATAAAACTTGAGCCATAAAAATGCTGCGGCGCACCTAGTCCTTGCTCGATTCCTATGCGATTGGCGGCGATTACTGGAACTATATTCGACACTGCATGACCAATCATTGCCCTTTGCCACGGGTCTTTGGTATCCAAATCTCCGTCATGCGGTTCAGAACCTATTGCAGTCGGGTAAAATAGAATTTCCGCACCCTTTAACATCATTGCGCGCGCGCATTCCGGATACCATTGATCCCAACAAATTCCGACACCGATTTTGGCGAATTTTGTTTGCCATACTTTAAATCCGGTATCACCGGGACGGAAATAATATTTTTCCATATAGCCCGGGCCGTCCGGAATATGGCTTTTGCGATAGGTTCCAAGGATTTCACCGCCTGCATCAATAATAACAACACTATTATAATATCGCGGCCCGTCTTTTTCATAAATCGATACGGGAATAACCACATTAATTTCGCGAGCGATTTTTTGCATAGCAATAACGCATGGATGTTCAAGTGCCGGATAGGCATGGGCGAACCAGCTTTCGTCTTGCGTGGTGCAGAAATAAATGTTCTGGAACAATTCACTCGGCAGAATAATTTGCGCACCCATTTTGGCAGCCTCACGCACCATTCTAACGGTTTTTTCTATATTGGCATCCATATCAGTGCCATAGGATGCCTGTAATGCTGCAACTTTTACCTTTGCGCTCATTTTATTATTCCGGCTGCTGTTGGGTTATGCAATGAAATGAACCGCCGCCAGTCAATATATGCGTGGCATTGATTCCGATAATTTTGTAATTTGGAAAATATTCCGCCAATGCCTGCAACGCTATATCGGCGCTTTTGGTGCCATAATGCGGCATAATCACTTTACCATTTGAAATTAGGAAATTCATGTGGGAAGCGGGGACAATTTCGCCGTCCTCATTGGTCACGAGGCCGGGACTTGGCGCGCGAACAATTTCGAATTTATCGCCATCTAAATTACGCATTTCGCACAGGTCAGAATAAATCTTATTCAAAATTTCGGCATTTGGGTCATTGTCACCAAATGGTGATTGGCAAATTATTTTGTTGGGCGCGATAAAACGCGCAATATTATCAATATGCCCGTCTGTATGGTCATTCAATAAGCCATCTTCGAGCCATAGAATTTGTTTCGCGCCCAATTCATCAATCATTATTTTTTCAATATCCGATTTAGAAAGATTTGGATTGCGGTTTGGGTTCAATAGGCATTGGGTGGTGGTTAAAAATGCCCCCTCGCCATTGCCGTCAATTGAACCACCTTCAAGAACGAATTCGATATTTTTGGCGCGGGTTTTGGCGAAAAGGGCAACTTCTTCGTTTACTCTATCATCAAAATCCAAAACATATTTACCGCCCCAGCCGTTAAAACCGAAACAGAGTGCCTTAAGTTCACTTTCCTTAATTGCGAAGATTGGGCCGGTGTCTCTTAACCAAATATCACCAAAAGGAATTTCGATTATTTCAATTTTGTCGCCAAAATTCGCAATGGCATTTTCTTTTGCTGCGCTGTCGGCAACCAAAAGCCTGACTTTTGTTGATTGATTATTATATGGCGAAATAAGGCCTTCAATCATCGCGCCAACTTCGGCGTGCGCGCCGTCAATGTCTGATTGCCACAATTCCTCATCACTGGGCCAACAGGTCCAAAGACAAGATTGTTTTTCCCATTCCGCAGGAATTCTAATATTTGATGTCATATATCGCCCGTCGATCTAAAAGTGTAAGCACAATAAGTTGCCTCACTTATTAATCACATTTTTTCAAACTTTTTGTCAAAACTCGACAGTTTTATTATTTTTTGCTTTATTTTCTTTTTGCCGAAACTGTGTTTCGTTAAAAAGAAGGTTTAATTGTGTTTTGTGCGCTGCGAACTTGTAAAGTCCCTCGCTACGCTCGCCTATCGGTAAAGGACTTGACAAGCTCACACCGCACTTTCGTTCTCAAAAAGACGCTTTGATAAAATAAGCATAAGAATCGTTTTGAACGCGCCGCCTAAAAATGAGGGTCAAGAGTTTAAGCGTAGCGGCTCTTGACGCGCATTCTTAGGCCAACATAATTGAATCAGGTCTTTATGGCAAAAATTCCCATAAAGACCTTCCCCAAACATTTCACTTCACAAACGCAAACAACAACTTATTGAAACTTCGCATCTCGCCGCGATTTGGGCAAAAATGGCCATACAGTCAAGACTAATTGGTGGTAAATTTACCGACGCCGTCGATTTTGACGTCTTTCATGCCTTCTATTTTATTCACTTTCACATTTCCGACACCGGAAATTCTTACGCGCGGGTTGATTGCGACACCGCCGTAATTCACATTGCCCGTTCCTTCTAAAGAAACATCAAACGGGCCTTTGCCGCCATTGATTTGCACATTACCTGCGCCATCTAGCCCGATACGAACGCCATTTGCGGACAATGCGTTAAGGCTTCCGACGCCATCAAAACTAATATCTGCCATACCGCCGATATGACCCATTTTTAGGGTTGATGCGCCTTCAACCGAAATGCGTGCATATTCACCAACATTTCCGGTTTCGACATTGGTCGCGCCGTCAACTTCAACCTCAATAGCATGGGCAATATTGCCGATTTTTAGTTTCCCACATGACGATAATTCCAAAGTCGCACCGCCGATGTCGCCGACAATTCCCTCTATTGCCGCATTCTTAATGCGAAGGCCATTGCCCGATGGCATAGTGACCAAAATTTTTGGAAAATCTTCAGGTCTATATGTCTTTCCGCTAATTTTAAACGTTTTGCCGCCGATGCCACTATTGCAAGACAATTTCGAAGTGTCGATCTCATTAATTCGAAAAATGCGATTAACACCATTTTGTGTTTCGGTCGCCGTAAACTTTTTTCCGGGAATAATCTGATAATTGAATTCGGCATCGGGTGAAGTTTTGACTTGAATCTCACCGATAAAATTATTCAACTCCAAAACATTTTTACCACCACCGGCGAATGCCGAACCTGTCGCGCCGAACAAAGATAAAATCGCAATAATTGATGCAAAAGAAATGGTTTTCATTGGTTTCCCCCTTGATTGAAAAAAGAAAGCACAAAGAACGCCACGCCGCCACTTAAACTTCGTTTAGTTTTGGTTTTGAGTGTTCAACCACATAATGTTTCAAATTAAAGAAGCCCGCATCACGCTTCCAAGTGCTAGGAGTGTGGCGCAATTTGACGTCCATTTTCTTATTATCAACCTCAACCAAGCCATAGCCATTGGTGCGGTCATCAAAGAATTTCAAATGCGGATTATCCGGCATCATTTTCATAAAGCGGTCGTAATTATAAGATTTTGAGGTGATTGAGCCACCAACAAATTCCACCGCGACACTTTCCGAATTTGGATTGAAATAATCGGTCTTTACATCGCCCGCAAAAAACGCATGCATATCACCACCGATTACGACACATGATGAATCCTTGTTACGTTTCTGCATCATATCAATTAGTTTTTGGCGCGCAGGTTCAAAGCCAGACCAACCATCGGTATAGGCTGCCGGATTTCCCTGATTATCTTTCTGCACCAGGCTTGCGAACAAAGTTGGTTGCACCAAAACACTCCATTTTGCGTTGCCGCGCATAAAGTTTTCGGAGACAAATCTTTCTTGGCGCGCGCCCAAAATAGTGCGGTTTTTATCGGCAAGCTCGGCGCATGTGGTGCGCGAAACTAATTGCGCCTCGAAATAGCCATCACGCGGACACGCCGCGCGGTCACGATATTGGCGGGTGTCTAATAATGTGAATTCAAGCAAATTCCCGTGGTTCGATTGCCCATAAATTCGCATTCGATTAATGGCATCAAAGCGTGAACGCGAACGCAAAGGCAAATGTTCAAAGAAGGCTTTATATGCCGCGCGCTTTCTTAATACAAAGTCTTTTGGGTCTTGACCGGGGAATACTTTTCCGACATCGCCTTGATAATCATTTGCGACCTCATGATCGTCCCAAATAAAAATCCAAGGCGCAATTCGATGCGCTTCTTTTAAATCGCGGTCGGATTTTGTGGCGCCATAAATAAGGCGATAATCTGCTAATGAGCTTGCTTCTTCAACCGGCATGCGACGCAATTGTGCGCCATAGGAAACTTCATAAATATAATCACCTAATCCCAGAATTAGATCGGGGTTTTGCTTAACTATATCGCCATAAGCGGTGTAAAACCCTTGTTCATAATGGGCACAAGACGTCCAAGCGAATTTGAATTTATCAAGTGGCGAGCCAATCATTTGCGCAGTTTTTGTCATGCCCACGTCACTGGCGATGCCCGCAGTCCTAAATCGATAAAAATATGGGCGATTTGGTGAAAGGCCGGTAATTTCGGCGTGAACGGAATGCGCATTATCAGGGCGCGCGATTTCGGTTTGGCGTCGAACGACTTTTGTGAATTTTTCGTCTTCGGCAACTTCGACCAAAACTTCAACTACATCTTGGGTAAAGGCATCGGTTTCAAATGGATTTGGCGCAAGGCGCGTCCAAAGCACAAAACCATCTGAAGTCGGGTCGCCAGATGCTACACCCAAAGAAAATGGGTCATTGATAAATTTAGGATTAGCGGCGATTGCAGAACCGCGCCAAACCGAATTTATAGAGGCTGCCGCCGATGCCATCGCAAGACCTGATAAAAACCGTCTGCGTTCAATTATAAATTCATCAAAACTTTTCGCCATAATTCACCTATAAACCCAAAATATCGCGCGGGTTCGGGCAGTTTAATTGCCAAAATTCACGCTCTTGCAACCGGCAGAGGCCGGGAAAATCGTCTTTATAATCAAGCATATCAAGAATCACTTGAATGTGTAAATGGGGCGGCCAACCGCCATTCTCAGTTTGTGCACCCAATTGCGAGAAATTTTCACCCTTTTTGATTTTTTGGCCAATGAATTTTTCAACCAGGCTTTCCATGCTTAAATGACCATAAAGCGTATAAAAGCCGAAATCAGTGTCAATTTCATGAAACAAAATAATAGTCGGGCCATAATCGCGCGGCTTATCATTGTTTTTGATTGCAAAAATCTCACCATCCAATGGGGCAAAAACATCGGTTTCAGCGGGTGCGAAAATATCAAGTCCAATATGAAAAGTTCGCATTTCATCTTTTGGCAAATGCGGGTCGGTGGCACCAATTATGCGATTTTCGCCATAGCCGCCAATATAATATTTCAAAGGGTTAAGCGCAGGCCATAATGGGCCCGCCATATCGACATTACCTGTCAAGATTTCTTCAAAACCGCGCATCTTGATATTGGGAACAATATCAATTGCGTCATTCGCAAAACCATCAATAAAGTCCAAAAATTTTCGATTTTTATTCTTAATGATTTCTAAGTTCGACATGATAAAACCAATAAAAAGGGGCAGGTTACCCTGCCCCCGATTAGTCTCAATTGCAATCGCAAAAATTAGAATTTTGTGCGAAGTGCAAGAGTGATGGTGCGCGGTGTACCGACATTGAATGAAGGCAAAGATGCGTTTTGAGTTGAGCCATCAGAACGAAGAGTTGCATAAGCATTATTGCGCGAAGTGATATTGCCCAAATATTGTTCGTCCAAAAGATTGATGACGTTCAATTGCAAATAAGTGCCAGGTTTTGCATAGTCCAAATCCCAACGCATAGATGCGTTCCAAACAGTGTATGCAGGCGCGATATCGTCGTTCATATCAGTTGAATAACGGTCGCCAACATATTTGCCGGACAAATTGAAGTGTAATTTGTCATTGAAGTCGTAATTCACACCAACAGTAGCCATTTTCTTAGGCGTTTCAGCCAAAGTTTTGCCTGCAGTTGCAATTGTAATCGGTGCAGCAGCAGTACCGCCAACAATCAAATTGTTCTGCAATTTAGCATCTGTTTTGGTGTAAGATGCGTTGAACGATAGTGCTTTTGAATATTCCCAAGATGCTTGAGCTTCAAAACCTTGGCGTTTCACGTCACCAACGTTGCGGTCTTTGAAGGAACCGTCATCAGGATCGAATGAAGAAACGATACGGTTAGAGTCTTCAGCGCCAAACAATGAAGCAGAAACATAAAGGTTTGAAAGGTTCAAACGATAGCCGAATTCGAAATTGGTTGAAGTTTCGATTTCAGGGTTTGCAGCAGTCAATTTGTTAGCCAAAAGCGACACGTTATAATAGCTGTCGGTACGTGGCGAAGACATAGATTCTGAATAGCTTGCGAATAATTGGTTTGCATCGTCAAGTTTATAAGTCACGCCAACATTCGGAAGAGTCTTCTTAAATTCATAAGTTCTTGAGAATGGTGTGAAATATTTTGTAGTTGAAGTACCGAAAGTAACGATATTCACATCAGAATCAGCAGTTGCAACCGAGGTTGCAGTTGGCTGTTTGGTGCAAAGCACGTTGCCCGAACCATTTGCTTGAGAATAGCAATATTGATTTAGGTTACGAACCATTTTTTGATTGCGAAGACCTAAAGACACGAATAATTTGTCTTGAAGGAAGCGACCACGATATTCCAAAGAGAATACGTCAACATTTGCTTCTGAATAACGATTGCGGTTTTGCAATTTGTCGCCGTCAGCAGTCAAAGCAGACACTGAATCATCAACTTTGCCAGAGAATACGTCAATTGCAGTGCCGTCTGAATTCAAGAAGCCGAATTCGCCGGTTTGACGGTGACGTGCACGGTCAGCAGACGCACCAAAACGCAATGTTTGGCCTTCCATGAATTTCCAGATTACAGAAGAAGTAACTGAGAAACGGTTGGTATTGGTGTTTGAAGGACGGTGCAAAAGAACTGAATCCAATTTATCGCCGTCTTTGTTCAAATCAACGCCGCAACCTGCAGTGCCGAAAGTTGTACCGCAAAGGCGCGCATCAGTTTCACTGACAGACGCAGAGCCGCCGCCATTAGCCAAAACATATTGATATGTTGGGTCAAAGGTGATTGCCAAAGTATCAGTCAAATTGAATTTAGACTGGATTTTGAAATTGCCGGTGTTTGAAGGGTTAATGTTCAAAAGACCAGCAGGGTTATAATTATAACCATTTGTGCCATTTAAAGCAGTTGGGTAGATTTGTGCTTTGGTTTGCGAGAAATAGAAACGGTTACGGTTTTCATTATAGTGTGCCGAAGCAGAAACATAGCTGTCATTTGGCAATTCTTGGAAAACACGGACATTGTATTGTTTTTTGTCCAAATCAGCAGGTGCACCCGCATCGACGGTCCAGGTATCATAATTCTGCAAAGTAACAGCCGCGAATGCTTTTGTACCCCAAGGGCCAAATTTACCTGAATCTAAACGGAAGAAACCGTTTTTGAAATTGAAAGAACCGGTGGTCAATTTCACAACGCCACCGAAATTATCTTCAGGGCGACAAGTGTTATAATTGATTGTACCACCAGAAGCAGATGCAGACATAGAGTCAACGTCAGTTGCGCCGGTTGAAACCGATGCTTGGCAGATTAGTTCAGGCTCAAGTTGTTGGTTGGTGTAAATCGCATAATTACCGGAATCGTTCAATTGAACGCCGTCAACGGTCAAAGAAATACGCGAACCGTCCATACCACGAATACGAAGGTTACCACCGGATGAACCATAAGCATCGGTATTGGTGAAGTTTAAACCAGGAACAACGTTCAAAGTTTCAACAACAGTTTGACCGGAGCTACCCAAAGAAATAAGCTCTTGGCCAACAACCGTTTTTGTTTTGGTGCCGCTTTCTTTTTTGACAACACCAACATTGCGGCTGCCTTTAATAATAACGGTTTCAACCGTTTCAGTTGCAGTTGATTGCGCAAAAGCCTGCGAAGCTGCAAATACGGCAAATGCAGAAACACCCGCCATAATAATTGATTTATTCAGTCTCATTTGAAGAACCCCTCTTCCGGTTTAAACTAATCCGCGTTTGCCATACGGATTTCCACTAAGCCCGATTCCAGTATTTCACACAATCGGCGAATTATTGAAGCGCGCGTAATTCTTAACAAAAATTAACTGCGCATTTGTGCGCTTTAGGTGACAAAACTATGACACTCAAGGGGATTTAAAGAAAAAAATGCTGCAATTGCGCAATGACCTAAAAATAGTTGCAACAAGTCAACACTTTGCCAAAATTTGGCACACCAAATGCGCTTGAACGGGCGCATTTGCGATTTGAAGAAGTGGGATTTTCAAATGGAATCAAAAAGGCGGGAATCCTTCCCGCCTTCAGAATAAATATCTTTAGGGTCAGACCTCATTAATTAACGAAGTGTGGCCCTAGTGATTTATGCCGCTAAATCGTCGGAAATTTTGGCCTTTAAATCAATTTCCGGCTCAGAATTGCTGGCAAACTGACCATTAATCGCAATTTTGCGCGGTTTCGCACTTTCAGGAATTTCGCGGTGCAATTCAATAATCAAGAGACCATTGCTAAGATTTGCACCAACGACTTTCACATGGTCGGCAACTTGGAAATGGCGTTCAAAGGAACGTTCGGCAATTCCGCGATGAAGATATTTTTGATCTTCAGCATTCGATTTTTTCTCGCCTTTAACAATCACAAGGTCATTTCGCGCTTCAAGATCAATATCTTGTGCGCCAAATCCTGCGACCGCCAATTCGATGCGATAATCGTCTTCGCTGGTTTGCACTATATTATATGGTGGCCAATTTGGCGCATTTTCTTGGCGCGATGCGGTCTCAATTAAATTTGCAACGCGGTCAAATCCAACAATGGTGCGGTAAAGTGGTGATAAATCAATATTTCTCATAAGATTCTCCTTAAGCAATCAAAGAAATTTCATTTTCAAGTGAAAATGACGGCTAAAACGGCTTTTTAAAAACAGCCGCCTAGCGCCCCAACCGGCAGCGCCATAATTGATTTAGGTGGCAAAAACCGGTTTTCAAGATGCGGCC
Organism: Hyphomonadaceae bacterium; assembly: GCA_041917055.1. Taxonomy (GTDB): domain Bacteria; phylum Pseudomonadota; class Alphaproteobacteria; order Caulobacterales; family Aquidulcibacteraceae; genus Pseudaquidulcibacter. The sequence continues at coordinate 113,317 of JAYRYJ010000002.1, forward strand.
TTATTTTCGCCCGATAATTTTATTACGCTTTTATAACATTGTTCGGGGTTGAACCATTTCCCCAAGCAAGCTAATCATTTTCACCTATTTGGTGAATCAGAATTCGTGCTCCTAAAAGAGGTTGCATTAATTTTCGGAGAAGCATTTTTGGCAAAGCCTCATACATCAACGGCGATTTCAGCTTTAATTTTGTCGTGTGTCGGCGCTTGGTATCTTTTGCCGGCGTCTGTTTTGGCACAAGATCAGGGCACAGAAGGCGTGAAAACCGTTTTTGCAACGCCGCCGACGCCAAACAATAATCAATTGAGCGCTTATTTATTAAATGAAGCCGAAAAAGCCATGCTCAAAAATGCAGTTGCGGCATCTACGCGCATTGATAAACAGCGTGATATTTATCGCCACCCATATGAAACCTTGGATTTCTTTGGCATAAAATCAAATTCCAAAATTATTGAGATTTGGCCGGGTCAAGGTTGGTATTCGAGTGTTTTGAGTGATTATTTGAAACAAGGCGGCGGCGAATTAATTGCCGCGCAATTTGATACTTCCACCACAAATTCGCCTTTAGTTAAAGAAGTGGTTGATTCCTATTCAAACAAATTCGCCAAAAACCCACAAGATTTTGGCAAAGTCAGCGTTGTGCCATTTGGGCCACGCTCAAAAGATCTTGGCGCCAAAGATAGTGTCGATGCAGTTTTGACTTTTCGCAATATTCACAATTGGCTTAATCAAGGTTGGGCGGAAAAAGCGTTTGACGATTTTTTCAAAGTTCTTAAACCGGGCGGAATATTGGGTGTTGAAGAACACCGCGCAGGCGAAGATTCGCCACAAGACCCAATAGCAGCCGATGGCTATGTTCGCCAAGATTATGTCATTGACCTTGCCAAAGAGGCAGGCTTTGTTTTCATCAATGCCTCTGAAATCAATGCCAATCTAAAAGATAGCAAAGATCACCCATTTGGGGTTTGGACCTTGCCACCCGTAGGTCGAACCGCACCGGCAGGAAAACCGCCAAATCCAAATTTTGATCAAAGTAAATATAAAGAAATCGGCGAAAGTGACCGCATGACTTTATTATTTATGAAGCCATACCCTGCACCGGCTAAAATGGCGGAAAAAAAGGACAAATCTAAAAAAGATTCCAATCCTTTCGGTGTGATTTTTGGTTCGAAAACCCCAAAACAGCCGGAACCATCAATACCTGTCATTCTGACACCGCCAAAAACTACCGAACCTGAAAACTCAATCAAGATTGTTTTTGAACCGGTTAAAGTCGCCTATAATGAACCAACAAAGGTTCTGCAGCCGCCAAAGCCACCCAAATCTGAACCTCTTGAACCAATTAAAGTTGACAATCCCAATGCGGTGAATGTTGATTTTAGCGCGCCAAAGCCGCCGCCTGCATTGCCCGATTTTTCTGTCCCTAGTGATTATGAAAACCAAAATCTTGACGATAATCCGCCGCCAAAAAATGTCGAAAACTCCAAAAAGCCTGAGAAATCAAAAGCCGACAATAAAAAAACACCCAAGCCTTGGGTGAAACCAAATGTCGAAAAGCCGATTGTCAAGGAAAAACCCGAACCGACAAAAACGGCTAAAACCACTTCTGCTAAAGGCAAAAAGCCACCTGAAAGCGTAAAATCAAAAACAATTGATAAAGACGTTCCGAATTGGGATAAAAAATCTAAAAAACCGGCCCCGAGTGCGAAAAAAACCGATTCCAATACTAAAACAATCGTCAAAAAACCTGACAATAAAGCCAAGACGATTGCCAAAAAACCTGATAGCAATGCAAAAACGATTGTGAAAAAGCCCGCCGCGACAACAAAACCTGCCGCCAAAAAACCGGCCCCCACCAAAAAGGACCCGACGATTCCTGATTGGAATGTGAAAACTAAGAAGAAGAAATAATTTCCGTTAAGTGCGATACATAAGTTTTAGTATTAATACCGCCGATGTGTAGTAGGGCCATTGGGCGTGAGCTATGTATTTTCGAGATTACGCTTGCCATGATATTGCGCATTATGGGGCAAAACTGTTTCTTGATTTAATAGTTTAATTTTCGTGAAAATTATCTTGCACCAGTTGGGGGTGGGCCTGCGCCTTGGCTTGGGCCTTTTGCGCCAGGCTTGGTTGATGCTTTGCCGTCGGCATGGCTTAATTGTTGTTCACGACCCGACATATTTTGCCATTTAATATAGGCCGGTGTCAGAATTACAATAAACAAAACCGGAAGGAAGAATACAATCATAGGAACAGTTAATTGCGCTGGAAGTGCGGCGGCTTTCTTTTCGGCCTCGGTCATGCGCAATTCGCGGTTTTCTTTGGCCATAACCCGTAAGGCCGAACCCAATGGCGTGCCGTATTTTTCGGCCTGTTGCAAGGCCAATGATACTGCCTTAATGCCCGGGTGATTGGTTCGCTTGCCCAAGTTTTCATAGGCCATGCGCCTATCTTGCAAATAGGCGAGTTCGGCAGTGGTTAGCCCCAATTCTTCGGCAAGCTCGATTGATGAAGTCCCAATTTCCTCACTCACCCTTTGGAAGGCGGCCTCGATAGACATGCCGGATTCAACGCAAATCAATAGCAAGTCAAGGGCGTCAGGGAATGCGCGCTTGATTGATTGTTGGCGTTTCTGTGCAACGTTACCAATGTAAATATTTGGCGCATAAAAGCCGACAGCGCAGGCACCGATACCAATCATAAGCCTTTGCGTCCCTTCCATTTTGGAGCCGGAAAATAGCATATATAGAAGTGCGAAAATAAAAAACACAATCGGCAACGAGAAACGGGCGAAATAAAACACGCTTAGTGGCTGCGCGCCGCGAAAACCTGCCTGCAATAGTTTCGATTCTACGTTCGGGTCTTCGAGTAATTTTTTAAGGTTAAGTGTTTGCACCAAACGTTTCCAAGGGCCTTTTTCCTTGTGCCGCAATTGCGCAGATCCATTAGATTCCTTTTGCAATAATAGGCGGGATCGTTTCTTTAATTCTTCTCTATCGGAAGAAACCGCCTTCATGCGCGCCGATAATTTATCGGTCTTTAGCATTGGCATGACGACGGTATAAAGCGCAATGGCGGTCGCAACGCCGATGCCAATCATACTAAGGGTTTTTGGGTCGGTTGCTTTAGTGGCTAGGTCACTTATTTCACGAAACATAGTGCCCCCCTAAATATCGAAATTAATCATTTGGCGCATGACGAAAATGCCCGTGCCCATCATGCCGCCGCCGACCATCAATGCAAAATGTCCGGTCTTATCAGTGAATAATTGCATAATATAATCAGGCGAAGTGAAATAAACCATTACGGTCACCGCAATCGGCAAAGCACCGATAATCATTGCCGATGCTTTTGCCTCTGATGAAAGCGCGTTCACTTTTTCCTTCATCAATTTGCGTGCGCGCAAAACCGTTGCCAAATTGCCCAAGGCTTCGGATAAATTACCGCCTGCTTTTTGCTGAATTGCCAAAACGATTGTGAAAAAGCTAACTTCCGGCAAAGGAACGCGTTCAAACATTTTTGCCAAAGCCTGATCCAAAGGAATACCCATAGAGGTTTGGTCGGTAACACGGCGAAACTCTCCCGCCAATGGTTCTTGCGCCTCGCGCCCAATTACTTTCAGGCATTCCATTAATGGTAGGCCCGATTTAACACCGCGCACAATAACCTCAATCGCATTGGCAAATTCGGCGGAGAATTTCTTTTGCCTTCCGCCTTTTACAAAATTCACAACCCAGCGCGGAAGCCCTAAACCAACCGCAATACCCGCTCCGGCCATCATATAGACAGGCTTATGCAGAATGAACATTACAGCAGCGGCAAACAGGCCCGCACCAATTGACATCATCCAATAGGTTTGTGGCGTAATATTCAGACCTGCCTGTTCTAATTGCGCGGCAAGTGAAACCCGCGCCGCGCGCATTTGTCGCTCTTTGAGTTCTAAATCTTTTAGATTGCCCATCATTTTTTTGCGTCTTTGTTCATCAGCATCGACGACTTTGCGGCGCAATTGGCGTTCATTGGATTTTGCGACGTCTTTTACGCGTGCAGAAGTTTTATCATCAACGCCTGTAACAAATGCAAAACCAAGCATAAAAATCGCGATTGCGAAAATAGCCGGATAAAGAATTGAATTATCCATTATGCCCCCGCTGCGTCTAATGCGTCTGCCAAATCTTTTTCGAGATTGAAATATCGCGCTCTATCCCAGAATTTTGGTCTCGCGATACCTGTTGAACGGTGTTTTCCCGACACTTTACCATTGGCGTCTTCGCCGTCTATTTCATAGACAACAAGGTCTTGGGTAATAATTACATCGCCTTCTAGGCCGACAACTTCGGTGATATGGGTGATTTTGCGCGAACCGTCTCTTAAACGAGAGGCCTGAACCACAATATCAACTGAACCTGCAATCATTTCGCGAATTGTTTTTGGCGGTAATGAAAAGCCACCCATTGTAATCATGGATTCCATACGCGAAATTCCTTCGCGCGGACTATTGGCGTGCAATGTGCCCATTGAACCATCGTGGCCTGTATTCATTGCCTGCAAAAGGTCAAAGGCTTCGGGTCCGCGCACCTCACCAACAATGATACGTTCAGGGCGCATACGCAAACAGTTCTTGACCAAATCACGCATTGTAATCGCGCCCGCACCTTCAAGATTTGGCGGACGGGTTTCAAGGCGCACGACATGGGGCTGTTGCAATTGCAATTCTGCGGCGTCTTCGCAGGTGATAATGCGTTCGTCGGGCTGAATAAAGCCAGTCAAACAATTCAAAAGCGTAGTTTTTCCCGAACCCGTGCCGCCGGAAATAAGAATATTACAACGGCATGCACCGATAATACCCAAAACCTTTGCGCCAGCTTCCGAAATTGAGCCAAAACCGACAAGGTCATTCATTTTCATCTTGTCTTTTTTGAACTTACGAATTGTGACGGTCGGGCCATCAAGCGCCAATGGCGGGGCAATTACGTTAACGCGTGAACCGTCAGGCAAACGCGCGTCGCAAATTGGTGACGCTTCATCAACGCGGCGACCGACTTGGGACACGATGCGTTGGCAAATATTCATTAATTGCGCATTGTCACGGAAACGAATTGGCGTTTTTTGAACTTTACCGCTTACCTCGATAAATACCGCATTCGCGCCATTTATCATAATATCGGCGATATCATCGCGTTCCAATAATGGCTCTAATGGGCCATAACCTAAAACGTCATTGATAATGTCATTTAATAATTGGTCTTGCTCAGCAACCGATAGAACTAATTGTTTAATGGCGACGATTTCATTGACGATATCGCGAATTTCTTCGCGCGCGATTTTTTGATCCAATTGCGCCAATTGGCTTAAATCAATGGTTTCGATTAAAGCATTATAAATCGACGATTTGGTGCGATAATATTCATCATCGCGATTATCAATCATAACCGGTGCTTTGGATTCGACAGTTTTGGTGACTTTTGCAAGTCTATCCGCACTTGGTGCGGCATTGGTATTTGCCGCATTCGCGCCGGGAATTATCGATTGCAGTGTTTTTGGCGCAGCTTGTGGCGCAGGCGCGGCAACAGGTTTTGCACCAAAAGTCTCACCTTGTGCTTTGCGTCCAAAACTCATGCTATTTTCCCAATTTAATTGTTTTTAATTTGCTGAATATTGATGTTTTTTGTTTTGTTTCCGGCGTGCGCCCCGCAAGTGCCAAAGCAAGGAAATCAATGCCTTCGGCACATTTTGATTGTGGTGCAACATCCGAAATCATTTGCCCATTATTTGACGCTGTGCCAAAAATTTGAGGGTCAAAAGGCAATACCAATGACGGATCGCAACCCAAGGCTTGGGCAAAATCTTTTATTGGGATTTCAGGTCGTTTTGGAACGCCGACTTTATTGATGACCACTTTTGGCGGTGCGTCATTTTTTCGTTGGGATTTCAATAAATCGAACATATTTTTGGCATTGCGCAAACCTGCCAAATCGGGTTCGCAAACCAAAATGAGATGATCTGCTGCCAATAGAGTTTGTTTTGTCCATTTGCTCCATTGGTGCGGCAAATCAAGAACAACGTAAGGAACACCTTTGCGCACGCCGTCGATAACTACATCATAGGCTTCGGGGTCAATATCATATTCCCTATCAAGGCTTGAAGGGGCGGTGAAAAGCGTCAAGCGGTCTGTATGACGGGTCAATAACCTATCCAAAAGCACATCATCGACGCGCTCCGGGGTTTCCAAAGCGTCGGCGACCGAAGTTGCCGGGTCAGAATTGAAATCAAGTCCGGTGGTGCCCCAAGAAAGGTCTAAATCCACCAAAGTGGTATTAACTTCGGCGTGTTCGGCTAAGCACCAGGCCACATTATGTGCCAAAGTTGAAGAGCCAACGCCACCTTTCGCACCAATAAAGGCGATGGTTTCACCCATAAAAGGTTTAGAACTATCGGTATAAAGCGATGAAATCGCACGAATAAGCTGTAATGGCTGCAATGGCGGAACAAGGTATTCCGACACACCACGGCGGATTAATTCGCGATAAAGCCCGACATCATTGGCTTCACCAATCATAATCAGTTTTACACCTTCATCACACATGCTTGCCAATGAATCCAATTGTGAAATCATTGCCGGAATTGGTGCAAGGCTTTCAACAATTATTAGATTGGGGATTGGCTGCTGTTGATAATATTCAATTGCGCCTTGAAGGCCGCCCATTGAAACCGTTACGCTTGCTTTTGCAATACGGCGGTCGGTTGATGCTGATTGCACCAATTGCGCGGTTTCTGGGCGTTCACAAAAAACTTGGATTGTGATGCGCGGAACCGGTTGGTCACCACCGCGCGCCAATTCACCAATATAAGTTTCCTCAAACGCCGATGTGTCGAAATCCCCTTCTGCCAATGAGACCGGCTCGGCAGGCGCACCGACAGGAGTTAGAAAATCAAAATCAGCATCAAGTTCAAAACCATCGTCAGTAGATGCGACTTCTTCCCACGCTTTGAGATTGGCTTTGTTATTCATTAATTACCCCCTGATCCAGAAACTGAACCGGACACTTTCTCTATTTCACCTTTGCGATATTTATCGACGCCTTTAAGTGCTTTTTCGGCATCTGTTATATCGCCCTTAGCGTCACCCAATAAATCACCAGGATCGACTAACATTTGCGCCAAATTGGCATTTTTCGCACAACCGAAACGCTCAGTAGTTAGGTTACCCGCAACCGATTTTGCGTCAATTTCTGACCAAGGTTTGCAATCCACTTGAACGGCGGCGTATTTTGCAAAAGACACAACAATCGCATTCATGCCATTGGGGTTTGCGCGATATGGCGCAAATGACATTTTTGCGAAATCAATGCCTTCAAGATACAAACGCTTTTGAGTTTCGCGCAATAATGCATCGGTTTGACCGTCCATTATCGTGCCTTGCGGATAGGCAAAAACCACGTCACCACGACCTGTATCGAAATAATCGCGTGCAAAATCCTTTAAGATTATGCTTTCTTTTGAAGTCAATGTTCCTTCAAAACCCTGCACAAGCATGCGCGATTCAACCGCTTTGATTTGTGGTGTATGATTATCAAGAACTGTCTTTTGCAATTCTTGCTGGATTTGCGCTTCGGGTTTTTTATCAGTGGTGGAACAGGCAGCAAGTGCCAAACCCAAACCCGCTAAAATCATGTATTTTGAAACCGCTATTTTCATAATTCACCTATTTCATCACATGACCAATCGGGGCTTTATAGCTTCCCTTTGGTGCTTCGCCCGAATTCGGATTAACGACGCGATTTAATTTACCCATTAATAAAGAACTTGCGTCAGATGCCGGTAAATAGCCGTCACCCGGAGTTTGCAATTTGTCGAGGCTTGTGGATTTCACTAAATATGGCGTTACCAACACCACTAATTCGGTTTCATTATTCACAAAGTCGCGTGATTTGAACAGATTACCCAAAACCGGAAGGTCTTTTAGGCCGGGAAGCCCTTCAACCGCTTGGCGTGTTGTCTGTTGAATAAGGCCCGCCATCATCATCGAACCGCCTGATGGCAATTCAAGTGTGGTTTCGGCGCGGCGGGTCGAAATCCCCGGGATTGTTAGGCCACGAATAACGTTGGTGATTGCGCCAGTTGAATCTTTGATCACCGTATCAGGTTGTCTAAAAGATGCCGCTGTCGAAATCTCTGAAACTTCGGTTGAGATTTTTAGAACAATGCGATTTGGCGACATCACAACCGGTGTGAAACCAAGACCGACACCAAAGGGTTTGAATTCAACACTGATACGATTATCGTCTTGATTGACCGGAACCGGAAATTCACCGCCTGCCAAAAATTTTGCCGCCTCACCAGAAATTGCGGTTAGATTCGGCTCTGCCAAAGTTCTTGCCAAACCGACGCGTTCAAGCGCCTGAATGGTTGAAGAAGTCATTTGATTTGAGACACTTTCACCTGGACCATAGGTGGTTGAACCCGGTGTCGTATTACAAATCGGCGCACCGCCACTTGGATCTGCCGAACAGGTTGTGACAGGGGGGGTATAGGAATAACCACCTGCACCGGAATACAAACTTGGATCCAATAAATTTGCTTGCCCTGAATTATAAGTCAGGGTCTGTGGGCGAATGAAATTTTGCGCCCATGACGCATCAATTGTCGTTCCGCCCAAAAAACTACCATTTGCCGAAAAGCCGTTGGCGGTGGCAAGGCTTAGACCCCAATCCGAAGGCAATAATTTATTCAGAAGATTTTGGGTCGCAAGGTTAATACCTAATTGTTTGATGACGGATCGTTGCATCTCGACAATTCGAACCTGCAACATGACTTGTTGTCCGGTTTTGATTGTCATCATATTCACGACGCCATCGGTTTTGCCGGAATATTGATTGGCAATTTTCATTACTTTATCGGCGACAGACGCATCAGCCACTTCGCCGCTAACAATTAGATTTTCGCCAATCGCTTCAATATTAACATGCGCATCAGGCACAAGACGCTCAAGCAAAGCACCAAGTTCGGAAACGTCGCGCGCCACACGCACCTCAAGAGTAAGAATTTGACGGCCTTTGGCATCAAGGAAATAGACATTGGTTTCACCAATATTCATTCCAAGTAAAAAGCCGCGACGCGCTGTGCGCATTACCGCATCGGCTATTTTAGGCTCTGCAACTACAACATCACGCGCATCGACGGGCAAATCAATTATTGCTGATTTACCCTTTGGCAAAACTAATCTTTGGACTTGTGCTTGTGGCGCGATTGTTACTTGCATCGCGCCGGTTTGAGCAGAGGTTAATTGCGGCATGCCAATAATGGCAATTGCAAGCGCCGTGCTTATTCCAAACTTGAGAGTGTTTTTTGGCAATCTTAAACTCATTGACCACCTCTATAAATTTTCACGATCTTAGGCGGCGGCGGATTGCCATTTGTGCCGTTCGGTAACATTGCGGCGGCGGCCTTGGCAATGTTTGGCGATGGCTGTGAAAGTGCCAAAGCATTATGATTTGAACCACTTGGCCCATTTGAATCAGCGTAAGATCTTAAAACTAAGGATATATCGCCCAAAGAATCAGCGGAGCGAAGTTTTTCTGCATCTTCGGCGGTCAATTCAAGGGTCGCAGTTGCGCCGCTTATCGCTTTTTGCTCTTTGGTGACCGAAGTATTTTGATCAACAGCGAGAACTTTTACGTTTGAAAAAATTGTCGAACTTACGGTCTTGGTTACCGATTGCGTTCCAACCGGAAACTGGATTTGGCGGGTAAGAATTACATCAACGCGACTATCGGGTACGATAAAACCCGCAACGCTCGAATCCGGTGTGATATTAACTGAAGCTGCGCGCATTCCAGGTGCAAGCAAGGATGCTAGGACACCGCTTTTTTCACCGACCACAACGATTTTGCTAAGGATAAATGGCTCGCCGGTAAACATCGGAACTTTTACGACCGAATCGACATACATTTCGGCGGCTTTGGCATTTGCATCTTGGGTCACGAAAGACGTGATATTGGCATTTGCGGGGATATCCTGCCAAACCAAAGATGCTGGAACAATTCTATCACCAATCGCATAATCGCGATTTGTGACAAGGATTTTTACCATTTTGATTTCAGGCTTGGGTGGTGCAGCCGCGACTTGTTGCGGTGCATTATTTGAAGATTGTTGCCGCATTAAAACAAAACTTGCACCCGCAAGCACAACAGCAACCGCCAATATTCCAATTTGTTTTACGTTCACGCTTTCTGCCCTCCCCGAATAGGGATAGAGAATCATTTGGATTCCAATTGGTGAAGCATTGCGCGCAAAGCGCTAATAGAGTGTTAACGAGGCCGTTAAATTTATTGTATTTTTGTTAAATTTTATGAATTTCGCTAGGCTGTGTTTAATGAAATATGCCTGATTTAATTGCCCAATCCGCCATTGGCATGGCCAATATTCCGCCCAATCCCAGTGCCACGCCATAGGGCATGTGCGAACGGCGGCGCAAAATTCCACGTAACCATCTTGGCTTTTTTGGCAGGCCCAATTTGCGCGCTGCCCAACGCGCTGCGATCAATAAAACGCCAACCAAGCCACCAAGCACTGCGCTTAGCATAATATAATTATACATTGGCCCGCCACCTAACCATAGTGCGGTTGCGCCGACTAATTTCACGTCACCGCCACCAATTAGGCCAAAGAAGAAAAGAACAAAACAAACCGCAAAAGCAATCGCACCGATTGCGGCGTGACCCAAAATCAATTTCCATTCCATTCCCAATAAAAGCGCGAAAACGAAAAATGTGGCGCTAAAGGCTATATTCAATTTATTGGTGATGCGGAATTTGCGAACATCGCCGACCATTGCGGCAATCAAAAACCCGCAAAACGCGATAATTGCGGCAAAGGCAATAATATTCTGGAGGCTTATCATTTATTATTCTCGCTTTCCAATAAAATGCGTAATTGCCTTAAACCCTTGGCGGCGGGCGATAGGGTTTGACGATATGCCAAAAGGATAAAAACCGCGATTGAACCAATTGCCATTACCCATGGGCCAAACAACCATAAGGCCGCCGCGATTGAAAAATAATAAGTGCGAACCCCTTGCGAAAAAGTTGCCATGGCGGGTTCGACAATTGCCGTTATTGCATTAGCAAATTTCTCATTGGTTTCGCGGCCTTTTTTGGCAGGGACAGCGCCCCACGCAGCAGCGCAATAATTCATCTGCCTTAAGGACCATACAAAATCCAAAAGGCCACGCACTAGGCACAAAAGCACCAAACATAATTTTATTTGAACTTCAAATGGGCGGCTTGCTTCTATGCCAATGTCTTTTATGAATCCGGTTTTTAGATTACCTTCAAAAATCACGCCGCCGATTGCCGCAATTATCAAAAGATTGGCAGAGGCGAAAAATGATGCGGTATTAACCGAATGCCCTAATAGATTTGAATCGAAAATCTTGACATCACGATTGATAAATTCACTCATCCATGCATGGCGCACGGTCTGCAAATCCTTGCGCGCCGAGCCATTTCGTGCCGAAATGACTTTAAGAAGTGGTTCATACAAAAGCCATGACACCGCAAAAATCAAGATTGCGCAATAATCCTGCCACGACAGCCGTAAATGTTCAAAAAAATCCATTGCTTGTCTCTAAGGAGTCTTAGTTAAGAAAGCGCAAAAATAATGCCCGCAGACGATGCTGCGGGCATTTATTTGAAATTTGATTTTTATTAGCGCGAACCGATTGAGTTTGCGACTTGGTTGAATTTGTTTGCAGTATTATTACCAAGACGACCCAAAGCCGCGATAATCACAACAGCGATCAAAGACGCAATAAGACCATATTCAATTGCCGTGGCGCCCTTTTCGTTCTTTACAAATTTGCGAATTAATTTTTTCATTTTACACTCCCGCACCGTCAATGAAACGTTACTTTTGGGAATAAACACGAAAAAGGTGAAGATTGAGTTTAGAAAAAGCTAAAAATTAGTTATTTTTTGGGTTTTTATATATTTAGAGCGGTTTTTTATAAGGTTTCAGCTTTTTCCTCAATCATTTTTACTATTTTATTGATCATTTCGTCGTTTTCGCATTTGGCGATGGTTTTACCATTCAGATAAATCATACCAGAGCCTTTGCCGCCACCGGTAAAGCCAATATCTGTATATAAAGCCTCCCCCGGGCCATTAACGACGCAACCGATAATTGAAAGCGAAATCGGTTTGTGTATATGGGCAAGCCGCTTTTCCAAAACCTCAACCGTCTTAATAACGTCAAAACCTTGGCGCGCGCATGACGGACACGAAATAATATTCACGCCGCGTGTGCGAAGACCCAATGATTTAAGTATGTCAAAACCAACCCGCACTTCTTCTTCGGGTTCGGCGGATAATGAAACGCGGATTGTGTCACCAATCCCCGCCCATAAAAGATTGCCCATGCCGATTGAGGATTTCACCGTGCCTATTCTTAGACCGCCTGCCTCTGTAACACCTAAATGAAGCGGGCAATCAATGGCATCTGCCAAAGCCATATAGGCAGCCACCGTTAGAAATACATCCGAGGCTTTGACCGAAATTTTGAAATTATGGAAATCATTGTCCTGCAGAATTTTGGCGTGGCTTAGCGCGCTTTCAACCATAGCATCGGGGCACGGTTCGCCATATTTTTCCAATAATTCGGATTCCAAAGAACCGGCGTTAACGCCAATACGAATGGCACAATTATGGTCTTTGGCAGCTTTTATGACTTCTTTTACGCGTTCGGAACTGCCGATATTGCCAGGATTAATTCTTAGACACGCCGCACCCGCCACCGCGCTTTCAATCGCGCGCTTATAGTGAAAATGAATATCGGCGATTAATGGCACATTCACCGATTTTACGATTTCGTGTAGCGCCTTTGACGATGCCTCATCTGGAACGCTTACCCGCACCAAATCGGCCCCCGCTTCCTCGCACCTTTTGATTTGCGCGATTGTTGCATGGGCATCTTCGGTCAAAGTATTGGTCATGGTTTGCACCAAAATCGGGGCATCACCACCGACTTTTAGGCCACCAATTTCAATTTGACGCGATTTTCTACGCGAAATTGCGCGCCAAGGGCGAATATTTTCCAAACTTTCGTGATTACTCATACCGAACTATTTAGCGGTTTTGCACAGGATTTGCACCGTTATTTTGCGGCGGCTCTATTGGCGTTGGTGCAATAATATTTTGCTGCTCAATTTTTTCCGGTGCAGTTTCGGTTTTTGGCGGTGCATTTTTTGCGGTTTTCTTTTCGATTTCCGCCTGTTTAAGTGCTTCTGCCTCACGCTCTGCAGTGGCTTTTTGCTCTGCCATTAGTTTTAGATCGGGAACGCGCCAATAATCGATTTTTTGGTGATTGCCGCCTGCGATTACACTTTGACCATAACCACGAACTTCGATTGCGCCTGCATCATCGCTCGAAATAGTGAAAAAGCCCAAACCATCGGCGGAGAGGTTTTCGCCAGGCTTCAAATTTTTATCGGTAATAAGTGCCCCGTCTTGACCGCGCAAAATGATGCGCACATTGCGCAATGCATGGATGCTGACGATTGAATCAATTTCAACAACCGAATTTCCCGCTTTTGTTTGATTATTCATCGCCCAGCTTTTGATTGCATCATCGGGGCGCGAAATTTCTTCATTTGGCTTTTGGTTGGCGACATTCATCGAAATCGCAAATATTACCCAAATCAAAAGCGCAGCAATCAGAACGACACCGATGGGCAAAACCAGTTTTTTATCAATCTCACCGCGCGTTTTTTCATTTCTATATTGCAACGGCGCCCAAGCATCGCGAAAATCACTGACGATTGAATTAACGTCATTCATATCCATCAACTCAGCATAAGCACGGACATAACCCAAAGCAAACCCAAGACCCGGGAGTTTCGCGAAATTCATGGCTTCGATTGCGGCAATTTGATCCGCACGCATTTTTAATGCGTCGGCGACTTGATGAACCGAAAGCCCCGAGTTCTTACGCGCCGATTGCAATTTTGCGCCCGGCCCCTCGCTTTCGGGATTATCTATTGAACCGACCACGCGCAAGCGAACCATACCCGCAGGTTTGGTTTTAACAGTTTCCAAAATTCTTTGTGCCTCGGCCGGTGTCATTTTTTTTGCTATAAATCGGTTTGAATCTATTACAATTGTAAGGGTTAAAATTTTGTCTTAATTTGCGGTTGAATTCGCTTCTTTCTGCAGTGCAAAAATGGCAATTTCGTGAAATATGTATGTCATTGTCTTAAAATATGCAGTTTCCGCTTAGTAATGCAAATTTTTAGCCAGGATGCAAACTGATTCCCCAAAAATCGCGTAAAAAACACACAAGAATTATGGAATTAGGCGCTAATGCCTTTAATAGACGCATATTTTACCAATTCGGTGCGAATATCTGCATCGGTTCTAAGCATATTATTCATATTTTGGCTTAAATCCGAATAATCCAAAGCCAGAACCATTTCTTTTACGGCAAACAGACCGGACGGCGGCATTGATAATATATCAAACCCTAAGCCAATAAGCCCCATAGCCTCAATTGGTCGCCCCGCATGTTCACCACAAATCGAAATTGGCGTTTCCCCCGCATTATCCTTAACATATTTAAGAAAACTCATGGCGGGTTGCGAAAGTATATCATAGCGGTCCGACAATTTCGCGGACCCCCTATCGGCGGCGAAGAAGAATTGCATCAAATCATTCGTGCCAATTGATAAAAAATCCGCCGATTTTGCAATTTGCGCAATTGACCAGGCAATTGATGGTGCCTCTATCATTGCGCCGATTTCAAGTTTTGACGGCGTTGCCCGACCCTGGGATTTCGCCCATTCGATTTCCTTTAATAGGATTTCCTTGGCAGCGTGAAATTCTTCAATAACCGAAACTAAGGGGAACATGACCCGCAAATGGCGGTTCTCGCACGCACGCAATAAAGCGCGCAATTGGTATTTCAAGACCACGGTCTTATCGAGGCCAAGGCGCAAAGCGCGCCAACCCATTGCCGGATTTTCTTCTTTCTCACCTTTCATAAAGCGCGCAATTTTATCGCCGCCTAAATCGAGGGTTCGAAATGTAATCGGCAAATCGCGCGAGTTTGCCATTATTTTTTCATAAAGCGCGGCTTGGGCATCAACACGCGGTAATTTATTGGAAACCATGAATTGGAATTCGGTTCTAAAAAGCCCGACACCCTCGGCACCGCAATATTCCAATTGGTCGAGGTCAAGCACAAGCCCGGCATTCATCATTAATTTTATTGCCCGACCATCGCGCGTGATGCTTTTGATATTTTTTATGGCATTCGCGCGTTCTTTTTCCTTATTTAGTGCGGCGAAACGGGTTTCAAATGCCTCTTTGACCATTGGGTCATAACGCAAATAAACTGCGCCCGAATTAGTATCGACGATGATTCTGTCATCAGCCAAAGTGCGCGCCAAAAGCCCTTTGATTTGCCCAATCATAGGAATGCCCATGGCGCGCGCGATAATCGCGGAATGCCCAGAGGACGAACCTTCCTCAAGCAAAATTGCCTTTAGATCCGAATTGGAATATTCAAGCAATTCGGCGGGTCCAATATCGCGCGCGACCAAAATCGCCTCTTGCGAAATACCTTCCGTTAAATTTGGCGTTCCCGCCAAATGGCGCAAAAGCCTATTATCCAATTCCTCCAAATCATGAAGGCGGTCGCGC
This sequence comes from Hyphomonadaceae bacterium, assembly GCA_041917055.1. GTDB lineage: Bacteria > Pseudomonadota > Alphaproteobacteria > Caulobacterales > Aquidulcibacteraceae > Pseudaquidulcibacter. The sequence continues at coordinate 129,015 of JAYRYJ010000002.1, forward strand.
AAATATTGGTCTTTTGCGGCACTCATACGCGCGCGGTGTTCGCTTCTTACTTGCTCTACCGATGCCTCAGCAGTAAGGCCGGTGCGGACACCTTCCAAAAGGCGCTTTTCCCAGTTTCTGTCTTGCGCCAAAAGCGCAATCATTTCGAGAACCTCTAGCGAAACACCGCCCATGGTCTCGGCTTCGCCAGTAAGCAATTTATCAAGACCATTGCGTAAGTCTTTTAGGCCGTCTTTAAGGCGCGCCTCCTCGGCCTCCGGGTCATCTGCTAAGAGCTTTGTTGCCGCCACTTCGGGGGCGTGAAGTACGGCAAAGCCCTTGGCAAGGCCTTTGGCAAATGCGCGCCCATATAAGGTTTCAGGAAGGCTTGGAATTACTTCAAAATCACGCAGATTAATCGATAGGTCTTTTGAAGATACAATTTCACCCAAAACCGTGGCAATGGTTTGAAGATTATCAATATCCTCTTCAGGATAAGTCTTAGCCGCACGGTTTTGCACCACCAAAACCCCGATTAAACGCCCACCGCGCAACATTGGCACGCCAAGAAACGAATGATATGGGTCTTCACCGGTTTCAGGGCGGTAGGAAAATCTCTTATGGTGTGGCGCGTCGGAAATCGAAACATGCTGCATGGTTTCGGCGACCAAACCCACCAGACCCTCGCCGCCTTTCATGCGCGTGCGGTGAACGGATTCGGCCTTTAGGCCTTCAGTGGCGCATAATTCCATACTTCCGTCATTGCGCCGCAAATAGATTGAGCAAACATCGGCAACCATTTCACCTGCAATTTGTGTCACCATGTGATTGAGGCGCGCTTGGGTATCGGCCTCACCGACCATTAATTCACGAAGACTTCTTAAAAGCCGCCGCGAAGAACCCAAATTTGCCATTGAATGCGCCATACGCCCATTTAAGCCGAAATTTTGACATTTTAAAGTGCGCGCAATGATTAAGATATGAATTGCGTGAAATTGCCGCAAAAAACAGCCTCAATACTCAACGCCCGTCAGATACAATCCGTCGGGCGGGGCAACTTCGCCGCATTCATTGCGATCTTTGGCGTTTAATCTGCGTTCAAGTTCCGCATTGTCAAATCGCCCGCGACCGACATCAATCAAAGTTCCAACCATTGAACGCACTTGGCGATGCAAAAAACTTATTGCCGCCAATTCGAAATGGATTTGCGACCCAAAAGGTGTTTCAACCTCATTAATCTCAAATTTTTCAAGCGATTTTATCGGGCTTTTCGCCTGACATTGCATGTCGCGGAAGGTTGTAAAATCATGCGTCCCAACCAAAATTTTTGCGCCCGCTTTCATGGCATCAATGTCCAAATTATAAGGCACACGCCATGCAAGACCCTTGAGATGTGTCAATGGAGCGCGGCGATTTTGAACAATATATAAATAGCGCCGCCCAATAGCTGAAAAACGTGCATCAAAATCGTCGGGCATAATTTCGGCCTTCAATATAGAAACTTTTCCCAATTCGCGAAGGCAGGCATTCATTGCTTCAATCAATCGCCAATCTTGCCAATTTTTTTCAAGTTTAACGGTGCAGACCTGTCCGGTCGCATGAACCCCTGCATCTGTGCGACCGGCAACTGAAACCCTTTTAAAGCCATTGTCAATTTTCGCAATTGCGGTTTCGATTGCGTCTTGAACACCTTGTCCATTAGGCTGCGACTGCCACCCGCAAAACCCTGTGCCATCATATTCAAGCGTGAATTTCCAATTAGTCAAACTTTTCGCCCTTCAAAATCGGGTTAGTTTTTTGGAAATCTTCTGCGTTTTGGGCGGGTTTGCCTTCGCGTTGTAGGCGCTTGATTTTGATTGCACCTTCGCCGCAAGCAATTGTCAGATTATCGTCAATGAAAGTGCCGTTTTCGCCCGTGCCGTCGCAAATTTCACTATCCAATATCTTAAAACGTGTTTCGCCAATCATGGTCCAAGCGGCGGGAAGTGGCGAAAAACCACGAATTTTGCAATCTATTTCGTGTGCGGTTTTAGACCAATCTATGCGCGCTTCTTCCTTGGTGATTTTTTGGGCATAGGTGACGCCTACTTCAATTTGCGGCGTGGGTTTAAGGCCGTTTGCGATTTGCGGGATTAAATCAATGACCATTTTCGCGCCGATTTCAGCGCATTTTTGCGAAAGACTGCCATAGGTGTCGGTTGGAAGAATATCCAATTCATGTTTGGCAAAAACTGCGCCCGTGTCCAAACCCTCATCCATTGCCATGATTTCAACTGCGGTTTTATTGTCGCCGGCCTCAATACATCTTTGAATTGGCGCTGCACCACGCCAGCGGGGTAATAATGACGGGTGAATATTCAAACAGCCATATTTTGGCGCGTCTAAAATCTCTTTCGGCAAAATCAGGCCATAGGCAACTATTATCGCAAAATCGAGTTTGAGTTCCGCAAATGCCGCCTGTTCATCAATGTTTCGCAATGATCTTGGGGTTCGCACCTCTAAATTATTGGCATCTGCAATTGCATGGACAGGTGTCGGCGTTAGTTTTTGCCCCCGTCCCTTCGGCCTTGGCGGTTGCGAATATATGCAAACAATTTCGTGTTCAGAGGCAATGAGCGCTTTTAAACATGGCAATGCAAAATCGGGCGAACCCATGAAGGCAATTCTCATGAATTTGGCCTTTCGTCTTCAAGATGAATTTCGAAATTGGCCTCAATCTCGCCTCTTTCATTTATGGCATATTGACCACTAAGCCAGCGATTAAGATCAATATCAGCGCAGCGTTTTGAACAAAACGGGCGACTTTCTTTAGTGCTTTCTTTATTGCAAACCGGACACGCCATTAATCTAAATTACCTCAAACCCGCTTTCGCGACCTGCGGCAATTTCATAAACGCCGCCGATTTTCTCTCTTAAATACTCTTGCCAATTATATTCACAATTTTCCAAAAATTCTATAACTTGCGCCGTAGTTTCCAATTTCACCAGACGACCTTTTGCTTTCAAAAGAATTTTTGAAAGATTGTAAATGCCGTCAATTGCTGTGCGGATTTGTGGGTCTTTGAAAATTTCAAATAGCGGTTCACTTGAACGTTCGCGCGCGATTTCACAAATTCCAAGCCTAAAATTGAAAAAGACTTTGCAATTTTGCGGCCCGATATTTTCGCGTATCTTGCTTTCAATCATTTTTGCGGTTTCGGGGTCTAGGCCGCCCGCGAAATCAATTATTATCAGACCACAAAGGTTTCTTAATCGGATTTGTCGCCCAATTTCCGAGGCCGCATCAAGATTAAGTGTTTTATTGAAATGGACCTGGTTTTTTCCGCCTTTTTCACGCGAATTCGCATCTATATCAATTGCGATAATTGCGCGTGTATAGCCAATTTCAAAATCGCCGCCGCCGGTAATTGCAATCCGGTTTGATCTCAACTCACTTAACAGGATTTCAATTTCCTGAATTTGAACTTCATTTGCGGGTTTCGCAGCGGGCCAGTTTTTTGGCTTTTGCGCTTTTTCTAATGGTTTTGGCGCGCTTTCGCCAATTGGGGCATCGCCAATATATTTGCAAACACAAAGCTTGTCGGATTGCGCGCGCCGCGTAATTTCGACAATGATTTTCCCACCTTCAATCATATATTTCGGGCGCGGGGCTTTAAATGGCAAAAATAGGCTTTGTCCGCCAATTTCAATAAATGAGGCATTGAGGCGCATATCAATTTGCGCAATTTTTCCAACAAACCTATCGCCGATGTCGGGCTGGTTTGAATATTTCGGGAATTGCCGCAATTCAACAATTTTCCCATTTTCATAAAGGGCGAACCAATCTTCCAAAATCCTATTATGTATGACACATTCAAGCGCCATTTTTATAGCCCATTCCATCTAAAAGGCACTTTGTTTCATAAAGCGGCAGCCCCATAACCGATTCCCATGAACCATTCAAATGAATGCAAAATGCGCCTGCCATTCCTTGAATGCCATAGCCTCCCGCTTTGCCGTGCCATTCATTTGAGGCGATATAGGCGTCAATTTCGTTCTTTGACAGAAGTTTGAATTTAAGTTTGGTGGTCACAACCCGCTTTGCTAATCGCCCGTTTGCAACCAATGCGATTGCGGTTGTAACATCGTGATTGCGCCCTGAAAGCATTTCAAGGCAAAAACGCGCGGTTTCAATATCTTCGGCCTTTGGCAAAATGCGCCGCCCGATTGAAACCACCGTATCGGCGGAAAGAACAAAATCTTCTGGTTGGCTATTTGCGATTTCGCGCGCTTTTTCAATTGCAACCCTTTGGGCATAAGCGCGCGGTGTTTCTTTTGGCAATGGCGTCTCATCAATATCCGCGGGGAGGATTAAATCAGGAATAATCCCAATACGCCCCAAAAGCTCCAGCCTTCTTGGGGATGCAGACGCCAGAATAAGCATTATCTATCTGAAACGATAAGTTACGCGGCCTTTGGAAATGTCATAAGGGGACATTTCGACCAAAACCTTGTCGCCGGCTAAAACACGAATGCGGTTTTTGCGCAATTTTCCGGCAGTGTGACCGATAATTTCGTGGTCATTTTCCAATTTGATGCGGAATGTGGCATTTGGCAATAATTCCATTACCGTGCCTTGAAATTCTAATAATTCTTCTTTGTTTGACATGAATTCTCTTCAAAAATGCATAAAGCGGCGATTTCGCGGGGCTAGCGCCTCGTGCGTTCATTTGGAGCCAAAATGGCGCAGGATTTTTTTGACAAGGTTTTGGAATTTTTTCGCTGGAATATTGGAATATTTCAAGAAAAAATTTCAGAAAAATTGGCAAAAAAGGACAAGTCAGTTTGGCTTCAAATGAACGCACGAGGCGCTATAAACGATTTTGAACAACTTTTCCAGTGTCAGGCGGTTTTAACCTCAGTGCCATTGAAAAATATCCAGAGATTGAGTATGCGCCAAAAAGTCCCATGTTCAAAACCTTATTTTAACTTTATGGGCGCATATAAGCATTCCCTTATATAAGATTGGATAGAAATTGGCAGCCTATACCGAAGAGACCGTTCTTTTTGTAAAGCATTATACTGATAGACTTTTCACATTTTCGACCACCCGCGATCGCGGTTTTCGCTTTCGTTCCGGCGAATTTGTTATGATTGGCCTTATGGTTAATGATCGCCCCTTGATGCGCGCTTATTCGGTTGCAAGTCCTGAATGGGATGAGAAACTTGATTTCTATTCGATTAAAGTTCCCGATGGCCCATTAACCTCAATACTTTGCGATATTAAAGAGGGTGACAAGATTTTGGTCGGCAAAAAGGGAACCGGAACCTTGGTTCTTGATGCTTTAACCCCGGGAAAACGTCTTTATATGTTGGCAACAGGAACCGGGATTGCGCCTTTTGCGTCTTTAATTCGCGATCCAAATACTTATGAAAGATATGAACAAGTCATTCTAACCCAAACTTGCCGCGAAATTGCTGAATTGCAATATGGCTATGATTTGGTCAAAGAAACTTTGGACGACCCATTGGTGGGCGAATATTTGCAAAAAGGCCAATTAATCCATGATGCCGCCGCGACACGCGAACCATATAAAAACCATGGTCGTTTGACCGATAGGGTTGCCGATGGTTCATTCTTCAAAACCTATGATTTGCCGGAATTTGACCCTAAAACCGATAGGGCAATGATTTGCGGCTCTTTGGCTATGAGCATTGATTTCAAGAAAATGTTTGAAGAACGCGGCTTTATAGAGGGTTCAGTGTCGCAACCCGGCGAATTTGTTTATGAAAAGAGTTTTGTTGGTTAGGCACGATAGCGTCTTTTAATATATTTAGAATTTATTAAGCCAATCGTTTCAATGATTTGGCATGAATACTATCAATGGCAATTTTTCAAATCCGGCGACAAGGCCGCAAGTCGGGCGCGGTAGGGAAATTTTTGAACAGGCTTTAAGGGCCGCGCGCACGGCTCCTGTGGCGCAACAAAGCCCGATTGAACAACCATCAATTTCCCCAATTAAAGCGGAATCGACCATAATTCCGTCCGAGAAACCTGTTGAAGCGATAAAAAAAGGAAGTTTTATAGACATACGAGTATAACTCCCCTTGCTTAATTAGCAAAAACGGGCAAACTTAACGAAAGGGGGCGAGATGGAATTAGAAGTCAATAAAATTGATAAAAGGAATCTGAAGGATTTACGCGTCCTCTTGCTTGCAGAGGCTTTGCCGGTTGAAACCATTCTTAGTGCGCCCGTGCAGTTTTATGAGATTGTTACAGACACAGGCGCGCGAATTGGTTGGGGCGGTCTGGAAATTTATGGCGACCATGCAGTTGTTCGTTCGGTGGTAATTAAATCAGTTTTGCGCAAAACCGGTGCCGGACGCGTTTTAATAAAATCCCTTATTCATGAGGCCCGCGCCTTGGGCCTTAAAAAATTGTGGCTTTTGACAATTTCTGCTGAAGTTTTTTTTGAAAAAATGGGTTTCAAACATGCACTTCGCACCGACGCGCCGAAAGATATTCAAAATTGCGAAGAATTCACTTGGGCGCATAATGAAACCGCCCATTGCATGAATTTGAAACTTTGATGGTTAAGGCAATCAAACCAAACGTCGCACTTTAAAAATCAAAATCTAAAAACAAGAATTGCCTTCAAACTTAAAATCTTCGACCATTTTTGCATTATTCACAATAAAGCGCTTGGTGCATGCTTGTGTATATTCGCTTGTGCCATATGGAAATGAAAACGGAAAACCAATTCCAAAACCATAAGACGAATATCGCGAACCATAAACACCGCCATATTGAATTGTGCCACCCGGCGAATATGTTGAGGTTTTTGAATTAGAATATTGATACATTTTACGCCCATCATTAAGCGCATATTCGCTATTGGGTGGGCCATAGGTCAGTACCACTTCATCAAATGATTTGCCCAAAAATTTCGCACGCATTGCATTTTCATACATTTGCGCTTTTTCAGCATTCGGGACGGTTTCGCACGCAGCAAGGCCAATCAAAGGCATAAGTGCGGCAATCAAAATTGTGGTTTTTTTCATTTTCAAATACCTCAAAAGCACGAATTGCCTTCCCAACGGAAATCTTGAACAATTTTATCAGCGCCGACAATAAAACGTTTCACGCATTTTTTATGGACAGTATAGACAGGATTAACGCGCGTGACCGGAACCTGGGTATAAATCGGGATTTGCTTTGTTGTGCCATTGGGACGCGTGTATGTTGTATATCCGGTCACGACTGATTCGTAAGACATATAAGTATCACCGCCGCCAGTATATGATTGCTCGACAGAATATTGAATCATATCCTTACCGTCACTTAGGGTAAAAGATGACTGCGGTGGGCCAAATGCCATAATTACGCTATCAACACTTTTGCCCACGAAATCGGCACGCATCTTACCTTCAAACGCCGCGACGCGTTCTTCATAAGGAACAGTCTCGCACGCGCTTAAAGCGCCAAGAGCAAAGATCGAAACAATAAATAAGCCAAGTTTTTTCATAATAAGCCTCTTTGCCTATTATAAAACATATTATGGCTTAACCAAGGCTGAATGAGAAAACTAACTGAAAGTTTATTTTAGATGATAGCAGGCATCACCTTGATAGGAGAAAGAGGTCACAATCCCATCATCATTAATAGTAAAAACCCGAGCGCATTTCACATTCGGGTAATTATTTATTCCTTTAGAAATATGCAAATCTGAAGTGCTAGGATTGATTTCGCTTGAGAATATATTCCCGTCTAAAGGTTCCGCTAGTTGTCTGGAAGGATACAATGGCAAGTTTTGCCAAGCAAATTTCTTACCGCCATATGTAGTTACAATTCTTTCAAAATCTAGAAATATTGCCGATCCGGTGCCGTCTTCAAATTTTTCAATCTTTTGTGGATTTCCTAATTTCGAAACCAAATCGAAAAAATTAATGCCGACATAATTGGCATTCATTCGAGCTTCAAAATCTTCTTTCGCTTTTAGGTCTTCTGCCGAAGCAATATTTGAAAACGCAAATGCACCTAATATTCCGAACGCTATAAGTTTCACACTATTCATCTCACCCACCCAAAATCCTCTATTTTAATTGATAGCAAGAATTTCCATCATAAGCGAAAAAATAAACAATTCCGTCTTCATCGATTGCAAAGCGACGCACGCAGTTTAATTGCGATGAAACAGTTGGGGTTTGCGCAAAGAACAAATCAGTTTTATTTTCCTGAAAACTGCCGAGGAAAACCGCATTATTGGGCGCATAAGCATTTGGAGTTCCTGCATAAGCATAAGTGTCACCACCAAACGTCATTCTCTCATTGTAAACATATTGCGCGACATTTACACCGTCCGCTGTTTTGAATAAATTTTGCGGCTTTCCCAATTTGGAGACCAAATCATTATAATGAATGCCGACATAATTCGCATTCATACGGGTTTCAAAATCGGCCTTTTTCTTGAGGTTTTCCGCAGAGACAAAGTTAGAAAACGCAAATGCGCCCAATATTCCGAGAGCCAAAATCATTTTACGCTTCATTGTCGCCTCCTGCTAGAAGTGAAAGCGTATCATAGATTGCAATATAGTCAAATTACTATTTTTGCATCAATTGCTCAGTCAAATAAGTATATTCAAGCGCGCGGCGTTTTGCACCTTCAACCAAGTTTGCCGCCGCAGAGTGACCACCATCGATATTTTCATAATACCAAAACGGCATTCCCAATTCTTCTAGTTTTGCACCATATTTTCGGGCATGTCCCGGGTGAACCCTGTCATCCTTTGTTGAGGTAACAATCAAAGGAATTGGGAAATCATCGCGTTTTTTCAGATTTTGATATGGCGTCAGTTTTTCAAGCCAAACTCGTTCTTCCGGAATATCGGGATTGCCATATTCATCAATCCAAGATGCGCCTGCCAGGAGTTTATGATAGCGCAACATATCCAAAAGCGGCACTTGAACCACTACGGCATTGAATAATTCCGGGCGCTGCGTAAGCATAACACCCATTAATAGGCCACCGTTTGAGCCGCCCATAATTCCCAAATGTTCTTTATCCGCCAATTTATGATTAGTCGCCCATTCGGCAATGGCGATGAAATCATCATAAACCACTTGGCGTTTGGTTTTTAGACCGGCGTCATGCCATTCAGGTCCAAATTCCCCACCGCCACGAATATTGGCAAGGATATAAGCGCCACCGCGTTCAAGCCATAATTTACCGATATAGGGCGAATAATTCGGCAGCATTGAAACTTCAAAACCGCCATAGCCATATAAAAGCGTCGGCGTTGAACCGTCATGCTTAATGCCTTTTTTATGTACCACAAAGAATGGAATTTTGGTTCCGTCTTTTGAATTCACTTCTTTTTGTTCGACCACTAAATTAGAGGCATCAAATTTAGCAGGTTGCGATTGCACGGTTTTTGGCTTTTGCCCTGCTTTGGCACTCATTAAAATGCTTGGTGGTGTTATTAGGTCATTATAAGAAAAGAACGCCTCATCAGTGCGGATAGAGGCTTTTTCAATATCGGCAACGCCATTTTTCGGTAAATCAATAATAGTGAAATCACCGCCTTTTTTAGGATAAAAGCGGATTTCGCTTTTCACATTTTTTGTGATTTCGACATAAAGCCCGTCTTTGGTGAAAGATGCGCCTTGCAAGGCCTCACGCTCTTGCGGCGTGTAAATTGGGTTTGCTTCGATAATTCCAGCTTGTGCCGCCACACTTGATAGTTTGGCACGTAGCAATGAACCCTTCATAAAGACCATATCATTGCCGCGTGGCGCCCAATCTTCTTGCAAAGAGAAATATAAATCGCCGTCACGGACGCCAATTATTGTATGTTTTGGCGGCAAAGCCAATTCTTGGGCGCGACCAGCATCATTCATCAAATAAGAAATTGTGGTGAAGAAAGTCGGGTTGCGATAAAAGAAAAAGTGATTTTTCTTACCATCATCAATGCGATACGCTCCCGCTGAAACATCGGTTTTTTCGCCACGAAAAACTTCTTTGGCGCTATTCAAATCTTTGCCACGCGAATGCATTTTGACAATATAAGGATAACCGCTTTCGGTTAGGCTATCTGCGCCCCAATCAGTTGCGACCAACATATTATTAATATCAAGCCATGTGATATCTGATTTGGCCTCCGGAATCATAAAACCATTTTTTACAAATTTCTTGGTTTTGACATTGAATTCACGCTTTTCATTGGCGTCTTTGCCGCCGTTTGAAAGCGAAATCATGCAGATTGTATTCCATAATTTATGCGGCTCTAAACAATCAATGCCTTTATAGACCCAGTTTTTCCCCTCGGCCTTTGATAAGGCATCCATATCCAAAATGGTTTCCCATTTTGGTTTCCCATTAGACCAGGATTTGAAATCGGAACGGCGCCACACGCCGCGAATCTGTTTGTCATCTTGCCAGAAATTAGAAACATAGCCTTCGGAATAACCGCCAAAAGTAAGTCGGTCTTTGGATTTAACTATTGCCAAAGCATCGGATTCTAATTGTTTATAGATAGGGTTTGATTGCAAATGAGATAAGGAGCGGGAATTTTGCGCTTTCACCCAATCAATTGCTTTTGCGCCTTCGACTTCTTCAAGCCATAAATATTTATCTTCCACTTTGTCTTCCTGTGAAGGGGAATTGATTGGCTCATCGGCCTTGGCCCTCAATGGCGACGAACTAATAAATATTGCAATTGCCAAAGCCGAAACAAAACCAAGATTAAAGCGTTTCATATTTTTCCCCAAAAATAAAATTTAATTAAGGTATCGCCAAAACCCATTATTTTAGCAAGTAACTTATTTGTCATCTTGATCCATCAATAAATTGCCATGTTCGTCGGTCATGTGTTTGGCAAGTAAGGTCATAGAAACAATCCAAAAAACCATATTAATGGCAAAATCGCCCCACATATTATAAGTGACCCAAATTTTTTCGGCAAAATTACGCCAAACTAATTCATTGATAATTGCCAATGCCAAATACATAATTCCAGCATTTACGCTTAGGCCGCGCCATTTTTCATCGGGCAAATGAAATGCACCATCGAAAAGGGTTTTTAGAACATTGCGCCCAGTAAAAACCGAAACTAATAATATCAGACCCATTACCGAATACACAAATGTCGGGCGCATTTTTATGAAAAGGTCGTTTTTGAGATATATTCCAAGTATCGAAAAAATTACGATTACTGCAAAGGAAAAAAGCCCTATGGGTGAAACTTTCTTTTCCTTCCAGTAGGAAAATGCAAACGCCAAAACAGAAACCGGAAGAAAAACCATTGTCGCAAATAAAATCGGATTTGCTTGATGTGTTTTTCCGGCAATAAAATAACCGATAAAAAAGGCCAAAGCGGGCCCTAAATCAGAAACCAAACGAACCCAATTGAAATGAGACGGGGATTTTTGAGAATTATTGTCTGAAGTTTTATCCATAACACGGCTTTAGCATAAGAAATACTTAACTCAATCAGGCCAAGTTAAGAATTAGCCGCATTAATTGCCTTTTAAGCACAATGCATTTAATATCACGGGACGAGGCAAAAATGGATTATACATCAATTGACAGGCGTAGTTTTACGACTGCCATTATTGGCGGTGGACTATTGGCATCTTGTGCGCAGGATCCGGGCGCAAAATTAATCGGCAAGCAAGTGCCGGATTTGAAAGTGACTTCATTAGATAATCATGAATATCGACTGTCCCAATTAGAAAAGCCCGCAGTGTTTCATTTCTTTGGCCTTTGGTGTCCAACTTGTTTGAAAGATCGCGAAAACTGGAATGATACCGCGCGACAATTGGCAAAAATCAATGATATTGAATTTTTGACTTTTCATGTCGGTGAAGCGCCCGAAAAATACGGTACGATTCAAGATTGGTATTCAAAAATCGACAAGGATTTGCAATCGCCATTGATTTATGATGATAAAAAGCAAGTTTTCGATGCAATGAAAATCCCCGGCACCCCATCAACTTTATTAATCGATTCCGGTGGGCGAATTATTGAACATTGCTGGGACTTAAAATCAAAGCGCGGCGTAAAATCATTCCTTCGCAAAACCAAGGAAATGCTTGGGGTTTAGACTCCTATGCCGCTTCCCAATCTTTTTCCAAAGTTTTTGATGCAAAAAATAGCAAAATTGCCGCAAGGATATAGAATATTGTCCCGCTCATAATCGAATAGCGTAATGATTCAGCGCCATATTGCGCCTTTAAAGTATCAGACATCAAACCGATTAGAAAATCACCCAAACCAATCCCGATTAGATTATTAATCAATAGGAAAATTGCCGATGCGGTCGCGCGCATATTTGGCGGCACAATATTTTGAAACGCCGATAATACCGGCCCCAGCCAAACCAAACCCAAAGCAGTTGGTATAAGATAGACAAAGAAAGAAACCATCAAATTATTGGTGAAAGTTCCCAAAATGAAAAACGGCATGGCCAATAGAAATGATACAGCTGGAACAAGAGCATAGGCACTTTTTTTCGCTTTACCGATTCTGTCAGAAATCTGACCACCAAGCCAAATACCAATTACACCGCCGATTAGAACCATCAACCCATAATAATATCCGGCAAACAAAATCGGTTTTGGATTAGGTGGAATTAGAAAATCGGGAACCCATGCCAAAGCCTGGGGCAATACATCGCCATATGACCGTAAAAAGAATGTCGGCAACCACGCAAACAGGCCATAGCCCATCATTGATGAACATGATGCACCGATTGAAAGCGTCCAAAACGACGGTTTTGAAATCAGAACTTTCAAAACTTCAGAAATTTTGGCGGGTTCTGATTTGGCTTTCGCGCCATCAAAAGCGCCGCGTATCGGCTCCTTGATAAGAAAGCGAAAAATCGGCGCCAGAATAACACCCATGATACCGACAATTATGAATGCCGCGCGCCAATCCAAAATTGTTGTGATTACTGCGCCAAAAATAATGCCAACCGCTGAACCAATCGGAATGCCGAAACTATAAATCGCCAAAGCGCGGGCGCGTTTTTCGGGTTCAAAATAGTCAGAAATAAGGGAATAGGCCGGAGCGACGCCACCCGCCTCACCGACGCCGACCATCATGCGTGACAAAAATAATTGCCAAAAATTGGTCGCCATGCCGCAAAGTGCCGTCATTGCACTCCAAACAGTAAGGGCAATTGTCATAATCCAAGTGCGACTTACTCTATCTGCCATATAAGCGATAGGAACACCAAGAGTGGAATAAAAAATCGCAAAACTCACGCCACGCATAAGTCCTAATTGCGAATCGGAAAGCCCCAATTCCTTTTGGATAGCAGGCGATAAAATCGCCAAAATCTGACGATCAAGGAAATTAAAAGTGTAAACCACAACCAAAAGAAAAAGCACCAAAGTGCGCGAAGCCGTGCCGAGATTTGCCTTTGTTTCGTTTGTCATTTTTGCCCTGATTTTTGTGGTTTATAGCTTTAATTTCAAATAGATTCTATTTCAAAATAAAAATACCCCCGCGAAATCGCGGGGGTATTCGGGGGGAGTGATTAATAATTGAATTGCAAACCAAGAGTATAGGTTCTTGGTGGGCCATAGAAGCTATTGACAACATTGCCAAAAGTAGCGCCTTGGAAATTATAACCGCCGACTTTATAATGTTCGTCGGTCAAATTGCGTCCGGTTAATGAAACTTTGAAATGATTGTCTGGGCTTGTCCATGCCATACCCATATCCAAAAGCGTATAAGGGTCTGTTTGGTCAAGCAAAGCATTTGCAAATTCAAACATTGAATATTCTGAACGATAAGAAGCGGTTAGGTTTGCATTAATGCGGCCCATGCCTGACAAATCGCGAACATAATTGAATGCCAAATTGCCGTTCCATTCAGGAGTATTTTGGAAAACCGCAGTTGATGACAAATCAATTGTTTGACCCGCTGCATTCTTGGTCAAGAATTCATTGAATTTCGCGTCTGTATAACCAATGCCGAAAGTGGTTGATAGGCCGCCGAATAATTTCATTGAACCTTCTAATTCCACACCTTGAATTGTTGAAGAACCGGCATTGTCAACAAATGATGCGATTGAACCGGTTACTGTTGGTTCTTGGCGTGTGATTTGTTGGCCTTCATAATCAGCTTTGAAAATCGCCGCTGAGAAATCTAATGCATTGAATAAAGTGCCTTTCAAACCGATTTCGTTTGAAGTCACATATTCAGGATTATAACCATTCACAGTATTTGGCGTAAGAACCGCATCACCGCGCATATCAAAGCCACCAGATTTGAAGCCTTTTGAATGTGCCGCATAAGTGGTTAGATCCGGCGTCAATTTATAAGAAACGCTGATACGTGGTGTGAATTCCTCGAACTTACGCGAATTGGTATAATTCGAACGCATAAGGCCCGCAACCGCCGAAGTATTGCCAAACAATGGCGAACGCAAACCTGTGAAGTTTTGGCGGTAAACCGTTCCGGTTCTTTCGTCTTGTGTAAAGCGACCACCGACAGAAAGCGAAAGTTGGTCAGTGATTTGATAGCTGAAATCACCGAAAATCGCTTTTGAAGTTGTGCCGACGCGGCCCGAAGTTGCAATGGTTGTGTTCAAAATGCCGACAATTGTGTCAAATGCACCTGATGCATAACCGTCAAGATAATAAAGGCCGACAACACCAGAGAATTTTTCACCAGTGAATAAAGCCTGCACTTCATGGGAATCTGTTTGGTCTTTATACCATGCAGGAACGTCGAGTGCCGCAACTTGGTTGGTGTCAAAATCGATTACGGTTTCGGAATTACCTTCGCGGCGTGCGCCAATGTATTTCAAAGTGACATTATCAGACAATTTATATTCGGCAGTTAATGAAAGACCTTTGTTAACAACGTAATTCGGACCTTTAATACCTGCGTCAGTATCATAGATATTTGGCAAAATTACCGCGCCGGTGGTTAGACCCGATCCTGCAATTTCGCGGTGACCATGTTTAGGGTTGGAATCATCACGCGTATTGTCATAAGCAAGGCGAACAAAGAATTTATCAGTCGGTGTCCATTCTGCGCTTACGCGATATGCGAAAACGTCTTTGTCATAGTGATCTTCGCCAGTGGTGATGTTTTTGCCAAAACCATCGCGCGAATATTTTGCAATTGCCGCACCAACACTAAAAGTATCTGAAAGAGCTTTAGAGCCGGAAACCACAGCATCCATTTGACCATAAGAACCAAGATTCAAACGCGCCTTTAGAGTATCAGCTTTGCCAAGTTTTTTAGTGACGTATTTAACCGCGCCACCAATAGTGTTACGACCATATAAGGAACCTTGAGGACCGCGAAGAACTTCGATGCGCGAAATATCAAAAATATCCAAAACCGCACCCTGTGGACGTGCGACATAGACATCATCAACATAAAGACCAACACCCGGCTCAAAACCCCAAAGCGGGTCTTGCTGACCTACACCGCGAATGAAAGAAATAAGCGTTGAGTTGGTACCGCGTGCAACCTGCATAGTAGTGTTTGGCGAAACCTGTTGCAAAACAGTGATATCAGGTGCGCCGGTTGCCTCAATTTTTGCAGCCGAGAAAGACGAAACCGCCAAAGGCACGTCTTTCAATTTTTCCTCGCGGCGGCGTGCCGTTACGACCACCACTTCTTTGTCTTCTGCTTTTGGCGCATTGTCCTGTGCCAAAACAGGCGAAAACGCAACAAATGGCGTAATCGCGCTGGAGGCCAATAGACCTTTCATCAGCATTTTTTTAAAATTCACTTTCATGTTTTTCCCCTTAATAAAAAATTAATCCACTTGAATCTCAAGGGAAAAATCCCCCTTGCGATTAGTAAAATTGGAAAGTTTGCTTGTGCCGGGGTGGGTTTCCTCTTCCACCCCGGTCACAAATTCAGCCAGAACCGCATTAAATGCGTCGGGCATTTCAAGATGCGGCGCATGACCGCATGTTTCAAAACGAACAAGAATTGAATGGGCAATATTTTGTTCAACCCATTGCCCCAATTCTTTGCCGTATAATTGATTATCCATTCCGAATATCAAAAGCGTCGGAATATCTATTGACGCCAAATCATTACGGGCATCGGAATTGACCAAAGATTTCCATAAAATGGCCATGCTCTGCGCATTATTAGTGCGCGCTATTTGGAAAAGTCGGTTATTTAATTCTTTGGTTTCGTCTTTGTTATTTTCTATCGCAGTCTTAGAAATTACACGCGAAACCATGCGCTCACAAAAACTATTCCAATCGGCAACCATGCCATTGAGCGATTTTTCTAACCTTTGTGCGCCGATTTCATTTTGCGGCGATTGCAATCCTAAAATTCCATTTGACCAATCTGTGTCATTCACCGGGCGCGGCGACATATCGATTATGGTCAAGGATTTTATTTCAGGGTTTGAATTTTTTGCATATCCACGCCATAGCGCCATTGCCCCCATCGACCATGCGATAATATGGACATTTTTTAAATTCAATTGTTCAATAAATTCGAAAATATCGTTTCCAAGAATATCAATTGAAAGACCATCATCACCGCAACGTGATTTTCCACAGCCGCGAAAATCAATAAAAATCAGTCGGAACTTATCGCGCAACGCCATCTGCGGCCAAAAGGCCTGATGGGAAAGCCCCCAACCGTGCAGAAATACCAATACCGGACGCTCCCCATGGCGCGCACCGGTATCTAAATATTCAATTTTCGCACCGTCAGAGAGGCGGATACTTGGCATTTCGAACGTTTCCCACAAGGTTTGCAAATTGCTTTGCAATTGGTTTTGATATTTTGGAATTTGACAAAACAGGCAAAAATCGCCTCTATTGTCTTTTTATCTTGCAACCCATCTATATTAAGGCATAATTTGAAACATGAATCAAGTTTCATTTTCCGTAAATGACAAAAGTCCCAAAACTGCACGCGGCGCAAAGACAAAAGCCAAGCTTTTGGAGGCCGCGGCAACCGAATTCGGCACAAAAGGCTATCATGATTGTATGATTGCCGATATTACCGGTCGCGCCAAAGTCGCGATGGGGACTTTTTATGTCTATTTCGAATCAAAAGAAGAAGTTTTCCGCGAATTAGTCCAGCACATGGGTATCACCACCCGCGCGCATATTTCCAAAAAACTCGAAGGTGTAACCAATAGGCTTGAGGCAGAAAGAAAAGGTCTTATTGCCTTTATCGAATTTGCGCGCGCCAATAAGGACCTTTATCGCATTGTTATGGAAAGCCAATTTGTCGCCGAAGACGCCTATCGCGACTATTATAATTCATTCCATAAAGCCTATTGCGAAAACCTTGCCAATGCTTCGGCGCGCGGTCAGATTAGCAAAGGTGATGATGAAGTAAGGGCCTGGTCATTAATCGGAATGTCGGTATTTTTGGGAATGCGTTATTGCATTTGGGACGATGGTCAAGAAATTGAGAAGATCGTTGATGGTGCATACGCTTTGATTGAAAATGGTCTGAAAATATGATTCCGGATTTTGTCAAAACCCGTGCACTTTTAACACCTGAAAAAATCGCTTTTATCGATTTTGCCAGTGGACAAAAGCGCTGTTTTGGTGAAATTGAAACTCGCGCAAACCGATTAGCCGCCTTTTTGAATACCAATGGCGTAGGTTATCAAGACACTATCGGTGTTTTGTGCCGCAACCGCATGGAGTTTTTTGAGCTTTTATTTGCCTGTGCAAAAATTGGTGCGATTTTGGTGCCATTCAATTGGCGATCCCCCGCTTTGGAAATTATCCCCTTGGTGAATGACACAGCGCCGAAAATGATTTTTTACGGTGCGCAGGATGAAAAAACTGCGCTTGAAATCGCGGGCGAAACTAAATGTATCGGGTTTGACACTGAGTATTCAGAAATTTTGGAAAATGACCAGAATTTCAGACCGCGCGATTTTTGGCCTGATGATGAAGCTTGGTATTTGATTTTCACTTCCGGAACGACCGGAAAGCCGAAAGCGGTTATTCAAACTTATCGCATGGCCCTCGCCAATGCAGTCAATATTGGACAGGCAATTAATATTCAAAATAGCGATAGGTTTTTGAACTTTCTGCCACTGTTTCATACGGCCGGCATAAATCTTCACACAATTCCCGCCTTTATGAATGGCTGCCCGTCATGGATAATTGATGGCTTTGATGCGACAAAGGTTTTGCAATTGATTGATAGAGGCGAAATCAATTGCTTTTTCGGTGTGCCGCAAGTCTATTTATTACTGGCGCAACATACGGATTTTGCAAAAACCGATTTGAAAAACATGCGCAATTGGGGTTGCGGCGGCGCGCCATTGCCTGATTATTTGGTCGAAATTTTCCTAAAGCGCGGCGCAATTGTCTGTAATGGCATGGGCATGACCGAAACCGGCCCCACAGTTTTTATGATGGATAGTGATAATGTTGCGCAAAAAATCGGCTCGGTCGGGAAATCGCAAATATTGACGATTGCGCGGGTGGTTGATGAAAATTTTGAAGATTGCCCGACAAATACCGCCGGAAATTTGGTTTTTGCGGGGCCGAATATTACGCCGGGATATTGGAATAATGAAACCGCAACCAAGGATGCATTTCATACTGATAATAACGGCATCAAATGGCTAAAATCCGGGGATCTGGCACGTATCGATGAGGACGGATATTTCTATATCGTAGGTCGTAGCAAAGAGATGTTCATTTCGGGCGGCGAGAATGTCTATCCTGCCGAAGTTGAAAATGCGCTTTTATCCCATGAAAATATTATTGAAATCGCTGTGGTCGGCGTGAATGACGAAAAATGGGGTGAAGTTGGTGCGGCCTTTATTCGAACCCAAAAACAAATGAGCAATGACGAGATTATTGCTTTTTGCAAAACCAGATTGGCCGGTTTTAAGATTCCTAAACATATTAAATTTGTCGAAGATTATCCGCGCACTGCCGCAGGAAAAATTCAAAAGCATATTTTGAAAAAAGAATTTGAAAATGGAAATTGAGAGAATTCTAACCCAAGCGGATTATGATAATTTCGCGCGTCTATCGGGTGATTTTAACCCAATTCATGTCGATAAGGAATTTTCGCGAAATTCTGGATTTGGAAAAACGGTCGCCCATGGTATATTCCTAAAGACCTGTCTTAGTGGCGCTTTGGAGCGCGAAGTCGGAAATTTCACACTTGTTTCAAGTGAGATTATGTTTCCCGCCCCGACATTCACCAATGTGCCAATGCTTTTTTGCGCCGAAGTTTTGGGCGAAAATGATGGCATTCTTAATGTTCAATTGATTTCAAAGGAAAAACAAAGCCAGACCGTCACCTGCACAATCAATGCAAAAGTGAAACGTGGCTTTGAAAATGTCGCAAAAATTCAAAACCCAAAATCGCAAATCATTATTGAGCCACTAAATATACCCGAAAAGCCGTTCAAAGTCGGTCAAAAGACTTCTCAGGCACGGGTTTTTGGTGAAAGTGAGATTTCGGAATTTGTTTCAATGGGTGGCGCAAAATCGCCTGAAAACTCGGTCAATCCAATTCTGATTAATGCCATGTTTTCAAAATTATTGGGTATAGATCTACCCGGCCTTGGAACCAATTATTTGAAACAAAGCACCGAATTTATCGCTTTACCTTTAATCGGCGAAACCATAATCGCAAGTGTCGAAATTACCCGTATTCGCGAAGATAAGAAAATCATTGATTTTGCAACAATTGCCAAAGGCGAAGATGGGAAATTAATTGCCAAAGGTCGCGCATTGGTTTCCGCGCGCGATGTAAAAGGGGCATTTTAAAGCTGCCAAAATTTCGACATTTTTAGATGGATTATTAGGGTCAGGAGGAATAAATGCTTCGGAAAACATACTTGATTCTTACTTGCGCTTTAGTCTTGCCGTCATTAGCAAATGCCGAGAAAATTAATCTAAAATGTTCACCAAAATCGACGTTAATCACGGGTAACGACACAAATAACCAAAAAGTGGTTGATGTGTTAGGTGATTTGATTTGGGAATACCGCATTGATAGTTCAACAATGGACTATTGCGTTACGTCATATGAGAATGGCGGAAAGAACAAAGTTGAAGCGGGCTGTTTTGGCCCTAATTCGGTAAAGAAAATCGATAAGAAACAAATTTTGATTGCCGAAAAAGAAAAAGATGATTCTTTTTCTTTTGAACAATATGTGAACCATAAATGGCTAATAGACCGCAAAACCCTTATTTCAACCCAGACCATTGATTATTTAGGTTGGGACGGCACAAAAAAAGGTAACGCGACTTATGTCCAAAAATGCACTAAAAAAAGGGCTTAAGATAAAATCTCAAGCCCCTTTTTTTGATTTATGCGACCCCTATCCGAATGTCACATAAATGAATGCGAATAGGAATAGCCATACCACGTCAACGAAGTGCCAATACCATGCAGCGGCCTCAAAACCAAAATGTTTCTCAGGCGTGAATTGACCCTTCATTAGGCGGATTAGGCAGACAATCAAAAAGATTGTTCCGACCAAAACGTGCGCGCCATGGAAACCGGTTGCCATAAAGAAGGCCGAACCATAAAGGCCACCCGCGCCACCACCAAAACCAAAATATTCATGGTGAAGAATATGGTTATATTCATAGGCCTGAATTGCGGTAAAAGTTGCACCAAGAAGGATAGTAAGGAAAAGACCAGTAGTTGCCGATTTGCGATTGCCTTCAACCAATGCGTGGTGCGCCCATGTTACTGTTGTGCCGGAAAGCAAAAGAATAAGCGTGTTTAACAATGGCAAGTGCCATGCATCGACCGCTTCAACACCTTTTGGTGGCCAATTAGCCCAGGCTTCGGCAACTTCGGGAACGGTCGAAAGTGTGCGAACTTCATTCCAAATTGCGCCTTCAAAGAAAATCCAGAACCATGCGACAAAGAACATGACTTCGGAAAGAATGAAGAGAATCATGCCATATCTAAGGCCAATTTGCACGACAGGCGTATGGTCACCCGCGCGGCTTTCTTTGATAACATCCCGCCACCAACTTGCTGCAACCAATGCGACTGAAGCAAAGCCCAATAAAAGCACAAGGCCGGTTTTCTTGCCCAATA
Source organism: Hyphomonadaceae bacterium (assembly GCA_041917055.1). Classification (GTDB taxonomy): domain Bacteria; phylum Pseudomonadota; class Alphaproteobacteria; order Caulobacterales; family Aquidulcibacteraceae; genus Pseudaquidulcibacter. The sequence continues at coordinate 150,023 of JAYRYJ010000002.1, forward strand.
ACCAAAACCAAGTATTGGCAGTGCCAAAATTCGCAAGAATTTGCGCTTGTTCATCGGCGGGCTTTTTAAGGAAATCCGCATTTGCTTTGACATGCGCCAAAACGCCATCAGCGCCGCCTGCCATTGCCGCTTTGGCGGCATCCGGACTTGCATAGAATTGTGAAATTACGTCCGCAGGATTAGTTACAAAACCTTTGGCAAATACCACAAAACCAACCGCCAAAATGAATAAAGCGACTGATGTCAAAAGTGGCCATGGGCTTGGATTAACCAAATGATAGTCATGCTTTACTGCTGCATGTGCCATATTTTCCCCCGATTCCTATATTGTGCCCGTTTTGGGCGGTTTGGTTAAGATTTTGGTTTGACCTTTGAATTATCTGCGGCCTTGGTTTCACCCTTGACGCGCATGAAAGTGTATGAAAGCGTGATGTCTTTGACATCTTGTGTGTATTTATCAGTGCTTAGGCGCGGATCTACATAGAATAGAACCGGAAGTTCAACTTCTTGGCCCGGCTGTAAAGTTTGATTGGTGAAACAAAAACATTCAAGTTTTTGGAAATAAATCGCGGCCTTGTGCGGCGTTACATTATATTCGGCGATTCCGGTGATTGGCTCTTTGGTATTGTTCTTAATTTTATAGAAGGCCAAGACATTTTCGCCCAGTCGCACCTGTGCATTTCTTTGCGATGGTTTGAAACTCCATTTTAGATCGGGCATGACATTGGAATCGAAGGCAATATTGACCTTAGTGTCGCTAACTGACGATGCCGCACCTTTGGCGACTGTCAATTTGCCGCCATATCCGGTTTTTTCGCAAAATAATTTATATAAAGGCACACCCGCAAATGCCATTCCAAACATGGCAATCGGCGCAAGACCTGCAAAAATGGCGATTTTCTTTTTATCCATCAGCCACCCCGCATCTTAATGAGGCTTGCGACAAAAATAAGCGCAACAAGGGCGAGAATGGCCCACATGATTGCTTTATTTCTTTGGGCTTTAACATCCATCACGCACCTGCCATTTGCGAAAAGCCGTTTTCAAGCAATAAAGCAATGAAAAGTGCGGTTAGATAGATCAAAGAAAATGCAAACAAATCACGCGCCGGACGGTTCAATTTGGCTTTGTCTTCATAAAGCGAACGCCCATCTGCACAGCCATCAATTTCGCCGGCATTAGAACGCATTAATTTATAAGCAAGTATCAGGAAAATCGCGCCCAAAACGCTTGACGTTCCCAAATACATCATGCCGCCCAAACCCGTGAATGCAGGCAAAATAGCAAGCGGCACAAGAAACAATGAATACACAAAAATCTGAATCCGTGTCGCTTTGGCGCCTTTGACAACCGGCATCATTGGCACATTGGCATTGGCATAATCCGACGCTTTATAAAGCGCCAAGGCCCAAGAATGTGGCGGTGTCCAAAGAAAAATTATCAATAATGGCAAAAAGGCATTAAGCGACAATGCCCCACCCGCAGCAACCCAACCAATGAAGGGCGGCAATGCACCCGCCAAACCGCCAATTACAATATTATTAGGTGTATGGCGTTTCAGCCAAATGGAATAGACAACAGCATAAAAGAAAATGGTAAAAGCCAAAAGCCCCGCCGCAACCAAGCCACCTGATAATGCCAATAAAGCAACCGATACGAAGGAGCAGACAAGACCCATAAAAAGCGCCTCATCTTTCGCCACCAAACCCGCAGGGATTGGGCGCATCCTTGTGCGTTTCATAAGCCCGTCAATATCGGCATCATACCACATATTAAGTGCGCCCGACGCCCCTGCCCCCAATGCAATGGCAATTATCGCAATCGCCATTATCACAGGATTATTCTTGACAGGTGCACAGACGTAACCGACCAATGCGGTAAACACCACCAATGACATCACCCGTGGTTTTAACAGGGCGATATAATCTTTTGGCCCCGCTATGCGCGCAGTTTTGGGCGCGCCTGCTAGTTCCAAGGATTGTTCAAAAGTGGTGTCACTCATGGGGATTATTCCGCAGGATGTGCTTTTGGTGCGTGGTGATGGTCACCAGCAACCAAAACCGGCGGTTCAGAGAATTGGTGGAACGGTGGCGGTGACGACAATGTCCATTCCAAAGTATCCGCATATTCGCCCCATGGATTTGCACCCGCTTTACGGCGAACCGCAAAAGCCTCGGCAAGCATGATGAGGAATACAACGACACCCAAAGCCGCAACCATATAGCCATAGGTCGAGATTTTGTGCCAATATTCAAACTGCACCGGATAATCGGCATAACGACGCGGCATGCCTTGAAGACCAAGGAAATGCTGTGGGAAGAATACCAAATTCACACCAATGAAAGTCAGCCAAAAATGCACGGTGCCAAGGAAGGCATTGTATTTATAGCCGCTCATTTTCGGGAACCAATAATAGAAGCCCGCAAAAATCGTGAATACCGCACCCAATGACATGGTGTAATGGAAATGCGCGACCACATAATAAGTGTCATGCAATGCAACGTCGGCACCCGCATTCGCAAGCACAACACCCGTAACACCACCAATGGTGAATACGAAAATAAAGCCGATTGCCCACATCATTGGAACAGTGAAACGAATTGAACCGCCCCACATTGTCGCAATCCATGAGAAAATCTTAATGCCAGTAGGGACGGCAATAACCATTGTTGCACCGACGAAATAGGCTTTAAGATTAACATTCATACCGACGGTATACATATGGTGCGCCCAAACGATAAAGCCGACGAAACCAATTGCAACCATCGCCAAAACCATTGGTGTATAACCAAAAACCGGCTTTTTCGAGAAAGTTGAAACAATGTGCGAAATAATACCAAATCCAGGAAGGATAAGAATATAAACTTCAGGGTGACCAAAGAACCAGAATAAGTGTTGGAACATGACCGGATCGCCACCTTGAGCCGGGTCAAAGAAGCCCGTTCCAAAGTTGCGGTCGGTTAATAGCATGGTAAGCGCACCCGCCAATACAGGCAAAGAAAGCACCAAAAGCCAAACAGTAACAAAAACCGCCCATGGGAAAAGTGGCATTTTGAACATTGTCATGCCCGGGGCGCGCATATTCAAAATTGTGGTGATAAAATTAATAGATCCCAAAATAGAAGATATACCCGCGACATGCAGTGACAGAATCAATAAATCAAACGCAGGCCCGGTATGCCCCGATGTTGATAGCGGCGGATATAATACCCAGCCACCACCGAAACCTTGCCCCGGACCACCATCAACAAAAGTTGAAAGAACCGCCAAACCAAGTGACGCAGGCATAAGCCAAAAAGAAATATTATTCATGCGCGGGAATGCCATATCAGGCGCACCAATAAGAATTGGCACAAACCAATTCCCAAAGCCGCCGATAAGTGCAGGCATAACCATAAAGAAGATCATAATTAGGCCATGTGCGGACGTAACCACAAGGTAATTATGTTCATTGCCCCACATTCCACCGTTAAAAACCTGAATGCCGGGTTCCATCAATTCCCAACGCATAAGGCCCGACATAAGTCCGCCGACAATACCCGCGACAATTGCGAATATTAGATACATTGTGCCAATGTCTTTATGATTGGTGGAATTTAGCCATCGCCATGGGTTAAAAATTGACGGGCGATCAGATACGTCAAAATCGTCAACAGAAGTATGCGCCATATTTTCCCCCACTATTTCGCGGCAAATTTGATTGATGTTGAAGAAGCGGCTTTTTGCGATGCGATGAATGCATCAAATTCCGCCTGCTCGACCACTTTTAATTCGATCGGCATTGCATAATGGAATTTACCGCAAATTTCGGAGCATTGACCGTAATAAGTTCCGGTTTTTTCAACCTTGAACCATGCTTCATTGAGCTTGCCCGGCATTGCGTCAATTTTCACGCCAAATTGCGGCATAGCCCAAGAGTGGATAACATCCGCAGCAGTTACTTGAAGACGCACGGTTTTATTAACCGGGATTAGAACAGGTGTATCGGTACCCAATAAATAAGGCTTATTTTGTGCCGCCGCATCTTCCTTTGAAAGATAATTCGAAGTCAAAGAAATGCCTTCATGGTCGACATATTCATGTTGCCAAAACCATTGATTACCAATCGCTTTGATTGTTAAATCATATTTGGCGGGGACAACATCTTCTTTATAAAGCAATGGAAATGAAAATGCTGCGATACCCAAAAGAATTAGAACCGGAACACCGGTCCAAACAATTTCAAGGGTCGAATGATGGGTGAAGGTTGCAGGTGTCGGATTCGCTTTTTCGTTAAAGCGTACCATAACATAAACCAAAAGCGCCAATACAAATAATGCAATTATTACAATAATCGGCATTAAAATTTTATCATGAAAGACATGTATATCTTTCATAATCGGCGTAACGCCTTCTTTCAAACCCAAACCTTCGGCAATGGACGGCAGTGCAAACATTGCACTTAAACCAAACCCCAATCCCAAAGCCGATAAAGACTTAGAAATTCTCATATTCTCCCCCTAAAGGTATCCAGCAGTTTTCACGAATTCGGTTTTTTTGTTTTGGATACCGAACCGTAATACCTTAGTCGTGTGACAGTCTGTCATGGTGTGACATTCTGTCCCATTTATTCTTTCCTTATATGCTAATTTTGATTTGGAAAAGTGGCTTCTTGCACTAAAAGACACCAAAAATGCCGCAAATTTGCTTCGGCGCGCAAATTATTCTTAGTTCTAAGGTATTGAAATTAAAATGACAATCATTAGCAATAATATTTCGCAGGAATTTCTATCTCGTTTTCTTAATGAAAAACCGCAAAATGCTTTGGCGGGCTTTTGTGATGGCGCTGATGATGGCGAAATTTACGCCGAATCCTCGGCAAATGAGGGGTTCGTCTATGATGACGGTCGCCTTAAAAGCGCGAGCTATGATTCGTCTGAGGGTTTTGGCCTTAGAATTGTTGCGGGTGAAGCCAGTGGTTATGCCCATTCCAATGAAATTTCTAATTCGGCATTTTTGCGCGCCGGAAGTGCGGCGGCACAGGCGAAACGCAATTATTCCGGCACTTTGGCCCCCGCCCCCAATAAAACAAATCAAAAATTATATGACGATATAAACCCACTTGATGCGCCATCTTTTGAAACCAAAATCAAAACCCTGGGCGAAATTGACGCCTATATTCGCGCTAAAGACCCGCGTGTTGTTCAAGTTTCGATTTCGTTTGCCTCGTCTTTCAAGCAAATCGCAATCATTCGACCCGACGGTGAAATCATAAATGACATTAGGCCCTTGATGCGGGTCAATGTTTCCGTCACCGCCGAGAAAGACAATAAAAGAGAGACAGGATCTTATGGTGGTGGTGGTCGTCATGAATATGGTGAATGGCTTTCACCCGAAAAATTGCATTCGATTGCCGATGAAGCATTGCGTATCGCTTTGGTTAATCTAGAGGCAAAACCCGCCCCAGCAGGGGAGATGGACGTGGTTTTGGGCGCTGGCTGGTCGGGTGTTTTGCTTCATGAAGCAGTGGGCCACGGTTTGGAGGGTGATTTCAACCGCAAAGGCACAAGTGCGTTTTCGGGTAAAATCGGGCAACAAGTCGCGGCGAAGGGCGTGACTATTATTGATGATGGTTCAATCCCAAATCGCCGTGGTTCATTGAATATTGATGATGAAGGCACACCGACCCAACGAAATGTCTTGGTCGACGACGGCATTTTGGTCGGCTATATGCAAGATAGACAGAATGCGCGCTTGATGGGCGTCAAATCAACCGGCAACGGGCGGCGCGAAAGTTTTCAACATTCCCCCGTGCCACGCATGACCAATACTTTTATGGAAAGCGGCAATCACGACCCGCAAGAAATTATCGCCTCCTTGAAAAAAGGAATTTATTGCGCGCAATTGGGCGGTGGACAGGTTGATATTACCTCGGGCAAATTCGTTTTCCAAACTTCCGAAGCCTATTATGTCGAAAACGGAAAAATCATTAACCCCATTAAAGGCGCGACTTTAATAGGTGATGGCCCACAAAGCCTTATGCAAATTTCAATGCTGGGCAATGATTCCAAATTAGATGACGGCGTAGGTACCTGCGGCAAGGCAGGACAATCAGTCCCGGTTGGCGTTGGACAACCGACTTTGAAACTTACTGGTTTGACCGTTGGAGGGAATGGTTAAAACTCAAAATTTTGGCATAAATAAGAAAAGCTCGTTCCAAGATTTGACAACGATTAAATTCCAAGGCCATGAAATCAATTTTTTGGATTTAAGAATGAAGAATCCCATTCGTCAATCGTGTAGGAAAAGCTCTCCTTCCCCGCCGAACTTTCTAGGGTTTCACCTAAAGTTTGGGAAATTTTTATTGCAAGCGCCGAGCCGTCTTTCATAATTTGCAGCATTGAATTTGTTATGTCATTTAATTTTGTAATTTCTGGGAAATGCTTTTCAAGCAACATACTTGTGATTAGATTGGAGGCCATATTTCCTACTATGCGGGATTCGGAATCTGGGCTTCGATGAATTTCCAACAATAATTGCTCTCGCAAATCATTATATTCCTGACTTAGTTTCAAAATTGAATCGGATACACTCTCCAAGTCGAGCAATTCATTCACAATTGAATCACAACCCGTCTCCAAAAGGAATCCTAGTCGATCAATATTAAATTTTGGGCTCGCGGGCGGTAAATTCGCAATCGGAAGAATTTTTGTCCAAATCGGCTGCTTTTCGATTTTTCCAATTTTATTTGCTTGACACAAATAGGCTTTAGAAGTGGATATTATAGTATTAATAAGCCGTATTGAATGGAGAAAGACATATTTTGCATCTGCTAGTTTGGACTTCTTTTCGTCCAACTCGCGCTTCGCTTTGTCGCGCTTATCCGTTCGAAATTGTGTATACATCGCGACCAACACTGCTGGTACAAAGCCAATTAAGGCTCCGAGCAATATTTTGACAATTTCGCTATCAAAAAGAGGAAGAATTTCGTACCCACAGATGCGCATCACTACCTAATTCTTAATTACTAACTGCGCGTTCCAAAACTTCTCTAATGAATTTCTGATACGGCATTTTGTGCTTTGCCGCTTTTATCTTTACCGCTTCAAGCAATTCAGAAGGAAAACGCATATTCACTTGCGTGTCTTTGGAATTAAATTCAAAACTTGCAGGTTTAAATTGGGAAAAATCAAGTTCAGACAAATCTTGGTCAAGAAATTCTTCGGCTTCTTTGTCACTTCTAAAGTTCGGAATAGTTTTCATAATTTTTGACCTCTTTTTCGTGCATAAATCTTGCGCTAATTGGGCGAATAAATTTTTCGTTTTCGATAATTCGAATAGTAAAAGCAACAAAGGCAAATTTGCCGTTTTGCACTTTCCCTATCGCGATATATCTTTTTTCTTTTTGCGAGTGTTTCAAGTCAGGCGCAATTTTTGGGTTATTGCGAAAAATAAAATCAATATCATCAATATTAAGACCATGCTTTTGGCACTTTTCAAAGTTTCCAATGTCCCAATCAAAACCTGAAATATTTTTGAACATTGGAAATAATAAAATTTGTATATACAAATGTCAATACGACTTCCAGCGTTTTGCCTCGATGCTAGATATCCTAATTCCATTTAAACATAACAAGTCGCCGCTAAATTTGAGCAACGAAGCTTAAAGTGTGAATCAAAAGGTGCCCCAACAATTACCTTATCCATCATTTTTTTGATAGCTTTATACTCTCTATTATGTTTGGAAGTTAGCAAAAAATCTATGACCCAAATGATGGCAAATGATAGCAATTTTGCTGTTTAGTATCGTGAATATCGAATTAACCCACGGATTTAATTAATAAATTCAATATCGCATGGCATCAAATAAACTCAATTTTCAAAAATTCCGCATCGATTTGGCAATTTTGAGGGCTTTCACCGCCATTAGCACGGATTGGTTTTCGTGATAGCCAATACAATTCAAAACGCTTGCGCGTCTCTCAAAATCCCAGACTGGCATGTGCCAATTCGGGACGGATTTCTGTCTCTAAACGAAATAATCTGTGCCAAATTCTTTTTTTGAGCGGTTTGGCAAATGAAATTTTTCCCCAAAATAGCGAAGTCCCGCTACTCGAAATTGCGGATGCTAAGCTATCTATTTTATTGCTTTTATTGACATTTTTTCTAACAATTCGCCCATCTGGTGAATGTTTTGCCATTCATTTCCCCCGTGTTGGCACACAATTCGCGCATATCCTGTTGTGAAGGGAACGAATTTCCCAAAACTAAACAGGAGTTAAAAATGAAAAAGTCTAACCTTATTATCGCATCAGTTTTCGCACTTATCGCTATGCCTGCTATTGCCTCTGCATCTATGCTTGGCCCGCCAAAACCACCTGCTCCACCATGTGATCAGACACCAACTTGCAACCCTGGCCAAAAAGTCATCAATGATCAATTGCAATTCGGTGACACTTTCGCAAATCTTGTCGTTGTTTCACCCGCAGCTGGTGGCGGCGCTTTTTCTGGTCTTGCAGCAGGTAACACATTGTCTGTTCGTGCCGTCGAGGAAAACCTTTCAATTTCTTCAAATCAAAAATTGGATGCAAATGTTATTTCAATGAATAATATTGCAATCGACAAAGTAAGTGGCGCATTGGTTTCAACTGCGGTTGCTCAGGGTAATGCGGGTCAATATGAAGCCTGCTGTGCAAATACAAATGCTGGCGCTCAACAAATTGCGGTTGCAGGAAATGAAGTTACTGCGGTTTCAATGGTCAAGGTTAAAGGCTCTGATTCGATTGTTTCAAATGCTCAGGCAGTTGCAAACAATTGGGGTTCTGCAATCAAAAATGCACATACTAATCAATGGGTTGGTCAATATAATGCCGCAAATGTTAAAGCCGGTGCTTATGTTGATGCTTGCTGCAACAATAAGGATTTGGTTGCTGCATCAGTTGCCGCCGCAAATAGCAATTCTATGGCGGGCTTGAATGCAACAATCTATTCAACTGTTGACCAAAAGAATTATGCCAATGTTTCTGCTGAGACCATTATCAAAAACAATTCGGCAACCAATAATACCGGTTCGTCTTCTGCGGTTGCAAACAACACCACTATCACTAATGAATGGGGCTATGTAAACCTTAATGGTTACCAAGAAAACTTGGGCGGCGTTAATGCAAACACAATTGTCTTGAACGGCGATTGGGGTGGCATGGCAACTGCGGGTGCATCCGCAATGGGCAATAGCGCATTGGTTTCTAACATCGGTTCTGATGTTGATATCAATCTTGTTCAAGGTAATTGGGGCGGCGCACCAATCAGCGCAAATGCAACCTTTGTCGGCAGTTCTTCACAAGGTGGCGTTGGTATGGCAAGCTCTTATGCAGCAGGAAACAGCATCACTGGCTATTCTTGCGCTGGCTGCAACCCTAATAGCAGCGTCCATGTGAATGCAAATTCTGCGCAATATAATTATTCAAACGTTTCTGCGAATACTTATATTTCTGGTGCAACTTCCGGAATGTTGGTTGGCTCTGCCACTGCAATCGGAAACTCTGCAACTTATATCGCGCAAAAAGGCAATTAATTTTTCAAAATCAACTCCTGTGGGGCGGTTGCAGAAAGCGATCGCCCCATTCGTTTGTCTCAAATTCGCCATTTTCTTTTATTACTGACCCAAAGTGATAGTTTTCATTTAGCGAAATGCGGAAAAAATTTTTAGAACAGAATTAAGGCGAAATCAAAACGGTTTAGCTTGTAAATGAGATTATTAGCGTTAATGTAAGAAGCCAATAATTGATGTCGATATTTAAGGTCGAAATGATATGAAAAAAACAATAGCTGCAATTGCTTTTTTAGTTTCGGTGCCCTGTTTGGCTCATGCAGAAAATAAAACTTTTAAAGGCACGGGACCCGATGGCGAAACCGTTGACTATTTGTGGTATGAAGAATTGGCAAATTGCGCGGGGAAATTTCAAGTCCTGGTCGAAGAATTGCCCAAATTGGAATTGTCACAACTCATTGATCAATTCGCTTTGGGTGCGAGAGTATTTGAGGCTAATTCCGCAAAAAGGATGGTTATCGACCATAATTATGACACTAAAAAAGCCGCCGAAACCGCGAAAATGATCGCCGATAATGCAAAACTAAGATTCCGCATGGACTTTAATAATTTTGAACTAGGCTATCTTGTCGAGAATAAAAAGGAATTGTCAAAACAAGGCAAGCTGGAGGCTTTTGAATCAGTCCGTTTGATGTGCGACGGCCTATTCCAAGACTATAAGAAACAATTCCCAGGCGATTTAGCTCAATAGGTTTGATATGAAAAAAAGACTTACAATAATCGCAATTTCACTTGTTTTTTTCACTTCAAACGCTTTTGCCAAAACAAAGGTCAAGGCCGCCATTCCAAATGATGAAACCCATGTGGTTTCAGATTTGGACGGCAAACAGGTAAAAGAAGAATGGTGGCGCACTTTCGCAATTTGTTCTGGACAATTAAAAACAATTGCGACTTGGCAAAAAACCGACGATCCCAATTTGTCCGAATTTTCCGCGAAAAAATCGAAAGAATTTGAAGAATTCGCTTTTAAGAAAATAATGAGCGACCGCAAACTTACTTCGCCAAAAACAATTGATAGCAAAGTGCGCCAACAAATCCTAAACTCTCAAGCCGAGATGATTGAATTATTGGTCGAAGCAACGAAAAAGGAAATTGCACCGCAATATATGGATTTTCAAACTGATAATTGCATTACCAAGAAAGCACTTTACGATATCAATCACACTGATGTTCCCAATAAAGAATAAACGGTTTGCAATTGGTGCAAACAATTCTAACGAGCTTTCAGGAGAATAATTATGAGCAATCCTGATTGGAAAAAAGTCGAAGCCTATCTTCGCAAAACTTTTAATTCACAAGATATTAAAATCGAAACCCGCAAAACCAATGAAGATTCGGTTGAGGTTCTAAAAGGCGATGAATTTTTGGGCCTTGTCTATATTGACGAGGACGAAGGTGAAACTTCCTATATGTTTGAAATGGCGATTTTGGAAATTGATTTGGGATAAAACATTCTTCCTAAATATTCATTGCAGGTTAATTTAGACATTGATAATGTCGTCAAAATTTTAAGGGCGGCATAGAATGAAACCTATAAAAATTGCGAAATCACTCTTTTTTGGAAGTTTGGCGTCAATATTAATTATTGGCACGGCTTTTGCCGATGATAAAACCCATGAAATTACAACAATTATGGGCGCAAAAACGACCCAAGCGTGGTGGAAAACCCTTGTTCATTGTGGCGGAACGCTTGAAGCGATTGGCGGTTATCGAAAAATAAACAAGCATCCAAACGCCGAAAACAACCTTTCCAATGCCACACTTATTGGTAATTGGGGCGTTATGCGCCTCATGATTGATCGTAAAATCGATGAAAAAGATGCGTTTTCAATCGCGAGCGCGCAATATATTTCCGCCAAACTCTTTGAACAAAAATCAATGGAAACTGCGTTTAAAGACGATAGGCTAAGCGCACATTTTGATGAAGAGATTGTGAAGTGCGAAACTTACACAAACGAATATATGCGCGCTTTTCCTGAATTATTCAAATAAATTACGGTCGCCAAATTTTCGCCATTTTGAAATCTTAACATCATATTCGGAGGCAATATGAAAAAAGCATTGATAATTGCTATTTTGGGTTCAGCTCTAATTGGGAGTTCGGCAATGGCTGAAGACCGTCAACTCGATTTCAAATACACCGACGGCACAATAGAAAAAACCGTCATTTGGGAGAAACTTTGCGAATGCGCAGGCTATACGCGCGCCGCATCCGACTTCATTGGTGAATTGGATATGGATTTAGGCGAGATTTATTATTCAACCGCAGAAGATTTTATTTATCTTGCCAAAGAACAATTGAAACTTGACCGCAATATCGACGATGACCAAGCCCTTACTTTGATGGACGATAAAATTGATCTAGAAGAATATGGCGCAGGTGAGGCAATTGAATATCACCGCCAGCAAATCGCCGAAAAAACCAATGCGCCGATTAATACTAATGAAAAACTGCGCGCAGAAATTGAAAGCAATTATTCCGCATGTCGAGCCTTTGCCGACGCCTATATCAAATTAACCGAATAATCAGGGGAAAGCATGAAAAGGACCATAATTTACGCATTGGCATTTGGTAGCGCATTTCTCTCACCGGCGATTGCCGACACCGCGCCACAAACCGATCCGCGCGACAAAATTTACCAATCAACCGGATTGGAGGGCGAAGATACTTCCGAACCATGGTGGAGCGTTATGGCAAGCTGTTTTGGTTCGGCAATAACCGTCACTTCGGTCATGGAATTGGGAAATATTGAAAAAGTTGATGACCAGCACACAGTCAAACAATTCGATGATATGGGCAATGTTTGGCGTGATTTAGCAGCCGAACGCTTAATCAAAGACCGCCAAATTACCAAAGAAGCGGCCATGGAATTAATCGCCGATAAAGGTTTTGAAACCGCCCAACAATTAGGCGAAGTCGCAGGCGAAAACTACGACCAAATCACAGCCGACATCTTAGCAATAGCCACAAAAGCCGAATGCGAAGCCGCAGAACAGGCCTATAAAATTGAATTTGCCGAGTGATTAAAGCCGTTTAATCATTTTTGCCACAAGTGGGTGGCGGACTATGTCTTTGTCGCTTAGATGCACGACGGCGACATCTTCTACCCCCTCTAATTTGTCAACAATCTGTGAAAGCCCCGACATTTCTGGCAGCAAATCGGTTTGATTTGGGTCACCGGTTACAATCATGGTTGAATTCCAACCCAATCTTGTAAGCAACATTTTTAATTGCCCATAAGTGCAGTTTTGCGCTTCATCAATAACTACAAAGGCATTGTTCAAAGTGCGACCACGCATAAAGCCGACCGGCGCAATTTCAATTATCCCCTCACTCATAAGCATTTTTAGGCGTTTCGGCGAAAGCCTATCAGATAAAGCGTCTAGCAATGGGCGCAAATACGGTCCCAATTTATCTTCAACATGACCCGGCAAATAACCAAGCGATTCACCCGCTTCCACTGCGGGGCGCGAAAGAATAATGCGGGACACCTGCCCACTTTCCAATGCTTCAACCGCTTTTGAAACCGCAAGATAGGTTTTACCGGTTCCGGCAGGACCAACCGCCAAAACTAAGGGTGCAGCATCAATCGCCGCCATCAAAACCTCTTGCCCTTCAGAGCGCGGTTTCACATGTCGCAAAAATCTTTGATCGCGAATGGTCTCTTCATCAGTTCCCAATGGTGACCAACCGAATAAAGCGCGCACATTATTATCCTCCCCATGTTGGTTTTCATTATCTTTGAAGCGTCTGGTATTTGGTCGTTTAGCCATTAATAAACCTCCATAGGGAAATCATACGTAAATATAGTATTCACGTGCTTTGTTTGCAAATTTTTGACAATTGTGCGGATATAGCGCGGCGCGCTGGTTAAAATCATGCAACGGGAAAAATCAGTTCCCGCCATATTTTGCTCTTTCAAGTGTAATTCCCATCACACCCCCTTTCGTACCATTCTTGGCACAATACAAAAGGAAATCGACTCATTCCTTTTGCCAAATGGATTTTGCAGATAAATGTGTTAATCAATTCTTAATGACGCAAAAACTTCATAAAATAGAAAGGCCAATATCTTGTCTGCTCATAAATTAGACGATTTCGAACCTCAATTTCCCGCTTCCGGCAATTATTGGGTCGCGCCAAATGCAACCCTTATCGGTAAAGTAATTATGCACGAAAATGCCAGTGTTTGGTATAATGTCACAATTCGCGGCGATAATGAGCCGATAACAATTGGAGAAAATACAAATATTCAAGATGGCTCGGTACTTCATAATGATATCGGCATTCCTTTGAATATTGGAAAGAATGTCACTGTTGGGCACATGGCAATGCTTCACGGTTGTGAAATTGGCGATAATTCACTTATCGGCATTGGCGCCGTGATTTTGAACCGCGTAAAAATCGGCAAAAATTGTATCATTGGTGCGAAGGCCTTAATCCCCGAAGGCAAAGAAATTCCTGATAATTCCCTTGTAATGGGTGCACCCGGGAAAATTATTCGTGAAGTGACGCCCGAAATGGCACAGGGCCTAACGGCATCCGCCATGCATTATGTCGGTAATTGGCAGAGATACAAAAAGAACGGTCTTTAATTAATGCCCAATCGTCTTAATCGGCCGGCATTTTCGGCGCTTAATTCAAAGCAAGGCCATTTGGCGCAAAAACAAGGTAGTGCAATCGCATTTTTACCCGAATTTGCGTCATTCGCGGCATTTGATGGCACGCCTGATTTTGAGGCTTTGGCAAAACTTGAAATCGGTTTCGATGGATTTTGGTTTCTCGAACCGGAAATAATGGCGGCTGGTAATGGCTTTTATGTCGAAAAAACCGCACATTGCGTGCAAATGATCTATGACCGTGAAATCATTATAGAACACGATATTAAAACTGAAGTCCTGACACAAAATGACGCCAAAGAGATTTATGATTTGGCAATCACACAAAAACCCGGGCCATTTTTCAAACGCACAAATGAATTATCTGAATTTATTGGCATTAAAGACAATGGTAAATTGGTGGCAATGATGGGTGAACGGTTGCAAATCGATGAATTTTCGGAAATATCCGCCTTGGCAACCTATCGGGAATATCAAAATCGTGGCTGGGGCAAATATTTGATGAATTTAGTAACCCGCCGCGTCGTGGCGCGTGGTCAAATTCCCTTTCTTCATGTTTATGCCTGGAATGAAAAAGGGATTAGGCTTTATGAATCTTTAGGCTTTAGATGCCGCGCGGATGTTTTTGTTACGGTTATTAAAAGGGTTTAGCGCTGACGCACCCCATCCACCGCGCTATGCGCGGTCCCCCTTCCCCGCAAGCAGGGAAGGATTGGCGCACAAATGCGTATCGCTCATTCGACCGCTATGATATTGCACCAAATTTTGAGAAATTGGAGCGGGTGATGAGATTCGAACTCGCCAAGCGTAGGCGATAGCCGTAGCGCAAACAAAACCAGTCGTGAGTTCGACAGTTTAAAGTAATGCACCAAATTTTGAGAAATTGGAGCGGGTGATGAGATTCGAACTCACGACATCCACCTTGGCAAGGTGGCGCTCTACCCCTGAGCTACACCCGCATCTTGCGCCCGAAAAGCGCTAAATACGTTAGGCGGCGGATATGGCAAACAAACCAAAATTTTGCAAGCCACAAAAAGCATTTTCACTGAATCTTTCATTGCAATTCGACAAAAATTGCCGTTTTAGAGCGAAATGCAAGAGCCACACAAATCAAGCCGCACTGAATTATTCGCCCTTTTTAACAAATTAGGAATTTGGCACAAGACTTACGACCATCGCCCGGTTTTCACGGTTGAGGATGGTGAGGATATTAAGAAGAATATCGAAGGCGGTCATTCCAAAAATCTTTTTCTAAAAGACAAGAATGACGATTTTTTCCTTATTTGCGCCTTGGGTGATACGCAAATTAAACTTAATCAAACCCACAAAACCCTCGGCTCTGCGCGTTTGAGTTTTGGTAATGAGGAGTTTTTGTGGGAGCGATTGGGCGTTCGCCCTGGTTCTGTCACTTTGTTTTCACTGATAAATAATAGGCCGCCGAATCTGAAATTGGTTTTGGATAAAAATATTTTCGCACATGAATTGGTGAATTTCCACCCGCTACTAAATAATGCGACAACTACAATAAAAACCAAAGACATTGCAAAATTTGTGAAACACTGGGGCGGCGAAGTTGTGATTGCCGATTTTTCTTCCGAAATTCCGCATATTGAGGCCTTTGACCTTGAAACCTAGGGCGCGCCGAATTATATAAGCACTTGCTAATAAATAAGGATTTGAAATGACAGATTTAGTCAAAGACGGCACAGACGCCAGTTTTGTACAAGACGTTATCGAGCCATCAAAAGAAGCCTTGGTTCTCGTTGATTTTTGGGCACCATGGTGTGGCCCATGCCGAACTTTGGGCCCCGCAATTGAACGCGTGGTCAAAGGCTTTAATGGCAAAGTTAAATTGGTGAAAATCAATGTCGATCAAAACCCACATTTTTCCGGTCAATTACGCGTGCAATCAATCCCTGCCGTTTTTGCCTTTAAAGATGGTCAACCAATCGATGGTTTTATGGGTGCGTTGCCGGAAAGTCAGGTTAAGGCTTTTGTCGAAAAACACATAAGCGGCAGCGCGGAAGATGGCGCAATCGGCGATATGCTTGAAAGCGCGCAAGAAAGCCTGTCTTTGGGTGACATTGGCGGTGCGGCGCAATCCTATGCCACAATTCTGCAAGTCGATGCCAAGAATGTGAAAGCATTGGCGGGTCTTGCACGCTGTTATATGAAAGGCGGCGAATTGGATAAGGCCCAAGCCCTTATGGATGAAATCCCCGAAGCGGAAAAAGATGCCGATGTCGTGACATTGCGTGCCTTGATGGCACTTGCCAATGACGCAAATGATGCGCGCGAACCGCTTGAAATCAAAGCCGAAATTGGGAAATCCGGCGATGATTTGGCACTAAATTACGAACTCGCCCAAGCCTTTATCAAAGAGGGCGAATTTGACGAAGCGATTGAGGCGATTTTCAAAATCATGCAAAAAGACTTGGATTGGAATGAAAAGAAAGCCCGCCACTTATTATTGAAAATTTTTGACGCTTTGGGCCCCGCATCTGAAATAACCAAATCAGGGCGCAGGCGCCTATCAACCTTGCTTTTCTCATAAAAAAGGCCGCCCCAAAAGGCGGCCATTTTTTTTGATTTGCGAACTAAATTAGTGCGCTTTTTTCTCTTCAACTTTTGCAGGCGCAGCTTTCGCGTCAACAGGTGCAGCAGCTTTGGCATCAGCAGCAGGCGCTTTGGCTTCCGCAGGTGCTTTTGCAGCATCAGCAGGAGCGGCAGCGGCGGCATTAGTACCGGCAGCGGCAGCCGCATCAGCGGCAGGTGCCGCACCCTCAGCAGGCGCAGCAGCAGCAGCGGCAGCTTTGGCAGGGTCACGTGCAGGATCCGGCGCAGGAACAGCAGGTGCACCAGGCGAAATTGATTTTAAATATGCAATCATTGCAATACGGTCATCGGCCTTACCAAAACCCGCAAATGACATTTTTGTTCCAGCAACATAGGCTTTTGGCGAAGTTAGGAATGTATTCAATTCATCATAACCCCAAGTTTTACCAAGTGCCTTCATGCCATCAGAGTATGCAAAACCACCAGTAGAACCCGCCGCACGACCCATCACGCCATTAAGACCCGGGCCGGTTTTTGCGGCATTAGCAGGTGAAAAATCATGGCAAGCCGCGCAAACTTTGGCGTTTTTTTCGCCTTTTGCGGTCAATTCTGCCAATTTAGCAGGATCGGCAAACAAAGTGCCCCAATCAGGCGGCAATTCAGGCCCTTTTGCAGCACTTGTCGTGCCAGCCTCAGCATCGACCGGAAAGCCCGCTGCATGAACATCTTGTGCATACAAGCCACCTGAAAAAATGCGAATACCCATAATGCCAACGCCGGTCGCCAAAATTGCACCTGCGAACATATTGAACCACAATGACGGTTTCATATCTTACTTCGCCCCCATAGGAAATTTCTATATTTGGCCTATGACACGCCTTTGGTATATAAGCAAGAATGCATAGGCAATTTTATGTTAAATCTTAGACCTAAGTTACACAAAAACTGCCAAAAAACAGGCCAAAATCTGCAAAAATCCTCTTGATGGTTGAAAATGTCGCATTTGTGTTTATTGGCGAAAATGAAAATATAGATTGACGAAATTATGAAACCGATAATTGTGATTCCCGCCCGCCTTGCCGCGACGCGCCTTCCCAATAAGCCGATTTTGGACATTGAGGGCAAGCCAATGATAGCCCGCGTTATTGAGCGTGCCACAAAATCAAATGTCAAAGACGTTTTGGTCGCGGCCGGTGACGCCGAAATTGTGGAAACCGCGCACCTTTTTGGGGCAAATGCAATATTGACTGACCCCGATTTACCATCGGGTTCGGATAGAATTTGGGCGGCGATTTGCGAGTTTGATAAAAATCAAAAATTCGACACAATAATTAATCTTCAAGGCGACATGCCAACTTTTGACCCTTCAATTATTGACATTGCGCTTGAGGTTTTAGCCAAAAATCCAAATGCCGATATTGTCACTTTGGTTTCACCGTCCGAAGACTTGGTCGAAAAAAATGACCCGAATTTGGTTAAAGCCATTGTAAGCTGGCAAAATTCGCAAACCGGAAAATGCCTTTATTTCACACGCGCTAATGCACCATCAGGAGAAGGGCCGATTTATCGTCATGTCGGGCTTTATATTTATCGCCGCGCGGCATTGGAAAAATTTGTAAATTCCGCACCAAGCCCATTGGAAACACGCGAAAAACTGGAACAATTGCGCGCTTTAGAACTTGGCATGAGCATTTATTGCGGCATTGTTGAAGATTTCCCCAAAGGTGTTGATACTTTAGAACATCTTGAATTAGCGCGCGAATTTTATAGAAAGCAATCATGAGCGAGAAAAAATATATAGCTTTTCAAGGCGAAATCGGTGCCAATTCCCATATGGCGGCGCAAATCGCATGTCCGGAATTTGAACCATTACCGTGCGAGACTTTTGATGACGCCTTTGCCGCGGTTTCAAGCAAAAAAGCGGCGCGCGCCATGATTGCGATTGAAAACACATCGGCGGGGCGAGTTTCGGATGTTCACCATCTATTACCGCAATCTAATCTTTTCATTATCGGTGAGTATTTTTCCCCAATTTCGCACCAATTGGTGGGTGTTAGGGGCGCGACCATCGCCGATATTAAAGCCATTCGCTCGCACCCTATGGCATTGGGGCAATGCCGCAAAATTATTGCTGATTTGGGGGTCAAAGCCTTAAAAACCGCCGATACAGCAGGTGCAGTGCGCGAAATTTCCGAACTAAATGACAAAAGCCATGCAGCATTGGGAACCCGCCTTGCGGCACAATATTATGATTTGCCGATTTTGCGTGAGAATGTCGAAGACACGCACAATAATGCGACCCGTTTCGTTATTCTTTCCAACGAACCCGAAGATGCGCATTTTGAAAAGAACCAAGATTATATCACGACTTTTGTTTTTCGTGTTCGCAATATTCCCGCCGCTTTATATAAAACCCTTGGTGGGTTTGCCACAAATGGCGTGAATATGACCAAGCTCGAAAGCTATCAATTAGGCGGCAGTTTCAATGCCACCCAATTTTACGCCGATATTGAGGGGCACCCCGAAGAAAGAAGCGTGCAACTGGCGATGCAAGAATTGGCATTTTTCTGTGCCGATTTGACCGTTTTGGGCGTCTATCCCGCGCATCCGTTTAGGAAGCAGGCGGGGAAATAGAAGTCCGCGAGTTAATATAGGAAGGATTGGCGCAGTTCTATGATTCACTTTATAAAACAACAATAATGCTATCAAATGCTATCATTTGACATCAAATGACAACATTTCTCGCTTCAAACCAGGCAAACAAATACGCCCCAATTTGAAAGCCACTTTGATTTTATTGCTTCTACCTTGATGTTGGATAGGGTCTTCACATTCATAACTTAAAGGTCATTCAACCAATGCTTAATCAATGAATAGGCTATCGCAACTTTTCTTGGGCCATGAAAAACTTCGCCGTCAATTTGCAAACCCTCTTTGGTAAATAATTGACGGGTTTGGCTTTTTGATAGCCAATGAGCGGATACCATTTCATTTTTATCAAGAATAATTTCGCTATTTTTTGCCGTGGCAATTAGGCCCACCATAATTTGCGAATAATTGGGCCAGGGTTGTGAGGCCAAAATCTCTGCGCTTTCAATTATAATTCCGGTTTCCTCATAAACCTCACGCTTGCAGGCCTGTTCAATCGATTCGCCGGGTTCAATAAAGCCCGCGGGCAAAGATAATAGTCCTTCGGGGAATAGTTTTGAGCGCGCGAAAAGGCATTTGTCATTTTGAATAACCAACATAATAGCAACTGCGTCAGTGCGCGGAAAATGTTCCGCACTACACGAATTGCAAAGGCGCTTAAACCCAAATTCCGCAAAATCTGATTTTGCACCGCATTTAGAGCAAAAACCATGCGTTTTGTGCCAACTAAATAATGAGACGCCCAACCCCAAAACCGAAGCCGTGAAATCATCAAATGCCATTAAATTAGTTCGCAATGGCGCGAACAAACAATCAAAATCAGCCTCGAGCTTTTCTTTAAACGCCAAAGGTGCGGAAATAAGAAAATATGGCACATCATCGTCGTCAATTCCCGCAAAGGCAATGTTTGAAATCGCTTTGAAACCTGCAACTTCATTTTGCGATAGGAATTTTGATGTTGTGCGTTGGTCTATCACAAATGCAGCCGGCAAATCTTCGCAAAAAAGCGCGAATTTTGCATTCTCATTGTTCAAATATCCGTAAATTCGCGCTGTTTGAGTGCGCAAATTGCCAAGGCGATTCAGATTATTGGCGCAAAGCGCAATGTTTTCGATTTTTGCCATTTTATGCAAATCAGTTTCCAATTAAGCCCCTTAGAGATAGCATCAGTATTTCGAACGGAAAACCTTTTGTTTAATAAAACCGCAATTTTCAGTGTTTCGCGCTTATTGATTTTAATGGCAATTGCGATTGTCTGCGTATTGTCTTTCAATGGCCTTGCAAATTTGGTGGCCGAAAAACTTCAATCGTTTTGGCCTTTCTTGCCTTTGAAAGAACCAATTCAATTGGCTCTGACCTTTTTGCTTTTTATTGGCCTGTCGCGCTATTTGAATTTTCCTAAAGACAATAGAATGCCCTTGGGGACAATTGATTCCGTCTGTTATAGTGTGATTTTACTTATCGGATTGGTTGGCGTTTCTTTTTTAATTCTTGCGGCATTCGGTCTGATTATGCGCGATGAAATGGCGCAATTCGGCATATTTGAAATAATGGTTGGTTCATTATTCATGGTAATGCATGGCGCGAGCGAGCAATTGATTTCACAAGGAATTGTCCATGTATATGCGCGTGGGTTTTGGGGCAAATATGCGGGCATTGCGGCGGCAGCGCTTTGTTTTGCCCTAACCCAAATTTTGCAAGGGTATAATGCCCCGATATTGATTATTAATAGTCTGATTTTAGGGACATTATTTGCAATAATCGCGGCACGCTTCGGCCTTATGGGTGCAATTTTCGCGCATGGGGCTTGGACATGGTTTGAAGTTTTGGTTTTGGGGCAGGTGTTCGGCCTCGAACTTAAACCCTTGCCGCCATTATTTATAGATTCTGATTCTTATGGCACGATTGTTTTGACATTCACCGCCAGTGCCTTGTGTTTTTTGCTTTTGTTTTTTAAGCAAAATGATTACAAGGACGCCCATGACACGCAAAAGCATTAATCTGACTGACGATCTGGTTCAATATCTAATCAATCACAACCCGAAAGAGCATGAAGCATTGGTAAAATGCCGTGAAGATGCGGCAAATCATCCACGCGGTCATTATCAAATAAGCCCGGAACAAGGTTCATTCATGGGCTTTTTGGTGCGAATGCTTGATGCACGAATTGCCGTCGAAATTGGGGTTTTTACCGGATATTCGGCACTTGTTACCGCATTGGCATTAACTAAAAACGCGGGACCTGGCGCGCGTTTATTTGCGCTTGATATTTCGCACGAATATTTGAAACTTGCCCAAGAATATTGGCAAATGGCGCAGGTCGAAAAATATATCACACCGATGCAGGGTGAGGCCGACCAATCCGCCGAAAAATTGCTTGATAGTGGTTATGAGGGCAAAGTCGATTTTGTTTTCATTGATGCCGACAAAGCCAAATATCCGCTTTATTACGAATTGGGTCTGCGTTTGTTGCGGAAATCGGGGGTAATGGTTTTTGACAATATGTTGCGCGAAGGTCGGGTTTTGAACCCCGCCCAAGATGATAAAATCTCACTAATTATCAATGAATTAAACGCCTTCGCCCAGACAGATAAAAGGGTCGAGGCCTGTTTGGTTGGCATTGGTGACGGGCTATTGATGTGTAAGAAGAGGTGAATAAGAAGTTACAATATCTTTTGTTAATTGCGGCGATGAAGAGTAATGGTTGAGGAAGGTCTTTATGGGCAATTATGCCAAAAAGACCTTCGACAATTGTGTTTGAGCGAAAATGATAGTAAAGGAACGCTTCGCTTTTCACCCTTGACTATCATTTTCGCACAGAGTGCTTATCCCAAATTTCGCGATCATTTTTACTCCCAAATTCAAATGGATTCAATAAGTTAACCAAAGTTTTCGACCTTTGTGCTCAAAACTGAGGGTCAAGAGTTTAAGCGTAGCGGCTCTTGACGCTCAGTTTTGAGCAAACACAATCTCCACAGGTCTTTATGGCAAACCTGCCCATAAAGACCTTCCCCAACTATTTGCCTCAATTGCCGCAATCCATTACAAACTACTGTGACTTCAAATCTAGCCCTAAAGCCCACACAATAATTTCGCCAAGACCTTCGCTTCTTCAAACCTGCTTGATCCTTTACGCCAGACCAAACCGATTTGGCGACCGATTATTTTTGGTTCAAAATGGCGAACCGCAACACCATCGAGGCCAAGACCCGCATCGATCGCCAATTTAGGTATCAATGAAACACCCATTCCACCCGCAACCATTTGCACCAAAGTGAATAAAGACGTTGCGCGCACTTCATCAGGGCCAAGTCCGGTCGAATGGCAGACTTTCAAAGCATGATCGCGCAAACAATGCCCGTCTTCAAGTAATAAAAGGTTCGAAATATCAATGTCGTCCGGCTTCAAAATCGGTTTATTGACAAGCGGGTGAAATTTCGGCGCGATGAATAGAAACTCATCGTCAAACAGCGGCAGTGAATCAATACCTGCCGCTTCATACGGAAGGGCAATAATCCCCGCGTCCAATTCGTGTTCGCGCAATGCATCAATGACACGTGCGGTTTGTTCCTCACGCAAATATAGTTTTAGTTTCGGGAATTTGCGTTTGATTTTTGGCACAGCTTGCGGCGATAAAAACGGCGCAATGGTTGGAATTATTCCCAATCTGAAAGAGCCGGTCAATGGTTCGGCGGCGGCGCGAACATGTTCTTTTAATTCGACCGTGGCGGAAAGAATGGCGCGCGCGCGCATCAAGGCTTCTTTTCCTGCGGGCGTGAATTTCACGCCTTTTCGCGCGCGTTCGACCAATTTTGCACCCAAAATCGTCTCTAATTCTTTTATACCGGCCGACAATGAGGGTTGGGTTACAAACACCGCCTCAGACGCCGCAATGAAAGAACCTTTATCGGCGAGGGCAACCAGAAATGATAATTGACGAATTGATGGCAATTGCATTTTTAACATATAGATAAAATCTATTGAAATGTCAAAAACAATTGATTGGACTTTATTATTGCGACGGTGCAAAAGGCCAAAGTCAAAACGACAAAGAATTTAAGGAAATAATCATGTCACTAATCAATTCAGAAGTAAAACCATTCAAATCCACCGCTTTCCAAGCAGGCAAAGGCTTTTTTGAAGTGTCTGACGCCAATCTTAAAGGCGGTTGGTCGGTTGTTTTCTTCTATCCTGCTGACTTCACATTTGTTTGCCCAACAGAATTGGGCGATTTGGCTGATGAATATGCTGAATTCCAGAAATTGGGCGTTGAGATTTATGCGGTTTCGACCGACACGCACTTCACCCACAAAGCATGGGCCGATGCATCAGAAACAATTGCAAAAATCAAATATCCAATGATTGGCGACCCAACCGGCGTAATCACACGTAACTTCGATGTTATGATTGAAGAAGCGGGTCTTGCGGATCGCGGCACATTCGTAATTGACCCAGACGGAAAAATCCAAATCGTTGAAGTGAATGCCGGTGGCGTTGGTCGCGATGCTAAGGAACTACTTCGCAAAACCAAAGCCGCACAATATGTGCGCAACCACCCTGGTGAAGTCTGCCCCGCTAAATGGCAAGAAGGCGCAGAGACCTTAAAGCCATCACTTGACCTAGTCGGCAAAATCTAAGTTAAACTCAATCCTCCCCCGTTTTACGGGGGAGGGGGACCGCGTGAAACGCGGTGGAGGGGGTGCGAGCAAAGCGAGCATGCCTCTATGAAAGCCGCAGACACGAACCCCATCGACCACGCTGTGCGTGGTCCCCCTTCCCCGTGAACGGGGAAGGATTGATAGCGCGCCAAACTTTAGGAGAATAAAATGGCTTTGGATAATGAAATCAAAGCGCAATTGAACCAATATCTTGGTCTTTTGGAAGGTGATTTGGTTTTGCATTTGTCGGAAGCTGAGGATGCAGTGTCATTGCAAATGCGCGATTTAGTGAATGAGATTGCATCAATGTCGCCGCGCATTTCGGTTCAGGCCGCAAAATTAAAGCGCACACCCTCTTTTGCCATTTCCAAACCAAATGAAGAGCCGCGAGTCGCTTTTGCCGGTGTGCCGTTGGGCCACGAATTTACTTCTTTGGTTTTGGCATTATTGCAAGTTTCGGGGCGCAAGCCGAAAATTGATGATAGCGCGATTGAAAACATAAAAGCGCTAAGCGGAACGCATGAATTTGAAACCTATGTTTCGCTTACCTGCCATAATTGCCCGGATGTGGTGCAGGCTTTGAATACAATTGCCGTTCTAAATCCAAATTTCAGCCATACAATGATTGAAGGCGGCGCATATCAAAGTGAAATCGATGAACGCCAAATAATGGGCGTGCCGACGGTTTTCCACAATGGCGAAATGTTTGGCAATGGTCGCATGAGCTTAGAGGAAATTATCGCGAAAATTGACACAGGTGCCGCCGCGCGTGAGGCCGAAATCATCAATGCCAAAGAGCCTTTTGACGTATTAATCATCGGCGGTGGCCCCGCAGGTGCAGCCGCCGCAATTTATGCCGCACGAAAAGGTATTAGAACGGGCGTGGTCGCCGAACGCTTTGGCGGTCAGGTCATGGACACAATGGGTATCGAAAACTTCATTGCAACAAAATATACCGAAGGTCCAAAACTCGCGGCACAATTAGAAGAACACGTCAAAGAATATGACGTCGATATTATGAATTTACAAACCGCCAAATCATTGCGCAAAAATGAATTGCTTGAGCTTGAATTGGAAAATGGCGCGACATTAAAATCCAAAACAATGATTGTCGCGACAGGTGCGAGATGGCGCAATCTTGGTGTGCCGGGCGAGGCCGAGTTTAAGAATAAAGGCGTTGCCTATTGCCCACATTGCGATGGCCCCTTGTTTAAGGGAAAGCGCGTTGCCGTGATTGGTGGTGGCAATTCGGGTATTGAGGCGGCAATTGATTTGGCGGGTGTGGTTTCCCATGTCACAGTCTTGGAATTTTTGCCCGAATTAAAGGCCGATCAGGTTTTGCAAGATCGCTTGTATTCGCTTCCAAATGTGACGGTTCACAAAAACGTCGCAACCAAAGAAATTACAGGAACCGATAAAGTTAACGGCATAACTTTCATCAACCGCGCCGATAATTCGGAGCAACACGTTGAATTAGAAGGCGTGTTTGTGCAAATCGGCCTTGTGCCAAATACTGAATTTTTGGGCGATTTGGTCGAAAAAACCCGCTTTGGCGAAATAATAGCCGACCGCCACGGCGCAACCAATCTCGCAGGCGTTTACGCAGCAGGCGATTGCACCAATTCGGCCTATAAACAAATAATAATCGCCATGGGCTCAGGCGCAAACGCGGCACTAGGGGCGTTTGATTATTTGATTAGGAATTGATTCTCCAGCTGATATATGATATATATATCATATATAGGTGGTGAAATGCGGGCTTTGATTGATGTTCCAAATGATTTGATTGATGATTTAGACGCATTGTCGAAATCGAAAAAAGTGTCGCGCGCCGAAATTATGCGGCGTGCTTTGCGTGAGTATGCCAATAATAATGCACCAAAGTCAGAAGGTTTTGGGCTTTGGGGCGGCAGTCAAATTGACGGTTTGGAATTGCAACAAAGATTGCGCGACGAATGGTAAAACTATTACTCGATACCAATATCGTCATTGATTATTTGAACGGCAATGAAAATGCACTCCAGTTTTTTGAACGTGAACCAAAACCAGCAATAAGTATCATAAGCTATATGGAGGTTTTGATTGGATGCACGGAAAGTTTGAAAGACCAAACCCGCGCATTTCTTAAAACGCTTGAAATCATTCAAATTAATGAAGAAATCGCCGAAATTGCAATTTCATTGCGCACCGCGCGCCGCCTTAAATTACCCGATGCAATAATCCTTGCCAGTGCGCAATTTCTGGCCGCAACATTGGTAACCCGAAACACCAAGGATTTTGGTGAAGGCGAAATTGGGATTGTGGTGCCATATGGGGTTTAAGAATTAAAAATAAACTTCGAGATAATGTCTTATTGCTAATATGATTATGGTCTCATTATCAGCGGCATAACGCGCAATATAGCCACGTGCACCGAATGGAATGTTTAATTCGCGAAAATTTGGAGGCAAATTTTCAATTGGTTTTCCAATTTCCGGGAAATCTTTTAATTTATTTATCGCTTTCCTTATAGCCGAAATCGCACTTTGTGCCGCGACCGGGTTTTTGTCAAATATGAAATCATGTAGCCGCTTTATATCACGAAGAGATCTTGGTGAGTATTTAATCTCAATCATTGCGGCGGCTCTGTAACTATTCCTTGTTCAAGATTTTTGAGCCATTCATCGGCTCTTTCATGCGTAACATAATGACCGGTTGCGGCATATTCTTCATAGGCATCAATAGTTTCGCGGCGGAATTTTTCGATTTTTTCTTCGCGCTCAACATATTCGCTTATGGCTTTTTGCATCAAATAATGCGGGCTTCGGTCTTGAGCCAAAGCTAAAGCCGATAGCCGCTCGTCAATTTGAGGGTCAAGTTTAATGGATGTGTTTTTTTTTGCCAAACTCATGAGATTTACCTTCGGTGTTACTTGGTAATACCGCGCAAAGCTGGTTTATTCAAGCATAATATTAGAATCGTCTAAGAAGGCATCTCGCCTAGAAACCCGCCCATTAAAGCATCTGTGATCTGGAGATATTTGTCGTGCTCGTTTACCATTTGTACAGCCGTAATACCGAAATCATAACCACCGTCAGTATGCCGATCATTTCGGCAATAGGTATTGACCCGAAGGGCTAACGATGCACTTTTATCAAAATTGATATAACTAATTGTAGTTCGTTTGCTATAACTCTTATGTTCATCTAAGCCTAACAGAACGCAATTCATTCGCGCAAATGCGAAGCCTAATGCATAGATATTTCTAGCACCAGATACAATTTCTTTCGCGCTTTTTCTTATTTCTAATGTGGTTTGGTTGACCTTTTCATCGTGAATAACTGAAATCTTTTTGGCGTTTCTTGATAAATATCTAGGTAAGTCGTTTGCTGCAATTTTTGAGTCAAAACTTATGTTTCCGTGGGGATGCAATATTTCAAAAATATTTTTCCAATTTGGTAACTTACTGTCAACAGCGCTCCAATTCAGTGACAAAATTTCCTCTAGGATGCCGTCATAATTGAAGGTAATAATCTTAATCTTTTTGGACTTTGATTCCTGATTACCTTCATCTAGTAAATTCCCGTTCTTGATATAATTATTTCGTACAACGTTGATAAAATTGTGAATCCAATTCCGCAATTCAACTTTATTGCCCGATGAGTCAAACAGGAAATCGCCTTCTCTTGTCAACTGCGCTATTTTTCTCTTCCTAAAGTCTTTTGTGGAATATAGGCCTTTTTCACTAATATGAGTCCGTTTTAATAACACGTAAACAATACATATTTTTAGGAGTCGCGCATTGCTTCTGTTATACCTGATTAAGTCATCAATTGAATCCGAGACCTGAGAATTTAGCCAAAGTGCCTTTGCTCTGAGAAACTTAATGGCTTCATCAAAATCGAAGTGAATATTCTTATCGCTACCGCTACTTGTACGCATATCAGAATTAAAAATATTAAAAAATGCGCAGTATATAGGCGCATTTTCTATTTTGGCAGAAAACAAATCTTCAATCTTTGGATGGATTTCATTTTTGAGATTCTCCAAATTTTGAGCTTCGGCAAATAACCCGTCTCTCACTAATTCGATTAACTCTAAACCAGTTGGCAGACCGAACGGAACTGAAGCACCCGCACCAAGAATAATAACAACGTCATCAGAGAATAAATCTATTTCTGCCATTTTACACCTTTGGATTATCAATTCTCTTGATTCGCAAATGTAAAAAAGCCCAAGGCCATAAGCCTTGGGCTTTTTCAAAATTTATGTGAAAGAAAAATCAGAAACCGCGTTTTTCGATTTTTCTTTGCCGCTTCCCCCTCCACCGCGTTTCACGCGGTCCCCCTCCCCCGTGAACGGGGGAGGATTTTGGGATTAAGCAACCTCTTTCGCGACCTCTACATATTCCTCAATTTGGTCGAAGTTCATATAGCGATAGACTTCGGCATTTTTGGAATTTATTACGCCCATTTCCGCCAAATATTCTTCAACTGTTGGAAGTTTTCCGGTTTTTGACGCAACTGCAGCAAGTTCGGCAGAGGACAAATAGACATTTGTGTTTTTGCCCAAACGGTTCGGGAAGTTGCGGGTTGAAGTGGAAACAACCGTTGCGCCTTCATGAACCTGGGCCTGGTTACCCATGCAAAGTGAACAGCCCGGCATTTCGGTGCGTGCACCTGCTGAACCGAATGTTGAATAATGGCCTTCTTTGATAAGTTCGCTTTCGTCCATTTTAGTTGGCGGCGCGACCCAAAGGCGGGTTGGAATGTCTTTTTTGTCTTTCAACAATAAAGACGCTGCGCGGAAATGGCCGATATTGGTCATGCACGAACCGATGAAAACTTCATCAATTTTTGTGCCCGCAACTTCGGACAATAGACGCGCATCATCAGGATCATTCGGTGCGCAAAGAATTGGCTCTTTGATTTCATCCATATTGATTTCGATGATTGCGGCGTATTCGGCATTTGCATCTGCTTCAAGAAGGACAGGGTTTGCAATCCATTCTTCCATTTTCTTGATGCGGCGCGCAATGGTTTTTTCGTCTTTATAACCATCGGCAATCATGTTTTTCAAAAGCACGATATTTGATTTCATATATTCAATTATCGGCTCTTTATTAAGTTTCACGGTGCAACCCGCCGCAGAACGTTCGGCAGAAGCGTCGGTCAATTCAAAAGCCTGTTCAACTTTCAAGTCAGGCAGACCTTCGATTTCCAAAATACGACCAGAGAAAGCATTGATTTTGCCCGCTTTGGCAACCGTCAAAAGACCCGCTTTAATGGCATAATATGGAATTGCGTGAACCAAATCACGAAGTGTGATGCCCGGCTGCAATGTGCCCGAATAACGAACCAAAACGCTTTCAGGCATATCGAGTGGCATAACGCCAGTTGCTGCACCAAAAGCCACAAGACCCGAACCCGCAGGGAATGAAATACCTATTGGGAAGCGTGTGTGGCTGTCCCCACCTGTACCGACAGTATCGGGAAGCAACATTCGGTTTAACCAAGAGTGAATAACACCATCACCCGGGCGAAGCGCAACCCCACCGCGATTATAAATAAAGGCAGGAAGGGTTTTATGGGTTTTAACGTCAACCGGCTTTGGATAGGCGGCAGTATGACAGAATGATTGCATTACCAAATCAGCAGAGAAGCCAAGGCACGCCAAGTCTTTCAATTCATCGCGCGTCATTGGGCCGGTGGTATCTTGTGAACCCACAGTCGTCATGCGGGGTTCGCAATAAGTGCCGGGGCGCATACCTGTGCCTTCCGGAAGGCCGCATGCACGACCAACCATTTTTTGCGCCAATGTATAGCCTTTGCCCGTATCGTTCGGTGTAACCGGAAGACGGAAAAGTGTTGAAGCCGCAAGGCCTAAAAATTCGCGCGCTTTTGCGGTTAAAGAACGCCCAATGATAAGATTGATACGACCGCCTGCTTGAACCTCATCGAGCAGAACTTGAGATTTAAGTTCAAATTGCGCGATTTCGGCGCCGTCTTTGGTGACTTTGCCGTCGTATGGGTAAATTTCGATAACGTCACCCATATTCATTTTTGAAACATCAACTTCGATTGGCAAAGCGCCGGAATCTTCTTGTGTATTGAAGAAAATCGGTGCGATTTTTCCACCCAAACATACGCCGCCAAAGCGCTTATTTGGAACGTATGGAATATCTTCACCAGTCCACCAAATAACCGAATTGGTTGCTGATTTGCGGCTTGACCCCGTGCCAACAACGTCACCGACGTATGCGACAAGATTGCCTTTGGCTTTTAATTCTTCAATGAATTTAATCGGGCCACGAACGCCGTCTTGTTCGGGTGAGATGCCATCGCGCGTGTTTTTCAACATTGCCAAACCATGCAATGGAATATCGGGGCGCGACCATGCATCAGGCGCAGGTGACAAATCATCAGTATTGGTTTCGCCCGTCACTTTGAAAACTGTAAGTGTGATTTTTTCGGCAACTTTCGGGCGCGAAGTGAACCATTCGCCATCGGCCCAAGATTGCATAACAGCTTTGGCATTTGCATTGCCGGATTTTGCAAGTTCGGCAACGTCATTGAAAAAGTCAAACATCAAGAGGGTTTTTTTAAGCCCTTCGGCGGCGGTTGCACCGCATTCGGCGTCACCCAAAAGGTCAATCAATGGCTTAACATTATAGCCGCCGACCATTGTGCCAAGTAATTCGGTGGCTTTAACGCGCGAAATAAGACCGCAAGAAGTTTCACCATCAGCGACAGACGCAAGGAATGATGCTTTGACATGGGCTGCATCATCAACACCGGGCGGCACGCGATGTGTTAAAAGGTCAAGCAGAAATTCTTCTTCGCCTGCGGGCGGGTTTTTGATTAATTCGATTAAATCGGCGGTTTGCTGCGCACTCAATGGAAGTGGCGGAATGCCAAGGGCTGCACGTTCTTCAGTATGTTTACGATAATCTTGTAACATTTTTTCCTCTTATAATTTAACCTGCGCCATAACTAGGTCACAGGTGGGTTAAGAAATGCGCCCCTTTAAGGGTGTGCCCTTAAAAAACGGTAGCGACCGCATTTTGCCTTTGGTCATTTTGACAAACTAGCAAGGGGTGAAAATGTCCTCTTGAGAACAATTTTCAATGCGCTCTTACGCCTGAATGGTTAAAAATTAAAGTGGAAAAGTGAGTAAAATTGAATTGAATCGGGGGCGACTTTTGGGTGATAAAAACCATTGTCCGGCCTTTAAATCCCAAAGAATCATTTGTATCTTAATCACATGACCGAAAAACCCACCACCCCCAAACTTCAACCCATTCCACTTCTAATCTTTTCAAGTCGTTGGTTACAGCTTCCTCTTTATGTTGGCCTTATTGCGGCTCAGGGTGTTTATGTTTTTAAGTTCCTTAAAGAGCTTTGGCACTTATTGCAGCATGCAACCACTTTTAGCGAACAAGAAATAATGCTTGTCGTGCTTGGCCTGATTGATGTGGTTATGATTTCCAATCTTTTGGTGATGGTTATTGTCGGGGGTTATGAAACCTTTGTTTCGCGCCTTAATCTTGAGGGCCACCCTGACCAACCCGAATGGCTTGACCATGTTAATGCCGGTGTTTTGAAAGTTAAATTGGCAATGGCAATAATCGGGATTTCGTCAATCCATCTTTTGCGCACTTTTATAGAAGCGTCGCGAATTGGACAAGCCGATGCCCATTTAACGACAGACGCAATTATGTGGCAAACCATAATTCATTGCGTCTTTATATTATCGGCAATTGGTGTGGCAATGGTGGAACGTATGACGCACCCACCAAAACACTAAAACTTGCCATAGCCACTTTCTTCAAGAATTTTCTTGGGGTCTTTAATGGCGATAAGGGTTTTTAGCGCTGCTTGTTTGTCCTTGGCATTTTCATAATATGCCTCGCAAATTCGGCGCCCGATGAAATAGCCTAAATCATTTGGCCTTCCGTTGCGGCCCTTTGAATAAAACCAATCATTGCCGTCATAAATTCCGGCATCATAATCGGCCTTAAATTCGCGCCAGATTTCAGCCTCATGCGCCATGCCATATTTGCCAAATTCAGAATCCATGGATTGTTTGCGCCCTAATGCCAAATCAGCGATAAAATCTGCCCCGCCTTCCATGATTGCCGAAAACAATAAATCGACTTTAATGTCGTCGGTAAAGCCGCGATTTTGATAGACATGCACCATTTCATGGGCGATCAAAGCCTCAATTTGCTGCGCAGCATTTTCCTTGGTTTTTCCATCGCAAACAATCTCTAGACCAAGTGCCAAGCCCTTTGCATTTGCTGTTCCGCCCGAATTATTGGCGCCGAATAGAATAAAAGCCAACGCGCTTTCTTTTTCACCCAATAGATCGGCAATTTTGCGTAAAATCTTGTCAGTTTTGTTTTCCATACCCATTACGACGGGCAAACAGGTCTGTGCAGCATGGCGGTATTTTGCAATATTTGCGACCAAATTATCGTGCAGATTTTTGGCATTTTCAATGCGATAGGGAGTGAAAATTTCAACCCCAAGACCGCCTTTGTCCAAATATTCTTTTTGTAGGACCTCTTCGCTAGGAATATTATCATTTTCAAGCAATTTAGCGAAATTTTGCGCGTCTTGGATGTGAAGTGATTTGGGTTTGGCGGTTTCAAAACTTGTGCATGACGTAAGTATTAGACAGCAAATTAGAAGGCTTTTTGATTTCATTATTTCTCTCCCAAACCAAAGCTACAATAATTCGTGGGATTGGCAACAAAATCTTATAACTCTATTCTATCGCAATGAATCAGTTAGAACCAAGAATAGGTGTCGGTGCCGCCATTGTCATTGATGGCAAAATCCTTTTGATTAAGCGTGCGAAAGAGCCGGAGGCAGGTTTTTGGGCGCTTCCCGGTGGCAAAGTCGATTTATTCGAAACCTGTGAAACCGCGATAATTCGCGAAACCCAAGAGGAATTGGGAATTATTATCAAAGACCCATTTCTATTGACCATTATGGATTTTTGGAATGACGAAAAAACATTCCATTGGATTGCGCCCATTTATCTTTGCAGCGAATTTGAAGGCGTGCCCGAAATTATGGAACCCAACAAGCATTTGGGTTTTGACTGGTTTCCAATCAATGATTTGCCAAACCCAATCGCCAAAGCGGTAAAAGACGCGGCGGCGGCATTATTATTGACTTGAGGTCTTTTCTATCAGGAAATCGCGAAATTTTTCAAATTCGGCGATTTTATCAAAAGCGCGCGATGGAACAAGAAATTTTTGATTTTTGAAATCGACTATGAATAAATAATCGTCAAAAACCTCAATCGCAAAATCTTGATATTCATATTGCCCAAAGCAATAATTTCCGAGATATATGTTTATGTTTTCATCGCGCGCAATAATATTAAGTGGCGCGATTTTTCCCTTCGCGAATAGGTTTTGGAAATAATTCTCACGCAAAAACATGCCAATCGAAAGTGCAATAATTGCAATGGCACTTGCGCCAAGACCCATGAAAAATGCCAAGACACTAAATTCCCAGTTTTTGATACTTGAGGCATAGCCAAAAACAAAAGCACAAAAAACCGAAAACGCGCCCCATTTCCAATTAAAGGTCGCAAATTTCTGTCCAAAACGGGCGTAATCTTCAGGGTTCAAATTATATTCAATGTCAAAAATTGGCGGTTTGAAATGCTTAGCCAATAAAGATTCTTTTTCGGACTGAGCGGCGCTCAAAAACTCATCATTTCCTAATTCATGCCCAAGATAGGCGAATTTCCGAATAGCACTAAGGCCAGAAAATGCGCGTTTTGGGACGATTAAATTGGTTTTTTTATCGGGTGAAAGAATTATGAGATTATCAGTTTCGTCAATCCGCAAATCTTCCCATCTGTATTTTTGCTGTGTTTCTGCTTCATAAACAAAACCATCCAATTCGCCTTTTGCATTAATTGGTGTTTGTGACTTTTTTGACAAATGGCTTTGAACAAAAGGCTTTAGATATTGGATAGCGAAAGCAATCAAAAGGCCCAAAGCAATTGTTATTACCCACATCAATTGCTTCGCAAAATTAGACCCCAAATGCGGAATTAAAAGCGCCAAAATATCGTCTTCAATAAGCGCACTTATCATGCCAAGGCAAAAAATCGGAACAATAAACCACCACACATTATTCGGTCGCGAACGATAAAAATCATACCAATCCGAGCGGGTTATTTTGAACGCATCGATTACGGGGAAAATGTTTTGTGTGGCCATTGTGGTTCTTAAATCATTTTACCCCGTGCAGTGTCAATATTTATAGGTAACGCCGATTTGCACACTCCTTGGCATTCCAATAGTAATCCCGCGTGAGCGGTCGGTTATATATAGTTCGTCATTCAAGTTCTTAACCGCAATAAACCCACCGAATTTCGAATTTTCGGGCGCATAATTTAGTGCGACATTCCAAATTCCATAAGCTGGTATCAGACCCCTTTGACCATTCGCCGAAACATCAATTGTATTTAAATCATCGGAATATTGGTCATCAGTATAGGAATAATCCAAATTCAAATTCAAATCCGGCGTTATTTCATAATTCGCCGAAAAATTGACCATTAATTCGGGCGCATAAGGGAGGCGATTTCCGCTGACCGAAACATTATTAAAGCCTGCAATATTCGAAAACCGTGTGCCAACAAATTCCGCCTTTTCAAGCCAGGTCAGCGCGATTTTCATTGTCAAATCGCGACCTTTAAGAATGCCAAGTTTTTCAAATGATAAATCGGCGGAGGCTTCAAAACCCTCGTGATTGGTTTCACCGGCTGAGGTTAAAGTTGCGACAACACCACCTGCCACCGAATTAGGAATTATCTGATTTTCGAAATCGATTTTGAAATATCCCAATTCAAAATTTAGGCCGTTTATCAATTGTCCGCGAATGCCCAATTCATAATTGGTGCTTAATTCGGCATCTAATTCCACGCTTTGCCCATTGCCATTATTGATAATGTCTTCAACCCGTGGCGGGGCAAAACCATTGTGAATGCCGCCATAGGCAACAAAGCGCGGGGTGATTTCATATAAAGCACCAAGGCCATAGATTGATTTTTGTAAATCACTTTTGCCTGTAACAATTGCCGCAGGATTCAAAGCATTAATTCGCTTATAATCAATATCTTCAAATCTAACGCCGGGGGTAAAAGTGAGGCGGTCAAATTTCAAATCCGCCATGGCAAAAAGTGCCAAAGCCTCGGCATAGCGGAAATTGTTTTCTTTGAGGCCACCATTAATTCCTGTTCCTATGGTTTTCGAAAACGGATCATCGGAATTGATTTGCAATCGCCTTTGGCGTTCATTTGTATATCTTAGGCCAATTTCGGAACGTAAATCAAAAGCTGCAAAACTCTTGTCAAAACCTAATCTTTGCTCAAATTGCCAGGTTTGATATTCCCTCAATCGCCCCTCAGCGCCGCAAGTAGTAGAAAGATTGACCATAGAAGCGCAAGCAGGGTCAGACGAATCATTTGGGCGTTGTGAAGAATTTGAAGACTGTCGCCACCAATCGCGGTCAAACCAAACATATTGCGCCGAAGTTTTAAGATTTAGGCTTTCAGCAAACCGCCAATTCCAAATTGCGGCCCCGCCAATGCGTTCAATGGCAAAATTATCATTTATGAATGCGTTGCCATAAGGATTTGCCAAAAATTCCTCCTGCGTAAGGCCGGAATATGAAATTTGGGAATCCTCATTGGAATAAAATGCTTTGATAACCAGATTTTGACTATCCGAAATTTTGCGTTCCAATTTCAAAAAGGCGTCATTGGTTTCCAAATGTTGGTTTTCACGATTGCCGTCAAATTCTAAATGATCAGCTTGAAACAAAGTTCCGAAACCAAAAATTTCTTTACCGCCCGAAACAAAAACCTCTTGATAATCACGATTGCCGCCAGCGATTACGGCCTTAAACCCCGGTTCATAAAATGCGCTTGGCGTAACATAATTTACAACACCACCGATTGAATTAGGGCCAAAACGAATTTGACTAGCGCCTTTTAAAACTTCAATCTTTGAAAATCTGCGAAATGGCGGGTGGGCATAGGTGGCATTATCGCCATAAGGCGCATAGGCAAGTGGCAGGCCATCTTCTAACAAAAGCACTTTAGTTGAGCGCGTCGGGTTAAGGCCGCGAATACCGATATTAGGGCGAAGGCCAAGCCCCTCTTCATCGCGCGCAAAAATGCCAGAAACTTTGCGTAATGCCTCATTCACACTGATTGCACGCGATTGTTCGATTTCCTTGGCGCTTATTACATCGCCCGAACCCGCGATTTTTAGCATATTGGCGCGCGCACCGATTACAATAATTGTCTCACTATTTATCTCTTGCGCAATTGCATTGTTATTCGAAGACATGGCTAAAACCAAAGCCGCAACACTGTAAGAAATTCTATTTTTCATCATTCACCAAATTTGCTATTGCGACGCATTCGCATCTTTATTCTAGTTGCGAATAGTTCGCAATAATCAAAATAGCAACCCCAAAAAACACAATCAGCCAATTTGTCGCAGTGATGGGGGATGGAGTATCCCTTTTGACATCTCCTCACCCGCGAAGCGTGGGGGTGGATCGCGTAGATGTGGAGTCTCAATAGATTGTCGGTGAATGTTGAAATATAGCACTATGGCTTGGGAAGGTCTTTATGGCAAACCTGCTCATAAAGACCTTCCCCAACCATTGCACTTCATTTCGGCACACAACAACCTATTGTAACTTCACACAAGAGAGACAGAGGGGGAGCGAGCGAAGCGAGATTGCGACGTAAAAACAATGCCTTAGGCAGGCTCCGCTCGCACCCCTTCCATCGGCTTCGCCGAAACCTTCCCCGCACGCGGGTAAGGAGACGCGATTGCGCTGCCTAAACGGGGGCGGCCTAATGGCGATAATCCCTGTCAAAAATCACCCCACTCAAAAAAAATGCACATACCCTATTGACTTCAGTAGTGTCTTAGTTTAGTAATACACCATCGCTGCAATACAGCAGCAATTTTGGAGAAATAAAATGACTAAACAATTTAATATTTTTGATCGCGCTTTGGCTATGCTTGTTGCAAGTGCAATTGTTGCAAGTGTGATTTTACCGGTTCTATCAATGGCATCGCAAATGGTTGCTTAATCGCCTTAGGCGCCGAGCGGTAAAATTGTCACAAATCCGTGATTGACAAAGGGTTTGAAAGCGCGCAAAAACCGCGCGTATGACAAATGAAGAGAAAATAGAAGCTGCAATAGGGCAGCTTGAGACAGTATATCAAAATGCTATTTCCGAACTAAGGAATTGTTTGGGGGAATATGTTAAATCCCGAATCCCCCCAAATAGCGAGCAAAGAGCGAAATTTCGCTATCCTAAAATCACATTGCATTATTTCCCTGAAGGCGCGCCGCCAATATCGGCGCGCGCCTATGCCAAATTTAATGCCCAAGGTTCTTACGCAACCACAATCACGCATCCGCGTGAGTTTGGCGCATATTTAAAAGAGCAATTATTGCCGCTTTTAAACGAATATGGCGCAACCATAGAAGTTTCGCAAAGCGATCAAGAAATTCCATATGCCTATGCCATTGATGGGCAAAATGAATTGGGTGTTGGTGATGTGCCACCCGATGAATTGGCGCGACATTTCCCGACCCCAAGCCTATCAACCGTTGGCGACGAAATCGTTGATGGTTTATGGAATGTTGGTGACGGTCAATCACGTCCATTGGCGCTTTATGACGGTTTACGCGTTGATTATTCGCTTAAACGCCTATTGCATTATTCCGGCACCGATTGGCAGCAGTTTCAGCCATGGATATTATTTACAAATTATGCGCGCTATGTCGATGAATTTGTAAAATGGGGCGCAAGCGTCATTAAAGACAAATCGACGCCCTATTACAAACTCATATGTTCGGGCGGCGTTATTATTGATGAAAATAATTGCGACAATGCGGTTGAACAGGTTTCGTCTGGCAATTGGCGCAAATTTCAAATGCCCGCCTATCACCTTTTAAGTCGTGAAGGCGAAGGTATTACTTTGGTCAATATTGGTGTTGGCCCATCAAATACAAAGAATATTACGGATCATTTAGCGGTTTTAAGGCCGCATTGTTGGTTAATGGTTGGGCATTGTGGCGGTTTACGCTCATCACAAAAAATCGGCGATTATGTTTTGGCGCACGCTTATTTGCGTAAAGACAATGTTTTGGACGATATATTGCCGGTCTCTGTTCCCATTCCACCAATTGCCGAAGTGCAAATTTCAATTTTTGACGCGGCATCTGAAGTCACCAAGGAAACCAAAGAAAATCTAAAACGCCGCCTAAGAACCGGCACGGTGGTTAGTTTTGCCGATAGAAATTGGGAACTTTATTGGTCCCAAGAACGGCAATTGATTAATATGTCGCGCGCAATCGGCGTTGATATGGAATCATGCATGGTTGCGGCCCAAGGGTTTCGCCACCGCGTACCTTATGGCACTTTATTGTGCATTTCCGATAAACCGGTGCATGGCGAAATCAAATTACCGGGTGCGGCTAATGTTTTTTATGAACGCGCAATTGGCGAACATTTAAAAATCGGTATTGTCACTTTAGAGAAAATGCGTGCCAATGGCCATAATGTCCATTCGCGCAAATTGCGTTCGTTTGATGAGCCACCGTTTAGATAATGCCCGAATTTATTGCCATTGAAGGTGTCCATAATTTCCGCGATTTCGGCGGTTATGAAACCAAAAGCGGCGCACGCGTTAAAAATGGGGTGCTTTTTCGTTCGGGGCAGTTTTCGGGACTAACTGAAAACGGGCAAAATCAAATTAAAGAACTGAATATCAAAACACTTATTGATCTAAGAAAATCCAATGAGCGTTCAAAACAGCCTGCAAATTTTGGTGATCTAAAAATCCATCGCATTGAAAATGATCATTTGCGCATTGATGCTAAATCCCTGCCCTCGCATTTGGAGTTTTTAAAAGAAAAAGAGCGAAGCCAGGCTGAAGTTTTCGATTATATGGTCAAAACCACACGCAAAATTCCGTTTGAACATGATCATAAAATCATTTTCGCCCAAGCCTTAAAAGAATTGGCGCAATCAAACACGCCAATAATTGTTCATTGCACGGCAGGCAAAGACAGAACCGGTGTTTTATGTGCAATAATTTTGAAAATTCTTAAAGCTGACGAAAATTCAATAATCGAAGATTATTTACACACAAATTTCGTGCCGGGGCATGAAGAAATCATCATCAAATATGCCAATTATTCAAGTGAATTAACGGGGCGATTAATTCCACCCGAAACAATGCGCCCGATGGGGCAGGTTCACAAGGACTATATCAATGCCGCCTTTGATGAAATCAATTCGGAATTTGAGACCCTTGAAAACTATCTTGCCCACATCGGGATTGTTGCATCTGATATTGAAGGAATTAAATCAAACCTTCTTCTTTAAGGGTTTTTCCAACGCTTGGGCGGCTTGAAACGCGGCCTAAATAAGCGCCAATATTGGGGAAACTCTCAAGGCTGATATTCACATATCTCGTCCAGCCGAGCACGGTGAAGACATAAGCATCGACAATCGTAAAACCATCGCCTGCAATAAATTCGCGCCCGTCAGACAAAAGTTCTTCAAGATATTTTAAGCGCAAATTGATTGTATTTATTGCATTCGCTTTAATTTCATCGCTCGCGGCGGGATTGAAAAGCGGGCTAAAAACTTTGTGAAACTCAGAAGCCGTCCAATTAAGCAGCGAATTAAGTTTTGCGCGATCAATTGATGGTGCAGCGGGTGCGAGTTTTGATTGCGGATTGCTATCAGCAAGATATTGTAAAATTGCGCCGACTTCGGTCAAAACTGTGCCATTAACATCCAAAGCCGGAACTTGGCCTTTTGGATTTATCGCCCAATAATCATCACCATTTTCAGTTTTTTTGGCTTTTAAATCGACTTTAACAAACTCGCTATTGGCATTGATTTCATTTAAAGTCAGGTGAACCGCCATTGAGCAAGCACCTGGGGTATAATAAAGTTTCATATCGTCTCCTTAAATTGCACAATGATGATAGGTCGGTCGGTTACATTTGTAAACCTGCTAACTTTATGTTATCGCGCATTTCAAGTATACGTTTTTATAGAAAGTAACCGCATTGTTACCGCGCCGTTCAAATCCACAAAAACCAAATCCTGACAATTTTTGTCCGGTGGCTTTGTGCATGTCATTTCTTGGAGGGGCATGGACACCGCAATTAATTTGGCAATTATCGCATGGTGCGCGAAGATTTAATGAATTGAAACACTATCTTGCGCCGATTTCGTCAAAAATGCTTAGTGCGCGACTAAAGGATTTGGAAGACAAACAAATTATCAAACGCAAAATCCTGGATACCACACCACCAAGCACCGAATATTCGCTTACAGAATTTGGTTTTGAACTTTTACCTGCTTTAAACGAAATCGCAAAAATCGGCATGAAGATTCACCAAAACACAGGGAGTTTATCTAATTCAGACTATATTGCCGCCACACCAAAATGAGGAAGGCGCACAATAAAAGCGCATATTGAAAACCGTCGAACATTCTTTCGGCAATTGTGGTTTCGGTCAAAAACTCGCGGCGTTTTTCATAAGTAAGGAATAAAAGGCAATCCATACCAAGTGCGATGCCAAACAAATAAACCGCAATTTCATTCTGGGTAATAATCGCAACCACAGATGCAATAAGGCACAAAAATGCAATTCGCGATATTACACCGCGCGCGCCGGTATAATAATGGCGCATAATTTCAATATGAGCCTTAGGCAAATGGTCAAAAATCGTTAGACCGTCTTCATCGCGCATAGGTTCTTCGCCACGCTCAATCGCGCCGACGTGTTGCGCCATCCAAAGCGCAATGCCGCTATAAACCGCATAAAGCGCGATAATCACGCCTGATATGCCGACAATTAAACCCATTCAATCCTCGTTGAAAACTCTTACAGCGTTTATTTAGCAATAATCACGCCAAAATGCCATATTTATACATGAATATCACGGTCTTTGGTTTCGGGATAGAAGAGAATGCAAATTATGATGGAAATAAAGGTCGCCAAAATCGGATAATAAAGGCCCGAAAACATATTTCCGGTGGTTGCAACAACTGCGAAACCGATAAAAGGCACAAATCCGCCAAAAATCCCTGTCCCAATATGATATGGCACAGAAAGCGCAGTATAGCGAATGCGCATTGGGAAAAGTTCCACCAAACTTGCCGCCAATGGCCCATAAAGCGCAGTCGCGGCGGTGATAAAAACTAAGAGAATTGCGACAATCCCCACTTGATTAATTTTCGCAGGATCGGCTTTATCCTTATAGCCATGCGCTTTTAAGGCCGCTTTCACACTGCCTGCAAATTCGGTCTTAACCTGTTTTTGAGCCTTGATATCAAGCTGGCTTATATCCGGTGCGGTTAATTGAACATCGCCGATTTTTATGATTGCGGAGTTTTCGGCAATCGCGACATTTGAATATGAAATCCCATTATTGGCAAGGAATGATTTCGCAACATCGCAAGAGGTTGAAAATGCATCGCGCCCATCAGGGGTTTTGCCGATCGGATTAAATTGAACCGAACAGGTTTTAGGATTTGCCAAAACACTTACAGGTGCATTTTTTTGAGCGATCGCTAAATCCGGATTTGCAAAAGTGACCAAGGCTTTAAACCCCGGATAAAAACTTAAAGAGGCCAATAACATGCCGAATAACATAATCGGCTTACGTCCAACTTTATCGGAAAGCCAACCAAAGAAAACATAAAGCCCCGCCGAACCCAATGCGGCAATCATTAACCACATAGAAATTGATTGCGGATTGACACCCAATTGCTTTTCCAAAAACACTTGAGTGTAGAAATGTGATGTGTACCAAGTCACGCCCTGGGCAATCATAAGACCGACAAGGGCCAATAGCGTCAGCATCAGAAAATTGGGATTGCTAAACACCTCTTTCAAAGGAGCTTTTGAATGTGCATCATCGGCTTTGAGGCGTTTGAAACTTGGGCTTTCTTCAAGCTGCATTCTAATATAGACTGCGATTACCAATAGAATCGCCGAAATCAAAAACGGCAAGCGCCAACCCCATTGATTGAATGAACCTTTGCCAAAAAACTGATCAACATATTGGCGACATAAAAAAACCACGACCAAAGCACTCAAAAAACCCGCAACGGCGGCGGCCTGCACCAATGAAGTATAGTATCCGCGCTTATTATCGGGGCTATGTTCGGCAACATAAATTACCGCCCCGCCATATTCACCGCCCAATGCAAATCCCTGTACGATGCGTAAAGCCATTAATAAAATTGGCGCCCAAATGCCGATTTGCGAATAATCAGGCAATACACCAACCAAAAAGGTCGAAAGCCCCATTAATGTGATGGTTACCAAAAACGCGCCTTTGCGCCCGACCTTGTCACCGATTGAACCAAATACCAAAGCACCCAGAGGTCGAAATGCAAAACCGACCGAAAAGGTCAAAAGACCGAAAATAAAACTGGCGGCGGGATTAATTCCTGCAAAGAAATGGTCTGCAAAAACCTGCGTTAAAAGGCCGAAAATGAAAAAATCATACCATTCAAATGTCGTGCCCAATGATGACGCACCAATCACAAGACGCAATTTTTCAGGTGTCACCAATAAGGGATCATTTTCATTATTATCGCGCATTTGCCCCCCGCTGTTTTTTATTGGATTAACCAATGAAATCGCTTTTGGCAAACGGTTTACACTTAATTAGGTTTCCAATAAAGAAATGCAATCCATGAAAACCACAAATTCAAACCCCCTGCCCCGCTTTGTAATAATTGCCTTGATTGCAATTGTTATTGGCCTTGATCAATTTTCAAAATTTTGGGTCTTACATAAATTAAACCTCATAAATGTCGGTCATATTGAGATTTCGCGATTTTTTGACCTGTCCATGGTTTGGAATCGCGGCGTAAGTTTTGGAATTTTCCGCGCTGATTCTGATCTTGGGAGATGGGTTTTGGTGGGGCTTACATCACTAATAAGCATTATGTTTTTCAGCTGGCTATGGCAATCAAAAAGCCGTTTTAATCAGATTTCTTTATCCCTAGTAATCGGTGGCGCAATTGGTAATCTGATTGACAGAATTCGCCTTGGCGCAGTTGCCGACTTTTTGAATTTCGAAGGGCTTTATTTCCCGTGGGTTTTCAATGTCGCCGATAGTGCGGTTGTGCTTGGGGCAATTCTGTTAGGTATCGATTTGCTGTTTTTTGAAGAAAACATCAAAGGGCCATGACTCACTTATTAGCAACCCGAGACCGCATTTTGGCGTCGAACTAGCCTCGAAAAAACGAGTTTTGTGATGCTCGCATCACAAAATCCTTGTTTTCGGACTATTTCTTAGCCAAAATACCGCCTCGGGCCGCTAATAAGTGAGTCACGACCCTAACCTTACCGAATAATAAGGTTGAATCCGAATAAGGCTGTGTTAAAGGAAACAGTCCAAGGAGCATATTTTGAAAAGCATTAATTACAGGAATTTCGCAATCGCCGCTTTAGGCGTCTGTGCTTTGTCGGTTTCCGGTTGCGAAAGCGTGAAACGCGCTTTGGGCAATTCGAAAGTTACGCCTGACGAATTCCGCGTTGTTACAAAAGCGCCATTGGTTATTCCACCTGAATTTAATTTGCGCCCACCAAAACCTGGTGAGGCACGCCCCTTGGAATTGCGCCCTGATATGCAGGCGAAAACCGCTGTCTTTGGTGTTTCAGTTGGTGTTAGCGCGTCTGACGGTGAAAAACTTCTTATCTCTAAAATGGGCGCAAATAATGCCAATTCCAAAATTCGCGAAATTTTGGACGAAGAAGCAGCAGGCATTGCGCATAAGGATTATGGTTTCGCCGATAAAATCTTGAATTTCGGCAAACCAAAAGGCCCGCAACCCAACCCATTGGATGCAGAAGCTGAAGCTGAACTTATTAAAGCCGAACAATCGGTCATTAATAATGCAACAGGTGGCAAGCCTGTAACAATTAAACAGAATAAGCCGCGCGGGTTTAAACTTCCCGGCCTGTAACAGGGTCAGACCTCATTAATTAACGGCATGAGGCGGTATTTTGGCGTCGAACTAGCCTCGAAAAAAGACGTTTTGTGATGTTTACATCACAATATCCTTGTTTTCGGCCTATTTCTTAGCCAAAATACCGCCTCAAACCGCTAATTAAAGAGTGTATGGCCTAGACTATGGCGAAAATTCAATGCCTTTCGCAAACCGCAATTAATCAAATCGCTGCCGGCGAAGTGATTGAAAGACCGGCGTCTGCAGTCAAGGAATTGGTCGAAAATGCGTTGGACGCGGGCGCAACCAATATCAATATTTGGTG
This sequence comes from Hyphomonadaceae bacterium, assembly GCA_041917055.1. Lineage (GTDB taxonomy): Bacteria > Pseudomonadota > Alphaproteobacteria > Caulobacterales > Aquidulcibacteraceae > Pseudaquidulcibacter. Next base: position 194,458 of record JAYRYJ010000002.1, read on the forward strand.
CGAAAATGGTGGCCTTTCGCGAATCTTAATCGAAGATGACGGCTGCGGGATTGCCAAAGACGAATTAGAAATTGCGATTTTACGCCACGCAACGTCAAAACTAAAGCCCGATATTGAAGGGCAAGTAGATTTAACCAATATCTCAAGCCTCGGCTTTCGTGGCGAGGCTTTGCCTTCAATCGGCGCAGTTGCTCGCCTGTCGATAATTTCCAAAACCCTTGAGCAAGAAATTGCCTATGAATTGATTATTGAGGGTTCAGAGCAAAAACCCATTAAGCCGGCCGCATGGTCCAATCTTACATCTGGCACGCGCATCGAAGTGCGTGATTTATTCTTTGCGACACCTGCGCGCTTAAAATTTATGAAATCGGAACGTGCCGAGGCAATGGCGATTTCAGATTCAATCAAACGCCTTGCTCTATCGCGTCCTGATGTCAGTTTCAGCCTGTATTTTGATTCGAAATTGAATTTTCGCGCAATTGCCAATGGCGATTTGGGTTTGAACGCACAAATTTCGCGTGTCAAAACTATTCTTGGTAATGATATGGCACTTGATTGCGTGCCGATTGATGCCGAAAGGGCGGAAATTCGGCTTTATGGTTTGGCGTCAATACCAACGGCGTCACGTGCAGATTCGCGGTTTCAGTTTTTATTTGTAAATGGTCGCCCAGTAAAAGACCCGATGTTGAAGGGAGTAGCGCGCGCGGCATATATGGATGTTTTGGCAAAGGATCGTCACCCGGTTTTGGCGCTTTTTCTTGAAGTTCCTTCCGAATTTGTCGATGTGAATGTTCACCCCGCAAAGACCGAAGTGAGGTTTAAAGACCCAAGTCTGGTGCGCGGCATAATAATCGGCGCTTTGCGACATGCGATTGCCGCCATCGCCACGCAATCGTCAATAAGCCTAAGTTCGCAAACTATCGGCGCATTGGGGAAATCATTGCATTCCAATCCAATGCCCTATCAGGGAAATTATTCCGGCGCGCCAAGAGTACAAGGCCCACAATTTTTTGAAGGCGGTTTTGCCGAAGTTTTCAAAGAGTTTGAAGCAGCACCCCAAATTCGCAATTTTGCACAGGCAGAAGACGAAACAATAGATTACCCAATGGGTGCCGCAATCGCACAGATTCATAATTGCTATATTGTGTCGCAAACCAAGGACGGAATAGCAATTATTGACCAACACGCTGCCCATGAAAGACTGGTTTTGGAGAAAATGAAAGCGGGCCTTGAAAGCAAAACCATGGCGCGCCAAATGCTTTTGGTTCCCGAAATCGTCGAATTGAATAATGATGATTGCGAAAATCTTTTAGGCCGCGCAACAGAATTTGAAGAATTGGGGCTGGTGATTGAAAGTTTCGGTAATGGCGCAATTTTGGTGCGCGAAACCCCTGCGATTTTGGGCAAAACCAATGCCAAAAACCTATTGCAAGATTTGGCTGATGAAATCGCGGGCTATGACCAAGCGACAAAATTGAAAAGCAAAATCGACGATGTTTTTTCCTCTATGGCGTGCCATGGTTCGGTGCGCAAAGGTCGTAAATTATCGATTGATGAGATGAATGCGCTTTTGCGCGATATGGAAAAAACACCACGCTCCGGACAATGCAACCACGGGCGTCCAACTTTTATTTCACTTTCTTTGAATGATATTGAGAAACTTTTTGGTAGAAAATGATTTTGCCTTAAATTCGCCGAAAATTATGATAGATTGCATTTATCAGGATTTACTATGAACAAAATATTCGCAATTTTTGCTTTTGGTGCGTCATTATTGGCAACTAATTCGATGGCGCAAGACGCCAATTTCTTTGATTATATTTGCGTCGTCAAAAAAGATATAGTCACCGGATTGCCAACCGATGGCAATAAAATCGCGCCTTATGAGGAAGAGTTTGAACGCCGAATCTCTTTCGATTTAGAAACTTTGGAATTTTTCGAATATGGCGATGTTGAATATTTGACATCGGCGAATGAGAATGAATTGGTGCTTTATCAAGACGAAATGATAATGCCCGACAATCAGTCTAAAAATTTCACCACAATGGTTTGGAAAATAGACCGAAAAACCGGAAAGTCCGTCGAAGACACAGTATATTATGATTCAATTTCCGGCAACAAAATTACAGGCACAATTCACACCGAATCTGATTGCACACTTGCCCCCTTCACGGAATTTTAAAACCGTATAAAAGCAATGCATGGATAAAAAAGCCGATATAAAACGCCATGCGCGCCATATTCTATTAAAAGAGATTGGTGGACATGGGCAAAATCTGATTGCCAATTCACATATTGGCATTGTCGGCGCGGGCGGACTTGGCGCACCGGTTTTATTATATTTGGCGGCAGCGGGAATTGGTAGAATTACGCTGATTGACAATGATATTGTCGATATTTCAAATCTACAGCGGCAAGTTCTTTATAGAAGCGAAGATATTGGCAAACCAAAGGCCGAATGCGCGAAACTTTCCCTAAACGCGCTTGACCCCAATATCGAAATCATTGCCCATGATGCGCGTTTCACTGTCGATAATGCCGATTTATTGAATGATTGCGATATTATTATTGACGGTAGCGATAATTTTGAAACCCGCTTTCTTTTGAATAGAATTGCATTCGAAAAGCGAAAAATCCTCGTCTCAGGCGCTTTAGGCCGTTTTGACGGGCAGGTTTCAGCATTTGATTTTCGTGACGGCAATGGCCCATGTTATCAATGCCTCATTCCACAAAAGCCACAAATGGCGGAAAACTGTGATGTTCTGGGCGTCGTCGGCGCAATTTGCGGAATTATCGGTTCAATTATGGCGCTTGAAACCATAAAAATCATTACAAATGCGGGGGATTCCCTGTTTGGGCGAATTCTGATATATGACGGTTTAAATGCAAGCTCCCGCACTTTAAAATTGCCCAAGGAAGATAAATGCCCAATTTGTTCAAAATTTTGATTGTCGCAAGCCTATTCGCAACGCCAGCTTTGGCGCAAACAAACAATGTTTGCACCTTGCTTGCCAATCATCCGTCTTGGAAAACATCTTTGCAAGATGCGCACGAAAAATGGGGGATTGGCAAAGGTGCTATATTGTCGGTTATTGATCAAGAAAGCCGATTTAAGGCCAATGCCTCAAATGGTATTTATAAAGGTTTTTCCCAAGCAAGCCCACAGACATGGAATTGGTTTTTGAAATCGGCAAAAATGGGTTCAAGAACCCGTGCCGATTTTGACGCTTCTGCACATTTTGTCGGCTGGCATTTCAAAACTATGTCCAAACGCCTTGGCATACCTATGAGCAATGTCAAAAACCAATATCTCGCCTATAAATTAGGTGAAGGCGGTTATAGAAAAGGCGGCGGTAAAAGCGCCCATTCAATTTCCGCCAAAGTCGCTAATCGCGCGGCAATGTTCGAAAACCAATTAGAAAAATGTCCTATTAAGGATGAATAATCAGGCGAGTAAAAAATTCCCGTGTAATTTCGCAATTGGTTTATTTTCATCGTCTTGAAACGCGAACGCCTCAACATTCGCGACTCGGCGACCCAATTTGAAAATATTTGCTTTGGCAAAAAGAATTTGCGGTCTGCCGGAACGCAAATAATCGATTGAGACATTTACGGTTTTCGGGCGTTTTTCTAAGCCCGCCTCAATCATTAATTGACCGATTGCCACCAATTCCATACTCGCGGCAATCACACCGCCATGAAGCGCCGGAATCATTGGGTTTCCGACCAAATCCTGTTTGAATGGCAATCGGGCAATGGCGCGCCCATCGATAATTTCAAACTCAATACCCAAATGGTTCAAATATGGGTTTGATTGCAATAATGCATCGATACGCAACATTATTTGCCTCCCATTGGTATGTCAGAATTAATCATAAAACAGGCTTGAGCGGCGCAAATAATATCCTCATCGCATTGCGAATCATAGGCAAAGGCGCGGACAAAGGCGATTGAATTGGTAACACGGTAACAATGCGCCTCGGCGCGAATATCATTTCCCTTGCGTGCCTTGCGCATATAATCGACACGCAAATCAAGGGTCGCGAGCGTGATGGGCTTATCCATCGCCGCCATGCATGCCGTGCCACAAGTTTGGTCGATCAGGGTCAAAACCGCACCTGAGGACATAATTCCACTTTCAGCATCGCCAAGCAGGCTTTCTTGATACGGCAAAATGCAGGTCGCGCGAGCCAATGAAATTTCGGTGAAACGCGCGCCCATTGCCTTTGATTGCGGCATCATCTCGCTCACAAAAGCGGGGTTTTGTGCCATGAATTGCCAAGGTGCATCATTACTCATTAAGCTGTAATACCCAATTTTCACCGCACTTCAAGATAACGTAACGGCATTAAACATGGGACAAAACGCACCCTTTCATGGGGCATTTCCGCGCATTAACACAAGAAACCCATTTAATCAGACAACCGGAATACCTTGCAATAATTTTGGCAGATCGCCGATTGCGCCGCCTGCGTGATGGGTGAAAAACTTTCGCGCCGGCGCAATTTTATCGACAATTCCCAAACCCAAATTACGAATAATTCGCAATGGCGTAAAATCATTTGAAAAAAGCCGCACAAATGCATCACATGCAATCGCCACGATCATTGTATCGGTACGCCGCCACTGGGCATATCTTTCAAGGGTTATTTCATCACCAATATCAAGACCCAAATGATACGCCTCTATCAAGACTTCCGCCAATGCTGCGACGTCTTTGAGGCCAAGATTAAACCCCTGCCCCGCAACGGGGTGAATGCCATGCGCAGCATCGCCACAAAGCACGATGCGCTTTTTGAACCAATCAGAAGCCAATTCCAAGGTCAAAGGATAAGTGAAAACCGGCGCGACCGTTTCAACCTTACCCAAAACATCACCAAAGCGCTTTTGAATTTCAGTTTCAAAATCGGTTTTGGAAAGTGCGGCAATTGCTTTGGCTTTTTCCGGCGGTTCGGACCAGACAATTGAAGCGCGATTTTCGGTCAAGGGCAGAATGGCATACGGGCCGGATGGCAAAAAATATTCATAAGCCAGATTATTATGCGGTTTTTCAAGCGATACTGTCGTGACAATTCCGGTTTGATTATAGCCGAATTTATAGGTCTTTATCCCAGCTTTTTTGCGCACAATCGAACCGCGACCATCAGCACCAACCAAAAGACGTGAACGCAAAACCTGGCCTTTTTCGGTTTCAACCTCAATGAACGCGCCTTTTTCTTCGAAATTGACCAAACTATCGGGCGCAATGCGCACAATATTGGTTTTGTCTTTGGCGGTTTTATCGAGTGCTAATCTAGTATGGCGATTTTCGACCATATAGCCCAACGGCTCATCGGTATCGCCCAATTCGTTTTTGTCGAAATGCAAAGTCAGGCCGATTGCGCCGCCGTGTTTTGCGCCATCACTAACCCGCCCGTCACATACTAGGATTTCGTCAATCGTTCCTAAATCTTGGATATTATCTTTGACCCCAAGGACATCAAGCATTCGCATTGCCGCAAAGGCAATTGCCGAAGAACGCCCATCATATTTCTCATCAAGCATAGCAGTTGGCGAAAGCCTATCGATCACCGCAATTTTCATTCCGCCTTTTTCAAGTGCCAATGCCAAAGACAGACCAACAAGCCCGCCGCCCGCAATAATTACGTCATAAATTTCCGAAGATTCAAAATTCGCTTTTGCCATAATTCCTAATACAATTATCGCAGGCTTTTGCCAATAAAATCACGCAATTTTAACCCCATATAAACCCTAGAGTGGCTTAAAGAAGATTGTTAAGAATCTATTATCCATAATTGGTGAGAAAATGCGCGCACCCACAATGCAAGAAAATTCACATGGCTTTGGCAATCGCCTTAATTGGCGACAAAGAATAATGCGCGATATTGGCCTTGGGCTTTTGGCTTTTTTCGGGCTTTTCCTATTAATCGCCAATATTACCCATAATTCAAATGACCCAAGTCTTAATGTGGCAACTTCGGCAAAAGTGACAAATATTTTCGGTAAAAGCGGCGCGACTTTTTCAGATTTTATGCTGCAATCATTTGGTTTGGGCGCTTATTTTATTTGTTTATTTTTGATTGGTGCGGCCGTTTTTTCATTGGCGCGTGGCCCGTTTCGCATATTGAATGGCAAAAGAAGATTCTGGCTTGGGATATTGGCTTCACTTTTGGCGTGCGGATTTTTAGCGAGCCTTCCGCAAAGCGCGAAATGGCCATTTTCGGCAGGGTTTGGCGGTGTTGTCGGCGATATTTTTATAGGTTTTGCCACCTTTATGTTCGCCCATGCTCTATGGGCGAAAGTGATTTTCGCGATTGTCACCTTTGTCGGATTTTTCGTCAGCCTTTATTTCGTATTTAATCTAAGATTCAATGATATTGAAAGCGCATTGGATGAAGCGGGATATTATTGGGCAGGGTTTAGAGTTTGGCTCGACGGCCTAACAAAACCAAAGCAGCCGATAAAAGTCGGGCCAAAAGTTCACCAAAGGGAAATTCAGCCGGAAATTCCGACACCTGTCCCGCCAAAACCACAAAAGCCAATAAATATCGCAATTGATGTCCCAAAAAAGACCAAAGCAAATGCGAAAACTGACGTAAGTGAATATCAACCGACTTTGCCATGGGAAGAAAAAAGCGGGTTTGAATTGCCGCGCATCGAATTATTAAAAAAGCCACCTGCGCGCAATTTGCAGCATGATGAATCGGCTCTAAGATTAAATGCGCAATTATTGATGACCGTTTTAAACCAATTCAAAGTCCAAGGTGAAATTATCAATATCCGCCCCGGCCCCGTCGTAACGCTTTATGAATTAGAGCCTGAAGCCGGGATAAAATCATCACGCGTTATTGGCCTTGCCGATGATATCGCACGCTCAATGTCGGCGATTTCGTGCCGCGTTGCAGTGGTTAAGGGCCGCAATGCCATTGGTATCGAATTGCCGAATATGCGCCGTGAATCTGTCTATTTGCGCTCTTTAATCGGTGCGCGCGAATTTGAAAGCCCGTCATGGCAATTGCCGATTGCTTTGGGCGAAACTATTGGTGGCGAACCGACAATTACCGATCTTGCAAAAATGCCGCATTTATTGATTGCGGGGACAACGGGTTCGGGCAAATCGGTTGGCATAAATGCCATGATTTTGTCATTGCTCTATCGCCTAACGCCTGATCAATGCCGCTTTATTATGATTGACCCAAAAATGTTGGAATTATCGATTTATGACGATATTCCGCATCTTTTATCGCCCGTAGTTACTGACCCGAAAAAAGCGGTTTCCGCTTTGAAATGGACGGTGCGGGAAATGGAAAACCGCTATAAATTAATGTCGCGCATCGGGGTTCGTAATATTGCGGGCTATAATGAGCGTGCCAAAGAAGCTCAAAGAAAAGGTGAAACCCTCGAAATCACTGAAAAAACCGGTTGGAATCGTGAAACCGGCGAGCCGATTTTGGAAACCCGCCAAATCGAACTTAAACCAATGCCATTCATTGTCGTTGTAATCGACGAAATGGCGGATTTAATGTTGGTCGCCGGCAAAGAAATTGAAGGCGCAGTGCAAAGATTGGCACAAATGGCGCGGGCGGCGGGCATTCATTTAATTATGGCAACCCAAAGACCATCGGTCGACGTGATTACCGGCACAATCAAGGCCAATTTCCCGACACGCATTTCTTATTCCGTAACTTCAAAAATCGATAGCCGCACAATTTTGGGCGAAGGCGGCGCAGAACAGCTTTTGGGGCAAGGGGATTTATTATTTATGGCCAATGGCGGTCGCATAAGCCGCCTTCATGGGCCATTTGTTTCTGATGATGAAGTTCGCCATATTGTTGACGCATTAAAACGCCAAGGCAGACCGCAATATTTCGAAGATATCACCGCAAACCTTGATGAAGAGGATGATGACACCAATATGAATGGTGCATTCTCATCTGGTTCAGGCGATGAGTTGTTTGATAAAGCGGTGGATATTGTCGCAAGAACGCGCAAAGTCTCGACATCATTTTTGCAGCGCCAGCTTAAATTAGGCTATAATCGCGCAGCGGATTTGGTGGACAGAATGGAACGTGAAGGCATGATATCTGCGCCAGATCATGTAGGAAGACGCCAAGTCCTTCTGCCGGATCATCAGGAGTATTAGGGTCAAAATGAAAAAGCAAATTTTAATCGGTGCGGCTTTCGCAGTTTTTAGCGCGGCAGCAATTGGTCTTGTAACCAGTAATTTGGTTCAGGCGCAATCTTTGGCAGGCAATGATAGGCAAACGGCAATTTTAAATGCCAATAAAGCCATTAATGCCCTTGATAAAATCGAAGGCAATTTTGTGCAAACCAATCCGAACAAAAGCAAATATTCCGGTCGTTTTTGGCTTGATAGGCCGGGAAGAATGCGTTTTGAATATAGCGCGCCCGTCACCACCTTGATGGTCGCCAATGATTCGACAATTGCGATAACAGACGCAAAACTATTGTCGGTCGATAAATATCCATTGCGTCAAAGCCCATTATATTTCCTTTTGAAATCAAATGTCGATTTGGGCAAAGAGGTTAAAGTCACCGCCGTTAATCGCAATGGCAGCAATACTGAAATCGCCATGCGCGATGCGCGTAATGAGGCTCAAGGCGAATTGACCTTGGTATTTGATGCAAAAAACACTTTGCTTGGTTGGCGTGTAATTGATGGACGCAAACAATTGACCATGGTCACTTTGTCAAATGTGAAAAAATCCGGCAATCTTGACGCCAAACTTTTTGCAATTCCAAAATCAAAAGTGGTCAAGCCTTTGACCAAAGGCGGGAAATAATTATTGCAAATGATTGGTTTCGGTCTTTACCGCACCGATTTTGGCTTCACGCAGCGTGATATAAAGGGTTGAGCCTATTATTACGGCGGCACCAATAAGGGTTTTGGTATTTGGCAATTCGCTGAATACCAAAAAGCCCGCCAAAACGCTTAGTGGTAAGCGTGCGTAATCAATAATTCCCATCAGGCTTGCATCACCCACGGACAAGGCGCGCACATAAAATATTTGCGCGCCAACGCCACAAAAGCCCATAAGCAATAATATAAGCATTTGTGGTATTGACGGCACGACACCGCCAAAAAACAAAAATGGCAGACCAACCAATGTTGTAAAAATATTGGCATAAACCACCAAAGTCGTCGGATTATGATCTTTAGTCAATTCCTTTATCAATATGATTGATAAAGCATATAAAAGCGCTGCCATTATTGCGCTGAAACTCGCGAAATTCATCATTGCGCCATCCGCCTGTGTCATTATCAGAACGCCCACAAAGCCGATTAAAACCGCACTCCAACGGCGCCACCTTACCGCCTCTCGTAAAATTAAAGCTGCTAAGACCGTTATGAAAAGGGTGCGTGAAAAACTTATGGCTTGCGCCTGCGCAATCGGAAGGTTTGCAAAAGCATAGAAGGAAGCGAAAAATGCGGCAGTTGAAGTTGAAACCCTTATCAAAAAACGAAAGGGGCGTTTTATTTGCCACATTTCCAAAGGTTTCCCGATAATCATTGGCAAAGTGGCTATTAAGCCCGCGATCGAACGCCAAAAAATCATATTCGGTACACTTGTGTCGCGCCCTAAAAACCGCACCAATACGGTCATAGCGACAAAACAAACCGCTGATATTAAAGTATATACAACGCCTTGCATATTTGGGGATAATCGTTTGAAATTCACGGCATTACCACCAAGATTTTGCCGATTGCTTTGCGGTCTTTTAGCATTTTGATTGCCTGCGCACCATATTCAAGATTAAATTTGGCGCTAATCAATGGTTTCAGTTTTTCAGATTTTATCAATTCGGCAATTTCACTTAGATTCTCATTGAATTTATCAGGGTGTCGTGCCTGAAATTCTGAAAAGAAAACCCCGATTATTGAACAGGCTTTTACCAGTGTTAAGTTTAAAGGAATGTGCGGAATGCCCGATGGAAAACCAATTACCAAAAAGCGACCGTGGAAATTTATTGCTCTTAATGCGGCTTCTGAATAATCGCCGCCGACCGCATCATAAATTACGTCAAAACCACCGAATTTCTTGAATTGGTTTTTCAATTCGATTTTTCCATTGTGGTCGAATGGCCCTTGGGGATAAATAATGATTTCATCAGCACCATTTTCGAGGGCGATTTTTGCCTTTTCTTCGCTTGAAACCGCGCCATAGACTTTTGCGCCCATTGCTTTGCCAATTTGCAAAGCGGAAATGCCGACACCGCCCGATGCACCCAAAACCAATAATTTTTCGCCCTTTTGTAATTGTGCGCGGTTTTTTAGGGCATAAAGACTTGTGCCATAGGTGATAATAGAGGCGGCGGCGGTCTCAAAACCCATATTTGGCGGGATTTTGTGCAATTTTTCAATTGGCACGCAGGCAAATTCCGCCAAACCGCCCCAACCAATATCGGCAAACACCGCATCACCAATCTCAAAGCCCATAGGATTATCGGCAATTTGTTCAATAATACCCGCAATCTCACCACATGGGGCAAAGGGGCGTTGGGCTTTAAATTGATATTTATCTTCTATAATCAAACTATCGCGAAAATTCACACCGACAGCGCAAATGCGCACCAGGGCCTCATTATGTCTTGGTGCTGGCAATTCTATTTCACGGAATTCAAGTGTATCAGCATTTCCGATTTTGGTGCTTAAAAGCGCTTTCATGGTTTTTACTAGGTCTCGCGCAAAAATATTGCAATGCACAAATTAGGGTTTCGATGTCAAGTTACAATAGAATGTCGTTAATTGTTGAAGCGAAGTGCTTTGTCTGGGGAAGGTCTTTATGGGCACTTTTGCCATAAAGACCTTCGACAATTATGTCTGCACGAAAATGATGGTCAAGGGACGCTTCGCTTTTCACTCTTGACTACCATTTTCGCGCGAAAGGATGTTAAATCCATGTTACGCGCCATTTTGCGACCAACTCGCTAAAAACTGGGGGTCAAGGGGTTTAAGCATAGCGTCCCCTTGACGCACAGTTTTTAGCAATCACAATTTTCCTAGGTCTTTATGGCATACTTGCCCATAAAGACCTTCCCAAACCATCGCATTTCATAATTGAAAACAACAAACTAAAAAGATTCAACAATCAAAACGCCAGATACTGACATATTAAACTTTTCTATTGCTTGCATGGCATCAAGTTGGAAACTATAAAAACTTATGGAAAATCTTGCCCTTGTTTCGCGCCTTATTGATTTAATGAATCTGGAGGAAATTGACACTGATTTATTTCGTGGCCCTATGACACACGAACCATGGCGACGTGTTTTTGGCGGGCAAGTAATCGGACAGGCTTTGATGGCGGCATCAAAAACCATTGATTCCAAACGGAATGTTCATTCATTACATGCATATTTTATGCGGCCCGGCGACCCTTTAAAACCCATAATTTATGAAGTGAAGCGTGACCGCGATGGCGGCACATTCACATCGCGCCGCGTCATTGCCAAACAAAATGGTTTGCCAATTTTGAATATGGCGTGTTCGTTTCAAATTCCCGAAACTGGCTTTGAACATCAAAGCGATATGCCAAAAGTTGCGGCACCGGAAAATCTTATGAGCCGCGCAGAATTCCTTGCAAAAAATATCGATAAATATCCCGAAGCAATGCGCGCGCATCTTCTTACTCCGCGCCCGATAGATTTTCGCCAAGTAGTCTGTGAAGACGATGAATTAAGGCAAAATTATTGGTTTAAACTGGTTGCGCCATTGCCGGAAAATCAGGTTCTTCACCGCGTTTTATTGGCCTATGCGACTGATTATACATTGCTTGGTGCCTGCCTCGCGCCACATGATAAAAATTGGTTTGACGCAGATATGCAGGTCGCGAGCCTTGATCACGCGGTTTGGTTTCACCAGGATATCAAATTTGATGATTGGCTTTTATATACCCAAGACAGTCCTTGGGCCGGCGGCGGACGTGGCCTTAATCGCGGCCTTATTTTCAATCGCGAGGGCAAATTGGTCGCAAGCGTAGTTCAAGAAGCGCTTATTCGCCAAAGAAAACCAAAATGAATCATTGAAGCAAGGTTTTGAAAAAATTCTTTGAATTGAACAATTTGCACGTGATTCAGCACGCCTGCAATACGAATTGCAAATTTTTGCAAGCCTATTACCGATGAATAATTTTCGAAAATCGTTGAAATCATTGAATTGTTGCGAATATTGATTGCACAAATTTCAGGCAATACAAAAAAATTTGTGGACTTTTGCATTTTTTTTCGTAATGGTGAAATCAATAGATAAAAAGACGATTTCGCGACGCAGGGAGTTTGACAATTTTCCATTGTTTGATTTTTTGCTCAGGGTTTAAGTTTTGCACCCTCCGTATCTTCCCCAATTTATGCGGGGGGTGCAAGATTTTTCGATATTTTTAAAAGGGCTAGGTTCGCATAAATGAATAAGAAAATATTGCGTTATTGCCTTAATACGGTTTTTGCGTTTTCGCTTATTGGTTCCTCGGCAATTGGCGAAACTTCCAATTTTTCCAAAAGATTACCACAAGACGAAATCACATATTTCCTTCTGCCCGATAGATTCGAAAATGGCGATTTAGGCAATGATAATGGTAATATTGTTGGCGACAGGTCAAAATCCGGATTTGACCCAACCAATAAGGGATATTATCATGGCGGCGACCTAAAAGGTCTGATTTCGCGGCTTGACTATATTGAAAAACTTGGCGCGACCGCGATTTGGCTTGCACCTGTTTTCAAAAATAAGCCTGTACAAACCAGTAAGACCAGCCAATCATCAGGATATCATGGTTATTGGATAACAGACTTCACCACAATTGATCCGCATTTCGGAAGCGAAAAAGATTTCCGTGATTTTGTAAATGCTGCCCATAAACGCGGCATGAAAGTCTATATGGATATTATCACTAATCACACCGCAGATGTGATTTATTTTGATGAATGCAAAGACAAGAAAGATTGCGAATATCGCGATTATGCTGATTATCCGAAATGGGGCTATGAGCCAAAAATCCCAAAAGGTGAAGAACATGTCAAAAAGCCCGATTGGCTTAATGATGTAAAATATTACACCAATCGCGGAAATTCGAAATGGTGGGGCGAAAGTGCGGTTTTTGGCGATTTCCCGGCCCAAGATGATTCGTCAGGTCTCGATGATTTGGATACTTCAAACCCTGAAGTAGCCGATAAGTTTGTCGATATTTATGCGCAATGGATCGAAAAATACAAAATCGATGGTTTTCGCATAGATACTGTGAAACACGTCGCCCCTGAATTTTGGCAAAAATTTATTCCGGCTATCAAGAAACGCGCAGCAAAAGCCGGAAAACCGAATTTCCACATATTCGCGGAAGTCTATATTGGCGGCATGAACCCCGGTGCTTTGGCGGTTTATACAAAACGCGATAAAATGCCATCCTTATTGGATTTTTCGTTTCAATCCGCAATTTATGAAGTATTGGCGAAAAATTCCGGCAATGAAATCCTTGATGCATTGTTTGCCCAAGACTTTGTTTATAAAAACGGTTTTGATACTGCCGTTCAATTGCAAACTTTCGTATCTAATCATGATATGGGGCGTTTTTCGACGATGTTGAGGCGCGAAAACCCGAATATTTCCGAAGCGGAAATTCTCGCCAAACTGAAACTTGCCAATGCCATGATGATGTTTTTGCGCGGTGCGCCGGTAATTTATTCTGGCGATGAGCAGGGGTTTCTATCGGATGGAAATGATCAAGACGCGCGCGAGGATATGTTCCCCTCTAAAACGCCGCAATATAATGATAATGATTTAATCGCCACTGATGCCACAACGGCACAAAGCAATTTTGACACAAGTCATCCGCTATTTATGGAATTTGCCAAATTAGCAAAAATTCGCAAAGACAATCTTGGCCTTTCACGCGGAAAACAGATTATTCGCAAGTTTTCAAGGACCAATGGGATTTTTGCCGTGTCGCGGATTTATGGCGATAGGGAATATATTATCGCATTCAATACTTCGAGCCAAAGTATCAAAGAAAACGTGCAAATTGGCCTAAAAAATAAAGGTCTTAATCAAATTTCGGGCCAGTGCCCGACAAAAACTGACAAAAACGGAATAGGCATATTTGAAATTGCGCCTTATTCCTTCTCCATTTGTTTCGGGAAAAAATAATAATGAATAAAATCGCCGATAAAAACGAATTTACTAAAGCGCTGAATAATTTTCCGTGGTGGCGCGGCGCATGTATTTACCAAATTTATCCGCGCAGTTTCCAAGATTCCAATAATGACGGCATAGGCGATTTGAAGGGCATAATTAGCCGCTTGGATTATATTGCGGGTCTTGGGGTCGATGGAATTTGGATTTCGCCGTTTTTCACTTCGCCGATGAAAGATTTTGGTTATGACGTTGCCGATTATTGCGGTATTGACCCAATGTTCGGCACAATGGACGATTTTGACGCTTTAATGAAACGTTCCCATGAATTGGGGCTTAAAGTCATTATCGACCAAGTTTATTCCCACACATCCGAAGAGCACGAATGGTTTAAACAATCGCGACAAGATAAAACCAATCCAAAATCTGATTGGTATGTTTGGGCCGACCCAAAACCCGATGGCGCACCGCCAAATAATTGGCAATCGGTGTTCCATGGTTCATGTTGGGAATGGGATGCGCGACGCAATCAATATTATTTCCATAATTTCCTTCCCGAGCAGCCGGATTTGAATATGCATAATCCCGAGGTTCAAGAGGCAATTTTGCAAGTCGCAAAATTTTGGCTTGATAAAGGGGTCGATGGTTTCCGCCTTGATGCCTTAAATTTCGCAATGCATGACAAGGAGTTGCGCGATAATCCGGTAAATCCACGCCCAGGATTGCGCACCAGGCCGTTTGATTACCAAGATCATATTTATAATATGTCGCATCCCGATATTCCGGCATTTTTGGAAAAATTAAGCGCGCTAATAAATTCCTATCCCAATCGCTTCACCGTTGCCGAGGTTGGCGGCGAATTAGCATTAAAAGAAATGAAGGAATTTACAGAAGGTGATAAACGCCTAAACACCGCCTATGGCTTCAAATTTCTTTATGCCGACGAATTGAATAAGGAATTGGTCGAAAACGCAATTCTTGAATGGGAAACCAAGGGCTATAATGAATGGCCAAGTTTTGCATTTTCCAACCATGACGCGCCGCGCGCAGTAACCCGTTGGTCGAAAGGCCGCGATACAATTGCGACTGCACGTTTTTGCAATGCTTTGCTTTTGTCTTTGCGCGGCAATTTATTTCTGTATCAAGGCGAAGAATTGGGCCACGAACAGGCATATGTCCCTTACGAAAGATTAGTTGACCCTGAGGCGATTAAAAACTGGCCAAAAACATTGGGGCGTGATGGTGCACGCACACCAATAGCATGGGATAATTCTGAATTTGGCGGTTTTTCAAATACTGAACCTTGGTTGCCAATTTCGCAATCACATATCGATAATTCCATTGCTTCCCAAATTCGTGACCCAAATTCCATTCTAAATTTCACGCGCAATCTTTTAGCGGTTAGAAAATCAAATCCGGCACTTTTATGGGGCGATATCGAATTGATTGACGCCAATGAAAGTCTCTTAATTATGAAGCGGGATTTTGAAGACACTCTGATTTATGCGATTTTCAATTTCGGTGCCAATTCGATTGATGTCTCACACTATGTCGCCAATTGCGAAATCCTGATTTGCGCGGAGTTTAATGATAATTCAATTGGCGAATTGGGTTTTGTGATTGCGAAGGCTTAATTATCCAACCACCATATCATCACGGTGAACTAAAGCCGGGCGACCGGAATAGCCGAGGATTTCCTCAATTTCGCCGGATTTCTTGCCGATTATCATTGCCGCATCCGCCGAATTATAGGCACAGATTCCGCGCGCTATAATATCCCCTTTCGCGCTTTTTATAGCGACCGCATCACCGCGCTCAAAGCTACCTTCTAAAGATTTAACGCCAATCGGTAATAGACTCGCCCCACCCAAAAGGGCTTTCCTTGCGCCTTCATCAATAACAAATGCGCCCTGCGGCTTTAGATTATGGGATAGCCAAGACAGGCGCGCCGTATGCGGGTCGATAGCAGCCTTGAACAAAGTATGGCGCGCGCCGTTCTGAATTGATTGCAATGGATTTTGATTGCGACCGTCTGCTATAATAACGCTTGCCCCTGCCGAAGTCGCGATGAGGGCCGCATCAATTTTCGTGCGCATCCCGCCCGAACCCATGCCCGCAATTGTATTTGCGCCACCCGCCATGGCGAATACATTTTCGTCAATTGTTTCGATCGTTGCAATATGGGCTGCATCTTTAAATTCGCGCGGGTTTTTATCGTAAAGACCGTCAATATCCGACAATAAAACCAGAGTTTCCGCACCAATCATTTGTGCGACGCGCGCCGCCAAACGGTCGTTATCGCCATATCGTATTTCCTCGGTCGCGATTGTGTCATTCTCATTGACAATCGGTATCGCACCCATTTGGAACAAAGCATCAAAAGTGTTGCGCGCATTAAGCCAATTGCGCCGCCTTTCAGTGTCATAAGCGGTTAAAAGGGTCTGTGCGCAAACAATTGCATGGGTTTCAAACGCCTTTTGCCAGGCCTGCATCAAAACTATCTGTCCTGCCGCGGCCGCTGCCTGTTTTTCTTCAAGTTTCAATTTTCCCGAATTTAAACCAAGCCGTTTGCGACCCAATGCAACCGCACCCGACGTAACAATCAGGATTTCTTTTCCTATGGTTTTTAATCCAGCAATATCTGCGGCCATTGACGCAAGCCACTCATCACGCACTTTGCCATTTTCCACCAAAAGGGCGGATCCGCATTTAATGACAATTCTTTGCGCGCTTTCAAGCATTATGGTTGCCAACCTTCGTCGATTTCTTCTTCTATTTCAGGCACTTGATTCGCATCACGCAGAATTTTGACGTCTTTATATAATTCAACCAAAACTTCATGCACATTTTTTTGCGCAACGCCGGAAATTGTATGAATTTTCGCCTTAGTTGCTTTTTCAAGCGCTTTTTTCTTTGCTTTCACTTCCTCATCACTCAAGGAATCAATTTTGTTCAATGCAATAATCTCCGGTTTTTGCGCCAAAATTTCGGAATACGATTCTAATTCCTTGCGCACGACCTTATATGAATGAACGACATCTTCTTCCATGCCATCGATTAGGTGTAATAGAACCGCACAGCGTTCAACATGGCCCAAAAACCTTGTGCCTAGGCCCACGCCTTCTGATGCGCCCTCGATAAGACCCGGAATATCGGCAATAATAAAACGCGCATCCGCGCCAAGGCTCGCGACACCTAAATTCGGGTAAAGTGTTGTAAAGGGATAAGACGCGATTTTGGGATTTGCACCTGTAACCGCCTTCAAAAACGTCGATTTGCCGGCATTGGGAAGACCGATAAGTCCGGCGTCGGCAATAAGTTTTAGGCGCAACCAAATAATGCGTTCTTCACCGGGAAGACCTGGGTTTGCATAATCAGGCGCTTGATTGACCGGTCCTTTAAAATGGACATTGCCCCAACCGCCATTGCCGCCTTTGGCAATTCTTATTTCTTGACCAAGCCTATTTAAATCGGCAATCACAGTTTCCTTGTCTTCGTCCAAAATCTCAGTGCCGACCGGAACTTTTAAGATTAGATCTGGCGCGGACGCACCATGTTTTTGACGCCCCGAACCATTTTCACCACGGCCTGCAAAAAAATGCTGTTGATATCTATAATCAATCAAAGTGTTTAGGCCGTCGGCGGCAACAATCACAACATCGCCGCCTTTACCGCCGTCACCGCCATCAGGGCCGCCATATTCGATGAATTTCTCACGCCGAAAAGAGCGAGAGCCATTACCACCCTCACCCGAACGAACCGTAATTTTTGCCAAATCTAAGAATTTCATAGTATTTTCAATCAATAAAAAAGGGGCGACAATGCCGCCCCAATTCAAAATCTATTCGGCAGCCATATTATTCAGCAGCGAGAGCCGGAACCACCGAAACAAAGCAGCGATTAAGCGCTTTACGGCGAAACTCAACTTTGCCATTTGCAGTGGCGAATAAAGTATGGTCTTTGCCCATGCCAACATTCTCACCGGCATAGAATTTAGTGCCGCGCTGACGAACAATAATATTGCCCGCGACAACATCTTGGTTGCCATATTTTTTCACGCCTAAGCGTTTTGATTCTGAATCGCGACCGTTACGCGAACTACCACCAGCTTTTTTATGTGCCATAATTCAAATCCTTATGCTGATACGCCGGTAATTTTTACCAAAGTGCCCAATTGGCGATGACCTTTGCGGCGGCGATAGGTGTTGCGGCGGGTCTTTTTCATAACCATAACTTTTTCGCCTTTTGAAGTTTCAACCAATTCAGCAGAAACTTTCGCACCCGTGACCACAGGCGCACCAACTTGAACGCCTTTGTCCGAACCAACAAGCAAAACCTCTTCGAAAACAATATTCGAACCAGCTTCACCTTCAATTTTTTCGACAACCAATTTATCGCCTTCAGCTACGCGATATTGCTTGCCACCTGTTTTAATCACCGCAAACATCGGTGTAATCCTTCTTATTTTTCGAATTTAGGGGAAACCCAAATCATTGAAACACGCAAAAACGCCCACAAACAAGGTATTTCCACCTGTCAGGCATTAAGAGAGCGTCGCAATATAGTTTTTAGGTCAAAGAGTCAATTGCAAAACCGCAGAAAACCCACGCTATATTGCAATACATATCATAGGTGAAGCTCACCAATGAGATCATAAAACTGATTATTGAATAAATATATCATTCTTTCTTTTCGTATTAAATTTGAAAATGCAATTTATGTTTGCATTTTTTCCACTTGCGCCGTTAGAATTGGTAATGTTTTACGGAAAGTCGCTATGAAAATCTTCTTTATTTTGAATATATTTTTCGCCACATTATTAGTAGCAAATATCGCCAATGCGAATCCGATTTCAATATTGCTTATTGGCAAGAAAAAGGCGTTCACTTTAAATGAATGCAAAGCGATACCGTTTGAAAACTTCAATTGGGCGCAATTTCCTAAAACCGATGATGCGCGCGATGAATATCTAGAAACCGTCAAGGAAATTTTCAATCACTATGGCAAATTAAAGAAAACCGATGAATTTAAAGAAAAATATGTTGCTATTCTTGACACCTATTTAAGTGAAATTTCTGAATTGCCGATTACGACCAAGAATTTTGAAGCAATTGAGCGCGAATTGGCGGCACAGAATCAAGAATTTAAAGACTGCCTTGCGTCTATTGCACCTACAAAAATTGATTATAGCCAAGTCGAAATTGCGCTTAGGAAGCGTTTAAGCGAAAGTGTCCAATCATTTGACAGTGTTGCAATAGGCTTCATTGACCAAGAAGGTTTCGTTAATGAATTATACAGAGACATAAAAAGGTTTGAACAAATCACTCAAAACCCAGAATTGGACAAGGAATTTTTAAAAGACAAGCCCGAAATACGGGCGGATTTATTTAAGTATATTGCGATTGTTAAAGAACAAATCGACGGGAAATATTCCGATCAATTGCTTGTTAATCCGGAACAAAAATGTTATTTGAAAGATAGCGTTCTTATGCCCGAAGCCGGATTTAATACCGATACCGCCTATCCCAATTTGGCTTTAGAAAAGCGGCTTTCTGGTCAGGTAAAAATAACCAATCATGTAAACCAATATGGCGAATTGGTTTCACTTAAACTGGAGGCGGATAATCCATTGTTTGCTGGTTCGACAGTTGAAAAAGCCGCCAGAAGTCGAGTGTTTACTCCAAATGTAAAAAATTGCATCTCGAGCGGTGGCGATTATACCTATACTGTCAAATTCTCAACATATTAATCGGCGCGTCAATAAGGCACTTTCTTTTCGCGAAAACCGCGCTATTCTTAACAGATGCTGCGAATAGAAACTGAACTTTTTATTGATGCGCCGCCCGAAAAACTTTGGGGCATTTTGCTTGATTTTGATAAATGGGGCGAATGGAATCCGTTTGTTTACGAAATTTCGGGAAGCCACGAAAAAGGCGCAAAGCTCAAAATAAAGGTCAATTCGCCCGATGGTTCGGGGATGAAATTGACGTTTTCGCCGAAAATAAATGTTTTTGAAGAAAATTCTATGCTTGCGTGGCGCGGGAACTTATTAATTCCGGGCATTTTTGACGGTTGCCATTATTTTCGCCTTCAAAAGGCCGGAAGCGGCACATTATTCACACATGGTGAGAATTTTTCAGGGCTTTTGACCAGCCTGATGCGCAAGAAAATCTTGCAAAAATATCCGAAAGGCTATGAGGCGCTAAATATCGCACTCGCTAAACGCGCGGAACAATTGAAATAATTGTAAATCGCCAATGGTGTGATATAATCCGATTTTATCCTACTTTATCGGGTGCAATTATGGCGGCAACAGAAAAAATTTCGATTACTTTGACCAAACAAATGAAAGAGGCACTAGACGCGTGCGTCGCATCGGGCGAATATGCATCCATAAGCGAAATAATCCGCGAATCGATACGCAAATGGCAAGACGACAGATGGGAAACCCCCGAACAAATCGCCTATATGAAACGCAGAATCCAAGAAGCACTAGATGACCCAAGGCCGTCAATTCCGGCGGAAGAGGTTTGGGCGGAGCTTGAAGAACGCATGGCGAAAGACTTGGAAATGAGCAAGGTTGCAGCTCAATGAAATTGGTTTTTCGCCCGGAAGCCAAAGCCGACATGAATGGTATTTACGACTATTTATTGGAGGTTTCCGAGAGTATTCAAACGGCTCACAATATAATCAATAAGATAAGAAAATCGTGCGATATTCTTGAAGTATTTCCTTTTGCAGGAAGAGCGACAGATTATTTAGGTAAAGAAGTCAGGGTTCTGATTAGTGCCGATTTAGCTACGATTTTTTATTCGGTTGAGAGTGATAGTGTTGAAATCCTTCGCGTTTTCTACAAAGGGCGGGATTTTTAGATTTTTCATAAATGCTTTTCCCTTTTTGTCACAAACCTGTCGTGACTCTTTGGAAAAATTGTCTAAATATGGTCTGCCCGATTCCAAACGGGCGTGGGTGGCAAATAACACCCGACTTGGTATGGGGCAATAATGGCAAAAACGGTTCTTGAAGCCAAAAATCTGGTGCGCACTTATGGCACGCGCCGCGCGCTTGATAATGTTTCTCTGACAATTAAAGAAGGCGAAATGGTGGCTTTGATTGGGCCATCGGGTTCGGGTAAATCTACGCTTTTGCGTGCCTCTACCGGCCTTATCCTAACCGACAAAAACGGTGGTGAAGCATCTTTGATGGGCATTTCGGTGCAAAAAGGCGGTGAATTGTCCAAAAGTGTGCGCGAGGCGCGCTCTAAAGTCGGTTTTGTTTTCCAACAATTCAATTTGGTTGGTCGCTTAAGCCTTTTTGAAAACATTATGCTTGGCGCATTAGGGCGCTTGCCATTTTGGAAAGGTTTTTTCGGGCGCTGGACCCAAAAAGATAAAGAATTAGGTATGAGCGCATTGGCGCGCGTCGGCATTGCCGAATATGCAGGGCAAAGGGCGAATTTATTATCGGGCGGTCAACAGCAAAGAGGTGCAATCGCGCGCGCCTTGGTTCAAGGTGCAAAGGCAATTTTTCTTGACGAACCCGTGGCATCCTTAGATCCGGTTTCGGCACGTAAAGTAATGGAATTATTGGAAGATTTGCACAAAAATGACGGCGTAACCGTCGCGGTCGTTCTTCACCAAATCGATTATGCCCTTAAATTTTGTGACCGCATTATTGCGCTAAAAGCTGGAAAAATAGTTTATGATGGCCCGAAAGAAGGCCTAGTCAAAGAAAAACTAATTGAGATTTATGGCGCCGAATATGACGAGGAATCGGGCGGTGCTGCGCCTTTGGAAGAGACCACGCCACCACCAAAACCCAAAAAATCATCTTGGATCTTAAATCTCGTTCAATGGGGTGTTGCGGCGGCACTTTTAATCGGTTCAGGCTTTGCAATTATGCAGCAATTGGGAATTAAAAATTCTGATATTAATTTCTCAATCCTCGCGACTGAAAATTCCCAAAATGCTGAGGCACGCTGGAAACCGTTTATCGAAGATATGAATAAACAGACCGGATTGAAAATTAAACCATATTTCCAATCGGGCTATGCAGGCCTTGCGCAGGCGGTATTAAGCAATAATGTCCAAGTCGGCTGGTTTTCCAATAAGCCGGGTTGGGAAGTTGTTAAATCAGGCAAGGCCGAAGTATTTGTGCGCTCTGCGGATACTGCCGGGTATGATGGTTACACTTCGGTTCTAATCGCGAAGTCTGATTCAAAAATCGATTTGGACGATGTATTGCGGTGCGACAAATCAATTGAATTTGGCATGGGTGACGCTGCTTCAACTTCTGGCACATTGGCACCAATGGCCTATTTATTTGCACCGCGAAATATTAACCCTGCCGATTGTTTCAAAGTCGTGCGTTCTGCATCACATGAAGCCAATGCCCAGGCAGTTGCCGGCGGACTTTTGCCGGTCGCGACAAATAATTCAACCTCTTTACAAGTGTTAGGTCATGATAATCCACAATTGACGGCAAAGCTAAAAGTAATTTGGGAATCGCCACGCCTACCGGAAGATCCAATCATTTGGCGCAAAGACCTTGACCCAGTCAAAAAAGAAAAAATCAAAGCCTTTTTCCTAAATTATGGTCGCCAAGGTGACGCGGCGCAACAGAAACGCGAGAGAGAGATTCTAAAATCACTTTCATTTGGCTTGTTCCAACCCGCAAATGACAATCATTTCATTCCAGTACGCGAGATGGAAGCAACGGAAGCATTGGTAAAAGCGCAAAACAAAGGTGACCAGACAGCAATTGATGCCGCAAGTAAGGAATTGGTCAAACTTCGGGATTTGGCGAAAAATGCGACTTATCCGCAATTATTACCAACCACACCGACCGACCCTGAAAAAGCAGCGCAAATGAAAGCACAAATGGAAAAAGCAAATCTTGATGGGGTGCAAAAATGAGCCAGATTTCACAAACTCATAGTAATCTTGAACCACCCACACGCGCAATAAGCGATAGGATTTTTGACCTTGTGCTTTGGGGCGGTATTGCGCTTTTATTAATTATTTCTTTTGTTCCTGTGGAAATGTTTAAGGTTCCACGCCTGTTTTCCAATTCGGAAAATATGCAAGTGTTTGTCTCGCGCTTTATTCACCCGAATTTTGAAGAACTTGGAACCTATATCAAGGCCATGTGGCTAACTATTCAAATTGCGCTTTGGGGTACGTTTTTATCAATAATTATCGCCGTGCCATTGGGTTTTGTAACTGCTTCAAACGTTGCCCCGCAATGGCTTGTTATGCCTATGCGCCGTTTTATGGATTTTTTACGCTCGGTCGATGGATTGGTAATGGGCACGATTTTCCTTGTCGCCGTCGGCCTTGGACCATTAGCAGGGGTTTTGGCAATTGCGTTCAATACCGCAGGCGTTTTAGGTAAATTATTTTCAGAAGCGGTAGAGGCGACAGATGGGCGGCCCGTGGAAGGCGTGCGCGCGACAGGTGCGCAAAAGCTGCATGAAATTAAATGGGGTATTTTGCCCCAAGTCGCGCCTTTATGGACATCTTTCGCGCTTTATCGTTTTGAATCCAATGCCCGCTCGGCAACGGTTTTGGGTCTTATTGGTGCGGGCGGTATTGGTCAAAGCCTATTTGAAAGTATCAATGCCTTCAAACACGAACAAACTTCGGCAATTGTTATTGTTATTATTGTTGCGGTTTCTTTGATTGATTTATTATCCCAAGCCATGCGTTCTCGCCTATTGTAATAATGCCAGACTTTTTGAATTCACGAAATAATGAAAATCTCGGATTTGAATTTTCCGATAAAGGTGAAATTTGTTTTGTTTGGCTTTGCGGGTTTCATTCCGATTTTTCGGGTTCAAAAGCCGGAAAGATGGCGCAAGTCGCAAATGAATTAGGGGCTTCTAGCCTAAGATTTGATTATTCGGGCAATGGTATTTCGGGTGGTGACTTTGACAAAGGCACAATTAGCAAATGGCGCGATGATGCCCTTGAAATCATTTCAAAATTCGCCGCAAAAAAGAAATTAATCCTAGTGGGTTCATCAATGGGCGGTTGGATTTCGATTTTGCTTCTGCGCCAGCTTAAAAATGTCAAAGCTCTATGCCTTATTGCGCCCGCCCCGGATTTTACCGAAGATTTAATGTGGGCGAAATTTGATGACGCGGCACGCAAAGAAATTTTAGACCAAGGATTTTGGCTACGCGATAGTGAATATTCGCCCGAGCCGTATAAAATCACGCGCGAACTGATTGAAGACGGGCGCGAAAATTTGGTTTTGCGCGAAAATATCGAATTTGATGGTCCGGTTCAAATTTTTCATGGCATGAATGATGAAGACGTTCCTTTTGAACGCTCAATCAGGCTCGCGCAAGCATTTACGGCCGATGATGTCACTTTGACTTATGTCAAAGATGGGAATCATCGCTTGTCGCGTGACAGTGATTTAGATTTATTGGGCGAAATATTGCGCCGCTTATTCTTTCAAATGCAGACGGAAAATTGAACTTGCGACTTTTGCCAATGTATCATTCAATTTCGATGCATCAACTGCAAAGGCATTGTCTGAACTTCCGGCACATTGACTAAGAAGGCTTACTGCCGTCGTGTCTGTAATATTCACGGCAACCGTATAAACATCCATTTGTTTATCGCGCATTGCTTTGCACCATGCCAGCATTCTTTTATCAAGCTCAGTTCTATCCGGTGAACCGGTGCAACCAGGTGCATTAGTATCGGCACAGCCCCAATATCCGGGGAAATCATTTGCCTGAGAATTTTGACCATCGGTAATCAGAATAACCGCTTTTCTCGCATTATCAGGTCCATAGGCCTTTGGTCCCTTTGTGCTATTACCAAAAAATTTCGCCCAATAGGTTTCAGGTGATAAAGCACGCATTCCCCATCTTAAGCCGACGTCATTATGCGTGCCGCCACCGACCGGTGACATTAAGTCAATAGCACGCAAAATCTGCGGCCTTGAACCGGAAAGCCCAAGCATTGGCATCGAACAATTCAAATTCGGGCCGGTTGATGGGTCAAATTTTGTCCAAGAGGTTGTGGCAACCCACGGACACCAACGACCACCGGATTTATTCCAAACAATCTCATTCGGGTCAGCCGCGCATGGTTGCGAGGTTTTAAGTGGCGGCCCCGGTGGTGGTGAACAACCACTTTCAACACAAGTTTGCGCTGTCGCGTGATAAGTATTTCGACGACCTTGTGTATATGGGTCAGAGCCATAATATTTTCGCGTGTCCATATTATCGCAATTGATTGTAGTTTTGTATGAACCTTTCGACCAATCACAACGATAGGACGAACAATCATAATTCCAACAGCTAGATGCGACCTGTTTGGATTTTGCACTATTCATCGGCGTTACGAACGAAGCATAACGATTTTTCAAATCTTTCTTAGGCGTATAATGTCCGTCCATTCCGGTTGGTGGTGGGGGTGAACCACCGCCGCCGCCGCCGCCACCGCCGCCGCCGCCGCCGCCACCGCCGCCGCCGCCGCCGGAACAAGCAGTGCAGGTTTGGGAGACCCAGCGATAAGGAACCCAATTTGAATAATAATTGGACGGCTGCACCGAAAGTGCTTTCCATTTGAAACTTGGTGTCATTGCTGCATCACTTGCAGTCGTGGTTTCACCTTCGCCCGAAATACATCCACGCCAACCAACAGGCGCAAATTCGGTTTTTAATGCACCCTCACTTTGTTTGGTTTCTGATGCACGATTAATTGTTGAAGATGGCCAAATTTTTGAACCCGCATCACTAACTGTCGAAGTTGAACCCGCGCTTCTGTCCCAACCTGCCGGAGTTTCGCCCTTTATATTGACGGTTGTCGCAAATGGAATAACGGCGATGCGCAATTTGTCGGGCGTTGTCATATTGTCAAAAGATGAATTTACAAAAGAACGCGCGGCATTGCGCAATAATGTCATTCGGGTTTGAGCGCGCCCGTCTTTTTCAAACATCGAACCAGTATTATCAAGAACCAAGGCGATCTCGACATATTGATTTGTCCCTGCGGACGCAACACCAACCGCAGTTACCGGAATATAAGACGCAGAATTTGAATCATCATCGTCATCATCATTTCCATGCGGGCGGAATAAATTCAAAACCCCGCCCAAATACATGATTGATTTCCCTTTTACGGTTGCACGTAACGAATTGTCGGCATCCCAAGATAATGACAAAGTGACATTAGTCGCCAAGCCCTTTAATTGCTCTTTATTGGCGTCAAAATTTTTCTTTGCGGCATCTTCGCCTGCGGCGCGCGCAGTTGAGGTGTCGGCGCGTGTATCGGCTTCTTTCTTTTTACCAGCCAAAGCGGCGGCATCGGCAATAGAATTTAGTTTAGACTTTACATCATTGACGCGACCAAGTTCTATTGCAGCACCCGCAAGCACTGCAGCACCCGCTGCAACAGCACCAAACACCACGGCCATCGAGCCGGATTGGTTTTTCAAAATATTTTTGCGACTTTGTTTGGTCATTATTTAAGTCCGAATTATGGAAATTTGCCACCTACTATTTTTGAACAGGGTTTGCGGATAATGTCCCGCAAAGCCGAAATTGATTATTCTTTCAAATGAAGTCTGAAAATTGAACCCGCGACCGCTGAAAGCGTTTCGTCAAGTTTAGAAGCATCGACAGCGAAAGCGTGTTCTGGTGTGTCCGCGCAAGACTTTAACAAATCGACCGCTGTCTTGTCCCCAATATTCACGGCGACTGTATAGACGTCGACTTCTTTTGCAGCAAATGCCTTACACCACGCGACCATACGATTATCCAATTCTGCCCTATCCGGAGAGCCTTTGCAGCCTGGCGCTGATGTATCGGCACACCCCCAATAACCCGGATAATCATTTGCCTGGGAATTTTCACCGTCGGTAATAAAAATTACCGCCTTTTTACCGTTACTGCGCTTCCAATTGCGTGGCGTAAATCTACCATCTGTGAAGAAGGCACCCCAATAGCGCAGCGGCGACATTGATCGGTAAGCCCATCTTAAGCCCACATCACCATGCGTTCCGCCACCGACAGGTGACATCAAATCAATGGTACGCAAGACTTGCGGTCTTGATCCCGACATTCCCAACATTGGCATCGGGCAATTTATGTTTGGTCCGGTTGATGGGTCAAATTGTTTCCAATCGGTTGGCGCAACCCACGGGCACCAACGCCCGCCGGACTTGTTCCAAACAATCTCGTTTGGATCGGCAACGCATGGTTTTGAGGTTTCATAAGGTGGCCCTGGTGGCGGGGAGCAGCCATTAGGCAAACATTTTTGCGCAATTGCGTGAAAAGTATTTCTGCGCCCTTTAGTATAAGGATCGGGGCCATAATATTTAACTGTGTCCATATTATCGCACGCAATTGTATAGGGTGCGACATCGGCGGGGACGGACCAATCGCAAACGAAGCCAGAACAATCGTATGTAGTACAGCCACTTTGCACAGTTTTAAAACCAAATTTGTTCATTGGCTTGGTAAAGGATGCATAACGATTTTTTAGGTCTTTTTTGGGCGTATAATGTCCGTCCATTCCGGTTGGTGGGGGTGGGCTTCCGCCACCGCCGCCGCCGCCACCGCCACCGCCGCCGCCGCCGCCGCCGCAGTCGGTGCATGATTGAGTGACATATCGATATGGAACCCATTGAGTATAGTAATTATTAGGCTGTACGGAAAGCGCGCGCCATTTGAACCCAATACCTGGAGAGGCATCACTTGCGGTAAGGCTTTCACCATCCCCGGCAATACATCCACGCCAATCTACAGGTGCGAATTCTTTTTTCAATTCTCCAGAATTCTGTTGAATATAATATTTTTGGCGAATAGGTTTTTTAATAGGGTTGCGCGAACCGTAATCTGGGACAGCGCCTGAAGATCCCGCGCTTCTATCCCACGAATCGGGGTCTTCCATCAAAATATTCACTGTTGTTGCGTATGGTATAACAGAAATAAATAATTTGTCCGGCGTGGTTTGATTATCAAACGCGGTATTAACAAATGCCTTGGCGGCATTGCGCATTAAAGTCATGCGGGTTTCAGAACGACCGTCTTTTTGAAACATTGAGCCGGTATTATCAAGCACCATAGCAATCTCAACATATTGCTCTGTGCCCGAAGTAGCAACACCAATCGCTTTTGCCGGCAAATAAGTGAATGAAGACCCGCCTACAATGCCGCTAAAAACGCCACTAATAACCATTAGTGATTTTCCGGTTACAGTTGCGCGTAATGAATTGTCCGTGTCCCAGGAAAGCGACATTGCAACGTCTTTTGCCAAGCCATCGACTTGTTTTTTATTGGCATTAAAACTTTGAACCGCCGCTGCTTCACCTGCTGCGCGCGCGGTGGATTGGTCGGCGCGTGTATCGGCCTCTTTCTTTTTGCCTGCTAATGCGGCGGCATCGGCAATGGAATTAAGTTTTGCCTTGACGTCATTAACGCGTGTAAGCTCAATTGCCGCCCCTGCAAGCACAGCAGCGCCTGCTGCTGCGACCGCAAAAACCACCGCTGCCGCCCCTGACCCGTTCCGCAACAGGTTCTTTCTGTTCATTTTTTTCATTGTTTTGCGCCCGATTATATTTATTTCAGGCCAAAATATCGCACAAAACGGTTACTTTGCAGTTAAATAAATCGAAAAAATTCGATAAATTACGAGAAATTGAAATTTACTCTTTTAGGTGCAATTTGAAGATTGACGATGCAATTGTTGAAAGCGTTGCCTCCAATTCCGAGGCATCAACCGCAAACGCATTATCAAGGTCACCGGCACAAGTCGCCAATAAAGAAACCGCTGTCGTATCATTAATATTGACCGCGACAGTATAGACATCAATCTCAAGATTGCGCATTGCGGTGCACCAATCCAACATTCGGGCATCAAGAACGGTTCTGTCAGGTGAACCCGCACAACCCGGTGCGTTTGTATCCGAACAACCCCAATAACCCGGGAAATCATTTGATTGCGTGTTTTTACCATCAGTAATGAAGACGACCGCTTTTTTGGCATTAGTGCGCCCATAAGAGCGTGGAATATTTGCGCCATTGCCAAAGAAATTTGCCCAATAATTGCGCGGCGATAGTGTTCTTAGACCCCATCTTAAACCAACATCGCCATGCGTGCCGCCAACAACGGGCGACATTCTATTTATTGTATCAATGATTTGCGGCCTTGAGCCCGATAGGCCAAGCATTGGCATCGGGCAATTTAAATTCGGCCCTGTTGTTGGGTCAAATTGCGTCCAAGTGGTCGCCGCAACCCAGGGGCACCAACGACCACCCCCTGCATTCCATGCAATCTCATTCGGATCGGCAACACATGGCTGTGATGTCTGATATGGCGGACCGGGCGGTGGCGAACAAGATGAATCAAGGCATTGTTGCGCGGTTTTATGATAAGTATTGCGCCTTCCGCGTGTGTAAGGGTCAGAGCCATAATATTTCATCGTGTCCATGCCGTTGCAATAGACTGTATATGGTGAAACATCTGCAGCAACTGACCAATCGCACCGAACCGACGAACAATCATAGGGCGTGCAGCCTGATTGAACATTGTGTACGCCACGATTCATTGGAATTGTGAATCGCGCATTCAAAGTTTTGCTTTTTCCTGACGGCACTAAATGCCCGTCCATTCCGGTTGGTGGTGGTGGTGGCGGCGGCGGTGAAGTTGGCGGTGGCGGCGAAGTTGGTGGTGGCGGTGGCCCCGATGGTGGCCCAGGCGGTGGTGGCGGACACGATTGGCAGGTCTGGGCTACATAACGATTTGGAACCCATTGACGCATATAATTAAATGGCTGTGACGATAATGCATACCATTTGAATGAACCTGAAATATTGTCGTCTGCTGTTAGAGATTCACCTTGTCCTGAAATACAACCGCGCCAACCGACCGGGGCAAATTCACTGGCAAGTGTTGTTGGGTTTTGTTGAATTATGCCATTGCGGTTTAATGGGCTTGCAACCAGGCTTCGCGACCCATAATCAGCGACAATGGCGGTTGAACCTGCGCTTCTATCCCAACCTAATGGGTTTGCGCTTTTTATGTTTACCGTTGCGGCATAGGGAATAACTGACATACGCAGGCGATTTGGCGTGGTCATATTATCGAATGATGAATTAACAAAGGCTTTTGCGGCATTGCGCAATAAAGTCATACGGCTTTCCGGCCTGCCGTCTTTGGCGAACATTGAACCTGTATTGTCTAAAACCAAAGCAATTTCGACGTATTGCTCAGTTCCCGAAGTTGCGACACCTACACCTTGGGCATTTATGAAAGACACATTGTGACCACCATTAAAAGGCGCAAAAACTTTGCCCAAAACCATTGTTGCGCGCGCTTTTACAACGGCTCTTAACGAATTATCCGTGTCCCAACTTAGGGTCAAAGTAATATTGGACGCAATGCCGTCTAATTGCTTTTTATTGGCATTGAAACTTTTTGTCGCCGCGTCTTCGCCTGCGGTTCTGGCGGCCGATTGACTTGCTTGGGTTGCGGCTTCTTTCTTTTTTCCGGCCAAAGCGGCAGCATCGGCAATGGAATTTAGTTTGCTTTTGACGTCATTGACACGTGTCAATTCGATTGCTGCACCGGCGACCACAAAGGCAACAGCAGCGGTGATAGCAAATACAATTGCCGAAGAACCAACAGAATTCTTTAAAAATTTTTTATGCCGCATTAATATGTCGCGCCCCAAATCTTGCGACAAATTCTCATTTTGCGATTAAATTTTAGTGAATAAATTTGTGAGCTTTTGAATAATTTGGAAAAATCAGTCTGTCGGTCAGGTCAAATGCAATAGGGGGGCTGGGGGCTGGTGAGAAACTAAAGCACTTATTTCCTGACCGACAAGGCAATTTAGGATAGGAAAAAGGTCAAACCCCGCCCAAAATATGGCAAAAATGTGGCATATTATGAATTATCAGTATGAAACCAAATTTCACATCAAGCCTTCCATTTTTCTCCTTTCATTTGTATCGTGACATAAATTAAAAATATTGGTGTTTGATGGAAAATGAATTTGACCAAATAATTTTTGGCGCACGCATTATGTTACCAGCGCAAGAATATGGCATGCAATGGCCACATTTTCCGCAAAAAGGAATCGCGCTTGGCATTAAAGACAAGAAAATTGCAGCGATTGGCAAAGAAAGTGAAATCCGCTCTTTAAATTCCAAATCCTTGGTTGAGCTTGATGGCGGCATTGTAACGCCTGGGTTTATCGACACCCAAATCAATGGCGGCGGCGGCGTTTTATTTAATGATAGTCCTGATTGCCAAACTATTACAACCATTTTCGATGCTCATTATCAACACGGCACAATTGGCATTCTTCCGACTCTCATTTCTGATGACACCAAAAAAGTTGCCCCCGCCATTAGTGCCGTCAAGGAATTAATTGAAAGCGGGCATGAAGGGGTATTGGGAATACATCTTGAGGGGCCATTTATTTCAAACGATAAAAAAGGCATTCACAATCCACAATTTTTCCATGTGCCTGACCAAGAAACTATTGAATTATTCGCGTCACTAAAAATTGCGCCAACCCTTATCACTCTTGCACCGGAACTGGTCGGCAATGAAATTATCGCACAGTTTGATGATAAGCCATGGGTGATTTTAAGTGCCGGCCATACAAATGCCACAGCGCGACAGATTATGGAGGCCCAAGAAAATGGCCTTAGAGGTGTAACCCATTTATTCAATGCCATGAGCCAATTGAGTGCACGCGAACCCGGCCTTGTTGGTTATGCACTTGAAAAACGCAGCCTGTTTTGCGGCATAATTGCCGATATGCACCATGTCAATGCGCAGAATTTAAGACTTGCCTTTGATGTTTTGGGCGCACGAAATCTTATGTTGGTTAGCGATGCAATGCCACCATCGGCGACAAGTGAAAGCAAATTCATGCTTTATGGCAAGGAAATCCTCGTTCGTGATTTTGCCTGTTTTGATGAAAACGGAACTTTGGCGGGTTCGGCCTTAACTATGTTGCAAGCGGTCAAAAATATGTATCACAAAATCGGAATCCCAATGGGTGCAGTTTTACAAATGGCAAGCGAGACCCCCGCCGCCTTTATCCATCACCACCAAAAATTGGGCGCAATTCGTGTAGGATTTGATGCAAAATTAATTCATCTCGATGATGATTTGAATTTCTTGCGCCATATCTGATTAAGGCACTATTTCCACAATTTTGGTGCGGCATTTTAGCCAAGTGTGACAATTGACCCTATAAATATACCGCAAAATATTGCATTAATATTAGTATGTGATAGATTTGCGAATATTCGTATATACTTGAAGGAATATATTGTGCCCGCGCTTAATCTTTCCCACGATGACATGGATGTCATGGCTGATGAGGCTTCGAGCCTCTTGCTTGCAATGGGCAATCCCAAGCGCCTATTGATATTATGCAATTTGCTTGATGGCGAATTAAGCGTGAATGAGCTTGCAAAACGTGTAACCTTAAACCAAGCCGCATTGTCGCAACATTTGGCAAAATTGCGCGCCTTAAAACTTGTCGCCACGCGGCGTGAAGCGCAACATATTTATTACCGCCTTGCTTCAAACGAAGTCTATGAAGTTTTAGAAGTTCTAAACCGCCTCTATTGTTCCGTTGACGACGGCAAACGCCGTGCGTGTTGAAGAATATTGATATTGCTTGAATTGATATTACGCAATTAATTCAATTGCTTGCTAGAATATTCACTCTATTAAACATTAAATTCGCTATCAAATGCTATCAAATGACATCATTTGGTCTTGGGTCTTGAGGCTGATGTTTTAGTCTTTGGCAATTCTAAGCCCAATTTATGATCGGCGGATAGTAAATCACACTCCTAACCAAAAAGAGTTGTCGCATATGGATGTAACCAATTGAAATAAGGCATAATTTGGCGAGTTTTGACCGCTCCCCAACACCTTGTGGCAAAAAGTCCTTTGTGGGCTTAGTGACATCAAGAATTTTTTTTGTTAGCTTTGCCCATGGGGCAGGAAATAGATAAAGAAAATTTTTCCCAATCAGACAAAGCAGAGTTTCACAAACGCCTGCAAAGTGAAACCCTATTGCTCATTGAAATGCTTGAAGAAGGACATTTTTCGCAAAATCATGGAATTGGCGGTTTTGAGCTTGAAGGTTGGCTTTGCGATAATGATTTTAACCCCGCGCCCAAAAATCTTGAATTTCTCAATCACCTCAATAATACCGACGCGACCACCGAACTTGCAAAATTTAATTTTGAGTTCAATACGCCGAAATTCTTGGTCAAAGGCAATGCGTTTGAAAATGCCGAAAAACATTTCGAAAATCTTTTGACACAATGCAATGAAACCGCAAAAGATATGGATCTTAATAGCGTTTTCATTGGGATATTGCCGACAGCAAAACCAAGTGACTTTATCGCCGATAATATGACCCAATTGCACCGTTATCGCGCCATGAATAACGAAATCTTGAAGGCGCGCCACGGGCATGGGATTAAAATAAATATCGAAGGCCATGACGCATTAAATATCAGCCTCAATTCCGTTATGATGGAGGCCGCGACCACAAGTTTTCAAATCCACTTTCAAATCCCCGCAAAATCAGCGCATCATTATTATAATGCTTCTTCGATTGCCTCGGCATTGGTGATGGCGGTCGCTGGCAATTCGCCATTTTTGTTTCAAAATTCATTGTGGCGCGAAACCCGCATTCCATTATTTGAACAGGCGGTATGTTTGGGGCGCAAAACGCCACAACGCGTAACTTTTGGCAAAGCATATTTGGAAAATATCACCCAATGTTTTGAAGAAAATCTCGATACGCATGAAGCCATTATTCCTATGCTTTTCGACACACCAACTGAGAAATTTAAGCATTTGGCGCTGCAAAATGGCGTAGTCTGGCGCTGGAACCGTCCGATAATCGGTTTTGATGACGATGGCACGCCACATACGCGCATTGAGCATAGAATATTGCCGGCTGGCCCAACCATAAAAGACATGATTGCCAATGCCGTGTTTTATTTTGGTCTGACCCAGTATTTTGGTGAAAAATTTGAAAATAATGAAGCGCCCGAAATTGATTTCTCGCGTGCACGTCAAAATTTTTATGCCGCTGCGCGCTTTGGCCTAAAGGCGCAATTTCATTTGAATCACGGCGCAATTTTGGTGCGCGATTTTATTCTTTCCAATGCTTTGGAATGTGCCTCATTAGGCCTAAAGAAACTAGGAATTTCTGATGATAGCGCCAAATATTACCTCAATATTATAGAAAACCGCACGAGAAAGGGGCAAACTGGCGCTGTTTGGCTCGAGCATATGGTCGAATTATTTGACAATGATTTCAACCGCGTCTTGAAACTTTATAAAGAGAATCAAGATAGTGGTGCACTTGTCGCAGACTGGCAAAAACAATGAAACAATTCGACGAATTATACGAAATTCCACCACGCTTTTTTGAAATTGAAAACCTTAGACAAATAAATGAAGTTTTTCCAATACCCACTCTCTTACATTTGGATGGGCGGCGTAAAGAACGGGTTTTTGTTTCTGTTATCCTACACGGCAATGAAGACGCGGGTTTTTTGGCAATCAAGAAATTATTTGAAAAATATAAAAACCATGAATTGCCACGTGCATTAAGCGTATTTTTCGGCAATGTTAAAGCGGCGAAATTTGGACAAAGGCTGATTGACGGGCAAATTGACTTTAATCGCGTTTGGCCCGGAACTTTATTGAAGGATTGCCCCGAAGCACAAATGATGGCGCAAATTACCGAAATAATGGGCGCGCAAAAACTTTTTGCCAGTATCGATATTCACAATAATACCGGAAAAAACCCGCATTATGCCTGTGTCAATGTACTTGATTTTCAATCCTTGCAATTGGCGCGATTGTTTTCAAGTACCATAGTATTTTTCCAAAATCCGAAAGGTGTGCAATCAATGGCATTTGCCCAATTTTGCCCATCGGTCGCGTTGGAATGCGGCAAAACCGGATTTGAGGCAGGGGCGCAACATGCTTTTGAATTTATTGATGCGGTTTTGCATTCGGTTGAGATTCCCAATCACGCATTAAAACCGCATGAGGCGGGTGTTTATCAAACCATTGCGCGCGTTCAAATACCCAATGAAACCAGTTTCGCATTCGATGATGAGAGCAAAGAAATCTCGCTTTTACACGAAATCGAGAAGTTTAATTTTTCGCAATTGGACAGCGGTGCAGTTTTCGCCAATTCGTCTAATGGCAAGATTTTTGATGCTTATGACGACGAAAATTGCGCAATAAGTGAAAAGTATTTTGAAAATAAGAATGGCGAAATCCGGCTTAAAGAACCAATGATGCCCGCTATGCTAACACTTGATGAAAAAATTATTCGCCAGGATTGTCTATGCTATTTGATGGAGAAGATTGCCTAAGAGGCTTCCTTTTTCGTGGTTTAAGTTCGAAATCCGGATTACCATTGGCACTCATAAAAATGGCAATGGCGCGGGTTGACGGGAATTGCGCCATAATTATCATCATCATAACGCTTAAAGGCACCGCCAAAAACATTCCTGACGCGCCCCAAATTTTTCCCCAAAAAGCAAGAGATAAAAACACGAATAAAATCGAAATATTCAAACTATCGCCGGTCATGCGCGGTTGAATAACATTGCCGACAATGAATTGAATAATCTGTGTGACGGCCAAAATTATAAGCGCGGGCCACAAGGTCGTGAATTGCACAAGCGCGAAAATTGCGGGTAAAACTGTCGCCACAACGCCGCCGATGGCCGGAATATAGGATAGTAAAAAAGTCAATAAAGCCCAAAATAATGCATTTTTTAGACCGATGACAAGAAACAATAACCAACACGCGAAGGCAATCATTACACCGGTTATGGTTTGCACCCACAAATACGCTTCCATAGATTTGCGGATTGCACCCGTCAAAGCCACAATTCGATCACGGTCCTGGACATTTGCAATACTATTTATGATTTTTTTCGGCAGGCTGGCTTGGGCGGCGAAAAGGGAAAGGACATAAATCAAAACGAACAATGCCTCCCCGCCGAAACCTTTTAGAGTATCGCCAAGTTTTGAGAGTATCATTGCCGGATTAACTTTTTCGAACAATTCACCAATTGTCGGTGCGACGCCCAAAGAAGGGAAAGACGAATAAATTTGCGCAATGACATCATTTAGGCGCACACGATAAAGCGCCAAATCATGGGCAAAACTTCTGGCATAGTCACCAATAAAGGCAATTATCGCCGCCAATCCTAGAAAAACCAAAGTCAAAGTCACTGGCATTGCTAGTTTTCGCGGTATTTTTGGAAATTTCGCGTGAATTGCGTCCGCCGCGCCGTCAATTGTCAGCCATAAGAAAATCGCCAAGGCCAAAGGCGTCAGAATATCGGCAAAATAAATAAGGCCGATTACGACCAAAGCAGTTGATAATAAAAGACGCGATGCGATGAAATTATTTTTCATAAAGCCCATTTCTATTTTTCGAGATAATAACCGCCTTCATCGGTTAATAAAACATCTTTATTATCCAATAATTGCGCCAATTTTTGCCTTAAACGGTAAATATGTGTCTCGAGAGTATGAGTGGTGACCCCGTCCTTATATTGCCAGACTTCGCGCAATAATTCGTCACGGCTTGCGGGGGTTTTAAGGCGCGACAGATATAAAAGAATGTCGGTTTCTTTATCGGTCAATTTCGCTTCTTCGCCACGATAATTAATAAGCGAGTGATTCGATTGATTAAATTTTAGCCCTTTGATTTCCAAATTCCGCAATTCGAGATTTTCTTTATTTCTTAAAATAGTGCGGATTTTCGCCTCAAAAATATTCAGATGGAATGGTTTTTTTATTGCATTTTCGGCTTTTGAATTGCCCACAAATAATTTTGGAATATCCGGGCATTGATCGAAATTATCCGTACCATTCAAAATCAAGAGATCGGGCGCAATTGAAAAGTCTTGAATTCGAAAATCTTGCGAATCAATCATTTTCGCGTCAAAATCCCCAAGATTGATAAGGAAATCGCGAATGGCATTCGCCTCCAATTCTTCAAAATCAATCAGTATTAAACGGTGCTTTTGCATAAATTATTTGTTTGGCCTATATATAATCAAAGGTCAAATAGAATGAATTTTATTGTAAAATCAATAGACAATTCCGCCCTTGGAATTTTGCGTTTTGCGGGTCGC
Source organism: Hyphomonadaceae bacterium (assembly GCA_041917055.1). Taxonomy (GTDB): domain Bacteria; phylum Pseudomonadota; class Alphaproteobacteria; order Caulobacterales; family Aquidulcibacteraceae; genus Pseudaquidulcibacter. Next base: position 231,789 of record JAYRYJ010000002.1, read on the forward strand.
GAATTTAAATGCGCTTTGGGCGAAAATGGTGTGATTGATGCGGCCCTAAAAAGGGAGGGTGATAATTGCACGCCAATAGGAACTTGGCCCATTCGCAAAATCTATTATCGCGCCGATAAAATCGCTAAGCCAAACACACAATTTGAAACAATTGTAATTGAAAAAGATTTTGGTTGGTGCGACGCGCCCGATGATGCAAATTATAATAAATTCATACACCACCCTTATCCCGCGAGTGCCGAAAAATTATGGCGCGACGATGATTTATACGATATTTGCGTGGTTTTGGGGCATAATGACGCGCCAATTGTAGCAGGTTATGGATCAGCAATTTTCCTTCATATTGCGCGCGAAAATTACAGCCATACCGAGGGTTGCGTCGCGCTTAATTACCAAGATTTGTTATATATTCTTGAAAATTGCGATGCAGACACACAAATGGAAATTGTCGCAAACTAGGCCATACACTCATTAATTAACGGCCTGAGATGCGAGTGATTTTGTGCGAGTAGAAGGAAGAAGACCGAAGGGGTATCAAAATACCTCAAGGGCTTCTGACGCACTAATCGTGCAAAAGCGCCGCACCCTTCGGGCGGCATTTTGGCGTCGAACTAGCCTCGAAAAAAGGAGTTTTGTGATGCTCACATCACAAAATCCTTGTTTTCGGACTATTTCTTAGCCAAAATACCGTCTCAGGCCGTTAATTAATGAGTGTATGGCCTAGACCGGCTCTAACAGCATTTCAATTGCACTAATTCCTTGTAATTTACTCAAGAATATATATTAGAGAGTTCTAACTTATCGAGAGCAATATGTTTATTCAAACCGAAGCAACGCCAAACCCTTCAACTTTAAAATTCTTACCTGGTCGTGATGTCTATTCCGAAGGGGTTTTGGAATTTAACAATCGTGGCGCGGCTGATTTTTCACCATTTGCACAGAATTTATTCAATATCGAAGGCGTCAAATCGCTTATGTTCGGAAGTGATTTTATTTCCGTAACCAAGACATCAAATATTGAATGGCAACATTTAAAGCCCGAAGTTTTGGGCGCTATTATGGATGGTTTTGTTTCAAATATGCCGGTTTTTATCGGTTCAAAATCAGATATCAAAGACAATCCAAAATATGAAGGCGAAGCGGCACAAATCGTTTCCGAAATCGAAGAATTGCTTTTAACCCGCGTAAGACCTGCCGTTGCCCAAGATGGCGGTGACATAGAATTTGATTCTTACGATATTGATACGGGCGTGGTTTATCTAAGAATGCGCGGTGCGTGCTCTGGCTGCCCTTCAAGCGCAATCACCTTGAAAAATGGCGTGGAAAACATGCTAAAACATTATATTCCAGAAATTACCGGCGTGGTTCAAGTTTTTTGATTATTTTCGCTAATCAATAATTCGCCGTTTGCGTTTCAAGGAAAATGCGCTTTTTATTCGTGACCAGACTTTGCGTCTTTCTATCAAAGGAACAGGGTCAAGATTCTTGAAAAATTCTTCGGCGCACGATTTCCAAGAAAATTTTTCAGCATAGGCACGCGCCGCATTACGATCAATTTTCAATGCCGCAATTATATTTGCTTTCAAATCATCGCCAATTATTCCCGCACCCGAACCGGGAATAATATCTTTTGGCCCCGGGGCATCAAATGCCGCAACGGGCGTTCCCGTTGCCATTGCCTCCAAAATAACAAGGCCGAAAGTATCGGTGAGACTTGGGAAAACGAAAACATCGGCATTGGCATAACAAGTCGCTAATTCAGTGCCGAACTTAGAACCCAAAAACACAGCATCAGGGAATTTTCTGCTTAATTCTTCGCGCGCCGGACCATCACCGACAATAACTTTAGTTCCTTCAACCTCTTGTTTAAGGAAAGTCTCCACATTTTTTTCCACCGAAACACGCCCGACATAAAGCAGAATTGGGGTTTGCAAACCTTTGAAAGGACCGCGATCAGCTTTGCGCAATTTAGGATTAAATGCATCAGTATCAACACCGCGTGACCAAATCATAAGGTTTTTAAAGCCGCGCTTTTCAAGTGTGTCTTTCATTGTCGGCGTTGTTACCATAACCCGCCCACTCATCTCATGGAACCATTTCACATAGGCATAACCCCATGAAAGCGGAATTGGCGCACGTGCCGAAATATATTCCGGATATTGCGTATGGTAAGAAGTCGAAAACGGAAAGCGATTTTCAATACAAATGCGCCGTCCGGTTAGGCCCAATGTCCCCTCGGTCGCGATATGTACTGCTTCGGGCTGAAAAGTTTCAAATCTATGCTCAATATCGGCCTTTGCACCGATTGCGAGTTTGATTTCTGAATAGGTCGGCAATGGAATTGTGTAATAGCCATCAGCAGGCGTCACCATCTCAACCCTATGACCCATTTTCTTTAATTCATCGATGGTGCGCGAAAGGGTTCTTACCACGCCATTCACCTGTGGTTCCCATGCGTCTGTAATTATCATTATTCGCAAATTTTTACCCCCACCAAACTATATTGCGCATATTAGTTTTGTCACTCAAATCAAATTTAGCAAATTTTACCGCAAGATTTTTATACCTCTTGAGGATTTTTCGCAATCCTTTTAGCAATAAACCTGACAAAGCAAAATTTCAAACATTTTCGCCAATATTGATTAAGGCAATTTCGATGAAGTCCTATATTAAATCATTCGACAAATATGATTGTGACAAATACCAAAATGAAGAAGAAATTGCCGCCGCAATGTTATCCCAGCAAGATGCGCTTTCGCCTTTAAGAAAAAAGGCGTTTGTAGCAGCTTGCGATATTGTGAAAACCGCGCGGCTTTTTCCACGCCCTGCCGGAATGCTTGAAAGTTTCTTAGATGAATTTGGGCTTTCAACGCCCGAAGGCTTGGCGCTTATGTGCCTTGCTGAAGGGCTTTTGCGCATTCCTGATGAAGATACAAAAGACGAATTAATCGCCGAAAAAATTGCCAGTGGGAATTGGACACAAAAACTTGGCGATTCGGAATCGCTTTTGATAAATGCCTCAATTTTTGGCCTTATGCTTACCGGGAAAATCGTCGATATTTCAGCAGAAGCACGCAATGACTTTACAGGCTTTATGCATAAAATGACGCGTAAAGCCGGTGAACCCGTCATTCGCGCCGCAACCAATGCTGCGATGCGTATTATGGGCGAACAATTCGTTTTGGGTCGTAATATTAAAGAAGCGCAAAAACGCGGCGCCGCACTAAAAAAGAAAGGCGAAACCGATGCTTTTTCTTTTGATATGCTTGGCGAAGGCGCACGCACCGATAAAGACGCAAAACGCTATTTTGATTCCTATGCCAATGCCATAAAGGCGGTGGGCGAAAATAATAAGGGGCTTGGGCCAATTGCCGCAAGCGGGATTTCGGTTAAATTATCGGCGCTTCATGCGCGTTATGATGTCAAACAATTTGATAAGGTTTTTGACATTCTTTTCCCACGCATTTTGGAATTGGCTGAATTGGCAAAATCCTATGACATTGGCTTTTGCATTGATGCTGAAGAGGCCGACAGGCTGGGCATAAGTATGGAAATTATGAAACGCCTTATTGAGGCACCAAGCCTTAAGAATTGGCACGGCATCGGCCTTGCGGTTCAGGCCTATCAAAAACGGGTTCGCCACGTCATTTCGTATCTTACTGATTTGGCAAAAGCGAATGACACAAAAATTATGATGCGCCTTGTAAAGGGTGCTTATTGGGACGCAGAAATTAAGCGTGCGCAAATTATGGGGCGACCTGATTTTCCTGTCTTTACACAAAAACATACTACTGATGTCTCTTACCTTTTGGCGGCACAGCAAATGCTTGAAAATTCCGCTCATATTTATTCGCAATTTGCGACACATAATGCGCATTCTCTGGCCTTTATCCACACTTTTGCCAATGAAAAATCAGTGCAGGAATATGAATTTCAAAGACTGCATGGCATGGGCGACACTTTGTATAAGGTCGCGCGCGAAAAATATGATAATTTGCGCCTAAGGACTTATGCGCCGGTTGGCGCGCATGAAGACCTATTGCCATATTTGGTGCGCCGCCTTTTGGAAAATGGCGCCAATTCCAGTTTTGTCCATGCTTTCCTAGATGAAAACACGCCAATTTCCGAAGTGGTCAAAGACCCGTTTGAAAAACTTGCAAGTGGTGAATTGCGCAATGAAAAATTGGCATTGCCAATCAATATGTATAATGACGGGCGCACAAATTCCAAAGGTTTTGACCTTTCCATTATTGAAACCCAAAATCAGTTTTTTGCAGCAATAAATTCCGCAAAAGCCCGAAAACATAGCGCGCATTCGATTATCGACGGGATTGAAACCAAGGGCACAGAAATCCTTCCGATAATTTCCCCTGCCGACAATGAATTTAAAATCGGGGAAACATCTTATGCCAATGTCGAAAATCTGAACGCGGTATTTGAAAGCGCAAAATCAGCGCAAAAGAATTGGAATGATTTAGGTGGCAATAGGCGTGCCGCGATTTTGGACAATATGGGCGCGGCCCTTGAAAACAATGCCCAAGAATTGATTGCGATTTTAAATCTCGAGGCCGGAAAAACCTATGATGATGCAATCGCCGAAGTTCGCGAGGCCGCTGATTTTTGTTATTATTACGCGGCGCGGGCACGCGACGATTTTGAAGGCACAAAACGCCTGCCATCACCTGCCGGTGAGACTAATGATTTCAAATTAATGGGGCGCGGGGTTTTTGTCTGTATAAGTCCATGGAACTTCCCATTGGCGATTTTTACGGGCCAATTGGCGGCGGCCTTGGCGGCCGGCAATACAGTTTTGGCAAAGCCCGCCGAACAAACGCCTTTGATTGCCAATGCGGCAATAAAACTTTTCCATGCCGCAGGTGTGCCAACCC
>JAYRYJ010000003.1:0-217958 GCA_041917055.1 Hyphomonadaceae bacterium
TCACAATTCTTGATGAAATCAAAAATCGTGGCGCGATATCGACGGGTGAATTTCCAAAAATCGTGCGTCGAATTTCATTTTTCGTGAATGCAGGCATGCGATTTATTACCGAAACCTGCAAAATGCGCGCTTTCACTAAATTGTGGGACGAAATCTGCGAAGCCCGATATGGCGTTACCAATCCCGAAGACCGCCGTTTTAGATATGGCGTCCAGGTCAATTCTTTGGGCCTTACAGAACAGCAACCCGAAAACAATGTTTATCGAATTTTGCTTGAGGCTTTGGCGGTAACAATGTCAAAAGACGCGCGTGCCCGCGCTGTGCAATTACCGGCATGGAATGAGGCTTTGGGTCTGCCACGACCGTTTGATCAGCAATGGTCATTAAGAATGCAACAGATCTTGGCTTATGAAACCGATTTGCTTGAGTTTGAAGATATTTTCAATGGCTCTGAAGTTATGGAAGCCAAAACTCAAGAATTGATTGATGGCGCCAAAGCCGAAATGGCGAAAATTGAGGCAATGGGTGGTGCGGCATCTGCGATTGAATATATGAAATCTGCTTTGGTGGCCTCTAACCGCGACAGATTATTGGGTATTGAAGCCACAAAACAAGTGGTTGTTGGCGTCAATAAATGGCAACAATCCGAAGCTTCACCACTTGGCGCAGGTCAAGCGGCAATTCAAACTGCGGACCCAATGGCTGAACAGGATCAATTATCACGCCTTAAAGAATGGCGCGCAAAGCGTGACAATGCGGCGGTTGAAAAATCTCTGTCCGCCTTAAAAGCCGCCGCGCGCGACGGTGTGAATATTATGGATGCCTCAATCGAATGCGCCAAAGCGGGGGTTACAACCGGCGAATGGGGCGCGGCATTACGCGAAGTTTTTGGTGAGTATCGTGGGCCTACCGGCGTTGCTATGGTTGTGAATATTGATGGCGAAGATATTGATGCTGTGAAACTTCGTGTTGAAGCTTTGGGACGGAAAATCGGCGAAACCCCGCGTGTCTTAATCGGCAAGCCCGGCCTTGACGGGCATTCAAATGGTTCGGAACAAATCGCGACACGTGCCCGCGCGGTCGGATTTGAAACCACTTATGAAGGCATACGATCCACACCGCAGGAAATCGTCGATTTAGCCAAAGCGAATAAAGTGCATTTGGTCGGGCTTTCAATTCTATCTGGTTCACACCTTGATTTAGTGCGCGATGTAATTGGCAAAATGCGCGAGGCAGGTTTGGGCGAAATTCCAATAGTAGTCGGCGGCATTATCCCGCCCGAAGACGCCCAAGCCCTTCTACAAGGTGGCGTAAAACGCGTTTATACACCAAAAGATTTCAAAATTACCGAAATCATGGGCGATATGGTCGGGATTTTGGAATTAGCGATTTAAGATTTATATGGCGATTGCCCAACCAATTCCATCAAGTGCGCGTCAATGCTTTGGGTTTCGCGTTCAAAATAATCATTTGCCGCCGCATGTAATTGCGGGTTTGCGAAATAATGGGCGGAAAAGGTTTTATGGGGCTTATAGCCGCGCGCAAATTTGTGTTCGCCTTGGGTTCCGGCTTCAACACGTTTTAGGCCGTGCGAAATTGCGTATTCAATTGCTTGATAATAACACAATTCGAAATGAAGAAATGGCACGTCTTTCAAACAGCCCCACTGCCGCCCATAAAGCACGCCATCACCCAAAAAATTGATTGCGCCAGCAATTGGTTCATCATTTTCATAAGCAAAGAAAAGCACGATTTTTTCACGCATTGTCCGCAAAATTTCACTGAAAAAGCCGCGAGTAAGATAAGGCACGCCATTGCCCCATTTGCGTGAATATGTATCACAAATGAAGGAATAGATTGCGTCCATATCGCTTTCTTCTAACGCATCGCCTTCGATAGTTTTGATTTCAATTCGCGCCAAAACTTCGCGCCTTTCGCGCTTAATTGATTTGCGACGAGAGGCGGACAGACGCGCCAGAAACTCATCGAAATTCTTGTAATCAATGTTTTCCCACCAAAATTGACGGTCAGTGCGAATTAAAAATCCCGCGTTTTCCAGTAGTGGTCGCAATTCTGGTTCAAAAAAATTAATATGAACGGAAGACAGGTCATTCTGATAAGCAATCTGTTTTAGAGCATCAAGCATAAAAACTTGCGCTTCCAATTCGCTGGAAACTAATCGCGGCCCGACAATTGGCGTGAATGGGATTGCGCATAATAATTTCGGATAATAATGCCCCCCTGCCCTATGCAATGCGTCTGCAAACATATAGTCAAAAACATATTCACCCTGCGAATTATATTTCAAATATAATGGGCAAAAGCCGATTTGCGAACCATTTTTAGAGACCGACAAATGCGAAATTTGCCATTCATTTTGCGCACCCAAACAATCGGAATTTTCCAAACTTTTCAAATAATGAAAATTCACAAAAGGATTTTCAGGCACGGAATTAAATAATTCCGCCTCTATATTATCTATGGAATCTAGGATTTCGGCTTTAAAAGTCACATGAAATTATGAGGCCAAAATACACAAACAATCAAGATTTTATTTGCGGCAAATATGGCATTGGATTGACCGCACTTGTTCCATCGCGAATTTGAAAATGCAGGCTTGGGGTTTTTGCGCGCCCGGTTTGTCCGACATATCCCAAAGTCTGGCCTTTTTTGACCTTGTCCTTTTCCTTGACTTTTATATCGGAACCATAGGCATAGGCCGTGATAATTTTGTTTGAGTGGCGCACAAGAACCAACCAACCATATCCCACCAATTGATTGCCGGCATAAACCACTTCACCATCGGCAGCGGCAACAAAGGGCGTATCTTCGGGTGCACCAATGTCGATTCCATCATTCTTGCGAAATCCTGGTTTATCACCGTAAGAATCAATGATTTTGCCTTTTAAAGGCCAAATAAAATATCCTTTTGCAAGTTTCGATGGCCCGATTACGACAGGTGTCGATGCCACTGGTTCTGGCTTGGGTTTCACAATAATTTCGGGCGTTTTGCCCGATACTTTTGCGCCGCCATTGATTTCGGCGGTCAATAAATCGATTAAATCCTGTGGCTCAAGGCCGGTTAAATTATCTCGCACCAATGGCGGCAATACAATTTTTTGACCTTTTGAAACTGTATAAGGTTTTTTCAAACCATTGAATGTCGCAAGAGAGGGCAAATGCACCGAATATCGTTTTGCGATGTCTTTCAAATTTTCACCCGATTTCACGACATGAACTTTAAGAGGCGGTAGTCTTAATTCCTGCCCCTCATTCAAGGCATAGGGCGGCTGCAAATCATTGGCTTTAATCAGGCCATAAATTGGCGAATGGGTGCGTTCGGCAATATCAAATAGGCTTTCGCCTTTTTCCACCACAACAGAAGAAGGTGGATTTTTGAAATCAATTGGCGTCGGTTGCGCGATTGCCAGTGAACCAAAAGCAAAAACCGCCATAAATGCCAATATTAGATTTATTAAACGCATAGCACCATAAAACCCGCAAAAGTTTAAGATTCTTCTAGCGAGTTAAATAAATGGGCGAACCGGCTGAGAAAAACCCAATGAATTTTGGATTTTGCACGCCTGTTTCATCCATTCTGACTTTATATTGCGTCATCGGGCTTTCGCCATTAACCAAGGTAAAGTGATAACATTTTTCGCCGATTTCATCGTTTTTTTGCTTTAGCTTAGTGGTCGCTTTTTGAATTATTGTTGCATCGTGGTTTTCGATATCTTCGTCCGAAATAACAGCTTTTTGGTCTTTGCTTTGGAAAAGGCGCACCGAATCCGGCTTAATTTCGGACGGAAAACACGTCATTTCAGCTTTTTCTAAAAGTCGCTTTTTATATTGGACTTTGAATATCTGACTGTCGATTTGAATTGATTGAGTGAAAGTCAAAGTGAAATGGGCATAGGTTGCCGCTTCTTCGCAAATCACTTTGTCGGTTTCCAGAATAGGTTCGAAACAGGCACTTGCAAAGCCGTCAAAGTTTGCGACAAAATCCTTATGGGGCAAAGCTATGCCATTTTGAAGATTATTTGATGGCGAACAAGATACCAGGGCGAATAATAAAATCGAATTGCGAAATTTCATAATGTATTCTTATATTTACAAACGCAAATTTTTCCAATTAATAATGAAGTATGAAACAATCTTTATGTAAAACCTCTATAAGCGCCGCAGCTTTTGGCTTGGCTTTGGCAATCACTGCAAATTTGGCATTTGCCGAAACGCCCAAAAAATTCGCACCGCAATTTTCAGCTAAAAGAATAAATGAAAATGTCAAAATCATTAGTTCCGATGAATATGAGGGTCGTGGCGTTGGCACACGCGCCGAAACCAAGACGATTAATTTCATCAAGGACAGCCTGCAAAAGGCAGGGTTTGAGCCTGGTGGGGTAAATGGCGATTGGTTTCAGAATGTCGCGTTAAGGCAGTTTCAAGTCCAAAACCCGGTCGTAACCGCCAATATAAACGGCGTTTTGCGACCATTGGCGGTGAATAAAGATATTACGGTTTCAACACGTGCAGCGATGCAAGATGTTGATTTCCAAAATTTACCATTGGTATTTGCGGGATATGGCACTATTGCGCCTGAACGTGATTGGAATGATTTCAAAGACGAAAATGGCAAGAAAATTGATGTAAAAGGCAAAATCATTGTGGTTTTAATCAATGATGCCGATTTTCATGAACCGGAACTAAAAACTTTCAATGGAAAGGCAATGACCTATTATGGTCGTTGGACCTATAAATTTGAAGAAGCGGCACGTCTGGGTGCTTTGGGCTGTTTGATTGTTCATGAAGATGACGCGGCTTCATATGGTTGGGCCACGGTCAAGAACTCAAACAATGGCAAAAAGCTTGATATTGTTCGTGAAGACCCAACAAAAGCCAGTCCGATTATGGAAAGCTGGATTTCATACGAATTTGCCAAAGAATTATTCAAAGCCGGCGGCCTTGATTTAGACAAAGAGAAAAAGGCAGCGCGCTCAAAATCATTCGCGGCCAAAGAATTGAAAAACATCACGCTTTCCGGAAAATTCGGTGTCAAAACCGAAACCATAAATAGCCATAATGTCATCGGCATTCTTAAAGGCAAAAAACAACCCAATGAATATATAGTCTATGGCGCACATTGGGACCATTTGGGCATCGGCATTGCCGACGCAAATGGCGATAATATTTTTAATGGCGCATTAGATAATGCCACCGGTATCGCCGCTTTAATTGAAATGGCGCATAATTATGCAAAAGCACCAAAGCCCGACCGTTCAATTGTCTTGATTGGCTTTACTGCGGAAGAAAGCGGTCTTTTGGGTTCGGAATTTTATGCCACAAATCCGGTCTATCCATTGGAAAAAACTGTCTTGGGCGTAAATATGGACGGACTTAATATTTTCGGTCGCACAAAGGATGTCGAGGTTGTTGGTTGGGGGCAATCAAACCTTGAAAAATCCATAATAAAATATGCAAAACTTCAAGGTCGTAAAACCTATGCCGAAACTGCACCTGAGGCCGGTGGATTTTTCCGTTCCGACCATTTCCCATTTGTGAAACGCGGTGTGCCATTTGTGAATGCGGGTTCGGGCAATGATTTAGTTAATGGTGGCAAAAAAGTGGGTCAAAAGAAAATAGATTCGTATATTGAAAAAAATTACCACCAACCTTCCGACGAATGGTCAAAGGATTGGAATTTAAAAGGCGCTATCGAGGATTTGCAAATCTATTTCAATATCGGCAATGAATTTGCAAATTCAAAACTTTGGCCCAAATGGAATGAAAATTCCGAATTCAAAGCTGCGCGCGACAAAAGCGAAAGTATGCGTAACTAATTAATTTAGCATCGCGTTAAGTCGCGCAATTTCCACTTTAACCTCGTCCAATCGCGGTTGAATTGACATGTCTTCGGTATCATTGCGGTTGTTTATATCAAAAACTTGCCTGTCATAATGATATTTTGACGGGTGGAAATCGCGGCTTGCCGGGTGACCGCGCAGGGTTTTGAACAAATATTCCTCATAGGTTTTGGTGTAATAATGGTTTATCTGCGCAACCTCAAATTCTTGGGTTTGGCTTACGCCCCATTTGTCGCTCATGAATAATTCTTTGCCCGAGGCGTGAACCATTTGCCCCTTGGTTTCACAGGCATGCATATGGATTTTGCTACTCATCATGGAAACGCGGTGAAATGACTTAATATGAAAATTCGCCGGAAATTCGGGCGCGGCGCATTTCGTAAATTTTTCTATAAGTGGGCGCGAATCTTTGGTTTCCAGGCCAGAATCGCCAAACATTTTCCAGTTTATGCCGACAAGGCTGATTTCAGTTCTAGCATGAAGGGGTGCGATTATTTCATTGATATTTTTGCTATTTTTTAGAACCAAAAACTCGTCACAATCGACAAATAATATCCAATCATTGGTTTCATTTTTGATGGCATGGCGATAGGCACTTATTTGCGGTGCTTCGGTCAGGCCCTTGTCCCAAACTCTATGAACAATAAGGTTTGCACGCGCGAATTTTCGTAACATATTGCGAAACTCTTGGTTCGAACGATTGTCATAAACAATAATCTTATCAAATCCCAAAAGCCGATAATACGCGAGCCATTCGACAAAATAGTCGGTTTCATTTTTCGCGATGAGGCACACAGTAATTTTCATATTGTTCCGGAATTAAAACCGCTTTCTTATTTCCTTTGCTTTTAACCATGTATCATTGGATTTGAAAACTTCTAATGCGGTTTTCACCTGTAACTCATCAATTGTTTGCCCTAAAATCGCTGCATGAAATTCTAAAGCCTTGGGATAAATTTCAATTAAATCATCGCCAATCACCCATTCACGACCTAATAAAGGCAGCAACGAACGAAAAAATACGCCTTCTTCGATTGTAATTAATTCATAGAGATCTGAGGCAGGAATCGAATATTCGGTAAAATAATCGTCATTATTTTCCCGAGTTTCAAGGCCATAATCAGTGATTTGCCATTGATAATTTTGGTATTTTTCCGCGCTCAATAATTGCTTCCGTCGTCAAAATAATAGTGCTTTTCAGTATTAAATGGCGTTTTATAGAATTTCGGTTTTTCGGCATTGCAAAATTCATCGACCGCTTTTTCATAAATATCGCGAAATTGGCCCTTTGCTTTTGGTGGGCCAAGGTATTGGTTCATAGAATTCATGGTCGAAGTTTTGCCAATTGAAAAATAATCACCATTCTTAAATTCATAAAACCAAATTTCGGCGAGGCCGCAACGCCCCATTCCCGCCATTCCCGTTCCTGCGCCTAAAAACAGTATCAAATCGCGCTTGCCATCATTGTTCAAATCGGGCGTTGCGACCGATACATCATCAAAAATCTGCCCTAAAGGCGGATGTTCTGCTGCCATGCATTTATCAAAATCGTCGGAACGCGAACAATAATGATCCAGCCAATTGACATAAATCGCCTGCAAATCTTCATTAAGATTAGGAGCAATTAAATAACCCGCGCGCCCCGCCGCTGAAAGATTATTGTCCCATTTCAAAAGCATAGGATATTTCTGTGCCTTCGCGAGGGCAAAATTTGGGGCGAATATAATTAATAACAAGAAGAATAGTTTTTTCATCGCACTTATCTAAATCCAAATTGCGGTATTTTAAAGACCAAATCAAAAGAAAAATGCCCCCGATTGGGGGCATTCTTTATCCAGCTTGTCTTTCGTCTTGAGTATGCCGTTTATGCTTGGTCAAAAGGCGGTTTAGCGCACCGACATAGGCCTTGGCACTTGCAACCAATGTGTCGGCATCGGCGGCGCGGGCGGATGTAATAAAATCACCGTCGGCAAGGCGAACCGAAACTTCGGCCTGTGCATCCGTTCCTTCGGTCACTGCGTGAACTTGGTATAAATCAAGCACGGCATCGTGCGGAATAAGGGCACGAATGGCATTGAAAACCGCGTCAACAGGGCCATTACCGCGCTGCGTGGTCCATTTATTTTCGCCATTTATTACCAAATCGATTTCGGCGGTTTGCGGCCCATCTGTTCCTGCAACTACGCGAAGGCGCGCCACTTTAATATTATCGGCAATGTGGCTTGCGGCATCATCAACCAAGGCAATAATATCGTCGTCATAAACGAATTTCTTTCTGTCTGCCAAATCCTTGAATTTTTGAAACGCGTCAAGGAAGGCATTGTCGGCAAGTTCATAGCCCAAAGCCGCCAATTTGTCCTTGAAAGCATGACGACCGGAATGCTTTCCCATTACAAGGTTTGTTGCCCCCTGCCCCACGGTTTCCGGGCGCATGATTTCATAAGTTTCGGCATTTTTTAACATTCCGTCTTGGTGAATGCCGCTTTCATGAGCGAAAGCATTTTTGCCAACAATTGCCTTATTAAATTGGACCGGGAATCCCGTAATACGAGACACCAATTTTGACGCTTGGGTCAATTTTGTGGTTTCTATATCGGTTTTATAAGGCAACGCATTTTCGCGCACCCTTAGTGCCATCACAATTTCTTCAAGTGCGGCATTGCCCGCGCGTTCGCCTAATCCATTGATTGCGCATTCAATTTGGCGTGCACCATTCAAAACCGCAGAAAGCGAATTGGCAACCGCAAGACCCAAATCATTATGGCAATGTGCCGAGAAAATAACCTTATCCGCACCCGGAACATTTTCAATTAAGTCCTTGAAAATAGCGCCATATTCATCAGGGAAAGAATATCCAACAGTATCGGGAATATTGATCGTGGTCGCACCCGCGCGAATGGCAATTTCGACCGCACGGCGCAAAAAGTCACGTTCGGTGCGCGTGGCGTCTTCGGCGGACCATTCAACATCATCAACCAAATTACGTGCCAACGTAACCGAGGCATGGATTTTTTCCAAAACCGCCTCCGGCTCCATTTGTAATTTATGCTTCATGTGAAGTGGTGAGGTTGAAATAAAAGTATGAATTCGTGGGCGTTTGGCGGGGCGCACCGCTTCAGCACAGCGTTCAATATCTTTGGCGCCGGCGCGTGAAAGGCCGCAAATCGTGCTTTCTTTCACTAATTCCGCGATGGCGCGCACTGCCTCAAAATCACCTTGGGAAGCAATCGGGAAACCGGCCTCAATAATATCAACCCGCATATCTTCGAGGAGTTTGGCAAGTTCCAATTTTTCTTCCAGCGTCATGGACGCACCCGGGCTTTGTTCCCCGTCGCGCATGGTGGTGTCAAAAATTCGAACTTGGTTGGTCACTTTTTTCCCTTTCTTTGCTTAAAAAACAAATATGCCACAATTCTTTGCAATTAGAAACAGATTTGCAAAATTAAACTGTGCAATTCCGCATGCACGAAATATTTTGCCATTTCAAGGCTTGTTTGCCAATTTTTAAGAAAATTTTGTCGACAATACGCCTTAATCCGGTGGAATTTTGCTTTTCAACGTATCGGCGATGGTTAAAATATGTCTCCCAATAGCTTTTAGAATCAAAGTGATTGAATTAAGCCAATGGCAAAACTAGAAGTGTGAAAATGACCCAGGCCCTTAAAAAAATCCAATTAAAAGATTACAAACCCTTCCCTTTTGACTTAAACCGCGCGTCTTTGGTGTTTCAATTAGATGCCACACGCACAATCGTAAAATCGCGCCTTTATTTCACGCGCATCGACAAAAGCGCGACCGAATTAGTATTGAATGGCGAAGGCTTAGAATTACTTAAACTCAAATTAAGCGGTCGCGAATTATCGGCAAATGATTATTCATTTGAAAACGATATTCTCACAATTAAATGTGCGTTGGATAAATTTGAACTTGATAGCGAAGTGGCGATTAACCCAACTTCTAATAAAGCCCTAAGCGGGCTTTATATGTCAAGCGGCAGGCTAACAACACAATGCGAGGCCGAAGGTTTCCGCCGCATCACTTTTTGGCCCGACCGCCCCGACGTTCTAAGCCGTTATTTCGTGCGTTTGGAAGGCGATAAGGTTTTATACCCCTATCTTTTGGCAAACGGAAACCCTGTTAGTTCGGGCGATTTTGGTGACGGTCGCCATTTTGCCGAATGGGACGATCCGTGGCCCAAGCCATCATATTTATTTGCATTGGTCGCAGGTGATTTCGATGTCCTAAGCGACAGTTTCACCAAAGCAGACACGGACAAAGTCGAACTAAATATTTATTGCGAAAAAGGCCAAACTGAAAAAGCGTTTTATGCCATGGATTCGCTAAAACGCGCCATGAAATGGGATGAAGAAAAATTCGATCGTCTCTATGATTTAGAGGTTTTCAATATAGTCGCGGTGCGTGATTTTAATGCCGGCGCAATGGAAAATAAGGGACTGAATATTTTCAATTCCTCGCTTTTGCTCGCGGACCCGCAAACCGCGACCGATAATGATTATGCACGAATTGAGAGTGTGGTTGCGCATGAATATTTCCATAATTGGTCTGGCAATCGCGTAACTTGTCGTGATTGGTTTCAATTATCTTTGAAAGAAGGCTTCACTGTTTTTAGGGATCAGGAATTTTCAAAAGATATGCGTTCGCGCGCTGTGGTTCGCATTCAAAATGTGCAATCCCTACGCGCCGCGCAATTTCCGGAAGACCAAGGGCCCAATGCACATTCGGTGCGCCCGCATGAATATGCCTCAATCGATAATTTTTACACTTCAACGGTCTATAATAAAGGCGCAGAAGTAATCGGCATTGCCAAAACAATGTTAGGCGATAATGCGTTTTATAAAGGCGCAATCAATTATTTCGAAACCAATGATGGGCGCGCGGCAACGATTGAAGATTGGCTTTCGGCGCTTAGACAGGCCTCTAACAATCCGTTGGAAGGTATTGAAAAATGGTATTCACAGGCAGGAACGCCCATTCTTGAAGTGAATGGAAATTATAATAATGGGCATTATATCTTGTCGGTCAAACAAAAAACCCCCGACACACCAAATCAAAAAAACAAAGAATGGGTTCCCATTCCGCTTTCCTTCACTTTTTATAATGAAAATGGCGACCGTATAATCCTTGCGACCGAAGACGGGCAAGAGGCTAATCGCCTGTCATTTGTTCTAAATCGCGATGATATTGCGATCGATTTCCATATTCCTGAACGCCCGATATTCTCGTGCCTTCATGATTTTAGTGCGCCTGTAATTCTAAAAACCAATCACAGTGATGATGATTTGGCAATTCTTGCTGGCCATGATGAGAACTCTTTTGTAAGGTGGGAAAGCCTGCAAACAATTGCCCGCAACGCAATTTTGGCAAATTTGAATAATGGCACAAATGCGCCGCAAAGTCTGATTAATGCTATGGGAAATGCTATTCATTTGCGTAATCAAGACGCGGCATTTTCGGCGCTTTTGCTTCAATTACCTATGGTCGGCGAATTAATTCAAATGTGCGAGAATGCCGAACCATCAAAGATTTTTTCAGCGCGCGAAAATATTGCACGTCAAATATCTGACGCCCTAAAGCCCGCGTTTTTGGCAATTCATAATGAATATGATTTCACCCGCGAATTTGTCCCAGATGCCAATGGCGAAGGCACGCGCGCCTTACATAATATCGCGCTCTATTATCTATCGTTTCAAGACGGTTTCGATAGCGAATTATATGATTGCAGTCGCAAAATAAATAATATGACCGACCATATGGGTATTTTGAGTGCTTTGTCACGCATCGGCGGGGCAAATTGGGAAAAAGCATTGTCAGACTTTGAAGATAAATGGCGCAATGATGATTTAGTAATGGATAAATGGTTTTCCATTCAATCGGGCGCGCCATTATCGGGCACAATTGAGAAAATCAAAACCCTTGCCGCGCGCCCCGATTTCGCGATCGAAAATCCAAATCGCGTGCGCTCATTATATGGTGCATTTGCAATGGGAAATCACATTGGTTTTCATGCAGAAAATGGGTCTGGTTACGAAACAGTTTGCGAATTTTTAGGTCGCTATGACAAGATTAATCCATCTGTCGCCGCGCGCCTTGCAACCGCATTTGAACGCTGCAACCGCATGGATTCAAAGCGCCGCGAAAAAGCAAGAACAGCACTTGAGAAGCTTGTTTCCAAAGATGTATCCAAGCAATTGAACGAGATTGTGACGTCAATCATCAAATGTCTCTGAAATTTGAGTTAAAATAATTTGTTGGTTCTGTTTATGGAGTGTAATGGTTGGGGATGGTCTTTTTGGGCAGTTATGCCATAAAGACCTAAGTCGATTGTGTTTGCTCAAAACAGGGCTTCAAGGGGACGCTGCGCTTAAACCCCTTGACCCCCAGTTTTGAGCGTAGCGCACGCAAAGTGTTTTTGACGCCACTGTGTATCGCCACAACGCGCGAGAACGAAAGTCAAGGGTTTAAGCGCAAGCGGCCCTTTACTTTCATTCTCGCGCAAACACAATTGCAGAAGGCCTTTATGGCAAACTTGCCCATAAAGACCTTCCCAAGCCATGGCACTTTATTTCAACAATCAGCAATAAGTTTTTGAAATTTAACATTAGGAACGGAAAATGCTCGAAAATGGTTACTCAAAAGGACATGTCAGGGTGATGCAAGTTGAGTTATTTCCGCTCTTACCCCTATTGAACTTAAAAGAAAATCACGCAATTAAACGAATATTGATTTGCTGTAATATTCGGCATTTATTTGTCTTAAAGGGGCAATTGGGGCAAAATGGGGTCTGCATCTGCGCAGAAACAAAATAAATCCGCGTCTTGGCCGCTTGCCATTGCGCTTGTTCTGTGCGCCTTATTTGCCATTGCCATTGTCCTTAAAGCGCGATGGGAAATCAATAATCACAATCGACAAATATTCACCGCACCCAACAATAGCGCCAAATTGATTGCCGCGAATTTTGACGCAACCACAATCGGCCTCAAAAGCCAAATCGCGGCAATGGCGGCAAATTCGATTCAATTCGCCGCAGCAAATGCCGGGTCTAATCCATTAATCAAAGAAAGTGCGATATTTTCAAAAGACGGAACATTGGTATCATCAAATACAATTGATGAAAAAACCAATTCGGCAATGGCGGCAGGCGCGCTTTTGGCAACCAATGAAGGTTGGCTTGGCGCATTATCGATACAAAATGCCGGCTTTGTTCCGGCGCTAGCTTTTAGGGGCGCGGATAATTCAGTTTTGGTGGCGATTTTAAAAACCGACTTTGCCAAAGGATTACAAGCCGAACAAAAACTGATTTTATCGGATAATGCCGGAAACATAATTTATGCTGATGCTGGGCTTGGCATTAATGGCATTAAAAATGTTTCCCAAGCATTGGGCATTAGTCTTGAAAATATCACACCTAGCGGCACTTTTGCCAAAGCAATAAATGGTGACGCTTTAATTGTTGCCAATGCTACCGGCCTAAATGGTTTCAATGCAATTGTCACGGAATCGCAAAGCAAGGCCAATAAAGATATTCTGCAAATCCTCCTATTTTATGGCCTTTTGTTTTTAGGTCCGATACTGGCATTTTTTGGCGTCTTTTTCCTTGCCAAAGAGCAAGAAAGCCGTGTCGAACGTGCGAAGTTCGACCTTCGTGAGACAGAAAGAAGAATGCGCATCGCAATAGAAGGGGCGCGTTGCGGCGTTTGGGATTGGGATTTGACCGACGACACAGTATTTCTAACCCAAAGGCTTGCCAATAGCTTAGGTCTTGGCGCCGCAAATCGATATAATGGTGAAGACTTATTGTCTGCTTTGATTGAAGAAGATCGCCTAAAACTGCGTGCCGCCCTGCGCGCATCTGTGCAATTGGGGCTGATTGACATTATTATCCGTCTAAGACCGGAAATTGCAAACAATGAAAATATCAGCCATTTGCATTTGCGCGGTCGCGCGGCGGTTCAGAAAAATTCTGTATCCCAAATCCGTTTAATCGGCGTATCAATTGATGTTTCCGAACGCCTTCAAAAAGAGCAGGAGGTTTCGCAAAGTGAAAACCGACTAAAAGATATTGCCACATCTATTGTCGGGCCTTTCGCGTTTTGGAATCGTGATGGAACTTTGCAGATTTGGAATAATGAATTTGCCGAATGGTTTGAACTCAAAAAAAATGTCCTTCATGTTGGGGCCAAATACGATTCAATTTCAAGGCTTTCAGCCAATGCCATAAATGGCGTTCGTGATGTTGCAGGTGAGATTGGATGCAAAGAAATTAATTTCAAAAATGGCAAATGGCTTAGATTCTATGAAAGAAAGACCAATGAAGGTGGCGTGATTTCCATTGGTCAGGATATTTCCGGTCAGAAGAACTTAGAGCAAAGCACTTTGGGCGCGGATTTGGAACTTAAGAAAGCACTCGCGGCTTTACATGAGGCAGAAGAAGAAACTGCAACTTTGGCAAAAAATTACGAAATGGCAAAATCGCGCGCCGAGGCGGCATCAAAATCCAAAGACGTTTTCCTAGCCAATATGAGCCACGAATTAAGAACGCCATTAAATGCCATTATCGGTTTTTCCGAAATGATGACGCGTGAGATTTTCGGCCCATTGGGTGACAGGCGCTATCTGGGCTATATTAATGACATTCACGATAGCGGCAATCATTTATTGGAATTGATAAATGGCGTTTTGGATATGGCGAAAATTGAGGCCGGGAAATTCCGCATTAATCCGCAAAACATTGCGCTATCCGAAACTATCGAACAGGCAATTCGCATTATACACGGCAAAGCAGACGAAAAATCAATCCATCTTGAAACTGATTTGGACAAAGACGATGAGATTTTTGCCGATGCGCGCGCAATTCGTCAAATTCTGATAAATTTGATTTCTAATTCCATTAAATTCACCGAACCCCGTGGCAGAGTGTTAGTGCGCACCAAAAAGGCCGAAGATTTTGTCACAATTTCCGTGATTGATAATGGCATTGGCATTGATGCCAAGGATTTACCGCGCCTTGCTAAACCTTTTGCCCAAGTTGATTCTGAACATTCGCGTAACAACCAAGGAACCGGCCTTGGCCTTGCATTATGTCAATCTTTTGCGACTTTGCACGGCGGAAGAATGGATATTTCCTCACGCCTCGGAGTTGGAACTAAGGTTGATATAGTCCTACCAATCCGTGCCATAAATTACGACGAAGCGGCGTGACCATTATTTACAAAATGAAACAGCAATTATGGTCAGGACTCACAAATTAACAAAATTTGATGGGAAGGATCTCAGCTTTTGCAAAATACCGTCATTTACCTTCATTTCTATAAGATTAGAGCGGTGGGACTTCAAACGGAATCATATAGCGAATTAACAAGTGTTGGATAATATTTTATTTCGCAATCAATATCTCAACAAACTCACCGGCCCAAATACGTGCTGCGACTTCGTTTCCGTTTGGCAGATTGGCTGTATATGAACCGTTGTAGCATTCGTCATTGTATTTTGTGACCATATTGCGAATCTCCAGGTTCTGAGTATCGCGATAGCCATTATTTATTGTAGCTTCAATTGTTTCACTTTTTGAGCGTTTCAAAATATAACCGCCGCCATTAAAGCGCTTAACTTTCATTGGAACAAGCGCCTTTTTATCAAACCTATAATCGGTGATAATAAAACTTGGGTAGCAAGTCGGAATGGAATCCGCTGGTTCAAAAATCCCGGCTTCAAAAAATCGCCCCGCATAATTGAAAATTTCACAATGCAGCAAATCGCCGTCATTATTGCATTTTAGCCAAGACCCGCCCTTAATCCCCCCTGCCAATGACGCATCAGGCGGCAGGCCTTTCGGGCGCTTTGCAAGACCGACGCAGGCGGTTTGCAAAACCAAAGAAGCAACAAGCATTATGCGAAAAATATTCTTCATTTTGTCGGCTCAAAAGTCCAAATTTCATTGAGCCCGCGTTTCCATTTTCCGGTCCAATTGAAAGTGTCATTATAGTTTTTTTGCGAATCTTTCATTTCCCAAAATATAACTGCATTCGGGTTGGGGCCATTTTTAATATGTGTGACGCCCGCAGCGAGCAAAATCCTTGTGGCTATATGGGTGCAATTATTAGTGAATAATTTGTATTTTGCGCCATTCTTAATCTCACTCTCAATTTTTGCGACCTCGAGCATGGCCTTGTCATAATCGATTTTTTCAGGAAAATAAGAAACATTTATATAATCGAGACCATAATAATCAGCAAAAGCGGCGACAATTTTCGACATTTCGGGTGGGTCGATGTGCCCCTGTTCATTGATCTTCACCTTTAATGGCGTGCCGCGAACATAGCGGATTAATGCATTTGAACCGTCATGATTGAAATCATCGGCATCATAAAGGCCATACTCAATAATTGACACCCGCCCATCATCGGCAATTAGACACGCAGCATTATGACCATTCCCCGCTGCCAAAACCGGTGTGTGCAATCGGCAAGCATCAGCGTGCGCAGGCAGCGCAATCGATAAAGAGCACAAAAACGGCAAAAATAACAAGAAAGTGCGAAAATTTAGATGTGACATTTTTATAGCCATTATCTAATACTTACCCACGGGATTTGAAATGAGACCTTTTGTTATTTTTGGCTTTTTTGAACAAAAATGGTGTTTTGGTCACAGTGACATTGTCAAAATCACGACACCATTATTTTGTCAAAGCATTTTCGGGCAATTTCAGGCCGGTCAATTTCCAATTTATGAAATCATTGCGCTCAAGTTGAATGCCAATTTTTGTTTCGGCACCATCGGTTTTGGTCTTTAGTTCGACGATAACATTATTCGGGTTTTGCCATTTCATGCCAATTGAAGGCATTGGCTTTTTTGCGCCTTTTTCGCCCTTGTCTTGGCTTAGTTTTCCCGATTTTACGACATTGGCAATGCCATTCGGTGTCACCAGACCATCAATCAATTTTTCCGCAATTTTCGGCGCAATGGCATTGGTTAGGCCGGAAATCGGGTCGTTCGCATCGGCATTTTTGGCCTTATAGCTTTGATTTATTTGTGATTTTAAATCCGCCCTAAGTTCAATAACATCGATTTTTCTTCTTAGGCTTTCGGTATTTCCATTCGTGGCATCAGTGCGCAAATTATAAAGAAAAATAAATGGTGAAATAAAAAACCAATAGACTAGTCCCAAAATCACAATAATGAAAAGCCATGAAGGAAAACCGGATTTTTTTGTCTTTGAAGCCATAATTATTTCTCTTTTGTTTTGAAATTAACGCATTCAAAAATGGCGGTTTCGTGACACAATTGCAACGAAATTCATCAAATTGTCGCTAATCGCTGAAAATTCACGCCCCAAAGATAGATAGAATTATTTTTCAACGATAAGCGCGAAGGCATTCGCAACATTAATTTGATTCTAATAAAAGTTGCGATGGTGGGGTCACGCAAGAAAATCAATTTCTTTTCGGGGAAGTCTATGAAAACTCGTAATTCAAAAATGGTAAAATCTTCAATTATCGCCCTAGGCATGGCTATTGCCTTTGGCTCTTTCGCCCAAGCTGAAGAAACAAAAAAGGCAGACGGCCTTGAAGTTGTAATTGTTACAGCACGTAAAAAATCAGAAGCATCAAAAGACATTCCATTGTCTTTGAGTGCATTTAAAGGTGATGCACTTTCAACCCTTATGTCGGGTGCTGCTGATATGAATGCGCTTTCGGCAAAAACACCATCGGTCGCGGTCGAATCTTCATTCGGGCGCGTTTTCCCGCGTATTTATATTCGTGGTCTTGGTAATACCGATTTTGATATCAATGCGTCACAGCCGGTTTCATTGGTTTATGACGAAGTCGTATTTGAAAACCCAATCTTAAAAGGCTTCCCGATTTTTGACACTGAACGTGTCGAGGTTTTGCGCGGCCCACAAGGCACATTATTCGGTCGTAACACTCCTGCCGGCGTAATCAAATTTGACAGTGTTAAGCCGGGTGAGCGTCCATCATATATCAAAGCCGGTATTCGTTCTTTTGAGGGCTATGATTTAGACGGCGCCTATGACTTAAAAGTTTCTGATGCTTTCGGCGTGCGCGCTTCAGTTCTTTACCAAACTCAAGGCGATTGGATTAAAGACAAAGACCCAGCCGGTTCAAACAAAAAACTTGGTGGTTTCACTGAAACCGCAGGTCGTTTGCAATTTGCCTTCAAACCAAGTGAAGATTTCGACGCAAATTTAAATATTCATGCGCGTAAATTGGACGGAACATCGCAAATTTTCCGTGCCAACGTTATGACAACCGGAAAACAAGGCCTTAATTCAAATTTTGACCGCGATAGCGTTTCTTATGATGAAGGCAATGGCAACCCGCAAGAATTAACTTCTTCGGGTGCGAATTTGAAACTTAATTATAAAATCGGTGATTTGACCCTAACCTCAATAACCGCCTATGACACTGTTGAATTTGAAGGTCGTGGCGATATTGACGGTGGCTCTATGACTATGGGGCCTGGCTTTATCCCCTTCCCGTCCGACACTGCTGATGGGATTGATGACCATAAACAATATACCCAAGAAATCCGTCTTGCATCTGACAAAGCCAATAATTTCAATTGGCAAGTTGGCGCATATTATTTCAAAGAAGATTTGAGCATTTATTCTTTTGCCTATGGTTCGCCAACCTTTGTGTTCTCTGATGCGCGCCAAACTCAAGAAACTACTGCTTGGGCTTTGTTCGGCTCTGCAACTTTCAAACCTTGTGACAAAATATCGGTTACTGCGGGCCTAAGATATTCTGATGAAGAAAAAGACTTTATGGCTAAAGGCGGCATTACTGCAATGGCACCTGTCTATACCAATACCGGTGACAATGCCCTTAGCTGGGACTTATCGGCGGTTTATGCGGCAAGTGACGAATTGAATTTCTATGCACGCGCCGCAAAAGGTTTCCGTGCACCGTCTATTCAAGGGCGTTTATTGTTCGGTACAGCAGTCACCAAAGCAAAATCTGAATTTGTAACTTCAATCGAAGGCGGCATGAAATTCTTTAGTTCGGATCGCCGTTTGCGCGCCGATCTTACTGTTTTCACTTATCAAATTGACGACCAACAATTCACCGCAATCGGTGGTGCCGGCAATGTCAATACTTTGATAAATGTCGATAAAGGTACGGCAACAGGTTTTGAGGCCGAAGTTCAATACTTATTGACCCCTAATTTCTCTGTAAATGCGTCATTCTCTTTGAATAATACAAAAATCAAAGACCCACTTGCGACTGTTGCGGTTTGCGGTGCTTCTTGTACTGTTTTGAACCCTGTATCCGGTGGTTTGGCGAAAATTGACGGCAATCCATTCCCGAACGCACCGCGCATTATTGCCGATCTTGGCGCGCAATATACTATGCAGCTTGCAAACGGTATGGATTTAATCCTTTCGACCGATTGGGCATATAAAGGCGAGACCAATTTCTTCCTTTATAAATCAATTGAATTCTCGGAAGCCGGATATTGGGAAGGCGGCGTTCGCGCCCGTCTTTTGATGAATGACGGCAATCAAGAAATCGTCTTCTATGGCCGCAATATCACTGATACTGAGGCGCTTGTCGGCGGTATTGACTTCAACAATCTTACAGGCTTCGTAAACGCCCCACGCGTTTGGGGTCTTGAAGGTAAGATGAAGTTCTAAATCCAACAGTCTGAATTTGACGAAAGTGCCCCGCAATCGCGGGGCATTTTTATTTATGCAGCATTTTCCGATTTTTGGAATGTGTTATTTAGCCCAAAATAATGATGTTTTGGAATTTTCACTTGATTAGGATTTGTATTTTAGAGGTTCATTTGAAATTTCAATTCAAAAATTTTTTCGCATTTATTTTTGTGGGTGTCTGCATTTTGCCCTTTCCCTCGAATAGCCAAAATTCATTGGAATCAGAATTCAAATTATTCGCGAAAGGCAATACGTTAGAAATTGGCAAAGATTGCCTGTTCGCCAAACCATTGAAAAAGTCTGCAATACCAATGGTTAGGGTTAAGGACGCCAGCGGGAATACTTATTCATTGCAAAAACTTGTCGGCAATAATGGCGCAATTCATCTTTGGCACCTTCATTGTCCACCGTGTATTGCCGAAATGGCTTCAACTTCAAAATTTGCCCTAAGATATAATGCGAAATTCGGCAATTTTATTTTCCTTTCGTCAGATACGCCTGCCGACTTTGCCAAATCCGAAAAAAAGATTCGCAAATTGACGGGCGGCAATTATTCGACTTATTTTCTTGATAGAGAAAGCCAAAAGGAATTATTTATCGAGCTTTTCACACCGCAAACGATTTTCTACAATTCCAATGGCGTCGAACAAACACGCGGTCTATATATTTCGTCAGGTGCTAAGGATTTTGATGCAATTGCCAAATTTCTTAAAGCTAATGATAAATAATGGTTTTGAGTTTGTAATTTTTAATTAAATGCGCTTAAAACCAAGAAATGTCACATAATACATTCGGTCATTTGTTTCGCGTTACGACTTGGGGGGAATCTCATGGGCCTGCTTTGGGTTGCGTGATTGATGGTTGCCCGCCCAATATCCCCCTCACCGCATCCGAAATTCAGGCAGATTTGGAACGCAGAAAGCCAGGGCAAAGTAAATTTGTTACCCAAAGGCAAGAGGCGGATTTGGTTGAAATTCTATCGGGCGTTTTTGAAGATGCCGATACAAATGGCCAAGTAACCACCGGCACACCAATTTCTTTGATGATTAAGAATACAGACCAAAGAAGCAAGGACTATGGCGATATTGCCAAAGCCTGGCGCCCCGGACACGGCGATTATGTTTATGACCAAAAATATGGCGTGCGCGATTATCGCGGTGGCGGGCGCACTTCGGCGCGCGAAACTGCAGCTCGCGTTGCAGCGGGTGCAATTGCCAAGAAAGTTTTGGGCGACGGTATAAAAATCACCGGATATTTGACCAAAATCGGCATTCACGAAATCAATCGCGATAATATTGATTTTGCCCAAATAAACGAAAATCCATTCTTTTCCCCTGACGCGTCAATTGTTCCGGTTTGGGAAGAATATTTGGAAGGCATTCGCAAAAACCAAACCTCAATTGGCGCCGTGGTTGAATTAGTGGCTTCTGGCGTTCCGGTTGGTTGGGGTGCACCTGTCTATGGCAAAATCGAAAGCGAACTTGCAAGCGCTATGATGAGCATTAATGCGGTCAAAGGTGTGGAAATCGGCGCGGGCTTTAAGGCCGCTGAACTAATGGGCCATGAAAACGCCGATGAAATGTATCTTGATGATGGCAAAATCGCCTTCAAATCAAATAATAATGGCGGTGTATTGGCGGGGCTTTCCACAGGTCAAGATATTGTGGTGCGAATGGCAATAAAGCCGACATCATCAATCCTTACCCCCGTAAAAACCCTTAACCGCAAGCATGAAGAAATTGAATTAATAACCAAAGGCCGCCACGACCCATGCGTCGGCATTCGCGCAGTCCCCGTAGCCGAAGCCATGATGGCGTGTGTCTTGGCAGATATGAAATTAAGGCACAGGGCGCAGGTCGGGTGACTATTCCAATACTTTACAAAACGGCATTGCGTCTCGGTTCATGTCTTCCATACCGAAGCGTATTTTGGCGAATTTTTGGGTTTTGAAGCTATCGAGTGCCCATTTGTTTAAGATCAAATCGCAATTCACATTTTCGGATTTTGCGCTTGGATTTTTTGCTTTTATTTCATCACGCAGGGTTTCGGCGGTGGTTTTTGCCATATAATCGGCGTCAAAATCGAACATAAAATTCACCATTAAATATTCGTCTTGTTGTTTCAGTCCATAACGAATTTCATTGCGGCCCAATCCGATATTTTCACATTCCATAAGGCATTCCGAATAAAATTCGGCATCATTGGGCAAATCACCGGCCACAATTTCATGCGCCAATTTTTGCGGCGCAAGAGACGGAAAAATTGTAGTAATGTCAAAAGTGCATTGCGGTGAAAGCTCGATTTCAACGGCTTCAATAATACCGTCATACATTTTGTTCGATTTGCCTTTATTCTTGAAAGTTTTTAGCGTCACACGGCAATTATCAATCACATAATGTCGAAAACCGTCTTCTGTCGCCACTGCTTTTCCTAAAATATTACCCAGTTTACGATAGTTTTTTCCGATTGTATCAGCACTAAGGATTTTTTCCAATTTGGTCGGTTTTACAAGAATTGATTCATTAGGTTGCGCCATCGCAAACATCGGAGAAAACAGTCCGAATAAAAGGATTATGGGGAAGAATATTTTTGGAAATTTCATTTTTACCTCGAAGCGGCATTATAGCACTGAATTGTGGAAAAAATATGCTGAAATATGAAATTTAATTTAGAAATCAATGGGAAATGCGGTAATAAGAACCGTGCCTTTAATACTAATTCGCCATGGACAGACCGAATTTAACCTTGCCGAAAGACTGCAAGGCTCGCTTGATAGCCCCCTGACACCAAAAGGGATTGAGCAAGCGCATTTAATAGGCAAAAATATTTCGAAATATTGCGAAATTGAACAATTCAACTTTGTTTCAAGCCCTCAAAATCGCGCTTTAACGACTACAAAAATCATTCAATCCTATTTTTCGCCGCCATTTAAATTCGAGATTGACGCTAATTTGCACGAAGTTAGTTTTGGCGAATGGGAAGGCAAAACTTTGGAGGAATTGCCGGATTTTGGCTATGATTTAGCGCTTACAAAACGCCTCAATTGGGCGAAATTCTGCAAAACCGGGGAAAGTTTTGAAGCGGCTTTGACGCGCGCAAAATCTGCACTAGCGAAATACAATACGGCAGCGAATGTTTTGATTTCCCATGGTGCATTAATTTCTATAATTCGTGGCATTAATTTGGGGCTTTCGATGGACGATATGATGAAAATCCCAATTGAACAGAATTGCTATTGGGTTTTGGAAAATGGTGAAGAAATCGAAATTTCTTTAAGATAAACCTGTGGTATTCATGTTGGTCTTGCTCTAATATTGCGCCATGAATTCTGTCCTCAATCACAAAATCAGCCCGATATTTATTGGTCTAATAATTCTTTCTCTCGCATCTGCTGTCTATCTGAATGGCGTGGCGGCGGAATTGCCAATCCGCATCGGGACAAGCGTTTTGATTTTGGCGATTTGGGTTATTGGGCTTTGTTTGCACGAGTTTTCCCATGCCCTTACTTCACACATGTTTGGCGATACTTCGATTGAAAATAAGGGCTATTTTTCGCTTAATCCGCTATTATATTCTGATATTAGATCTTCCATAATTTTTCCGATTTTCATTTTGGCAATCGGCGGCCTGCCTTTGCCCGGTGGCGCGGTCTATTTGCGCCATGATTTGATTGGCGCAAAATGGAAAATCGCGCTCACATATTTGGCGGGGCCGCTTGCTAATATTGCGTTCGCCTTTGGTTTGGCATTTCTGCTTGGGATTATTGGCGGCACGATAAATGATGCGCTTCACGCCGCATTGGTTGCTGCAATTTTTCTTCAAATTTATGGCGCGATTTTTAACCTATTGCCAATTCCGGGTTTTGATGGTTTTGGAACAATCGCCTCTTTCCTTCCCGCGCCAATGAAAGCGATATTTGAGAAAATAGGCGCACTAGCCTTTGTCTTTATCCTGCTTGCAATATTCGCCTTCCCCGGGGTTTTTCAACCAATTATAGGCTTCGCAATAGATTGCACAGCTTTGACCGGAATTGATATTTCAAAAATCCCCGAAGGAATGGGAAATTTTATGTTTTGATATGGAAATTGTTAGACCTAATATATGTCTTTGCGATGCCCTAATTTAAGAATGAGAATTTTTATTTCACTGTCAATTATTTCACAAATAATCCTGTAATCGCCGACCCGATAACGCCAATAGTCACCCAGTTCTTTGCCACTTAGTGCTTTTCCACTTAGTCTCGGATTTTCGAGTTTTGCGATTCGCTTATCGATGAAATCAGCAATGCGCAAGGCAGTTTTTCTGTCCAGTTTTTTCAATTGCTTGATGGAAGTTTCCGAGTATTCAATCTTCCAAGCCAAGTTCTTTTCTCACAAATTCCGATGAAAAAGTCTTCTCTTTTCCCTCCTTAATTCGGATGGAAATTTCATTAGCCGCAATTAAATCCTCAATATCCTCAAGACCACGGTCAATCAATTCTTGCACAAACGAGTCTTCATCACAGCCAAGCTGCTGTGCCAATTGCTCTATGCGATTCTTATGAATTGGTGACAGATTAATTGCGTACATTGGTGAAATCCTTTTGAAGCAGAATATCATGATTTGCGAAGCGTTGAAAGGCGCATCTTTTGCAACCGCTTCTCAAACTTCATCGGGCGGGATCACTCTTCCAATTTTGCCTAGCCGTCTTCATTACTTGATTTGTATTTAACCATAAAGCCTAAACCTCAAACTTCTCCAATTTCTTCTCAATCAATTGGTTCTTCAAGGTCACATAAACCGGCATGCCGTTTTTATATGGCGGGTAATCTTCGCCCTCAATCAATCCGACCAAATAATCGCGGCAGGCGTCGGTAATGCCAAAACCATCTTCGGTGATGAAATCGCGCGGCATGAATTTTTCGACATTGGCAACATCCGCCAAATTAGCTTTACCGATTTCCCAAACATAAGGTGTTGAAGATTTGCGCACGATTGTCGGCATAACCGAATTTTCGCCGGCAATTGCCAATTCCACCGCCGCTTTGCCCAATGCATAGGCCTGTTCAACATCGGTTTTGGAGGCAATATGGCGCGCCGCGCGTTGCAAATAATCGGCAACCGCCCAATGGAATTTATAACCGAACGCCTCTTTCACCATATTGGCAACAACCGGCGCCGCCCCGCCCAATTGCGCATGACCGAATGCATCGCGCGTACCTTGTTCTGCCAAAAACTTGCCATCGGGATAGTGGCAGCCTTCGGAAACCACGACTGTACAATAATCGTATTCATCGACTTTGGCTTTGACCGCGGCCAAGAATTTTTCTTGGTTAAATTCAATTTCAGGGAAAAGAATTACCACAGGAATATCATTGTCGGCGTCCGCAGCCAAACCACCGGCGGCGGCAATCCAACCCGCATGACGACCCATTACTTCAAGGACAAACACTTTGGTTGAGGTTAAAGACATTGAACGCACGTCAAATGAAGCCTCACGCGCACCGACCGCAATATATTTAGCAACGGAACCAAAACCTGGGCAGCAATCAGTAATCGGTAAATCATTATCAACGGTTTTTGGAACGTGAATTGCCTGCACCGGAAAACCCATTTCTTGCGAAATTTGTGAAACTTTATAGCAAGTATCGGCACTATCGCCGCCGCCATTATAAAAGAAATAGCCAATATCATGAGCTTTAAAAACTTCGATAAGGCGTTCATATTCGCGCTTATTTTTTTCCAAAGATTTCAATTTATAGCGGCACGAACCAAATGCACCCGATGGCGTATATCTAAGTGCCGCAATATCGGCATCAGATTCCAAAGAAGTATCAATCAAATCCTCAACCAATGCGCCAATGATGCCATTTTTTCCGGCATAGACATTGCCAATCTTGTCCTTATGCTGCCGCGCGGTTTCAATAACCCCACAGCCCGAAGCATTAATAACCGATGTAACCCCACCCGATTGCGCATAAAAAGCATTCTTGACCATTGATTTGCCCTTTCGATCTTTCGCCCGAATAGCATTTCACGACCTTGGCGAAAAGAAACTATGCGCATTTTTTTGCCCTAATTGCAGTGATTAGACCAAAGCAAAGGGCAAAAACTTTGCATTTTGCTTTCATAATCGCTATGTCCCCCCGCGATAAGGATTTTTGAAATGAACTGGGCCCCCAATTCATGGCGCTCTAAAAGTGCCAAACACATTCCAAATGATTATCCCAATGCGGATGATTTGGCGAATGTTGAAAATACACTTGGTAAAAAGCCGCCATTGGTGGTCGCAAGTGAAATTGAGAAATTAAAAAAAGAACTTGCGAAAGTCTCGCGCGGCGAAGGCTTTTTATTGCAGGGTGGTGATTGCGCCGAAAGTTTCTCTGAGTTTGAGGCCGACCGTATTATTCGTTATTTCCGCGTTTTCCTTCAAATGGCGGTGGTTTTGACATTTGCCGGTGGCAAACATGTTGTAAAAGTCGGGCGCGTCGCGGGCCAATTTGCGAAGCCTCGTTCAAGCGCGACCGAAACCCAAGATGGCGTGACTTTGCCGTCTTATCGCGGTGACAATATTAATGGTTTGGAATTCTCTGAAGATAGCCGAGTGCCAAATCCGGCACGTCTTTTAGATGCCTATAATCAATCGGCATCGACCATGAATCTTTTGCGGGCCTTGGCAACCGGCGGCTATGCAGATTTGCGTTATGTCAATGATTGGAATTTGGATTTCATCAAGA
This sequence comes from Hyphomonadaceae bacterium, assembly GCA_041917055.1. Classification (GTDB taxonomy): domain Bacteria; phylum Pseudomonadota; class Alphaproteobacteria; order Caulobacterales; family Aquidulcibacteraceae; genus Pseudaquidulcibacter. The sequence continues at coordinate 26,271 of JAYRYJ010000003.1, forward strand.
AGCAAGGCAAAACCGCCTCTGATTATCTCAAACTCTGTCATCATATTGAAGAAAGTTTGGAATTCATCAAATCAATGGGTGATGGCAAAAGCGTTGAGACAGATACGGTTTCATTCTTCACTTCGCACGAAGCGCTTTTGCTTGGTTATGAAGAAGCCTTGACCCGAAAAGATAATTTGTTTGGTTCGGGTGGTTATTATGCAACTTCGGCCCATATGCTTTGGATTGGGGATCGAACCCGTGGCCTTGATGATGCGCATATCGAATATTGTCGTGGTGTTGCCAACCCAATTGGCGTTAAATGCGGGCCTTCCCTTTCGCCCGATGAATTAATTGAATTGATTGACCGTCTAAACCCAAAAAATGAAGCGGGGAAATTGGTTTTAATCGCGCGCTTTGGTTCTGATAAAATTGCACAGCATTTGCCAAAAATGGTTGAAGCGGTGACTAAGGCCGGAAAAAATGTGGTTTGGTCATCGGATCCAATGCATGGCAATACAATCACATCGTCCAATGGCTTCAAAACCCGCCCGTTCGAACGTGTATTGTCTGAAGTTTCGCAATTTATGGAAATTGTGTCGGCAAATGGCGGCTATCCGGGTGGTATTCACCTTGAAATGACGGGTGATGATGTAACCGAATGTATTGGCGGCGCAATTGAGGTTTCCGAAGCAATGCTTCCAAGCCGCTATAACACACATTGCGACCCGCGCCTTAATGCCGATCAATCCTTGGAACTCGCGTTCAATATCGCCAATAATCTACGCGAAGGCCGCAAAGAACAAAGAATGGCCGCGGCGGGGATTTGAGTTCTTAGTTTCCCTTCTGACCCCAACATTATAACCGATTTAGGTTAGCGATTAATTTCAGCTTGAGAGAGGCATTGAAACTCGATTACTAGATCCATAGCTCAAATAGCCGAAAAATTGCATTTTTTGACATTTTTAATCGTGTTTTTGACAAAGATATTGTGAATATTATTCAAGGGCGCAGGAAGATAGTTTTCCAATTGCATCCCTTGCGCATTTTATTATTTCCTTCGCCAATTCCTTGTTTGGATATTCGCCTCTATGCAAAATATTGTTCCTCGCTTCCTTAATTTTCGTAATTTCGTTTTTGGGAATGCCGATACTCAATACTTCGGATAATTCAATTAATCCTCCGATCATCCTATATTTCTTTAATAGTTTTTCACCGAAAGTCACTTTTTTTTCTTGGAAGTGATTTCTAATCTTATTCGTCATGCTAACTTCTAAAGCAGAAGCTGCTTCTATGATAGTCTTTCGATAATCAGCACTATCGCACGCGATATATGCATCAACCAACAAATTGTATTCAAGCTTAATACGTTGCGGGTTGCAAGCTAATTGAAAAAGCTCATCAATTTGTTCTTTGGACAAATAATCATTCCCTGAATTATCACAGCGAATTGCTGCACCAATGCGAGAAAGATGGAGCATATTTTCACTTGATAATTTTCCTATATATAAATCGAGTCCGAAAGCATCAGGTATTTCAATCTGGACAGCGCTGTATGCCGGGCAAACAAGATACATATATCTCTTTAAAGCGCGCATAAATTCATTGAAGCTACTTTGAAGCTCAAAGCCTAAATTCTCTCTGTCGACGGCAACATCTTCAAATTTGATTATGGCCAAGTTTACAACGGAGTTTCCGCTAGGATAGCTTCTAATTCTGCCCCACTCTTTGCCTAAGATTAAATTGACAGGATCCAGCCAAAGTCTAGATTGGACAAGCTCAACTCCTCCAAATGGTATTTTTATCGATCCTAAGTCAACGTTTGGTAGGGACGGAAAATAAATTTGCCCTTTTTTGCCAGCAAGTTCTAATTCAAACAATTTTGACAATGCATCACTTTTGCATTTTATGCCATCCTTGAACGCGATGAAACCCACCAAATCATTCTTCGCCAAACTATTTCCCCATTCCAGAGCGTTGCTAAAGTTCTATTTTGCTAATTGGGCTGCTAATCGCAAACAAAAGTTCATCTCAGCATTTTGCCATTGAACAATACTACCAATTATCGGCACTTCAAAAAGTACTCTAGACATATTTTATTCGAAATTAAGAGAATAAAGTACTTGAAGGCGAAGGTAATCGGATTCCCAAGCGACCTAACTAGTCGCTCATCTTCCTTTTTCATTTAACTTCTAGCCGCCCCTCCAACCCATTCGCCCAATTGGTTATGTCGCCTGCACCCAAACAGACGAAGATGTCGCCAGTTTGGCAATTATTTCTCAAGAACGAAGGTAAATCATCGGGCGAACCAAGTTTACTCACATTCTTGTGCCCATGATTGCGTGCGCCTTGGACAAAAGAGTCGGCATTTATGCCATCAATTGGCTGTTCACCTGCGGCATAGACATCGGCAATGGCGACTATATCGGCATCATTGAGACAGCGACAGAAATCTTCAAATAAATCACGCAAACGTGTGTATCTATGCGGCTGCACCACCGCAACCACTTTGCCCTTCGTAACTTGGCGCGCGGCGGCAAGAACGGCTTTTATTTCGACAGGGTGATGACCATAATCATCAATAATGCGAACGCCATTATATTCGCCAACCAAAGTGAAACGGCGTTTCACGCCTTTGAATTGCGAAAGCCCTGCCTGAATTTGTTCAGGCGTTGCGCCAAGGCGGGTGGCAACAATAATTGCCGCCAATGCATTTTGCACATTATGCATTCCCGCCATTGGCAAATGTAAATCCCTTATTTCATAGGCTTCAAAACCATGTTTCTTTTGGAAAGAAACATCAAAATGAGAGCCATCAGCTTCGGCGCGAATATTGATTGCGCGCACATCGGCCTGTGGATTCATGCCATAAGTATAAACACGGCGATCAGTAATTTTGGCAACCAGGCCCTGAACACCTTCATGGTCAAGGCACATTACAGAAAACCCATAAAAGGGAACGCTTTCCACAAAAGTTTCAAACGCCTTTTCCATGACTTCTTTGGTGCCATAGAAATCAAGGTGTTCAGGGTCCATATTAGTGACAATGGCGATATTTGGGCGCAATTTGGTGAATGTGCCGTCGGATTCATCGGCCTCAACCACCATCCAATCGCCTTTTCCCACACGCGCATTCGTGCCATAGGCATTGATAATACCGCCATTAATAACCGTCGGGTCAATCCCTGCGGCATCAAGCAAAGTCGCAACCATAGAGGTGGTTGTGGTTTTGCCATGCGTTCCGCCCACTGCCACGGTCCAACCAAGGCGCATAAGTTCGGCCAACATTTCAGCACGGCGCACAATCGGTATTCCATTATCGCGCGCGGCAACAACTTCGACATTGTCAGCCTTCACAGCTGACGAAATCAAGACAATCCCCGCACCCGAAACATTTTCACCATTATGCCCGACAAAGGTTTTTATTCCCGCTTTTCTTAGGCGCTCCAAATTTGGGCCGTCTTTGGCGTCAGAACCTTGGACTTTATAGCCCCAATGCGCCAAAACCTCGGCAATGCCTGACATGCCAATGCCGCCAATGCCGACAATATGTATTGCGCCTATATCTAATGGAATATTCGGTTTTTTCATTTCAGCCTTTAGCCTTCAATAATTTCTAAAACTTCGCGCGCCATTTGTTGGGTTGCATCCGGCTTACCCATTGATTTAACTTTCATTGCGCGCTCTTTCAAATCATTGGTGTCTGATAGCCGCTTCATCAATAATACAATCAGACCATCAAGGTTTAAATCGCTTTCTTTAATAACATCCGCCCCGCCTGTTGCCTCAAGGGTTTTGGCATTATAGGTTTGGTGGTCATTCATTGCGCTCGGCAGCGGAATAAACAAGGACGCGCGCCCGACAATTGCGGTTTCGGAAACCGTCGAAGCCCCGGCCCTACCGATAATATAATGTGCATTCTTAATTCGTGTTGCCATATCTTTGAAAAATGGCCAAACTTCGGCTTCTATTCCAGCAGCGGCATAAGTTTCACGCACCCATTCGGCCTGTTCCTCGCGCACTTGATGGGAAATAAAAAGGCGGATGCGCAAATCTTCGGGCAATGCTGCGATGGCCTCTGGAACTATTTGCCCTAAAACACGCGCACCTTGCGAACCGCCGGTTATCAAAACCCGAATTGTTCCGTTTTCGGCTATGTCAGGATAGGGCGCGTCGCGCGCTGCCACCAATTCCGCGCGCACAGGATTACCGACGAAAGATTGTTTGCCTTTTTTTGAAAGCCCTTGCAGGTCTTGAAATCCCGAAAATATTTTCTTCGCTTTACCTTGAAAGAACTTATTCACGCGGCCCAATATGCCGTTTTGTTCATGAATAACAATCGGGCATTTTGCGCACCAAAGGGCTGGAAAAGTCGGGTAACCGCCAAAGCCAACCACAATATCGGGCGCATGCACTTTCATAAATGGCGCGGTTTTCATTATTGCATTGATTAAGCTAAACACGCCATTGATTTTCCCAAAAATTCCGCCTTCTTCGGCGTTTGTGACGGGAAGAATTAAGGTGTCAGCAGACGGAAAACCATCAATGTATTTCTTGCCACGCGGATCTGTTATCAAAACGACGCGCGCGCCGCTTTTTGACATTTCATCGGCAAATGCCTTTGCCGGAAACATATGCCCGCCCGTACCGCCGGCAGCGATTAAAATTGTTTTATGAGACAATAGAATCCTCTTTAACCTGTTGCAAAATCCTTATAAGTTAAAGATTGCTTTGTCCAAAAGATTTGTAAGATAGACTTGCAATTAATCTTGACTTTCGACCATCCTGTTAATTTAAGTTGAATTGCGTAAAAGGCTGTCAGATTGCCTATCTTCAAAGAATTGGTCTTCTTTCTGATTGGGCCATACACTCAAAAGTTAGAAGACGAACTCATAATAAGTGCTGCCAGACTTAATGTAAATTGTCGTTTAGCAAAGTCGATGAGCGCCTATGTTTTGTAATAGCCAATGCAAGGCCGATTGTTATTGCTGAGCCAAACAATGATGAGCCGCCATATGAAATGAAAGGTAATGTCATTCCTTTTGCAGGGATGAGATTCAGATTAACGGCCAAATTAATCCCGACTTGAATGCCAAAAATTAGAAAAAGACTGATACCCGCAGTCTGGGCAAATGGGTCAGTCTGTTTTGCAGACGAATTTATGCCGCGCATTACCAATGCTGCAAATAATAATATCAAACCGAATGAGCCGATAAAGCCCCATTCCTCGGTCGCTAAAGAGAAAATGAAATCGGTTTGGCAATCCGGAAGATTGAATTTAACCTCACCCTCACCTAAACCTTGACCAAAGAATTTGCCGTTTGCGATAGCGTCCAAGCCGCTTGAAACTTGGGAATTTTTTTCGTCACCCCCGCCCTTAAAGACATTCACACGATCTATCACATGGGGAACAAAGGTGAAAATCAGGATTGTGGCAATCGTATAAAGCGAAACTAAAATTGCGCCCCAACGTATGGAAATTCCGGAAATCCAAAACACCGCCAAAAAACTCATTGAAATCAAAATTGTTTGCCCGACATCGGGTTGGCGGAAAATAAATGAAAGCGGTATCACGAAAATCCCGAAAGCAATCAATTCGCCTTTGAATTCTTTATCATAGAGGCGGCGCGATAGGACCCAAGATATTAATACCAATAAAGCGGGCTTTATCATTTCCGAGGGTTGCAATGAAAAACCCATTATTTTTAGCCATCGAGTAGCGCCCTTTAAATGGTAACCTTTGAGCGCGATAATAATTAAAAGAAGAAGTGAAAATACATAAATTAGAAGCGATATTCTTCGCGCATTATCGAGATTTAGCGTGGACAAAGACGTCATCATCGCAAATGCTAATATTGCAAAAAATGTTTGTTTATATGCAAAATAGAAAGGATTTGGGACATCAAGCCTTTGGGTCGCTGGGACACTGGAACCAAATGACAAAACTACGCCGACACTAAGTAAAATGCATGCTAATACAAAAACCGTTCGGTCAATTGAATTCCACCATTGACGCAAAAAATAATTGAATTGAAAATTGGATCTATTGTCGAAAGTCGCCTGAATTGCCATGCGCCTTTTTTGACGCTTTATGGTTAAAGAGCGATAAACAAATCCTTAAAATGACGAAAATTGAATGATATTATCAGGTTTTTCCAATTCGCCATCGCGCAATTCTTCAACGCATTTTATGAAATCTTCGCCCCTTTGTTCAAAATCCGAATATTGGTCAAATGATGCGCATGACGGTGATAAAACCACAATTTCGATTCCGTCTTCGTGTTTGGCGTCTTCAAAGGCGGATTTTACCGCATTGGCAATGGTTTCGCATTTCTGATGCGGGATTTTATTAAGGGTTTGCGCAAATCTGTCGCTTGCTTCGCCAATCAAATAGGCTTTGGTAACGCGATTGAATAAAGGGATTAATGGATCAATACCGTCGGTTTTTGCCTGACCACCGACAATCCAGCGCAATCGCGGAAATGCACGCAGTGCCTGTGCACTCGCGTCGGCATTAGTGGCTTTTGAATCATTGAAAAAGCGAACATTTGCGATTTGGGCGACTTCTTGCAATCTGTGTTTTAGGCCGCCAAAACTATAAAGGCCGCGCGCAATCACATCAATTGAAAGACCCATGGCTTTGCACGCGCCATAGGCTGCAGCAGCGTTTTGACCATTATGCGCGCCCGGCAATGCTTTTGCCAAAGATAAATCGGCAATTTCAATGTTTCGCCCGCTTGTATTATCCCAAATCAATGATCCAACTGCACTTATGCCGCAACCAACAAATTGCCAAGATGAAATCGGTAACACTACGCGCGCGCCTTGCGCCATTAGGCGTGTGCAAAGCGATTCACCCCAATCATCATCAACCCCGATAATTGCGGTGTCTTTTGAACCTTGATTAGCGAAAATATTGCGTTTTGCAGCAACATATCTTTCCATTGTGCCATGACGTTCCAAATGGTCTTCAGAAACATTTAAGAGAATGGCGACATTGCAATGAAGAGATTTTGTCAAATCCAATTGGTAGGATGATAATTCAAGCACATAAATACTTCCGGCGCGCGGCTCGTCTAAGGACAAAACGCCAGTGCCAATATTTCCACCAATTCGCGTATCTTTTCCGGCTTGGGACAATATATGCGCGATTAATGCGGTAGTGGTGGATTTCCCATTGGTCCCTGTGATTGCCACGATTTTCGGACGCATTTTTTCCTCAATCGCATTGATTTCGCGCGCAAAAATTTCAATATCGCCAATTATTGGAACTTCACAATCTTGGGCTTTTTTAGCGCACCAATGAATTTTGGGGCCATAAATAGCGACACCCGGCGTCATGACCAGGCAATAAAATTCATCAAAATCCATTTCATTGAGATTTGCGATATTGACGCCCATTTTTTGCGCGTTTTCGCGGGTTTTTTCATTGTCATCCCATGCAAAAACCGCAGCATCACCCTTTTGCAATGAAAGTGCAGTGGCAATTCCCGAACGTCCCAGTCCGAAAACAGCGCACTTTTTCCCTGCAAAAGTTTTTGCTTTGATCATATTTATCTCAATTTTAAAGTCGCAAGTCCTAAAAGCGCGAAAATTGTCGCCATAATCCAAAATCTGATGACAATTGTCGGTTCTTTCCAATGAAGTTTTTCAAAATGATGGTGCAATGGCGCCATTAATAAAACCCGTTTTCCGGTCAATTTAAATGATGTCACTTGTGCAACCACACTCAAAAGTTCCATTACAAAAACGAAACCAACCAATGCCAAAACAAATTCATGCTTTGCGGCTACCGCAACAACGCCCAATGTGCCGCCTAATGATAATGAACCTGTATCACCCATAAAAATCTGTGCCGGCGGGGCATTATACCATAAGAACCCAAGGCCCGCGCCCAAAATTGCGCCCATAATCACCGCAAGTTCGCCAACATCTTTAACATGATGCAATTGCAAATAATTGGCGAACTTATAGTGACCGACCAAATAGACAATAAGCCCGAATGTTGAAGAGGCAATCATAACCGGCATAATCGCCAAACCATCAAGACCATCAGTAAAATTCACGGCATTGCCGAAACCGACAATTACAATCATACCAAAAAGCAATACAAATGGGCCGGCATAAAGAAGAAAATCTTTTAAAAACGGAAAGGCAATCGAATAACCCATTTTCGGATTGCCATTTTCACTTTGCCATTTGGCAATGAAATAACAGGCCGCAAAGGCAATAATAAATTCACCAATCAATCGAATTTTTGACGATAGGCCGTCTTCTTTTTGTTTTTTGACTTTACGATAATCATCAACAAATCCAATAAGTCCGAAACCAATCATAACGCCCATTACGACCCAAACATATTTGTTTGACAAATCGGCCCATAATAAAACGCCCAAAGTCACAGCGCCCAAAATCATTAGACCGCCCATTGTTGGCGTTCCTTGTTTGGCAAAATGGGTTTCGGGGCCAAGTTTGCGAATTGGTTGCCCGCGCCCCTGTTTAACCCGCATGAAATCAATTATGTGACCGCCGAACATCAAAAGCAAAAATGCCGCCGTCGCAAGGGATAATCCCGTGCGGAATGTGATGTAATTGAAAATATTGAATTGGTCTTTGAGTAATTCGTAAAGCATCTGCCCCGCTTTTCCTTTTATGCGTGTTTAAGCGCGCCAAGTGCCGCGACAATCACATTCATTTTTGAACCGTTTGAGCCTTTAACCATGATTACATCATTCGGCAAAACACTTTGTGTCAGTAAAATTGCAAGTTCTTTGGAAGTTTGTGCATAAGCGCCCTGTTTATCGGCAGGTAACACGTCCCATAAATGCTTCATTCTTTCCCCTGCTAGGAAAACCAAATCGGGACTTGCCTCTTCAATACTATTAATCAGATTGCGGTGATATTCATTTTCATTGGGGCCAAGTTCCAACATGTCACCCAAAACCGCAATGCGACGCCCACCTTCGCGCTCCGAAAGTGCCATTAATGCGCCATGCACCGAGGTTGGATTGGCATTATAGGCTTCGTCAACCAAAGTGAATGCGCCGCCTTTATCCATTGCAATAGTTTTCACCGCGCCGCGACCGTCAAGCGCGCCGAAATTTGACAAAACACTTGCCGCCGCCTCAATCTCCCCACCTGCGAGATAGACGAGTGTGAGGGCGCAAAGTCCATTAGATAGCCAATGGTCACCTAATTCTTGGATTTCCCATTCGATTTTTTCACCCAATATGTCGGCGCTTACATGGCGGTGCTTATTTTTTGTTTCGACCGAAATAATGCGCGCATCAGCATTTTTGTCTTTGCCAAATGTATAGTGGCGAATACCATCAATGTCATTCGCTCGCGCAATAAGGCGCTTTGCCATGGGATTATCAGCGGGGATAAGTGCCGCCCCACCTTTTTCAATACCAAGAAAAATCTCAGCTTTGGCATCAGCAATCGCCGCTATTGAACCGAAATGCTCAATGTGCACCGGTGCGACGGTGGTAATTGCCGCCAAGTGCGGGCGCACTTGCGGTGAAAGACGCGCGATCTCGCCCGAATGATTCATGCCGATTTCAAAAACACCAAAGCGCGTATCTTGCGGCATACGCGCCAAAGTCAATGGCACACCCCATTGATTATTATAGGATTTGACCGATTTATGGGTTTTTGCACTTGCAGCCAAGGCCGCCGCCGTTAATTCCTTTACCGTGGTTTTTCCCACTGAACCCGTGACCGCAATGCGCTTGGCAATATTGGCGCGGCGGCGTGAAAAAGCACCCATGTTTTCAAGTGCCAACATTGTATCATCACACAAAACATAATTAGAATTGGGCGCAATTGCGTCTTTGCGGCTAATCAATGCCGCCCCCGCGCCAGCATTTAATGCATTTTGTGCAAAATCATGACCGTCGCGATCAACTTTAAGGGCGACGAATAAATCACTCTCGGCGATATTTCGGCTGTCGATTTCGACACCATTTATGGTGAATTCGCCATGCGCGATGCCATGAACCGCTTGCGCGATTTCGTCTGAGGTCCAAAGCGGTTTAGACAATTTCGCCCCCATTGGCTTTGATATAATCCCACGCGGTTTCTTGGTCCGAAAACGGTAGGATTTTGTCGCCGACGATTTGCCCGGTTTCATGGCCTTTTCCGGCGATAATTACGGCGTCACCATTTTGCGCCATCGCGATTGCGGTTTCGATTGCGGTCTTTCTATCACCTATTTCTTGACCATTAGGCACAGCTTCGAGAATTTCCGCACGAATTGTCGGTGGATTCTCGGATCGAGGATTATCGTCAGTAACAATCACAATATCAGCGTATTTCGCACCAATTGCCCCCATTTTCGGGCGTTTTGTTTTGTCCCTATCGCCACCGCAACCAAAAACTAGAATTATTTTCCCCGGCGCATGTGGGCGAATTGCGCGCAATAAAACATCAAGACCGTCGGGCGTATGCGCATAATCAACAAATATATGCGCGCCCGATGCGGTATGCCCCAAATGCTCCATCCGGCCTTTGACCGGTGAAAGTGTATTCATTGCCGCAAAAACCGTTTCAGGTTTCTCGCCCAATGATAAAGCAAGCCCCGCCGCCATCGTGGCATTCAATGCCTGAAATTCGCCAATAAGGGGGATTTCCACCGTATAGGTCTTATTATCAAATCGATAATCAATGCGTTGCGAGGCGGGCTTTGGCCATAATTCTTGTATTTTCAAATAAGTTCCGCGCCAACCGACAAGTTTTAAATCCAAACCACTTTCAATCGCGCATTTTTCAAAATCGGGAGCGAATTCGGCATCAGCATTGACCACAGCGGGCGCGCCTTTTGGCAATAAAGTATTGAATAAAATCATTTTCGCATCACGATAATTTTCCATGGTTTCGTGATAATCCAAATGATCTTGGGTTAGGTTTGAAAACGCCCCTGCCTTCAATTTTGCACCATGCATACGTTTTTGCATTAATGCGTGTGACGAACTTTCCATCGCGACATGCGTAATCCCTTTTTCAGCAAGGTTTTCCAAATTGGCATGTAAAGCAATGGGATCCGGTGTGGTAAAACCCAAATTCACGGTTCCGTCTTTGGTAATTGCACCCAAAGTCCCAAGGCTTGCGGCGCTATGACCGCAAAAATCCCAAATTTGGCGCAAAAAATCAACGGTCGAGCTTTTGCCATTGGTTCCTGTTATGGCAATAATTGTTTCCGGCTGTTTGGAATAAAATGCATTGGCGGCACGAAACAATAATTCACGCGCATCATCAGTCTTGATAGCGGGAATACCAACATCCCCAATCTCACTTTCACAGACGATTGCTGCTGCACCATTTGCCGCCGCCATTTGTGCGAATTTTGCGCCATCGGTGGTCACGCCTTTAAGAGCGAAAAATAAATCACCAGATTTGGTTTTGCGCGAATCTGATGACAATCCTTTGATTTCGACATCACCAAATTCACCACATAGTTCCGGCGCAATTAGTTCATTAAGTTTGAAAACTTTTGACAAAGACATTTAAACGCTTTCCATGGCGATTATCTCGCCGTGAAAGCACCTGTGTTCGGCGATTTCACGGTTTTATTTTCGCTTTTGATTAGGGTCAGGACTCATTAATTATCGGCGTGTGATGGGAGGGATTTTGGCCTTACAGTGGTGCTGGAAACCGCAAGAATACTGGAGTATTCCAAAAGGTTTACAGTGCCGCTGTAAGGCCAAAAGACCCCCACCCTTCGGGCCGAGTTTTGGCGTCGATAGGAACTGAAAAAAGGTGTTCCGTGAAGATGGACTTCACGGAAACCTTGTTTTCAGCCCCTATCTTAGCCAAAACATCGGTCACACGTCGTTAATTAATGGGTCCTGACCCTAGGGGTTTTTCTTCAATAGCAGAAGTTTGCAGAGCTGCAATATCGTGTTGCGGTGCAACACCCAAAATCGGGCCAATTCGTGAAATTATTTTGTTAATCGCCGGGGCAATCGCCTCCCCTGCTTTTGCAGCACCACCTGATTTTGATCTAGGTTCAGACAAAAGCACTAAAACGACATATTGCGGATTATTTGACGGAAAAATTGCCGCAAAAGATGAAACATTGCGGTTTTTATCATAACCGTTTTTGGAGGCGATTTCCGCCGTTCCGGTTTTACCACCAACATCATATTGTGGCGCATCAGCAGCTTTGCCGGTCCCGTTTTTCACAACATCACGTAACAGCGACATAAGTATTTTTGACGTATCGGCACTTATGACTTGCACACCATTTGCTTGCGCGCCATCGGGGCGTTTAACGAATGTCGGCTTTAAATAAATGCCGCCATTGGCAATTGCGCCATAGGCCGCCGCCATTGCCAAAGGCGAAACAGCAAGACCATGACCAAAAGATGCAGTCGCCGATTCGGCATAACCCCATTTGGCTGGTAAAATTGGTGCCGCACTCTTTATTTCGGCATTTACCCTTTGGGTTAGGCCCAATTGTTTAAAAAATTCGATTAATCGTTCAAAGCCCACGACCCGTGCGATGGATGCAGTTCCGATATTTGACGAATGTTCCAAAATTTCGCGCGCGGTTAATGTTGGTTTTGAGCCGTGAAAATCACTAATTTCATAGTCGCCTGCTTTGAATTTTTGCGAAACATCAAATACGCTTTCCGGCGTGATTTTTTTATCCTGCAAGGCGACGGCAAAAGTGAAGGCTTTGAAAGTTGAACCCATTTCAAAAACTGAATTCAAGTAATTATTGCGCTGAATTTCCGCTTGGTCTTTGGCATAGAAATTAGGATCAAAAAGCGGCCAAGACGAGGCGGCAAGAATTTCGCCATTATTGACATTCATTACGATTGCCGCACCCGAAACCGCTTTATATTCGATGGCTGCAGTATTTAATTCACTATCGACAATATGCTGAACCTTTGCATCTATCGAGCTTATTAAGTCTAAATTATCGCGGCCCTTTAAGAAATCATCAAACGCGTTTTCAAGACCCATAATGCCTTTGCCGCTATCATTGATGCCGCCCAATAAATGCCCTGCCAAAGTGCCGTGTGGATATACACGGCGTGGCTCGGTTTCAAATGCCAAACCAGGTTGCGCCAAATCCCAAACTTTTTGTTTTTGGATAGGTGTCAATTTGTGTTTAATGAACACCATTGATTTTTTTGAACTTAGTTTGGTGATCAATTCGCTTTCCGAAAACTCGGGAAAAACCAATCTTAAAGCGCGCGCGGTTTCGACCTTGTCCCAAATCTGTTTTGGAGTGGCATACAGTCCGTAAGACTGTAAAGTTGTTGCCAAGGTTTCACCGTTTCTATCCTTTATGTCTCGCCGCAAAACTTGCTTTTGCGCTTCGGCATTGGCACTTGATTGCGCCAAATTGAAAGGGCGTAGCATTGTTAAATAGAATAATCTTACGCTTATTACCGCAAAACCGCCCAAAAATAACAAAGCCAAAAATTGCGCCCTTATTTGTGGTGCATGGGTCGCACTTTTTGAATCATCATCTTTGGTTTCACTGAACGCAAAAACGTGACGTAAAGCGCTTTTAAGCCCCAAAAATATTTTCTTGAAATCCGGCTTTTGAAATTTATGGGTTTGCATTTGCATTCCCGCCTGTTTCTGGTGTTTTGTTATCACTGGTTGTTTGCACAGGCATTGGCGCAATTTCATTCAATTCGCTAAGAGTCTTTATTCGTTGCGGATCGATTGGTTTTAAACCTAATTCATTTTGCGCGGTTTTCTCAATGCGTGAAAAGTCGCTTAAATATGCCAATTCGGCGCGCAAAGTGCGGATTGCTTTTTCTTCTTTTGCGATTTCAGAATTTAGATTGCGGACATTGTCGCGCATTTTGTCGGCCTGCGCCTTGGCCCAATACAATGGCACAAGACAAGCAAAAAAACCGACCCAAAGAAAAATATGTTTATGTTTCACCACAGCGCGTCAATTATGGTAAAAATTTAGTGAAGAAAGTGTTACCCCAATACTAATATTTTCAAGTTTTTCGCACAATTGCGCGCAATTTTGCACTGCGGGATCTGGCGTTAATTTCCAATTCTTTTTGCGACGGCAAAATCGGTTTTTTATTAATAAATTCAAAGTCCTTTTCTTGGCTTTCCATAATGGGCGAATAGCGCGACGCGGCTTCGGCTTTACACATTGAATTCATGAAGTTTTTCACTATTCTGTCTTCAAGCGAGTGAAACGTGACGACCACCAAACGACCTCCCTTTTTTAACAATTTCACGCTTTCAGAAAGCGCGGTTTCCAATTCACTTAATTCATCATTAACATAAATTCTCAGGGCCTGAAAAACACGGGTTGCGGGGTGGATTTTTTCTTTTTTATGACCATATACCCGCTCGCAAAGTGATGCCAATTGCAAAGTGTTGGTGAAGGGCGTTACGGCGCGGTCATTGACAATGGCGCGCGCAATGCGGCGGGAGTTTTTTTCTTCGCCGTATTCCCAAAATATTTTTGATAACTCGACCTCGGACAAATTTGCCAAAACCTCGGCGGCACTTTGCCCTTCGCCCATACGCATATCTAAAGGGCCATCGCGCACAAAGCTAAAGCCCCTGTCTGCCTCGTCTATTTGATAACTAGAGACGCCAATATCCATAACAATTGCGTCGATTTCCGACAATCCCAAATCACCGATTTTTGAGAATGGCGTTTCGATTAATTGCAATCTATCACCAAATTCCTTTTGCATTTCCAGGCCGCGCGAGATTGCTGTTGGGTCGCGATCAAGGCCGATTAATTTGCAATTCGCGCTTTCCAAAAATGAGCGCGAATAGCCACCGCCACCAAAGGTGCAATCGATAATAGTTTCTCCGTCGCGCGCAGAGATCGCCGCCATTACTTCAGGCAACATTACAGGAAAATGACCGGAATTTTGAGAATTCATATGGTCTTAATACACGATTTTACATTTTGGCGCGTGTTAATTTCATTTGCGTCTATTCTTGGAATTCATAGATATTTCGACACAATTTAATTTTCTCATCTTCAAGCAATTTGCGCATTTCAGGCTCTATCGCTTTGAAATCAGACTGCATTTTGGCAATATCAAGGCTGATTTCAACTGATTTTGTGCCATCAATCACTTTGACTTTTTCGCCGCGCATTATTGCCATTGCAATTTGGGGCGGTTTCAAAGCCGGGCCAAAGTTTGCGGCGCTGGCAAGAAATATGTAACCATCTGCCTTCAAATCCTTATAATTTACGATAATTTTTGAATCCGCAGATTTTGGCTCTATGGCGCGCGAAATTTTGACATCCGGTGCGCCGCCGCCTTTCCCTGCCCTTATCGGGCGTCTGATTGTAAGATTTAACGGCAAATCAGAAGTGCCGACTTTGTAAGTCAATTCTACATCATAAGAAAAATTCTTTAGCGGGCTAATAAAATATTCTGCGCCGCTTGGTGCCTTTGCGCGCTTCAAGCATTTTGGCAATGTATTAACCGGCTTAACATACCCCTGCGACACGGCGGCATTGATGCCCAATAAAGGCATAAGCATCAAAACCGAAAAAACGCGCAAAATCTTCATTATTCATACCTCAATCACCGCAATTGATACGCATTATTATGGCATAATTCAGGCGCATTCATTTTTCAACCAATTTGCAAAAACAATCATGGTTTCATTCATTGGTTTTTCAATATGGTGGGTTAGGTAATATGCGCCCACTTGGGTTTCTATGACAAATGGTTGAATTAATTCACCTTTATTAATCTCACTTGCAAACATTTCGCGCGGCAAAAGGCCAATCCCGTGCCCTAAAATTGCTGCTTCAGCGATTGAGCGCGAATTATCAAAAACTGCACCATTTGCAAAAATATCGCCAATATTTGCGGCGGCAAACCATTTCGACCATTCTTGCTTTCTATGCGATCGTAAAAGTTGAAATTGCGCCAAGTCTGTTGGTGCTTTCAATTTCGTCGCAATTTCGCGCGAACATAATGGTGTGAAATGGGGCTTCAAAAGTAGTTCGGATTTAAGTGCCAACCAGGCCCCTTCCCCAAATCTTATAGCGAAGTCCAAATGTTCATTTAAGACATCTGGCACATTATTATTAATCTGCAGGCGCAATTCTATATTGGGATTCTGTGCATAAAATTTATCCAAACGCGGTAATAAAAACCCGATGGCAAAAGTGCCGACAACACCAATATGCAAAACTTCTTTGCGTTCGACACCTTTGATAATTTCCAAAGCCCGCGAAATTTCACCCAAGGATTTAGCAATTATCGGCGCGAGGTTTGCACCATCATCAGTCAAGGTCAGGCCGCGCGCGACGCGATTGAATAATGGCTTCCCTAAATATTCTTCCAAAGCCTTCACTTGGTGGGCAATTGCGGCTTGGGTTACGAATAGTTCTTTTGAGGCGGCGGTAAAATTCAAATGCCGTGCAGCGGCATCAAAAGCGCGTAAAAGGTTTAATGAAATCGCGGATAACAATGCTACCCCATACAAAAAGTATTATCTAATCAGATTTATCATACTTTTACAAGGGTGTTGGCGCGTGTTATCTGTTCCACAAATGGGAGAAAAATATGTTTGATTTTTCAAAACGCGAATTTCTAATGGCATCTGGTTCGGCAATGCTTCTAAGCTCTTGTTCAGTTTTCGGCAAAAACGTAAAAATGCAAAACCAAGACCATGAAGGCCTAAAAGCACTGGAAAAGGCCAATGGTGGGCGGTTAGGTGTTTGCATTTTAGATACCAGCACTGGCAATTTGGTGGGGCACAGAATCAATGAGCGTTTTGGAATGTGTTCAACATTTAAATTTGCCCTTGCCGCTATAATGTTGAAAGAAATCGAAATTGGCAAAACCACGCCGGAATTTGAGATTGCCATCGAAAAGCGCGGCCTAAAACCTTATGCCGATAGTGTTGAGGTCGCGCTCAAAACCGGAAAAATTTCCGTGAAAGACGCAATTATCGCCATTCAAAAGAATTCGGATAATATCTCTGCCAATGGTCTTTTGGCCTATCTTGGTGGCCCACAAGCCATGACACAAAAGCTGCGTGAATTGGGCGATGAAACCACACGTCTTGATCGTATTGAACCAGAAATGAATTTGGTTGCAGGTGATGGCGTTCATGACACAACAACACCCATTGCGTTCGCCAAAACCATGCAAAAAATCTTACTTGGCGATTATATGTCCACCGAAAATCGCAAATATTTGCTTGATTTAATGATTGCGACGCAAACCGGGAAAAAACGCCTTCGTGCCGGATTACGGCCTGAATGGATTGCAGGTGACAAAACCGGAACCGGCGTTGACGATTCCGAACGCAAAATTCCCAATAAATATAATGATGTCGCAATTGTTTATGCGCCAAATAAAGCGCCGCATATTATCACTTCTTATTATGAAGCAGATGGTGTTTATGATGAAATCCGTGACCAGGATCAAAAAGTCCTTGAAGAGGTCGGGCGAATTGCTGCGAAATTTATTGAGAATGGCAAATAGGAATCCAAGGCTTTATTTTGACAGAATTTGGGGTTAGAACGAAGCATGAAGAAAATTTTGTTCGCGATTTTCGCAATTATTCTCGCCCCAATTTCCGCCAATGCCGAATGTCTCAAGGTCGAAGATGATCCGCAAATTGTCGTTTCGGACGCAGTTTTGCAATCACTCACGCAGATTTCCTATGGGCGTGAACAGATTTTTGAAGCTCTTAAACGCACTTCTGCTTTTGAAACTCTTGGTTGTTGGGCCGCACCTGTCGGTAATTTTGATGCGCAAACTCTTAGTGTTGGGGTTTTGCAATGGAATTACGGGCAAAATTCGCTTCAAGATTTGATGGCGCGCTATAAAGCAAGTTTTACAACGCCCGAAGAATTTGCAACCGAAATCAAAACAATAATGCCTTTATATGGCGAAGCAGTTTTCGCAGATGATTGCCTAATCACGCCGTTCGCACAAACCTGCAAAGATAAATTATTGGCGGCACAGCCGGAAAACAAATTGAATGCGGATATTCAGAAGGAATATGAAACCCTTTTCAATTCAGTAAAAATGCGCCAGATTCAGACCGATAAATTCAGCGAATTTCTTATTGATATGGCGCCGAAACTTAATCTCCTTTTCGGCGTTGCACCGACGCAATTGCAAGTCGAATGGGGCATGGATGTTGCCATTCAACAGGGCTATATCAAATATGGCGATAATCAATTGGCCTTTATCAATCCTGATGATGTCAAAAACGTTCGTAAATTATATGAAACCCTCACACCTGCACAAAAAAAGTTCCGTTCCATGAGCATTATTCGTTGGTATTCGGGACTTTGTGGTTCGATTTATCAAGGCATTAATGATGCGACATGCAATTTTAATATCAAGAATTGGTGCGCAGTGGTCAATAAGGGCCTCAGTGACGAACAATTCGACCTATTAAACCTAACTTTTGTCCGTTCACGCATCGCCCAAGGTCAATCAGGCCGCTGGCAGGCAAATGCTTTTTCGCGTCGCACGAAATTAGTTCTTAACACCGGTAAAGTCGGACCAAATGAATTGCCATTGCCTAAAGGCGTGAAGAAAACCAAAAAGTGTGATGCTTATTTAATGCCGGTGAAGTGAGATGTTGGGGCATAAACGAATGAAAATAATCACCATTCTCATTTCGTGTTGGGTCCTTTCCACCAATTCGGCATTTGCACAAGAAAGCCTTCCAAATGTTTACGACCCACCCATTATCTTGCCCTCGAAGCCAGCTTCTGCAGAATTGAAACCGTATAAGGTTGACCCCGTTCTTGACAAAAGCTGCAAGGCAAAGGATTCAACATCATGTTTTCAATTGGCAAACAATGCGATATTGCAAAGTGAGTTTAAGAAGGCACATGAATATTATCTCAAAGCATGCGCCTTAAACCATTTCCGAGCCTGCGAATCAGTTGGCGTTGATTTTGCTATTGGCGTTGGTGCGGCAAAATCCTATTATGACGCGATAAAATATTACCAAAAAGCCTGCAATGGCAAAGAATATTCGTCTTGTTTTGCAATTGGCAAATTCTACCTTAAGGGGCAAGGCGTCAAAAAATCAATTAAGAAAGCTGACAAGTATTTTGAGATGGCCTGCAATACAAATGTTCAGTACCTTTGCAGGGCAAATGCCGACCTTTTTTTCGATGGCAAAATCATTGCTGCTGATAATAAGAAAGCAATTCAAAACCTGGAAATCGGGTGCAACGGCAGTGATTTTTACGCCTGCACGTATTTAGGTGCAATTTATTTTGAGGGCAAAAAAGCCGATAAAGACGTTTCCAAATCCGTGTATTATCATAAGCGCGCTTGCGATAATCACGAATATTATTCGTGCGGCCTTTTGGGCGAAGCCTATGAAAAAGCTGACGAGAGCAAAAAAGACTATTCCAAGGCCGCAAAATATTATGAAATTGCGTGTGAAAACGAAAGCATGGAATTTTGCCAAAATATAGGAATTCTATACAAAAAGGGCCTTGGCGTTGAAGCAAACCAACAAAAAGCGCGCGACTATTTTTGGAGAGCCTGTGATTATGGCTATGACGAGGCGTGCCGCGAAATTGAGTGAATGCGATTCAATTTCTTGGTCGAAATTTTGCCATATTCCCCAATTATCAAGCCGCTTTCAGGGGGCATAAATGAAGAAAATCGCGCTATTAATTTTGACATTCGTTTTCACCACTTCGGCGGCAATGGCTCAAGAAGATTTTTCAAAATCTGATGATCCATATGTAAAACGCGTCCTCGAGGCCATTGAAAAACTTGAACTAGATAAAGTGTCGGCGATTTTAGAAGAAGGTTGCAATAATAAGAGCGCGCTTTCATGTTACCAATTAGGCAAAAATGCCAATGAAAACGGCGAATATACCCTTGGGCATGGCTATTTCGTAAAATCGTGTGAACTCAACCATTTTGCAGGCTGTAAAGAAGTTGGTGCCAATTTTTCGGTCGGCGTGGGCGTTGAAAAATCATTGAGCAACGCAAAGAAATATTACCAAAAAGCCTGTGACGGCAAAAATTATGAATCTTGTTTTGCAATCGGAATGTCAATTCTTTCCAATCTTAAACACAATCAAAGCACAAAGCCGGATCCAGAAGCCAATCTATATTTTTCCTTGACCTGTAACGAGAAAGTTCAGACAATGTGCGTCGATTATGCCAATCTTTATTTCAATGGTGAATATGTAAAAGCAAGTAATAAAAGGGCCATTGAAATTCTTGAAATCGGTTGCAAAGGTAATGGCTTTGACGCCTGCCAAATCCTTGGTGAAACTTACCATGCCGGCGAAAAAGTCAAAAAGGATTTGGTGAAATCCACCCAATATTTCGCGCGCGCATGTGACAATAAATATGACGCCGCATGTGGTGAATTGGGCCTTGCGTATCAAAATGGTGAAGGCATTGCCAAAGACACCAAAAAAGCCGCCCAGTATTTTGAAACCGCCTGCAATGCCGAATTCATGTATTATTGCCAAACATTGGGCATATCATACAAAAAAGGTGATGGCGTCGAAAAAAATATCGAAAAGGCAAATGAATTATTAACTCGCGCCTGCAGTTTCGGCCTAAATGATGCCTGTGATGCTATTGAATAGAGCATGAATTGCGACGAAATAGACAAATGAGGGCATTTTTGACCTTTTTGGCTAAAATTACTGTGCATTCTTGCCACACATGGCAAAATATTGTATTTTCGCTATTGATTTTGCCTGCAAAATATACAATTGGGCAAATTGTGCATTGCAGCATTTTTGGAAAATTATGGAAGCTTTAAAGACGATTGCTTTTTACAAGAAATTGGGCGCGATTATATTGTGCGCGCTCATTATGTCTTTGCCTGCCTTTTTTAACGGCTATCCGTTCTTGTTCCAGGATTCTTGGGATTATTTGTCGGGCTTTGCAAAAATTTATCGCCTTCCTGTCTATGGCACATTCACACAATTGGGCGTGGTTTTTGGAACGCCTTGGGCGATTGCATTGGCGCAAGGGTTTATTATTGCCCATTTAATGTATTATGTGAATAAAAGTGTGTTTGGCAAAACCAATCTTTGGTTTTTGATTGCCCAGACCGCCTTTTTGACCGTTTTCTCAAGCCTGCCATTCTTTTCGGCCTTTATGATGGCGGATGTTTTCACGCCAATTTTATTTATGGCACTTTATTTATTGGCATTCCATTCCGACATCATACCTTTGCCGATAAAGATTTATTTTTGGGGCCTCGCGGTATTTGCGGCAATGGCGCATATTACCAATATTTATCTTGGCCTTGGCATTTTGATTTTTGCGGCAATGGTGAAATTCATTCGCGCCGATTTTTCGATTAAAGCATTAAAACCGCTTGCTGTTCCAATGGTAATTATGGTCACGGCAATTGGCTGGGTTATGTCATTGAATGCCTATTATTTTAGGACGTTTAGCCTATCCCCCGCCTCCCCCGTTTTTGCTTTGGCGAATTTGGTTTCACAGGGTTCGGCGCGTCGTTATATTCTTGACGTCTGCCCACAGGCGCAATTGAAAATCTGTAAATTTGCAAAAGCCCTGCCATCTGACGTAAATGATTTTCTTTGGCATAAAGGCGGCGTTGTTCCTGAATTTAAAGGCTTCAAAAATTTTGCGCCCGAAGCGAAATATATCGTCAAACAAACAATTGTGAATTATCCCGGCGAAGTCATTATGAATAGCGCGGAGTATTTCACCGCATCATTTGGTGTTCATGCGCCGGCGGTTGAACTTAATTCAAGCCTAATTAAAGACCGCGTTTATAACGCCCTAACCCGTAATTATGGCAAGCAAGAGCGTGATGCATATTTGCGATCAAAACAAGCGAATGACGCTTTGCCTTATGATTTAATTCGCGCAATTGATGATGTTTCATATCCATTGTCTTTGGGGCTTTTGGTTTTGATGTCGCTATTTTTCCTGCGCCGAATTAATGATAATCGGGTCTTATTGCCACTTTTCACTTTGGTTTATATCCTTGGCAATAATTTCCTTTGCGCCGCTGCATCGGGTCTTTTTGATAGATATCAGGCGCGTGTCTCATGGCTTATGGTTTTTGCGGTTGTATTGATGGCGGGTTATTTGTTCAAACAAGCCCGCGAAGGCGAATTGAATTTCGCACTTAATGACGCACAAAAAAGCCCCGCCGTTTAAAGCGGGGCAATTTCCGAAATGTTGTTGTAATTAAGCCTGCAGATTCACCGCAGATGTTTTGCCGCGCTTATCGGTTTCGAGTTCAAAACTGACTTCTTGCTCTTTGTTTAAAGTGCGAAGACCCGCGCGCTCAACGGCGCTGATGTGAACAAAAACGTCATTGCCGCCCGAAATCGGTGCAATGAAACCATAACCTTTGTCCGCATTGAAAAATTTAACTTTACCTTGAATCATAATAACCTCGTAAGAATTTGCCACAATTGGCTTTAATATTTTTGGAATAAAGACGTTCCAAAAAGCATAAATTCTTAGACGTAGATAATTCAAAAAAGCCCACATACACGCAAACGACTTTTAAAGCTATATTCAAATAAGAAAATAAGCGGTTCTATGGTCAATTTGTCACCTTGTATGCGATTATTGAAGGATTATAATCACACGGCATCGATGCTCAGACCACTCTAACTTAGGAGTTGAGAGATGCTACGAACTAAATCCACTTTATTAAATAGCTGCGCAATTGCGTTTTTTTCGGTTTGCTTGGTTGCGAATTATGCGCAATCGCAAAATGCCCAAACTTCGGTATGGAATTCGTCAGAAGGCCGTATGACACTTAATTATGACGGGCAAAAATTCTGGGGCAAATATGAAAACGACAATGGTCGAATTTCCGGCACTCAAAACGGCACAAAATTTGACGGTTATTGGGGTGAAGATTCGTCGGGCACAAAATGTTCCTATGCGCGCCTAGACACCTATTATTGGGGGCAAGTGCATTGGCAATTCAGTGGAAATACTTTTTCCGGTCAATATTCATTTTGCGACAATGCCAATAGCGGCTCTTGGAGTGGCACTTTGGCGCAAGGAAACCCAATCCAAAATGCGCCTGTTTACACGCCACCTGTCGCCGTTGGAAAATCAATAGATTCAATATGGTCAAGTTCCGAAGGACGTTTGCGCCTTAATGTCGGTGCAACCCAATTCAATGGCAATTATGACAATGATAATGGCAGGGTTTCTGGTTCGCGCAATGGCAATGTTCTTGATGGATTTTGGGGCGAAGACACTTCGGGAAAACGCTGTGAATATGCGCGCCTTGGCACAAATTATTGGGGCAAATTGCATTGGGTTTTCAATGGCAAAGCATTCACTGGCCAATATTCCTATTGCGACGATGCATATTCCGGATCCTGGAGTGGCACTTTGGAAAGCGGCAATCTCTTTGCAGGCATAAACCCACCACCCAAGCCACCGATTGTAAAACCACCCATTGTTAAGCCGCCTGTTATTGCGCCCGTCGCTATCCAATCTTCGGTCTGGAATACTTCGGAAGGCGTTTTGACATTAAAAATTCAGGGCAATGGCGTAAGCGGAACCTATGTCAATGATAATGGTCGCATTTCAGGAACCAAAAGCGGAAATACAATAACCGGTTTTTGGGGCGAAGATTCCTCCGGCACAAAATGCACCACCAAAAAACTAAACACCTATTATTGGGGCAAAATAAAATGGGTCTTCAATGGTAATAGCTTCAGCGGCCAATACTCCTATTGCGAAGGCGCAATGAGCGGAAGCTGGACAGGGACAAAGCGGTGATAGCTCAAATCAGAGTGCGCCCCATTTTTGCTTTATTATTAGAATTCTAAGATTTAGAAACCAGTGCCACCAATTTGTCAATTTGGGCGAGTTCTGCATGTAAGTTTTGTTTAATTAACATGCGGGAGCGCCCCAATTCGTGATTACTGAAGGTTTTCGATGTGAAGGTATTTACGGCAATCTTCTTAGCGCTTGCAGCGCACTCAATTCCTAGGTCAGCAAGCACAATGTGCTTTTGGTTTGCAGGATCATATTTTGGAAAAGGGACAGTCAAAATTGTTTTATGAACATCACGAGCACCAAATAATCCGCGACTTTGGAAGTCTTTAATGGTTTCATTTGCTATATTTGAATTTAAAAAAGCGCAAACAAAATGTGCCTCCTCTTTTGAGTTTGTGAAATAGCAATATGCTTTGCTTTCAACAATAAAATCCAAGTCCGCACTTTCCCTATCAAATACCACAGCGTTCGCGTCTTTTGCGGAAGCAGAATAAAGCACCAAATATCGCTTTGAGAAATCTTGTGAAGTCAACTTGCTTTGATAATTAATCCAGTCATTGGAAGTGATTTTCGCGTTTTTTTCAGTTTTATTCTCATCCCACAATTTTTGGACTTTTTTAAACCATTTTGCCATTTCGAGTTCGCCACTTTCGAGCAAGTCTTTGTCAGTATGAAGCTCCAGCTTACAATTCTTGATTGTTGCAGGCAGAAGTACGGTCTCGGGATTGTGCAAGTAGAATGGCAAAATATTCCGTGCAATTGCTGTCTTAAACAAATAATCAGTATTAACCCGGCCTTCGAGTGGTGGCAGACTCTTCCAAGGTTCTTTTGCATCTTTTTCCATACTTTCACTGCTTTTGACAGTCAAAATTCGACCTTGCAATTCACCTTGGTATCCTTGGATAATGTCAACAAAATAGAATTTTCTAGGGACAATCGTTGCGCCTTGATGAAACAGTTTTTCGTAATGATTTGGCTTAACAACATCGGTCTTTTTGCTGGTAGAGAAAGCAGTTTTGCGCCCAAGTTTGTTGATATAAAACTTAGTACTTTCAATATTCAAATTTGGTTTTGCGCTTGCCAAATTCAAATTGTGTGCTTTCAACCTTCCCGAAAAAACTTTTCCTTCGCATCCTGATTTTGGAATTGGCCTTTTCATATTACCATACGCTCTTTGTGTAAAAAGCACACAAGATGGAACATTGAATAACGGGGAAACTTTATCTAAATCCCAAATTTCGGTTATTCGAACACCATCAGTCTTCCCCATTCTTGTGCTGTCGTGGTGATCCGCCGAAAGGAAACTGCGAGGTAATACAAACGCCAATTTTCCGCTATCTTTCAAAAAGTAATTGGTACTGTGAGCTAGAAAAATTGCTGCAATCTCCAGATGGGGCATATTCGCGACATTCGGTACGAGTTTGTATTTTGCGGCAAAGTCTTTCAGACGATTCTGGTAGTCAGAATTCTTAATCGAAGAATATGTGAACCAAGGTGGGTTTCCAATAACAAAATCAAACGATTTTTGAAAAAAGCAGGGCTTATAGAGATTCAAAACAATAAACTTCCAAATCGAATCTCGTTGTTCCACTTTTGCACGATGCAAACCGACATAAATATTGTAAAAACTATTGACTAAATTGATGTCAATCTTTCTCTTTATCCGACTTTTTAGCGAATTTGTGAATGCCTCTTGCCCTAATACTTTTTCAGATTTTGTTATTTCGGCTATATCTTCCGCAAGTGTCACAGCTTCATCAAAAAAACCTATGTCGTTGAAAACACATGTGTTAATTTTGTAAGCCTTGTCATCTATCCAAAGCGTGAACTCGTCGCCAAACATATCCAAGCTGACCGATGTTGGTGGGGTAAGAAGAGTATCTGCAAGATAAACATTTAGTAACAATGGCTTTTTCGCCAATGCCAATTTGTCGCCTAGCGCGAGAAGTAATGTAGTTTTTGCAATGAGCACAGATAGCGGGTGAATATCAATGCCACAGACTTGGTTGCAAATATCCTCTGCTGACAGGTCGTGGAATTTGCTTTTCAAACTTGCAACCGCTGCTCGCAAGAATGAACCACTACCGCAGGAAGGGTCTAAAACCCGCGAACCCTTTGTCATTGAAATCTCATTGACAATTTTTTCGCATAGCCAATCTGGTGTGTAATATTCGCCCAAAGAAAGCCTTGTGTCACGGTCGATAAGCTCTTGATAGACACCTTTCAAAATATCTTCATCAACGCTTGTGAAATCATACTCGGAAACTTTTTGTGCTATTTCGCGAATTGATGGCTTAAGCGAACTAAATACCGGGTTAGAAATAACCCAATGAAAAAAATCATTGTCTGTAAAGTTTTTGATATTTCTTGATTCGAAAATTTCACCGCTTATTATCGCTTCTAACTCGTTGTCATCAATGAAATCATCTTTGGAAAGGAACTCATAGGCTAAGAGCTTTGCAAAAATGCTTAAATAAGTGTGAATAATAAATATACGCGGGGAAGCATCAAATTCACTGTATGCTATGCTTAAAAAGCGTTTCCACTGATTGAACGCAACTTCAACTTCAGTGTTTTGCGAAACACTGCTAAACACTTGAAATAAGTCATCATAAACTGACTTGAAAGTATTGGAATGCGTCCCGAAATCTCGCTTAATCGAATCTAAAGTCGCTTTTTTTGGTTCAGTCTTAAATAAATATCGATCTAAAAAGAAATAGAAATCGGAAGTGTTCTTCTCGCTTGCTTCAATCTCGTCAATTTTTTCCAAGAGAATATTTTCGGCAGTTACTATTTTCCCTGTCACAAAACCTTCTATAGTCTCTTCAGTGGGGGCGTAAATTTCCCAAACACCACAATCTGAGGCAATTAAAGTAAAATGATATCCATCGCCTGAGTTCCAATTTCCAAATAAATAGTCTTGAAGCTGTTCGATTGCTTTCTTTCGAGTAAATTTCAGACTTTTCTCAAACTCTATAATAATACGTTCGTATTGCGAATCTGCCGCGCCCTTATCTGATTTCTTGCCTTTTCGAACGATATTAACAATTTTCTTCTCTGCCCCCAAGGTCATCGAATTTATTATAGCTTGGCTTTCTTGAGATTTGAAAAGGTTTGACAATAACAAATTTAACCGTTGCTTTTTGGCCTCTTCATTGTTTGCAGACTGCAAATCAACCGCATACTCTTTTATGAGTTTATCAAAAACAAAAGCCACAGTTCAAATTCCGGAAACAAAGACTACTGCGATAAACTGCGTTTTTTCCATTTTCAATCGAAATTTCACGAGAGACACATGCGCCTCCAATACGGTATCCCCATACCCCATATCTAACTCATTGATTCTACACCAAAAACAGTGGTGCTGTTGACAAATACCTTGCAATATTGTCTATGCGGCGCGTGTTGGCGGCGAAAAACTTTGCCGCCGCTATTTTTTATAACAAAACCTGTTTAAGGAATGAAAATGTCTTATACAAAAAGCGCAAAAACCGCTGAGGCTGATCGCAAATGGATTGTGGTTGATGCTGATGGTGCGGTTGTTGGTCGCCTTGCTACTTTTATTGCAAAGCGCCTTCGTGGCAAGCATCGCCCTGATTTCACACCACATGCTGATGTTGGTGATTTTGTTGTTGTTATTAATGCCGATAAAGTGAAATTCACCGGCAAAAAAATGACCGACAAGGTTTATTATCGCCACACCGGCCACCCTGGCGGCATTAAAGAAACTACCCCTGCTAAATTGCTTGGTGGTCGTTTCCCAGAGCGCGTTTTGGAACAAGCGGTTCTTCGCATGTTGCCAAAAGAAAGCCCACTTGCACGTTCGCAATTCAAAAAATTGCACGTTTATGCGGGTGCAGAGCATAAGCATGAAGCACAACAACCGACTGTTGTTGATTTCAAATCAATGAATTCTAAAAACGTAAGGGCTGCATAATGACTGAAGTAGTTAATTCTCTTGAAGACTTGGCAACATTGGGCACTGCCGAACAAGTTGTAGAAGTTGTTGTTCGTGAACCTGAAATCGATTCATTGGGTCGTTCTTATTCAACCGGCAAACGCAAAAACGCGATTGCGCGCGTTTGGGTTAAACGCGGTTCGGGCAAAATCACCATTAATGGTAAAGACCAATCGGTTTATTTCGCACGCCCAGTTCTTCGCATGGTTATCAATCAGCCGGGCCAAGTTACTGATCGCACAACTGAATTTGACGTTGTCGCGACTGTAAAAGGTGGCGGTCTTTCTGGTCAGGCCGGCGCAATCCGTCATGGTATCGCAACCGCTTTAACTCGTTTTGAACCGGCATTGCGCACGGTTTTGAAACCTTATGGCTATCTAACCCGCGATTCACGCGTAGTAGAACGCAAAAAATACGGCCGCGCCAAAGCCCGCCGTTCATTCCAGTTCTCAAAACGTTAATTCCCATCCCTTCCCTATTGGGATTGGTTCAACAAAAATGCAAAACGCCCAAAGCAATTTGGGCGTTTTTTGTTTGCCCATTTTTACTCACATTCCAATTTTGCGTATCTTGGAATTGCGTGGCCGCTTTTTATCATTTCGCATGATAGGTCTTTTTTGCCATTTTTGCACAACGCAATCGTGCGACCATATTTATCTGAACCAAGGTCCAAACATTCAAGGGTGCCGTTTGCGATAGATTGCAAATATGATTTTGCAGCGACAGGGTCGCCTTCGACGCATGTGCGACCTTGTTTGCAATGCCCGTCCATTTCCGGGGCATCAATACCATTAAGGCGCACTTTGCGCTCTCCGCAATGAATAGTATCGCCATCAGTAATATATGGTGACGCACATGAAAAAGGCACGCCTTTTGGCTTTCTCGCACCTAATACTTCGCCAAGCGGTGCAAGTTTTTTCAGGAAAATGAACCCGAAAGCCACCAAAATGGCGAAGAGTGCTAATCGGTTCAGGCCTTTATTGCGTTTAAACACTTAAACTCCGTATGCAAATTTTTATATTGATTTATCGATTCTCCCCAAATGAAAAATAGCATCTCCGTTGCATCTAAAATTCCAACGAATAGCGTCTAAAAAAAAGAGGTGAAAATGAGTAGGTTTGCAGTGTTTTTCTTAGGAATTTTGGCGCTTTTGAGTTTTGGTTTTGTGAATTTTGGCGAAAGCCAAGAAATTCACCTCACAGAAGGTCCAAAAACTGACCAGGTTTTAACAAACGAAATTTTGAAAGCAGATAAAGCATTATTTGATGCGGTTTTTGTCACTTGTGACATGCCCGCACTTTCTAAAATGCTTACTAAAGACGTGAAATTTATTCATGATAAATGGGGGCAAATTGCCAAAAACAGAGCAGAAATGCTTAAAGCCTTCGGATCTTCGTGCGAAAGGCAAAAAGCAGGAACGGATTTCAAAGCGCGCCGCGAATTAATTCCCGAAACCGTGCAAATTCATGCGCTAAATAAATATGGCGCAATCGAAATCGGCAAACATAATTTCTTCGCTGTTCAAAATGACGGCACACTTAAACCAACCGAAAGCGGCGATTTTATTATTCTTTGGAAAAAGGAAAATGATGTTTGGAAAATGTCGGAAACTGTTTCCTTTAATCACAGATTGGCGGAATAGACCAATGCAAAACCGCGTGACATTTAACCAATAAACTATTATTGAGGCCGCTTTTTAAGGCGAGTGCGATGGGTAACGACAGTTTGAATGCGGTGGTTTTGGGGGCGTCTGGCTATACGGGCGCCGAGACCATTCGTTTGATTGCCGCCCACCCAAATATTCACCTTTCGGCCCTGACCGCCAATCAACAGGCAGGCAGGCCATTTGGCGAACTTTACCCGCATTTGCACCAATATTCGGACATGGTTTTGCAAAAAGCCGAAGACGTGAATTGGGAAAGTATTGACGTCGCCTTCGGTTGCCTTCCGCATGGCGCGAGTGAGGAATTATTATCAGAACTTCCTAGTCACGTTAAAATCATTGATTTATCAGCAGATTTTCGCCTTCGTGACCCCGCGCTTTATGCGGAAACTTATGGGCGCACCCACCTTCACCCTCAAAGAACCATTGACGCGATTTATGGTCTAACCGAATTTGCGCGTGATGAGATTAAGGGCACGGACCGCGCCATTGCCTGCCCGGGTTGTTACCCAACCGCTACATTGCTTGCGCTCAAGCCTTTATTGGCGGCGGGCGTAATTTCGCATGAAGACATTATCATAGATGCCAAATCCGGCGTTTCCGGCGCGGGGCGTAGTTTGAAACAATCCAATCTTTATTGCGAAATCGCCGAAAGCATGTATGCCTATGGCGTTGGCAAACACCGTCACGCACCCGAAATTGAACAAGAATTGGGGTTTGCTGCGGGCAAAAAATTGATTGTAAATTTCACACCGCATTTAATTCCGATGACGCGCGGCGAATATATTACCGCCCATGTTCGCATGGAACATGGTGTTAGTATCAATGACTTACGCGCGACATTGACCAAACAATTTGAAGGCGAAAAATTCGTTCGCGTCGCTGCGCCAAATGCGGTTCCGGATTCCCGTTGGGTCAAAGGCACAAATTCCTGCGTGATGAATGTCTTTCAAGACAGGATTCCCGGGCGCGCAATTGTCATCTCGACCATTGATAATTTGATAAAAGGTTCAGGCGGTCAGGCCATACAGAATTTTAACGTGCTTTTCGGCTTTGATGAGTCTATTGGCTTGACGGATACCCCATCATTTCCGTAGAGCGGAAATACTTAAAGTGGAACAGGAATGGCGCAGGGATTTTGTGGCGTGACAGTGAGTTTTTTCGCCGATAATATTGGAATATTTTCAAGAAAAAACTCGCTGTCACGACGCAAAAGAACAAGCCAGTCCGATTGCACTTTAAGTATTTCCGCTCTAAGTTCTTTGTGGAAAAATAGGCGCAATGAAGACCAAAATCCTTAATATCAATATTCCGGAACCCTTCCCTGCGGATTATGATCCGCTATTGGGGAAAAGTTGCAGTGAATATTTTGGTTCGGTGCACCGTATTTCCGGCCTCGCAAAGCCGAAAAATACAGGTATTTCGGTTTTTGATAGTGTCGAGAGCTTTTCCAATTCCAAAACTTCACAAGTTCCGACCATTGCAAATGACATTTCACCGCCCGAGGAAAATATTTCAAGCCTTGAGAGTGAAAATCTAACCTATGCCAATACTGTCCCAATCGAAACCGTCACTTTCGATAATAAGAGCGAGAAGGATTTCAACGTCTATGAACAACACGAAATCTTTAGTTCCGAAAGCTCCAGTTATACCTTTGACGAAAACGAGATAATCAAAGCGCCAGAGACTCTTGAGTCGGAGCAAATAACAGAACTGGTTACTGAAAATATTGTAACAGACAATGCGCCATACGAACCGTCTGAATCCTTGGAATATGAGGACATTTCTAAAGATTTTGCGTCAAGCCTTGATGCCAAAGCACCTAAAGATTTTGATTCGTTTGAACCGCATGAATTGATTTCAAAGGACCTACCGAATTTCACTGACGACGAAACGGAAACCACGTCAAGTGAAGCGCCAATTCCTCAAGAAACTGAAAATGAATCGTTAAATACGCTTGAAGAAACGCATTTGATTGAAGAATCCGATGAAACGGATTTCAAAAACCCAAATGATCTAAGCGTCCTAAGTGCTGAGGATGTCGCAAATATTCTTGAAGACGAGAACCCCAAGCCACCTACCCCTATCGAGGCGCCAAAGTCCGAAGAAGTCAAGAAACCGAAACAAAAGCTAGTTCGCGCAAAAAAGCCGCGCCAAAAATCAAAATCTAAAAAGCCCGTAAACCTTGGCTATATGTTTGGTGGCATATTTTTTACCGGCCTTGGTGCCTTATTATTGGGCACTTCAATGCTCGCGCCACTAGGTGCGCCGTTTGATGATATTTCAAGTCTTTCTTGGTATTGGTTCGCCATTGCCTTAATAGGTTTTGTATTTTGGATTGGCACGCGCCGAATTCCATGGATTATTATTTCGGGTCTAATTGGCTTGATATATCTTACTAACACAGTGCCGTGGATGGGCGTCGCGCCAAAAGGCGGCAATAAAAATCGCCATACAATCGGTTTCGCCAATATTGAAAATGATGACAAGGCCTATACAGCATTTGTGAAAGAGGCGGAAAAGAACGACGCTGAAATTCTGATGCTTGCGAATGCGTCACGCCTTAAATCCGCCCCGGAAGGGTGGAATTTGGTGATTGCCGCCATTGAAAATGACCCAACCAGCTTGGCGGTGATTGCAAAAGCGGATTGGCACGCAAATCTAAACCCTGGCGAGCCTACCATTGCAAAACCGGCTGATAATTGGTTTTCGTTAATCGGCACGAATCCAAAAGACCCAAGCACGACTAAAAGAACGACCCCCGAACGTGAAGCATTAATAAACCGCACTGCAAATCGCGCGGGAATGGAAGAAGGCGCGGTTTTGGTTGTTGGTGATTTCGCTGCAACGCCATGGGATAGGGCTATGCAAGATTTTACAAAAACCTCAAGCCTTACCCGCGTTCGCTGTGGTGGTTATTTGGGCACTACATTTTCAAAAGGCATTTTCGGTCTGGCATTTGACCATGTTTATTTTAAGGGCCTTAATGTTCAGGCCTGTAAAATCGGCCCGCGCCTTCATAAATCCAATCATTCACCGATTTTTGTTTCAGTTGCGCCAAAGGCTTCGAAATAGTTTTCACAGGCGCGAAAATAAAATAACCCCAAACAAAGCCATTTTTGCCTGAAAACCAAGGCGTTTTCGGTTTTCGTGGATGATAATATCATTAAATCGTATCGGCGAATTGCAAAGGGTCAGAAAGCTGAAAATCGGCAAAAGCAATTCTCTCTCTTGCTTATTCATGGCACTGATAATGGCCTTAATATTCGGCGAAATTTCGTTATTTTCGGCAAAGTTACCATTTGCCGCATTTGCCAAAACTCGCCCCGACAATTTTGCAAGTTCGAAATTTTCAATGCCAATAATTTGGATTTGGGCCTTGAAATAGGCACAAAAAATTTCGTCATATTTCTTTTCGAGACAATCTTTGAAATGGCTTTCAATTAATTCGAAAGCACAATCAAAATGCGAAACTGAGAAATCAAAGGATTTCAAAAATTCCAATTGCGGAGTTTTGCCGTTTTTAAGCGCCTCTATTTCATCGCGAATAAATTGCACTCTAATTTGCGCCAAAGACGGTTCTTTTGCTTTACGACGTGCCGACCATAATTCATTATCGAGCGCCAGAATGAAGGCAAATAACTCCCGATTTTGCGGGGCGGCGTAATAAAACCCCTCCCCGCGCAATGGGTCTTGGGAAATCGTTTTGGCAACCCAATCTATGGCAAAGCGTCCACAAGTTTTTCTGGTTTTTGCATCCTGTCACGCGGCACAAGCAATGAGAAAGGTGCTGCCACATAGATTGACGAATAAGTGCCGATGATAACACCAAAAATCATGGCGATAGTGAATGATTGAATGGTCGTGCCCCCAATTACGGTAAGGCCACCCAATGCCAATAGTGTTGTCATACCTGTAATAATGGTTCGTGATAGGGTTTCATTGGTCGATAAATCGATTAATTCACCCATCGGGCGCTTTTTCCATTTTCGCATATTTTCACGCAAACGGTCATAGACCACAACCGTATCATTCATCGAATAACCGATAATGGTAAGAATTGCCGCAATCGAGGTCAATGAGAATTCAATGCGCGTCACCGAAATAAAGCCAAGTGTCAGAATTACGTCATGGAGCAAGGCAACAACCGAACCAACACCCATTTGAAATTCGAAACGAAACCAAATGAATACAAGCATGAAGGAAATCGCCGCAACCAGCGCCATAATACCATTGCGATATAATTCGCCCGAGACTTTTGAACCAACAAAACTTGGTGCTTCAAAACGCGTTCCGGGATAGGATTTTGAAATTGCGTCTTTTATGATTTGCGAACTGGCAGCCATATCATCATGTTCGCCCAAATAACGCACCATAACTTGATTGGCTTTGTCGAAACTTTGCACTTGCGGGTCGCGTATAGGAAGCGTGTGCAATTGTTTTCGCAATGCCCCAAGGTCAATAGTGTTTGGCGCAATTGCCTCAAGCATTATGCCACCTTTAAAATCGATACCTAGATTGAAGGCATCGTCAAAAACTGCGCCGATTTTTTGACCAATACCGCCCTGTGCCTTTGAAAATTCTGCCATTGGGTTTTGGCGAAGACCACCGGTCGCAAAAGAAACGAACGAAAGTATAACCAATAGAACTGAAATACTGGCGGCAAGGCGTGCGAAATGCACGAAACCAAAATGCGTTTGTTTTGGCACCAAGCGTATTAAAGGCCATTTAGAATTTGAAACTGCCATTTTATATCTCTTTAGATTGGAAGTGTTTTTGGTTTAGTATGACGGAACCAAATTCCGATTAGAACTTGTGTAACCAAAACGGCGGTGAAAACCGATGTTAAGATACCTAAGGAAAGCGTCCAGGCAAAACCGCGAACTGGGCCTGAACCAAAATAGAATAGAATGATTGCCGATAATAAAGACGTGACATGCGCATCAATAATTGTGACAACCGCGCGATTAAACCCAGCCTCAAGCGCCAAGGCAACCGAACGACCAGCGGCAAATTCCTCACGCATTCTTTCATAAATCAGAACGTTCGCATCCACCGCCATACCAAGGGTAAGCACAAGACCCGCGATACCCGGTAAAGTAAGGGTTGCGCCGACCGTTCCCATACCGGCAAAAATCAATATCACATTCACGCCCAGTGCAAGGATAGAGAAGCCGCCAAATGTAAAGCCATAGGCAAGAACCATGAATATTACCACCAAGACAAGGGCAATAATCCCCGCCTTCGCACCCGCGCTTACCGCGTCTTGACCCAATTCAGCGCCAACCGACCTTTGTTCAAGGATTTTCAACGGTGCAGGTAATGCACCGGCGCGTAATAGGGTTGAAAGTTCATTGGCGCTTTCGACCGTGAAATTACCGGAAATCTGACCCGTGCCACCCAAAATCGCTTCTTGAATAACAGGCGCAGAAATGACTTTATCGTCGAGAATAATCGCAAATCTTTTGCCGACATTATCGGTAGAGGCACGACCGAATAAGCGTGAACCTGCGCCATCAAAACGGAACGAAACCACGGGAATACCGCGTTGGCTATCAAAACTTGGTCTGGCGTCAATAAGGTTTTCACCCGAAACAACAGCACGACGTTTCACCAAAACAAATGGCTCAGTGGTGTTTCCAGGCTGTTCCAAAAGCACCGAACCCGGTGGAACGCGCCCCGATTGCGCCTCTTCCATTGTCACGGAATGGTCAACCATTTGGAAAGTCAATTTTGCCGTCTGACCGATTAATTTTTTCAATTTTTCAGGATCGGATTCACCCGGTGCCTGAACCACAATTCTTTCAGTTCCTTGACGTGTGATTGACGGTTCCTTGGTTCCGGTTTCGTCAATACGGCGGCGAATAACTTCGATAGATTGCGTAACCGCATGGCGGGTCATTGCGATTTTCGCTTCTTCTGAAAGCGTGACCACTAATTGCGTGCCATTGGTTGTTACCAATAAATCAGATGTCGAAACCTGACCGGAAAGCCCCTCAACAGGTTGCCCCAATGCATTAATACGCTTAATCGCTTCTTGCACTTCGGCGGGGTTGGTAATGATTAAATTGATGGATGCACCATCGGGCGAAACCGCCTTGCCGCTAAAACCAATTGGGGCTTTTTTGGGGCCAGTATCGCCAAGTTTCTGAACGCCGCGCAATGCGCCTGTCATATCATCGGCAACAGTTTCTAGCCTTTGTTTATAAACAGCCGCCTTATCAACTTCAAACATAAGGTGCGAACCACCTTGAAGGTCGAGGCCAAGATTAATACCGTTTTTCGGAAGAAACCCCGGTAATTTATCACGCGCACTTTGCGGCAAGACATTGGGCAAGGCCCAAATAATGCCTAAAATCGTGACAATAATTACCGCCCAATAGCGCCAGCGCGAAACATTAAGCACGTCGCACCTCTAAATCTTTGCATCATTAGCAGGCGGAATTATTTGCGGTCCGCGAACTTCTTGGATTGTGTGGCGCAAAACTTTGGCAACGACATTCGGTGCAATTTCAACTGAAATCTCATTGTCATGAACATTCTTGACTTTGCCGATAAATCCACCCGCAGTTACAACTTCATCACCTTTTTTCAAAGCGGCAACCATTGCCTGATGCGATTTCATTCTTTGTTGTTGTGGCCTAAGCAAAAGGAAATAGAAAACCACCAAAATGGCAATCATTGGCAAAAGATTCATAAAAATCGCAATCGGACCTGTGGCTTGCGCCGCTGGTGCGGCCTGAAGCAAAATCGGGCTTAAAGACATTTTAACCTCAAAAATTATTTGCACCTATTTAGTGCCTAATTTCAAAATCACAATGCTTAAGCGCATTTTTGCAATGCAGGTGGAGTATTAAATGCCGCTTCATGCTGACATCAGCTGACGCAGTTACATGGTATAAAGCGCGCAGGAGATTAAAATGACCAAATTTGACATTAAGATTGCGCGTAAAGACCTTTATTCGCCCAAACCAAAATTCGAAATCGTCACTGTCCCCGAATTTCGTTTTTTGACCATTGACGGCAAAGGCGACCCAAATGTTTCCCAAGATTATGCCGATGCTGTCGCGGCACTGTTTTCAGTATCTTATGCGATAAAATTCGCATCAAAAAAAGCGGGAAAAGATTATGCAGTGGGGCCTTTAGAGGGATTATGGTGGGCTGAAGACATGAATGATTACATCACGCGCGATAAATCAAAATGGTATTGGCGCATGATGGTTTGGCAACCGGATTATTTAATCGAAAGCGATTTTGAGCTCGCGCGCGAACAAGTCGCAAAGAAAAAGCCAAATCCGGCATTGGAAAATCTGAAATTCGAAAGATTTGAAGAGGGCGAATGCGCGCAAATTCTGCATATTGGTTCTTACATTGACGAAGCGCCGACAATTGCCAAAATGCACGACGAATTCATACCGCAAATGGGGTATAAATTGCGCGGGTTGCATCACGAAATCTATCTTTCCGATCCACGAAAAACTGCGCCCGAAAAACTAAAGACTATTTTGCGGCAGCCAATTATGAAGGCGCAATGAACCGAATACCGGTCATTTTATCGCGGTTAATTAATAATAATTTGTTAGGCCTTTTATGCTTAAGAATTGTGCAAATCTTGCACGCAAAAAAAGGCACGCTATGAATATTACCGGAATTGAACGTTTCTTTGGTGAAGACGAAATAATAGTTTCCAAGACTGATTTGAAAGGTCGTATGACCTATTGTAACGATATTTTCGTTAAGGTCTCGGGCTATACCACAAAGGAATGCATTGGACAGCAACACAGCCTCATTCGCCATCCTGATATGCCGCGATGCGTTTTCAAATTATTGTGGGATACTGTGCAAACCGGTCAGGAAATTTTCGCTTATGTTATCAATCGTTGCAAGAATGGCGACCATTATTGGGTAAATGCCCACGTCACACCGAGCCGCGATCGCTCGGGCCAGATAATTGGTTATCATTCAAACCGCCGCGTTCCGGATAAAAGTGTGGTCGAAAATACTATTGTGCCGCTTTACAAACAGCTTCTGGCTGAAGAAGCAAAATTCAATAATCGTAAAGATGGTCTTATATCATCCACTGAAATGGTGAAATCCATTCTTAAAGACGCCGGGGTCTCATACGAAGAATTTGTTGCCTCGCTCGAACGCCCAAAAAGCAAACTCGCAGCCTAAAAATTGGATTTCAATATGTTTAACAATGACAATAAAACTGCAATTCAAAAAGCAATCCAAGTTTGTGAAGCCGTTGCAAATGGCGATTTCGAAGCTCGTATTTGCGACATAACCGAGAGCGGCGACGCCGCTCACATGCTGAATTTAATCAATAGACTAATCGACCGTTCAGATGCATATATTCGAGAATCTCGCGCAGCTTTAGAATATATGGCATCAGGCAAATATTTCAGGCGCATATCCCAAAAAGGCATGCCCGGATCGTTTGGTGAAGCAAGCATTGCGGCCAACAATGCCATGGATTCAATCGAACAGCGAGTGAAGGGCTTTTCAAGCGTTGTATCAAGTTTTGAATCGCGAATGGCTGAAGCAGTTGAATCGGTTTCGCAACAGGCGGGTGAATTAAATTCCTTGGCACAAAACCTTCAAGCATCAGCAACTTCGGCAAGTGAACAATCGACAAGTGTTGCCGCTGCCGCCGAAGAATCTTCAGCTAATGTAAATTCAGTTGCCGCCGCAACCGAAGAAATGGCAAATTCGGTTGCCGAAATCAATCAGCAGGTGACCCAATCGTCGCGCATCAGCATAGAAGCTGTTCAAGAAGTTGAGCGAGCGCAACGTGACATTGGTAATCTTTCGGAAAGTTCAGCTAAAATTGGGAATATTCTTTCCCTTATTGTCGATATAGCCAGTCAAACAAATCTTTTGGCATTGAATGCAACCATTGAAGCGGCGCGCGCAGGTGAGGCTGGTCGCGGTTTCGCGGTTGTTGCGTCAGAAGTGAAGTCACTTGCCGGTCAAACTGCGAAAGCCACCGAAGAAATCAAAACCCAAATAGCTGAAATCCAAAACGCCAGTGAACAGGCGGTAAAATCCATTCGCTCCATTTCCGACACAATCAATGAAGTCAGCGAAATTTCAACCGCTATTGCTGCGGCAGTTGAAGAACAAAGTGCCGCCACCAATGAAGTCGCAAGAAACATTGACCAGGCTTCTACCGGAACGATGGAAGTCAGTTCAAGCATCGGCTCTATCAGTATGAGCGTGAATGAGTTTGATTCCGCATCGCGCCATATTCTGCATTCATCGAATGATTTGTCGGATAAAAGTGCAAGTATTCGCGATGAAGTTCTTAATTTCCTTACCGAAGTTCGCAAAGTCGTGTAACATCGACAGTTCCTTTCATCTTGAACGAAAGATAAATCAAGCTAAAACTGTTGAATGCTTGTGATTCATACACGTCCATTGGATGCTAAAAGCCGCACTTTGCAATTAATGGCGGGTGAAAAGCGTGCGGCATTTCACAAAATCGAATGCCCGCAGTTTGAAATCACCCCTGCCCTTTTACAAATCGACGAAAAAGGCCGTACGCCAATTTTGGTTGATGATATGTGGCAAAGCGGGGCGATTATCAAAGAGGTTTTCGCCGCTTTTGAATATATTGAAGACATTGCGCCCTTTCCCACTGCCTATCCTGGCGGGCCATTGGAACGCGCGGAAATTCGCGCCTTTGTTTATGAGGCGTTTCAAAATTATGCGCCAATAGAACACAAGATTATGGTCGAGAAAGTCCATAAAGTGATTTATCGCACCGCACCGCCCGACACGCAAATATTACGCGAAATCCGCGACGAATGCGCGCATTTTATCGATGAAATCGGCAAAACCGCCGTAATTTCAGGCCATATGGTCGGGGCAAAATTATCATTAGCGGATTTTGCCATCGCCGCGCAAATTTCGGTATTGGATTATTTAGACCTAATAAATTGGGATAAGCACAGGCCCGCCAAAACCTTCTATTTAACCATAAAACAAAGACCGACATTTGCGGCGGTTTTCAATGATAATATCAAAGGCATAAACCCACCGCCTTATTATCAATTATTGGATTTTTGATTTGTCAGGCGGCGCCGAATCCAAAATTAAATCCCGCGCCAAAGAGATTGGGTTTGACGTGGCGCGAATTTGCGATGCGCACACCAAATGGGAAAACGGCAAATATTTGCGCGAATTTATCGAAAATGGTTTTCATGGGCAAATGGAATGGATGGAAACGACTTATGAACGCCGCTCTCACCCCAATAATATGTGGGACGGGGCAATTTCGGCAATAGTTTTAGGAACAAATTACGCACCCGCCACCGACCCGCTTTTGGAATTGGCGAATTTAGAAAAGGCCGCAATTTCATGCTATGCCAAAAATGACGATTATCATGATTTAATCAAAAAGCGGCTGAAAATTTTGGCAGGCGAAATTCACCGCGATTTGAATTGCGAAGTGAAAGTTTTTGTCGATACCGCGCCTTTGATGGAGAAACCATTGGCACAGCGCGCAGGGCTTGGTTGGCAAGGTAAACACACGAATTTAGTTTCGCGCGAATTTGGTTCATATTTGTTTTTGGGCGTAATTTTAGTGGCGCACGAATTTCAATTTGACGAAACCGAAACCGACCATTGCGGCAATTGCAGTGCCTGTATCGACATTTGCCCGACACGCGCAATTATTGCGCCATATAAAATTGATGCTAGGCTTTGCATTTCTTATCTTACAATCGAACATAATGGTGCGATTGCGCCGGAATTAATGGCAAAGATGGGCAATAGAATTTACGGCTGTGACGATTGCCTTGCAGTCTGCCCATGGAATAAATTTGCGACACCGACAGACGAAATTGCATTTTTACCACGCGAAATTACAAAATCGCCGCAATTAATTGATTTACTTCAATTAAATGATGTGACCTTCCGCGAAAAATTCCGAAAAAGTCCGATAAAGAGGATAGGGATTAATCGTTTCACACGCAATGTCATTATCGCAATCGCTAATTCCAAAGACGCGAACTTAATCGAATGCGTCAAACCCTTTGTGACTTCGGAAGATGACGGTATAAGAGCCGCCGCACAATTCGCGATAGCTAGGGTCAGACCTAATAAATGAACGAAACAGAATTTCAGGGAAATATTGATCCACCGCCGCCGGATGGTGAAAAACCAATTGCGCGCCACCCGCTTAAGAAAATCAGAAAGAAAAGCATTTTTGTGCGGATTTTTGACTTCTTTGCTTGGGCTTGCGTTATAGTCTTGGCATGGGTTCTATTGATGCGGTTTTTGCCCGCGCCATTCACTTATTTAATGGTGCAGCGCGCCATTGAGGGCGATAAAATCAAATATAGTCCGGTTGGCATTAATAAAATCAGCCGTCATTTGGTCGATTCCGTAATTGCCGCCGAAGACGCGCGCTTTTGCCTGCATGACGGTTTCGAGTGGGAGGCAATGAAGCGCGCAATGGCGGCGAATAAGCGCGGCAAGAAACTTCGTGGTGCGTCCACAATTTCCCAGCAAACCGCAAAAAACGTGTTTTTATGGCCCTCGCGCTCTTACATTCGCAAAGGGTTTGAGGCAGGCTTTACGGTTTTGATTGAGTTTTTCTGGCCAAAACGCATTATCATGGAAAAATACCTCAATGTCGCGGAAATGGGTGACGGAGTTTTTGGCGCACAGGCAGCCGCGCGTTATTATTTCAAAAAAGACGCTAAGGATTTGAGCCTGTCTGAGGCCGCGCGCATCGCCGCTGTCCTCCCTTCGCCGCAAAAATGGCGGGTTCGCGCACCATCAGGTTATGTTGCGCGGCGCGCCGGCAATATTGGTCGCGGCGCAATTGTTGTTCGCGATAATGCGCTGGACAAATGCGTTTATCGATAGATTTATTTTAATAGCCGCGTTAGTGTTTTTGTGATGCTGTCTTATGCCTTAAAGCGATTATTGGTCGCTATACCGACAATTTTTATTATTATTGCGATGGCGTTTTTCCTTATGCGCCTTGCGCCCGGTTCACCTTTTGATACTGAACGCGCTGTATCCGCTGAAATTCGGCAAATGATTATTGCCCATTATGGCTTGGACAAACCTTTATTGGTGCAATTTGGTGACTATCTAAAAGACCTCGCAAAATTCGATTTGGGGCCTAGTCTTGTTTATAAAGACCAAAGCGTTGCCGAAATTATTGGCAATGGCTTTCCGGTTTCAATGACAATCGGGCTTTGTGCTTTGAGTTTGGCGATTGTGATTGGTGTTCCCATTGGCCTTGTTGCAGCGCTTAATCAGAATAAGGGTTGGGATTATTCGGCGATGACCATCGCCATGATTGGTATTTGCATTCCGGCATTAGTCACAGGCCCAATTCTGTCACTGGTTTTCGGTGTTTATTTGGGTTGGTTTCCCACTGCGGGTCTTGATTTAGGGCGAATGACAATTGCGACTTTGGCACTGCCGGTAATTACGCTTTCACTCAAAGAAATTGCAATAATTTCGCGCTTGGTGCGTGCCTCCACCATCGAGGTTCTAGGTTCTAATTTCATAAGAACTGCACGCGCTAAAGGTTTGAAAGAAATCGATGTTTTGTCGCGCCATGCTTTGAAAGCGTCTTTATTACCCTTAGTTTCGCATCTTGGCCCTGCTTGTGCAGGCCTAATTACCGGGTCAATCGTTATTGAAACCGTGTTTCAACTTCCGGGCATTGGTCGCAATTTTGTGACATCGGCTTTACAACGTGATTATCCGGTGGTGATGGCGGTGGTGATACTTTATGCAAGTCTTATTATCGCACTAAACCTGCTCGCCGATATTATTTATGGCCTTTTAGACCCTAAGGTGACCTATGATGAGGCCTAATGAGAATTCAAAATTGATGGAAAAATCCGTCATTATGGGGCGCTCATTATGGGACGATGCACGCGCGCGCCTTTTTCGCAATAAGGCCGCTGTCGCATCCATGTTCGTGCTTGGGTTTTTGGTGATTTTGGCAATTTTTGGGCCGATGTTTTGGCCTCACCCATATGACAAAATTTATGATGATTTGGTTATGATGCCACCGACTTTTCAAGATTTGCATATTTTTGGCACAGATCAACAGGGACGCGATTTATTTGTTCGCCTTTTGAAAGGAATGCAAATTTCATTGGCGGTCGGGGTAGTGGCAACCCTTGTGTCACTTACAATCGGCGTGATTTGGGGCGCGACTGCGGGCTATATTGGCGGCGCGACTGATCAGATAATGATGCGGATTGTTGATATTTTATATGCCATGCCATTCATTTTCTTTGTCATTATCCTGATGGTGGTCTTCGGGCGCAATATTGTTCTTATTTTCGTGGGGATTGGTGCGGTTGAATGGCTGACGATGGCGCGAATTGTGCGCGGTCAAACCCTGTCATTGCGCAAAAAGGAATTTATTGAGGCTGCGCAGGCAGCAGGCCTATCAACATTCCAAATAATTATGCGCCATATTGTGCCGAACCTTTTGGGCCCTGTCGTGGTTTATGTCACCCTTACCGTCCCTGCGGTTATTCTTGCAGAAAGTTTTTTGAGTTTTCTTGGTTTAGGTGTCCAAGAACCAATGACATCATTAGGCAATCTTATTTCCATTGGCGCGAAAGAAATGGAAATCGCGCCTTGGCTTTTGATTTTTCCGGCAATTTTTATGATGATAACGCTCTTTTGCCTAAATTTCATTGGCGACGGTTTGCGCGATGCTTTCGACCCCAAAGACAGGTAATTATTGAACCCGCTTCACTCTATATGATAAGTTTTTGCCTTCAAATTGCAGCAAATAAGAGCCAAAAGTGGCGGCTTTGATTTTGGCTTTATAAGGTGGTTTTGAAAATAAATCGATTTCACCTTCGTCGGTTACAACCCATATCTGACCATCATTCGTA
This sequence comes from Hyphomonadaceae bacterium, assembly GCA_041917055.1. Classification (GTDB taxonomy): domain Bacteria; phylum Pseudomonadota; class Alphaproteobacteria; order Caulobacterales; family Aquidulcibacteraceae; genus Pseudaquidulcibacter. The sequence goes on from JAYRYJ010000003.1 coordinate 69,483, forward strand.
AGTATCGATGGTTTTGAACCATAAGTGCCGATTTTTTCGACGATAATATCTTGTTGGCTAATTTTTTCGGATTTTTCATCGTCTTCGAAAAGTTTTATTTTGGGTAAGACCAATCCAAATGCCGCTTTTTTCGCCGCGACCACTTCGGTTTTATCCATAATTATAATGTTTTTTTCGCTGTCTTTATTTTTTAATTGCGCGACATTTTTATCGAAACATTCAAGCCGCTGCGCATTATCTGCAATCGCCGCACAGGCATAAATTTGTTCAAGTGGTTTGGAAGTTGCGTTTTCAGCAAAGGCACTTTGACTGCAAAATAATGCCAAGCCTGCAAAAATCGCTGTAATATATAGGTTTTTCATCGGCGCGTGGTAATATTTCATTATTGACTTCCGTTTAATAAATAAGTGCAAATTTTATCTTTTGGTGGGGAAAATGGCAATACATAGAAAAAGCGGCTGGAAATCAATTGCTATTTTGGGCGCAGCTTTGACATTATTCGCTTGTTCGCCGGAGAAAGATGAGGCAGAAGGCAAAGTTCTTCACATTGGCAATGTTGGCGAACCCATAAGCCTTGACCCACACCAAGCCAATGGTGCGTGGGAGTGGCGCATTTTCACCGATAGTTTTGTGGGTCTTACCACATCATCTGCAAGTGGCGAACCAATCCCCGGAATGGCGACAGAATGGTCCACTAGCTCCGACGGTTTGGTTTGGACGTTTAAATTGCGTGATGCAAAATGGTCGGACGGGGTGCCGGTTACAGCCGATGATTTTGTATTCGCCTATCGCAGATTATTCACTCAAAAACCGCCGGGCGAATATGCATCCTTAATGTTTATCATTAAGAATGCCGAAGAATTATTTAAAGGCAAAGTCCCCGAAACTGAATTGGGCGTTAAAGCTATTGATGCCAAAACCCTCGAAATTCAATTGAATAGTCCGGCGCCATTTTTATCAAGCCTTTTGACCCATTATGTTGCAGCACCACTTCCCAAACACATTGTGCAAAAATACGGAAAAGACTGGACCAAGCCAGAAAATATCGTTTCCAATGGGCCGTTTGAAATCGAAGAATGGGCGCCTGGCGATTATGTCCATTCTATCAAAAATGAACATTTTTACGATGCCAAGAATGTGTGTCTATCCGAACTATATTATTACCCAACTCAAGACGATACCGCAGCGGAGCGGCGGGTAAGAACCGGAAAACTCGATGTTCAAGCCAATTTTTCAGGTACTAGGCTTGAAGAAATCAACAAAACATTACCGGGTTTTGCGCGGGTTCATGATTATTCGGCAACAAGTTATTTTGTATTCAATATTAAGAAAAAGCCTTTTGATGATGCGCGGGTTCGTGAGGCATTGTCTTTGGCTTTAAATCGCGAATTTATTGCCGATCAGATTCTTAAAGGCGGTCAAACCGCTGCTTATAGTTTGGTTCCCAACGGATTGGGCAATTACTCATCCGGAAAATCCGCTTCGGATTGGAAAAATCTAAGCCGCCCGCAAAAACTTGAAAAAGCACGCAAATTATTGATGGAAGCAGGGTTTGGCCCCAATAAGCCGTTCAAATTCACTTTGAATTACCGCAATTCGGGTGATAACCCGCGCATCGCACCTGTTGTTCAACAAAATTGGCGCGAGATTGCCCCATGGGTTGCTGTCGAAATGTTGGGTTCCGACGTCCAAATCCATTATGAAAAACTGCGCCAGGGTGATTTTGAAGTCGGCGATGGCGGTTGGGTCGCTGATTTCCAAGACGCGCGAAGTTTCCTGTATAATTTTACGACGCAAGCAGGAAGCATGAATTACCCCAAATATTCAAGCAAAGAATTTGACGATTTGGTATCTAAGGCAGACCATGAAACCGATGCACAAAAACGCATTGAAATGCTACAGGCCGCAGAAAAAGTAATTCTAAACGACGACGCAATCGCCCCATTATATTTCTATTCCAACCGTAATCTAGTAAGCCCAAGAATAATGGGTTGGGTAGATAATTCCCTAGACTACCACCCATCTAGATTCTTGTGCATAAAATAGGAAAGCAAAAAAGCCCCCGATATAATGACGGGGGCTTCATAAGTATTTTGCAAATTTCTATTTCGAGTATTTCTTTACCATTTTTTCGGCTTCAGAATCATCAAAGGATTTCGAAATATTTCCGCAATTATTGGCGGTCCAAGATAGGATTTCACCCATTAACTGCTCTTTATGTTGCGGCGTCATTTTGTTCAATGTGTGAGACATTTTTTCAATCTGGACAAATCTGAATTTTGCACTCGGATTAACAGATTTCATTTTTGCGGCAGCGTCAGTTGAGTGCAGAATATCGGCCTGATGGTCATAAGACCCGTGAACAATCAGCCAAGGAATCTGAACTTCGGCTAAATGTGCCGCCGGGTTCCATCCGTCAACGGTGTCACCTTGAAGCTTCCGAGCCAGGCGCGTAGAACCCCAATCTTCTTTAATGCGTACAATATCAATTGCGGGCGCACCAGAAATTGCACATTGCCATAGACCTTTTGACAAGGAACCAGAACGCGTAGCAGCAGCAGCAGCAGCGAAACCACCATAAGAATACCCGTAAAGCATCATACGGTCAGGATCTGCAATGCCTTGCTCGACTAGCCATTTCGCGCCGTCGTCATTGTCGTCTTGCATCTTAAGACCCCATTGTTTATCGCCTGCTTTCCAGAGGTTTTTACCTAGACCTTCGGAGCCGCGATAATTTGGCTGCAAAACGGCAAATCCACGCGTTGCAAACATTTGAGGCCAAAAAGAGGAGTCGAAGTCTAGATGGTCCCGAGACCATGGACCGCCGTGTGGCAGAACCACCAATGGAATTCGACCGTGCTTGTTTTTATCATATCCTGGTGGCAAAGTTAGAATACCGGGGATTATTAGGCCGTCGCGAGCTTTATATTCAACCCACATCCCTTCACCCAAATTGGATTGATCCCAACCATCGCGATATGAACCGACTTTCACAAGTTTTTCTTCGTCTTGCAAATAGTAATAGGTCGGCGGCAAATTCGGTGCATTAATGCTAAAAAGAACTTTTTTACCGCCATCCTTTACATTTGAAGCTACACCGAGCGGCGCGCTATTTTCGCCCTTGCCTTCAAAAGTAGAGCGAATTAAATTTTCAACACGATTGTCATCTTCATCTTTGCCTTGGCATTCTTCAATAGGCCCCCCAAAGCAAATTTGCCGAATGTCATCCGATGCCTGGTGAAATTCATCTTTTGCAGAACCAAAAGAAATACCGGTAATGTCGTAATCTGTATGCGCCGCCACAGTTTCAGTGAAAGTCTGTGAGGCAATATCAAATTTCTTAACTACTGCATAATTGGTGTCTTTGTCGGTAATAACAAAAAGAGTTTTTCCATCATTTGAAACGTGCTGTACATCCAGTGTATAACGATCATTCAATGCTTGTTTTAATGCAGGCAAATCAATCCATTTATCTTCATTATTCTTGAAAGAATAGTTTTTATAATAAATTCCGTTTGCAACCGTCAATCGCGACTTGATTCTAATATTACCTTTTGGATCAGACCATTCAAAGTTCTCATCTTCACCGGTTCTCGCATGTTTTCTTACAGTTCCATTTCTAATATTTGCTTTCCAAATATCAGTCCCCGAAAATCTAGTTACTTCGAGAAGAACATTGTCTGGTTCCAGTGGCAAAGAATTGTAAAGACTTATGCCAATAATTCTGTCTTCATCACGGGTATTTTCAGCATCTTCGGAAACAATATCAATCATGTTTTTGCCGTCAATGTCAGAAATTACGGCTTTATCCACCCAATCGGATTTTGCACCCATAACAACCGGTTGGTTGGCAAACAAAAGCAATTGGTCGTCCTTAATGAAACGCAATGAATAAAACCTCATGGTTTTTGAGCCAAATTGCCTAGGCTCTTTAGTCATGTCTGCGGTTTCCCAGACGCGTACCACTGGATTTTCTTGTCCCTCAATGTGAACCAGAGCCGCAATATACTTGCCATTTGTGGACATTCGCGCTGAGGCGGTGTCAAAATCCTTAGCCATTTCGCGAATAGGCATTGGTTTTTGAGCTTTGTAAGTTTCCGCATTTGCGAAGCCGAAACTTAGGCTAAAAGCCAAACCTATAGCAGCGGAAACAAGCAATTTAGAACGATTTGAAATCATGTTTCGAATTTTCCTTCTTAACCTTTCGCACCTATTAAGCGCGACAGAAATGCCTAAACATGAGAATTATCAACCAAAAAGCTGCATCGCAAGTAATCGGCTCAATTAGTTTTGGCACTCCAAAGCACATATAATACACGTTTTGGTCAAATATGAAGCCGCCTTGTGCAGCCTATTAAAAAAAATTTAGATTCCGTTCGTGTCGCGGAAAACCTTCATTTCCTTCCGGTTTCTAGGGTCTTTAAACAAAAGAACTCCAACTTCAATTAAAATGTAGCAATAAAGTCACACAGAAAATTTACAGGTATGAGATTCGTACCATTTTCTAAAATAACTGCAAATCTAACTTGCCAGTTAGTGCATTAGCGGCAAAGGCATTATTAAATTGTCGTAATTCTATGAGAATTCGTGTTTGCGATTCTTTTCCGACATTTACCCGATTCCCGCTATTTATAAGTTGGAATTGAATTTTAGTTAATTAACTAGGAGAAATGCTTTGAAAAACGCATTTGAGAAATCGCTGCTAGGCGCGTCAGTTCTGGCTTTATTGGTTGCTTCACCTTCTTTTGCTCAAAATGCAACTGATCAAGAAAAGAAAAAAGAAGAACCTAAATCTACTGAAACCGTTGTAATTACCGGTTCACGTATCAAGAAGAACGAATACAATCAGACTTCACCTTTGCAAATTATCACGAACACTAATGCGCTTTTAGCGGGCAAAAATGACCCGGTTAAAGTTCTTCAGTCTTCGACCGCTGCGGCATCTTCAAACCAAATTAACAATTTCTATTCTGGTTTCGTAGTTGAGGGTGGACCTGGTATCCAGTCAGTTGGCCTTAACAGCTTGGGCTCACAACGCACTTTGCTTCTAATCAATGGTCACCGTTTGCCACCATCTGGTACACGCGGTCAGGTTGGCGCCGTTGACCTTCAGACTATTCCAAACCTTGCTGTTGACCGTTATGAGATTCTAAACGAAGGTGCTTCTCCGATTTACGGTTCAGACGCCGTTGGTGGTGTTGTCAACCTTATTACTCGTAAGAATACTAATGGTTTGGAATTCACTGGTTCAACCGGGTCTTCAATTGAAGGCGGTGGCTCTTTCAACACTATTGGTGCTGTTTGGGGTAAAACTGCTGACAAATGGAACGTGATGGTTTCTGCTGAATATCAAGAACAAAAAGCTCTTAAATATTCTGACCGTGACTATTGCCAAGAAGATTATGTTTTCAATCCGACAACCGGTGCGCGCGCGGACTTTATTGACCCTGCGACAGGCAATTATTTCTGCTTAGGCGTAAACGGAACCTCATTTAACCGCATTACACTTCAAGGTACTGCTGCTACCGGTACTGGTACTTGGGTAGTTGACCCAACTTCAACTTCTACCGTGATTGGCAACAATCCGCAGACTGGCGCGCCAAACACTTTGCTAAAGGTTGCGGGTTTTAAACGTCTTTTCAGCCCGACGATTGGAACCGTTGGCACACCTATTACATATCAAGTTGATTATACAAATCCTTTGTATCAAAACTCTGATATTATTTCTCCATCAAATCGTACCAACCTATTCACCACTTTTTCGAGAGATTTAGATATTCTTGGTGGTGTTGAGGTGTATGGTGAAGCGCTTTATGCAAAACGTGAATCTAGCCAAGAGCGTGGTGCACAATTGTTCTTCGTTGTTCCGGCTTCTAACCCGTTCAACCCGTTTGGCGTCAATGCTCAACCTGTTATTGCGCGTCCGGCTAATAACCAACAAACTGTTGAAACCTGGCAAGTTCTTGGTGGCATTTCCGGCAAAACCGGCGGTGGCATTATGGGCTTCCTGAAAAATGGTGATTGGGACATTTTCGCCCAAACTTCATCTGGCACAGGTAAGTATTCTGGTACTACAATTCGTGCTGACAGACTGGCGGCATCAATTGCGGCAACTTCAACAACAAGCTGCCCAACACCGACTTATGGCGGTTCTTGTATGCCGATCAATTTCTTTGATCCGCGCTTCTTAGATGGTCAATATACTGCTGCTGAATACGATTATTTGTTCAATTCAGAAAATGAAGGTAAAACTGTTTATGAACAGTCTTTGTTTGAAGCGAACATTACCGGCGACGTTTTCCAAATTCCTGGCGCTGCTGATGCAGTTAAAGCTAACTTTGGTCTTCATTACCGCAAATACAGCATTAATGACGTCCCTGGCGTTGAAACACTTCGAAATAACGTCGCTTTGACTACTACTGCTGGCATCACCAAAGGCGATGATGCAGTTAAAGAACTCTATACCGAATGGGCAGTTCCTTTGATTGCGAAAAAACCATTTGTTGAAGACCTTAGCTGGACTGTTGCATACCGCTATACTGATTATGATTCTTATGATTCAAACGAAACATGGAAATCAACTTTGTCTTGGCGTATCACACCGCAATTCCAAGTTGTTGCTATTTCAGGCACTTCTTACCGCGCACCTGCGCTTTATGAATTGTTCTTGGGCAACCAAACTGGCTTCTTGTCACAAGGTTCTATCGACCCTTGTATTCTTTGGGGCGACTTCGCTGAAGAACCTGCAAGAACTCGTTGTGCGGCTGACGGTATTCCTGCCGATTATAACGGCGCCGGTTCATCTGCTACAATTTATTCCGGTGGCGGTGCGGGCAACCTTAAAGAAGAGAATTCTCGTTCAGACATCTTCTCTTTGGTTTGGAAACCTACATTTGCAAACTTGAATATTCGCGCAGATTTGTGGAAAATCGAGGTTGAAGACCAAATTGCGAGATTCTCTGCTGGCGGCATTGTTAACGCTTGTTACTATGACCAAACCGGCAAAATGGATTATTTCTGCTCTTTGTTCACACGTGACGCGACAACCCATAACATCCTTACTGTTAAGGATAATTATGTGAATATCAATGTCACAGAAGTTAAAGGTATTGACCTTAAATTCCTTTATCGCAAAGAGTTTCCATTTGGCAATTTGACAGTTGACAGCCAACATCGTTGGACAATTGACAATAAACAAGGTCTGTTCTCTGATTCTGAATTGTTTGACTATGCCGGCACAATCGGTGAACCTGCATATAACTCGCAAACTCAATTCCGTTTCGACAAAGGTGACTATACCTATGCTTGGACTGTTAATGCGGTTGGCCCGTCTTCAGACCTAAGATATTATGGTACTGACGTGTTTGGTTTGGCCTCAACTTCAAACTTCGCATTCCGTGGCTTGACTTCTTTGAAATATAAATTGGGTCTTGAAGCAACCATCACTCATAACGTCTCTGTCAGATATCGTTCAGACAATTGGACTTTGATTGGCGGTATCAACAATCTGTTTGATGAAGCACCTCCTGCCATCTCAAGCGGTATTGGTTGGCCTAAATTGGGTAATTATCCATTGAACAGCCAATTTGACCCGACAGGTCGTTCATTGTTCGTGAGCGTAACTCGTCGCTTCTAAGACAGTAAGTTAATTTCAATTTCAGATTCGAAAAAGGCGGCTAAATCATAGTCGCCTTTTTTGATTCCTAAAAAGAATTGTGAAAATTGTGCATAAAAATTGCGTCAATTCGGCAACACTGTTACGCGCACTGCTGAAAACTATTACCAAACTGTTACTTAATGATTGACCTAAACGCCTTCATTCAATAGCGTTTCAAGATTGCGTCATAGCGTATTGGTTGCTGGACGCAGGGGAACACTATGGAGGATTCCAAATTGAAATCAATTATTAAGTCCAATAGCCTGAAAGGTCTATTACTTACAGGTACTATTATTTCGGGCTTTGCGTTTGCAACTTCTGCAATCGCGCAAGACGCACCGAAATCTGAAGAAGTTGTTGTTGTAACGGGTTCACGTTTGATTCAAACCAACCCATTGAACGCAACTGCCACCAGCCCGGTTACTGCAATTTCCGCAGTTGAAATCAAGGCATCAGGCGTTACCCGCGTTGAAGACCTTGTAAACGATATGCCACAGGCATTTGCTGCGCAAAACGCAAACGTTTCAAACGGTGCAACCGGTACTGCGACTGTTAACCTTCGTGGTTTGGGCGCATCGCGTACACTTGTACTAGTTGACGGTCGTCGTTTGCCATATGGTTCGCCACTTTCTGTCCCTGCTGACTTGAACTCAATCCCAACTCCTTTGGTTGCGCGCGTTGACGTTTTAACTGGTGGTGCTTCTGCGGTTTACGGCTCTGACGCGATTGCGGGTGTTGTTAACTTCATCATGCGCAAAGATATCAATGGTATCGAAATCAATGCTCAGCATGGTTATTATGCTCACAGCAATGATTATGATGGCCCGGGCAATCTTCGTGCGGTTTTGGCAGCTAAACAAGCAACCAACCCGTCGCAATTCAAAATGCCTGCTGACGACGTAATTACCGGTCGTTCAACAGAGATTTCGCTTGCTTTGGGTTCTAATTTAGCTGACGACAAAGGTCACATCACTGCCTATATGGGCTATCGCAACAATGCGGCCGTTTTGCAAAAAGATTTTGACTATTCTGCTTGTACTATCGGTGGCGTTGCAGGTAACGGCACAGATTTTGTTTGCGGTGGTTCTTCGACTTCTTATCCTGGTCGTTTCACTGACTTCGCAACATTCAATAAAACTATTGACACTGCGGGTACCGGCAATGATTTCCGTAACTTTGCATCAGCTACTGACCAATATAATTACGGCCCAACAAATTATTACCAACGTCCTGACGAACGTTATATTTTCGGTGCGTATGGCAATTACGAAATCAACAAAAATGCTGAGCTTTTCACTAGCTTGATGTTTACTGATTATTCGTCTGTTGCACAGATTGCGCCTTCCGGTGTTTTCGGTGTTTCAACTAAAATCGGTTGTAACAACCCACTTTTGAGTGCTCAACAAGCTGCAACATTCGGCTGTACTGCTGCTGATATTGCTGCCGGCACTATTATTGACAATACCGGTGACAATGGCGGCACAACCTACGTCTATCGTCGTAACGTTGAAGGCGGCCCACGTCAGGATGATTTGCACTACCAAACATTCCGTGGCGTTGTTGGCTTGAAAGGCGATTTACTTGAAGGCTTCACTTATGATTTGTCCGCGCAATATTCACGCGTCGAAATGACACGTACATATTTGAATGAATTCTCAATCAAACGCTCTTCGGAAGCTTTGGACGTTGTTCCAGATCCTGTAACTGGCGCACCTATTTGCCGCGTAAAATTGACTGATTCAGCGTCGGCCTGCGTTCCATACAATATTTGGAAAATCGGTGGCGTTACTCAAGCGGCTCTTAATTATGTTTCGGGCACCGGCGTTCAAACCGGTAACACCACTCAAAGCGTTGTAACTTATGCCATCCAGGGTGATTTGGGCAAACATGGTATTAAGTCTCCTTGGGCTGAAGATGGTGTTCAAGTTGGTTTCGGTATCGAACAACGCCGTGAAGGCATTGTTTCGGTTCCTGACTATGAATTCTATTCAGGCGACCTTGCCGGTCAAGGTGGCCCGACCATCGGTCTTCAAGGTTCAACTTCAACAACTGACTTGTTCTTTGAAGGAAAAATTCCATTGGTAAATGGTAAACCTTTTGCATATTCGTTGGGTCTTGACACTGCTTATCGCGCGTCAAAACTTTCAAGCGGCAAAAGCGTAACCACCTACAAAGTCGGTCTTGATTGGGCACCTGTTCAAGATATTCGTTTCCGTGGTTCTTATCAAAAAGCTGCTCGTGCTGCTAACGTTATTGAGATGTTCGCGGCTCAAGGCGCTGGTTTGACTTCAGATATTGAAACCGATCCATGTTCTGATGCTGGCGCATTAGTTGTTGGCTCTGCGCTTCGCACACGTTGTTTGGCAACTGGCGTTCCAGTTGGTAACCTTGGCAACGGAAGCGTTCTTGACTCACCTGCTCAGCAATACAATGGCTTCTTTGGTGGTAACCCTAACCTTAATCCGGAAACTTCAGAAACCAAAACTATTGGCTTCCAATTCCGTCCAACTTTCTTAAAAGGTTTGAACATTTCGGTTGACTGGTTTGACATCACTGTTGAAGGATTGATTTCAACTGTTGGAACTTACAACACTTTGAATGCTTGCTATGCACTTGGTGACGCGGCTTCTTGCGCCAAAATCGTTCGTGCTCCGTCTGGTTCGCTTTGGGCTGGCAACGGTTACATCCAAGACCTCAATACTAATATCGGCGGCCTTGCAACAACTGGTGTGGACGTTAACGCAGTTTATCGCTTGAACTTGGCTGACTTCGGCCTTGAAAAATTCGGTAAATTAGACTTCAACCTTGTTGGCACATATTTGGACAAATTGGAAACCGATCCGGGCGTTCCAGGTTTGGCAAAATATGATTGCGTCGGCAAATTCGGCGGCAATTGCGGCACGCCTAACCCGCAATGGCGTCACCGTTTACGTACTGCATGGTTAACTCCATGGAACGTCACTCTATCTACTACTTGGAGATATTATGGCGACGTAACAAATGGCGGCACTGCAATTGGTTCAACATTGCCAGAATATAATTATATCGACCTTGGCGCATCTATTAATCTGAAAAATGATTTGGTGTTGCGCGCTGGTATCGACAATGTATTGGATGATGATCCTCCAATGACTGCGGTTGCTGGTACAAACGGCAATACTTACCCACAAATCTATGATTCTTTGGGTCGCTTTATGTTCGTTGGTGTCACCAAAAAATTCTAATCCTTTAGGATAGAAAAAAGAGCGGCGGGGTTTTTACCCCGCCGTTTTTTTTGCTTAAAAGAAAAATTTAGCCGCTTTTCCACAGCAAGACTATTTGGATTTATTGCTGTGAAGCGAATTCATTGTTGGCGAATAGCATTGCATTAATGATTTCACGTTCCGCCATACTCAGGAACGGATTCCATACGTCTAAAATCATGATATAGCGGGTTTCGTCGCTATCGTTCATTGCTTCGTGATCAATGGAATCATCAAACACAAAGGCTTCGCCAATTTTCCATTCGCGGGTTTCATTGCCAACCCTGAACCAACATTTCGGCGGGATTTTCAAAGGTAAATGACACAAAAGCCTAATATTGGTCGAACCGGTATGTGGCGGAATATGTGTGTGCGGTTGCAAAACCGAAAAGACCACCGTTGGCCCAAAATTCGCCTGATACGCCAAAGGCAGTCGCGACAATATTTCTGACGTGCGCGGGCATAAAGCATGAACATCATCAAATTTCTTACCATCGCGATAAAAATGCACAGTTGACCATTCGGGATTAAAATTCAAATATTCCCATTGATTGGTCGGCTTATCTTTCGGCGTTTGCACATATGGCGCAAATTTCTCCCAATTGTGGCGAATAATATTTGCTGCTTCTTCTTGAATAATAGGGGTTGCAGCCTCTAATTCCTCAAGCCACGGAAATAATTCGCGTTCATAAAATTGAATTGCCGGCAATTGCGGAAAATTAAACAAGATTCCGTCATGGACATAATGTTTTGAAACGCCTGAAAGAATATCAATACATTCCTCAGCACGCTTTAGTTCTTTTGCGGAATATTTTTCGCGCACTGATTGCGTTCTTTCACGCAAAAATTTCTGCTTGGAGCTTGCGTTTTGCGCGATAACGCGTTTGGCGTGTTCGACGGCAGCGCGCATTTGCGGCGCGATTTTGCTTTCATCAGGCACAGTTTTCATTGCATTGGCATAAACATTTGCCGCCGCAACCCGCTTGCCCATTTGTTCTAATACAGCGCCTTTCCACAAAAGACCCATAAATAAATAAGGGTCGATCGCCAGTGCATTATCAATTTCCTCAATCGCCAGAGGCAAGCGACCTTTCAATTTATGCACTAGACCTAAATGCAAAGGAATTGATGCTTCATTTGGCGCCTGTAAACGCGCTTTGGTCAAGAGGTCGAAGGCAGCGTCAACACGACCGCTTTTCAAATCCTCCATAGCGTCGCGCACCAAAAGGCGGGGGTGATTGGGCGCGTGAAGTTTAATTTCACTCCAAATAGCATTAGCTTTGGCAAAGTCACCAAAACCTTCTGCGGTTTCGGCCTGTGAAATCATTGCGAGGATTTGTGCGTCCATGGACATTGAGAAGCCTATCTGATTTTAAGATTTTCCTTAGCAATTATCGAATTATCATTCGCCGCTTTAATTTGCATCAATGCTTCGTTTAGGCGGGTATCGCCCAAAATTGTCCCAATTGATGCCAAGGCGCGCGCAGCTTCTGTTGAGCCACCTAATAATGAAGTAAGTGCCTTGAATGGGTCTTCGGGTTGCGGATAATATACGGTTTCAACGGATTTTTTCGCGTCTATTTTTGCAAGTGCTTTGGCTTCCATTATTGCCTGACGCAAGCCGCCGATTGTATCGACCAAAGCAATATTTTTCGCTTGTGCGCCCGTCCAAACCCGACCTTTTGCGATTTCTTGCACTTTCTCAATTGGCAATTTGCGACCTGCGGCAACTTTTGACGTGAAATCAATATAAATCCGCTCCATCGATTTATGAAATTGTTCGCGTTGCGAATTTGTGAAAGCCGATGAAGAATAAGCGCCGACAAATGGCCCACCAACCTCGATAGACGAAATATTCGCGCCACTATATTTTTGGATAGCCGCATTAACCGCCAATTTGCCGCCCAAAACCCCAATAGATCCGGTAATGCTTGACGGCATAGCGACAATTTTGTCCGCCCCTACGGACACAAAATATCCACCCGATGCGGCATAGGCACCCATGGAAATTACCACTGGTTTTTTCATAGCTTTGGCGCGTTCAATCGCACTCCAAATCTGTTCGGAAGCAATAGCAGAGCCGCCGGGCGACGAAACCCGAAATACAATTGCCTTGATTGAATCATTGTCAGTCGCTTCACGAATTGCTTGGGCCAAGCGGTCCGAATTCATAATTTGCGCATTAGAGAAGGGGTTTTCTTCTTGTGGCCCGCCTATAATTTCCCCTTCACCGCCGATAATAGCGATTTTGGGGCCAAATGAATAGGTCGGCGTATATAATTGCAATTCAACCAAGGAACTGGTTTTGCCACCGGCTTTGGCAATCACATAATCCATCGCCTCTTCCGGCATACCGATTTTATCGCCTAATTTTGCTTTCAATGCGACTTGTGACGAAAAAGGTGCAGTATCAAGAGCTTGCTTCAAGGCCTCAATCGGGACTTTTCTATCGACTGATATTTCGGCCAAAAATGAATTATATATCGAACCCAATAGCGAGGTGGTCGCTTCGCGGTGCGCCTCAGTATAATCTTTTTGAGTATAGACATTGGCGGCATTTTTATATTCATAGAATTGATCAAATTGCGGTGAAATGCCAAATTTTTCAAACATGCCGCCCAAAAACATAGTTTCGGTTGAAAGACCTGTCGCGGTAAAATCGGCATTGTTTTGCAACCAAATTTCATCCGCCGCACTTATCGTCACATAATTTGACAAAGTCGGCATCATAAAACCCTGCGCATGGGCAATAACGAATTTGCCGGATGATTTGAAATCAATAATTGCTTGACGAATTTCTTCGGCATGTGCGGGTGCAATGCCCAATTCCGGTGCACGAACCAAAACGCCTTTGACATTATTATCAGTTTCTGCAGCCTCTAATTTTCTAACGACGTCCACCACGGAAATCGCACCATTAATGCCACCAAACGGGCTTTGCGAAGGTTGGTCATTAATCGGGCGACGTAAATCCAACACCAATACAGCATTGTGTGGCGTGATTGGTTTGGACGAACTGGTCGCGCTCATGATAAAAAGCATAGGCAGAACGACAAAAAACAATATAAGGCCAACAAAAACACCGGCGATTGTAAACAAAAACTGTTTCAAACCTAATCTCCTATGCAATTAATACGCGCACTGCATTCACGGGCTTCATATAGTCATAAATCAATCAATAATCCATGCTGCTTAGGGATTTTTAGCATAGAGAGAAATTCACTGAAATTTCATTCTTTACAGCCATAATTGCTATTCCCACTTGCGAAAGCAAGAAAGGCGCTTTATTGCGGCCTTTCACAATTGGGGTGTCGCCAAGCGGTAAGGCACCGGTTTTTGGTACCGGCATTCGGAGGTTCGAATCCTCCCACCCCAGCCAATTTTCTTTTCACTGATTTTAGGCCATACACTCATTATTTAGTGGCTTGAGGGGTCTTTGGTTATGAATCAGGCCGAAAACAAAGATTTTGTGATTTGGGCATACAAACTTCCTTTTTTTGAGACTAGTTCGACGCCAAGATGCCGCAGGGTGATGATTTATGAGTTTGTGACCTGGTGCGCCCTGATTTATTCACGCTTTAAGACAACCAAAATGCTATCAAATGATGTCATTTGTGCGGTGACACTTATTATCGTGAATAAATGCGACCGCACGAAAATCCAAATTCTAACGCGTTTTCAAATGTGTGGAATAGGCAGCCCCCATGCAAATTTCATAAGCTCAAAATACTCATTCCAACCGTATTGAGATATGCCGATTTTGACATGTCAAAAATCATATATTTTATAACAGAGGGTGGCGCGGATACTGTGTGAATATAGAACCGCGTTCGATGTCAAATAATCAAATCCAAGACATCCCAATATCTCAAGAAATCTGCTTAAAAAACTAAGCACAATTCATAGTGTTGGCAATTGGAAAGTTGGTTTGGGAAAATAAGAAACAAACCGGAAATGCGACGCTTTGGCAGGATTGGAAAAATGAGCCGCACAAATATTTTGGGTAATTGAGAAGCTGTCACCGAAATGTTTTAAAAGTCCGGACCTGGTTGATACGCCCAAACTATTGACGCCACTTCCCCTTCTTTATTTGATATACAAAATGTGCCGCGCCTCCAAGAAAGGTCGTCAAAACAACACTCCATTGACCCTAACGGAATCTTGTGCTCTTTAAATAGACCGCCAGCATAACTAGCGTTTTCTAAACAACTTGTGTTTTTTCTGAGGCCTTCTTTAATTAGAACCTTCTCTGCTTCTTTAAAATTTTGTCCAATCCAAACTATGCCAACGGAGCCTTCAGTTACCATCCCATAACCGCCATTTTTATAGACGAATTTATCAAGCGGGCTGCAAGCGCAAAATGCGCTAAGCGCAATTAGCAAGAAAATAGAAGAAATATTCTTTAGCATGAAATTGCTCCGTTCTGGCATTTTGCGCCAATGCCTGGTTCGCATGATTTCTCCTCGCCTTTTGCTCGTCTCCATTGCCGCCAACCTATATTTGCCGCACCTAATGGTAAAAGTTAAAACGGGCGCTGAAACGGGCGCATGATCTGAATTTAAAACTGTTTCGGTTGACAAATCGATACAGTTCGCATCATGCCCTATCTATTCTCCCAACAAAAATCCCCAAACTCAAATGCCTAACAACCCATATCAAAGCTAACACAATTTAGGGTAAAGTTATGCAGGGATTTTAGGAAGTTGGAAAGACTAAGCGCCACGAGTATAGGGGATATTAATTCACATCATGTCCCCTGTCCCCGACTTCAATAAAGCTGCAATGGGCCGTTAATTAATTAGTAAATGGCCTAGGCGGCAATTGGGATTTCGACTATTACTTGCGCGCCTTTTTGCTTTCCTTCGCTTTCAATCATCAATTTGCCGCCCATGGCATTTACATTATTGGCGCACCAATGAAGGCCAAGGCCACCCTTCTTATTGCGTCGTGTTGAAAAGCCGCGTTCAAACAATTTCGTTTTTTGGGTCTCGTCAATGCCATCGCCATTGTCATTGATTTTTACCGCCAACATATTTTCAAATTCACCGGCATTAGGCATTATTTCGACAATCAGACTGCCATCTTTGCGATTTGTCTGTGAAATTGCCTCAAGTGCATTGGTTACAAGATTGTCAAAGACCTGAGAATAAATGATCTTGCTTCCGCGAACCAATTGCGGTGGCGGCTTTACAAACTCGACATTGACTTGGTCTTTGCTCAAACGCGCAATTTCAAGCGATTTATCGAGAATTGAGGTAATTTCACAAAACTCATCTTCAAATTCTGCCTGGTTCGCACGCAGGCTATCGATGGTTTCCACTGCGTGATTTATGCTTTCACGAGCCTTTGAGATGAGTCGTGCCGAGTTTTCGGCGGTTTCAATTTGTGCCTTTAGATGCGCTTTGGCGAAATCGGCCAATTTTCTGCGCCTTTGCGGGTCGCAATCTCCAAGAGCCAATTCTTCAATGGCGCGATCATAATTATTTGACAGCTTTTCGGGCGTCTCGTCTAATCTTGATAGAATGGTTGAAATCGGGCTTAATGCGTTTTTGACATTATGAAGAACGTCAATTTCACTTTGCGCTTTACCAATTTGGAAAGATTTTTGCGACAGGGATTCCTGTAGGGCCGCAGTGTTCAC
Organism: Hyphomonadaceae bacterium; assembly: GCA_041917055.1. GTDB lineage: Bacteria > Pseudomonadota > Alphaproteobacteria > Caulobacterales > Aquidulcibacteraceae > Pseudaquidulcibacter. Next base: position 86,023 of record JAYRYJ010000003.1, read on the forward strand.
GATCATTTCATTGAATGAATTAATCACCTGCCCGATTTCGTCATTTCTTTGATCGGTTTCATAGACTTTCAATTGGCCTGACTTAGAAATCTCTGCCAAATGCTTTGTCAATGATTGTAATGGCGTAATTACGATTTCGGCAATCCGACCGTAAAAGAATATAATGGATGCCGCGGATAATAATAATATGCCCACCACCAAAACCAACCATAAATCGGTTTTCACCGCATTAAGACTGCGGTCATATCGCGAAGTTAGGCGACCGACAGGCATATTATCATGCCCGAATATCCCGACACTTATTGCCGCGTAATCATCATAAATTTTGACATTTAGCGGGCTGTTTGCGCGCACAAAATCAACAATCGTGTCGTTCTTTAATGTATCTTTGACATTATTATCATCGATTTGTCGCGCAATTGCCATAATGCCCTTAGGCGTTCCGGTCTTATCACTCATAAAAACTTTGGCGGTACCAACGACATATAATTTGCTGTCAATCCTGAGATAGGTCTCATAATTTGGCAAATCTTTCATGTGACCATGGCGAATGACATCACGCAAATATTCTACCATTTTCTTGGCTAATAAAGCATCTGGTTTTAACGTGTTTTTATCAAAAGCAACCGAATATGAGACATTATCTGTTTCACGCAAATAGCTTATTGAAGATACACCATAATCAATTAGGCTCGCTGGGTCGAGGTTACGATCGATAAAATTCTGATTGAAATTTTCGATAAAGGCATAGGAATCGTCCCAATAGGACCAGCCGAAGGTTTTTGTTTTAATTTCAGTTTTCTGATTTTCCAAATATGCACTTATTTGCGCGCCTTGATGTTGAATCTGGGTTGTTTCCAATTGATTTAAGCGCGAATAAATTATGTTCTTAATAAAGAAAATAACTACCAAAACACCTATTACGCCCGCTGCAAGCAAAAATGCAATTAAGCGCGCACCAATTCGCGTCCCTATGAAGGCTCTTATGAAATTCTTTTTCAATCTGGCGAACATATTAGCCTACCGCTGCCAATTCCAAATTTGGCAAGGGTACAGGCATTTTTTCGAGACCGTTTTCTGCAAATTGGCGCGTGGATTCTTTATTAAGTGCCGCACCGAACAAATAGCCTTGTAAATGCGAACAGCCCAAAAGACGCAGAGTTTGGCATTGTGCCTCATCTTCGACACCTTCTGCGACCACATTTAAACCCAAAGAACGCGCAAGATAATTGATTGAATTTACTATTGCATCTGAATGCTTTTCACGCCCGACTTGGTCTATGAAGCTCTTGTCAATTTTGATGCAATCGAGGTCGAAGTTTTTGACACTAACCATTGACGAATAACCGGTGCCAAAATCGTCGAGTGCGATTTTAAAGCCTAATTCGCGCAATTGTCGCAAAATCGCTTTTGCGCGACCAATATCTTCAAAAATCGCCGTTTCAGTAATTTCTATCTGCACACGTGACCGTTCAAGCCCTACTTCACTCGCACACTGACAAATAAATTCAACGATGCCCTCGCGCTTGAATTGTTTTGGCGAGAAATTGATGGATACATATTGATTAGGCCAATTGGCGGCTTCTTTAATCGCCTCACTAATGACCCATTCGCTTACTGAATAAATTAATTCAGAATCTTCAACAATCGGAATGAAAATCCCTGGGCTGATTGCGCCGTATTTTTTGGAATTCCACCTTAGCAAAGCCTCAAAACCAACTACTGACAGGCCGTTTCTTTCAACAATTGGCTGATAATGAACAGCTAATTCGCCATCGCGCATTGCGTCTTCCAATGTTCCAAGAACCATTTTTTTGAATTTGACGCTTTCGTCCAATTCTTGATCATAGATACAGACTTGATTACGACCGCGCGCTTTGGCCTGATGCAAGGCCGTGTCTGCCATGCGCATTTTTGCAATGGCGTCTCTTTCACAATCAGAAGGGCAAACCAAAAGCCCGACAGAGGCAGAGGTTTGAACCGTATGTTGCAAAATCTGAAATGGTTTCGAACATTTAGCGATTAGATTATGGCATAATGCCGCCGCCTCGGTCCCGCTAATATTATGGAAAAGGATTGCAAATTCGTCGCCGCCCAATCGCGCAACAAAGGTTTCTTTCGGGCATGTGTTTCTAATGCAAGAATAAAGATTATTTATGAAATCGTCGCCCGTAAAATGACCGTATGAATCATTGATTTCTTTAAATCTATCAATATCAAGCAAGGCCAAAATGACATCGCCCACTTTTTCATCAATACGATTATTTAATTCGCGCAAAAAGAACATGCGGTTCGGCGCACCGGTTAATGTGTCATGATTGGCAATTTTGATTGCGCGCGCTTCACTTTCCGCGAGTTCGAGAATCTTATTGTGCAATGCCATTAATTGGCGCGAATCATATTCCCATCTTTGACACAAAGAATATGCCATTTGTGAAATTTCTTTGGCATTGAATGGTTTAGCGATAAAGAAAATCTTATGTGCAGGGCCCGCGATTTTTGCAATCTCGCTCATTTCATTGTCCGCGAAGGCCGAAACAATTACGATGTTAATATTCGGGTCAAGATTACGAATAAGGCGCGCGGTTTCTTTGCCGTCTATCCCCGGCGGCATACGAAAATCTACAAAGGCGACTTGAAAATGATGTCCGGTTTTTATTGAATTGCGAACTTTTTCAACGCCTTCAAGACCTTGGGAGGCAAATTCAAGCTCTATAATTTCACTTTCTTGGGGAACGTCACTGCGCTTTTCGCCGAAAAGGTCTTCTTCAAGACTTTGAATCTCGTTCTTTATTTTGGAATCCGCATTGCGGAAAACTTCGCGATATGCGTCATGAAGCGATTTTTCATCGTCTATAATTAATATTCGCATTAGGCCCACACCATATTTTTGGTGAGCATAACAGCGCAAAGTTAATATTTATTGCCAAATTTAATAAGAATTTGATGAAAATTGGAGAAACCTAGGGGCAGGACTCATTAATTAATGGGCTCTGACCCTAACCCTTTACGGAATTTGTTTCAACATTTTATTCGCCAATTCATGTTTTGGGTTTATCGATGTCGCCGAAAACAAGAACTCTTTCGCTAATACAAGATTTTTTGCAACGCCATTGCCTGTAAAGTGCATATACGCAGCATTATAGCAGCCATCAGCATTTTTTCCATCGCAGGCCATCTTAAAATAGGACATTGCATTAGCATGATTAATTGGATGTTTTGGCGTGCCATTGAAAAACACATTTCCAATACCGGTGCAGGCGTCGTAAAACTTATTGTCGCAAGCCAATTGATAAAGGTCAAAAGCGGCATCCTTATCTATGGCGCGACCTTCGCCTTTCTCATGCATTAGGCCAAGTTCGAAACATGATTTATATATCTTTAAGTCACACGCTATTTTGTAGTATTTTCCAGCATTTGAATAATCAACATTGCCAAAATCGCCGAAAAGATACATTTCTGCAAGATAACTACAACCAAGACCGTCTTTTTTAGCACAGCCTTTTTCATAATAGGTTTTGGCCTTTTGGAAGTCTTGGGGCAAAGTTTCATTAAGGAAGTAGGCGTCACCTGCAAGCGTGCAATTTACGCCAGTAGCATTGTCCAAATTACAGGACTTTTCGTAATAATTAGCCGCCAGTTCCTCATTTACCGACACAATATAATCGCCCCATGCATAAAGATCCGCCATTGTGCCGCAAGAATCGGCATTTCCTAAAGTGCAGGCCTTTTCATAGAATTCAACCGCCAAAACGCCGTCAATTTTGATTTTGTCAAATCCGTTTTCGTAAATAAGTCCGAGATTAAAGCATGACAATGACTTATTGGCGTTGCATTCTTTAATCAATAGCGGCTCTGCCTCTTTGAATTTTTTGGCGTTATACAAAGCGACGCCAGGCGATTCCTTAGCCACTGGTTTCGCTTTTGGCGCAGCATTAGCAATGCCAGAAAATAAAATAGCAAAAGACGCCACAGCGATTGAAAGTTTCTTGAGAATGGCCATTTTCTTCCCCTGATATTTACTCATGAATTTTACATGCACCGCAAATTAGGCAAAAATGCGGCCCACTTTCTCAAAACCGCTTTATTTCCAAAGCGACTTTTTTGCTTCAAGGCTGAAAACGTCAGTTTTCGCGGCCTGCGAATAGAATTTTCTGGCTTCTGTCATATTTGGTTTTACGCCTTGGCCTTTTTCATAAATTTTTCCTACTGCGAGGCACGCCATGGCATTGCTTTTTTCACAACCGGACTTGAAATCTATTAGAGCCTGTTTGAAATCGGGTTTGCCCAAAACGCCATCACGCGCCAAAATTCCCGCGCCATAACAACCCATTGCTTCACCGCCGTCGCAGGCTTTGCGATAATATTTAAGCGCGGTTTTGGCATCTTTGGCCTTTCCGCTACCTAATTCATAAGCAATTGCGAGATCGACGCAGCTTTTGATATTGTCATTTTTGCATGCCCTTTCTGCACTTGCCAAAGCCAAATCACGACCTTTTTCGCCAAATTCGCCGCTTAGATAAATTTCCATCAAAAAGCCGCATGATATAGAATCTTTCATATCGCAGGCTTTGACATAGAATTTTTCGGCTTTTTTGAAATCTTTTTGACCTATATCGCCATAATACCAAACATCGCCGCCCGAATTACAAGCATCCAATAAATCGCCATTACAGGCTTTTTCGAGGGATTTAAGACCAAGTTCGGGCTGTTTTTGAACGCCATTTGAACCATAAACCAGTATGTCACCATGCGATTTACAGCCCGTTAATTCGTCTTTTTGACACGCCAAATCGTAAAACTTCACAGCCTTCGCCATATCGACATTTTTCGAACCTTTGGCTTCGTCATAATATTCACCCAAAGTTAGGCATGATATTGCGTCGGTTTGGCATTTCTTTTCAAATTCCGCGAGTGTTTCTGGATTTAAATTGCCTTTATCAACTGCTTTTGCCTCATTACATCCGGTAATTTTGTCGATTGCGCAGGCTTTCACATAATATTCTTTTGCCTTTGCAAGATTTTTTTCGCCGGTATCTGGATATTCATTCAGGTCACCCGCATAAAAGCAGGCTTGGGGGTCTTTTAAGTCGCAGGCCTTGCTATAAAGCCCTTCGGCCTTTGCATAATCTTTTGCCCCTAAATCACCAAAATAATAAACATCGCCCAAAACCGTGCAGGCATTATTGACATCTTTAGCACAGGCTTTTTCAAGTATTTCAACACCTTGTCTTACGTTTTTGGCAACGCCCTGTGCGCCCAAAACATAGATAGACCCAAGCGATTTGCAGGCTTTCCCCTCGCCACCATCACAGGCTTTCTGATAATAGGAAACAGCTTTAGGGACATTTGCGCCAACCGCCTGTGCGCCAAACTCGTAATATTCGCCAAGGGCGAAACATGATGCGAATTTATTTGCCGTGCATTCGGTTTCAAGCAATGGAACATCAGCTTTTGTCACTGTTTCCGGATACAAATTAGCCGGCGCACTCAAGACAACAGGATTCGATGCCTGCGCATTTGCAAATGACGAAATTCCGAGTGACCCAAGACCAATAATTACGGCTGCAAGCAAAGATTTTTTCATGTATTTCCCTTTATTTTCCCACCTGATTTCATATAATTGCGGCGAAAGATTGGCATAAAGCCTAATTCACTTGATTGCGCGGCATTTGCTGATTATTGAGGGCAAATGTCAAGTGAAATTATGGATATTGAAAAAGCCAAAACCGTCAGTTTGAATATTAAAGGACGCGAAATTGGCGGCAAAATCGCACCTGTCGGTTCGAAATCCATCACAAATCGCGCTTTATTGATTGCGGCTTTGGCAAAAGGCGAAAGCCATTTGCGCGGCGCACTAAAGAGCGACGACACTAAATATATGGCGGCCGCTTTAAGGCAATTGGGTGTCGAAATTTCCGAACCCGCCGCTGATGAATTTATCGTCAAATCAAGCGGCAAACTTCGTTCCACCAATGAACCACTTTTTTTAGGCAATGCAGGAACTGCCGTCCGCTTTCTAAGTGCAGCTTGTGCCATTATTGATGGTGTTTCAATAGTGACGGGCGATGAACACATGCAAAAACGCCCGATTGAACCATTGGTGAGAGCGCTTGTGGAAGCAGGTGTAGAAATTGAATGCCCGACCGGCTGTCCACCGCTTAAGATTTTTGGCAAAGGTGGATTGCAAATCGAGGAATTGCTTATTGATGGTGGTCTGTCGTCGCAATATGTTTCTGCACTTTTGATGATTTCCAATCAAAACCAAAAACCATTGCGAATAAAAGTTAAAGACGGCAAAATCGGGGCTTTGGGCTATATTGATATCACATTGAATTGCATGGCGGCATTTGGTGCGAAAATGGCAAAACTTGGTGATTTGCATTGGGAAATAGCACCCGAACCTTATAAAGCGCATGAATATTTAATTGAACCGGACGCATCAGCGGCAACCTATATTTGGGCCATTAATGCGCTTTTGGGCACAGAAATTGATATTGGCATGGTTGCGAAAGATATGTCACAACCCGATGCCCGCGCTTTTGATATTATCAATATGTTCCCTAATTTACCGCCAATTATTGAAGGTGGTCAGATGCAAGATGCAATTCCGACAATCGCGGTTTTAGCGGCCTTTAATAATAATCCGGTGCGTTTTGTCGGGATTGAAAATCTTCGTGTCAAAGAATGCGACCGGATAAATGCCGTCACGACCGAATTAAACCGAATTGAACCCGGCCTTGCTCAAGAAATTGGTGATGAATTACTTGTAACACCAAATCGCGAGCTGATTGGCGCGTCTCGCAATGTCGAAATCCACACTTATTCGGATCATAGAATTGCAATGGCCTTTTCTTTGGCGGCTTTGATGATTGATGGGATTAGAATTTCGAACCCGTCATGCACCGCAAAAACCTGGCCCGACTATTGGACAGCGCTGCAAAGTGTAGGGATTGAAATTTTAGTCAACTGAAATTCCGCTCCTTATTGAGAATGCAAATCAATATTTCAAGATAAAATTAAGATTTCATACTTAAAATCCTTTATTGTAAAGGTAAAAGAATGAAAGCGCCCCTCCCCGCCAATGAAAACCAACGCCTTATGAATCTCCATGAATTGGAGATTCTTGACACGCCGCCTGACCCAAAATTTGATGCCATCGTTCGAATGGCACAAAGAATGTTTGATGTTCCGACCGCCATTGTTTCATTGGTTGATAAAGACCGCCAATGGTTTAAGGCCAAAGTCGGAACAGATTTGTGCGAAACCCACCGTGACGTCGCATTTTGCGCCCATGCAATTTTGTCCTCCGAAGTCATGATAATTGAGGATTCGTTCAAGGATCCGCGGTTTGTCAATAACCCGCTCGCAATTGCCGAAAATGGCGTAAGATTTTACGCCGGCGCGCCATTGATTTTGGAAGATTGCATAAATCTTGGCACTCTTTGCATAAAAGATTCCAAACCCCGCAGTTTTAGCAAAGAAGACGCAAGCCTTTTGAAAGACTTGGCAAATCAAGTGGTGGAATTGATAAAACTAAATTCCCTCGCCAAAGCCGCAATCTATCAATCCCACGCAATAAGGGCGAATGCGGCATAGCTCAGCTAAAAGCATAGACATCTATCTCGCCACAATGCTTATCTATTTCTCTTTGTGGTAAAAATGAGCCTTTGAAGGAATTTTTTGCGAGAACTATCAATTCATCACGCGTTAGGCCGATTGCTTTTTGGGTTTCGATATAGTTTTTATTGAGATAACCACCAAAATAGGCGGGATCGTCGGAATTAATCGTCGCTTTCAATCCTTTTGCCAACATGGTTTTTAGCGGGTGGTTTTTAAGATTTTTCACAACGCATAGTGCAAGATTTGACAATGGGCAGACTGTTAAAGTTAGATTCTTGTCAATGATTTTCGCGACCAAAGCATCATCTTCCAATGCGCGATTGCCGTGGTCGATACGGTCAATTCCCAATAAATCGATTGCTTGGTAAATATATTCAGGTGGCCCCTCTTCACCGGCATGGGCGACGATTTTAAGTCCTAGGTCGCGCGCAGCTTTGAAAACATGGGCGAATTTTTCGGGTGGGTGGCCTACTTCGGAAGAATCGAGGCCGACGCCAATAATCTGCCCCAAATGCGGGGTTGCCATTCCTAAAGTCTTGAAGGCTTCTTCTTCGGATAAATGGCGCAGGAAACACATGATTAAATGCGAACTTATCCCCAATTTGGATTTGCCGTCTTCTAAGGCGCGCGAAATGCCGTTTATGACAGTATCAAATCCAATGCCGCGATCGGTATGGGTTTGTGGGTCAAAAAACACTTCAACATGCACGCAATTATCGGCCTTCATGCGCAATAAATAGGCCCAGGTTAAATCGTAAAAATCTTGTTCCTCAATAAGGACACACGCACCTTGATAATAAATGTCCAAAAATTCCTGTAAATTATTGAATTTATAGGCCGCGCGCACTTCCTCAATCGAATTAAATGGGATTTTGACATTATTTCGTTTGGCAAGTTCAAACATCAATTCAGGTTCAAGTGAACCTTCAAGATGCAAATGCAATTCGGCTTTGGGCAGGCCATTAATGAATTTTTCGAGATTGGTCATATTACAATTTAAACCTAAAAATCGGCGCAAAGCAATGCGGCAAAAAGCTAAACTTCCAAATTTCTTGTTCTTGAAAATAATTCAAACGCTTGTGCCGAAAATTGCGCAATTATTGCCACCCAAAGAAACTGAAATTGAATCAAATTCAATGCCACCGCGCCGATTATCAAAACCATTGAAAGTGATACAATTCCCAAGCCACGCACAGATTTTTCGCTTTTTGCCAGTGCCGTAACATAATCAGCCTCATCCAGAATTTGGCGGGCTTTTCTCAGTTTGACAATAGAAAAAACGTCCGCCGCAAATGATGCGATGCAAAATGCCAAAAGCATTCCTTGTAGGATTTGGTAATTTTTAAATTCGATGAATGAGATTATCGTAAATGCCAAAGCCGAAAAAATGCGTAAATAGACCATCAATCCATGTTCAAGATGGAAAGCCCGCAATTTGGTTTCTTCTTCGTGAGATAACATAAAAGCATAGTGAGCAAATTAATCGCAAAGTAAACGCTTTTTTGCAAATAGCGACGTTTTGACCAGCCTGTGCCGAAATTACATTCTGTCGGGAACTTTAATTCCCAATAAATCCAAACCAATTTCCAATTGTCCCAAAGCGGCTTGTGCAAGTGACAGGCGTGATGCGCGAATTTCGCCACTTGAACCCAAAATCGGACAATTGGCATAGAATGACGAAAAAGCCCCCGCCAATTCATATAAATGGTCCGCCAAAATATGTGGTGCGCGTTTTTCATACGCGCCTTTTAGGGCATTATCAAAATTATCAAGCAATAATAGCAAATCACGTTCTTGATTTTCAATGATATTGATTTTGCCGGCGGCGATATTTTGCTCTTTGGCCTTTCGCAAAATCGCTTTGATACGAACGCAGGCATAAAGCAAATAGGGGCCAGTTTTGCCTTCAAAAGAAATAAATCTATCTAAATCAAAGACATAAGATGTGCCGCGAAAATTTTGCAAATCGGCAAATTTAAGTGCGGCAATCCCGACCATATTGGCAATATCTTTGCGCTCACAGCCGCTTGCGCCGCCCGCGACACCCGCCTCTTCAATTTTTGCCATGGCTTTTTCAAACACCATTGTGATTAAATCATGGAGCTTAAGGACGCCTCCTTCTCGAGTTTTGAAAGGCTTTCCGTCTTTGCCATTCATTGTGCCAAAGCCGATATGTTCCAATTGGTCGCGGCGTAAATAATGTGCCTTGTCGGACGCGCGAAACACGCTTTCAAAATGGTCGGCCTGTCTTTGGTCAACACAATAAAGAACCAAATCAGCGCCTAATTCAAATTTTCTTTGCCAAATTGTTGCTAAATCAGTTGTGCCATACATGGCAGAGCCTTCGGACGAAACCACCAATAATGGCGTGGCATTCGGGCGTTCGCCACCGTCTTTCGAAGGGACCATTGCATCATGCACAAAAATAACCCGCGCACCTTGGTCATCTTTTAACAGATTTTTTTTCTCAAGGTCCTCAATCATTTCGGGAATAAAAACATCGGCATCGGATTCGCCGAGCCAAAGGTCAAATTCAACGCCCAAGGCCAAAAATTCACGTTTCAAAGCAATGCGCGAAACATTTACAAAATGTTGCCATAATGCGCGATATCCGCGTCGCCCCGATTGCAATTCCATTGTCGCTTTGCGGGCAATGTCACGGAAATTTTCATCAGTTTTTACGCGTCCTGCGGCTGCTGGATAGATTTCCTCTAGATCCGCGAGCGTGACGGGGGATTCTGATGGGTATTCGCCTACAAAATTCTGGTCAAAATATGGCAATTCCGGGTGTTTTTCTGCCAAAGTGGCAATTAAAAGCCCCATTTGAAAGCCCCAATCACCGAAATGGGCGTCACCCAAAACCTCATCACCACGAAAACGGAAAATGCGTTTTAGGCTGTCACCAATGATTGTTGCGCGTAAATGCCCGACATGCATTGATTTGGCGACATTTGGGCCCGCATAATCGACAATTACTTTACGGGGCGCTGTGACTTTTGATGCGCCTTTGTTTTCGTCATTAGCAATCTGATTTGCGCGAACCGACAAAGCCTCATTTTTTAGGAAAATATTTAAAAACCCCGGGCCTGCAACCTCAATTTTTTCAAATTCCTTATTGCCGGTTAGCGAAATTGCAATTTCAGACGCAATTTCGCGCGGATTTTTACCAAGTGCTTTAGCAGCCGCCATCGCGCCATTGCATTGAAAATCACCAAATTCGGGTTTTGTGGCACGGGTGACTTTTCCCAATTCAAAATTGGCACCGCGCTTTTCAAACTCGCGACCTAAAATTTCGCCCAAAAGCGCCGCAAGACTTAGGTTTTCTAGAGGCATGATTAATTTTTTGCACCTGCATCAATTTTGAAGCGCACGCCGTCACGATTGAACTTCAATTGTTCTTCACTTAGGTCAAAACCAACCAAAACCTCAAAATTCGTGCCAGAAATATCCTTATTGGCGCGCGGAATTTCAATCGTTACTTCAGGCGTTTGCAGACGCATTCTATCGGAGTCTTTTGGAAAAAACACTTCGCCAGTAAAATCCTTTTTAGAAATTGGCGCGACATCTTTTCTAGTCACTGCAATCCAGTATTTTACCAATTTTCGCTCGCCAACTGCCTTCGGGCCTTTGCCTAATGCCATGTCAATTGATAGTGCAACCTCAATCGGATCGCTTTCAACATAGCGACAATTAGAAATCACATTCTGAATTTCCCCGGTAAAGCCAACATTATCAAATTTTAAATCACCACTAATTTCAACAAAACGGGAGGCGTCATAAAGAACTTTGACAGATGGGCATGGGCCTGAATTTGGCAAATCATTTTTCGCGCCCAAGGCATTTGCAAGGCCACCGAAAAATCCGGTTTTCTTAGGCGCATCTTGAACCATGCTTGGGTCAAGAGTGTCGGTGCCGTTACTTGCGGCGGGTTTGGCGGGCAATGCATCTTCGGCAACCGGCGGTGGCGCTTTGTCCTTTTTGCCATTGCTTGCACACGCATTCAAACCAAGCACTGCCAAAGCCATTAATGAAACCGCAAAATAACGCATAATTTTTTCCAAACCGAAATTTCCGCCAATTGCAAATCCAATTGGCATATTGAATGCAATTGCTTTAAGGCCTGTTTGAATTAATCTCAAGCCAGACTTACAATCAGCAGGTTAAATATTCGCAATGAAAGCATTGAAGATTCTTTTGGCAACACCGCGTGGGTTTTGCGCCGGTGTAGATCGCGCAATTCAGATTGTTGAAAAAGCCTTGGAAAAATGGGGCGCGCCTGTCTATGTCCGCCATGAGATTGTTCATAATAAGCACGTTGTTGCACGCCTTAAGGCCATGGGCGCGATTTTTGTCGAAGAATTGGAAGAATGCCCCCAAGATAGGCCTGTGGTTTTTTCCGCGCATGGCGTGCCTAAATCCGTGCCGATTGAGGCACAAAATCGCAATATGATTTATGTTGATGCCACCTGCCCCCTGGTTTCCAAAGTGCATGTTGAGGCAATTCGCCAATATGAAAACGGCAATGAAATAATTCTAATCGGTCATGCGGGCCACCCCGAGGTTATCGGCACAATGGGGCAATTGCCGGACGGGGCAGTAAGTTTGGTGCAAGACGCCGATGAAGCGCGCGCATTTCAACCCAAAAACCCAAACAAACTGGCATTTGTGACACAAACCACTTTATCGGTGGACGATACTAAAGAAATCGTGGCGATTTTAATGTCGCGTTTCAAAGAAATTATTTTGCCGCATAAAGAAGACATTTGTTATGCCACGACCAATCGGCAAGAAGCTGTCAAAGCATTAAGCAAATCTGCGGATTTATTATTGGTGATCGGCTCGCAAACTTCGTCAAATTCTTTGCGACTTAAAGAGGTTGGTTTGCGAGAAGGTGTAAAAGCGGCCTTTTTGATCGATGATGCATCTAAAATTGATTGGGATTGGTTCGAAAACGTCAATACTTTGGCTTTAACCGCGGGCGCAAGTGCACCTGAAGATTTGGTTAGCGAGGTCATTTATGCTTGCAAGACCCGCTTTGATGTTGAAGTTAAAGAATTGGAAGTTCTGCGCGAAGATATTACATTCAAACTTCCAAGAATTGTGAATGAATAGAATGTTTAATGTCGCAAAAAAAATTATGCCTTTGATTTTGGCTCTCGCCACCATGGTTTTCGGCGCACCGCCATACTCCAATGCTCAAGGCTTAGACATTGGCGGATTTGGGCGTTCGGTAATATTAAGGCAAGGCGCGCGGCTTGATTTTTATTTTGCAGATAAGAAAGTCGAACTTGGAAATCCGGTCTTTTTACGCATTTTGAGAAATCGCGGACAATTGCAATTATGGGTGAAAGAGAAAAATAAATACCGCTTTATTCGCAATTATCGCATTTGCGGCAATGCGGCGAATTTGATTGACGGCATTTACCACATAAATGCCGCAAACCTTATGCAAAACGGCAATAATTTTGTGCGTATCGGCACTGATTTTCCCAATCAATATAATATTGCACAAAAGAAAAAAGGTTCGGTTTTTATCGCCGCACGCTGTGCCAGTGCACCATCAATCGGTATCACTGACCCTGACAGTGAAGAATTATACACAATTCTTTATAAATCATTCAAAAAAGGGCAAAAGTCGGTGGATTTACACATCTATCCAAATGAACTTAATCCATTAAGCGCACTAACAGCGCCGAAAAAATCCGACAAAAAATTGATTGGGCAATTAGAAAAAATCTATTCCTATTTTGAAAACCACCACAATCTCCCGACTATTGTGATTAATAAAAACGGGTATGTAATGCCCAAAAAATAAAAGCCCCGCCGAGTGTTTCGGCAGGGCATTTATTTTTATACGACCTTAATTATTCGCCTTCGGTTTTCACCAATGCAATATTAATCGCCTTTGGACCTTTGCCGAATTTATCAGGAAGGATTTGAAAACTAATGCGCTGATTTGGTGTCAAAGCCTCAAGACCCGCGCGTTGAACCGCAGAAACATGGACAAAAACGTCAGGTGTGCCGTCATCAGGTGACACAAAGCCGAAACCGCGTTCACCATTATAAAACTTCACAGTTCCCTCAACGGTCGGTAGGTTTTCATTTCCTTGATTGAAATCGCGCGGTGGACGGTCGCCAAAATCGCGACGTGGTGGCCTGTCACCGAAATCACGGCGTGGCGGTCTATCACCAAAGTCACGACGTGGCGGACGGTCACCGAAATCACGGCGTGGTGGTCTGTCGCCAAAATCTTGACGCGGCGGACGATCGCCAAAATCGCGGCGTGGCGGGCGGTCGCCAAAATCACGGCGCGGTGGTCTGTCACCGGAATCAGTGCGTGGCGGACGGTCGCCAAAATCGCGACGTGGTGGTCTATCGCCAAAATCAGAGCGTGGCGGTCTATCCCCAAAATCGGAACGTGGACCGCGATTGCCAAAACCGCCACCCAAATTAGGCGGTGGCATAATCAAGGATGGGTCAATAAACTCTTCTTTACTACCCCGTTTGTGACCTTTTTTCTTTTTATTGTCACGAAAATCATCATCTTCATCGTCGTCGAAACGCATTAACTTCCCCAAAAACTATAAGGCGAAAGGCCCAAATAGTATCAATACCAAAATGGCGCTTGAGACATTCAAGACACCGAAAAGCCACCGTTTTGGCATCATCCTTTGGAACAAGCCAAGCGCAATATCACCACCTTTTCAAACGAAAAAACCTCGGCAGCATTAACCTTATAAAAAACCCTATAAATAAAAGCAATGGGAATAGGCTCAGGACCCATCAATTTATGCATTGAGACGACATTTTGACTTGGCTTATGTTCAAATAATGTTTTTCAAATTGAGATTTTCTGTAAGGTGACAATAACGGTCTTTCGAACAAGTCAAAATGCGCCCTTCGGGAGCGGCGCTTTTACGCAATTAGCGCGTCAGAAGTCCTTGAAATACTATGGTATTCCTGCGGCCTTCTTCCTTCTACCTGCGCAAAATCACTCGCTTCTCAAAGCACAAATTAACGCGCCCTGAGCCTAAATGCTTTCATGGAAAGTGATTGAGTATTTTTCACCTTCGCCTTTTTTTAGAATGTCGCATAATTGCGCGATTGCGGGCTTAAGATAATCTTCTAAGCCGAATGGCGGGTTAATAATCGCCATGCCTGAACTTGCCAATCCACTGATATTATTAGGATTTTGCACCTGCATTCTTATATCTAAAAGTTTTGGTGATACTGCCTGTAACCCTTTAATGAATTTCGCGGTATCTGTTACATTTTTATCAGCATACCAAATCGCAAAAACACCATTTGAGAATCTTTTTTGCCCTTCGATTACGCCATCAATAATTCTTTTAAATTCATTCGGTTTTTCAAATGGGGGATCGATAATTATCAAGCCGCGTTTTAAAGTCGGCGGCAATTTTGCTTTTAGCGCCAAATAACCGTCAATATTACTGGCATTTAGTTTTTTGCAGGCGCAACGACGCCTAAATTCATGGATATTTTTTCCCAGAATACGAAATTGTTCACCATGCAATTCATTAAAAATCGCATTGTCATTTTCGCGCAACATTTTGGCCAATAAAAATGGCGACCCTGCATAATATCTTTGTGATTCTGTCGCCGCCTTTTGCGCATTAATAAATTCCGAAATCGCCGTTTCGACGTTTTGGTTTTGCGCATAGTCCCAGATTTTCACAATACCGTCCAAATATTCGGGGCTGCGACCGGCTTTATCGTCATGCAAATCATAGACGCCAATACCTGCAAAACAATCGATAATGCTTATGCCACTTTCTTTCTTTTGCATGAATTGCAAAATGGCAACCAAAACCAAATGTTTCAAACAATCGGCAAAATTTCCGGCATGGAAGGAGTGGCGGTAATTCAATCAGAATCCCCATATTTTTGGACTTTATGTAGTGCAATTCCGCCCCAAACCAAAAGCAAAACGCCAATCAAAAAAGCAATCAAGGAAAAACCGCCCTGATACAAAACCCGTGCATTTTGTGGTTCGCCTTTGGGCCATGCGATTTTCGCGGTTTTGGGAATCTGCGTCGCTGTCTTGAAGGCATATTTTGAAGTTACATTGACTTTTGAACCCAAATTGTCGGTAAATTCATAAATTCCAACACTTTCACGATTTCCCTTCGCCGCTAAGGTTTCCGATTTCACAAATTGACCAACTCCGTTATGACCGCGCAATGAAAATGATAAATCATAAATCGGCAAAAACAATGCCCCGATAATAAAAGCGAGGCCGAATAATAGTGCGGTCGCCGCTCTATCAAAAGCGGTTTGCGGCATTTTTAGGCGCGTTGAACCCGCACCGCCAAATTTTAATTCGCGAAACATTCGGCCTTTATAATCGCGCTTAAAACCAAATCAAGCGATATTGATTTCAATAAGGAATTAAGCCAAACCCGAAATATGAAGAAATTAATTGCGATATTATTTGTCGCCATAGGCATTAGTGGTTTGGTTTTGGTGAAGGGCCTATGGCAAAGAGAAAAAGGCGATTTTTCTTTTGAGCAAAATGACGATAGTCCATTTGATTTTTATGTATTATCCCTATCATGGTCGCCGACTTTTTGCCTTTCTCATGCAGATAAAGGCGGGGAACAATGCAACGGGGATTATGGCTTTATTGTCCATGGCCTTTGGCCACAATATGAAAGCGGGTATCCGCGTGCCTGCCCGTCTAATAATATTGCGCCTGACGAAAAACTTATTGATGAAATGATGGATATTATGCCATCACGCCGATTGGTAAAAATTCAATGGGATAGGCACGGCACTTGTTCGGGTCTTAAAGCCCAAGAATATTATAAGACCCTGCGTAATGCTTATGAAAAAGTGCGGATTCCGCATCTTGATAGAAATGAAAATGTTCGGCAATTGGAAAAAGAATTCACAAAACTCAATCCCGGCATGCGCGAACAAGGTATTGCGGTCATAAAATCCAAAAAGCATTTAAGCGAAGTGCGCATTTGCATGACTAAGGAACTGAAATTTCGCGATTGTATCGAGGTTGATGCCAAAGCAGCGGGGCCCAACACCAATTTAAATGTGCCGGACCCAAAATAATTTGAAAAATTCAATTTTTCGCCTTTTTCGTGACACAATATGAATTAATGAACAGAAATCCATTTTCAGGGGGTTTTATGAAAAACAAAATATTTAGCGCATTAAGCATTGCAATACTTTTACCATTGAGCGCGAATGCAACCGCATTGCAGCAATTCAATACTGAATGCACTTTCAAAGAAAACATCATCAAAGGCAAAAACACCACCGGAGGCGAAATTATCAAGGCCGCAGAAGATGCGGTTCACACATTTTCAATTGATCTAATTGCGAAAAATTATTGCGATCTTAGCTATTGTGGCGACCCAACCGATTTAATTTCTCACAAAGACAATGAAATTGTAACTTCGGCGTCCGGTTCGGGTGGCGTTCCTGACGAAGATGGCGATGTTTATGAATTGAAAGAATCTTTCAATCCGAAAACCGATGTTTTCACGCTGAATTTCACCTATTATGACGAAAAAGGCGATAAAATTGTTGGATCGTCGCGTATCGATTATCAATGCAATATCGACCCATTCGATAGGAGTGAATAATGCGTTTTGTCGCCATTTTTGCGGCGATGGCGGTTTTATTACCCGTCGCCGCAAATGCCGAAAAATTCAATTTGGATTGTAAAGCGTCAAAAGTTGAATTGACGGGAACCGATACTTGGGGCGAAAATCTTTATTCAAAAGAGCGTGAAGATGCATGGCTTAGCGAAGCCACAGAAATCGCGCTTGATTTAAGCGCGAAAACCCATTGTGTAGCAAAATATTGCACCGAGGAAACCTATGGCGCACCTGAACCCATTGCAAAAATTGACGGCAAAATCATCACCCTCTCAATCCGTCCGGTAAAAGTCTATGAGTCAAACGATTATAATGAAATCGCGTCAGAATTTGTGATTGATTTGAAAAAAATGGTTTTAATTGACCATTATAAATATTACCAAGAAAATAGTGACAAAATACTTGGCAACCAAAAAATCACTTATTCATGCAAGAAAAAGCCATATAAATTATACGGGAAGGAATAGGATGAAAATCGCAACATTTTTGATTTTCGCAACTTTACCTGGAATCGCATTTGCCGCGACACCCGAACAATTCAATGCGAAATGCGCCTATTCATCGCATACAATCGAAGGAAAAAACACGACTGGTGGCGAAATTTCGGCCTATACTGAAGGGCAATTTGAATACGTCTTTGATGTTCCGAAAATGGAATATTGCCTTACCATTTCGTGCCCGGGTGGAACGCGCCAAATTCTTCGCAAAGACGGTGATAAATTGATAATGTCGGAAAGCCCGATTTATGAATATGCCGATGATAATGGTGATTTCACTTCTGATTCGAACTATTTTGATACTCTAAAAAACGAAATCGTCTCTGAAACCGTTTATTATAAAAACGCGAAGGGTAAGCAAAAGGGGAAATTGACTATAATTTCGTCGTGCGAAATCCTGCCATATAATAAGCCTACGCCGCTTCAATAATTTTTGAAAAAATATTGAAATTGAAACCAAATATGTTTTGCGCTTAAGGCGCTTTGGTGGCAGTATGTGACCATGGAGGTTCATATGTTACCGAAGCTCAATAAATTCCTTATTATCCCTGCAATTGGCGTAATTGCATTCGCTACTTTTAGTGTTTTCTCAAGCCCAACCAATGCTGCACCAAAGGCGAAGGCGAAAGTAGCGCAACAAAAAATCGTGCCGCCGCGTGTCTATGTTTGGGCCGATTTGTCAAATGGCAGTCAGGGAATGATGGGTGGCCTTGGCGCTTTGGCCAATATGGGTCTTTTTGGAATGGGAAAGAGCGGCGGCAATAATCATTATTCCGATGCTTTTCATGGCTCGCCCGGCCTTCATGCCGATATTGCGGTGCAAAATCTTGACGCGCCTTATGCCGTGAATGGAAAAGATGCGATACCTTCTGGTTTGAAATTGGGCGCATCCATCCCATTGATTCCCAACGAAAAATCCGGCGGCATCACCGAAAAACAATATGAGCCAAAAGATGATGTAATTCCGAAATATGACGAAAAGCCACAAGATTTCAAAATGACATTCTATTGGGGCTGCGGGGCGGAATTGAAAAAGGGCAATTCCAAAACCTTTATGATTAAAAATGGCAAAATGTCTGGCGCGGCAATCGGCCTTAATGGTCGAACCGACCCTTCGCAACATCAAAAATATGCGGTCGCGGCGGCGCTTTGGCCTAATAAGAATGACAATCGCGATATTGATAAAACCGCAAAGATTTTTGGCAATCACGCGTTTTCGGGAACTAATATCCCCACATCATTATCTTTCGCATGGCCGCAAATGGGCGAATTTATGGGCGATTTGGGGCTTAAATCCACTGGTTCACAAGACGATGTAGTCACCCTAACTTGGAATAATGTAACAGGTGCGCAGGCGTATTTTTTCCAAGGTTTTGGTTTCCGCGAAATTGCAAATGGCTCGGAAATGATAATGTGGTCATCTGCCGATGTTCCTGAGCCGGGATATGGCTTGATGAATTATCTTTCCCCCGAAAAATTGACGCAATATTTGAATGAGAAGGCGCTTTTGCCTTCTTCCCAAACTTCGTGCCAAATTCCAAAAGGGATATTTGCCGGTTCGGCCTTTGTAAATGTTTCGGGCATGGGTTACGGCGCGGATCAAAACCTTATCTATCCTGCGCGCCCCGCCGACCCGAAAGTGACATGGGTGCAGGAATGGGCGGTGCGGATTCGCAATAAAACCAGCGGCAATATAATGGTTGGAATGCCTTCAATGCAAGACGCAATGACCCAAGGCACAAAACCAAACCAAAAACAATTAACCCCCGAAGAAATCGCCAAAGCAGAATGCGAGAAAGAAAAAGCCAAAGCCCAAAGCACCGGAAGTGCTTTAGGTGGTCTATTCGGTGGCGGTCTGGGTTCGGCAATTGGTGGGGCTTTGGGCAAATCAAGCTCTAAATGCCCGAAAAATTAGAAAATGCCCTGCTCTGACCATTACGGAAAATGCCGATACGCCAAAGCGGATTGGCGGAAGATTGGTTTGGTGTATTTTTTTATAATTGGCTGTATCATTGGTTTGTATCTATTAATTCAGCATTTGACGGGTTAATCATGAACCATTATTCTTAAAAATAGATTCTTAGGATAAACGATT
Source organism: Hyphomonadaceae bacterium (assembly GCA_041917055.1). GTDB lineage: Bacteria > Pseudomonadota > Alphaproteobacteria > Caulobacterales > Aquidulcibacteraceae > Pseudaquidulcibacter. The sequence continues at coordinate 105,873 of JAYRYJ010000003.1, forward strand.
TGCACACAGCGACAATTAGAAACCAATTTGCGGCTGATGCTGTCGAACTTGATACAATTATTCACGGCGATTCAATCGCTGAACTTGGAAAACTACCCAACGACTTTGCACACCTTTTTTTGAGCGATATACCGTATGGAATAAGTGTTGATGAGTGGGATGTTTTGCACAATAATACTAATTCTGCATTATTGGGTTCGAGCCCCGCGCAAAAAGCTGCTGGTGCAGTTTTTAAGAGTCGCGGAAAGCCGATAAATGGCTGGTCTGAGGCTGACAAAGAAATTCCGCGCGAATACCAAAATTGGTGTGCTTCATGGGCGGCGCAATGGTTTAGAATTGCAAAGCCAGGCGCAAGCGTAATCATATTTGCAGGCCGAAGATTTTCCCATCGGTGTATTTGCGCAATGGAAGACGCGGGTTTCAATCTCAAAGATATGCTTGCTTGGATGAGAAACAAAGCGCCACATCGCGCACAAAGGATAAGCGCAATTTATGACCGTCGCAATGACGAAGTTTCAAAAAGAAATTGGGAAGGATGGCGTGTCGGTAATTTGCGCCCGACTTTTGAACCAATATTATGGTTCACCAAACCCTATAAAATTGGAACAACAATTGCCGACAATGTTATTAAGCATGGTGTTGGCGGGTATAATGAGACTGCTTTCTTGAGATATGTAAGCCGGCCCGACAATGTAATAAGCGCGGATTTTGAATCAAATGAATCTGGACTTCATCCAACCCAAAAACCAGTTAAATTAATGCAGGCACTTATTGAATTAGTTACTTCGGAGGGGCAAATAGTCATCGACCCTTTTGCGGGAAGCGGTTCGACATTGGTTGGCGCAAGAAACTTGAACAGAAGGTTTATAGGATTTGAAGAGCAAAGCGAATTTGTCGAAGTCTGCCGCAACAGGCTTGATACTAGGTTGATTTAGTTCTTATTGACTAAGCAAATTATTGCTTTGGATTGATTCTATCTTTTTCTGACGACTGTCGAGCTTGTGAATGCGAATCAGGGATTGTATTGCTTCGCTGTGTGTCATCCGAAGTATTCGGGTTCTTTCTTCAGACAAAAACCTTAATCCTTCTTCCTTTGCAAACTCAATACTTTCTGAAGTTGCCATTTTCTCTTCTGTCCAAATTTTCTTGACTTCAATGTTATCAGAAAGCAAAACTTGATTTAAGATTTTCCAATATGTAGCGGCGGATTTCGTTGGATTCGAACTTGGAATAATTTCCAATATTTTTTGCAAAATTTCGCTTGAAATTCTAGTCCCAAGCAATTCAGCAATTCTAATCAATACAGCTAAATGGGAATATGAAAAAATGCAAACGCCTAGGGTTGTCGCTTGTTGATATATTTGACTTGAATTTGTTGGCAGCTGATAAATCGGACAAACTATCAAGGCATAATCTTTATCCCTTTTCCAAGTGTGCATAGCTTGAACTTTAAAATCCTTTTGATTTTTGGCAGTCCTACTCAAACGAAATGCTTTTGCATCCGCTACCAAACTATATTTTTTGTTTGAATTGTTGCTCGCTGCTTCAACGTCGGCTGCGTCTCCCCGCTCACTCAAAACAATGGCGTTTAGGCCGATAAACCTCAAGGACTCGCATATAATTGCATCGGTGTATTTGGAATACAATTTCTCCTGACTCGAATCATGGGCAAAAGATTCCGGAATTGATGAACATGTTCGCAAGTGATCTAATAATGCGGAGCTACCCTCCGTTAATATTTGGTGACGAATTTTCGATTGTAACTGGACAAGACATTCATTGAAGTTTCCATTTTCACTTCCTATTGAATTTACAATTTCACTTCTGCGGTTTTGTGTGGTTTCGGTAATAAAATGGAATCTCATAAATTGGTATCACTTATCAAAAACGGCGCCACCCTTTTTAAATATAAATCCATCATCAAACAAGTCCGATAAAGTGACCGCAAATTATTCCCAAACCTTCACCGTTTGCGAAATGAAGCCGCCGCCTAAAACTTGTTCACCCAAATCACCTTTTGCGCTATTTGGTTCATAGAATACACATGCTTGACCGGGGGCGACGCCTTCTTCCGGATTTTCAAAAATCACGCGCCAGCCTTGTGCAGTTGAAATGCGCGCGGGGATAGGCGGTCGCGTCGAACGAACGCGGGCAAGGATTTTGCGACCTTCTAATTCGTCTTCGGTTTCCGGTTTTTCGCCTAACCAATTCACTTCTTTTAGAGTGAGAGAGGCGACTTTTAATGCTTCTTTCGGGCCGACCCAAACAGTCGCGGTTTTGGCATCGATGCCGACGACAAAAATAGGTTCACCGACTGCTATGCCAAGCCCCCTTCTCTGCCCGATTGTGAAATTTATTATTCCGTCGTGATTTCCCAAAACCCGACCGTCAATATGGCGGATTTCACCTTTTTGCGCCGCCTGTGGCCTTAGACCCAAAACGATATTTTGATATTTGCCATCAGGAACAAAACAAATATCTTGAGAATCCGGTTTTTGAGCGATTTCGAGGCCCAAATTTGACGCAAATTCGCGTACTTCGGATTTTTCAAAGCCTGCTAAAGGAAAACGCAAAAAATCCAATTGTTCTTGGGTTGTTGCGAATAAGAAATAAGATTGGTCGCGCCCCAAATCTTTGGCACGATACATTTTCGCGTGACCATTGCCCATGCGTGCAACATAATGGCCCGTGACCATACAATCAGCACCAAGATTTCGCGCAAGTTCCAATAAATCTTTAAATTTCACAGTCTGATTGCAGCGAACACAAGGAATTGGCGTCGCGCCGCTTAAATATGTATCGGCGAAATCCTCAATAACTTGTTCTTTAAAACGGCTTTCATAATCAAGGGTATAATGAGGAAAACCAAGTTTTTCGGCAATTTTCTTAGCATCATAAATGTCAATTCCCGCGCAACAGGCATTTTTCTTTTTGATTGCAGCACCATGATCATAAAGCTGTAAAGTTATGCCAATTGTTTCATAACCAGAGGCGTGAACCAAAGCCGCACATACACTGGAATCTACCCCGCCCGACATTGCGACAACGACGCGGGTTTTATCTTTTGGCTTATCAAAGCCAAGGTCTATGATAGGGATTTTTTGCGCCAAATCGGGCGCATTTGAATGATTTTCCATTTTATTCTCCCACGGGGTCAAGGCCCGAAGCAAAATGCCGGCGCGATTTAACATAATGCGCCGTTACAATCAAATAACTTGACCGCAAAAGCCGATGATGCAATTTATTTTGGTCTGAAATGGAATATCGATTTGGCAAACCAACAAAGATGCAAATGGGCCAATAGCGAACCGCTTTACATTGATTATCATGACAATGAGTGGGGATATCCTATTGGCGATGATTTCCGGCTTTTTGAAAAATTGTGCCTTGAAGGTTTTCAATCCGGTCTTTCTTGGCTTACGATTTTGAAAAAGCGCGAAGGGTTTAGGAAAGCATTTTGCGGCTTTGATTTCAATTTAATTGCCGAATTTGGCGAAAACGAAATATCGGCACTTTTGAACAATGCTGAAATCGTTCGTCATCGCGGAAAAATCGAAGCGACAATAAATAATGCGAGAATGGTCACGAAGATTATAGATGAATTTGGAAGTTTCGCTGCCTATATTTGGTCATTTGAACCAAGACACATTGAAAGCGACATTCCGCAATCAATATCGGTTTCCGAAACCTCAATCAGATTGTCTAAAGACCTAAAGAAACGCGGTTTTAAATTTGTCGGCCCGACCACAATTTTTGCATTCATGCAAGCCATGGGCCTAATTAATGATCATGCAAATGATTGTTTTTGCCGCGAAAAATCGCATCAATTGCGAAAGGACTTTAAACGTCCTATCGCAAAAACTGCAATAGATTAAGGTCTTTTAATTGCGCGAAAATTGACGCTGATGCTTGATATTGCGTCTGTGCTGCCGATAATTTTGCCGCGACTTCTGCTAAATCCACGCTTTGAATATCCGAAACGATTTCGTTTAAGCGGGTTTTTTTCGCATCATTTGCCTCGATAGAATTGTCAATCTCTTTGGCGATTAGGCCGGAATCCGCCTCATCCGCTGTTGCATTGCCGTGCAATGTCGTAATGTCCGGAATTTTGGATTTTAAGAAATTAACTTGGGTCGCATTCAATTTTCCGGTTATTGCGCCATTGGCATTTTCAAAAACACGAATTTCACGCAATAATTCGATGAATGGCTTGAACACTTCTTCGGCATTTTTGGAAATTTGAATGGTGCGCCCATCTTCCAAAGTTACGGTGCGATTTGGGCCGGTATCAACAAAATTTGTATCGACATTGGGTTGGGCCGCCAAAGTATCCAAATCCGCGCCGACAAGCGGTTCTTCATACGAACGGACGCCACCAAATATTGATTGGCCCGCAAAATTCACATTCGCCGCGCTGATTGCGGTTGAGAGTGCGGATTCAATCGCGGTTCGAAAGCCACCGCCATTTTCATTGGCAAGTGCAACACCGATTGCCTGCCTAACACTTTCGACCGCATCGGTGAAACTGGTCATTGCTGTTGCTTCTACCGTTGCGCGCGCTTGTAAAGATTTCAAATCATCGGTTCTGGCTTCAACTTTCGCCACGATTGCGCGCGCATTTATTAGTTTTTTTGCGTCCGCGCCAAATCCCTTCAGATCACTGGCAATTGTTTCGCTTGATGCCTGTGATTGGGCTTCATGCATTCGGGTTTGACCGTTAAGAATGCCGGCAAGACCCATATTATAAGAGGTGAAATTTGAAATTCGGTTCATTTATTTATCCTTTAAACCGCGTCAAGCAAGGTTTGATACATTTCATCTGCTGCTTTAATCATTCTGGCGGCTGCTGCATAAGATTGCTGATAGGTTGTTAATTTTATCAATTCCTCATCAAGATTTACGCCCTCTTGATTGGATCGACGATTGAATGCTTCTTCTTTAAGGGCGATTGCCGCTTCTTTTTGGGTTTCGGCAGATTTGGCACGCACGCCAATATCGCCACCCAAAGCGGACGAAAACTCACCCAAAGTCATTCGGCGCGACAATGAACCTAGGCTTGAAGAGAATGTGAAGGTTTTGCCCAAAATTGAAAAGAAATCCTGCGCACCATTGGAATCGCCCATACCGACTACGACATCACCGATAGCACGGGTTCCAATATCAGATTTTGCAAGGCCCAATTTGCGCGGATCGGCGGCGATTTGTGAATTTATCGACATATGCGCCGCGCGTGTCGAGCGTGTATCTTGATTAAGGCCCGTAATTTGCCCGAAACTCAATTGCGTTGTTCCGCGCGGGCTTAAATCCTCGGTCATAACCAAATTATAATCGGCAGAGTTTGCATTTGGATTCCATTGCATCCGCCCTGCTGCATCAAATCCAAATGTGCCGTAAAGCCCCAAACCGCTTGCGGCATTATTCATTGATGAAATAATATTGCCCCAATTCCCCGCAGGAACAGTAATTTGTCGCGTTACAATTTCTTGCCCCGCCGCATCATTCAATTTTAACGTAAATGTACCGCCAACCGCAAAACCATGGGCGTCCGACGCGCTTAATCCTGTCGCAAAAGATGTTGGTTGCGATGAAGTGACAATATTATTGAGGCCAAAGAAATGCGCAAATGCCTTATCACCGCGCAATGAACCACCGGTTTTTGGCTCTTCAATGATAATGCCTTGCGCCGTATTTGTGGTATTTAATGTCAATTTACCATTGGCAAATGACGCATTGCCCATGCCACCCATTGCCGCATTTAATGACGCAGTGAAACCAGCAATATCAGTGCCGAACGCGACTGATGCACCGCCATTAACGCTTAAAGTTCCGGCATTGAAATCGACCGCAATTTTTCTTTGCAGCCCGCCATTGGCATCAATAATTGCGAATGTTGTTGCGCCAGTAAAATTTAACGCATCACTTCCGATTAATCCGGTATCGGCCCCACTTAAATTTGACGGTGCGGGAATTGTGGCATTGGAATTATGAACAGCGTTTAAGCCATCAGCTAACTTTCCAGCAAATTCGCCAAGATTATCTGCAATATCGGCCAAATCTGAATTCCGCAAATCCATAAGGCCGCGCAATTTGCCGCCCTGAATCGATTTATCGATTTCGCGTTGGGAATTGTCATTCGAAAATGAAATATAGATTGGGTTATAAACACTTAGGCCGCCACCCGATGGCGCATAAGAGAATTTAGAGGCCTCAAATCCAGCCAAAAACGTGCCGTCATGGGTATAAATATTGGCAACGCCCGTGTCCTTATAATCAACGCGAACGTCAATATATTCGGATAATTTATCAATCAGGCTCGACATTTCTTCTTTGGCGCCATTGGCATCACCTTGAATATTGCCGCGCGTAATGTCGGAATTAACTTTTGTGATGCGATCAAGAATAGCATTCATTTCGTCAATAGATGTCGCGATTTCAAAATCGACATTGCCACGAATATCTTGAACCTGGTCCGATACATCACCTAATTGCGATAAGACATTGGAAATTTTGCTTAAAACGTCGCGGCGAATGGACATAGAACCCGGATTTAAAACGGCGGTTTCAAAAGCGCCCAAGGCTTCATCAATTCTATTGAAAAGCGATGAATCCCCGGTCGGGTCGCCAAAAATCATTTGCACTTGGTCAAGATATTGCGCTTTGATACTATCTTTTGATGCCGAAGTATTGGCGGCAATGGTCGCAGTTTGCAAAAACCTATCAGCTGCGCGGCGAACCGATGTTACCGACACGCCGCCCACACCGCCATTGATATTTACGGCCGACTGTTCTTGCTCAATCCGCACATATCCTTTGGTATTCACATTGGCAATATTCTGCGAAACCGTCTTTATGCCCGATTGCGATGCATAAAGGCCGGAAGTCGCAATATTTAATATCGAATTTATCGCCATTTCTCACCTGTTTTAACCGAATTTGGTTTCAACCTTCACGAAATTAATCGATAGATTTTTCCCAAGCGGATATTTTTTCTCTGCAAACTTTGCCTATTCCAAAAAACACTTCAAATTTTCAACGTCTAATACATTGTTTTTACACAATATTTTAAATCGCCTATTTTAAAGCTGATTTCACACAATTTAATAATGCAATCCATATTCCATATTGGTAGTGCCGCGATTAATCCTAAATTTGAAAATTGATTAAAATTGCTAAGAAGTGCCACGCTTAAATTATTGGAAATCAAATTTGCGAATAGGCAAACTTGACCGACTGGGTAACAAATACCACGCAAAAATTATGGTTAATGACAATATAACCCTTATTTTTCAATAGTTTATAGGCACTTTCCCTGCGGCATGCTCTTTGCTTAATAATACGCATAATGACCCGCTTGGGCAAAATAGTGTTGGGTAAATGGGAAACAATTCAATATCGCAGGCTTCTTCAATGCAAACCGTGGCGAAAATTTCGGGTAGAGACAATAACACCAGCAAATATGGTGACAGCTCTGCAATGCCCGATTTTTTCATGTCGTTTTTAGCAAGTTTGACTGCACAGAATTCCGGAAATTTAATCGTCAATTCGCAGGCATTGGAAACGAATGTCCAAAACTCGGAAATCACCGCCGATAATCAAAACCAAAACCAAAGCGGCGAAAAATCAAAATCAGATATTACACCAATTGATTTGGTCGCACTGCCTATCGGCTTTTTTAATAATGTGATTTTTGCTACAAATGCACCGAATAGCGAAACCGACCTTGGTGCACGCCTTGTAACAAGTGAAATTTCAGCCGCTGCAAATCCTGCAGCGCCTGTAATTCTACCTCAAGCGGAAAAAACTGAAATCAATGCAAACCAACCCACTGATGCATATACGGCAACAGAATTGGATGTGTCTGAAACTGAAAATTCAATTGCGCCTTCAAAATCGGAAATAGAAAATCAGACTGAAAAGTTGCCTGAAACTTTGGCGACCATAGGTTCAAATGAAGCTGTGTCTTCAAAACCGCCGCCGCATTTAATGGAAGCGCAAAATAGCCGCCAAATATCCAAGGCCGATTTCGCGGAAAATAACCAGATTGATAATGCGTCAAATGACAATTCATCGCCAAGCATTAAAACAGAACTGGTTTTGGACACACCAAAACAAAATGCATTGCATCAAAACAATGCCAAATCTGACAAGCCGACGGTCGAATTAAAACCGCTTCATACAAATTCTAATTCAATTCTGAATTTCAATAATTCACTCAATCAATTGCAAGCAAAAGATGAGATTGCGTCTAAAACTGAAAACAAGGGCGAAATTGTCGCTTCAAAAATTCATGAAGTTGCGCAAATTATGGTCGAGAAAGCGCAGTCGGGCGAAAGAACATTTTTTGTTCGCCTTGATCCACCTGAATTGGGGAAAATTGAAATCGAATTGAAATTCGGCGCTAATAATAAAATCGATGCTGTAATAAATGCGCAAACCCCTGAGGCTTTGGGCGAATTAATGCGTCAAGCGCGTGATATGGTCGATATGTTAAATCAAGCCGGATTTGATCTAAGCAAAAATAACCTCAATTTTAATCTCAATAATTCCAATAATGGCAATCAGAATAGGTTTGAACAGAACCAAAAATCGGTAAATGGCAACGATATTTCAGATGTAAAAACCGAAAACACGGCGAAACAAATAATAACGCAAAAATGGAATCGCGGCGGCATTTCCTTAATCGCGTAACTTAAGACAGGTAGTAAAATGGCAGTAACAGGCGTAGGTTCATCAACAGGTGCAAGCACTCAAAACACTTCATTGGCATCTTTGTCATCGAATTTTGAGACCTTTATGACTTTGCTTACCGCGCAGTTAAAGGCGCAAGACCCTTTGTCGCCGCTTGATACCAAGGATTTCACAAACCAATTGGTGCAGTTTTCCGGCGTTGAACAACAAATCAAAACCAATGATTTGCTAACCAAACTTGGTTCGTCTTTGTCAATAAGCGCAGGTTCATTGGCTGTTTCCTATTTGGGAAAAACCGCGACCGCAAGCACAAATGATGCAGCGATTACCAATAATAAAGCGGTCTGGAATTACGAAATGCCCGCGAATGCCAATAGCGTGACCATGAAAATCTATGATTCCAATAATAAATTGGTCTATTCCGCAGATGGCGAAAAAGCCGCAGGAAAACATACCTTTGAATGGAATGGTAAATCCAGCAATGGAACTGTCAATAAAAGCGGAACTTTCAAATTAGTCATTGAGGCGAAAAATGCTTCCGGTGTTTCGTTAAATTCAAATATTACCAGATCAGGCACAATTTCTTATGTTGATATGTCGGGTTCAGAGCCAATGGTTCAAATAAATGGCGTTAATATAGCATTGTCAAAAGTGACCAGCGTCGCACTGTAACAAAACTGTAAATTAACCAAAAAAAAAGAAAAAACTTACGAAAAATCAACAATGTGCGAATATAATACAAAAATATATGGTGGGCAGAATGCTTCTAAAATCAAAAACAATAATTGGAGCATTAAATGTCAATAAACAGCGCAATGCTAGCGGGCGTGTCCGGCCTTATTTCAAACTCGTCTTCTATGGCGGTGATTTCAGATAATATCGCGAACGTAAATACCACGGCTTATAAAAGAAATCGTACGGATTTTACCCGTCTTGTTAATGCTCAAAGTTCAAGCACCACATATAACGCGGGCGGCGTAACTGCAGGAACCCGCCAATTGATAAGTGCCCAGGGGAATATTAATTCCACTACCTTGACCACCGATATGGCAATTCAAGGCAATGGTTTTTTCATTGTTTCGCCAAAAGCCCAAGTCGGCAGCATGACACCTGACATTATGTATACACGCGTCGGCACTTTTAAGCAGAATAATGACGGCTATTTGGAAAATCATGCCGGATTTATTCTTCGCGGTTGGCGCTTAGATGAAACCGGAAATGTCATCGGTTCAACCACTTCGCCGCAGGCTTTGGACGAAATTAACGTCAATGCAATTTCAAATTCGGCTGCACCTTCGACAATCGCGTCTTTGACCGGTAACCTTAAATCTAGCACCACAATTTCCGCTGCTTCGAATGCTGTTGCGACCGCATCACCTGGTGCTTATAATGCCGCCACAAATAATATGGCATCAGGCGCGGTAACACCTGATGCGCAGTGGCAGTTCCAAGTCATTGATTCGTTAGGTGGTTCTAAGACTTTCCAAGTTAGTTTCTTGAAATCGGCAACACCAAACCAATGGTATGTTGAAATGACATCGGTCCCTGCTTCAAATATCGTTACCGGCGCGCCATTGGTAAATGGTCAGGTGAAAGTTGGAACTTTGGCATTCACGCCATCGGGTCTTATTGATACTACTAATACCACTGCATCTTTGTTAGCACCTTTGCAAATCGGCGCTTATAATGCCGCCGCCCCTGCCGCAAATGCTGTAAATTGGGCCAATTCCACTGGTCTTGAGGCACAAACTTTCACAGTTGATATTGGTCAAAACACCAATAGCCTTGGATCTATCACCCAATTTGATGCCGATACCGGTTTGAATTCATCGTCTGCAGACGGTTCATCAACAGGCGATTTGGCAAGTTTGGAAATTGACACATTAGGCAATATTACCGCAATATTTACTTCGGGACTTGCCAAAAAAATCTATAAAATTCCTTTGGCTGACTTCGTGAATGAAGACGGTTTGAAAGCAGTAGAAGGCGGCAATTACATGGTTACGACCTATTCGGGCCCTGTAACCTTAAAATCAGCGGGCGATTCGGGTGCGGGTGCTATTAAAGCGGGCGCATTAGAGGCATCAACCGTAGATTTGGCCTTAGAATTTTCCAATATGATATTGACGCAACGCGCTTATTCCGCCTCGTCAAAGATTATTACCACGGCTGACCAAATGTTGGACGAACTCATCAGAATGAAGCAGTAATTCATTGAATTAATGACATATTTCTGCAGAAACCATAGAAATGTGAATTCATAAATAAGTGTTTATTAAGCCTGTCACTTAGGCTGAGTTTAAATTTTATATCGTATCTTGTTGAAAAACATAGGTATGGAGATTGGGATAAATGGCACAATTGAGTTCAAGAGAGCCAACAGTAATAGGACCGGAAGGTATGCCACTTACGCTGGCAAATCTGCCCCCACCTGATACTGAAAGATGGGTCGCGCGTCGCAAAGCCGAATTGGTAAGCGCGGTTCGTGGCGGCCTTTTGTCGCTAGAAGATGCGTGTGAGCGTTATAATCTGTCCATGGAAGAATTTTTATCATGGCAAAGACAAGTCGATAAGCACGGCATGCGTGGCCTTAGGGTTACGCGACTGCAATCTTATCGCTAAAGCGCACAAAATTTGATTTCAAAAAGGCTGCTGGGAAAAAATTGCAGCCTTTTTTTATAAAATTAATCATAACTTTACGGTTTAGGTGGGAAAAAGCTGCCTAGTGAGAAATTTGGAATTGTGATTCCAAAACTCGCTTGGCGGAGTTTTTCATTTGGAACGTTTTTTTTCGGCAATTGGTGCAGCAGGACCCTCACGGCTGATCGCGGCTTTGGGCGTAACCGGTCTTGTTGCGGCAACACTTTTTGCAATTATGTTTCGCCTTGGTGGCGAGGATAAATCGCTTCTATATTCAGGTCTTTCGCCGAAAGATGCCGCCGCAGTTGCCGAAGAATTAGACAAAGCCAAAGTCAAATACGATATTTCCAATGATGGGTCCTCAATCTATGTCCCGCGTTCAAAAGTCGGGCAAGCGCGTATGGATTTGGCAACCAAGGGCCTTCCCGGACAAGGTTCGGTCGGTTACGAAATTTTCGACAAATCAGACGCTATGGGGCAAACCAGTTTTGTCCAAAATATCAATAAATTAAGGGCCTTAGAAGGCGAATTAGCGCGCACTATCGATAGTCTTGATACGGTTCAAAATGCGCGCGTTCATTTAGTTATTCCCGAAAAACAATTATTTGAAACCACCGACACACCGCCAACGGCATCAATTGTTGTTGGATTGGAACGCGGAAAATTAAGCGAAAACCAAGTAGGTGCAATCCGCAATTTGGTGGCTTCGTCAGTAAAAGGCCTTGAACCCGAAAAAGTGACAATTCTCGATGAAAGGGGCGATTTATTGGCAAGCGCCCAAGCATCGGGTTCGGCCGCATTAGGCGCTTTAGACGATAGAAAAGCGCAATATGAAGAACGTGTTCGTAAAAATATCCAAGATATGTTGGAAGGACTTTATGGCCCAGGCACCGCGCGTGTCCAAGTTTCTGCCGAAATGGATTTCGCGCAAACCAATGAGACCGAGGAAACTTTCGACCCTGATAAAGTTGTGCCACGCTCTACCCGCACAATCGAAGAAACCGCCGCCGATAAATCAAATGACGGAACAGTTACCCAAGGTCAAAATGTCCCAGATGCACAGACCGCAGGCGCGGGTTCGGGCAATTCATCAAATACCAATCGTACCGACGAAACTGTTAATTACGAAATTTCGAAAAATACCAAGACCCTAACCACAATCCCGGGTAAAGTCACCAAATTGTCGGTCGCGGTCGCGGTGGATGGCGCATCTGAACCTGCTGCAAAACCGGGTGAAGCAGGCAAATGGACGCCGCGCACTGAAGATGAGATGCAGCGTATCACTGCCCTTGTTCGTTCTGCTGCTGGTATTGATGATGCACGTGGCGATAAATTAGAGGTCGCCAATGTAAGATTTGCGCAAAGTGCATTGGACATCGGCACAAAGGCGCCGAAAAAATTCGATTTCGACAAAAACGATATTATGCGCGCTGCCGAACTTGCGGCAATGGCAATTATTGGTTTTGCCCTGATATTCTTTGTGGCGCGCCCAATGGTAAAAGGCATTTTCGCCGATGCCAAATCGGGTGGCGCAATCGGCGGGCCATTTGCCATGAGTGCGGCGGGTGGTGGTCTTGTGCCCTCAAATGTGAAAATCGATGCTTTGCCGGGTGGCGACAATGACCCAAACGCCACAGAAACCGTTGATATAGCGCGCATTCAAGGCGCAGTTAATGCCAATGCCATGAAACAAGTGTCAGATGTCGTTGGCGAAAATCCCGAACAGACAGTTTCAGTAATTAGAACATGGTTACAGGAAAGGCGTAATTAATGGTCGCGAGTTTGAACGAACTTAACGGATCTGAAAAAGCTGCCATTTTCCTTTTGGCATTGGGTGAAGATCACGCCAATATTTGGGAACATTTTGACGATGAAGAGATTAAAGAAATCTCTTCGGCAATGTCGGCACTTGGCACGGTAAACGCCGGCTTGGTCGAGGAATTAGTGGTTGAATTCATTGGAAAAATGTCAACCACGGGCGCGGTTATGGGTTCTTATGAACAAACCCAGCGCCTTTTGTCATCGATTTTGCCGAGCGATAAAGTCGCCGCAATTATGGAAGAAATTCGTGGCCCCGCCGGTCGCACAATGTGGGATAAATTGGGCAATGTTTCCGAACAGACTTTGGCAAATTATCTCAAAAACGAATATCCACAAACAGTTGCGGTAATTCTTACCAAAATTAAGCCGGAACACGCATCACGCGTTTTATCTGCATTGCCCGAAGATTTTTCTTTGGAATGCATAAATCGTATGTTGAATATGGAACCCATTCAGCGCGAAATTCTAGAGAAAATTGAAGATACTTTGCGCATAGAATTTATGTCCAATCTTGCGCGCACGTCAAAACGCGATTCACATGAATTAATGGCCGATATCTTCAATAATTTTGACCGCGCCACTGAAAACCGCTTTTTATCGTCGCTTGAAGAAAGAAATCGGGAATCTGCGGAACGAATCCGCGCGCTTATGTTTGTCTTTGAAGACCTCAAAAAACTTGATCCTGGCGGTGTGCAAACCCTATTGCGCGCAATTGATAAGGATCAATTGGGTCTTGCGCTTAAAGGTGCATCTGACGAATTACGCAATCTATTCTTTGGCAATATGTCCGAACGCGCCGCTAAGATCTTAAAAGACGATATGTCTTCAATGGGGCCGGTTCGCCTCAAAGACGTTGATGCAGCACAATTTGCGATGGTGCAGGTTGCCAAGGATTTGGCGCAAAACGGTGAAATCATGCTGTCTGCCGGCGGCTCTGACGACGAATTAATTTATTAGGAGGGGAAATGTCGAAATACGAAAAATTTGCATTCGCCCCAATAAGTGACGGGCAGATTGATACAAGTTTCATAAAACGTAAAAAAACCTTAACCGATGCCGATATTGCCCAAGCGCACGAAAATGGCTTCAAAGAGGGTGAAAATTCCGCAATTGCGATTGCCCAAAAACAATCAGCAGAAGCCTTACGCTCTATTGCGCGCATTTCGCAATTATTATTGGGGCGTTTGCATAATGAAGTAATGGAATTGAATGAGGATGCAGTTGAATTTTCAAAAGCCTGCGCCTTCAAACTAGCAGGTCACGCATTAGAGAATTACGAAAAATCTGCGATTGATAATTATATCAAAGAGGCGCTTTCGAATTTGCGCAATAATCCGCGCATTAATATCAAAGTGCCTAATCATATTAAGCCATTAATCGAAATGACTATTGCGCAAACCGCCGCCGAAATCGGGTTTGAGGGCAAAATAGAATTGCGCGCCGACGACAATGCGCAAATCGGTGAATGTTCCATAGAATGGCAAGGCGGCGCAATCCGCCACGACCAAGGATTCATTGAAAAAGAAATTAACAAAGCCGCGCAGTCTTGGTTAGAATCCAAACAAGCGCACGGCATTCAAATAGATTTGTTCGAGGAATAGACCATGAGCGAAAACACACAAAATCTGGATTTGCCCGACATCTCCCCCGACGGAAGCGAAATGACGCTTTCAGATGCAATCGGAATTGAAAGATCTGCGGCGCAATTATCCCCGGTCTATGACGTTCCGGTCCATGTAAAAGCCGTTTTAGGGCGCGCAAAAATGGATGTCGCCTCATTATTAGAATTAAATTCAGGAAGCCTGATAGAGCTTGACCGCAAAGTCGGTGAGGCAATCGATATTTTCATCAATAACAGACTGGTCGCGCGTGGTGAATTGGTCGTGGTTGACGACCATTTGGGTGTCACCATGACGGAAATCATCAAAGACGGCGATAATTCGAATTAAAAGGAAGACCATTATGAGACTTATGATTGTTGGCTCTATGTCGGGACCTTTGGCACTGGCCTCTCGCATTGCGATGGACAGGGGCGCGAAGGTTATGCAGGTCGATAATATTGATTTGGCGACCAATGCCCTTAGATCTGGGCGCGGCGCTGATTTATTAATGGTCGAAGCCAGCCTCGATATCGGGCGCTTGATTGCACAAAACGAGGCCGAACATATTATGGTTCCTGTGGTCGCATGTGGCATTTCAACCGACCCAAGAACTGCGGCGGGTGCAATTCGCGCTGGTGCGCGTGAATTTGTTCCATTGCCGCCTGACCCTGAATTAATCGCCGCCGTTATTGCCGCCGTCGCTGATGATAAGCGCCCGATGATTGCCAAAGACCCATCTATGTTGTCAATTTTACAACTTGCCGAAACCATTGCGCCGTCTGATGCAAGCGTGATGATTTCCGGTGAATCTGGCGTTGGTAAAGAAATTATGGCGTCGTTTTTGCATTCTAAATCACGCCGCGCTGAAAAACCGTTTATTTCTGTAAATTGCGCCGCAATCCCTGATAATTTGCTTGAATCCGAATTATTCGGTCACGAAAAAGGTGCATTTACCGGCGCGATAGCCCGCCGCATTGGTAAGTTCGAGGAGGCTAATGGTGGAACCCTTCTATTAGACGAGATTACCGAAATGGATTTGCGCCTTCAGGCCAAATTATTGCGCGCAATTCAAGAGCGCGTGATTGACCGTGTTGGCGGCTCAAAACCCGTCCCTGTTGATATTCGCATTATCGCAACCTCAAACCGCGATTTGGTGTCGGTGGTCAAAGAAGGTAATTTCCGCGAAGACCTTTATTACCGCTTGAATGTAATCAATCTCGAAATACCAGCGCTTAGAAATCGGAAGGCAGATATCGTGCCTTTAGCAGAGTTTTTCGTGAAAAAATATGCCGAGGCCAATGGCGCGAAACCAAAACCGATTTCAATGTCCGCCAAAGACGCAATTTCAAATGCACACTGGCGCGGCAATGTTCGTGAATTGGAAAATGCGGTCCATCGCGCTGTTCTTTTATCGCGCGGTAATCAGATTGAAGCCGAAGATTTGATAATGGGTGCCATTAATGCCCCTGCTGCTTCGTCATTTGGTCAATCTGCTATTAATCAAGCGACAATGGTTGCACAAAGCGCCGGGACAAATCTTGTCGGACGAACAATTGAAAATGTCGAACAGGAAATGATTTTAGAAACCCTTAAACATTGCCTTGGCAATCGCACACATGCTGCTGTGATTTTGGGTATTTCCATTCGCACTTTGCGCAATAAATTAAAGCAATATTCCGATATGGGCGTCGATATACCCGCGCCTCATGCGTCTGAATACGCAACCGGTTAGGAAATTAAGTGGCAGAAGGCACGCAAACCCAATCAAATCCGGTTTTAAGACTTTCTGATGTCTTAAAGGGCGCGATGCGCGGCGATGTCGCGGTCGGGATTGGCGTTGTCTTTCTAATTGTTCTTCTGATTATACCATTGCCACCGATATTGCTCGACTTTATGTTGGCGATTTCGGTGACAAGTTCGGTTTTGATACTGATGACGGCTTTGTTCATCAGGAAACCATTGGAATTTTCGGCTTTTCCGTCTGTCCTATTGGTGGCGACGCTTTTTCGCCTTGGTCTTAATATCGCTTCAACCCGTTTGATTTTGGGGCATGGACACGAAGGCCCCGATGCAGCGGGTGAAATCATTGCCGCATTCGGGCAATTCATTATGCAGGGCAATTTCGTTATTGGCCTGATTGTATTCATTATTTTGGTATTGGTGAATTTCATCGTAATCACCAAAGGTTCAACCCGTATCGCCGAAGTCGCAGCGCGTTTCAGTTTGGACGCTATGCCCGGCAAACAAATGGCAATTGATGCCGATTTATCATCGGGCCTTATTAATGAAGACCAAGCACGGGCGAAACGCAAAGAATTAGAAGGCGAAAGTAATTTTTACGGCGCGATGGACGGTGCGTCTAAATTCGTGCGCGGTGACGCAATTGCAGGGCTTTTGATTACGGCAATCAATGTAATCGGCGGTATTATTATTGGTGTTGCACAAAATGGCTTGTCTCTTGCCGAGGCGGGTTCATCATACACCCAATTAACTGTCGGCGATGGTTTGGTTTCGCAAATCCCTGCTCTTGTAATCTCGGTCGCTGCAGGTTTGTTGGTTTCAAAAGCAGGCGTTGACGATGCGGTTGAAGTTGCCCTTGTCAAGCAAATGGCAAATTCACCACAGGCATTGGGCATGGTCTCCGCGACCGCTTTAATCACCGGACTCTTGCCAGGAATGCCGCTTTTTGCTTTTTGGGCGATAGGTGGCGGCATGGGTTATTTAGCCTATCGCGCATGGCTTGAAATCCAAAAAACTGCGCAAAGCGCCATTGATAAAAAGATCGCCGAAGAAAATGCGCCGCCGCCCGAAACCGAAGAACCAATTCATGAGGCTTTGGCGATTGATGAATTGAAAATCGAACTTGGCTACGGCCTCTTGGGGCTTGTAAACGAAATTCAAGGTAAACGCGTAACCGACCAAATCAAAGCCCTTCGCCGCCAAATCGCGCAAGATTTGGGCTTTATTATGCCTAGTGTGCGCATTTTGGACAATATGGCTCTGACCAATAATGGCTATGCAATTCGCGTCAAGGAAATGGAAGCAGGCGCAGGCGAATTAAGGCTTGGGCAATTATTGGTTATGGATCCTTCGGGCAATCAACCTGCCCTCCCCGGTGAGCCGACTATCGAACCTGCATTCGGCCTAACCGCTGCTTGGGTAGCAGAGGCGCATCGCGAAGAAGCAGTTTTCAGAGGTTATACAGTCGTTGACCCCGCAACCGTCCTCACAACCCATTTAACCGAAGTTATTAAAGACAATATGGCCGAATTATTATCGGTTTCAGAAGTCCAAAAACTGGTTAAACAATTATCACAAGAACACCAAAAACTGGTTGAAGATATGGTTCCAAGCCAAGTATCTTGGGCGACCTTCCAACGCGTTCTGCAATCTTTATTGAAAGAGCGTATCTCAATTCGCGACCTTGCGAGCATTGTTGAAGCCATTCTTGAAGGCCAAGGACTTGACGCTATTTCAATGGTTGAACACGTCCGCGCGCGCCTTGCACGGCAAATTTGTTTCCAAAACCGCGCCCATGACGGTTCTTTGCCAATTCTGGCACTTTCACCAAATTGGGAACAGGCATTTGCTGAGGCCATAATTGGTGAGCGCGGCGAAAAACAATTGGCACTTGCGCCAACTCAAGTTCATGAATTTGTGAATGCAGTTCGCACCGCCCTTGATAAGGCCGCTCAATTGGGCGAAGTTCCGGTAATTCTTACTTCTGGCCCGGTTCGCCCCTTTGTGCGTTCATTGATTGAAAGATTTAGGGCGCAAACCGTGGTTATGAGCCAAAACGAAATTCACCCCAAAGCTAAATTGAAAACTCTTGGGACGGTTTGATAGATGCTAACCTTCACCGCCGATAATTTGCAAGACGCAATGGCCGAAGTCAAAGAAAGGCTTGGGCCCTCTGCGACAATTGTTTCTTGGCGAAATCTTGGCGCTGGTATTGAGGTGACCGCAACATCAAAAGAAACTTCAAACGATGGTATTGAAGGCGGTCGTGATGGTTTTGCGCAAAAAGGCACATCGCCACGTTATGATATTTTTGAGCATGAAGAAAAATTAGCGAAGAGGGAAAAAGCCGCGCGAGAAAATTCACTCAAAACTGCCGCCGAAAAACTCAAATCAAATTTGCCGCAAAAAAATAAAACGTCCGGCATCGATATAATCGCCAAGCCTAAGCAAGTAAAAGATAAGCCAAAGGCGCAATTGCACCCATTGATCCCAATCCTTGCTCGCGCGGGATTAAGCCTCAAAGAAATAAAGCCTTTTGCCAAATATTTCGGCGATAAAGGCGCGAAAGAGACCCTAATCGAAATCTTGCAATCGGAATTTAGCTTCAAACCAATTGAGGCGGCACCTGAAAATGCAATTGCTATTATCGGACCTAGTGGCGCGGGCAAAACTGTAACTGCCGCAAAACTCGCGGCACGCGCCTTAAGCGCTGATTGTGATGTACTTTTGATTTCAACTGATACTGAGCGCCAGGGCGGCGTTGAACAATTAAAAATGCTCGCTAAAAAACTTGGTGCGGCTTTTAATTTTGCGGACAATGCTAATGAAGCGCGCAACCTCACGCAGAGCGCCCTTGATGCTGGAAAAGCTGTCATTATTGATTGCGCCGCAACTTCAATAATTGAACCCGCGAGTGTGCGGGTTTTGCAGGGCCTTATTTATGAAACCCAAGCCGAACCAATAATTTGCGCGCCAGCAGATTTACGCGCCGATGATTTGGGTGAAATGTTTGACGCCTATCAAAAACTTGGCGCAAAGCGCGCAATTGTAACCCGCCTTGATTTAACCCGCCGCACCGCAGGTTTTCTAGGGGCATTATTTGGCAAAGAAATCGCCCTCTCCCAAATTGCCGCCACCCCATTCATAGCAGGCGGAATAGCCCCCGCAAGTGCGAAAAGATTGTCAGGGATAATTATTGAGGAATGAGGATTTTCTCTAATTCGGCTTCCAAAAGTGAATTATCGTGATGAAAACTATGTATCACGGCACCGATAAAAGCTTCCGCGTTGGTCTTGATCAGATCTAATGTGACCCAAAATGCGTCAGAGATAAGACGTAAAAAAGCCAATTGAGTTCTGCCATTTCCATCACGAAATGGATGAATAGCATTCAAAGTGCTCAAAAAACTCGCGGTATTAACTAGAAATTCCCCGAAAATCATGGATTGAGAACTTAGAAGTTCTGTATTCTTGAACAGACTCTTCTTTTCCGACGGAATATTTTCGGGGTAGCAAAACATGCTTTCGCCCTTTGCTATCCTCACACTTCTATATACGCCTGCCCATTCATAAACATCTTGAAACAAATGAAAATGGACTGCCTTCAAATGATCTTCATCGAGATTTCCCGAAGGCAAATTCTGTTGCAGCCTAATTCCGACCGCCATATTCTCAAGGATTTCAAATTCTTCTGCGTTTCGTATCTCGAACTTGTTTTTTAGGACTCTGCTATTTGGATAACAATATTTCGAATCCGGTTCCTCATACATTTTAGGGCGCAGCCAATCAGGTCACCGATTCCTTGGAATCTGAAAGGGATTTCAATTGTTTTATCTGAGCGTTCGAATACTTATAACCTTCGAATGACGCCATCGCAATCGTGTTTGCTAATCCCATTTTTACAAATTCAAGGTTTTTTCTTCTAGAAAGAACTGTTTTAACGACTGTGTTTTTCATGACTTCAGTCTAACATATATAATGCCAATAACAATAGCTTTCCTAAGCCCTACGCCTCATGATTGCGAATTCGTCCATGGCTTTTTGTTCGCGGGCTTTTCTTTGATCCGCTGCGTGTTGTGTGCGGCGTTCGTGTAGGGTTTCAAATTTCTTTTGTTCTTCAAAGGCAAGGCGCAAATCGCCGTCTAAAGACACCAATTGCTCTTTAACGCCGTCGAGAGATGCCAAAACATTGGCTTTTTGTAATTCATAGGATTTTTTGAACGAATTATAGGCCGAAATATATTCATGGTTTAAATCGGCAATCTGCCTTTCTTTCGCTGCACGTTCTTCTAAATCGTGTAACTGACGCAAAAGGTCTGATTCAATTTTTTGAGCCGCCAGAATGAGTTTCTGAACACTTTCAACTCTATGCTTGGCAAGTTTTATCAAAGTCTCGACAGATCTCATAATATCCTCAATTCATACCCAAATTTATTTTCTGTGCACTTTAACAGAGGATAGTTAAGAAAAAGCGCATTTTTTTGAAACAATTTCTGAAACAATTACTCGTGAGCATATTGTGTTTGCAGTATGCTTTCCAAGCGCTCGAAAGTTTCAATAAAAGTGCTTCTTTCGTTTTTGCCTTGTCCTAAAAATTCTTCCAAGGGTTCATTTAAATCGATTGCGCGGTCGATTTTAGGGTCGGCGCCGCGCCTATAAGCACCAAGGCGAATTAATTCTTCCATATCCGAATAATTGGCAAGCGCATTTTTAGCTTCTTTTATTAATTCGCGCTCATGCGGTTCGTGGCATTCCGGCATAAGACGGGAAACGGATTTAAGAATATTGATAGCAGGGTAACGCCCCCTATCGGCAATTGAACGTTCTAAAACCATGTGACCGTCCAAAATACCGCGCACCGCATCAGCGACCGGTTCATCATGGTCGCCACCATCAACTAGAACTGTGAAAAGTCCGGTTATTGCCCCTGCCCTGCCGTCTTCGCTTAACACACCAGGGCCCGCGCGTTCCAATAACTTTGGCAATTCGGCAAAAACGGTTGGTGTATAGCCTTTAGTGGTTGGCGGCTCACCGGCTGCAAGGCCGATTTCGCGTTGCGCCATTGCAAATCGTGTTACCGAATCCATAAGGCAAAACACTTGCAGACCTTGGTCACGAAAATATTCGGCAATTGCCATTGTTGTATAGGCCGCCTGTCGCCGTTTCAAACTGCTTTCATCGGAAGTCGCCACACAGAGGACTGAACGCCTCAGGCCTGCTTCACCGAGTGAATCCTCAATAAATTCCCGCACTTCGCGACCGCGTTCACCGATTAGGCCGATAACGATGACATCCGTATCCGCACCTTTGGCAAGCATGGACATAAGAACCGATTTACCAACGCCGGAACCTGCAAAAATACCCATCCTTTGACCACGGCAAATCGCGCAAAATGCATCCATTGCGCGCACGCCGGTTTCAATACGCGAACCTACACGAATGCGGTTTTGCGACGGCGGCGGGGAGGATTTAATTAATTTTGCTTCATTCCCCAAAGGCAAATCGCCCTTTTTATCAATCGGATTGCCAAAGGCATCAACAATGCGTCCAAGCCATGCCATAGATGGTGAAATTGTCGGCGCCGAAGGTTCAAAATGCAAAATTGACCCCGCGCGCAGGCCTTCAACCGCATCAAATGGCATCATTAAAGCACGACCATCACGATAACCAACTATTTCAAGCCGCGCCACGCCTTGCGGCGTATCAACATAGGCGCGCGCGCCAAGGCTCATGGCCTGTGGTGGGCCGACAGCTTCTATAATCAAACCATTAACTGCGACAATTCGCCCGTCGTATAAAACGGGGTTTAGTTCGTTAATCGTATTAACTAATTGTCGTATTCGCATGGCCTGATTTAGGCTCTGAAACCTTTAAGAAATCGTCAAAAAGCAAGTAAAACTGCATTATTTGCAGTGCGGACTCCGATTCTTAACAAAATTAAAGATTTTATTGCATCTTATTGAAAAAAATTAACCATTCTTAAACCAGCATAAGCAAAAGGTAAAAAATGCAATATTACAGCATTTTTATGTATGGCTTTTCGCGCAAATCATAATATGCAGTGATTCGGTTGATGCGATTCTCGAAAGAGTCAAGCGAGAATCTTGTTAAGGGGGTAAGTAAATGCGTGTTCTTTTGATCGAAGATGATCGTGCAACGTCTCAAGCGATTGAGCTTATGCTTAAATCAGAAGGTTTCAATGTCTATCCGACCGACCTTGGTGAAGAGGGTATCGATTTAGGCAAATTATTTGATTATGACATCATTCTTTTGGATCTTAACCTACCTGATATGAGCGGCTTTGACGTCCTTAGAACACTTCGCAATTCACGCATTGGCACACCTATCCTTATACTTTCCGGCTCTGCTGATATTGACACAAAAGTTCGTGGTTTTGGCGTAGGCGCTGATGATTATGTCACTAAGCCTTTCCATAAGGACGAATTGGTTGCACGCATTAATGCGGTTGTTCGCCGTTCAAAAGGCCATTCACAAGCCACCATTCAAACCGGCGATGTTATTGTAAACCTTGACCAAAAAACTGTTGAAGTTAACGGCATTCGCGTTCACCTTACCGGCAAAGAATATCAAATGCTTGAGCTTCTTTCTTTGCGCAAAGGCACAACACTTACCAAAGAAATGTTCCTTAACCATCTTTATGGCGGCCTTGATGAGCCGGAACTTAAAATCATTGACGTATTTATCTGTAAACTTCGCAAAAAACTTGCCGCTGCTGCTGGTGGCGCGAATTATATCGAAACTGTTTGGGGTCGTGGCTATGTCCTTCGCGATCCAACAGCGGATATGAAAGCAGCTTAATCAAGAATTTAAGCGATTATCCCAAAAAGCGGCGACCCCCTCGCCGCTTTTTTGTTGTTTTTGTGCAGATAAATTTCCAACCACTCGAATCAAATGCTAAGCAAATTTGGACAATATTTTGGGGCAAATATGAAACGATTTATCACTTTAGACCTTTTTCGTGGGATTGCGGCACTTATCATTCTTATGCGCCATTCAATCCCGATAACCGGTTTCAACCCTTATGTTTCATATTTGGCGGTTGATTTATTTTTCCTTATAAGCGGGTTTGTTTTTGTTCCTTCCGTTGGCGATAGGCTTTTGAATGGGAAAATGGACGCAAAAGGCGCAATTATTAATCGCTTTATTCGCCTTTATCCTTTGTATTTTCTTTCAGTTATTTTCGCTGCAGTTTGCTATTTGGTGGGTGCGAAGGCGGCGTTTGGTATTAATTATCAATCATTTTGGCAGGCATGGCTGATAAGCCTTACCATGGGGCCCAATTTAACCGCCCCTATGTTTTGGTTTCAAATCAATGGTCTTGCTTGGTATCTATTTGTCGATATCGCAGGCGTGATTATTCTTTCATTCACTTATAAATACCTCAATAATTGGATTATAGGCGCGATCTCCCTTTTTAGTGCGATTGTTTTGGTATGGGGCGCATATAATATGAACCCGCATGGCGGCTTGGATTTGGGCTATGCCAATTATAATTGGCAATTTGGTTTCGCGCGATTTGGCTTTTCATTTATGTTGGGAATGCTTTTGTTCCGCATTTTACGCAATGGATTTTTTGAAAAACAATTTAATTTGCCCTTGGTCGGCGCATTGCTTTGCGCGATATTGGCGGCGTGCCTTTGCATTCAAAAAATTGATCGCGAGACTGATGCTTTGATTTCCTTGGTTCTAACTTTTGCAGTTTTCCCAATTCTTTTGATTTTAGCCACGAAAATTGATTTCGGTGGTTGGTTTGGGAAGATTTCGGAATTTCTGTCGGGCCTTTCTTACACAATCTATGTCCTGCAATATGCCGTTATTATCATGTTCATGTTCATATTGAAACAAATGGGTATCCGCCCACATTCAATTGCGCCATGGGGTCAGGTTGGTCTTCAAATTTTTATGATTGGCCTGTCTTATGTCGCCAATAAATATTATGATGCACCTGTTCGTGCATGGCTCAATTCCAAATTGAAGCCTAGGAAACAATAATTATTTCACCAATTGTTGCAAATCGCGCAACCAAATGTCGTAAGATGCTTTGGAAAGATGGATGCCATCTGGGTCAAATGCCTTGTCCACGGGCATTCCGGAATTCGAAATTGTATTGTGCAAATCGTAAACTTGGCAATTCTTGAATTTTGCGCAAACCGCTTTGATTTCAAGATTTATTTTTTGTGTGCGTGTCACCCAGTTTTTGTCTTTTTGAAATCTTGTAATCGGCGGCACAGTATTAACAATCACGCGCGTGTCCTTCGGAATCGTCAATAATATTTTCGCGTATCTAACCACAAAATCCTTATCTTTTTTCAAAATGAGATCATTAGTTCCAAGGCTTAGAATTACGGCGCGCGCAGTTTTTAGACCATTGTATTTTCCTATATATTTTTCCAACTCAAAACTGCTTTGATATCCAATTGCCAAATTCACCGCATTTTCGAAATATTGGGAACTAGGAATAGCGCTCAAATGACTGTCACCCATCAATAATAGGGCATTGGGCTTTATTAATTCGTCCATTCTTTGATGGTCATCAAGTGAAATAAGGATGTGCTGCTTTGCATATTCATTTGTCTTGTCGGCCAAAAAACCAAACCAAACCAGCCCGATAATTGTCACTATTAAGTAGCTGACCATTCTAGCTTGGTGATTGGCTTGTTTCTTTTCCATGCATTTTTATATCGCGAAATTCTAAAAGATTTCTGACACTAGAGCGGAAATATTTCTAGCGAGCCTGGCCGGTTTTTTGCTTCAAAGTCGCCAATTTTTCATCGAGCTCTGACTTGTAAATGACTTTGCCATTTAAAATTACGGCCGAAATTTTACGAATATTTGAAATTTTGACCGTTGGGTCACTATCAAGCAATACCAAATCGGCATTCTGACCTTTCGCTATTGTTCCGCATTTCGCTTTGTTTCCAAGCCAGTCGCAAGGCGCTTTGGTTGCGCTATATAATGCCTGATATGGCGTCAGACCGGCTTTATTTAGGGCTTCTAATTCGTCCGGAAGCGAAAACCCAGGTGCAACACCAGGCACAGGGGAATCCGTGCCCGCCAAAATCGGAATACCCGCCTTGGAAAACTGGCTTATAAGTTTTTGGTTAAATTTCACAATCGATTTGAGCCATTCGACCCGCTCTGGCGATGCCTGAGCAACATACGGATTATGCTCATGGACAATCATTTGCAGCATAGGGTTCAAATATGAAAGATCATTCCGGCTCTTAAGGCTTGACGGGTCTGAAGTTTCAGCAAGAATATTATCATCAAGTGTCAAAGTGCTTATTAAGGCTGTTTTGTTGCGCTTTGACATTTTGACATAATCGGGAATTTTGCTTTCATCAGGGTTTTGGGTTTGCATTGCAAATTCTTCGGCATGGGCCACCGCACCAAACCCCGGAATAAAATATTTCTCTGTTTCATTTTGATTTCGCGCCGGAATATGCCCAAGAACACGCATATTGTGCTTATTTGCTTCATCAATAATGGCGCGACAAGTCTCGAAATCGACAAGACTATATATTTTGATAATGTCATAGCCATCTTTAAAAGCTTTGACTACTGCTTGGCGCCCTGCTTCGGGGTTTGGAACACCGTGGCTCATGCCTTCAGGCAGAATTGGTTTTTCACCATCAATCATAAAGGCATTAATTATTCGAGGTCCCACGGCTTTTCCGGATTTGATTTCCTTTTGTTGCTCAAAACTCTCACTCATTGCAGAGAGATTGAAAACTTGTGTAACGCCATTAGCGATATAAGGAAGCATCATGTCGGCGGTGGTAACCGCGCCTTCAGGCTTAGTCGGCAAATTCATGTAAAGCTGAAGCATGCGGTCATTTTCAAGATGAACATGGGCATCGGTTAAGCCGGGAATAAGCCATTTTCCACGACCGTCAATGCAATTGCTTTTACAGCCTTTCTTTGGAGATGCTTTTTGAATTGAAATGATTTTTCCGCTCGAAATTTCGACGGTGACATGTGGGATTTTCTTTTTTGCCCCCGACATAGGAATTATTGTAACATCTCTAATAAAAACCGAATTGGGTTTTTCTGCATACGCTGGGCTTACGAGAAACGTCCCAAGCATCAATGCGGAACACGCCAAAATATTTCGTAAATTTGTCATTAGATCTTGTTTCATTTTTTCCGGCCCTTTTAACTTTATTTAGAGTTTCGTGGAGAAAAACATTGTTTTTCTCAAATGCTATTTTTGGATTGTTTTTGCTTCGGCTTCGGCGCCGATAACTAGTTTTTTCAAAAGACTTATCATCAAACCCAATTCGTCGGCTGAAAGTCCTGACATGGAATTTGCCAAATGCCGCCAAACCAATGGAAGCGCCTTTTCAAGGAGTTCTTCCGCCTTTGGTGTCACAGAAAGCAAAACTTTGCGGCGATCATTTGGGTCATTGGAGCGCGTTGCCAATCCAGATTTCACTAACTCATCGCAAACCCTCGTCATATTTGTGGCAGTTTCACCCGTTATCGTGCTTAACATTGCCATTGGCACTCCTTTGCCATTTGCAGCGCCCTGCATCATTAATAGCGCACGCAAACTCCAATCCGTAAGGCCGAATGGGCGCACTAATTGCCGTAATTGGCTTGAAATATAATCGCCATAATGATTGACAAGGCGCAACAAAGTTAACTCATTGATGGGCAAGAAATCCCACCTTTTAGCCAGTAATTTGAGACTATTTTCCATCGCATCAAATTCAGACATTACAATCCTCGCAAGTTATTACTTCATTTTGCAATAGTTCATATATGAAGTAATAAGGAGTCTGTCAAGATGTATTTTTTAAGATTGCCAATCAGGGAATGATAGTCTCAGATATTGCCAGAGTTCCCCCCCTCACTTAAAAGCCGCGCATGTTACAGATTTCGGAACTTTCACATCGTTTTGGCAAGCGCCATTTGTTTGATAATGCGTCTTGTTTTATTCAAGATGGCTGGAAAGTCGGGCTTATTGGCAAAAATGGCACCGGCAAATCTACGCTTCTGAAATTAATTCGTGAAGAGGCCGACAAAACCAATTCGGCAATTTCGCTTAAACGCGGCGCGCGCATGGGTTTTGTGGCACAAGAAGTTCCGGCAAATGACACGCCAATTATTGAAATGGTGCTTGAACAAGATTTGGAACGCCATGCATTGATGCAAGAGGCCGAAACCGCCACAGATCCGCACCGGATTGGTGAAATCCACGCCCGACTTTTGGATATTGACGCTTATAGTGCCGAAGCGCGGGCCTCTGAAATCATGGTTGGTTTGGGCTTTAAGCAAGAAGAATTGCAAAACCCTGCCGGCTCTTTTTCAGGTGGTTGGCGAATGCGCGCGGCATTAGCGGGGATTTTGGTATCGCAACCCGATTTATTGATTTTGGACGAACCGACAAACTATCTCGATTTAGAGGGTTCGGCCTGGCTAGAGGCCTATTTGGTGAAATATCCGCATACGGTTTTGGTGGTGTCGCATGATCGTGAAATGCTTAATCGCTCTGTCACACACATTTTGGCGTTGGAAAATCAGAAACTTGAGATTTATAATGGCGGTTATGACACTTATTTGAAACGCCGTGCCGAACGCGCCGCGCAATTGGCGGGGCAAAAAGCCAAGCAAGACGCGGCAAAAGCGCATTTACAGGCCTTTGTCGATCGTTTTCGTGCCAAAGCATCAAAAGCGCGGCAAGCACAATCGCGTATCAAAATGCTAGAAAAAATGCAAGATATTGCGGTTCCAATTGAGGACCGCGCATTGCCGTTCCGCTTTTATGAAGCCGATGAATTGGCAAGCCCTTTGATACAAATTGAATCCGCTGATTTGGGATATATCGACGGTAAACCTGTATTGCGCGATGTCGATTTTCGCCTTGATATGGAAGATAGGATTGTCATTATCGGCGCAAATGGACAGGGCAAAACAACTTTTGTAAAGTCCATAGGCAATAAATTGAAATTGCTTGATGGCGAAAGGCGGGCGTCCAAAAACCTACGCATTGGTTATTTTTCCCAAGATTCTATGGATGAATTGCATTCGGGCCATACGGTTCTTCAACATATTAAAGAGCTTGAACCCAATTTGCCCGAGGCGCGAATTCGCGCCATTGCCGCACAAATCGGTTTTTCGCACGAAAAGATTGATACCAATGTTGAAAAATTATCGGGTGGTGAAAAAGTGCGGCTTTTGATGGGAATTATGGCGCATAAAAAGCCGCATATTCTTATCCTCGATGAACCTACTTCGCATTTGGATATTGATTCGCGCGAAGCCCTAATCCATGCATTGAATGATTTTTCAGGTGCAGTGTTATTAATTACACATGACGTCTATCTCGCGGAGGCCACGGCGGATAGATTATGGCTTATTAACAATGGGCGCGCGCAACAATATGACGGTGATTTGTCAGATTATCGGCAATTGATTTTGAGTTCCGACCGCGACAAATCCCAAAAAACGGAAAAATTCAGAACCTCCGAAAAAGCGTGGCAGCCGCAAAAATCCGCCCCAAAAAATTCTGCACAGATTCAGAAGCGCATTGAGCGTATCGAGAAAGATATTGAAATCGAACAAAAAGCCATTGCTGATTTTGAAAATCTTTTGGGCGACCCAAGCCTTTATGAAAAAGACCACCATGCCGCCATGGATTTGACCAAAAAAATTGAATGGCACGGAAAAAAACTTCAAAAATTAGAAGAAGAATGGGCGCAATTGGTGGAGGAGATTGGGTAACGAATTACAAATTACGAATTACGAATTACGAATTACGAAAGATATTATTCCGTCCCAAAATGATATGCAATCAAATCGCCCGCACGCTTGACTTTATGTTTTACTTAAATTATATACCTCATAACATACATTTCTTGAGGTTTAATATGACAGATAATTCAAAGCATGATTGGAAGAATCCAAAGACCCAAGCCTATTCATGGGAGGCACTTTCGGGCATTACAATCTTCACTATGCTTATCCAAATAATTGGTGAACGCTTTATGGCGACAGCCGGGCAAGTTCCTAATTTGACTATGACGCAACAATTGTCGGCATTCTTTTTATCAATGCTTAGCCCGATTTTTTGGCTTAATATTGCACCGACCATCTGTTACATTACTGCAATGTGGCATTTGGCGGGAATTTTCCGCGCAATTTCTAAAGGTGAAGAATTTACAAATAGCATCATTGACGGCCTTCAAAAAACCGGATCAAATCTTTTATTGGGCTCGGCTTTCGCAATTCTTATATCGCCGACTTTAATCAATTGGCTTTCTGGTCATGGTGCAGTTGCATTCCACGGCAATTCCGAAAATCTTCTAATATTATTGTTAGGCGGCACTTTGGTAATGCTTTCAAAACAAGGCGAAAAAATGCGTAATGAATTAGAGGAAATCCTCTAATGCCCATGATTGTAAATATTGATGTCATGTTGGCAAAACGCAAAATGCGCGCGAAAGACCTTGCCGACAAAATCGGGATTTCTGAAACCCAATTTTCGCAATTGAAAAATGGAAAAATAAAAGGCTTCCGTTTTTCGACACTAAACAAAATCTGCTATTATCTTGAATGCCAGCCCGCCGATATTTTCGAATATCAAAGAGACGATTCCGACATTCACGAAGCAGAGGATTAGCCCCCCGCTGTCGCATAACGAAGGCGAAGGACATTATTCGATTCATCGCTTTCCTTTAGTTTATTATCAGGATCGAGCCTTATTTCTATAACGCCATCATTGGTGCAAGGTAAGGTTCGATCAAAATAGTAAAAGTCCTTATTTTGTGGAAAATCATTTTCACCGGCATGAATGCCCTTGGTAGTCAAAAATCCGGCACCCGGCACTAAATCCCATGGCGCGCCTTCTTCATATTCCGATTTGAACTGTCCCTCATTCAAATATTGACTTGGATCCGCCCCATTGTGATTCATTTCAACATAGATTCTGAAACTAACATAGGCATCTTGCACTCTTGGGCAAATATCGCGCGCAATATTGAATAATGGCACTCTTTCATTAAAATTTGTGACCTCAAGAGTTTTTGATTTTCGAATTGCTTCACGCGTTTCATCAGATAGTGGCGTTAGCCTTACTAAATATCCAACAGTGACTTTATGTTTTACATAAGGCGTAAACTGAACAAATCGAACATAATTACCGAAACCTAAATCCGGCAGAAAAACTTGTTTCGCTTTGCTTGGGTCAGCAATTGAAGTTGATTTCAGGCAATTATGGTCAAAATTATTGATTGCCGATTTCATATCGCCGATTTTATATTGGATTTTATTTTTTCCGGTATAGTTTTTAATTGGAACACGACGTCCGACAAAAACCGCGCCTTGGTCGCTAATGGAATATGTAAAAGTTCCAATTGAGACATTATTCACAATTATTTCAACCGGAACATAGGCTTTGAAAAATTCCGCCTGCGACTTACTAAGTTGGATTTTAGCCGAAACGCCGACACTGCCATTCAGTGTCGCGAGGTCACATGCCGCCTCGCCTACTTCGAAACGTGTGACACTTATTGATTGTTGTAGCGGATTAGCTTTTGGCGCTATTTTTTGAATTGGCTTAAGCTGACTTTTCTCTGCCATAGCAGAATTTGAAAAAAGCAAGACTGATGCACCCAAAAAACAAAATGCGATTTTCGACTTCATAATTAATCTCCCGCCCGCTCATTTTATTTGAAAACCGGTGAAGCGCAAGAAAAATCGAAGGGAGACAAATAAATCGCTTTTAAAGGCAGTGTATCAAGACCCTAAGCCTTTGGGCATGGAAATCATGCCAGGCAGTCAATGCGGCATTGTCGGTTTCCTCAATAGGGTTTGCAACAAAATCAAAAACACGATCCATCAAAGGAATAAGGGTTTCCTTTAATTCGTGTGTCCGCATGTCGTCTTTCGACCAACCAATCAGAAACCCGTCTTTATGGTATTTTTCGCGCGAAAATTCGCGCGCCATTGTCAGCAGTTTTTCAATGCGCGCCAAATCCTCTTTGGCAAGATATTTGCGGAAATAGCTTTCTTCATTGGCAATTTGCGAATTAAGATATTCGATTAATTTCAAGGCTTTTCCCCTGAAAAACCGCAATTTTCGCAGCGTTTCATTGCCGCGCGTTCATGGGGTCGTAATTCGACACCTGTCAAACAAGGTTTGTTTTCTGGTGCGCCGATTGGCACATTCGCCATGATTTTATTGACCACTTCCAAATCAAGCGCCGCCTCGGCTTTAAACGCGCCTTGATAGGCCAAATGCTCTTCTTTCAATTCATAACAAGTCGCGCCTTCAATATCCATTAAGACCGCATCCATGCCGGAATTGCGAAATGCGTGATGGCGTTTAAGGAAAAATTCGCCACAACACATTCCGACATAGGATTTCACGCCCTTGGCCTTCATGGTTTCCAAAGTATCGGCTAAATGTTCGAAATTGGTAATGGTCACGACATCCATATTGCGCTCGCGCGCCATAGTATAAGCGTCGGAAACTTCACATTTGCCGCATTCAACGCAATCGATTGTGTGACGCCATTTGCACCAATTGGGTTTCGCGCAATAGGGCACAAGCATGACATTGGCGTTTTGCAATGCCGCTTTTGGGTCATTTCGACCCGCAAGCATTATGCCCGATGCTTGATTATGGTTCAGGCCAAAATCCAACATTATTTGGTGTTTTGCCACAACGCGCTCAAGCAAGGCAATAATGTCCTTTGCATCAAAACCCGCCGCATCGAAAATATTGTTTTGGAAGAAAACTTCTGTGATTTCCAAAATTTCGTAAATTCTTGCGCCTTTAATATAATGCGCCAGCAGATTTAGACTATTTGCCGGGAAAAAATGCCCATCGGTCGCGAATTTTAGGTTTTTGACCTTGTCGTTTTCGATTTCAATCAAAGCTCTAAGGGTTGCGCCTTCGGTCTTATCCTTTGTTTCAAAACAATTTTCGCCGATTTCCCAAGTTTTGGTGTGGCATTGCGGGATTTCGGTGGGCGCGGGTTCGAATTTATTGAGTGAAACTTTAAAACGTTTTTCAAATTCATTTATTATTGCGGTTTCAATTGCTTTTCTATCATAATGAAAGCCATCAATCTCGCTTAAATCCGTCATGCGCTCTTTGGCATGTTCCAGACCAGTGACAGTCAGTTTTTCAGTCGGAACAAGCAAGGCACTCATCGCGGTCTTTAAATCGAGTTTTTCAATTATTGTCGCAAACAAT
This sequence comes from Hyphomonadaceae bacterium, assembly GCA_041917055.1. GTDB lineage: Bacteria > Pseudomonadota > Alphaproteobacteria > Caulobacterales > Aquidulcibacteraceae > Pseudaquidulcibacter. The sequence goes on from JAYRYJ010000003.1 coordinate 138,587, forward strand.
AAAAATGAATCGCGCACTTCATAACCGAAGACCGAACCGATTTTTTGGCGGTTCTTGGTCTGTAAATCATTTGGTGCTTTAAATTCAGTTTCCAACCCAAATTCGCAAAGTGCGCCACCAATTGCCAAAGCCGCATTTTCAAGGCGGTTCGCAATATTATTTCCCAATACATATTTTGGCATGGCAATTGATAGGCAAATCTGATTTTCGTCTATAAAAATCGCGCCGCCCGCAGTTAATCTTTGTATCAAATCAATATTATTGGCGCGGCAATATTCCAAGCGCGCTTCACGCTCAAAAACTTGATTGCGCCCGATTGCCAAAACCGGGGAAATTCTTGAAAAGCGATAAATTGCAGCAGTGTCATTCAAATGCGCCGCAATCATTTCGCTTTCAATAGTGAAATGATTATTTGCGCCTATCTCGGCCTCTAGTTTCTGCGCATCTATATTCAAACAATACTCCCTATATATAATAAATCCTAATTGCAAAGGATTCACAATAGAGAAAATGGTGTAAATTAGAATTTTAGCACATTCTGATAAATAAGCTATTCAGATAAATTATATACTCTCACATAATCTATCAAAAACTCTTGTGGAAAAGCATTCATATCGGTCCCACCAAAGGCATTGCCCCAATTGCCGCCGATTGCGAGATTAAGAATCAATTGGAACTTTTGATCAAAAGGCCAGGTTTGCCAATCAGCGTCTTTTTCCTTTTCATAAGTAAAATAGACAATCCCATCAATTGACATTTCAATGCGGTTTTCACGCCATTCCAAGGCATAGGTATGAAACCCCTGCCCGCCATCATTTAAAACCACAGAGCCTTTACGTTGCTGATTATTAAGCCAATAATAGGCTTTGGAATGCACAGTGCCGTGAACCACGCCCATTTCATTCCCTATATGCTCCATAAGGTCAATTTCACCCGAATTGGGCCAAGCGTCGCATTTATCATTGCCTTGCCATTCGGTGGGCGATTGGCAAACTGTGGCGTATTTATAAGGATTAAGCGGCAAAAACCAAATCGCGGGCCAAGTTCCGCCACCATTCGGTAATTTCGCCCGAACTTCAACACGTCCATACTCAATTGCAAATTCAGGTTTTGAATAAAGTCGCGCCGAGGTGAACTTCCCGCCATTATTCAGTGCCTTGATATGCAAATAGCCATCTTTCAAAAAGGCATTTTCAATGGATCCTGTATAGGATTGGGATTCATTATTGACTTTATAGGCTGCCCATTCCTCAAAGCCCCAAATTTTTGAATTTGGTGCACCGACTTTGGCAAATTCATCAGACCAAACTAAATTTTTTGAAACTGAATTGGTGGGTTTCGGTTTAATACTTAGCCCGCTCAGGATTGGGTTTTTACCGCTCAATCTAATTTTCAATTCACCATTGCTGACTTTGATTTCACCAATAGTGCGCGACACAGCGAAATTTTTGACGCCACCTGCTGCTTTGATAATATCTAGATTGGAAATGATTTTTACGTCATTGGCAAAAACGTCGAAATTGCGCTTTCCTAATTCATCAAATTTCGGCTCAATGAAAAAGAGGCTGATTTCATAATCGCCATTTTTGATTGGTGTCGATAATTCCAATTCGCCTTCGCGATAGGTTCGGTAAATTTGGGGATTTTGCGCACCGAATACATTTGCGCTTTCCCCCAAGATACCGCCCTTAACAAATCCCTCGTCACGGAAGCCGACGTCATAAGTCAATTCGTTTTTTTGCTCGGGGAGCTTAATGCCGGCGCAAGCGCACAGCATTAAGACCCCTGGGAGGAAACTAAGAACTTTCAACATCAATTAGAATTTCAAATTAGCGCGGATTCCGTAATGAATTGGCTCACGATAGCCGCCAAAAGCATATTGACCATTGCCGGCAGGGATTGCCCACGACCTTACCCATTCATCGGTGCAATTCGCGCAATAGGCCTCGACAGACCATTTCCCATCATTCGGATAATAGCCTAAAGTGGCATTTATCATGGTGAAAGCGGGCCGCTCAGCCGAGTATTTCTCAATCTTATTGAAATTGGTGCTTGATAACCACATGCTTGATTCATGATTGATTTGCACCCATGGTCTAATCACGCCATTTGCGGTTTTGAAATCGTGTGAATAAGACGCGCTTAATTTATAATCCGGTGCAAACGGCAATTCCAAACCTTTGGCTTTCAAATTCGGATCACATGGTGCACTTGTTGACGCACGCGCAGAACAGAACCAATAGTCAGAAAAGTCCGGATTGTCTTGGATGGCAGTATCAAGGAAACTCGCTGAAACTTTCAAACGCCCCGCACCCAATTGCCAATCTGCTTCGAGTTCAAGACCTTGTAGATAGGAATCGGCAACGTTTTCAGTGACCAATGCCGTAATATCAAGCCCGGTATTTTTGTCTTTTCCAACAACACGAACCGCGGTTTCTTGTTTGTCATTATAATCGGAACGGAAAATATTGGCGGCGATTTGCAATTTTCTATCCAAAAGACGCGCTTTATATCCCAATTCATAATTAAGAACTGTTTCCGGATCATAAGAGAAATAGACAGATTCGCCTGCGGTAATCACGCCCGAACCGTCGAAATTATTTGCCTGCGAAAAGCCGCCCGCTTTATAGCCTGTGGCAACAAAACCATAAAGCAAGCCATTATCACCCAATTTATAATCAAGACCAACACGATAGTCTGTATGGCTCCATTTATCCGCAAAATTGCCGATAGAGGTCAAAGCATAATTACCGATATATGGAAGACCCGCTTGGAAACTTGTCAATAAAGTATTGGAATTATAAGTTGGCCAACCATTGACGCCGCCGAAACCTGCACCCCAATCAACACCATTGTTTGAAAGCGCACCAACGCCCAAAGAACACGCTTTGCCAGTATTCAAATCAACATTGAAACCGCCATAGCAATTATAGCCTTTGACGTCCTTAATGTGCTTTTTGTCCCAAGTTTGACGAATACCGACATTCAATGCCAATTTATCGGTGAAATCATAGGTCAGGTTCGCGAAAGCTGCTTTTGAGTTTGAACCAATGTCGGGCGCCAGAACAATTGTGCCACCCAGCCATGGCGCAGAGCAGCAGAATGGCGTTTCAATCGAGAAAATTGAATCACTTTTTTCGTCAAAGCTGAAAAGCCCGACCAAATAATCTAATTTCCCAACTTTGCCTTGGAATTGCAATTCGAATGATTCAGATAAAGTATGCGCCAATGGATGCGATTGCATTGTATCTTCCCATTGGGTGATTGTATTGAATGCCGGAATATTAAAAGTCCAAACCATTGAACCCGGCAATGGGCGGCGACCGCCGTCGTCATCAAATTGTTGCTTACGCGCCTGATCCGAACGACCATAAGCGGCAATCACACTCAAAGCATCAGAGAATTTATATTCAGAAGAAAGACGCAAATTCTTGATTGTAAGTTCACGAACCCCCGGCACGTTTACAAAAACCGTGTCGCGCTGCATTCCATAGGCTTTGCAATTATCAGCGCCGCGTTCGCAATCTTGGAAATTGATTGCGCCTGCTGAATTATCTTGGAAATATTCATAGGTAGCGCGCAAATTCCAATTGTCGGCAATATTATATAATGCACTGCCGCGTAGTGCGACTTTATCGGAATTATAATAGAAATCTTCTGGAGAGAGCCTTACATTTCGCCTTTGATCGACATCGGGAATACCGTCACCTGACAAATCGCGATTATCAAACCTTTGATCTAACCAACCATCGCGCTTTTCGATGAAGCCATTGATACGAATTGCCAATTTATCGGAAAGCGGCAGATTAAACGTGCCGCGAAACTGTTTATGATTATAAGCGCCAAGCTCGGCACCGATTGAACCTGAAATAGAATCAAAATTCGGTTTGGCAGTTATGACATTAATGCTGCCGCCGGTCGCGTTACGACCATAAAGCGTGCCTTGTGGGCCTCGCAAAACTTCTAATCGTTCTAGGTCATAGATAAGAGCCAAAGCGCCTTGGGGTCGTGGTGAATATACGCCATCAATATGCAATGCCACACTTGGGTCACCCAATTCTGTATTATTGTTGGATGTGATGCCGCGCAAAGTGAATGACGTACCGCTATCAACCGGTGAAACATGGATTTCGAGGTTCGGGACAATATCGGCAATTTGCACCGCAGTCGTAATATTTTGGCGTGTCAATTCGGTTTGCGTGAAAGCACTTACCGGAATTGGCGTTTTCAAGAGATCGGTCTTTTTGCGTGTCGCAGTGACAATGATTATTTCTTTGTCATTTTTAGGTGCATTTTGCGCGATGGCAATTTGCGATACCGACGCCATTAGAATTGCCGCTAATGCGGTTTTTGAATTCATTTTCATTTCCCCCTCCGTATTTTTTTCGGAAATTTTCCGCACTTTACGGCGTTGAAAGGGATTTTTAAGCACTGCCATCGACCAAACAAACCAATTTGCGACGAATGGCAGGATTTTGCGGCGAGTGGTAACATTAATCGGACAAACCGCTCAATTCATCAATAATTTGCGAATAGTTTCGCGAGATTTTAAGCGTTTTTCCGGTTTTGAGTATGATTTCAAAACTCTTGGTTTGACGATTCTGGCGGATTTTTTCTATCCAATTACAATTCACCAAGGCGGAACGGTGAATGCGTTTGAAATTTGTGCCTTCCAATTCTTTTTCAAATTGTTTCATACTTGCGCGCTTGATATGGGTTCGATTTTCGCAATGAATACAAACATAATCGCTTGCGGCTTCAAGCCAGATAATATCAGATTGTTTAATCGCGCGGGTAATTCCGTTTTCTTTTAATAGGATTTTGGCCTCGGGCTTATTTTCGGGTTTGGTGTCGGTTTTGTTTGAACCCAATGCCTCTAAAATGCGGCTTCTTAATTCTTTGGTTTCGCTTTCTATTTGAAAGCGCGAAATCGCGCGATTGACGGATTTTTGCACTTTGTCAAAATCGATTGGCTTTAGCACATAATCAATCGCATTGGCTTCAAAGGCTTTAATGGCGTATTTGTCATAGGCGGTGATAAAAATGACCATTGGCATAACTGCGGCGTCAAGCGCTTCAACTAACGCAATGCCGCTAAGTTTTGGCATATTAATGTCCAAAAGTGCCAAATCGGGTTTTAGGGTTTCAATTGCCGCTTTTGCTTCTTGCCCATTTGAACAGGCTTTCACAATCTCGATTGAATGAATGCGCGACACCAATTCCAAAAGGAATTCGCGGGCGATTGGCTCATCTTCGGCAATTATGGTTCGTATCTTCATGCTTTATTTTCTAAACGGAATTCGAATTTTGACTTCGAAGCCACCGGTTTTTGTCGGTCCACTGATTAATTCAAAATTTCCTTCAAAATGGGTATTAAGGCGTTCGGAAAGGTTTTTTAGTCCGATACCGGTGCTTTTATTGTGCTGATGGTGCGAGACCGCGCCATCATCTGTCAGGCTAAGGATTAAATTCGATTTTTGAATTTTGGCATCAAAGCGCAATGTGCCGCCATTTTCATTTTCCGAAATCGCATATTTTATCGAATTTTCAAAAATCGGCTGCAAAATCATTGAGGGGACAAGCGCCGAATTGGCATTGCCCCTTATGTTCATTTCGACTTTCAATTTGTCACCAAAGCGTGATTTTTCGACTTCAAGATAATGATTTATCGCCTCAATTTCTTTTTCCAAAGGGACAAGAGAATAGGGATCGGATTCCAAAGTGTGGCGGAAAAATTCGCTTAGACGGATTAACATTGATTGTGCCTCATCGCCGCGTTTCATACCGACCAATGCGCTTACGGTATTCAATGTATTGAATAAAAAGTGCGGGTTTATCTGATAGCGCAACATTAATAATTGCGCGTCGCGCGCCAGGCTTTGCGCTCTTAATTCATTGGTTTGCGCTAGATTGGCGATTTGATTGGCCTCTGTGACTTGTTTTCTTTCTATTTCGACTTCGCGGAAGAATTTAATTCCGTAATAGAAAGTAGTCCAACCACCCATGACCAAAAGTGAAACATAAAGCCAACCACCGAAATCGCCGCCGATGGATAAATCATGCCCTCGCGGCATAACATTGGCATAGATTTCCATTTTCAAAAATGTCCAAACTATTGATGCCGCAATAACCGCAATTATGGATACGCCAATCCGCAATGAAATATGCTTGCCCCAATTATTGCGAAACAAAATTCGCAAAGGCAAAGTTATCCCGACACCAACCAAGGATTGCGCGATAATAACCAAAATATCGAGCCAAAAATTCTGAAAACCATACCAGATAGGTCCGACAAAAAACGCCGTAATTGACAATGCCGACCAACCCAAAAGCTGCAATGACCAGAATTCTTTTTCATGGTCACTCAAAATTTTAGTAATTGTGGGAGCGCTTCTATTCACGATTGTCAGCATAGATTGGCAATTAACTTTTCGCAATATGGTAAATATTTCTTGCATTATGTTAATTTTTTTTGACATTATGTTTGCAATACGTTACATAAACAAAATCAGGGAGATCAAAATGCCTTATCGTGAAAAAACCGCTATTCTTTATTTGTCCGGAATGCTTTTGTGCTTTGGCGCATATTTTCTTTATGTCGCTTTCAATCCATCATTTTATGATTTGCCGATTTTAGGCAAAATTGGCATTCTTGCACCATTGGCAGTCGCTAATATGATTATTGTTGGCATTGGTCATTTGTGGCTTTTCAAAACCCATTCCGCAATCGAAAGAAAAGCTAATGACGAGCGTGACGACGAAATTGATGCGAAGGCGTCACGCGCGGCATACCACACATTAATATATTGTGCGCTTTTTGTGGGTGGCTTTTTACCTTTTTACTCTCAACCGTGGGAAATCGTGAATTGTACCATGTTTATTGTCGTTATTTCCGAAACTATTCGCGGAATAATTGTCATTAAAAACTATCGCAAACAGGCCGTGTGATGGGCATTATCAAAAATAATATCCGCATATTGCGCTTTCATGCCGGCGAAATGAGCCAAAGTGAATTGGGCACGCGCGTTGGCCTTACGCGGCAAACCATTGCCGCGATTGAGGCGGGGAAATATTCCCCATCTTTAGACGCCGCCTTCAAAATTGCCGAAGTTTTTCAAGTGCAAATAAATGAAGTTTTTCAGTATCAAAATGAATAAATCGATATAAGAAAAGCTTTCAATTTTGCGAGGCGCACACATGTGGGATGAGAGATTTTCGACAGAGGAATATATTTTTGGCAAAGAACCAAGCCAATTTGTCAAGAAATTCGCGCCTATTTTAAAACCTAATTCGAAAATCCTTTTGCCCGCCGATGGTGAGGGTCGCAATTCTTGCTATTTGGCTTCCCTTGGTCATGAGGTTTTTGCCAATGACTTTTCAAAAATCGGCCTCTCCAAAGCACAAAAACTGGCAAGTGAAATCGGCGTTAATATCAATTTTTCAGTCGAAAATATTGAAACAATGATTTGGCGCGAAAAAGAATATGACGCGATTTTTGCGGTATTTATTCAATTCTCACCGCCCGATGCGCGCGCCAAAGTGTTTGCTGGCATGAAAAAGGCCCTGAAAAATGGCGGCACTTTGTATATTCATGGCTATACGCCGAAACAATTGGAATACAAAACCGGTGGCCCACCTTTTGTAGAAAACCTTTATACGCCCGAAATTTTGCGCAATGCTTTCGCCGATTTGAATATCAAAATAATTGAAGAATACGAAACATCACTTGATGAAGGACAAGGACATAAAGGATTGTCCGCTTTAATAGATTTTGTAGCGATTAAATAGATCAGATATTTCTTATTATTTATCGGAAAGACCGCAATTTGGTTTGACTTTTCTCTATTCTAATTCATAATCTTGGGAGAGGTTAATAAGTGGCACAAAATAGAGAATTGATTATAAATCAATTGGCTGAACATTTTACTGGAGAGGGCGACTTTTCTGGTCGCTCAAAATATGTCGGGCAAATTTCTGAAATTGTTGAACTGTCTTATCGTGATATGGAGGCCAAAATTGCGCGCAAAAAGCAAGAAATTATAGAGGCCGCGCTCATTGAAGGACTTGAAAGCGGCGACGCTATTCCATTGGATTTTGGAGAATTGCGTCGCGAAGCCCGCGAACTCGCGGCGCAGCAAAAATGCCAAGAATAATTTATAGGCCGCGCGCAAAACGAGATTTGGTAGAGATTTTGGCCTATTATGAAGATAGAAACCCTGCCGCCGCCCTCAAATATTCTAAGGACTTGGAAAAGAAAATCAAATTTTTGTCAAGAAACCCTTTAGCCGCCCCTGTATTCGATTCCGATCTAAATATCTTGCGAGACATCAGAAGATCGACTGTTCGTAACCATCAGATTTTTTATACTCCAAATTCAATCGGAATTGAAATTATTCGCGTGCTGCACAGTGCAATTGACATTGCGCAAGTTTCTTTCAATTGAGCGCCCTTATGACCAATCTCGTTACACTTTGGAAAAACGCCAAGAATCGCCTTGAAAGCGCGGGGATTGAAAGCCCGACAATTGATGCGCGGATATTGTTGATCAGTGCTTGTGAAATTTCGCGCAATGATTTGGTTACCGACCCTTATCGCGAAATTGCTCCCGAAAAAATTGCAAAACTAAATGAGTTTCTTGCGCGCCGCGAAACGCGCGAACCGGTTGCCCATATTGTCGGCAAAAAGGGATTTTGGAATCTGGAATTAAAATCCGATACACGCGCCCTAGTTCCACGCCCGGAAACCGAGGTTATTGTGGATTTAGTCTTGAAATTCCATAAAGACGCCAAAAATATTAAAATCCTTGATTTAGGAACCGGGACCGGTGCGATTTTGCTTGCACTTTTGGCGGAACGCTCTGATTGGAACGGGATAGGGATTGATGCGTCCCTCCCCGCCCTCGAACTCGCGCAAGAAAATGCCAAAATGCATGGTCTTGAGAAACGAGCGATTTTTCAAAACGGCGATTGGTTTGAAGGATTGAACGAAACTTTCGACATAATAGTTTCCAACCCGCCATATATTCCGACCAATGATATTTCTGGCTTGGACAAGGATGTTCGCGATTTTGACCCAATATCGGCTTTGGACGGCGGTGAAGACGGCCTTGACCCTTATCGCATAATTTTCGAAAAATTGGACGAATTCCTAAAACCGAATGGCTTTTTTGCTTTAGAATTTGGAATTGGGCAAGCGAAGGCCATAAAATCAATTGCAAACGCCAATTTCTACCTTCACGAAATTCATATTATAAAAGACCTTTCAGACAAAGAGCGCGTTATTATAGGGCGCCGGAAAAATTAAGCAGTTAGACACTTTATTCGCTTAAAATAACGTTGTAATAGGAATCAAAGCAGCGAAGTGGTTATTCCCGCTGTTTGCGTCGCAGCCCAATTGATAATAACAATTATGGTTGCTTAACCGCCTTTTTCATGTGTTCGAATTTCGGTTTTCATTGTTGCAATCTTTCAAGATTTCACAAAACACAAAAGGCAAGAACAGGAAACAAAGATGAAGCGACCAAGAAGTCGCGGGCGTAATAATAATAATCGTCCCGGAAATATGAACCCCAATCGCGCTTATGAATCTAATGGACCCGATATTAAAGTGCGTGGTTCGGCGCAAACCATTATGGAAAAATATCAACAAGTCGCGCGCGATGCTATGTCATCTGGCGATAGGGTTTTGGCGGAAAACTATCTTCAACACGCTGAACATTATTTGCGCCTTGTAAAAGCTATTCAACCGAACTTCCAAACCCGTTCCGAGTTTGCAATTATGGGCTTACCGTCTGATTTTGACGAAGATGGCGAAGAAAACGAAAACACCGAAATTGAAAATGACGGTGAAAATGAAGAAGGCGAAAGCGAAAATTCGGAAAACCGCGAACCTCGTGAAAATCGTCGTTACGACGAAAACCGCTTCAATAATAATCGCCGTCGTGGTCGCGACCGTTTCCGCAATGATCGCCGCAATTATTCGGAAGATGGTGCGCCCTCTCAGAATGAAGAAACTTCGGAAGAACCTGTACAAATTGAGGCTTCTGAAACTTCTGACAGCGATTCGGGCACTGATGAACGCCGCGTGCCGCGCCGCAATCTTCGTTCGCGCCTTGGCAACAAACGCCCACGCCGTGATGATGATGGTGAAAAAGTGTCAAACGAGCAAGGATTTGGTGAAGAATTACCCGCTTTCCTAAGCGCACCTGTGCCAACCGAAGCGGAATAATTATGAATTCCGAATTTTCTCAAATTTAGAAATTTGGCGCAATCATTGGATTGCGCCTTTTTTGTAATAGTTTTCGAGAATATAAAATGCGCGCTTCTTATTGCCTTTTTCGTCAATAAGGCCTTTTCTGTTCCAACCTTCTTGATAGACTGGATGCTGTCGGCGCGGTGATTGAAAATCTTTCAATATCCAAGGGGACATTCCGGCAAGAAACCACACATTATCGGCCATCTGCAAAGTATATTTATAATAATCTTCTTGATATTCTTCTGAAAACTTCATTTTGCGAGCCGGATCGTGCACACCAAACTTTGCATCGGCACCAAATTCAGAAAGAATAAGTGGTCTTTGAACATTTTTGAGATTGTCGCGCCATTCAAAACTCGGCAAAGACTTCAATTCATCATCGGAATACCAACCATTATAAGTATTTACCGCCATTACATCAACGCTCGAAGCCAATGGGTCATTGATTTCGATAATGGTCTTTCCATTTTCGGTTTTTCTATCCGCCATTAAAGCCGCACTTATCAAGCGACCATCTTCAAAACCTTGTGCATAATCTATTAAATTGAACATAAATCGGTTTCTTTGCGGCGAAATCGGGGTTTCGTTTCCCACACTCCAAATAATTACTGATGGGTGATTAAAATCACGCTTAATCATGTCATTAAGTGTAAATTCCGCCAAATCGTATGCGCCTTTATTCCCTTTCTCAATATCGCCAAAATCCACTTGCCAATAAACGGGGATTTCGGCCCAAACCAATAATCCCATTTCATCGGCAATTCGTAAAACATTTGACGGATATGGATAATGTGCGAGGCGAACAAAATTCGCGCCCAAATCTTCCTTGATGATCTTAAAAAGTTTACGGACATTTTCATCACTCATATCGCGCATGGGATTTTCGCCAAATTCTTCGGCATGGATCGAAATACCTTTGAGGAAAATAGGTTTGTCATTCAAAAGAATCTGCCAATTGCGCGTCGAAATTTTGCGGCAACCAAAATGTTCATGCAACTCATCATCGCCGAATTTGAAAATAACTTCATAGAGTTTTGGATTTTCAGGGCTCCATTTTTTTGCATTTAGCCTGCAAAAATCATAGAAATTATAGGTTCCGTTCGCACCTGTTGCGACATTATAAATATCCCCAAGCTCGGGAATTGAAACAGTCATTTCTTGTGATGAATTGGTAGGGCCATTGGTGCGAATTGAAATTCCGTTATATTGCGCCGCTCGCGGTGGCTGAAAAAATTTTATTTCCGAAATAAAGGTCTGCGGCGTGTAAACCACCGAAATCGGTGCATTTATACCGCAATATTGATCCCAATCGGTTATTGGTGGCGGAATGGATTTAACGTCATGTTTGCAATCAACGGAAATAGTGATTTGATTGTCGTGCTCTTTCAAAAATTCAGTGATTTCAAATGCGAATGACGTAAAACCACCTTCATGGAGGCCGACTTTTTTGCCATTTACCCATGCTTCTAATTTGTAATTTGCCGCCTCAAAATTTAAGAATGCGCGTTCATTGGCTTTACCAATATTGTCAAAATGGCGGCGAAACCAAACTAGGCCATCATAATATCTAAGTTCTTTGACCTGTGCATTCCATGCACCCGGTAATTTCATTTTCGGCGCTTTTTCCATATTTTGTTCGACAAAGGAAAAAGGGTGCTTTTCTAAATATTCGCTTTCAGTTTGCGGATTATACCTTTGCGCCCCCTCACCGACTTCACCGCCATGAAAACCTTTTTGCCCGACACGATATGGGTCAATCGAATAATTCCAATCACCGGACAAATCGACATGTTTACGTGCAGTGGGGTTTTGGAAAATTAGCGCTTGTTTATTTGGCACTTGCAATGGCAACTGAGCCGATGCTGCCAAATTCCCAAACGCAAACCAAGTGTTCACAATAATAATTGGGAAGAGTAATTGGTTCTTGTTCAAATTAAAACTCTTGAATTTCTTCATATAAATCTACAATTTTGCCAGCCTTTATTCTGAATTTTGTTCCGTGGTTATGGCCGGTCCTGGCATCAAAATCAACTAAGAGGTCTCCAGCCTCCATTGCTTTAATAAATTTATCTTCACTGAATTTTGTGAGTTGGAGTATAGTCACATACTGAAAAAACTCTTTTTCGCCGACTTTTTTTGAGATTGCCCCAACGTAAAAACTATTTAAGAGCTTTGAGCCAAGTTTATGAAATATCTCATCCATTCCCCAGTACGGAGTTGGGCTCAAGGGCCCTAGGCCAATTCTTGATTTGACCATCTTCAGCCATTCGTCATGCTTCGGAAAAACTCTGGTATGATCGAACTCAACTTGAATCTTATTTTCAAGCTTGTTAATTACATAGCGAAACCCCCGGTCACTAAAATTGGTTCGCAATGTCTGTCTGAAGCTCATCTCGCTATCTGGGTAGCCATTTCCTGCTTTTTTGTGTGGCCACCCAAAATTTGGTAAAAGCAATTTCGGAACAATATTGCATGCTCGGGGTGACGGCTCAACATGCAAAAGTGTCGTTAGTGAGTTAGCTTTGCCATTTCTATTCAACCGTTGGCTCTTGAGTTCCCATTCAGATGCGTTTGGGATAGGAAGATTATTCTCTTCTATCCCAAGGATGTCTTCAATAGTATTTCCTACACCACCTGCATTGCCGTGTCTGCCGCTTTCTATCCAACCCATTTCCCTAATTTCTTTTAAGCGGCCGATTAGTTCTTCTTTGGTCCAAAGTTTCATTTAATCAGTGTCCCTTATCGAACAATGGTAAATCGAGCTCTAATTCGGGAAAGCCAAGCTGACGCGGCTTTTTCCGGATTTCCCTATTCCTTATCCACCCATCATAATCGAAATTCTCTATCCTTTTTTGAGCTAGACCAACATATTCTGGCGAAATTTCTAGACCGTAATAAGATTTATTTAAGAGCTTAGACGCTATTGCTGTCGTGCCAGATCCCATGAACGGGTCAAAAACAATTTTGGCGTCTGTGCAGGATATTATCCTCTCTATTAACGCGACTGGAAAAGGAGCAGGATGCTCGTTTTTCAATTCCTGTGGAAACTCCCAAACGTCACCGAATGAATTTGCACCTTTCGCCAACTTAAAGTTTTTCTTCGCGATCAAATAAATAACTTCGTAGGTAGGTAGAAAATAGCCCTGATTGAAATTAATACCCCCCGCCCTTCGCCATATAATAATCTGACGTACAGGAAATCCTTCAACAATATCTTGACGGTCTTGAAGCAATCCGCCTTGGACTCTCCATTTGTGATTATAAAATATCGCTCCGTCGTCTTTCAAAACTCGCATGCATTCAGAAATCACTTCTCTTTGCCACGAGACATATTTATCGTGGGGCATATTATCAGAATGATGCGAATAACCTGAGATTAGAGCCGCATTAGACCATTTCCCTCCCCTTCCATCCTTCATTCCATTTCCAGTTGAATTCTTGAGGTTGTAGGGTGGGGATGTAACTACCAAGTCCACACTCGAACTTGGCATTTCTGAAAGCCCTTCTATAACGTCACCACAACGTATCGAATTAAGTTGAAAAGCATCCATTTTGAGTTCCTTCTGATTCGATCTGCGTAGAATTTCGGCTCAGACATACTATGCAACAAAACAAGAACGTCAAGTGTGGAATTTAGCTTTTGCCACAGTCTGTTAATCCCCCGCGCTTACCGCCACCATTGCGGCGCGTAATACGCGGCCTTGTAGGGTAAAACCAGGTTGAAAAACTTGGGCGATATGGTCTTTTTGAATCGCACTTGGGATTTGCGCGACAGCTTGGTGCAAATTGGGGTCAAATTTTTCGCCTTGAACGCCAATTTTTTGCAGACCATTACGTTCAAAAGCATTGAAAATTTCTTTTTCCGTCAATTCAATACCTTCAACAAATGCTTTGAAGCCTTCATTGGCGCGTTGTTCTTCGGTTAAAGATGCCAAAGCACGATCGAGAACATCGGCAATCGGCAATAAATCGCGCGCGAATTTATCAATCGCATATAGGCGCGCATCGGTCTTTTCTTTTTCCGAGCGACGGCGAATATTTTCGCTTTCAGCATAGGCACGCAATGCGGCATCTTTCAAAGCCTCAATCTCGCCAATTGCATTGGCCAATTGTTCTTCTAAAGACGGCACACCGGTTTCTTCAAGACTTTCTTCTTGAATTTCCAAATTTTCAGTATTTTCTTCGATTTCTTCGGGCTTTTCCGACATTTTTCAATCCATGATTCAAATTATGGGCTTTACATAGTGCAATAATTTATTTTTTCACCCCTATTTAAGTGAAAATCGCACGTTTTTGCGACATCTTTGTCAGTATTTTTGCGGTATAATCAACAATCGGAATAACACGCGCATAATTTATGCGCATTGGCCCAATTACACCCAATGCGCCAATAACCCGATTTTGATTATCCATATAAGGTGCGGCGATTAGTGCTGAACCCGAAAGCGCAAACAAAGGGTTTTCCGAACCAATAAATAGTTTCACCGCCGCGCCGTCTTTTGCCGCGTCCAAAACTTGTATCAAATCACGCTTTCGTTCCAATTCGTCAAAAAGAACGCGAATCCTTTCCAAATCAATGCGTAAATCGGCATCGTTTAGGAGGTTGGAGCGACCACGCACAATCAATTTTCTTTCACCCAAATGCGAAGAACCGGACCATTGCGCAAAACCGTCGGCAATTAATCTTGCGGCAATTGCATCCAATTCCCTTTCTTCATTTCGCAATTGTCTTATTATGTCATCAAGGCTTTCACTAAGGGTTTTGCCGCGCAAATGGTGATTTAGATAATTGGTGCATGCTTGTAATTGCGAATGGGTAATTCCCTCGGGCGCATTGATAAAACGGTTTTCAACCCGCCCGTCTTCGAAAACTAAAACCGCGAGGATTTGATTTATTGAAACAAAAATAAACTCAATATGCGAAACCGCACTTTCCTGACTTGGTGTTGTTACCAGCCCTGCCCCGCCCGCGATATTTGAAAGAAAGCTTGAAACTTCGGATAAGGTTTTTGAAATATCGCCGTCATTGGCATCAATTTTATTGTCAATAATGCTTCTATCGGTTTCCGAAATTTGCGAAACTTCGAGTAAGCCATCTACAAAAAGCCTAAGACCATAATGCGTTGGCGCGCGACCCGCTGAAATATGTTGCGCGCTCAAAAGCCCTAAATCCGCCAAATCACTCATAGTATTGCGGATTGTGGCCGGGGATAAATCAATCCCATTCATTGATAAAGTGCGCGAGCCGACAGGCTCACCGGTTTCGATATAAGTTTCGACAATGCGCGAAAAAATATCACGCGCGCGTGCATCAAGATCGCTGAGAATGCTTTTTGAACTCATATGTTCATAATAAATTGTTTAGCAAATAATTCCAATTGCAAATCCCTTGTTAAGAGAAATTAAACCCAAAAAATTCGATAAAATTTCATTACTGCGAGGTACAATATAGATTGGCAAAAAAATTGCAATAACTCGCAAAAGGCGTAAAATGGGATTTGGACTGAGCGCATTAACAAATGCTTCGGCTATGGCAGTAAGAAGCCATAATCATGCGCGCGCAAACCTAGAAAAGTCCTCTGCCCGACTTGCCACAGGACAAAAAGTTTCCTCCGCAAAAGACGATGGAGCAGGGTTTATCACCAAAACTACCATGACCAACGAAAGCAATACTTGGGAGTGGCGTAGTTCGGAATTGAAAAGATTTTCCGCAAATTCGGAGCTAAATCAGTTTGTAGTTGAAGAAGGTCTCACTCTTCAAAGAAAGGCGCAACAAATCCTTGCATTTGCGGCAAATACGCAAGCTGGAAGTTCTGAACGCCAAAAATATGCGCTTGAATGGGCTGAACTTGGTGCCCAGCAAACCGCACTCATAAATGCCCGCAATATGTCACTGGAAAACTATGGCTCTGCTAGTCTTGCCATGACTGGTTATGGCGGCGAGTGGGCATTTGACCCGTATAACACCGATAGTTTGCTAGGAGATGTAACGATTGTCGATGCATGGTGGATGGGCGTAATCACAACAGGTCAGGCGGGGGCGGGCTATACCCCCACAGTGATTACCGTCAATTCTGATTTTTTAAATGCTAGTCAAGCCAATTTAACCCAGGCCGCTACCGAAATGTCGGGGTCGGGTGCGGGTATTGCGCGCTCTATTCAAAGAGCTGTACCCGGGATAGCTGGTTCAGTAGATAAAATGGATCGCCTCAAAGCTTTCTCTGACAAAATGGATGCTATTATTGAAAATGCAAATTCACAGGCTTTTGACACGGATTTGGAAATTGAGTCTGCGAAACTTTCAGCCGCAAAGGCGAGGATTGAATTATCTCAAAATTCGATTAGCCTATTTTCGAATGCGTTTCGAAGCTATGTGTCAGGGCTCTTGGGCTTTGTTATGAATTCACAGCAATCAATTATTAGAACTGTATGACATAGCGGCACCTTTTGATAATCTATTTATTGACATTAAGTAAAACTCGTTTCGCCAAAAATTACAGCAATTGGTTTAATTTTCGGTATTTCTGTGATATGAGTAAAAATTCAGGAGGCCATTTTTGCCCATAACAGATACAATGATTGAAGAGAAAAAACCAAAAACACCGCGCAAGAGCGCCAAAAAATCCCCGCCAATTGATCTAAAAGATATACTTATGAAAAGTCTTGATGAAGATAAGGCCGAGGATATTTTATATATTGATTTACGCGGCAAAAGCTCACTGGCTGATGATATGATAATCGCATCGGGTCGTTCCGGTCGCCATGTTGCGGCATTGGCGGACAGATTATTGGGCAAATTGAAAGACAATGGCCTTGGAAAAGCAAAAGTCGAGGGACTAACCAATTCCGATTGGGTTCTTATTGATGCCGGCGACATTGTTGTTCACCTTTTCCGCCCTGA
This sequence comes from Hyphomonadaceae bacterium, assembly GCA_041917055.1. GTDB lineage: Bacteria > Pseudomonadota > Alphaproteobacteria > Caulobacterales > Aquidulcibacteraceae > Pseudaquidulcibacter. The sequence continues at coordinate 155,742 of JAYRYJ010000003.1, forward strand.
AGTGCGGGAATTTTATGCCATTGAGCGTATTTGGGCCGAACCGAAAACCGTTTTGGCTGGTCGAAATTGATAATTAGCCTGCTTGCAGTTTCAAAATTCAAAAAAGAAATTCCCGAACAGGCGTTAAGCCTTGATTATTTGGCGCGCGCCAAAGCGCAAGGGCGTCCATCGGGCATCAATGAAGTTCGCTTAATCGAAATCGAAGTGAAAAATGGCAATTCCAAAGAATTGGAATCGGCGGCAATTCTCCATGAAATCCCTGATAGTGCCTTTGTTATCGCGCTTGATGAACGTGGGAAAAACCTTTCGTCTCGTGAATTTGCGTCTTTGATTGAGAAGCAAAAAGACACCGGACGCCGCGAAATTTGCTTTCTCATCGGCGGGGCCGACGGACATTCAGATTCTTTGCGCGACAGGGCCGATTTTTTATTATCTTTCTCAAAATTAACTTGGCCTCATAAATTATGCAGATTAATGGCTTCAGAGCAGATTTATCGTGCTATTACAATTTTAGGAAATTCACCCTACCATCGCGACTAATGCCCAAATTCAAAGCAAAACCATTTAATAAACAAATCATGATGGCCACATTCGCGGCAATCATTGCCATGGTTTTGCCCCCGCAACAAAAACTTGCCTTGGCGCAATCAAATAATTCAAAAGAATTGCAACAATTGGAAAAAGAGCGCGCCGCGCGTGAAAATCGCGTGACAATTTTGGAAACCACTAAAACCAAAGCCAATAATGAAATCCTGGCACTGCAACAAAAATTGGTTGAGGCGGCGCAAAATCAAAAAAACGCGGAAATAAATGCCGAAAAAAGTGAATCGCGATTGAAAAACCTCCGCCTTGCAGAACAGCAAGCCACTCAAGATTTCCAATCAAAAAAAACCGCACTGGAAAACATTGTTATCGCGTTGATTGGTATCGAAAAAAACCGCCCGCCGCCATTAGCTGTGCAGCCCAAAAATGCGACCGAGGCAGCAAGGGTCGCAATTTTAATGCGCATAATTGCGCCGCAATTGAATGCTAAAGCGCGCGATATTGCAACGCAAATCGGCAATCTAAAGAAAGTGCGGCAGGATTTATTAATGGGTAATGAGGAATATAGGATTGCAACTGAAAACCTATTAAATTCGCGCAAAACCACCGCGATTCTTATTGCCGAGCGTCAAAAATTCATCGCCCAATTATCACAAGATGCCGACAGGGAACGCGATATTATTGCCCAAATTGCACAAAAAGCGTCGGGGCTTCGCGATTTGATTCAAAAAATTGGTTCGGCAATTCCAAAAATGGGCGGTGCAATTTCCGAACCGTCTTTGGCGCGCGGTTTTGCAAAGGCCCAAGGCAGAATTTTGCTTCCAGTGAATGGGCAATTGGTTGAAAAATTTGGTGACAAAGTCGCCGAAGGCGGAAATTCAAACGGTATTAAAATCCGAACTCAAAACAGCGCGCAGATTATTTCACCCTATGACGGAAAAATCGAATTTTCTGCACCTTTTCGCGCTTATGGAAGGGTTTTGATAATAAATGTCGGCGATTCTTATCGCATTGTTCTGGCAGGTCTGGGTGAAACCTTTGTTCAAGCCGGACAGGAAGTTTTGGCAGGTGAGCCAATCGGTGAAATGTCGCAAGATACGCGCATAGTTCCCGATTTATATATGGAAATTCGCAATAAAGATGCTACATTAGACCCAATGATGTGGCTGAATAAAGCGAATGGCGGTTAATTGGAGTTTTTGATGAATAGCGAGATTAAAGAAGTGAAGAAAACTAAGCCGCGCTTTTCCAAAGTTTGGATTATTCCGATGGTGCTTGGCTCTGTCGGGTTTGGGATTTTTCTTGGTTCGGCAATGTCGGTATCGGCGCGCAACACTTCAAGCCTGACCGATGCCACACGCCAAAACACTCTAAAACAATTGGATATATTCGCCAATGTCCTTGCCAAAGTCACAACTGATTATGTGGTTGAACCTGAACAAGACAAATTAATCGCGGCATCAATTAATGGAATGTTGCAATCCCTTGACCCGCATTCAAGTTTTATGACGCCGAATGATTTCAAAAACATGCAACAGTCAACCAAAGGCGAATATGGTGGTTTGGGCCTTGAGGTCACTTCTGACGCCGGCGCTGTAAAAGTTATTTCGCCAATGGATGATTCCCCCGGGCAACGTGCCGGCATTATTGCGGGTGATAGAATTATTGCCATCGACGGCAAAAATATTGTAGGCGAACCATTAGACGATTCCATCGAAAAAATGCGTGGCAAACCGAATACGACAGTAGAAATAACCATTGTCCGCGGCGAAGAAACCAAGGTTTTGAAAATTACGCGCGAAATTATTAAATTGCGCCCTGTCAAATTGAAAATTGAACAGGATATCGCCTATATCCGCATATCAACTTTTGTGAATGAACATACTTCCGAAGAAGTCGAAAAGGCGCTTGATGAGGTGCAATCTAAATTGGGTAATAATGTCAAAGGCATTATTCTTGATTTGCGCAATAATGGCGGCGGCCTTTTGGACCAGGCGATAGAAGTCACAGATTTATTCATGGATCGCGGCGAAGTTGTCTCGACGCGTGGCCGTAACCCTGACGATATTGAGCGCTATTATGGCACTGCGGGGCAAAGATTTGCCGGCGTGCCAATGCTGGTTTTGGTCAATGAAGGTTCTGCATCGGCCTCTGAAATCGTTGCTGGCGCATTACAAGACAAAAAGCGCGCCATTATTTTTGGCATGACATCTTTTGGCAAAGGTTCAGTGCAGACCATACTGCCGGTTGGAAATGGTAAAGACGGTGCATTGCGTTTGACCACGCAAAGATATTACACGCCGTCCGGTCGTTCCATCCAAGGGTCGGGCATTGTTCCTGATTATGAAGTATCTGGTTTCTTTCTAACCAAAGAGGATATTGAACGCCGCAAAGCGGAGTTCCGCTTTGAAGAAGATTTACCGAACGCTTTGAACAATGATTCCGGCGCAAAGCGTGAAGCGCCGCACATGCCCAAAGACATGGCACCAAAAGATTGGAAAAAAGAGGATGATTATGTCCTAAAACGCGCAATCCAATTCATTTTAGCGGGAATGCCGAAAGACAAGCCATTACCACCTTTGCAAATGGCAAATGCCCCCAAAGCGGACCCCAAAAAACCGCAAAACGGTGGCGTTCCGGTTGTCTTTCCAAAACACGAGCCGAAAAAACAATAATTCTCAATAGAGAATTAAATTAAAGCCCGTAATTTTAATAAAATCCGCGTCTTCCAAATAACCGGAATGAAACCGCAATGTGATATTCAAACCACGCCAAGAATGTGGCGGGGGCGAAATGAGTATCGTCGATACGAGCGGATTGTTCAATACAATATATAGTGCACGGTCATATTCTGCACCATCTACACCCTCACGTCCGTCCGATGCCACAACCCAATATGATAAAAATGCGCCTTGGTCGCCCAGCGCCCCAAAAATAAATGAATCTGCTGAATTGAAGCGCGTAATGGCGGCGAAATCAGTTTTTGACAATGATGCAGTTAAAATAAAAGCCATGAAAATGTCAAAAGAGAGCGACGCAAAAAAACTATTCGCTCTTCATAAAGCAATGAATCGAGTGAATATCATCGCTAAAGAAGCCGCAAAAACAACAGTTTCGGATTCGCAACGTGCAAATTATGAAAAGCGCTTCAAAGCAGGCATGAAGGAAATCGACGAATATATGACCGGTCTGTCGCTTTCAAATGCCGATTTAATCAAAGGGCTAAGAAATAATGTATTGGAAACCCGCGATTTAAAACAGATTTCGGGAATTATGTCAGGTGACAGTTTCGAAGTTTCAAGCGCCGATATGGAAGTGTCGCAATTCGAAAATGCCGCACCCTTTGACATTACTTTGACCAATGCCACCAAGACCGCGACTATCAATATCGATTTAAGCAAAATGGGCGAAACCCCGCGAACTCTTAACAATGTCGCGGATTTCATAAATGGGGAAATTGCCAAAGAAGGCTTTAGTTCGCATTTGAATGTTTCAAAGACTTTCAATAATGCCACTTTCACCTATCAATACGGCCTTAGTCTTGCCAAAACCACAGGCGAAGAAATTGTATTGCCTCAAGGCACTGGCGAACCGTCTGCGACAGGCGGTAATTTACTCAAGAACACGGAGTTTGACCAAAACAGTGCTGTAATTTGGACCGATTCTGTTTCTGCGCCGAATTATGTTTTAAATGGAGTAAGTTCAACTGACTTTTGGACTACGTCAGACATTGCTGAGGTATGGCACAGTGTGGACAATACACGGTCAGGCTTTTTCGATACCGACGCGGTCCTTGGTATAGATGCATATTCTCAGTCTATACAAACAATTGTCGGAAAAACATATAATTTGGAGTTCGACTGGGCGGGCCACACTGAAAATAATAACGCCACCACTCGTGAAATGGAAGTTGTTTGGAATGGTGCAGTTGTACAAACGCTCGCTCCAACTGATATGGCGGTCTGGCGCGGCAATAAAATTAGTTTGGTTGGGTCGGGTGGGACAGATACTTTAACAATTCGTGAAAAAGCTGGAAGCGGTTTAAACGACCATGTCGGCACTTGGGTAGATAATATTCGTCTAACCGAAGCGATCGAACAAACTGCATTCGTTCCTCAATTAGGCGCGAATTTAGTTCAAAATGGTTCGTTTGAAAACACAAACGGCGTTACCAATTGGTTCAATAATAGCTCTAACATGACGGGCACCGAGGTGCGCGGGCAAATGGGTGATCTCGCCAATTGGACCAATCCGACTGCTACTCAATTTTCAGGCGGCTCTGATTTAATCAGGGGCAAAAATGGTGCACAAATCGGAACCGATGGCAATGTGATTGTTGAATTAGACGGTCAACCAGGTTCGCAGGCGGACGCATTAGTGCAAAGCGTGCAAACCGAGGCAGGCAAAAATTATCAATTATCATTCGATATCAGCCATTATAATAATGTCGCTTTCAATACTTCAGGCGTGGAAGTATTATGGAATGGGCAAATCGTCGGCTTAGCCTATCCGGACACAAATGACGGCATCTGGCGCAATATCACCGTCAGTGTTACCGGCACAGGTGGAATGGACCAATTACAATTGCGCGAATTGGCGTCCGAAAATGAATCCGGCGGCGCATTAATTGATAATGTCAAATTGCAGGAAATTCAAAACCTTGACCAACTTATGCCAAACACGGATGCGCCTACGCGCAAATATGGCGCAAATTTAATAAGCGACGGCGGATTTGAAAATTTGGCGGTTAATATTTTTTCGCCCTTAGTTCCGACTTCGACAGCTTGGCAATCAAATAATGGCTATGCCGAAGTTTGGTCCCAAGGTTATGAGATGGGTGGGCCGCAATTTGCCAATGGACATTTCATTGAATTGGATCACGCAAATGCCGTCGATGCGATAAGACAAACAGTCGTTACCGAAGCGGGCGCTTTGTATCAATTCGATTTTTCCCATGCCATACGAAACTTAGATAATTCTGGCGGCGCCGTTACCCCAATCGATGTGTCGAACACAATGGAAGTTGTGTGGAATGGTAAAGTGATGGGGACAATAACTGCGACGCCCGATGGAAAATGGAATTCAAGCAGGTTTGACCTTATTGGAACGGGCGGGAATGACGTAATAGAAATTCGCGAAACCGCCATCGGAAACGATTATCATGGCCCATTCCTTGATAATATGCAATTGCGGAAAGTTATTTCCGATAGTCCGTCTAATGCGTCGGGCAGCGGAATTGATTTGCTTAATATTGGCCAGAATGCATGGAACCAAGAAGGTTCTAATCGCCTCGTCGATCTTGCAGGCGTCAAAGCAGGGGATAGTTTCAAAATCAAAGTCGATGACAAGAAAATTGAAACAATAAAAATCACTGACACAATGACACTAAGCCAATTGGCATCAAAACTTAGCTCTTTAATCGGCACGGCGGCGGGAACTGCGAAGGTCAAATCAACCGGACTTTCGCAAAAAATCGTTCTTGATCCGAAATTGCGCCATCGCATCGAAATCATTGCCAGTGACATTAAAGTCTCGGCACTAGACGAATTAGGTCTTAATGAGGGCGTCGCGCGCAAACTTGTGACCGGAAAAGATCTAAAGAAAAGCCCCGCACCGAAAACCGGAATAAATTCCAAAGAGATTGCGGCAATTGAGTTCAAAACCGATTATTCGATTGATACAAAACTTCATGCCAAAGACGCAACTACCGCCTTAGAAGGAATGATGCGGCGGGTGCGATTGGCTTATAAAACCGATATGGGAGTTCTAAAGCCATCAGCGACCGGAACCCCTGCCCCACAAATCAGCGCCGCCGACGCCGCAAAAATCAATATGTATAAACAAGCATTAGCAAGATTAAGCGGTTGACACCTAAATTTAAACCAATATTCGCTCGATAATTTTTTTAGTTACTTCTCCGTAACTAGGGGTTTTATATTTCAATCACAATATTTTGTGCGATTTGTTACGGTGGCAACCCCCTTGCTAAAAAGCACATAGGTAATAATAAATAATCAGAAATAATTCCGAAAAAAATTATTCAATAAATACAAAGAGAAAACCAGTATTCTCGCGTTTTGGTTAATTTTACTGTCGCAATTTTAATAAATCGGTAACCTTGTATCCCTAATCGTCGAAAAACAGACGAGAATTATAATGACAAAAGTCCTAGTCGCCGATGACGATCAATTACTTCTAAGATATCTTTCGCTACACTTGTCAGCATCCGGGTATCTAGTATCCGAGGCCACAAGCGGAAATGAAACGATAGAATTAATAAAGCAAAACCCGCCAGATATATTGATTCTAGACTCTATGATGCCACATGGAAATGGTACAAGTGTTGTTGAATTTATTAGGTCAAGCGCTTCATTGCAAGATTTACCAATAATAATGCTTACCGCGCGGAAAAGTGGCGACGACAAAATAAGCGCATTTGAGGCTGGTGTTGATGATTATATCGTTAAGCCCTTTCATTTCGGCGAATTAAAATCAAGAATTGCCCGAATTGTCAGCAGGAGCAAGGTCAAATGGAGCGCATAATAGGCTTTATTATTGCGTCTTTGTTTGTGGCAACTCCTTCCTTTGGCGCACAATGTTCAGACAAATTAGCAAGATTTGGCTTTGAGACCGGTTATAATCAATTGGGCGCCAATCTAAATAATAATGATTGGCACACGCAAAGCATTGGATTTTTTTCCAAAAATGAAAACTGCGGAGGAAGCATTTTTGCCCGAATTGACAAAAAAACCAGATATTCAAAAACGGACACAAGTCTCTCATTAGATTTCAACCAAAAAGCAAATGAAACGGACAGTTTTTCTTTGGTTATGGAAACAGCGGCAGACCCGGAATTTTCGGCAAAATTTTCGGCAAATTTTGAATATTCACGTCTATTAAAAACCGAATCTGACACTTTTGGCAGTGTAATCTTGGGTGCTTCGATTGGATACGCAAAATATCAATTAACGGATCTTGCAAAAATTGGTATTCAGGGCGAAATCTACCCTAAGCACTTTCCTGGTTGGATAAACGGTTCTATTGCGCAAGTTTTTGCATATGATAAAGCGCTTCCGCTTTCTTTTTCTGCGCGATTAAGCCTACCGGTTTCTGATAAGATTATTGCATCAATAGGCGGCGGGCGATATTTTGAAACCTATGCGCAAGATTATATGAAAACCGCCGAATATTCAGCCGGACTTCACATAAAACTTACCGAAAAATTTGATATTCGCCTTAATTATCAAACTCTGGCGAGAGAAGGTTTGCCGACCTTAAACGGCCTTGGCTTGGCAATTGGTTTAAGCCTATGAGTGATTATAGCGCCCAATTCTTAATGGGACTTGGACTATCATTGATTCTGGTTGCCTATTTCATAGTAATTTATGTTGGCATTAAGCGCAAAATTCTTACACATCGCGAAAAATCTATCAATTTGCAAAAAGCGAAACTTACTGACGAATTGATTGTCAATTCAATGATATTCGAAAATGAAGGGCGCTTTGAGCAATTAGGAATCAATAATTCAATGATTCTAGCTAAAGTTTTCGCAAATATGGTGGCATTCTTGGATGATGAAAAAAGCTCCAGAGAATTAGTCGCTTATTGCTCAAAGCTAAAATTAGAAAAAACCTTGATAAAACTTTCCAAATCCAAAAATGAAGAAGATAGGATTATGGCGTGCCAAGCATTACGCTTTTTTCGAAATCGCGCTGATGCTTTGATAGAAGTCGCAAAGACTGATTTAAGCCAAAGAGTTCGGGTCGAAGCAATATTATCTTTGGTTCATTCTTATAAAAGACCTAGTTTTGAAGAATGGTCCCGATGGATATCACTTGCAAGCCCAACCCCAAATGTTGCCATCAAAAGCTTATTCAAACGGTCTGAAATAATCGGCATTCACAATTTAAGAAAAATAATATTGCGCTCGAATTGTGATGATATGACCAAGACTTGGGCTTTGGATGAAGTCGCAAATCGCGATCCCGCACGCGCAAATTCAATCGTCGAGAAACTTATCAATACTGACAATTTGCCAAAGCCTTATATTCGAACAATGATTAATATCATCAGTTCGCCACGTTTGCTTTCAATAGCATTTGCGCGTTTTTCAAACTCGCCACATTGGGAATTGCGCGAAGCGTGTTGCAAAACCGCCGCATCTATCTATGCCTTTGAATTATTGGATTCAGTAATGGCATTGATTAATGATTCCGATTTTCGCGTCCACCGTGCCGCAATGCAAGCAACCAAAATATTGGCCGGAATTGGCGAATTTCCAGATCCACGTGCTATTCGCTATGGCGCAAAACCGATTTCCGCCAAAACTTCAAAACCTTTTGTGGTGAAGGCTGCATGAGTATCGATTTTGCCCTAATTATCGAGGCCATCGCGCTTTTGATAATTTTCTCTGGCATAATGCATGGGGTTTTTGCGACATTGCAATTATTTGTCGCCTATGGCGAATATTATTGCTTACCGCCTATAAATGAAACCAAGGAGCAATGGCTTCATTATGCCGAATTTGCACCGTCAATTTCAATATTAGTTCCAGCGTTCAATGAAGAAAAAACCATTCTTTCGAGTGTTGGGGCATTGCTCGCCAATGAATATCCAGACTTTGAATTGATTGTAATAAATGACGGGTCCATCGATGCGACTTCTCAATTATTGCGTGAAGAATTTGATTTAACACCAATTGAAAAGCCCGAACTTGGGGTTTCTTTTGCAAATTCTTTGCATCATAGACAAATCAAAGAAATTTATCGTTCGCGCTCATTTAGCAATTTGACGCTTATTGATAAGGAAAACGGCGGCAAAGCTGATGCATTGAATGCCGGCGTTAATATTGCGAAAGGCGAATATATTTGCGTCATTGACGCCGATTCAATTCTCGATAAAGACGCATTATTGCGCGCGTCAAAAGCATTTATTAACTCACCCAAGCAGATTGTTGCGATTGGTGGCGCGATTAGAGTTGCAAATGGCTGCAAGATTAAGGGTAATGAAATATCTGAAATTGGCCTCCCTAAAACCCTTTTGCCATTATTTCAAACCGTTGAATATCTAAGAACTTTCCATATTGCGCGCACTGCTATGAGTACAGCAGGCGCTTTGTCGCTTATTTCCGGTGCATTCGGATTATTTTCGCGTGATATTATTGTGAATGTCGGCGGCTATTCGCGCAACACTGTCGGCGAAGATTATGAATTGTGCCTTCGCATTCACCGTTATTTAGGCGACAAAGGAATTAATGACAAAACTATGGTTTATTGCCCCGAGGCAATTTGTTGGACGCAAACCCCCGAAAATCTCTCTAGCCTTCGTAATCAAAGAATAAGATGGCAAAAAGGCGCATTAGAGGCGTTGGGGCAAAATTCAAGATTAATGCTTAATCCAAAATATGGGCGTACAGGTACAATATCAAGTTTTGAAAGCCTGGTTAGCGACGTGCTTACGCCATTAACTGAGTTTTTGGGCCATTTAATAACCCCTATTGCCGCTATTTTTGGAATACTTAGCATCAAATATTATCTTGCATATTTTGCAATCTCCGCTGCTTTTGGCGTGCTGCATTCTGCGGGTGCAATAGTGCTTGAAGAAATGCGGTTTCGTAGATTCCCCAAGATTTCAGATCTTTTTATTCTTTTCGGAATTTCTTTACTTGAGAACTTTGGTTATCGGCAATTATGCGGGGTCTGGCGATTAATGGGTTTCATCCAGTATTTACAAGGAAAAAAGGAATGGGGAAAAATAGAGCGGCAAGCATTTCTGACTTCCGAATGAAATCGGATGAATTCGAAGCCGAAATAACAAAACTTAGAATCAAATATAAAGCGAAACTTGCAATATCGCGTTGTGAGATTTTGAATTTTATTGATCAAATAGAAGAATTTCCACACGATTCCATAAATTTCGATCAAATGAAAATATTGATACACACTTTGGCCGGCAATGGCGCGACCCTAGGGTTTGCAACCATATCAAATGCCGCCTCGAAACTCGATTCCTATCTCCAAGAATTCGCTATCAGAGAATATGATTTGCCGACATTAAAACAAATGTCGCGCGACCTAACGAAAGCAATCGAAAAATCAATTCGCACCGACTTTTAACAGGTGTTCTTCCAAATCATATTCTTTTAATTTGCGATATAGGGTCGAGCGACCAATCCCTAAACGACGCGCAATTTCGGTCATGTGGCCTGAATATAAATCAATTGCATATTCGATCAAATCGCGTTCGATTTGTTCAAGTTTGCGCAAATGGCCACCTGGATCAAAAATCGGAATTTGTTGCGCTGTTTCACCATTTGCCGCCACCATCGGCATTGGCATTGGAAGGGGCGCATTGGCGATTTCTTTGAATTCCATTTCAAACGAATTTGCAGGTTTCAAATCCGGCATTGCCGAAACCAATTGCGGGAAATCTTCATTGGTAAGGAAATCACCATCTGACAAAACCATTGCACGATATAGCGTATTTTCCAATTGGCGCACATTGCCGGGCCAATCGAAGGCCTGCAACAGTGCTTGGGCATTTGGTGCAACGCCCAAAACTTTTTTACCCATGTCGGCATTAAAGCGCGAAATGAAATGTTTTGACAAGGCCGGAATATCTTCTTTGCGTTCCCGCAAAGTCGGGGCATCAATCGGGAAAACATTCAAGCGATAGAATAGGTCTTCGCGGAAACGCCCTTCTTGCACCAAACGCGCCAAATCCTTATTAGTGGCGGCAACAATTCTTACATCAACCTTAATCGGGCGTTTTGAACCGATTGGATCAACTTCGGATTCTTGAAGTGCGCGCAATAATTTGACTTGCATTTCCAACGGCAATTCGCCGACTTCATCAAGGAATAAAGTGCCGCCGTCCGCCTCTTGGAATTTACCCATATGGCGTTCATTCGCGCCGGTAAATGAACCTTTTTCGTGACCGAATAGAATGGATTCGACCAGGTTTTCAGGAATCGCACCGCAATTGACAGTAATAATCGGGCGGTGGGCGCGCTCGGATTCGCCATGAATTGAACGAGCAATAACCTCTTTACCAACACCGGATTCACCCAAAATCAAAACCGGAATATTGGTTGAGGCCGCTTTTTGACCAAGACGAATGACTTGTTTCATGCTAACAGCGCCCGCAATCATATCAGCAAAAGTCATTGAGCCTGATGCACGTTTTTTAAGGCGGCGCACTTCATTAGTGAGTTCACCCATTTTAAGGGCGTTTCGGATTGAAACTAAAACCCGTTCGGGTGATGCGGGTTTAACAAAAAAGTCGTTCGCCCCGCCCTGCATGGCTTTAACCACAGTATCGATGCCACCTGAAGCAGTCAGAACGACGACGGGCAAATCTTCGCGTTTTTGGCGGATTTGGGCTAAAGCCTCCATGCCACTTACACCCGGCATAATTAGGTCTAGCAAGACAACATCGACTGCGGCATCATTGGCTTGAGCAATTGCTTGTTCGCCGTCTTCTGCCATTCTTGTGGCAAAGCCTTGTCTTTCGACCGCTGCTTGAAGCAAGCGACGTTGCGCCGGATCGTCATCGACGATTAAAATAGTCTTTGTCATTCACACCACCATTTGCCGAGTTTCAGCAATTTTGTTTTGCGCCATTTTTGGACACTTATTAATTATTGGGTGTTTTACGGCAAAAAGTTAAAGATACGGTTTATTTTGGGACAGATTCAACATTACTCCCTGTCCCAAATTGAATTTGGCGGCCTTTTTCTCACAATGATACGTAATTTTTCGGCCTCTGATGGTGATTTTTCGACCAAAAGTCTCATTATCTGACTATCATCGTGAAAGACATGGCCCTTAATCCCATCAAGAACCGCTTTTGCAACATTATCGACGTCAATTTTTGGATATTCTGGATTAAGATAAATCGAAATATCAATTTCAAAATCACCCCATTTCGGTCTAAGCGGCATATAGGTGCGAAAGAATTTATGCAATTCTTGTTTATAGACCCTTGCTTGTGAGGTCACTTCATTGATTTCAAATTCCCATTCATTTTCGCCCGCAAAACCGCGAACCACTGCGCCGCCTATATATTTGTTATTCTCAGTCACGCGTGCAGCTTGCCTGATAATCGCCAAACGCGAGGGCGATGCGGTTTGCATCAGAATCGGTCCATGAATAAATGTCCGAATAATCGTCTTTGCCAAGCAATAAATAAAGCGTCAAAGACGGGCGATTATTGCCCAAGGGCCAAACAACGTCGCGCAATCTTAGACGAATATTTTTTGTCCCCAATTTGACATTTGCATGGCCACCTTGATCATGGATTTTGAAGTCGGATTTGGTTTTATATTCCTTGCCGTCAAAACCCGATGCCCAACAAGTGAAAATATTTGCCTTTTTGTATTGGTTTGGGCCGTGATCATAATTGCCGAAAACTTTTTCGCCTTTTTCGTTTTTCGCAATATCAGAAATATGCCAATTCTTAGCTGCTATCGAATGCGTTTCACCCAAATTCAAAATTTCGCCTTTTTTGGTTTGGATTTTACAAGTTTGCGCATTTATGGCGCCGGTAAAGCCAGCTGCATTAGGTTCGAAAACAATATTGCAGCCTTCCAAGGCCGTGAATTCCGAAACTTTTGGCGTTGTATAATTTGCGCCTGCTTTTGGTTCGAATTGGGTAATATTGATTTTACCGCTTTGATAATCAGGACTTAGACCCCAAATGCGCGATCGCAAAACATTGCCGTGTTCTGAACCTTCAAAATATTCAATTAATAATGCAAAATCGCCAAATTCTTTGCTTTCAATAGAACTTAGGACAATGTGAAAACGATTATGGGATTTTTCTTTTGGCGTATCTAATTCAGGTTCAAAAAATACCTGCAACTCATTGTCCCATTCACCTTTTAAGGTTTCGAACAATTGTTTTGTTTGATTTTGCAGAACTTGTGCACTCAAAGTCACTGGCGCGGGGGAATGTGGCTTTGCATTTGGCGCAACATCTGTTTTTGGGAAAATGACAGGTGTTCCGACCGTTTGCTTTAATTCAGTTTGCGGAAACGGCGGAATATGCGGATTTTCGCCGCCATTCATTCCCAAAAATAAAGACAAAGCCAAAAGCATATTTCACCTATTGGCTAAGATTCGCACGATTTGTTAAACAAATCTTATGCGGCGCAATCAAATTTCTGCCATTAATGTCAAAGTCATTGTCTGATTGTGCAAACTACAAAGACGCGTCTTTTTATGAGGTGCGATTTCACCATACGAATGGAAGCCTATTAATTGTGAATCCGGCAATAATTCTTTGACTTTGGAAATTTCGCGCGAGGTTTCATCGCCCATCAAAAGTCGCCGCCCAACGCAAGAAACGCCCAATGCGATAACTGGTTCGTGACCATCACTAATTTCTTTGAAGGCCTCAATCGCTTTTTGCGCACTTTGTGCTGCGCCATTTACCAACATATTATTGGTGGCACGCATTAGACGCGCATTCCAACCTTGAGGAACGTCCCCGGCAAAAGTCAATGAGCCTTCTTTTTCGTCACAGGCAAGCAGGGTGCGAACAATATCATGCTCAGGATAAGATGGATGCCAAATCCTTAAAGGAAACAAAAGGCCGGACGCAGGAAGGTTTTTACTTTCTTCACCCATTTGTGCAGCATAAGTCGCGAATGCCGATTTACCGCTTAATTCAGTCATAATATTGGCATTGGATTTGGTAATCGTCCAAGTATCGCCAAAATCTTCCCAGCCACCATCAGAACCATAAGCAATTCTTAGATTATTGCCATAAAAACCAATTGCAATCACGCGGTTTTCGACCGCCTTGCCTTTTTCAATTATCAAAGTCTTGGTAAATCTTGCGCCATCGCCTGCTAAACCGCCACTGACCGGAATTCGACCACCAAGGACGGACAAAATACCGCCCACGATGTCGGAGCCATTGACATTCAATCCATCAGAAATGACATAAACGCCCGCTAAGTCAGGTTCTTTCAATCTAAGGCCTAAGCGCGCACCGACATTAAAACTGTCATTTGGCGAAGTGATAGTCTCGGTGGCCATTTCCAATTTCGTGCTTTCAAAGCCGATCGCAATTCCGACACAACCTTTGTCGAGCATAGAATTATTTGAAAACGAGGTTCCGGCAGAACAACCGGTCACGATTGCATTTGGAAATTTCTCCTGCAATTTTTGCGGAATTTCACAATTTGAAATTTCGTCTGTCGGACCAAAAAGCAATATAAGATTTGGCGGGCACGCCCTGTCGCCGAAATCATTACTCAATAATTCTTCTGCATTTGAAAAAGTTTGTGACCACATATCATTATCCTTGGGTAACATTCTGCCCTAAGATTGTTAATTTTTTTTTGAAGCCACTGCGATTGAATTGCATTATTATAGCAGAATTTTGCATAAACCATTGCAAAAATACTTGACAGTGCGGTGCAACTAATGCGCCTATTGCAAAAACAAAGCATTTTATACCGGGCGAAAGAGGAGATTATGGAATTGGCAATCAATAAAAATGTCAATGCGGCAATCGATGTAAAGCAAGTTGCGCGCGACTCCCATTGGGGCTGGATGTCTCGCGGTTGGGAAACCTTCACGAAGAGCCGTGCACCAAGTTTGAAAATCGGTGCAGGCGTTGTTGTATTTTCCGGTCTTCTGGTTTTCATTCTCTATAAAGCAAACCTTGGGGTATTTATTCCGGCGGCCTATGGCGCATTTGCTTTAGTTGGGCCTGTGATTGCGACCTTGATTTATGCCATAAGTCGCAAACAAGAAGATGACGGTAAAGTGCGCAAATTGCGCACTGTCAATCTTAGCCCCACTTCCCCTTCCCAAGTTGGCTTCATCGGCTTTACGCTTTTAGTGATTGTGATGATTTGGGTACTTATGGCGCTTTTGATTTACGCTTTGTCGGTCGGCATTGGCGCACCAATGAATGAAAGTGATTTTATCAGATATGTCCTTTCAACACCACGCGGGCTTATGATGGCGGTTTTGGGAACAGGTGTAGGCGGCACTTTGGCATTGATTGGTTATGCGATTTCGGCAATTTCAATTCCTTTGGCTTATGAGCGCGATATAGACGCATTAAGCGCAATGGCGATTTCGGCCCAAGCGGTGATTAAAAACCCAACTACAATGCTTTCTTGGGCATTTGTGATTGGCGTCGTGGTGGCACTTTCCGCGCCATTCGCATTTTTGCCAATGATTGTCGCCTTCCCATGGTTAGGTCACACCACATGGCAAGCATATCGCGATTTGATTGATTGATTTTCCATTGACGGGGGCAAAATGTCAAAGGATTATATCGCAAATCGTTTAATGGTCGCGACATTACCAAAGGACGCCCATTGGGGTTGGTTGGCGCGCGGTTGGGCGACATTTAAGAATAGTGTCCGCCCTAGTTTTATTATTGGTACCTATGTTGTCGGCCTTTCATGGGCTTTGATTCTGTTTCTTTATACAATCAAATTTCCGACATTAATTCCCGCGGCTTATGGTGGCTTTATCCTGATTGGGCCGATTATTGCGACCTTTATTTATGCTATAAGTCGTGAAGTCGATAAGAATGGTTCGGCAAATAAATTTCGCAAAATTGATATGGCGCCCAATTCCAAATCGCAATTGGGATTTATTGGTTTCTCGTTGTTTTTTGTCGTGGTGGTTTGGCTTATTTTCGCGCATTTGATTTGGTCCATGGCGGTCGGAATGGGAACAGCGATGGATGAAGCTAAGTTTCTTCGCCTTGTCTTTCAAACCTCGCGCGGCCTGACTATGTTGGTAATCGGCACGGCAGTTGGCGGAGTTTTGGCGACCATTTGTTTTTCCATTGCCGCAATTTCATTACCGCTGACTTTTGACAAAGATATTGACGCATTAAGTGCAATGGCATTTTCAGTTATGAGCGTTTTCAAGAATCCGTTGCAAATGGCGTCTTGGGGTTTTGTTATTCTTATTAGTATTGCGCTTTCGGCAATGGTCTTATTCATTCCAATGATTGTGGTCTTCCCATGGCTGGGCCATGTTGCGTGGCAGGCATATAAGGAATTGATTGTCGAAAAGCCGTCATAAAGGCTTATCATCATCCTCAATAAGAATGCGGTTTGCCGCCCCATCGGGGTCGTCATATTGCTTTGATTTCACCGTCCAAATAAAGGCCGCAAGGGCAAGGGCCGCGACGAAAAATGCAATCGGAATAAGGTAAAGAATAGATTCCATTTTATTTCTTCAATTTAACAAGACGCAATGCATTAAGACTTACAATAATCGAAGATGACGACATTGCAATTGCGGCAATTTGTGGCGTTACCAGACCGATAATGGCAATTGGAACAGTGATTAAATTATAAAGTGCCGAGAACCAAAAATTCTCCAAGACCCTTTGTTTTGCGAGTTTTGAAATTCTTATCGCTTCCAAAATCGCGCCTAATTCTTGGCCTTGGAAAACCATATCTGCGGCTGATTGGGACGCATCCGCAGCCGCACCCGGCGCGATTGAGGCATGGGCTTTGGCAAGGCTTGGGGCATCATTAAGGCCGTCACCAACCATAATCGCCATTTTCCCCTGTGCTTTTAATTCATCAAGGCGTTTGGCTTTATCAAATGGCGATTGGGCAAAGGCGAATTTTTCAATTCCCGTTTCTTGTGCCACGTATTCAACCGCAGATTTTCTATCGCCCGAAAGGATTTCGATTTCGTAGCCAAGCTCTCTTAGGGCTTTGACGGTTTTCACCGTATCTTTGCGCAAAGTATCCTCAAAGACAAATCTTTGCGGTGCATTATTGGCGTGTTTGAACCATAATTCGGTGTCGCTTTCTTCATTAGTTTCGACACCAACCCATTCGGCGCGACCCATTCGTGCAGGCGCGCCATCAATCAAGCCTTCGACACCGAGTCCCGCATGTTCTGTGACATCCTTAGCAGCCGAACCAGGGCCTGCGAGGCGTGCAATTGCGCGTGCAAGTGGGTGACGTGAAGCGCGCGCCAAAATCGCCGCATTTTGCAAAACCGATGGCGTGATTTCATCAATGTTTTTGATATTGGGTTGCCCCAAAGTTAAAACCCCGGTTTTGTCAAAAACAATATTTGTCGCCTGTGCCACACGTTCCAAAGCATCGCCAGATTTAACCAAAATCCCTGCTTTAAAAAGACGTCCGGATGCCACAACCTGCACCGCAGGTACGGCAAGACCCAATGCGCAAGGACAAGTTATAATCAAAACTGCACAAGCATTCCAAATCGCTTTTTCAAAACCCGCACCGATTATTAACCACCCAATAAAGGTCAAAAGCGCCGCACCATGAACAATCGGCACATATAAAGACGCAGCTTTATCGGCAAGACGCACATATTTGCTTTTTGATTGCTCGCCGGTTTCGACCAAACGCGCAATTTCGTTTAGGAAACTATCGTCGGATAATTTTGTGGCGCGCATAATCACTTTGCCGGAAATATTCAATACACCCGCGCGAATTGCCTGCCCCACGCCGATTTGCACGGGAATTGTTTCGCCGGTTATCATTGAAAAATCGCCTTGCGATGCGCCTTCGGTGATTTCGCCATCGATTGGAAATCTATCCCCCGGTAAAATTACTAATTCGTCGCCCAAATTTATGTTTGAAACCGCAACCGAAGTGCTTGTGCCGTCTTTATTTAGCCTTTGCGCTGTAACGGCCTGAAGCGCCAATAATTCTTGTGCCGCAATGCGCGATTTTTGGCGTAAATTATGGTCAAGATAGCGCCCGATTAGCAAAAAGAATTCGAGCATCACAATTGCATCAAAAAACGCGTGCTGCCCGCGATTTACGGTTGAATAAAGGCTTAAAGCCGCAGTCAGAAGAATGGCAATCGAAATCGGCACATCCATATTGGCATGGCCCTTTTTTAAAGTGTTCCAAGCATTTTTGAAAAACGGCATGCCCGAATACCAACCGGCCGGAATTGCGATTGCAGCAGCCAACCAATGAAGGAATGTGCGCGTACCATCGCCCATTTCGCCATATTTATGCGCCCACCAAACCGGTTCGGTAAGCATCATAACGAACATAGTTGCCGCACCCGCGACCGTCATAGCATATAATAATTCGCGCGATTCGCGGTCTTTTTGGGCATTGGCGATTTCGGGCGCGAATGGCATTGCGCCATAACCTAAATCCACAATTTTTTGAACAATCGAACGCGAATCTAATTTTTCATCATGCCATTTCGCCACAAATCTTCCGGTCGAAAGATTAAGGCGTGCCTCATCAATTCCCTCAATTGCGGCGACACCTTTTTCGATTTTCCCTAAGCAATTGGCGCATTTAGCGCCGCGCACCAAAAGTTCCAAAACAAAACCACCATCGCGGGATTTCACAAAAGCGCGTGGATCGGCGGCATTTGACATTGGCGCCGCGATTTCAAGCCCTGAAGGGCAGCCCCGATCTATTTCTAGCGTATTGATAGCATAGTCTCCGTTTCAAAATCAGGCGCACCCTGTTTTACGGCTTTGGCTTTAAAATCCCACTTTCCGGGGCCAAGTTTTTGAACATGGGCTGTGTATTCGCCAGGCTTAGTTTCATTGAATGCAAGTTGCATGTCTTCTTTATTATCGACAGTGCGACCGACCATTCCGGTCATATTTGCGCCTGTTACAGGCTTTTTATCTTTGTCGGTAAGGCTGGCAATGAATAAAGCGTCGCCGCCCGCACCCCTCTGCATTCCCAATTCCATTTGCCAACCCAAAGCCGATTGCTTGTGGCGTGCGTCAATCTTTTCATTGAATTTCAAACCTTCAACATAGGCATGGCCATATTCACCGGGCGCGGTTGTAATCGCTTTATAGGCAAAAAAGACATTTACCGAAATGATTACCCCGAACATTGCCAATAGCACAAAAAGCACATGCCAACCTGTCCAAGGTTTTTGAGTTTTCTTAGTTTGTTCCATGGATTGAGATTAACCTATTCCATACCGGTAATAAAGACCGACTTTTGAATTGCTTTCTGATTCTTTTCAGAATCATTCACAATAACCCGCACTTTAATCGATTTTGCTTTCTGTTTAGCAGGATCGGCAACCACAAAAACACGCGATTGCGAAACTTTGTTCGGTTCGGTTTGAAGGATTAATTTATTATCCTTAATTGTTCCGGTTTCAGAACTTAGAACGCCGCCATTAATACCATCGATTTCGATTGTGACATGGCGTGTCTTACCCGCCATATTTAGGACCTTGATTGTGTAAGCATTGCGAATATTGCCGTCGTCAAGGGTAACAAACAATGGTGCACGGTCGCGAATTACATTCACATCCATAGTCTTGCGACTTAAAAGGCCATAGGCCATCAAAGCGCTTACGGCGAAGAAGATTACGCCATAAAAAATTGTCCGACCGCGAATAAATTTGAATTTATTGCCCAAGCCTTGTTGGCGACGTTTGATATTATCTTCGGTATCGAAAGCCACTAGCGATTTCGGGCGACCCAATTTGACCATGATTTCATCACATGCATCAATACAAAGGCCGCAATTGATACATTCGATTTGAAAACCATCACGAATATCAATACCTGCCGGGCAAACTGCAACGCATTGACGGCAATCAACACAATCGCCGCGCCCTTCCCATGATTGGCCTTTTTTATGCGGTCCACGCGGCTCACCGCGATCATAGCGATAGGTCACCGACATTGCATTATGGTCAATCATTGCCGCCTGAATACGCGGCCACGGGCACATGAATGTGCAAACCTGTTCACGCGATGTGCCCGCAAGCAAATAAGTGGTTGCAGTGAGGGACAGAGCGAAGACATAAGAAGAAAGCGGCGCTTTTCCGGTCAAAAATCCGCCCAAAACTTCATAGGCGTCATTGAAATACATTACGAACCAACCGCCGGTGAATAATGAAATCAAAAGCCAAACAATATGCTTGCCGATTTTGCGCCAGGCTTTGTCAAATGACCATGGTGCTTTATCAAGTCTTATTCTTTGGTTTCTGTCACCCTCAAAAAGGCGTTCGACATAAATGAATAAATCAGTCCAAACCGTTTGTGGACAGGCATAACCGCACCAAATCCGCCCGAATAAAGATGTCGCAAGGAAAAGACCGACACCTGCCAAAACCAATAGACCAGTTATGTAATAAACTTCTTGTGGCCAAATTTCGATTGGCCCGAAATAGAATCTGCGACCCTCAAAATCCGCTAATACAAATTGATCGGATGCCGAACCAACGCGCGGCCAACGCAAAAGTGGCGCAATGTAATAGACCGCTAAAAGGGCGACTAAGGCCAACCATTTTATGGTGCGCCATTTGCCGTGAATAATCTTCGGGTAGATTTGTTGGCGCGCATTATACATTTGGCGTTCTGCCGCCGAATTTACGGCTTTTACATCATAACGCATGACCCCATCGGCGGCCTGGGTTTTTGCGATTTCCGCGTCGCTTTGTTCATATTGTTGCGAATCTTGCTTTTTTTCCGACATAATTATTCCAATCTAGCGCGCTTATAAGCTATCTTGAATATATAGCAAATGGACAGTTTGACGCAATTAGAAAAGGCGACGAAATCAATCGCCGCCCTTCCTAAATTCGTATTTAGCAATTCGAAATTATTTGCCGCCACCCAAAGAGTGAACATAAACAGTCATTGCAGCAATGGTTTCCGGTGAAAGTTTGCCGCTCCAAGCAGGCATTACGTTTCCATTACCATTATGGATTTGATTGTGAATCGCTTCACGTGTACCACCATACAAATATTCTTTATCTGTAAGGTTAGGCGCACCTTGAAGTGGGTCACCGGTTCCATCAGCTTTGTGGCAGCTTGCGCATTGTTCTTGGAACAATGTAGCAGCACCTGCAGCTTTTGCAGCATCAGCACCGTCAAGTTTTGACAAAGTCATAACATATTCGGTCAATCCACCAACTTGGTCAGCACTCAAAAGGCCGTCTTTGCCAAAGCCAGGCATCGCACTTAAACGAGCTTGCTCGTGGCCAGAACGAATACCATAATTAATGGTTTGGCGAATGCCTTCATAGGTACCGTCCCAAAGCCAAACGTTATCAGCTAAAGAAGGATAACCTTTTGCACCCTGACCGCCTGCGCCGTGGCAGGTTGCACAATTGTCACCAAATGCCGAACGACCGGCCTCTGTGGCAAAGTTCAATAATTCAGGGTTATTTTTCACTTGGTCAATTGGAGTTGCCAAGAGTTTTTGAAACATTGGCGCGCGTGCAGCTTGCAGAGCTTTAACTTCTGCATCAACACGTACACGGTCAACTTTCACTTCGTCTGAGAATACCCCAAGACCCTTGGTATAAGAATTCCAAGTAGGCCAAGCAGGCATTACTACCCAGTATGCGATTGCCCAAACAATCGTTGCATACAATACATACAACCACCAGCGAGGAAGAGGGTGATCAAGCTCTTTAATTCCATCCCACTCGTGACCGGTGGTTTCAACACCGGAGTGGTCGTCCAATTCGCGTTTTGCCATATCTAATTCTCCACGTGAACAGGGGCATCATCATTAGTTTTATCAAGAGGCATAGACGCCATCTCGTCAAACTTCGCTTTGTTTTTCGGCCAGAAAGCGTAGGCGCAAACCGCAATAAACAGGATTGCAAAATACACGCTTCCGCTTGTCTGGGCGAATTTGGCTAGGGCTTCATAAGTCATGCCCTATCCCTTACCTGATATTATCTGCTTTTTTGGGTTCATAAGTTGAGAAATCAACCATGGTTCCCAAAACTTGAAGATAAGCAACCAATGCGTCCAATTCAGTGACTTTGGTGGCGTCGCCGTCGAAGTCACGAATATTGACTTTGCCGCCGTAACGAGCGTTCAAGTCACCGGCATCAGCAGCAGGATCGGCTTGCGCCATTAAATCCTGTGAAGCCATTTCAACGTCTTTGTCGGAATAAGGAACGCCGACAACACGATTAGCTTTCAAATGCTCAGCTGTATATTTTGGATCGATTACTTTCTTCGCAAGGAAAGCATACGGAGGCATAATGGATTCCGGAACAACTGAACGTGGGTCAGTCAAATGGCTGACGTGCCAGTTATCAGAATATTTGCCGCCAACACGCGCAAGATCAGGACCAATACGTTTTGAACCCCATTGGAACGGATGGTCATACATTGACTCTGCAGCCAATGAATAATGACCATAACGCTCAACTTCGTCACGAAGAGATCTAATCATTTGCGAGTGACAGGTATAGCAACCTTCACGAATATAGACGTTTCTACCAACCAATTCCAAAGGTGTGTAAGGGCGAACCCCGTCAACTTTCTCAATGGTTGATTCAATTTTGAACAATGGTGCAATTTGAACCAAACCGCCCCAAATTACCGCACCCACGATACCGAGTGCCAAAATCCAAGAGTTTTTCTCAAAGACTGCGTGATTTTTCATTAAACTCATCTTAGCCTCCTCTTAGCCTTCAGCAGTTTCAGCAAGTGGTTCTTTGGCGGATACATCACCTTTTGCAGTGCGCCATAGGTTATAAGCCATAACCACAGCACCCGAAGTGAATAGCAAGCCACCCAAAGCACGGATGATATAATAAGGTTTCATTGCTTTAACTGTCTCAACGAAAGAATATTGCAAGAAGCCCAATTCATTATAAGCGCGCCACATAAGACCCTGCATGATACCTGATACCCACATAGAAGTGATGTAGAAAAGGATACCAATAGTAGATAGCCAGAAGTGTGCCTCAACAAGTTTCATCGAATACAAACGTTCACGACGCCACAACCAAGGTGTTACGCAATACAATGCACCGAAAGAAACCATACCAACCCAGCCCAAAGCGCCGGAGTGAACGTGACCAACAGTCCAGTCAGTGTAGTGTGACAAAGAGTTCACCGCACGAATTGACATTGCAGGGCCTTCGAAAGTTGACATACCATAGAATGCAACCGATGCGACAAGCATACGAAGAACCGGGTCTGTGCGAAGTTTATCCCATGCACCGGACAAAGTCATAAGACCGTTAATCATACCACCCCAAGAAGGCATCCAAAGGATGATTGAGAAAGTCATACCCAAGGTCTGAACCCATTGTGGCAATGCAGTATAGTGCAAGTGGTGAGGACCGGCCCACATATAAGTGAAAATCAAAGCCCAGAAGTGGATGATTGACAATTGATATGAATAGACAGGACGTTCAGCACGTTTAGGAACGAAATAATACATAATGCCAAGGAAGGCTGCAGTTAGGAAGAAACCAACCGCATTGTGACCATACCACCATTGTGTCATTGCGTTCTGCACACCTGCGAATGCAGAATATGCTTTTGAAGACCAAGGCGAAGCAGGCCATGCCATATTATTGACAAGGTGCAAAATCGCAACGGTAATCAAGAATGCAAGATAGAACCAGTTAGCAACATAAATGTGCTGTTCTTTGCGTTTCCAAAGTGTGCCGATAAAGACCACCAAATAAGCAACCCAAACAATGGTCAACCAAATGTCAACAACCCAGTTTGGCTCTGCATATTCTTGGCCCGAAGTTACGCCGAAAACATAACCGGTCGCAGCAGTAACGATTACAAGATTATAACCCCAGAAAACAAACCAAGGCAAAATCCCGCCGAACAAACGTGTGCGGCAAGTACGTTGCACAACATAAAAAGCGGTTAGAATAAGAATATTACCACCGAATGCAAAAATCACACCCGAAGTGTGAATTGGACGCAAACGACCAAAATTCAAAAATCCAAGCTCTTTAAAATACAAAAATTCCGGAAAAGCTAATTGGGAGGCGATAATAACACCAACCAACATACCAACCACGCCCCAGAATGAAGACGCGATAACACCCGCTTTAAGAACCCCGTCCATATAGACAGAATCATCATTCGCGAGTTTCCCTTTTGAACCGGCAAAAGTAATGGCAAAAATGCCAAGAGCGAAAGCCAGCATAAAAATATAGGCCAAAACCGTCATTCCCAAATCATGGGAGAATGCGGCGGCGCTAATCGACCATAAAAGCCCCAAAACGCAAATCACAGAGACAACTAATATGTCAATGCGAGAGCCGGGCTTACCAAAGCCTTTCAACTGCAATGGTGCAGAAGCCGTAGCATCAGTCATCGAACCACCCCTCTTAAAAATGTCATTATTGCCAAAAAAGCAAACGGACATCAAGTTTCTTCGAACGTTCCACCCCCAATGGATAGAAAGCACTTCCCAATGAACGTTTTTTAATGCTTTGCGAACATGACTTAATGTCGCATAGGTGCGCAGATGCATTTCAACTGGACATTTTGTCCACCCTTTTGGGCAAAGATAGACCAAAGTTTATGCCGCGAAAATAATTCAGAATCAAAAATACAACAAGAAATCCACCGCGAGGATTTTAAAGGTCACAAGATCGGCGCATAGGAATTGCTTGAGCAACGAGAATCGAAGTTCAAAAGCCTTGCCCCACCCCAAAAAAGCCGACGAAAACCAAATCTTCCGAATGGGGCAATTTAATTTGTGTTATGCCCGCATTTTCGTTTTAAGGATGCAATAACAGGTGGTAAAAATGGTGGGTGTTTAATAAAGAATGATAGGTGTTAAATGTTTAAAACGAGACGCGAGCTTTTTGAAGATACAATGAAGCGCTGGCCCGAAAGCGTTGTGATTTCGGAGGAGCAGCCGCGTATCAAACATTGCGTTTTCACAGAGCCGAGCACGAATGAGATTTATTGGGAAATTGAAAAATCTATAGATATAAATGATAATTGGCGGCAGGTTTCAACTTGGTCTTTTCATCAGGCTGTGGATGTATTGGGTCGTCGGCTGTATAAAAAGGGTGAACGTGTCCTCAAATTTAAGGATGTTTCATTTAAGTCGTTCAACTCAAAGATGTTAGGGAATATGAAAGAGGATGCTCCCATAGATTATTGGAAAGAAGAGCGGGAGATTTATCTTCAATTGCCTCTTGGTTGACAATTTATGCAGCAACTTATCAATTACCTAAATTACTTGGGCGGCTCAATTTCTACTACTGCTAATGCGTCGCATTCGCGGCCCTCCTTCTCTGCCCGCCACCCAATTCCCCGCTTGCCATTACCCTAAATTGTGTTAGCTTTTGATATGGGTTGTTTGGCTTTTGAGATTGGGGGATTTTTGCCGATTGCGGCGAATGATAATTCATCGGGCGCAACCCTAAGAAAATACGTCCATTCCACGCGTGACGACGACCCACAGGTTTGGCTTGAGGGGGTTGGAAACTCTGATATTCGCTATGTTTACGCCAATTATCAAGGCAGCGTGGTTGCCACAACAAATGCCGCCGGAAGCACAGTCCAACAATACAAATACGACCCCTACGGCATTCCAAAAGACGCGAGCAATAATGATTCATGGTCGGGCTTTAGATTTCGCTACACAGGCCAACAAATCCTCCCCGAAGCCAAGCTATACTACTACAAAGCCAGAGTTTACGACCCCAACCTAGGCACATTCCTACAAACCGACCCAATTGGAACGAAGGATGATTTGAATCTTTATGCTTATGTGAAAGCGGATCCTGTAAATTTAGTCGATTCAACGGGAACGAAGGTCGTGATTGTTGGAAATCAACGGGCAGCGTTTGTGGCTATCCGGATGGCTATGCGTTCTCCCACTTTTGCCGAAAGATACTCTTTTCTCCAATCACATGATGACACATTGACTATCAATGCGTTAAACGGTGTGAAGTCGTAATATGACCAATTTGCAAAGGAGGCGACATTTGGCACTGATCATGGGATTCAGCTAGGCGATGATGGCGTACTTCCACCATTTGCACAACTTATTCATGAAGTAGGAGAGCATGCATTCAATGATTTCAGTGACCACAACAAGTTTTTGACAGATATGGCAACTGGCACGGATGGACTACCTATGAGCTCATCAATACAGTATGAAGACGGAACAATTGTTGCAACTCGAAGGAGGGGCGTTACTTCTGTTGAAGAAGAAAATGCAACACAAGGAACCGATGAAATGTTACAGGAAATAGGCGATTATCCGAGGCGAGGAGATTATCGGAACGGCACATATTATCAATGTAGGAACGCAATATCATGTTGAAGGCAAGTGCTTTAGCGGTGACGTTTATTCTTTGCATGCTGCCCAAAGGTAGCCTACCAGAAAAGAAAACTTCTGAATTACTGGAATTATTTAGGACGACGAAAGTGCTTGAGGTTACTTATGCAACCGATGTTCACTTGACACCGGTTGGCGACGTTCTCGCGGATAAACGTTTCGGAAAAATCCATTGTAAAAATAATTGTTACACAGACATTCCAGAAATTAAAGAAATTTTGGAAAAATCGCTAAAGGCGGCAAATAAATCCTGTGAAACAGAATACTCAGGTGGCGTCATTCGCCTTTACGACAATAAAATGAAAAAAATCACGCATACAATAATAGTTGATGAGTGGCAGGTTTGTGCAGAAGTCGATGGCAAGGTTTTTATTATTGAACAAGGAATTATTCAACGCCTAAAGGCTGCGATCAGGGAACGCGGCACTGTATACACTTTGCCACGATAGAGAATCTGACGTCACGTTAGATTTTTGACCTATTTGTGACACCATATCAATCACCTAAATAATTTGCCTGCCTCATTTTTCCAATGCTGCTAATGCGTCGCATTCGTGGTACATCTGCTCCTCCCTCACTCAATCCCCGCTTGCCATTACCCTAAATTGTGTTAGCTTTTGATACGGGTTGTTTGGCTTTTGAGTTTGGGGAGTTTTTGCCATTTGCGACGAATGATAATTCATCGGGCACAGTCATAAGAAAATACGTCCATTCCACGCGTGACGACGACCCACAGGTTTGGCTTGAGGGGGTTGGAAATTCTGATATTCGGTATGTTTACGCCAATTATCAAGGCAGCGTGGTTGCCACAACAAACGCCGCCGGAAGCACCGTCCAATTATACAAATACGACCCCTACGGCATTCCAAAAGACGCAAGCAATAATGATTCATGGCAAGGCTTCCGCTTCCGCTACACAGGCCAACAAATCCTCCCCGAAGCAAAACTCTATTACTACAAAGCCAGAGTTTACGACCCCAATCTAGGTATCTTCCTCCAAACCGACCCAATTGGCACGAAGGACGACTTGAATTTATATGCGTACGTGAAAGAAGACCCGATAAATCATTCTGATCCAGACGGAAATGGCAGAGTAAAACTTTTTGTTGAGACAGTGAAAGGAATATGGAAACGAGTTATACAGAAACAAGCCGTCAATGCAAGGAAAGTCGGAAAAAACGTGGACGTAAAAGGGCCGAAAAGTAACAAAGTAAGCAAATCAGTCGAAGCAGAAGCGCAAGGAGGTAAAAATAAAGTGGCTAAGCACGATCCCCATGCAACATCTAAGGGCAAGGGAAACAAGCAACCTCATTATCAGCCGTCAAAACGAGCGAGTGGTGATGCTGGAAAAGGTCACACTTTTTATGAATCTGCGATTGGGGTTGCCGCGACAGCCAGCGAAGTGGCGAGTGACTTGCGTGATAATTTTACAATTGATACAGGTAGCCCCACACTTAACGGTGTTATCGATTTTGTTAATCCTGTGTCCGACGTTTCGGATTTACTTGATTTAGGGGCTGGAGCGATAACTTTTGGCGTAAACGCTGTGAAGGGCCAATAAATGACTACTTTGCTTACGCAATTTAAAGTTGTATAGCGCAATATTTTCAGTAAAATTGATATATATCAAGAGATTATGCCTAGCAAAATAGGCGTGCAAATTCCAGTTTTTGAGAAATCAGCGCCAAATCACGAATTAATTTGGGAAACTGTTAATTCTTTGACGCCATGTGATCCAAAGAGAATTAAGATAGGAAATAGTGTCGTTGAAAGAAATTTTGCGCACACTGTGAGTTGGGCAACAAATTGGTCTTTGACAGAAGCGGAATTGCTAAAAGATGAATGGGGCACGGAATCACGGTCGTTTCACACCAGCCTGGTTTTCCAGAAAGATACCTCTATGTGCGGACTCTTTGTCCATTTGAAAACTAAGGGTCTTCAAGGCTCTACCTCGTATGGTTTGAGAATTTGCCGCGTTGGAGATGATGATTACCTTTGTTGGGAATATTAATTGTTTCGGATTTTGGGGATTTTGATTTCGGTGTTTATTTCGACGACCATTTATCATTTACCTAAATTATTTGCATAGCTCGTCTTTCTATCTTGCTAATGCATCGCATCCGCGGCCTTTCTCCTCTGCCCCCCACCTAATTCCCCGTTTGTCAAAACCCTAAATTGTGTTAGCTTTTGATATGGGTTGTTTGGCTTTTGAGTTTGGGGGTTTTGTGACGGGGCGTGAAGCGAATTGTATCGTTTTGACAAGAAAAACGGTTTTAATTCACATCATGTCCCCATTTTGGGGCATTCGCAAATGTCAGCGCAAATGGGAAATTTAATCTTCCAAAATTGTATGATGCAGGATGCAAATGAAGAAATACAACGCACTATTTTGGGTAATCTATCTTGTTTTACGAATATTGCCAATTTACGGAATAATAATGGGGATATTCTTTCAGGAGCTTTTGTCTTTCTGGACAGTGTTCTTTCCAATCATTTTCATTGGAGCACCAGCAGTATTTTATGTTATGAGCCTTAAATGTAATAATTGTGGCAAGCATATTTATACAACCGATCACATTAATAATGTTAAGACAGGATTTCGCAAATTTCCGCCCGGAGTATACGCCGATTGTCCAGAGTGTCATGCACCGATTGAATAGTTCGGTTCTGCCGCAGTTGCAAACGTTGCAATCTAGGAGTTCAAAGTGAACCAATGTATCGTTACGCCACAAGGATGGCTTTCGCTTGGATTTATTATCCTTATTAATTTCGTTGCATATTTTGTCGCATTCCACCCAGAAAAAATGAGTTTTTTGAAACAATTCCCGCATGAGCATCAGAAGCTACTTGGCCGTAGTTATTTCGTTGGCTGCACAATTTTAGACGCACTGTTAATATTCACGACTGTCACAGATAAATATCCATTCAATTAATAAGATCATCGAAAATGGGGAAACACCATTTCGTAAATGGGGACATGATATGTATTGACTTTCACTGTATTCGAGGTGCGCAGTTTCTCCTCCCCCGCCCAATTCCACACTTGCCATTACCCTAAATTGTGTTAGCTTTTGATATGGGTTGTTTGGCGTGGGAAATTGAGGATTTGGAAGGCCGTCCAATGCCGCGAATGACAATTATATATTCAATGGTCTTAATCAGATTGCGACTAAAAACGGAACGGCGTTTTCTTATGATGCGCGGGGGAATTTGACTTCGGATGGTGTGAAGTCTTATGTCTATAATGCCGAAAATATGCTTACAAGTGCGACACAGGCGGGGGTCACATCCACCCTCACCTATGACGCACAAAATCGCCTTGCGAGCATTACAAAGAATGGGGTTACAACCAAGTTTGTTTATGATGGCACTGATTTAATTGCTGAATACGACGGCAATAATAACCTCCTCCGCAAATATGTTCATGGTGGTGGGATTGATGAGCCATTAGTTTGGTATGAAGGCACTGGAACAAGCGACAAACGCTTTATAATTTCTGACCATCAAGGCAGCGTAATCGCTACCACCAATGCAGCAGGTAGCGTTCTAAACATAAGCACCTATTCCCCATATGGCGAACGCACCAACACCAATGCATCATATGCCTCAAGGTTCGGCTACACAGGCCAAGCAGACCTCCCCGAACTAAACCTACAATACTATAAAGCCCGCATCTACGACCCCAAACTAGGCCGCTTCCTACAATCCGACCCGATAGGCTATGACGGCGGGATGAACCTGTATGCCTATGTGATGGGCGACCCGATTAAAGCGATTGACCCATTGGGATTAATAGGGGACAACGAGAATCAATATTGTTATAATTGGATTTATCGTTTCGGTTTCAACGATGGGAATGGTCATGTAGATACCAGCAAGGATCATACGGATACCCCAATGACGACTTGCGTCGCAACTAATACAGGGTCTGGCGAAGACCGCCTCGATTTCTTAATCGCCGAACACGGCAAAGGCGGCGGGGGTGGCAGTAGTAAGGCAAGCCAGTGCAAAACAAATCGATTCGTATTGTTCAATCCAAATGATCAATTAATGCCATTCAATAGCCCCTATGAGGTAATTAATCCTAGGGGAGACTACCTAGTCGCAGGTCACGCTGGGTTAGTTGGAGGAACAACTGGACAATATTCAATGGCAGATGCAGATGGTTATGCAATTGGCCCAAACGATCTAGCCGCCCTTGTTAAAAGCGATCCAATTTACAATGGCGGAAGTGTAACCTTAGGAGGTTGCAATGTAGGCTTAGATTCCGATTATGTACAGGATTTTGCTAACGCACTTGGTCAATGCGTTCACGCCTCAAAAGGAAATGTATTGTATCCCAAAAATGGTGGGGCAATTTTTACTGCAAACGCATATTCAAACTCCGCATCGGTTCGGATGTCCACCACCAGAAGCAGAGGTTGGGTTTACAAATGCCCAAAGTAAAAATTCTTTCGTTTGCCGGCTTAGTTTTCAGTCTAGCATTGCTCAGCTGCTCAGAGAAAAACTCCAAAACCCAAGTATCATCACAAGATACTCGATCAAATCCTATAAACTCGAACGAACGCCAAGCTGTTTTATACAATTGGAATCCTGAGGAATGCGGAAAAACTGCAATAGTTAAGTTGTTAGAACGGGACTTAGTGAAACTAACAGAAACTGAATTCAATCAGATTAGTTCACAAGCAATCAACTGCGCAACGACCAATTTTTCGAGTAAGGAATATTATGAAATAAGCACAATAATACACACTGCTTTGCTCGAACGTGGACAGAAACGAGCTGCAATAGGCATCGCAACAGATTTATATTGCGGAAGCGAAATTCCAGGGCGAAATAAAGATCGTATTGAGGCCGTTAGAAAGATGGAGTCTTTTGTTATTGCCTTTCCAAATGACGAACACGCCAAGCGATTACTTGAAAAAATGCGAAAAGACCTAATTCGACAAAAAGACAAACGAAACTGCATCAAGAACGATTGTTCGCAATTCCCTGAAGATAGAATTTGTTTTAAATAACGATTATATTTCCGTATTTCGGTGGCAGATTTCGGTTTCGGTGACAGGTTAGCAATTACCTAAACTATTTGTGTGGATCACTTTCCAATGCTGCGAATGCGTCGCAGTCGCATTCATAGCTCTCCCTTTGTCACTAATTCCCCGCTTGTCATTACCCTAAATTGTGTTACCTTTAGATATGGGTTGTTTGGCTTTTGAGTTTTGGGGATTTTTGCCGATTGCGGCTAATGATAACTCATCGGGCACAGTCCTAAGAAAATACGTCCATTCAACCCGCGATGATGACCCACAGGTTTGGCTTGAGGGGGTTGGGAATTCGGATATTCGGTATGTTTATGCCAATTATCAAGGCAGCGTGGTAGCCACGACAAACGCCGCCGGAAGCACAGTCCAACTATACAAATACGACCCCTACGGCATTCCAAAAGATGCAAGCAATAACGATTCATGGCAAGGCTTCCGCTTCCGCTACACCGGCCAACAAATAATCCCCGAAGCCAAACTATACTACTACAAAGCCAGAGTTTATGACCCAAACCTAGGCATCTTCCTACAAACCGACCCGATTGGAACCGAATCAGATATCAATCTATATGGATATGTAAAAGGCGATCCTGTAAACAAGTTTGATCCTTATGGCATGGAGGAAAAAGCCAATCCTCTCGAATCAGTTTTCAGCAACAATATGCCAAATTGGCGCTCTTTATTTTCCAAACCAATATCCATCAACACACCGCCAGCAATTGCGCAGACAGTAAAAGATCGGACCTTTATGGTGAATTTGCAATATTCCGGTGTCGCCGGTGCCGGAGGGGCATTTGCTGGTGGAAGGTATCATTACTTAAATCAGAGTGGCACAATTTCTGAAGCTGGGTGGTATTACTCGTGGTCTGCGCGAATTGGTGTAGAATTAGGTGCAGGCAGTGGTGTCGCAACATTTAAAGGTCGCCCACAAACTGGTACAGGGGCAGATGTTTCAGTTTCAGTATTAATCTTTGCGGTTCAGATACCCGTTGGCAACAATTCAGGAAACACTTGGTCGGTCAATCTAAATGCAGGTCTAAATGCTGGGGCGAGTTTCGGAGGAGGTCCAACGGTTTTTATCCCTGACGGAGCGAAAGGCGCTGTCGGCGCGCAAATTGGTGATTGGAAAGTTACTAAATTTGACGCGAAATCAGGCGCAATATCATTTGAAAGCTCAGTAACAGGAAGTCGCCTCCCACAAAGGATAAATTGTAAACAAACGTCGAGCGGAATATCATGCTAAAATCAAGAATTCAATACGCAATTTTCGTAGTCACAGGATGGGTCTTGATGCCGTTGGCTTTTGTATTAATCTTTTATGATTGCAAATTGTGTGAAGTTTTCTTACTTATTGTAATACCAATACTCATTTTTTGGCCTCGATGTACGAATTGCGGACTTCCTTATTCTAGCGGCAAGCTAATAAGTAATTCAAAATTTGATATTCCACTTTTTCAGTATAGTAGGCGCTATTTTCCAGGCTCATGTGCGCGCTGTCACCAAGACCACTGGAATCCTTATGGTGAACCTAACACAGATTGGGTAAATTACGACTAATTTCGACACGTTAGAGGAATATTTCGATGACATTGCGTTATTGACATAATGTGGAGACATAATCTGTATTACATTTGGGCAGCAGGGTATCAATTACCTAAATTATTTGCGTGGCTCATTTTTCCAACCTTGCTAATGCGTCGCATTTGCGGCATTCCTTCTCTGCCCCCCACCCAATTCCCCACTTGCCATTACCCTAAATTGTGTTAGCTTTTGATATGGGTTGTTTGGCTTTTGAGTTTGGGGGGTTTTTATGACGGGGACAATGCTAGAACATGATTCGAATTGTTTCGATTCGTCTACCAAAACAGGCCTAAACTCATATCTTGCCCTCGTTTTCCGTTTATGACGATGGCTAGGATTTCTATTATTCCTAGGTGGCCTTTCGCTTGGTTTGGCGCAGTTTGGTAAAGATTACCAATAGACCAACTAGTAACAGAATTAGGGCGAAAATACTGCCTTCTGGTCCTTCCGCACCGCCATTAAGGAATGTCGGCCCCGTGGGTTGCAGTTCGGCAACTAAGGCGGGGACGCGCGTATCAAAGCCTGTGATAGGGACATCGAAGGCCGTACCGCCGAACCAATTCCAACCGGTATGCCATCCCATTGCACCGATAATGGATTTTGATTTAAGTGCCAGTGCGCATGCAAATACCGAGAAAGCAAATGTGAATATTGTGTTCAAAATTGGCGCACCGCGCGTGAAATGCAAAAGTGTGAAGGCTATTGAGGTGGCAATAATGCCCGCGATAACATTGGATCGCCTGGTGACAGTCGATAAGAGCCAGCCGCGAAAGATAAACTCTTCTATGCTTGCCTGAACTGTAAAGCACAAGAACAAAGCAATAATCCAACCAAGCGCGCCTATGTCTGAAAATGCAGGCACCAAGTTGATAAGGCGATATCCGCCAAATGCGGCAGCCAAGGCGACAACCCCACCCATCATGGCAATTCCAAGTATCGCGTCGGCGGCAAAGCGGCGAACAGTATGCTCACCTGAAATGCCAATTGTTGCGAGATTGCGCTTTTCCACGAAGAGCAACCACATCAACACCGCCCCGCCCATTCCGGCGAACGGAAATAAGAGAAGCAGGCAGAAACCCAATGTGCTGGTCGGCTGCCCCTTCGAGTCTGTGAAACCCATGAATTCGAGCAAAAAGTCGAAGGGAGTGCTTCCAATTACGACAAGAAGTATTGCAAGAAATGGGCTTAGAACGGGCCAAGGCAACCAGCCCCTTGCTGCTTGATCGGAGTATATATTTTTCATGTGCCGCAGTTTGTAGCCTATCAGGCGTAAAGTATAGAATGATTGTGCTAGAGCGGAAATACTCCGATTGGAATCGGACTGGCTTGTTCTTTTGCGTCGTGAAAGCGAGTTTTTTCTTGAGAATATTCCAATATTATCGGCGAAAAAACTCGCTGTCACGCCACAAAATACCTGCGCCATTCCTGTTCCACTTGAAGTATTTCCGCTCTAAAACAGGGGGGACAATCGCCAAGATGCAGGCGTCATGCCCACAAAGTTTCTGAAAATCCTAGTAAAATGACTTTGATCTGCAAAGCCTGAGGCATAGGCGGCTTCGGCAAAACCCTCCCCTGCGCGGATGAGGTTTTTAGCGTGCGCTACTCTTCGTTGCTGAAGATAGCGATAGGGACTTGTCCCCAATACACGCCGAAAATCTCGGCAAAGGTTCCAGCGATCAAGACCCGTGATATTCTCCAATTGCGCCAAATGCGCACCGCCTTCCGGCAGATCATCCAGATATTGTTGTGCGGCCATAACTGCATTGACATCGGGGCGACGGCGCATTTGCCGTAAACCTGCTACCCTCTCGATTGCACAGGCAAGGTCAAAAACGGCGTCCTGATAATCGCTAACATCATCTGCACTATCTGTCGCCACGATTCGCGCGACGGCGCTAACCAGCACCTCGTCGGATGAAACGGCCTCGGCAACAAATGGAAGGTCATCACAACCAAGGACAGATTGGATAAGACTAGGTGGTATGTAGGCAACGCGGTAACCAAACCCTGCTTCGTCGCCGGCCTGTCCGTCATGAACTTCGTCCGGGTGCAGAATCACGGCCTGACCGGGCAAAGAGCGCCTTAACGCACCGCGATAATTGAAGGTTTGCGTGCCGCGTGTCGTCAAAGCGACCGTATAAGTATCGTGGCGATGCGGGGAAAACCCAGACCGTTCGACATTATTCGACGCGCGTTCAATTAAGTGAAATTCGTTTCGCGGACATTGTGTAATTGATACATGATGCGCTTCGTTTTTTATTTCCATGCCCCTTTTTTAGGCTGTAAACAACCGAAAGGGAAGTATCATGTTAAGATGGAGGAAATAAGTTTGGTTCGGTGTGCTTGTATTGTTGTTTCAGATTGTCAGCACCAAATTACACAGCCTGGAAATCTGCGTTAAAGGGTGCTTTTTGAAGACGGCAATCAACAGATTCACACATTCACCAAGACTTATCAATTGGCACGCTATTAATTTGCCTGCAGGTCATATTGCCAATGTTTTAGTGCGAATGCTCTTTCATTGTGTCGCTTGATACCGAAGTTGGATCATCAACCAAAGGCGCGTCGAATTCTAATTCTAATCCTGAATCAAATTTCAATTCCATTTTGGTTTTATCACCTGCTTTGCCGCCCGATTTAACGCCCATAACCATAATATGCGCACCACCAGGGGCAAGTGCAAATTCGGATTTTGCGGGGATTGGGTAAGATTTGACCTGTGTCATGGTCAATTGCCCATCTGCACCTTTGACATGAGTGTGAAGTTCAGCAGTTTTGCCCAAGCCCACTTCGGCAGCGACAATCTGCACTTCTTTGTCGGTATCATTTTTGACAGTCAAATATGCCGCAGTCATATCCATTCCATTCGGTGCAACACGAACACGCGGGTCAAAAACCTTAATCCCATCTTTTTCGGCAACAGGTAAAGAGGTGACGGCAAGAGCAGCGGTTTCAGTCTTTGCAACCTCAGCCTTCTCGACAGGCTTCTGACCACACGCCGCAAGCACTATAAGGGACGCTAGAATAAGTTTTTTCATCATTTCCTCGTATAAATTCAAGAATGCATAGACAGAATATCAGGACATTTTGCCAATTGGACAAAATGTCCAATGTGCGCCGAATCCCCAAAATCGCGCGAAAATGTCGCGCTTTGGCGACTTAACAAAATATAATTATTGTTTTAATTAAACTATGTCGAGAGTGGGGACATTATGAGAGCTATTGCATTAAGAATGACAAACGCCCTTAGCAGCAATTTGATTGTTGCATTGGTATGGGCATTGGTTGGTATTGTTTCAACCTATTTAACAACAACCACGGCCGAGGCGCAGCTTGCAGGTGAAGGTTTTTGTTCGCTTTTCACCAATAATACAAATGGTTGGCACAATATGGGTATGATTGGTCATTGCGCATGGTGCTATGCTGCGATTGCAGCATTTGGTGCATCGATTGTGTCTTTATTCCGCAAATAATTTTTGCTTTTTTCATTGAAACAATGCCCCGCGCGAATGCGTGGGGTTTTTGTTTATGTGCGCAAAACCGCGCCTTGTTTTGCAGCAGCCGCAAGGATTTTTTGCGACAAAGCGTCGATTTCGGCGTCGGTCAAAGTGGCATTGCTTGGCGCAATCATAACTTCAATCGCTATTGAAACTTTGCCTTCTTCAACGCCCTTACCGGAATAAACATCAAAGACATTGACGTTTTTGATTAGGGCTTTGTCGGCATTTTGTACGGCACGAACTAAATCAGCGACATTTTTGTCTTTCGGCACAATGAATGCAAAATCGCGCGAAAGCGGCATGAATGGCGAAAGTTCCAGTTTCGCGCGCGCTTTTGACGGTTTTTGTTTTGCTTTTGGCAGATTATCAATGAAAATTTCAAAACCGAAAATGTCCTGGTCAACGCCCAATGCCTTTGCGGTTTTTGGGTGTATTTGACCGAATTCAGCAGCCACGGTTTTCGGTCCCATGGTCAATTTACCCGCACGACCGGGATGGAAATGGGCGCTGGCGCCATTGGATAACATAAGGCCACCTGTCGGCACGCCCATATTGGCAAGCACCGACATTAAGTCAGATTGAATGCCATAGACATCAGGTTTTTGTTCGCCCAAATGATGACGTTGTTTTCCGGTTGCAATCGCGGCAATTACGGTTTTTTGACCATCGATAGCGTCAGACAAATAAATCGGACCCGCCTCGAAAATTGCGACTTTATCGAAGCCTTTGGCAATATTTCGACCCGCCGCCGCAACCAAATTTATAAGTGCTGACGGGCGCATATATTCCAATTCGTCATTGATTGGATTGGCAAGTTCAAGGGTTTTATTTGCCAAATCGGCACCAAACAGTGCCGCGTGTTCCTTTTTGACAAATGACCAAGTAACCACTTCATTATAACCAAATGATGCCAAAGCCCTGCGTCCGATATTAAGGCTTTGTTTTTCGCGCGAAATCAATTGACGATTTTTCGCTGGCGACAATAAAGCCATTGGCAATTTGTCAAAACCATAAATACGCGCCACATCTTCAACAATATCGGCGCTTTCCTTCACATCGCCGCGCCATGACGGCACTTTGATATGAATAGTCTCGCCATTATCTTTGCACTCAAAACCCAATTTACCGAGGATTTCAATGATTTCCGCGTTTGATAATTCAAATCCGGTCAGACGAGTAATTTCTTTGGGGTTGAAATCCAATGGTTTTGGCAATTCGGGTGCGTGTCCTGAGACTTCAATCTCTGAAGCCTCACCGCCGCAAAGTTCAAGTACCATTTGCGTTGCCATTTCAAGGCCGCCAACAACGAAATCCGGATCAACACCGCGCTCAAAACGGTATTTTGCATCTGACTGAATCCCTGTCGCGCGTCCGGTTTGGAAAATTGAAAGCGGCATGAAATAAGCGCTTTCAATGAAGACATCTGTCGTGTTTTCATCACAACCTGTGCTTTCGCCGCCCATAATGCCGCCCAAACCAATTGCACCACTATCGTCCGCGATAACGCACATATTAGGTGTCAAGTCGTAAGTTTTGCCGTCAAGGGCCACAAAACTTTCGCCCGCAATGCCATCGCGCGCGCAAATATTGCCTTTTAGTTTAGCCAAATCATAGACATGCAACGGCCTTGCGCGATCGTATGAAATGAAATTGGTAATATCGACAAGCGTATTAATAGGGCGCAGGCCAATGGCTTTCAAACGCGCCTGTAACCAATCGGGCGACGGGCCATTTTTAACCCCCTTCACTACACGACCCGAAAAAATCGGGCAATCAGGCGATGGTGTTGAGATTTTTACAGGGCAAGCGAATGAACCCTTGTTGGCTTTGATTTCTCTATCATTGAACTCGCCCAGACTGCGCGCCGCAAGTTCGCGTGCGATTGAGTTTACACCTAACCAATCGGGGCGGTTTGGCGTCACTTCAAAATCAATCACCGCATCATTAAGTCCAAGTGCGACAGCTGCGGGTGTGCCGACTTCGAGGCTATCAGGCAATTCAATAATGCCCGAACTATCGCCTTCAATGCCCAATTCTTCGAATGAGCACATCATGCCATTTGACACCACTCCACGCACCGGACGCGCTTCAAGCGTGATACCGCTCGCGGGGATACAAGTGCCGATTGGCGCAAAAATAGTGGTTAGGCCCGCGCGCGCATTTGGCGCACCGCAAACAATTTCCAAACGTCCTTGGAAAGTGTCAACCTGGCAAACCCGAAGTTTATCTGCATTCGGGTGTTGAACCGCTTCAATGATTTTGGCTACCGAAAATGCCCCAAGTTTTTCACCCGGATTTTCAATATCCTCAACCTCAAGCCCCGCCATGGTCATGGCCTCGTGGATTTCGTCGATATTGGCGTCCGTTGTAAGGTAATCTTTTAGCCAGTTAATTGTGAATTTCATTTTATTCTCTTATCTTGAAAGGCCGGAAGTTACAGACGGTGCGAAAAATGCTTCAAAACCGAAATGATCAAGCCAACGCACATCGCTTTCAAACATATTGCGCAAATCCGGAATGCCATATTTCAACATTGCCAAGCGATCGATTCCCAAGCCAAAGGCAAAACCTTGATAGACATCAGGGTCGATATTGCATGAACGCAAAACATTTGGGTGCACCATGCCACAGCCCAAAATTTCAAGCCAATCATTGCCGGTTCCGATTTTCAATTCTTTGCCGGAACGGTCACAACGCACATCAACTTCTGCCGATGGTTCGGTGAATGGAAAATGGTGCGGCCTAAAACGAACGGCGGCTTCTTCAACTTCAAAGAAACGAGCCAAAAATTCCATTAACACGCCTTTTAGGTGGCCCATATGAACGCCTTCTTCGATAACCAAGCCTTCGATTTGGTGGAACATTGGCGTATGGGTTTGGTCAAAGTCACAACGATAAGTCCGCCCCGGGGCAACGATGCGAATTGGCGGCTTTTGTACACTCATGGTGCGAATTTGCACGGGCGAAGTGTGGGTGCGAAGCAATTTGCGCTCCCCCACATCATTTGGCTGCATGAAAAACGTATCATGCATATCGCGCGCAGGGTGTTTTTCAGGGAAGTTTAAGGCCGTAAAATTATGGAAATCATCCTCAATATCCGGGCCTTCTTTGACTTCAAAACCCATATCGGCGAAAATTGTCGAAACTTCTTCAAACACTTGCATAATCGGATGAACTGTTCCCATACGGCGCAGTATGGACGGTAAAGTAACGTCAATCCTTTCGTCCAAGAGCCGCGCCTCAAGCGCCACTTCGGCGAGCATTGTTTTCTTGGCATTTATCAAATCACCAAGCCGATTTTTTAATCCATTCACTTTGGGGCCAAAAGTCTGGCGTTCTTCGGGCGACATGCCGCCCAAGCCCTTCAAAAGTTCGGAAACCGAGCCTTTTTTACCAAGCGCATTAACCCGTAATTCTTCCAAAGCAGTTTCAGACTGCGCTGCCTCTAGCTCTAATAGGAGGCTTGCCTCTAATTCATCGATATTCTGTGTCATAAATTTTTCCGTTAGCGCGAGTGCCTATGGCGGATTTTGTTAGAAATTTCAATTGTGGAGTTGCAAAAACCACGCGTATAAAAGGGTACAATTGAGTTTTTTCGATTTGTATCAAAATCGCTAATCAAAATTTCTCAGACTTGCTTTGGTGAATTGCCAAATCGAATTCATTTCTGTAAAGGCCAGCTTGATGAATTGACTTTAGGGTAATGAATATGAAAAAGATTTTTTCGGGCGCATTTTTAGTTTTTTTGAGCTTGTCTTGCCTCGGCAACTTCGCTTTTGCGCAGGGCGGTATGAATAATATTGAAAATCGCAATTTGGCGAAAATTTTCTTCGAAACCCAGACAATCGACGCCGGAGTCTTTGCGCCAGAATCGTCAAAAGAAATTGAGGTAATTGTCAAAAATATAGGTAAAGAGCCATTAATAATTCACGGTGTCTTTTCGACGGCGGCCTTCATCAAAGCCAAATATCCGCAAGAACCAATTTTCCCGGGGAAAAGCGGGAAAATTATATTGACCATAACCCCCAACTCATCTTTCGGATTCACTAAGACTGTTGAGGTAAAATCAAACGGCGAAAAAAACAGCACTTACCTAACTGTAACCGGAAAAGTGACCAATTAAACTCTTCTGGCCTAAACCTCCAATAGGCCTTTCACGCCAATAACGCATTCGCCGCCGATAATAATATTGGCGTTTGCGTCAATGTGGGCGAATATTTTGCCATCGCGCCCAATTGCGCGGCCTTGCCTTGCAATATAGCTAAAATCACGACCTATAATGCCGTTTTCAAGCATAAAGGCACAAACCGCTCCATTGCCGGAACCACAGACAGGATCTTCATCAATATTGTCAGACGGCGCGAAAGAGCGAACTTCGATAAAATCGTCGCCATTCTGATATTTGCCAAAAATGGTGACACCTGTTGCGCCGATTGATTGTTCAAAGCCTTTCATTGCCGCAAAATCGGGCTTTGCGCCTAAAACCGCTTCGCCGCTTTCGATTTGACCAATAATCCATTTAGGGCCGACATTGACAATAGCCGCCCCTTCCCCGACTTTTACACCCAAAATGCCCGATAATTCTGCAATTTGGTCAGGTGTCAAAGGTGTGAATTGTGCGGCTGGAAGGCAAAATTCTATTTTCTCATCAATCGAAATTTCGACCAAACCAACTTTGCATTCTTGAATAATTTTGCCGTTTAGCGGAGTTACAAAATCATTGGCAATCGCGGCATAACATGACCCAATTGTTGGGTGACCCGCGAACGGCAATTCGCTTTTGGGAGTGAAAATTCGCAGTTTATAATGCGCTTTTGGGTTTTCGGCCTTTTGAATAAACGTGGTTTCCGACAAATTTGTCCAAGCGGCAATGCGCTGCATAGTTTCAGTTGTTAAATCATCGGCATCAAAAATAACCGCAACCGGATTGCCGAAACCGAATTTATTGGTGAATACGTCAATGTAGAAAATTTTATGTGCCATTCAAACCCCCAAAACAAAATTGGCCCGAAACTTTCGTTTCAGGCCAATTTCAAAAACTCTTGCTATTTTTATGCCGCTAGAGCGTTCTTGGCCTGATCCACAAGCGCTTTAAACGCCTCTGGTTGATGCATTGCAAGATCGGCCATAACTTTGCGGTCAACTTCAACATTTGCTTTGGTCAAGCCGTCGATAAGGCGTGAATAAGTCATGTCGAATTCACGAACCGCAGCATTGATACGCTGAATCCACAAAGAGCGGAAATTGCGTTTTTTCGCTTTGCGGTCACGATAAGCATATTGTCCAGCGCGCCAAACAGCAGCGGTGGCAGTACGGATTGTGTTTTTGCGACGGCCTTGATAGCCTTTAGCGCGTGAAAGAATGCCATTGCGGCGCGCTTTTGTGGTTACACCACCTTTAACTCTTGCCATTGTTCATTCCCCCTATTTAAGACCGTATGGTGTCCAAAGTTTAACGCGTGTAGCATCAGCATCGGCAAGAACCGCAGTGCCGCGATTATTGCGAATATACTTTGAATTGTGAGAAATAAGACGGTGGCGTTTACCCGCGACACCAGCCAAAACTTTGCCGGTCGCAGTAATTTTGAAGCGTTTTTTAACGCCCGATTTGGTTTTTAATTTAGGCATTTCAATCTCCGAAAAGAATAAAAAAATGATTGTCGAGGTATGCCATTTTAACCAGACAATCGATGAAAGACCGCGGCAATAGATGAATAAATCAATATTTGCAAGACATTGACTGAGAAAATTGCCGATTGCCACGCAACTGCAAATAGTTAATTTATCAAACTTGCAGCCATTGTAGAACTTATTCGCAATAATTATATTGCATCAAACATTGTTACTTTAAGAATTCAAACAAAGCACAGTGTTTATTGGAGGCCATAATGGAACAGCTCGAGGTCGAGCAAATAATATTTTGGGGCAGTATTTTATCTGCTATCTTAATTATTTCAATTATTACTTATTTTTCGGGATTAATCAAATACATACCAAATAATAGAATTGGTATTTGCGAAAAATTATGGAGTACGAAAGGCTCAGTAAAAGAGGGATTTATCGCCCTAAATGGCGAGGCGGGTTTTGAAGCAGGTGTATTGCGTGGCGGCTTTCACTTTTTCTTTCCTTATCAATATCGCATTCATAAAATGCCTTTGGTGACAATTCCCCAAGGCAAAATCGGATATATTTTTGCACGCGACGGTATGCCATTAGGCGCAACCCAAACCCTTGCGTCAAATGAGCAGAACTATAATTATGAAGATGTTACGGGCTTCATCAAAAATGGCGGTCAAAAAGGGCCACAAAGAAAAATTCTTCGCGAAGGCACTTATGCGATTAATTTGGTGCAATTCGTAATTATCACATCGGATCAAATTTATTCTTTAATGCTTGATAGCGCTGAACAAGAACTTTTCGCGCGAATGAATGAATTGATATTGGAACGAAATGGTTTTGAACCGATAGTTATCAAAGATTCTGACGATATGATGGGTGTTGTTACCGTTCATGACGGTGATTCTTTGGCAGCAGACCAAATTATTGCGCCAAAAGTTGGTGATGACCCGAATAAAGTCGAAACTTTTCACAATAATTTCCAAGACCCAGAGGCATTTTTGCGCGCTGGAGGTCGCCGTGGTCGCCAATTGCAGGTTTTGGTCGAGGGTTCATATTATATCAATCGCCTTTTCGCGACCGTGGAAATGACACCGAAAACCGTTGTTGAAGTCGGCACGGTCGGGGTTGTGGTTTCATATACCGGTGATTTCGGCTCTGACAAATCGGGCGAAACCTATCGCCACGGTGAACTTGCCGAAGTTGGCAAACGCGGTGTGTGGGAAACCCCGCTTCTTCCCGGCAAATATGCCTTCAACACTTATGCTGGAAAGGTCATAATGGTTCCGACCACCAATTTCATTTTGAAATGGGAAACTGCGGCGGTCGGTTCACACAAATATGATGAAAACCTAGCGGAAGTATCACTTATTACCAAAGACGCGTTTGAACCGTCTTTGCCATTATCTGTCGTTGTGCATATCGATTATCGCAAAGCGCCACTTGTGGTGCAAAGATTCGGTGATGTGAAACGCTTAGTCGAACAAACTTTGGACCCAATGGTTTCGGCCTATTTCAAAAACGTCGGTCAAACCAGAACTTTAATTCAATTATTACAAGACAGAAGCGAAATTCAAGAAACCG
This sequence comes from Hyphomonadaceae bacterium, assembly GCA_041917055.1. Taxonomy (GTDB): domain Bacteria; phylum Pseudomonadota; class Alphaproteobacteria; order Caulobacterales; family Aquidulcibacteraceae; genus Pseudaquidulcibacter. The sequence goes on from JAYRYJ010000003.1 coordinate 199,669, forward strand.
CAAGTATCGGTATGAAAGAGAAATTTGCACATTATAATCTTGAACTTGAAGAAGTTTTGATAGGCACACCAAAAGCCGGTGGCGAAGGGACAGGCGGCGAACAGATTGAGAAAATCCTCACTCAATTGCGCCTCCGTCAAATCGCCGAGGAGCAAATTGAAACTTATAACCAGCAAGAAAAAGCCGCCGTCAAAGAACGCGCACTAAGAGAAGCTGAATCGCGTGCCAAGCAGCAAGCAAGCATAACTGAATCAGAATTATCAATCACGGTTCAGGCCAATGAAGGTAAAGCATCTTTCGCGCGCTCCCAACAAGAGGCGGACAGAATTCGAACCTTGGCCCAGGCTGAATCTGACAAAATCTCACGCCTTGCAGAAGGTGAAGCTAAACGTGTTGAACTGATGGCAAATGCCGAAGCCTTGAAAGCAACACGCGTCGGTATCGGTCAGGCGATTGCGATTGAAGAACAAGTGCGCGCTTATGGCGGCCCGAAATTCCAACTTACTCAACAAGTAATGAACAGATTAGCAGAAGCAATTGAAACTTCAGGGATTGATATTGTTCCGAAAATTTCAATGTCGGGTTCGCAGGAAAATGGTGGTCAAAATGGCGGAAATACCATGTTTGAATCGCTTTTGGCTTTATTCTTATCCGATAAAATGGGGCTTGATGTTACCAATAAATCGGGTGCGGCAAGCAAAGAGACGCAAAAAATCAAAAACCGCCTTCGCGCTGAAGCCGCGAAAAGCGCAGATGATGAAGCGGCGGACGAATAATTTTACTGGCGAAAAAAGGATTGGGGCGCAGGAAATTGCGCCCCTTTTATATGCCATAAATCTCTTTAAATTCCGAGTCTTTTGATGCCACCAATTTTGCGGTATCAACCATTACTTTGGCCTGTTTCCAGGTCGCATCGTCTTGCATTTTGCCGTCAAGCATTGCTACTCCCGAACCGTCGGGCATGGCTTCAAGAATGCGTTTGGCGAATGCGACTTCGGCGGGGTCTGGGCTAAAAACACGTTTTGCAATTGCGACTTGATTGGGGTGTAATGACCAAGCGCCGGCGCACCCCATCAAGAACGCATTTCGGAATTGTTGCTCACAGGCGTCCAAATCGGCAATATCACCGAATGGGCCATAAAATGCCTTAATGCCCGCCGCTTGGCAGGCATCAACCATTTTCGCAATTGTATAATGCCATAAATCTTGTTGAACCGAACCACGCGCCGAACCATCTTCATTGGCGTCAGATAAAACGCGATACATTGGGTGACCACCGCCGACGCGTGTTGTTTTCATGGCACGGCTTGCCGCCAAATCAGCAGGGCCAAGTGAAATGCCCTGCATTCTCGGCGAGGAAAGCGCGATTGCATCGACATTTGCCACACCTTCGGCGGTTTCCAAAATCGCGTGAAGCAAAATCGGTTTTTTAACGCCTGCTTTAGCCTCTAATTGTGCCAATAATTGATCGACATAATGAATGTCCCAAACGCCTTCGACTTTGGGAATCATAATTACATCCAATTTATCGCCCACTGCAGAAACGATTTCGGTCAAATCGTCCAGAAACCAAGGGGAATTAAGGCAATTCACACGCGTCCAAAGGCCTGTTCCGATTGCGCGAAAATCCGTTGCCTGTGCCATTTTTATGAAGCCCGCTCTCGCGTTTTCTTTTTCTGTTGCCGGAATAGCGTCTTCAAGATTGCCCAATATGACATCGACGGTTTTGGCAATTTCCGGCACTTTTGCGACCACTTTATCCAAGTGTGGCGGCACAAAATGTATCATTCTTTGCACTTCAATCGGTAGTTCACGATATGGCATTGGCGCACCAATTGCCAGAGGCTTATAAAAAGAACGCGGCGTTTTCATAGCTTTCCCCATCTTTTCGCAAGTGCGAAATCAAGTCTTTTTACCAAGTGGGTGTTTGGTTTCAACTAAATTCTTTAGTTTTTGATATGCGACATGAGTATATATTTGGGTTGTTGAAATATCGGCATGGCCCAACATTGCCTGCACCACTCTTAAATCCGCCCCGCCGTCCAATAAGTGAGTGGCAAAAGCATGGCGCAACACATGCGGTGACAATTTTTCGGGATTTAGCCCTGCCATGATTGCGATTTTATCTAATAGGCGCGCAAATTGCCGCCTTCCGAAATGGCCCTCTTTGGTATTTGCCGGAAAAAGGAATTGTACCGCTTTTTGTGCGCGAAGGGAATTTTTGGGAAGTGAAATCTCGCGCACTTTCAACCATTCACGCAATGCCGCGCGCGATGGGCCGCCAATTGGAATAAGGCGTTCTTTATCACCTTTTCCACGAATTATTATGGCTTCTAAAGTGTCGTTTTCCAATTCGCGTAAATCTATTGCTTTTATCGGAAGCGAAACCAATTCCGTGACACGCAGACCTGCGCCATAGCATAATTCCAACATGCAATTAGCGCGCATGGCCTCTATGCCGTCCAATTCGTCTATTGCGCACAAAAGCGCTTCGATTTCGTCTTGGGAAACCAATTTTGGTAATGGGCGCGCGGCCTTTAATGCTTCCCACCGCGTTGTCGGGTCAATTTCGCAAATACCTTCTCGCAATGCGAAAAGGAATAATTGGCGTAAGGCGCTACGTCGTCTTTGAATTGTGGCTTCGCTCAATCCACGCGTGCTTAAGTCAATGGCATAAGCATTTATAGTTTCATGATTGATTTGTTCCAAGTTTACAATGGATTTGAAATTTTGTGCCAAGAAATCGCTAAAATCTTCAAAATCACGGGCATAGGCGGCGATTGTGTTTTTACTTGCGCCTTTTTCAACGCCTTGCATTTCCAAAAATTGTCGAAAAATTTCAATCAATTGGCTTGCCCCAATCAGGAACATCCGATTTCGGTTTGGGTTCGGTTTTTGGTTTTGACTTCGCCACAGGGGTAGGCTTAGAATCACTTTTCACAACCGGCTTTGAAACCGATTTTGGGGTTTCAATTTTTGGTGCCGCTTTAGACGCATCAGGTTTTTTTGCCTCTGGCGCTTGGGTTTTGGGCTTTGTAATAGGCGCTTTTTCAGAGGGTTTCGGTTTTGAAACTTCCGGGGTTTTCGGTTTTGTTGGTGGCGCAATTACCGGCGGTGGTTTTGGTTGAGTAAATGAAATATTTTGCGAAATTAAACAATATATTGCAAGCTCTCTTGCCTCGCTCTTAAAGCCTACTGAATTAAGCGCACCGACAATCCGTGACAGGCTGATTGGGTCAATAGTTGTGGGCCTTAGGTTTTGTGTCGCCAAATGCGCCAATAATGCGGTTTGTGCGCGCGCTTTTTCATTTGCGGCATCCTCCATCGCCATTAGGATTTGCGCAACGCCATCACCACTCGACGGCAAAATCGCCTCTATCGGCGAAAAATTCTCAATCTCAATACCCAATTTGGACGCAATAATTAATTCGCCAATCGCTTTAAAATAATCTTTTGATCCGGTATCAAGACCCATTAAACGCGATTTTGCATCAAGTGTTTTGGGATTTTTCGCAATGTCTAAGGCGAATTTTAGCGATGGATTGATAGCTTCATTTAGATTGACGAATTTTTGAGCCGCCACCAAGTCAGAAGCTAACAAGGCCGCCGCACCAAATAATGGCGCGTCATCAATCGAAACGATGCGGGCATTTTGGAACTCAGATTTATATGAATTAGCAATCGCATAAAAATCAGTGATTTCGACCGCTTTTTTCAAATTGAATGCCATGGTTTCTTCAAATGAAGGTTCTATTGGCGACTCACCTTCAACTGGATTAATTGGCGGCGGCGGATTGATATGCTCAATCGAATCCGCGTCAATCGCGCCAAAGTTTGCGGCGGCTATTGAGGCATCAAATCCCAATTTTTCATTTGATAGTTTGATGGCATTTGCGGTCTTGTAATAGAAATGCGAAAACCCTTCGGCTTTGGGTTTCAAATTCGCGGCATTGGAAATCGCATAAGCCATTCCGCTATCGCTATTAAAATCAAGGGAAACCGCAGGTGCGCCGCCGGATTTCAAAGATGACAAATAAATAATGGCATTATTCATCCAAATATTTGGCGACGCGCCAATCTGATTTGCAATATCAATATTCAAAAGCGCTGCCGATTTTTCATTGTTCAAAGCATAGCATCCGGCCCGCATTTCCAAAAATTTCTTGTTAGGCTTTTCGGGTTTGGTTGCATCTATCAGCGCGCAAGCGTCTTCATTTTTGGATTCATAAAAAAGATTATCGATATATTTATTGGCAAAATCCTCCCCCGCTTTTTCCAAATCATAATTCGCGGCAAGGCGGTTTGCAGTTTTGATTTCGCCGATCTCGATGGCCGCTAAAAACCGCGCCTCTGACAATTTTGGATAGGCTTTTGCGGGTGGAAGGCCGCCCGAAAACACTAATGATTGCGATAAATGTAGAAGCGGAAGAAATTTGTTTTGCGCCTTAATTTTTAAAAGCGCGAGTTCGAGAGTTTTAGTATCCGAATTAAGCCAGATATCGCTTTTTTGCGCCTTTAAATATGGTAAATCTTCATAAATTCCCCAATAGCCATTCTCTTTCAATTCACTCTTGGTAATTTTTGAGATTGCAGGAAGTGCGGACTTATTGGCATCTTGCGCCGATGAAACTTTGCCAATAAGCGAAAGCCCAATTAGAAAATAGATTGATGAGTGTTTAATCATAACGCTTTATGTCCGGGATTTGTCGCCAAAATATGGCACAAATGTCAATTTATTTGCAATGGTTTTGCAACAGTAGCTATGGACTAAAGGTATTCTATTAATCTATTATAAATTCGAAGTCTAAACCATGCCGCAGCAAACCAAAACCAGTAAAACCGCGATGAATTTTTCGCCAAAACTCAAAAAGACCGTCGCTTTGGTCGGGCTAATGGGTGCAGGCAAATCGACTGTCGGGCGCAGGCTTGCCAATGCTTTGGGCGTCAAATTTTGTGACGCCGATGATGAAATTGTAATTGCAGCGGGAAGACCAATTCCCGATATTTTTGCCGAACGCGGTGAAGAAGAATTTCGTGCCGGTGAAAGACGCGTGATTGCACGGCTTTTGGACGGCGAACCTCATATTTTGGCAACAGGTGGCGGGGCATTTATGAACCCTTTGACCAGAATTTTGATGCGTGAAAAAGCGGCGACAATTTGGTTGAGGGCGGATTTAGAGACCCTTTTACACCGCGTAGCACGCCGCAATGATCGTCCGCTTTTACAAAACACCGATCAAAGAAAAACCATGGAAAAACTTATTTCCATTCGCTACCCGATATATAAACAGGCCGATATTATTGTCGATTCCATGGATGGGCCGCATCAATTAACAGTTAATAATGTCATTCGCGCATTGCATAAAAATGATATTATCGAGGGTGTCGGCGATAATATTGACGAATTTATTAGCCTTTTCGCGACGAAGGATTGATGATGGACATTATTAATATCAATCTTGGCAATCGCAAATATGACATAAAACTTGGCAAAGGCCTTTTGCAATTTGGCGCAAGTGAAATCGCGCCATTCTTGGGGCGCAATAAAGTCCATATTATTGCAGACGACAAAGCATATTCAATGCATGGAAGCCAATTCCACGAAAGCCTTAATCACGCAAAAATAGCGACAAATTTGATTATTGTTTCGGGCGGCGAAAAAACCAAAAGTTTTGCGGTTTTCGAAAACGTAATTGAAAATCTATTACAAAATGGCACTGAGCGCGGTGATTTGATTATTGCCTTTGGCGGCGGCGTTGTTGGGGATTTAACCGGGTTTGTTGCGGGTGTGGTCAATAGGGGCATAGATTTCATTCAAATCCCCACCACACTTTTATCACAAGTCGATTCATCTGTTGGCGGCAAAACCGCAATTAACGCAAAGGCGGGTAAAAACCTTGTTGGCGTTTTTCATCAGCCGCGATTAGTTCTTATTGATACGCAAGTTTTGGACACTTTGGACAGGCGCGATATATTGGCGGGCTTTGCCGAAATATTCAAAATTGGTCTGATTAATGATGCCGAGTTCTTTGAATATTGCGAAACCCACTTCGCAAAAATTATCAATGAAAACCAAGACGAACGCCATTATGCAATCAAAAAAGCCGTCGAAGCCAAAGCAAAAATCGTTATTGAAGACGAGACCGAAAAAGGCGTGCGCGCTTTATTAAACCTTGGTCATACTTTCGCCCATGCAATTGAGGCGGCGGTCGAATATGATGAAACCAAATGGCGACATGGTGAGGCGGTTGCCAATGGCATTTATTTAGCCGCACGATATTCAATGCGAATTGGCATTTTGGCGGCGGCGGTTTGCGAAAGGATTTGCGACTTCATTAAAAATTGTGGCTATAAAACCGGGATTGATAATTCGTTTGACGCGACACATATGATTGAAACTATGTTAAAGGACAAAAAGGCATCAAATAGCCAAATCAATCTTATTCTTTTGAAAGACATTGGCGCGGCCTATATTCATAAAAATGCTGATGCTGAAGATTTGAAGGCGTTTTTACAAAGCGAAATCGAATTAGGTTTGAATTGATGGACGGACTTTTAATCACTTTTTCGATTGTTATGGTCTTAATTGCCCTTAATGCGTTTTTTTCATTGGCGGAAACGGCATTGACCGCCGCGTCACGGGCGAAAATGGCGACCCTCGAAAAAGAAGGGGACACCAAGGCCGCGCGCGTAAACCAATTATTGGAAGAACGCGCCGAAATGATTGGTGCAATTCTTTTGGGTTCAAACCTTGTTACAATCGGTGCATCGGCTATTTCAACCGCAATTTTGACCAAGACTTATGGCCCTGCGGGGGCGGCAATTTCAACCCTTATCCTCACGCCCTTGCTTCTGATTTTTGGGGAAATATTACCAAAGTCCATGGCAATCAATGGTGCAGACGATATAGCGCGCGGTGTCTCATTTCCAGTGCGCATTATGGTGAAAATCCTTGCCCCTATCATGTGGGTTATCACCGGTCTTGTTAGTCTTTTGATGAAAATTATGGGGATTCAAGGCGAAGTTTACACCACAGAACAGGCGCTTGCCGAAATTCGTGGCGCAGTGGAATTGGGCCGTCAATCGGGCCATATCGAAAAAGAAGACCAGGCGCGTTTGGGCGGTATCTTGGATTTGCAGGAATTAGATGTCTCCGACATTATGGTGCATCGCAAAAATATGAAGACTCTTGATATTTCGCTACCGCCGCGTGAAATATTGAACCAAATTATTTCAACCCCGCATTCGAGAATTCCTTTATATCAAGATGAGGCGGAGAATATCGTCGGGGTTTTGCACACCAAGGATTTATTGCGCGCACTTGCCGATAATGACGGTGATGTTGAAAAAATTTCGATTGACGCAATAATGAAGAAACCGTGGTTTGTGCCGGATACCACAACATTAAAAGAACAATTGGAAGAATTCCTAAAACAAAGAAACCATTTCGCGATTGTGGTCGATGAATATGGTGTTTTGCAAGGTCTCGTGACGCTTGAAGACGTCTTAGAAGAAATCGTTGGTGAAATTGTTGACGAGCATGATATTGCCAAGCAAGGCATAAGGCCACAAGCAGATGGTTCAATTAATGTCGATGGTTGGGTTCCAATTCGTGACGTAAATCGCCACATGGATTGGGAATTGCCGGATGAAGACGCGGTTACAGTGGCAGGATTAGTTCTGCATGAAGCGCAAACGATTCCCAATATTGGCCAAAGTTTTTCGTTTCACGGTTTTAGATTTGTAATCCTGCGCCGCCAAAGAAACCAAATAATGGCGATAAGAATTATTCCCGAACCAAAGAATGAAAGCGATGAGGATTGAGTTTGACGAACTTTTCACGGGCAAAGATATGCGTATGGCAAATGGCGCAATTGAGGCCCTTGATATCTGTCTTACAAATCCCGAACGCATAAGTGAATTGATTGAATTGATACGAACAGGCACACCTAAACACAAAATGTGTGCTGCCGATGCGTTGGAAAAAATAAGCGCCCAGTCGCCGCAATTATTGGATAGGTTCAATCTCGAATTGCTCGAAATTTCGAAAATTGAAACTCAACAAGAAGTTAGATGGCATATTGCGCAAATTGCACCGCGCCTGACTTTTGGTGAAATTGAGGCGCGTGAATGGGTGGCGGTTTTCAAATCCTATCTCAAAGACAAAAGCCGAATTGTCGTAACTTTTGCCATGAATGCGATTTGGGAAATCTCCAAAAAACACAATTTACCCGGCGCGCGCGAAATTGTTGAAGAATTGGCAACAAATGGCGCACCGAGTGTAAGGGTGCGGGCCAGAAAGATTCTAAATTCTAATAAATCGCGGGCGTATCCAATTTCAAAGCCATCGCATGTACGACTTTCATTTCGTCGCTTAATAAGTCCAAAACCATTCTTTGGCGATTAAGCCTTGAAACGCCTGCGAATTTTTCTGAAATAATGCGCACACTAAAATGGCTTTCGGCGGGGCCTTCATATCCCTCGCCCATTTTTTCAAAAAATTCGCGAACGCCGCCGTGTGTTGAATGGCCCGCACTATCATTGACAATTTCCAATAAAATTGGTTGAAGGGCGTCTTCTAGTTTTTGCCTTATTTTGGCTTCTATCGGTCCCAAAATTTGCTCCCACACTTGTTAAATTGATAAAACAGCACCATAATATTAAATATGTCAGATTCCTATTCTTACCGTCCAAAATTCACTGATATTCGCATTCGTAAGCCAATGAAATTATCGGCTGCCAAGGAAGAACCAAAGCCTTGTGAGTGGGAAGGTTGCGTTGCCGACGGCAAATGCAAAGCACCAAAATCGCGTGATAACCCGGGCGAATTTCATTGGTTCTGCGAAAAACACGCCGCCGAATACAATAAAAACTGGAATTTCTTTGAAGGTATGAGCGATGGTGAACAACGCGCTTTCCAAGATGCCGCAAAACATGGTCATAGGCCGACCTGGAATTTTGGCGCAAAAGGCGGTTCGCGTGAAAGTGCGACCATAACCCGCAATAATCGCTTTGGTGCAAAAAGTTCAGAGACCTATCACGAACGCCGCACCCGCGCGCGCCGCCAATATGCCGCTGAAGCGTCTTATGCAGCCTCCGAACCCATTAAAAAAGCCTATGAGGAAATGGATTTGAACGTGAAAGCAACGCCACAAGAAGTTCGTGCCAAATATGCCGAATTAGTGCGCCGCTATCACCCGGATTCCAACGGCGGCGACAGATCGGCAGAGGCGAGATTAAGTTCAGTGGTCAAAGCCTATAAAGTTCTAAAAACCGCGAAACGGGCGTGAGGAATTAGTCCTCTAACAAATTCGCGGTAATTGCTCACCGACCAACATATCAATAACGCGCGCGCCGCCGAATGCGGTTTTCATTTCGACATGGCCTTTGTCGTGCGCTTTTACTTCGCCAATGACGCATGAATTTTCGCCAAATTCGCATTGGCGCATTGCCGCGACCACTGCATCGGCATCTTCGCGCGGAACAAAAAGCACCAAAGTTCCTTCATTGGCAAGATAAAGCGGATCGAAACCCAAAATTTCGCAAAACCCACGAATTTCGGGTTTTAATGGCAATGTGCCTTCGTCCAAAGTGATGCGGGTTTTTGAATGTTCGGCAATTTCATTTAAAGCCGATGCCAAACCACCACGCGTTAAATCACGCGCGCAACGCACATTTTTTGACGCGCCCATGGCAGCAGCCATAATTTCATGCAAAGGCGCACAATCGGATTTTATTTCGCCTTCAAGCATTAAATCACCGCGCGCCTGTAAAATCGCCGCGCCATGATGACCAAGAAATCCATTCACAATCGCGACATCACCTTCGCGCACATTTTTTGCGGCTAAATCAATGCCTTGCGGAATAAGGCCAACGCCCGAAGTGGTTATGAAAACTTTATCAGCCGCGCCGCGCGCCACCACTTTGGTGTCGCCGGTAACAATATTGACACCCGCGCGCACTGCTGCAGCTTTCATTGAGGCAGCGATTTTACGAAGGGTTTCGGTTTCCAAGCCTTCTTCAATAATAAAGCTTGCGGAAAGCCATTTTGGAATGGCCCCGCCGACCACCAAATCGTTCACTGCGCCATAAACCGCCAATTTGCCAATATCGCCACCATTGAAAAACAAAGGATCGACAACAAAACCGTCTGAAGTAAATGCCAAGCGTGCACCAATTAATTCGTGCGGGATTTCCAATCGCGCTTGATCTTCCATATCGCCGGTTTCATTGGTGAAAAATTCGCGCACAAAGACATCTTCAATTAAATCGCGCATCGCTTTGCCACCGCCGCCATGCGCAAGCGTGACGATTTTGGCATTGGTCTTATGAAAATTCATTGCGCCGCCTCATTCCTTCTGCCGCCATATTGGTAATATGCCGCGCACGCGCCTTCTGAAGATACCATCAGAGCACCAAGTGGGTTTTCTGGCGTGCATTCAATACCGAATTTCGGGCAATGAACGGGTTTTAAGACGCCTTTGATAACTTCGCCACACAAAAGACCCGCAGGTTCGCGCCCCGCGCCTTTTCCTGCGCCATAACCGACTTTGAATTTGATTTCGGCATCAAATTCAGCATATTCGTCACGAATGCGCACACCTGATGAATCAATTTCACCGAGGCCGCGCCAATCAAAAGTCGGGCGCGGTTCATAGATTTCATTTACCGCCGCCATCGCATTGTCATTGCCATTTTCCGGCACAACCCGACCATATTGATTGCCTATTTCAGCGCGTCCATCACGGATTTGTTCCAAAACCATTGCGACGGCTTGCAATAAATCGGTTGGTTCAAAACCTGCAATTACCACCGGCTTGTGAAACTCTTGCGCAACAAAATCATAAGGCTTTGTGCCAATCACCATTGAAACATGCCCGGGGCCGACAAAGCCATCAAGAACAACATTCTTATCACTTAAAAGTGCGCGAATGGGAGGTGGCACAAGAACGTGATTACAAAACATTGTGAAATTTTTCACATTATCCTTTTTCGCGCGTTTAATGGTCAATGCAGTGGGCGGCATTGTGGTTTCAAACCCAAGGCCAAAGAAAACCACGTCTTTATCGGGGTTTTGTTTGGCAATCGCCAAAGCGTCCAAAGGCGAATAGACCATGCGAATATCCGCGCCTTCGGCCTTTGCCTGTAAAAGCGATTTTTTGGTGCCGGGAACGCGCATGGCATCACCAAAAGTGCAGAAAATCACATTTTCTTTTTCGGCGATTTCAACGCAATCATCAACCCTGCTCATGGGCAAGACACAGACCGGGCAACCGGGGCCATGAATGAATTCAAGGTTTTTAGGTACAAGTCTATCAAGCCCATAGCGGAAAATTGCATGCGTATGACCGCCGCAAATTTCCATTATATAAATCGGTTCTTTGGCTTTTTCGGGGATTTTTTCGGCAATTTCGGCGCATAAAACTTCAATGCGCGCCAATAGAGATTTAACCAATGCGGGGTCACGAAATTCGTCCATAAATCTCATGGCATTAATTCCTTAGAACGCTCAATTGCCGCCATTTCTTCATGTGCTTCATCGAGCCCTTCGAGCGCTTTTAAGGTGGCGTGTGCCTCTTCCTCATCAATCACGCTCATTGCGAAACCGACATGAACCAAAACCCATTTGCCGACTAAATCATCAAGATTTTCACCCGCGACACAGGCCAAATCGACAATGCGCGAAACACCCGAAAAATTCACACGCCCTAAAAGCGCTTCTTTATCAGTTATGGCGGTAATTTGCCCCGGTAATCCTAGACACATTCTGATTTCCCCATCCACCTATTTATTACTACTCTTCGCCTTATCCAAAAAGTCTGCAACTTTTTGGGGCTCATCGGCACGGTCCCCCTTCCCCGTGAACGGGGAAGGATTAATTACATAGCACTTTTTAATGCCGCGATTTTTGCTTCTTGGGCATTGATTGCTTCGTTCAAAATCTCTTCGCGCATTGAATTTATTTTTGATAACCAAACATCAAATCCTTCGCGGGTTTTTGCGCTTATTTTTATGATTTCAATATTTGGATTTATGCGTTTGGCGTTTTCTTCACACGCCGCAATATCAAAATCGAGATATGGCGCGAGGTCGACTTTATTTAAAAGTAAAACCGAAGAAGCAGCAAACATATCCGGATATTTCAAAGGTTTATCTTCACCCTCTGTAATCGATAAAACCGCAATTTTGCATTTTTCACCCAAATCAAAGGCAGCGGGGCACACCAAATTGCCGACATTTTCAATAAAACATACCGCACCACTTTCAAGCGCCAAATGTTCCAAGGCATGACCGACCATATGTCCATCAAGATGGCAACCTTTTCCGGTATTGACCTGAATTGCCTTCACACCGGTTTCCCTAATACGATCGGCATCGTTTGATGTCTGTTGGTCGCCTTCAATAACCGCCATTTGGAATTTGTCGCCAAGGGCCTTTATGGTTTCAACCAATAAAGTGGTTTTGCCCGACCCCGGACTTGAAACCAAATTAAGCGCCAAAATGCCCTTTTCGGCAAAGAAATCACGGTTTTGATTGGCATAGGCATCATTTTTGGAAAGAATATTTTCTTCAATCTCAATCATGCGCGCTTGCGATAGCCCAGGGGCATGGGCGCGCGCAGGACCCGCCCCATAATCAAGATTATCACCATGATGATGGTGACCCTCATGGTCGTGGTGATGTCCATCGTGATCATGATGATGGTCATGGTCATGGTGATGACCATCATGATCGTGGTCGTGATGGTGGGAATGTTTCCCGCCTTCAATCTTGGCACCATCACCGGAACAACCGCATACTGTGCACATTATTCAATCTCCAAAGTTTTTATTCTTAAGGCGTCGCCGCCTGAAACCATTAATCTTACACTATTGCATTTTGGGCATTCGGCAAGTCGTGATGTGATTTCAAACACATTTCCGCATTCAAAACAATTCGCCGTTCCGTTTTCATCTATAATATCAAGGCGCGCACCTTCGGCAATTGTGTTTTTTGTAACCGCATCAAAACAAAAGCGCAAAGCCTCATTTTCAACACCAGCAAAACAACCGATTTCAAGCGAAACTTGTGTCACTTTCTTTGCGCCTTCGCGCGCGGCAATATCCTCAAGGCTTTGAATGACACTTTCACAAATCGACATTTCATGCATTGGCCTGCCCCCATTCGATTTGGGTTTCAATACACGGGTCAAAGGTCGCCAAAGTAAGTGCGAACGCCGCTTTCGCATCATTCGTTTTCAAAGCCTGTCCGAGCGCGTTCGCCAAAGTTTTGCCCGCACCCAAAATCGTGTTTGTCGGAGTTGTGATTTGGCAATTTGAGACTTTGTCATTTTCAAACTCATAAAAATGGCGCAATTCGCCGCGCGCCGCCCAAACCCAAGCGCCTTTATGATCAATGCCAAACATTGTTGGAAAGGCATTGCTTTTTAATGCCAAAATCAAATTGGCAATTTCCCACAAGCGCGCCCAAAAACGTGATAAAATATGATCATAAGCGCCGACAAATGGATTATCACCAAAAGCATTGGCACGTGCGTAATATGTCGGGTCATTACCGTTCGCTAATTCAATCACTTCGGTCTCAATCTGCCCGATTTTTTCCAGAAGCGTCAGTGCGAATGCGCCATCGCCCATTTCATGCGGCGTTGTCAAAAAACCGTGTGCCGGCATTTGAAACAAAGCATTTTCGATTTTCTCAAGACGCGCGACGTCCAAATTATGAATACCAATCAAAGCGTCGCGCGCGATTTCCAGACCAAAACCCAATGGCAAATCACGAAAAATCACCATTAAATGTTCACGCAATATCTCTTGCGCCAGCAACGTATTGGCGCCTTCCCCGATAGTTTCGCCCATTGCCAAGCAGGCCGCAGTTTTGTGTGCGGTGGGGCAAAGATTGAATATCAATGGCAAAAGCCGCAAAACTTCGTCTTTAGATTTCCCTAATAAAATTAGGGATTTATCGAGGAATTTTGGCAATTCAAGGGAAACGCTTTGGTCTTTAATATTTATTTTAAGCGCGTTTTGCATGCCTTTAATTGTGGCCTTATATTAGAAACTTCTTATACATTGCCCGAACCGGTAAATAAAGCGCGACGTGATAACGCAGGGGGCAGTTCTTTGGCTTCTGTGATTGGTTTTTCGTCTTCACTGGTTTCGGGGGGCGCAAGTTCTTTTTCGCGCAATTCCTTTATTTCATCAGCTTTGTCATTGGCCTCGATATTATCTTTATTGAATAATTCGCCCATAATTGCACGCGCGGTTTCAATTGCCTGCAAATGAGAATTAAATTCTTCCATTGGTGAAAACAGTGAGCAGGCAAAATACGGCCCGACACCTTCACGAGTATTGAAAATAAATTCATAATCGCCGGATGGGAAATTTATTACCCGTTTGTCACCGATTTTCAAACTGTCCCAATTATCCTTTGCACCTTTGGTGACGATAAGATTCATACACCAAGGCGTGACCAAAACCCCGATTATGCGCGCCCCATAATATTGAAAACCCACAGTTTCAACATGAATTGAACGGTTACAAAACGGCATATCTTGCATTTTGGTTTTGTGAATATCGCTGAAAACATCTTTAAAATCGTGCGCGACTTGCGCAGGTGTTAGACCCGCACCTTCGTCAATCACCATGAATTGATTTTTCTCACCATCGCAATTTGGGCAGTGCCAATCATCGGGCAATTGGGAAAACGGCGTATTGGGCGCAATTTGGCGCATTTCATCGCCTTCCTCGGGGTCATAGACGTGCCAACAGATTTTGCATTCAAGTTTCGCGTCGGGCGCAATGCGCGATGCATCACCCAAAAAAGAGCCTTCAAAACGACCGCTCATTGCATCGCCTCTGCAATATCTTTCAGGCGCTTTTGGGTGTCTTGAATATCTTCGGGGGCCGCCATAGCAACATCGGGAATATCAGTGATTTCGATTGTATCCAAAATTAATTGATCTTGGGAATTATAATAGCGCACCCACCAAATATAAGGATGCGCGCATCTTTCAATGCGGCAATTGCCATAGCCGCGCGAAAGAATTGTGACGCCCCCCTTGCCCAATGCGCTTTCGAGATATGCCAAATCCTCCATAGAATGAGGCAAAAGCGTTAAATTAATTACGTATTTCTCATCACCTTTTTGCCAATGTTCGA
Organism: Hyphomonadaceae bacterium; assembly: GCA_041917055.1. Classification (GTDB taxonomy): domain Bacteria; phylum Pseudomonadota; class Alphaproteobacteria; order Caulobacterales; family Aquidulcibacteraceae; genus Pseudaquidulcibacter. The sequence goes on from JAYRYJ010000003.1 coordinate 214,827, forward strand.
GATTATCGACCAATTCAGTCAATAAAGATGGGGCGTTCAAAACACCGTCATTCATGGGCGGTGGCACGGGTAATGGTTTTAATGGAACATTTTGCACCGCTGTTGGAATTACGCCGATTTCGAGAGTTTCCTTCCCCTTTTCGGCAATGCGCCAAAGGCCGGTAAAAACGCTTTCTTGAATATCAAGGCGCGGGGTTTCAATCATTATTGAAACCTCCCCCTCGCCCATAGTTTCGCCAAGCGTTTTTGCATTAAATTCATCAAGATGCGAAAAATCGTATTTCCGGTTTTCACCGCTTTCATTGCAAACACCGGCAAGGCGCGACAATTCAATCATTGAAGCGATTGTTCCCTTAATGGTTTCGGTATCTTCAACATAGGGAATTTTTGGCTCAAATGTCTGCATGCCAGATGGCATTGCGACATAATCCAATTCTTCATCTTCGCCTTCTAAGACTTGTGAACCGGGGCCAAAACCTTTGGGCGGGAATATAAAATTTTGCATTTTAACCTCAATTCACAGACAGATTTTTGCTTAATAGGCCGCTTATTTCTTTGACATAATCGGCCCAATCCTGGACCTTTGGAATGGCGTGAATAAGTGCGCCATTATTTACAAATAACAGACTTGGCGTGGGCCAGACTTCGAATTTATTCTGCACCAATTTTTCGGCATCCGGCATAACAACACCGATTTTGAAATGGTTTTTGAAGGCTTTATCCAATTGTGGCAGGATTATTGCGACATCATTGGTTTCAAGATTGCGTTCGGGGTTTCCCGTAACAAATAGCAATAAATCCCCCGATTGCGCCAAAAATTCATCAAGACTTGCCGCCGTAATTGGCGCATAAAGATTTTGTTCTAATAATTGTTTGATATATTTATCAGGCATTTTTTAACCCAGCGTCATAAGCGTTTTGAAGGTGCGGCGGCAATTGAGGTTTGCGCTCAATAAGGTCCTTGAAAAATTCGTCGGGGTTTTCACCATCAAAAACCGCGCGAAGGCCGTCAAGCGCATTCGCGATTTCGAGTGCCTCTTGCGGCTCTAATTTATGGCGCGCGGCACCAAGAAAAACCAAAACAAAATCATTGATTTGCGGATTTTCTATCAAAGAAATATCGATTTCATGGCGCACGCCATTATCTGTCGCGATAGCAAGCATTTCGCGGATTTCGATAATTTGCATGGGAATGCCGACGCACATTATTCAGACCCCCGAAATTGCAAAAATCTGTCATCACCATGGCGAAATGCGGTTTCTTCATCAGGTCGCCCAGTTTCATAAGCGGTTTTTGCCAATGCGTCAGCAGTTAGGTTTTCATGGATTTCGCGCGGCTTTGGTTGAATACCCAATTTCGCCAATTCCGAAAGTGCAGCCGCAATTGCGGGTTCAATTTGCGCCTCAGTTAATGGACGTAAAGACCCGCCATAATCTTCGATTTCAACAGGTTGAACGCCAATAAGAACCACGCGTTCGGGTTTCCAACCCATGAATTGCGCACTTGCCAAAACCTCTTGAAAACCGGTTTGGTGCAAAGACACTTTTTTTGCGCCCATATAGGACGGCACTTCCTCGTCACAAATGATTTTCATCGTGCCGGGTTCGAGGCCATAATCGATTGCGTCAAAAACTATTAGAATTTCGCATTCTTGCACGGAAGGGATTAAATATAGACCCTGTGTGCCACCATCCATCAAAGTGACGTTTTCGGGGAATTCGTATTTTGCATTCATGGCCTCTAGCGCGCGGACGCCAAAGCCTTCATCGGCCCATAATAAATTGCCAATCCCTAAAACTAGAATATTTTTTTCCAATTCCCACCCACTCACGCGAAACCTTTGGAGTTTTTGAGCAACCTACTCTCTAACCCCAAAGGTCCAGCTATTTTTATTTTTTAGTTCGGATCATCATCCTTAAAGGTTCTGTCACCGGAAATCATTGTGGAAACAATAGATTGGCGTGACATAATATCTTCACGAAAAGCAGCATAAATATGGATTATCATAAAGACAATAATGAACCACATTCCCAAGTGATGCAAAGTATGCACCATTTGGCTTTGACCCAATGATGGAAGAACCCAACCGAAAAGGAAATCAAGGATGCCGCCACGGCCTTTGCCTTCGGAATAAAGGGCAAATCCGGTCAATATCATAAAGCTTAGGCCGATTGTCATGAAAAAGAACATTGCCAATTGCGCCAAAGGATTGTGGCCGACATATTTTTTCGGGCGTTTTTCCAAGAATAAATACCAGCGGATTTCAAACAGGACCTCATCCCACCATTGTTTTGACGCGAATGGCAGTCTGAATAATTGTTTGGCATGGTGATTACCGACAAAGGCCCAATAAATGCGCCCCAAAAAGCCGATAAATATTACCCAACCCGCACTAAAATGGACAAAACGTATATAGCCCATCAAAAAGTGCGAACTTGCTTCACCGGAAAGACTTGGTAATGGCGAACCAATAAAATAGCCGGTGACCATTAAAGTCATAATTGCAAGCGCATTTACCCAATGCCAAAGCCTCAATGGCGCTTCATAGACATGGACGGCATGGACCCCCGCGACGGGTTTGCCCAATTCGTCTTCCATATCCGGGGAGATTTCAACTGCCTCAAAATGAGATGCTGTCATTTTACCCTCCTATGACGCGAACATGAAAGCGCCCAAAAGCGCCATTATGCCACCCAAAATCGGTGTTGCTTTGCGAATTTGTGCAAATTTCAAACCGATTAAAGCCCCGAATAAATGCATTATGGCGGTGGAAATTAATGCGCCAGCCATAAAGCCGATTGTTAAATGGGTTGCCTCAGAGCCATGGGCGTGACCATGGAATGTCCCGACTAAAAGTGCAAAACCAGCGGCTGCAAGGCTTGGGATCCTGTCTTTTAGGGCCAAAGCCAAACCACCGAAAATGACCGACAAAGCAATCACACTTTCAGTAAATGGCAGTGAATAACCCAAATATGCCAAAAACATACCGATAATCATGCCACCAACAAAACCAAAAGGCAAAACAAAGGCTTTGCGATTTTGGTAATTTGCCGCCCAAAGTCCAATAGCAATCATAAAGATTGTATGATCAAGCCCAATCAATGGATGCGCCCACCCTTCGGCGAAATTCG
>JAYRYJ010000004.1:0-188550 GCA_041917055.1 Hyphomonadaceae bacterium
AATTGCGCGCGGCCTATATTGCTTCTTCAATTGAAACGAAAGATAAATTGGATGCGCGCCTTAATGCTATCATTGGTTCTAAGTCCGCTTTTGTCGGTTTGGCGCGTGAATTAAAGGCGGCTGTCGCCTGGAATAATGGCGATGCAAATGGTGCGAAAGCCGAATATGAATTATTGCAGCTTGACCCAAATGTCCCCGAAGGTTTGCGCGCGCGCGCGGGGCAGGCAATTGCGGTTATTGCCGCAAACGCTGAATTAGCACTAGATGTTATGCAGGCGTCTAATCCGCAAACCGCTGGTAATACCTCGGCGTCAGAAGAAGAAAGACTTGCCCAAGCGGCGGCGGCGCAAAAAGCTGCTGAGGCTGCAAAGGCACAAGGTGTTGAAATTGGCCCTGATGGAAAGCGCATTGTTCGTTTGCCGCCCGGTCAAAAACTACCGCCAGGTTTCAAAGTTCCGCCTGATGTTCGCATAATTGAAACTCCGCCAACCCCTGAAATGCTTGCAAAAGCTAAGGCAGCGCAAGCCAAAGCTCAAGCGGATTTCGAAAAACAAATCGATGCGGAGCGCGAGAAATCGATGAAAAAACAAGAGGAAGTGACCAAAGCTCAACAGAAAAAAGTTGAAGAAATCACTAAATCTGAAACTGCGCCAAGCAATGAAACTAAACCGGTGCAATAAGATGAGAATAGCTAAATCCCTCGCTGCAACCGCATTAATCGCCACGCTTTTTTTTAATACGGGTTGCGCATCTTTAAGCGAAAGATTTTCTTTCCTGAAGAAAAAAGAGCAAGTTGAAATTACAAAAGACAAAGAGAGAATTGCAGTTCTTCCAATCGATAATGATTTAAAAATCGACGAGGCGGCGTCAAAAATCGCGATTAATGTTCCAAATGATCATAATATCACTGATTGGCCCAATATTGGTGGTGTGGTTTCGGGCACTCCATTGAATTTGCAAGGTGATGGCGCACTACAAGTCGTGTGGCAAAAAGGAATTGGTGCTGCTGCGCCTAAGAAATCTTTCCTTATTGCGCCACCGATTATTGCCAATAATGTCATTTATACAATCGATGGCGCGATGGTTGTTCACGCCAATAAAAAATCTGATGGTGCCGCTTTATGGTCAAAAAACCTTGGACAGCGTGAGAAAAAGGGTTGGTTCAAACCAATTGGTCGCGCAATTGCGGGTGGCATTGCCTATGATGATGGGAAATTATTTGTTTCATCGGGGTTTGGCGAAATTCTGGCGCTTGATGCCAACAAAGGCGATGTGATTTGGTCTAAGAAAACCAATGGCCCTGTGCATTCTGCACCTTTGGCGCATAACGGGAAAGTATTTGCCGTAACCGTCGAATCTGAATTATTGGCGCTTAGCCAAACAGATGGCACTGTTCAATGGACGCAATCTTCTATCCCTGAAATGGCGAGCATGTTGTCAACAACAAGTTCCGCGATCTATGGTGAGACGATTGTTACGCCGTTTGCATCGGGCGAAATTATTGCAAGCCTGCTTGCTAATGGTCGCAAATTATGGTCGGACGGTCTCACCCGTATGGCAGCTCAAACTTCACTTTCAAGCATTAATGATATTGCGGGTCGCCCCGTTATTTATGAAGGCATCGTCTATGCGGTTTCCCAATCGGGAACTTTTGCCGCCGTCGATTTAAGGACGGGCATTCGAATTTGGGAAAAGCAGATTTCGTCTATTCAATCACCATGGGTCACGCCTGAAGTGATTTATATTGTGACCACAAACTCTCAATTGGTCGCAATGACGCGCGAAAAAGGCGAAATCATTTGGATTAAGCAATTAGATGCTTATAAAAATGAAAAGAAAAAGAAAAATAAGATTGTTTGGACTGGGCCGATTATGGTTGCTTCGCGACTGGTTGTTGCCTCTACCGAAGGCGATATTCAAGAGATTGATGCCAAAACTGGTGAAATCGTCAATAAAATAAAAACTAAGCAATCGTTTTTCGCCACTCCAGCTATAAGCGAAGGGCGTGTTTATTATTTTACCAATTCCGGCCAATTGGTCGTATTGAATTAGAAACATAGAATGGCAATAAAAACCGCGATTGTTGGAAGGCCGAATGTCGGCAAATCGACGCTGTTCAATCGATTAGCGGGTCGTAAACTTGCCATTACCGATGATATGCCGGGCGTTACCCGCGACAGGCGTGAAGCCAAGGGGCGTTTGGGCGATTTAGACCTATTATTAATTGATACCGCGGGCTTTGAAGACATTGATGACGAAAGCCTTGAAGCGCGAATGCGCGAACAGACAATCGCGGCGATCGAAGACGCGGAAATTTGTCTCTTTGTAATTGACGCGCGCGCAGGCGTCACACCAATTGACGAAAGTTTCGCCGCAATTCTAAGAAAATCCGAAAAACCTGTAATCTTGATAGCCAATAAGGCTGAAGGGAAGGCGGGGGATGCGGGGGTTTTAGAAGCATTTGCATTGGGGTTTGGCGAACCAATTCCCACAAGTGCGGAACACGGCGATGGCATGAGCGATATTTACGCCGAATTCATCGCAAGATTAGGCGACAAAGCAGGTGCCGATTTAGGCTTTGGCGAAGACGAAGAAAATCCGCCCTTGCGCCTTGCAATTATCGGACGTCCGAATGCCGGAAAATCGACTTTAATCAATGCACTATTAGGCGAAGATAGATTGATAACGGGTGCAGAGGCGGGAATTACGCGTGATTCTATTTCCATCGATTGGGAGCATGAAGGGCGAAAAGTTCGCCTTGTCGATACAGCGGGAATGCGCAAAAAATCGAAAGTTGCCGAGAAATTAGAGGTGCTCTCGGTTGCCGACACAATTCGCGCCATTCGCTTTGCCGAAGTGTGTTTTGTTGTGATGGACGCTGACGAAGCCTTTGAAAAACAAGATTTGCAAATCGCCGATTTAGTTGCGCGCGAAGGTCGCGGCCTCGTCTATGTCATCACTAAATGGGATACTATCGAAAATCCGCGCGAAAAAATGGAAGAATTAAAAGCCAAATCAGACCGTGCTTTGCCCGAACTGAAAGGTGCGCCTTTTATTGTGGTTTCGTCTTTAACAGGTTTCGGTCTTGAAAGACTAATCCCTGCCGCTTTAGAGGTGCATGATGATTGGAATGCGCGCATCAAAACCCGTGATTTAAATGATTGGCTGCGCGAGGCAGTTGCCAAACAACCGCCGCCTGCTGTTGAAGGGCGGCGTATTAAACCGAAATATATTTCGCAAATAAAAGCACGCCCGCCAACTTTTGTAATGCTTGCCAATCGCGCGGCGCAATTACCGGAATCCTATGTTCGTTATCTTACGAATGGCATACGTCACGCATTTGATATGCCCGCCGTTCCAATTCGCTTTTTCGTGCGCGCCCCGAAGAACCCATTTGTCGATGGTGTCGAAGCGAAACCAAAATATCAAAGCAATACAAAGGGCAGCGCAATTCCAAAACCCGAAAAGCCAAAGGCCGAACGCACTTTAAAAGTGTCAAACCCACGCAAAGCATTAGCGGCAAAAAAAGCGGCAACCGGTAAGAATAAAAAATTCGGATATAATCCGGGGAAAAAGCCGTTTAAATAGCTTTTTGCTTTTCCAAAAACGCCTGATAATGTTCAGTATCGCGGAAATTTATTCTTGCGCCGCTCTCTGACTTTTCTCGTTTTGGTGACATTAATTCCAATATCATGCTTGAAAGATCTTCGGGCCAAGGCATTCCGGTTTGATCTTCGCCCGGGAAGGCTTTGCGCCGCATTCCCGTTGCGACCGCGCCCGGATTAAGAATTGTTGCAACAATATTATTCAAGGATTGTTCTTGCGCCCAGGTAGAAACCAAATTGTCCATCGCGGCTTTGGTTGCGCCATAAAGACCCCAATTTGCGCGTGGTTCAGCGCCAACACTCGAAGTCATAAAAATCGCACGACCATTGGGTGCGGCGGCGAGCAATGGGGTGAAACTTGCCAAAATACGGTGCAAAGACGTGAAATTGATTTCGATAATACTTTGCGCTTCGCGCGGGGTTTGATGGATTACCGGACCCAATTCGCCAAGTTTTGCGGCGCAATGAATAAGGCCATCTAATCTGCCATAACGTTGAAATAACGCCCCACCCAATCGGTCAATTCCGGCACCGTCTTTTATATCCAGTGGGACAATAGTTGCGTGTTCGCCGGAAATTTTAACAATCTCATCGTCTAATTCTTCAAGTTTCTGCTGGCGACGGGCAACGGCAATCACATGCCAACCTGCACGCGCCATTATTAAAGCGCAAGCGCGCCCAATGCCTTGTGATGCACCGATTATCAAAACATTTGGCTTAGTCATTAGGCTTCATTCAAAAATGATAATTGCAATAATTTATGGCTTTCTTGATCCACCAATCTTGTTGGATATTCACCAGTAAAACAATGATCCGTATATTGCGGATTGGCGGAATTGCGGCCTTCTTCGCCCAATGCCCAATATAGGCCTTCAACACTCAAAAAGCCCAAACTATCAACGCCCAATTCCTTTGTCATGGTTTCCAAATCCATGCGCGCGGCCATTAATTGTTCGCGGTCTGGCATATCAATGCCGTAAAAATCGGGCCACATAATTGGTGGCGACGCAGACCTAAAATGCACTTCTTTCGCACCCGCTTCGCGCACCAATTCCACGATTTTCTTTGACGTGGTGCCGCGCACAATCGAATCATCGACCAAAACTACGCGCTTGCCGGATAGAACCGCGCGATTGCCTGCGTGTTTACGGCGCACGCCAATCGAACGAATTAATTGAGTTGGCTCAATAAAAGTGCGCCCGACATAATGATTGCGCACAATTCCCAAATCATACCTTAGTCCCGATGCTTCGGCATAGCCCAAAGCGGCGGGAACGCCTGAATCGGGGACGGGAACAACAATATCGGCCTCAACGCCCGTATCAGCGGCAAGGCGCATGCCCATACGTTTTCTGACATCATAAATCGATTTCCCGCCGAAAATGGAATCGGGCCGCGCGAAATATACAAATTCAAAAGCGCATGGTCGGGCTTTGCGTTTGCCAAAGGGGAAATGACTTTCAATTCCGTTTTCCGAGCAGACAACGATTTCACCTGCCTCAATTTCACGAACAAATTCTGCACCTATCATATCAAGGGCACAGGTTTCAGACGCCAAAACGGGCGACCCCTTTAAATTGCCCAAAACCAATGGCCTAATCCCAAACGGGTCACGCGCGCCAATTAATTTGGTTTTGGTCAGGCATAATAAAGCATAGGCACCTTCAACTTGCCCCAAAGCGTCAATTACGCGACCAATCATTTTCGGGGCGCGTGAACGGGCAATGAGATGTAAAAAAACCTCGGAATCCGAGGTTGACTGAAAAATTGCGCCATTTTGAGTAAGCATTTCGCGCATTGCAAGGGAATTGGTAAGATTGCCATTATGGGCAATTGCTATCCCGCCCTCAGACAAATCGGCAAACATCGGTTGCACGTTGCGAATAATCGTTCCGCCTTGGGTGGCGTATCGATTATGACCAATAGCGATACGACCGGGGAGGCGTTGCGGCAAATCTGCCTGCGTGAAATTTTCGCCGACCAAGCCAAGATGGCGTTCAGTATGGAATAATTTCCCGTCAAAAGTGGCAATGCCGCAACCTTCTTGACCACGATGTTGCAAGGCATGAAGACCAAGGGCGGTGATTACTGCTGCCTCGTCATTATTGGCAATGCCGAAAACGCCGCATTCCTCGTGCAATTTGTCCGCATCGGGGTCAAACCAATCAATCAAATCAGGGTCTTGATAAATTGAATTATTCATTTGTCTCTTTCAATGATGATGGGTTTTGTCTTGGGTTTGGTTTCTTTGGTTTCTTCTTCGACCGAAGTTTCATTAGTCGGTGAAGTTTTTGATTTCAATTGCGACTTTGCGAGTACTTTTCCAGCCTCTATCAAAGCCTCATTATCTTTTTTCCATTGCGCGGCGCCTTCGCCAGCAATTGCGGCGTCTTTTACGGCATCGGTCGCGGCTTTTGATGCATTGGGTGCGAAATTCTTCAATGCGTCGGCGGTTATGACTAAGAAAGGATAAAATTGCGCGTCGGCGACAGTTTTGGGGATTTTGTCGGCTTTGACAACGGAAGTTAGACCTAAAATCACAACTGAAACCAGTATGAAACCGCGCGCAACGCCAAACAAAATACCGGCGCTTCTGTCTAAAATCCCTAAGGGTTCGGAATCATGAATCCATTCGTGAATGCGCCCCGTTAGAACCCGAACCGCAACATAAATAAGAAGGAAGAGCGAGACCACGGTTACAGTATTTGCGATCCAATTCGGTTGAATCATTGCACGCACGGCTTCGCCAAAAACCGGAAGCCCCCAAATCGCCGCTAAAACCGCCAAAACCAATGCAACCATAGACAAAGCCTCACGGACAAAGCCACGGGCAAACGCCAATAAAGCGGAAATTCCAACAATGATTAATACGAGAATGTCAAATCCGGTCATTGTTGCGTCTATACTATGGTTTGCCACAATAATGCAATCTATTGACGGCTGGTTTGATACGGTGAAAGACAGGCGATTTGCAGAACAAAATCGCTAATTCACTTTTTTGACAGGCGGCATAGAATTACAGATATCGACCGCACCTGCAGGTTTAATAAAAAACGGCGCGCCACGATTTGCACGCGCCTTTATCCATGCATCGAAAGTTTTTGAATTGGTGTCGAGGATTTGAAAAATCGGGCGCGCATTTTCCTCAATATCGGCGGCAATTTTGAAAGATGCAAATGGAATTTTTTCACCCTCTTCTTTGTAAAATCCCATTTCACCAGTCCCTCTTGGGCGGTTTGTAAGATTTTCCATGCCGGAAATTATGCGACCGACCAAAGCAATATTGCGGTCAAGGTGGCGCGGCGAATGCCCAATCATTGTGTATAATTCCTGCCCCGTGCCAACATCAGGCGCCATATCGCGCCCAACGCCAATCATTGAATAACAATGTGGGAGCCAGCCTTTGGTTTTATTTGCGCCAATCGGCCATGAATCAATAAAACCAACGCGCGGCGCATAGGTGTCTTTATAGGGTGATTGTTTGAACTTATGCTTTGAAAGCGCAAATTCGTATTCTGCAGGAATATCTTTTTCAACATCCAAAGGTAAAGGCGTGTTTTCTGGTGCGCCCCATTGCACGACATAATTATCTTGAACCCTTACTATTTGGGTTTTGTCAAACCAGCCGGAACGAACCAGTTTTTTAATATTCTCAATGTGTTTTGGTGCAAATTGCGGTGCGAGCAAATAGATAAATTCTGTACCATCGGCAAGTTTGCCAATTACAATATTGTCGGCATCAATATCCACCCAGTCAGAGGCGGGCGCATCAGCAAGAATTTCAGTCGGCGATTTCGGAATTTTGTCAGCGCCAACAAAAATTAAAGTGCTTAGAATTGAGATTATTATTGCCGATTTTTTCATCTATTTTTCTCCACTTTGCAACTTTGCCGAAACCATTTTTCCAAATTTGGATAATAGTCTGCGTAATTTTATTCGCAATGGCATTTCTATCAGATGGTATGACAATAGGGAAATTCCGATAACCAACCCTAACCAAACACATCCCGTAAAAATCGACGCTTCAAACCAATCTCTATTAGCGATCAGCCAAAGGGCAATCAGGGTCGCGGTGCCATGCAATAAATATACACTATAAGAAATTTTACCCAAAAACTGGAAAATTCCAAAATTTAATATTGAGAAGAATGACAATGCGCTTGATAAAATTAATAGCGGAAAACCAATATAAATCAGGGACATTTCCAAAGCCCAATCCGTTCGACGATGGAAATGTAAATAATTAACAACCAAGACTATCAAGAATAATTCAATCAAGGTGCAAATTATTGAAAGCCATTTGCTCCTAAATTGTGCCAATAATTGATAGGCTCGACTAATAAGAACACCGCAATAAAACGCGCCAAATGCGCGGAAAAATCCAACTTCAAAATGAATATTCCGCCAGCCTTCGTCAATATTATGGGTTCCGACGGTGGTGGCATAAACACCAATTATCCCAACGCACATAATCGCAAATTCTAATGCGCGACCCCATTTCAAAGTGAAATAAAAACATAAGGATAAAATCACTTCCCAAAAAATGCTCCAGGCCTGATAGGCATAGGGAAAGATTTTGTGGTTTGGATTGGCGATATTATGCTCGAAATACGGAATCATAAAAATGGAATCATCGGCCATATCGAAAAGGCGCGCGAAATTCGGTTCGAAATTGCCATAATCAACGAACATATACCAATAGAAAGCAATTCCAATAAGTGTGGCAAAAAGATATAATGGATAAAGTCGCGCAATCCTTTGGCTTAAATAGTCCCAAAGCACGAGCGGCGCATTCGGACTTAAAATTTCGGCGCGATAACGATAATAAAGGACAAAACCACTAAGAACAAAAAATAAATCTACCGCCAAATAGGCATGCGGTATTAGTTTCTTAAAGCCAAAAATTTCCGAACCATGATAGATGCAGACTGCAAGCGCCGCATAACCGCGCAATCCGTCTAAAGATTTAATGTGATTTTGGTTTTGGCGGCTAGATGCAATGGACACATTTCAAATTACCAAGCCAAAACCCAAAAGAAAATCTTATTGGAAATTTTCTTGCAGTGCGCGCAATACGGGCATGTTCCATTTGCGGGTCTTAGTGTCGAAAATCCCAAACCCTGCGCTAAAATTAAAATAGCAAGTCGGGATGTTTGCGCCTTTATAAGCGGCGGCGCTGTCATAGGCCCAAGAAACGCGCCATTCTTGCGGCACGGCCGTATCAGTTCCATATTCACCCATTAGAACCGGAACACCTAATCGATTGCGCCAATTGTAAATCTTGCCGATTGTCTCATTCATTTTCTTATAATCAGTGTCATTTGGCCATTTACGATTTTTTGGCGGGGCGTCTGCGCCCATCCATTCGGCACCTTGATGGGTAAATTCAAACGGATAATAATTATGAACAGTCGCAACAATATATGGGTCATTTGGCAGTCTTAAATTATCCATGCCCTGAACATCGCCCCATTTGTCACCTGTAACAATGACCGTGCGATTTGGATTATATTTACGAATTATAGAGACGCTGGTGGCAAGCGCATTATTGACACGCGCACCTGAAAAATTGTCTTTCGGTTCATTGATAATTTCAAACATCAATTTAATTGGTGCCTTAGCATAATGATACGATAATTGCGCCCAAATCGCGTATAATTTGGCTTCATTTTGGTCGGGATTTTCGTATAATTCGTCAAAATGATGGACATTGATGATAATATTTAGGTTTTGCGCTAATCCCCAATCAATTATCCTATCAACACGCTCCATAAATACTGGGTCAATTACATATTTCGGGCCGCCGCCAATATGGGCTGACCATTTTATGGGAATGCGCACAGTGTCAAAACCGGCGGCACGAATTTCGCCAAAATCGCGTGGGTCAAATTTATAGCCCCATTCCCCTTCTGTTGGCGCTTCAAGGCCACCACCCATATTTATGCAATTTCGTGTCGGGAAATAGGCGCGATTTTGCACTTGTGAGGCGGGATTAGTGTACCAAAATAATCCTTGAGCAATTGCCGCACCACCAAATAACCCGAAAAATCCGGTCGTAAGCGCACAAAGCGCAAGATTAGACGCGCATTTCTGTAAGATATTCGTATAAATTCGTTTCATTTTGATACCCAGACACATTATCCGAAAGTAGTGTGCAATTTTCGTGAAAATATAGGCAAGTTTGTTTGACCATAGATGGTCAGGACTATAATAGAAGGTCAGATATTGGAACAAAATGCAAGACCATGAAATAATATCACATTTCGGCACAAAAATCTCTATTGCCGCAATTTTGGTGTTCGTGACCGCCACGATGCATTTTGTCGGCTTGTCACTTCTGACTTTGACAATGCGCGCGCGCGAATGGGTTAATCAGGCGGAAATAGTTCGCCCACTTTGGCGTCGCTATATTGCAATCCTTTGGGTAGTATTCGGATTATTCGGTTTGCATACGGTCGAAATTTGGACTTATGCGATGGTCTATCGTTTTGGACTTGATGCTTTTCATGATATTGAATCGGCATTGTATTTTTCGACAATTAGCTTTGTTTCTTTGGGGAATGGCGACGTTTTGATGCCGCGTGCATGGCGCTTGGTCGGCGCGATTGAGGCGGTGAATGGTGTGGTCCTTTTAGGTTGGTCCACCGCGTTTTTTATTACAATTGTAAATCGGCTGCGGGTTTTGGAGCATGAATGGTTTGACAGGCTTAAACCAAAGGACGAGTATTCGAAACCAAAAAATGACAAAAAGCCATAGACCGATGGAATTTTGCGCGCTAAAGCGGCGCTATATAACTGGGGGTATAGATGTTTGATAAAATCCTGATTGCCAATCGTGGGGAAATTGCGGTTCGGGTTATCAAAACGGCACGACGAATGGGAATAAAGACAGTGGTCGTTTATTCCGATGCCGATGAAGGTTCTTTGGCGGTCGAAATGGCCGATGAAAGTGTGCATATTGGTGCAAGTCCTGCGGCCCAATCCTATTTGCTTGCCGATAAAATAATTGACGCTTGTCGCAAAACCGGCGCACAGGCGGTGCATCCGGGGTTTGGCTTCTTGTCTGAAAACCAAGGTTTTGCACAAAGATTGAAAGATGAAGGCATTGTCTTCATTGGCCCCAATCCGCACGCAATCGGCGCAATGGGCGACAAAATCGAATCTAAGAAGAAAGCCGCCGAAGCAGGGGTTTCATGCGTGCCGGGCTTTATTGGCGAAATTCGCGATACTGAACACGCTTTGGAGATTTCGCAAAATATTGGTTATCCGGTAATGATTAAAGCATCAGCAGGCGGCGGCGGAAAAGGTATTCGCGTTGCCTATAATGATGAGGAAGTCAAAGAAGGATATCCAGCAGTAAAAGCAGAAGCAATCGGTGCATTTGGCGACGACCGCATTTTCATCGAAAAATTCATCACCGCGCCACGCCATATTGAAATTCAAATCTTGGGCGACAAACATGATAATGTCGTTCATCTTTTTGAACGCGAATGTTCAATTCAACGCCGTAATCAAAAAGTCATTGAAGAAGCACCGTCGCCTTTATTAGACGAAGAAACCAGAATGCGCATGGGCGCGCAAGCCGTCGCACTTGCTAAAGCCGTGAATTACGACAGTGCGGGGACTGTTGAATTTGTTGCCTCGGGTGTTGATAAAAGTTTCTATTTCCTTGAAATGAATACGCGTTTGCAAGTTGAGCATCCGGTAACTGAAATGATTACCGGTCTTGATTTGGTTGAACAAATGATACGTGTCGCCTATGGTGAGGCATTGTCTTTCAAGCAAGAAGATCTGAAAATCAATGGTTGGGCTATGGAGGCGCGGGTCTATGCCGAAGACCCATATCGTGGCTTCCTTCCATCAATCGGTCGCCTTCGCGCCTATCAACAACCGAAAGAGCGTGAATTGATGAATGGCCTTGTGCGCGTCGATTCCGGTGTTCGTGAAGGCGATGAAATTTCAATGTTCTACGACCCAATGATTGCCAAACTTATTTGTTGGAACAAAGACCGCATTTCGGCGATTGATACTTGTCGGGCGGCGTTAGACGAATTTGTTATTAAAGGCATCGCATCAAATACGCCTTTTGTTTCAACCATTATGGGGCAAGACCTATTCCGATCCGGTGATATTACCACTGCCTACATTGGTAAGGAATTCAAAGACGGGTTTAATGGCGCGCCAATTGATGAGGCGTCTGAATATTTATTATCCTCGATTGCCGCTTTGGTGCATACTAAAAAGCGCGAATTTGAATTATCGACCGATGTCGCACGAATTGCGATGGCAAAAGCCATAAATCCACCGCGATTAGATTGGGTCGTAACTTATGATCATCAATACCACCCGCTACACATCAATCCAATTGCGGATGGCGCGCGTGTCACTTTTGAAAGTGGCAAGATTGTTGAAATCAATTCGGCATTTCAGGCGGGACAACATGTAATTCGCGGTATCGCGAATTCCGAAGGACTATTCGATAATCTCGATCTCACGGTTCGATTTGAAGATTTGCCGGAAGGCTTTAAGTTCCATTATCGCGGTATTTCCGTGGTTTTGGTGGTGGCAAGCCCTAGAATGGCGGAATTGCATTCCAAATTGCCGGAAAAAATTGCGCCTGATACATCTGGCATCATTATTTCACCAATGCCTGGGCTTGTCATAAGTATCGATATTGCCGAAGGTGATAGCGTGAAGGCCGGCCAAGGTGTCGCAATCGTTGAAGCAATGAAAATGCAAAACATAATTCGTGCTGAACGCGATGGGGTGGTCAAATCGATCAAAACCAAACAAGGCGCCGCAATTGCCGCCGATGAAATTATGATTGAGCTTGATTGAAAATCTCAATCAAGCCTTCAATTTCACCAATAGTATGAGATGATACTAGTGGGTAAGCAACCGTTTTGGTTGTAATTGTCGTGGGCTTATTGATACCCGAATCATAAGCAGAAGTCTCAAGAACCGCGCAAATTCGGTTCAATGCAATCGTGCATTCATTTTCATCGGTCGCGGGGCATAGAATCGCGAACACCGTATTATCAAGACGCGCTGCGGTGTCCTCGGTGCGAATAAGTCGTGAAACCATTGATCCCGTTTGAGTGATGATTTTACGAATCTGATCCGTACTTGCCAATTGCGGCATTTGAATTTTTATTAGGCCGATTGATAATGCTTGATGATCAATTCCAATTTGTTTTAATAGCGCTTTCAAATGCTCAAAAAAGAAAGTGCGATTATAAAGCCCGGTCAAAGCGTCCGCGACTTTTACTGTGCGCGTCATTGCGAATGAAATACTTAGGTTTTCGCGTCGTCTTTGTTCATCAATTAGTGTTAGAAGGCGTGCAATTGCCAATTCATTATTAATTCCGAAGAAATTAACTTCGCTTGCGCCCTGTTTCAATAGGCTCTCAGTGTCGCCAAAATCTTCATTAATGAAAACTGCGCATGGCAAATGAAAAAGCCTAGAATTACGCCTAAGGCCGGAAATGAAGCCATTTGCACCTTTGGAATCATTTTCTGCCAGAAAAATAATGCCATCGAACTGACCGCGATGTAGGTATTCAAATGCCATGAAACTTGTCATTGCTGCGACATAATTAATTTTCAAACTGTCAAGCAATGTGGAGATTTCTAGGCTTTGTGGCCCCGGTCGCCCAAATAAAAGAATGCGAATGGGCTTTGGATTATTTGGCGTATATTCGAAAATATCATTGTCCAACGCTTTCAAAGTATTGAAACGAATCTTTGATTCGTCATGCATATTTTTGATGCGTAGCGCCGAACCTAAACGTGCCACAATTATTTCAACCGAAGTTGATGGGTCAAAGCAACCGTCAAAACCCAATTCGATAAGTTGTTTATATTCCTCAACCTTGAGAAATTCTTCGGTGAAGGCAAAAACCAGGATTTTGGAATGTTCGATTTTGCGGACGTGTTTTATGACATCAATCGCTTTGGCACGATAGTGGTCACGAGTATCAACCAAAATCGCCGAATAGAACGAATTTGGGGTGTTCGCATCGCAAACGTCAAATCCTGCGCTTTTTACCAATTGCACAAGATCTTCGTCGCCTAATGTGAGAATTACAGGTTTCACTTATCCGCCATAGTTTTTGAATTTTACTGATTAGGGTCAGGACTCATTAATTAACGGCGTGTGACCGATGTTTTGGCTAAGATATGGCGTGAAAACAAGGATTTTGTGATGTAAACATCACAAAACTCCTTTTTTCGCGTCAGATCGACGCCAAAACTCGGCCCGAAAGGTGCGGGTCTTTTGCCCGCACAGCGTCACTGGAATCCTTTGGAATATTCCAATATTCTTGCGGCTTCCAGCAAAGCTGTGCGGGCAAAATCCCTCGCATCACACGTCGTTAATTAATGAGTCCTGACCCTAGATGCAAAATTGCGCGGTTTAAACACTAAAAAGCTGAAAAATTATGATATTTCTTCACAAAATGCGCGCAATATGGTTTTTTATTAGTCAATTCTTTGATAGTGCGCCAATATGTCAGAAAATTCTTTAGAAATGTCGCCAGAGACCGCTTGTTCGCGCGCCTATAAGGCCGGACGAAAGCCGTCGTTTCAGGATATAATACTCACACTTTCCGATTATTGGGCGCGACATGGTTGTGTCATTTTACAGCCTTATGATACTGAAGTGGGGGCAGGGACATTGCACCCCGCAACCACTTTGCGCGCATTAGGTGATAGGCCATGGAATGCCGCCTATGTGCAACCATCGCGCAGACCGAAAGACGGGCGTTACGGCGAAAACCCAAACCGCTTGGGTCATTATTATCAATACCAAGTTATTCTCAAACCAAATCCGCCGAACTTACAGGAATTATACCTTAATTCTTTATACGAAATAGGGATTGACCCGACTTTGCACGACATACGTTTTGTGGAAGATGATTGGGAAAACCCAACTGTTGGCGCATGGGGCCTTGGTTGGGAAGTTTGGTGCGATGGTATGGAAGTGTCGCAATTCACCTATTTCCAACAAGTCGGCGGTTTTGATTGCAAGCCGGTTTCGGGTGAATTAACTTATGGTCTTGAACGCTTGACCATGTATGTTCAAGGCGTTGAAAATGTTTATGATATTGATTTCAATGGCAATGGCGTAAGCTATGGCGATGTGTTCCTTGAAAATGAGCGTGAACAATCAGCCTTTAATTTTGAACATTCGAAAGTCGAAATTTTAGAAAGATGGTTCAAAGACGCCGAAACCCAGTGTCAGGCATTATTAGAAGCCAAATTGCCATTGCCTGCCTTTGATTGGGCATTAAAAGCATCACATCTTTTCAATCTTATGGACGCGCGCGGCGTGGTATCACCAACTGAGCGCCAATCATTCATTGCCCGGGTGCGCGACCTTGCAAAAGGTTCCGCTGCCGCATGGATTGATAAGATGGAAGAACAAAAACAAGAGGCATCATTATAATGTCCGAATTCCTATTTGAAATTTTTTCCGAAGAAATCCCCGCCCGTTTTCAAAAACGCGCAATGGAAGATTTGCAAAAATTGGTTTGCGACGGTTTGACCAAAGCCGGATTAGAGGGTTTTGTCGCAAAATCTTGGGTCGCAGTACGTCGTTTGGGTCTGGTTATCAACGGCCTTGAACCACAAACCAAAGAAGTCCGCGAAGAGCGTAAAGGCCCGAAAGTTGGCGCGCCGCAACCCGCTATTGATGGTTTTATTCGTGCAGCAGGCATTGCCTCGATTGATGAAGCGCGCGTTCAATCTGACCCTAAAAAGGGCGATTTTTATGTCGTCGATATTGTCAAAGCGGGTGCAAAAACGACAGAAATTTTAGCGGAACTTTTGCCAAATATTATTCAAAATTTCCCGTGGCCCAAATCAATGCGTTGGGGAACAGGGAATTTGCGTTGGGTGCGCCCAATTCATTCAATTATTGCGCTTTATGATGGTGAAATTATTGATTTTGAACTCGAAGGCATTAAAACGGGCAATCAAACCCAAGGCCATCGTTTCCATGGCAATGGCATGTTTTCGGTTTCAAACCACGCCGATTATTGCCAAAAACTTTCCGCTGCTAACGTCATGCTTGAGCGGGAAGAACGCAAAGCTGAAATCATGAAGCAGGCCAAAGAAATTTGCGACGCAAATGGATTGGAAATGGTCGAAGATATCGGCCTTTTGGAAGAAGTTTGCGGCCTTGTTGATATGCCAATTGTAATTTTGGGGCAGATGGATGAAAGTTTCCTTGATTTACCGCCCGAAGTTATTCGCCTTACTTTGCGCCTTAATCAAAAATATTTTGTGGCAAATTCAAAGGCCACAGGCAAACTTGCGCCCAATTTCCTTGTGGTTTCAAATGTTAAAGCCAAAGACGGCGGCAAAGCAATCGCCCATGGTAACGCCCGCGTTTTGGCGGCACGCCTCAATGATGCACGATATTTCTGGGATTTGGATAGGAAACAAAGCCTTGAAAGCCGCATTCCAAAACTTGATACCATTGTATTCCATCAAAAAATTGGCTCGCTCGGTGAAAAAGTCAAACGTATCGTCGAATTGGCGGGTGAAATTGCACCAATCGTCGGCGCAGACGTCGAAACGGCAAAACGCGCCGCACTTTTATGCAAAGCCGATTTAGTAAGCGAAATGGTCGGAGAATTCCCCGAATTACAGGGCGTTATGGGGCGTTATTATGCGATGGGTGGCGTCAATCCTCCCCCGTTTACGGGGGAGGGGGACCACGCGAAGCGTGGTGGAGGGGGCGAGACGCCAGAGGTCGCCAATGCCATTATGGAGCATTATAAACCCGTCGGGCCGTCTGATTATGTACCGACAAATCCGGTTTCAATCGCCGTTGCTTTGGCTGATAAATTCGACACTTTGGTCTCATTCTTCGCAATCGGCGAAAAACCAACAGGATCAGGTGACCCGTATGCTTTAAGACGCGCGGCATTGGGGGTAATTCGCATTATCTTAGAAAACGATTTAAGATTTGGCTTGGACGCAAGAATAGGCGAAGAATTGCAATCCTTCTTCCTCGACCGTCTAAAAGTCTATCTCCGTGACAATGGATTTTCTCACGACGTTATCGACGCCGCATTCGCAATTAAAGACGATGATATTCTAAGAATCACCAATCGCGTGAAAGCATTGTCCGACTTCCTAAAAACGGAAGACGGCAAAAATCTGCTCGCGGGTTTCAAGCGCGCGACCAATATTCTCAAGGCCGAGGAGAAAAAAGGTGACGAATTCAAGTCTCATGTTGTTGCGGTGCAACATTTTTCCGAAAATGCTGAAATAGAACTAAAGAATGCCATTGATGCCGCTTCCCCACAAATCGATGGGTTTTTGGCAAATGATGACTTTGAAAGCGCCATGAAAACGCTTGCAGCGCTTCAAAAACCGATTTATGCATTTTTAGATGACGTTTTGGTCAATGATAGCGACAATTTAAAGCGCCTAAACCGTCTTGCGCTATTGCACAATTTAGGACTAGAGATGTCTAAAGTCGCTGATTTCAACAAAATCAGCGGTTGATAGAAGCAGAATAAGATACAAGGGAACCCCTTAGGGGAATTCACCGATTACGTTTCAAGCGTAATCTTACATAAAACAGGTCATGACTGGGGAAGACGATGACTAAGTTTGTTTACTCTTTTGGTGCAGGCGACGCGGATGGCGACGCCTCGATGAAAAATTTGCTTGGCGGTAAAGGTGCGAACCTCGCTGAAATGAATAAAATTGGGCTTCCGGTTCCTCCGGGTTTTACCATAACCACCGAAGTCTGCACCGTTTTTTATGAACTTGGTCAAAAATATCCCGACGAATTAGCAGGCCAGATAGATGCCGCAATTGCCAAAGTTGGCGAAATTGTCGGCAAGAATTTTGGCGATGCCGATAACCCGCTTTTGGTTTCAGTTCGTTCGGGCGCACGCGCCTCAATGCCGGGCATGATGGATACGGTTCTGAACCTTGGCCTTAATGATATTACTGTCGAAGGCTTGGCATTAAAATCCGGAAATCGCCGTTTTGCATTCGATTCTTATCGCCGCTTCATTCAAATGTATTCAAATGTGGTTTTAGAACTCGAACACCATATGTTTGAAGATATTTTGGAATCTTTCAAAGAAGTGAATGATTACAAAGACGATACAGAATTAGAAGCCCAAGATTGGGAAGAAATCGTCAAAAAATACAAACGCGCTGTCGAAGATGAAATGGGCGCGCCATTCCCACAAGATGTGAATGACCAATTATGGGGCGCGGTCGGTGCGGTTTTCAAATCCTGGATGAATCCCCGCGCGAATTTCTATCGTAAAATGCACGATATTCCCGAAAGCTGGGGCACTGCGGTCAATGTGCAGGCAATGGTGTTTGGCAATATGGGTGACACTTCTGCGACCGGCGTCGCCTTCACGCGCAACCCTTCGACCGGCGAAAAATTATTCTATGGCGAATATTTGATAAATGCACAGGGTGAAGATGTTGTTGCAGGCATAAGAACCCCAAAATCTATCACAAAAACCCAAAGATTGGCAATGAATGAAGAGGGCCAATCTTTAGAAGAAGCATTGCCCGAAGTTTATGCGCAATTGAATGATGCACAACAAAAACTTGAAACGCATTATCGTGATATGCAGGATCTTGAATTTACTGCTGAAAACGGTCGCTTATGGATGTTGCAAACCCGCAATGGCAAACGCACCGCCAAAGCCGCATTAAAAATCGCGGTTGATATGGTCGCTGAAGGCATGGTTTCCCAAGATGAAGCCGTAATGCGGATTGATCCAATGGCGCTTGACCAATTGCTTCACCCAACTATTAAAGCCGATTTTAAACGTGATATTCTAACCAAAGGACTTCCGGCTTCACCAGGTGCAGCGGTCGGAGAAGTTGTTTTTGATGCCGATGAGGCAGAGGAAATGGCAAATGACGGGAAGGCCGTGATTTTGGTGCGCGAAGAAACTTCGCCCGAAGATATTCACGGTATGCATGCTGCAAAAGCGATTGTTACCTCGCGCGGGGGCATGACATCGCACGCGGCTGTGGTCGCACGTGGCATGGGTCGCCCATGCGTATCGGGCGCCGGTGAAATCAGGATTGATTATGCCAAAAACCAATTCACTTGCCGTGGTCGCACAATTAGTAAAGGCGATGTGATTTCGATTGATGGTGCAGCAGGCGAAGTAATTCTCGGTGCCGTTGAATTGGAACAACCGGAATTATCCGGTGATTTCGCAAAACTTATGGTCTGGGCCGATGGCGCGCGTCGTTTGAAAGTTCGCACCAATGCTGAAACGCCACATGACGCCAAAACCGCACGCGATTTCGGTGCAGAGGGTATTGGACTTTGCCGCACTGAACACATGTTCTTTGACGCCGAAAGAATTGCCGCTGTGCGCGAAATGATTCTGTCCGAAGATAAGGCTGGGCGCGAACACGCATTGGCGAAAATTCTACCGATGCAACGCAATGATTTCGTTGAAATTTTCAATATTATGGCGGGGCTGCCGGTAACTATTCGCTTACTCGACCCTCCATTGCATGAATTCTTGCCGCATTCCGCTGAAGATGTTGAGGCGGTGGCAGAGGCAACCGGTTTAGATGGTGCAAAATTATTGCAACGTGCGAAAGATTTGCATGAATTTAACCCAATGCTGGGTCATCGTGGTTGCCGCCTTGGCATCACTTTCCCTGAGATTTATGAAATGCAGGCGCGCGCTATTTTTGAGGCCGCGATTGAAGTCGCGAAATCTTCGGGCAAAGCGCCAATTCCTGAAATCATGATTCCATTGGTTGCAACCCAAAAAGAATTATCGATTCTAAAATCCAAAGTCGATGCAATTGGCGCCGAAACTATGGAAAAAGCGGGAATGCAAATCGAATATATGGTCGGCACAATGATTGAATTACCGCGTGCTGCTATGTGTGCTGATGAAATCGCCGAATATGCGCAATTCTTTAGCTTTGGTACTAATGATTTAACCCAAACTACTTTGGGCATATCACGTGATGATGCGGCTCGATTTATGGGCGAATATTTATCACAGGGCATTTTTGAAAAAGACCCGTTTGTAACAATTGACCAAGACGGTGTCGGTGGCTTGGTGAAAATTGCTGCTGAAAAAGGCCGTGCGAAACGCGAAAATATCAAACTTGGTATTTGCGGCGAACACGGCGGTGATCCGGCATCTATTGAATTTTGCAATCGCGTTGGATTGGATTATGTTTCATGCTCTCCTTATCGTGTGCCAATCGCGAGATTGGCGGCGGCACAGGCGGCATTGAAAGAGAAATAGAAATCTGGGGGCGCGCGAAGCGCCCCCAAATACATTGGGTTTGTTGCCTTTGTCATAATAAAATGCCATAGATGCCGCCCTGTTTTGGGAAAGTGGGGCGTAATGAATTCCGAAAGAGATTGTGGCAACACGGTTTTATCGGTTGATGCAATGGGTGGCGATCATGCGCCGATTGCGATTTTGGACGGTTGTGAATTATTCAAAAAAGCCAATCCAAAAACCGAATTAATTTTAAACGGTGATGAGGCTGTCCTTAAGCCATTAATTGCTGCGCGTCCGCATTTGGCGACTTCAAAGATTGTCCATTACCCCGATGCTGTGACAATGGAAGATAAGCCTTCCCAAGCAATGCGCCGCAAAACCACGTCGATGTGGGGCACAATTGCAAGCCTTAAATCAGGCGATGCCAAGGCTGCGGTTTCTGCGGGCAATACCGGCGCATTGATGGCGGTTTCTAATCTGCAATTGCGCACTATTGAGGGCATTCATAGGCCTGCGATTTGTGGCTCTTGGCCTAATCCACGCGGTACATTCTCTGCGGTTTTAGATATTGGCGCGAATGTTGATACCGACCCTGAACAATTAATCGATTTCGCTATATTGGGTGAGGCGTTTGCAAAAGCGCTTTACGGAATTGAACGCCCAAGTATCGGCCTGCTGAATGTTGGTGCCGAGGAAGTTAAGGGGCACGAAGACATTAAAGAAGCGATGCGCCTATTGCGTGAACATGGTTCCAGCCTTGGTATGGAGGTGCATGGTTTTGTCGAAGGCACTGATATTTCAATGGGTACAACTGACGTTGTTGTAACTGATGGATTCACCGGGAATATCGCTTTAAAATCTGCTGAAGGGGCCGCGAAATTATTTGCACAAGTTTTGCGTGAATCCCTCAACTCTTCATTATTCTCAAAAATCGGCGCATTGATTGCATCAGGTGGTTTCAAGAAATTAAAAGAGCGAGTAGATCCACGCGCATCAAATGGCGGCGTATTTTTGGGGTTAAATGGTATTGTGGTGAAATCGCACGGTGGAACCGATGCCAAAGGCTTTGCGGCTGCACTTGGTGTTGCGCAAAAATTGGCTCAATCTGATTACCATGCCACAATCGCGGCCAATGTGGCGCGACTTAATGAATTAAGAAATAACAATAAACACTGACATCATGCTATCTGAAATTCTCTCAATTCGCGCAATCGTGCCGCAAAATGCCGTTTCTAACGCTCAATTGGCACAAATTATCGATACTTCGGACGAATGGATTACCGAACGCACAGGCATCAAAAATCGTCATATTGCTGATTCACTTGAAACATCATCAATAATGGGGGCAAAGGCGGCGCGTCTTGCTTTGGAAACCGCAAGTGTTTCGCCCGAAGAAATTGATTTGATAGTCTGCGCGACATCAACACCGGATAGAACATTTCCATCCACCGCCGCATTAATCCAAGAAATTTTGGGCATTCCAGTTTGCGTCGCATTTGACATTCAGGCGGTTTGCTCCGGCTTTGTTTATGGATTGGGCGTTGTCGATGCAATGATACGCGCCAAAAGTGCAAAAACCGCGCTTTTGATTGGTGTTGATTGTTTTTCGCGGATTATGGATTGGTCGGACCGCACAACTTGTGTTTTGTTTGGTGATGGCGCGGGCGCGGCAGTAATCCGCGCCAACGAAAGCAACGATAAAGGAATACTATCCACCATATTACGGGCCGATGGTCGTTATAATGGTATTTTGAACGTTTCGGGCGGTGCCTCAACCACGTCATCGGTGGGCAAACTGTATATGGAAGGCCAGGCGGTCTTTAAACAAGCGGTAAATAATATTTCAGAGGCCATGGTTTCATGTTGCGAAGATGCAAAGCGATCAATCGATGAAATAGATTGGTTCGTGCCACATCAGGCAAACAAACGTATTCTTGACGGCGTTGCAAAAAAACTTTCCATAGATGAAGAAAAAGTGATCATAACCGTGGATATGCATGGTAATACTTCGGCGGCGTCCGTGCCTTTGGCTTTTGAACATGCGTTCTCACAAGGCAAAATTAAAGCCGGTGATTTGGTATTGTTTGAGGCAATGGGCGGCGGTCTAACCTGGGGCGCTTCTTTGGTACAGTTTTGAATGAATCTCAATAAAAACACGATGTTAAGCCAATTAACTTAGATTACATATCAAAACGCATAAAAAACACATAAATTTTGGGATTATTTAAAATCAAGACTTTACGAGAAAACGTTTTCTTGGTTAATAAGTCGTGAGTCTGCATTTGCGCATACGCGCAATGCGGAATTGTTGCAAAAGGGGGCAATATGGCAAGAACATTGACAAGAGCGGACCTCGTTGATGTCCTTAATCGTGAATTGGGGCTGTCGAAAACTGACGGCGCAGAAATGCTTGAAAAGATGCTGGAGCATCTGGTGAATGGCCTGGAACAAGGGAAACTTGTGAAATTGGCTCGTTTTGGAAATTTTTCTGTGCGTAAAAAAAGCCCGCGAACGGGACGAAATCCCAAAACTGGCGTTGAAGCAAAGATTTGTGCACGTAAAGTCGTAAGTTTCAAACCGTCTCAGATATTAAGAGAGAGAGTAGAGCGGGGTTGATTTGTTAAATACTTTGGGGTCGGGAAAATCGCCTGATGCTTTCAGAACCATATCTGAGGCAAGCGATGAAATAGGTGTGCCGCCGCACGTTTTGCGTTTTTGGGAAGGAAAATTTTCAAACCTTCGCCCTTTGAAACGGGCAGGGGGGCGACGTTTTTATCGACCACAAGATATGGCAGTTTTGCGCGGTTTGAAGGCACTTTTGCAAGAAGACGGATATACAATAAAAGGTGTTCAAAAACTTATCAAAGACAATGGCATTCAATCTGTAAGAGACCGTGCCAATGGTATTGCAACCGCTGCGTTTAACACTCAAGAATTTGACGAAATTGTTAAAGAAAGCGCATCTTTTGAAGATAATCCTGAAGTTTCTGAGGTTCTAAATAAAGCGGTAAAGCGGCTCGAGAAAGCTGTTAAACACCTTGATGTAGTTTTGGAGAATAAATGACGATTTCGATTCGCGACGCAGTCATTTCGGACGTTCAACCAATCCACAATCTGATTGAAAAAACCTATCGCGGCGAAAGCGCAAAAGCAGGTTGGACTTTTGAATCTGATCTAATTGATGGTGCGCGTCTGCAAGACGGTGAAATATTGGAGTGTTTGCAAGACTCCAATCAAAAATTCTTTGTAGCGATTGATGAAAACCAAACTATTTGTGGCGTAATTTGTGTTTTTCGCGACAAGGATTGGGTCGAATTCGGAAAATTTTCTGTCGATCCTGCAATGCAAGGACGCGGAATCGGTAAATTATTGATTCAAAAAGTTGGCGACTTCATAAAAAAAGAGTGGGGTGCAAATATTCTCAAACTCATGGTTCTAACTAAACGCAAAGAACTGGTGGAATTTTACGAACGCCTTGGGTTTGTGCCCACAGGAGAAATTAAACCATTTGTTGAAATTCACCCTTATGTAATTCTGAAAAACCCTTCAGAAGAATTAGAGATAATGGTGATGGAGAAAGTCGTATAATTATCTAAATTGGGCTGCTTCCTGCCAAGGGCACTTGCCTCACTTCTTACAAACCATTATTTCCCACAATTATTCGGAGTATAGCGCAGCCTGGTAGCGCACTTGTCTGGGGGACAAGGGGTCGTGGGTTCAAATCCCGCTACTCCGACCATTTTCCAAGATTTCGATTAGACTGTTGAAACACAGAACCCACGATATTTGTTTGTCGCAAGCCACATAGCTTTTTGCGCTGGTTCAAATCCCGCTACTGGGCCCAGTTTCATTTTTGCGCTGACACTCTGGCGGAAAAATCGTTCTCCATGGCTTCATAGAACAGATTGTAGGATGGCACTTTGAATAAAGTGCCCAATTCCAATGTTTTAGGTTTAAGGGCGCGCGCGCGGTCTTCATCGACCAATAATAAGCCGCTTACGCATTTAGCGCCGGTCTCGTGCGGCAAATATGGCGGTTTTGTTTCTTCTTCAAGATCATTGGCGCTTACTGATCCCTTGTTCTCATTCTTATTTGCATCGACTTTAGCGCCGCCGTTCAAAGGATTGATACAAATTGATTGGCGTTTGCTCAATGGCGAATAAAATGTGTCAATGGAATAAACAGGTGCGCGCTTTCTGAATAAATATTGATCTCTTTTGTCTTTTTCGTCCAAGGTTCGGAATGCAACGATGCAATTATTGGCTTGGGGACCATTGCAAAGCTTCAAATTCCCAAAATTCTGAGTTGTGAAATCAGAAACCGGAATCGCAACATCAATCAAATATGCCGCAATCAAACGCGATTCCAAGGGCGTATTGGCGATTTTGGCCTGCAATAAATGCACGCCATGCAGTGCGCCTTGGTTCATTCCGACGATTGCGAATTTGCGATTTGGGCCAATTGCCTCAAGGAAACGGTCAAACGCGGTTTCAATGTCTGAATAAGCAAATTCCAAGGCATCCTTAGTATCTTCATTGAATGCCAATGTCGCCAAAAGAGCCGCTTGACGATAATAAGGCATAAAAATCTCGGAGCTTTTTGCAAATGGCGCAACATAATTGGGAATAAATTCTTGCGTAAGAATTTTTCGGGCATTGGCATTATCTATATCTGCATTCCAACCTTCTTTGCCGTCATAATAAGTTGTTGCATGAATATAAAAGACCGCGAGGCGATTATTATCAATATTCTGCGGTCGTTTTGCCCAGGCAGACGCGTCAGTATAATCGGGTGCCTTGCCCTGACTATCGACTTGAAACGGCACTTGTGGGTTTATTAATGCCTTAAAAATATTGTGACGAAATCCATAGGCAGCAATTACCAATACAAGCGAAAAGCCAATCGAAAACAATTGCCACAGAGCAATTGAATATTTTCCAATTGATATTCTTTTTGAAAACAAACCCATGCCCCACTTTTAGTGATTGGTTGCCCATTTGCCAAGAGATTGAAAGAAATAAGCAACATAATTGATTTGCAAATGCGAAAGTTTTGAATAAAGAGGGTGGTTTATCCCAAAGTATAACAGACAATTGGGCAATATGACGTTTATAGGCGTGTGGGGAAAACTATGAAGCATATTATTGAAACACTTGAATCGAAACGCGCACAAGCCGAAATGGGCGGTGGTCAAAAACGTATTGACGCCCAACATGCCAAAGGCAAATTAACGGCGCGCGAACGCCTTGAAATCCTATTGGATGAGGGCTCTTTCGAAGAATATGACGTTTTTGTCGAACACCGCTGTAAAGAATTCGGAATGGAAAACAAAAAAATTCCGGGTGATGGCGTAGTTACAGGCCATGGCACGATTAATGGTCGCCTGGTTTATGTGTTTTCTAAGGATTTCACGGTTTTTGGTGGTTCTTTGTCGCGTTCACATGCCGAGAAAATCGTAAAAGTGCAGCAAATGGCGGTCAAAAACGGCGCGCCAATCATCGGCCTTTTTGATGCAGGCGGCGCACGCATTCAAGAAGGCGTGGAATCACTTGCGGGCTATGCCGATATTTTCCTTGAAAACGTTTTGGCATCGGGCGTTGTTCCGCAAATTTCGGTCATTATGGGGCCATGTGCGGGTGGCGACGTTTATTCGCCCGCGATTACCGACTTTATTTTCATGGTTAAAGACACTTCAAACATGTTTGTGACCGGCCCTGATGTTGTTAAAACCGTCACTAATGAAGTTGTAAGCGCCGAAGAATTGGGCGGCGCACGCGTTCATACTCAAAAATCCGGCGTTGCCGATGGCGCGTTTGAAAACGATTTTGAGGCCTTATTGCAAATGCGTCGTTTGATTGATTTCATTCCATCGAACAATGGCGAAAAAGCACCGGTGCGTGAGGGGCGGGTGGTTCGTAATGAGGCCGATATCTCCCTTGATAGTCTTGTTCCTGCCAATCCAAATCTGCCTTATGATATTAAGGAATTGGTTGAAAAAACCGTTGATGATGGCGATTTCATGGAAATTGGTGCCGATTTTGCCAAGAATATCATTTGTGGTTTCGGTCGCGTTGAAGGTGCAACCGTTGGTATTATTGCCAATCAACCCATGAGCCTTGCCGGAGTTTTAGATTCGGACGCAAGCCGCAAAGCCGCGCGCTTTGTGCGTTTCTGTGACTGTTTCAATATTCCAATCATCACTTTTGTCGATGTTCCTGGCTTTATGCCGGGCACTAAACAGGAATATGGCGGCCTTATTAAACACGGCGCGAAACTCCTGTTCGCATATGCCGAGGCCACAGTGCCGAAAGTAACCATCATTACACGCAAAGCCTATGGCGGTGCTTATGACGTTATGTCGTCAAAACATATTCGCGGTGATGTGAATTATGCTTGGCCATCTGCCGAAATTGCGGTTATGGGCGCAAAAGGTGCGGTGGAAATCATTTTCCGCGCCGATATGGACAATCCGGAAGCCATTAAACAAAGAACCGACGAATACCAAACCCGCTTCGCCAACCCATTCGTCGCCGCATCCTTGGGCTTCATAGATGACGTAATAATGCCCCGCGACACAAGATTCAAAATCGCCAATGCATTGCGAACTTTGAAGAAAAAGAAACTAAGCAACCCATGGAAGAAACACGATAATATTCCTTTGTGATATAGAGGGTTATACGCCGAACGGTGGAAAATGTTGATGATTTTTACAGATTTGTTGTGACCGTAATTCGAGTAGTGTGCGTTTTTCTTCAAGAAAGATGACCGCTTTCTTCAGTTCGATTCTTTCGTCAGTGTAACCAGTGCGGTTATTTACTGTTTTTTGGTTCCTTGTAAGTTATTGATTCAAGACTATGATTTCGCCTTGCATAATCAAGTCGACTGGGAATCAGCTTAATTTCTGCAATATTCAAAGGATTAACGACACTCAGTTGTGCAATTGTTCTATGCGACTCATTGAGTTTTGTATTATGATGCCTCTTTCGTTGATTTTTTTGCTGAGTTCCCAAGCCTGTTCAAAATAATTTGTCATAATGCTAACGAGGCGTTTATCGCTGATTGCGCAGTAATGTGGCTTGTAAGCCGAAGAAGCAAAAATCACCTCCTCGTCATCAATAATAACAAATTGAAGCTTGGGAAACGTAGATCCGCTCGTGCTTTCAAAATATGAACAACTGTAGTTCATCCCCAGTTTAATATGAGACTTCATTTTAGAGATATTGTTCTTATTTTGAAACGTAAAAATTTCGCGATAAGATTTTTCTGATCGAGATCTACAAAAAGAAGAAATACTCTTCTCAATTGCCTTATCGGAGGCCGCCCTATTTACTGGATTTCTAGGACTGGGATTTACGGGCAGGTGATCTTGCCAATTCAGATCACAAACGCTTTTCTTTGCGTCTATGATGCGTTGTGCAATATAAATGTCGACTTGTTCAATTTTCTCAAATGTTCTCAGTTCGACTCCTCCAAGTGAGTTGATTATTTTTTCGGCGACTTCATCTATTTTAGCAGAAATTGAGGAATTCATTCGTCTTGACTCAGCCTCTGATAAGAATACGGATATAAAATGTACTGCGAATGCAGAAAGAAGCGCGAAACAGAGCACGGAATAGTCAGGAATAACAATGTTGATGGCATCAAGGAATGCAACTATTACGCACGCGGCAGCAGTTATTATCAAAACTATAATGTCGAGAAATCTGACTGCCTTATTAAGCATTATCGACGAGCTCTTGTCTATAAAATGCTACAAATGTTTTAATCATCTTGTTCCAGTTATTACCGGAGTAGCCGTGGTCGCACGAATCAAACTCAATGAATTTAGGTTTTGGGGCCATAATCGTGTTCAAAAACACGCTTTGAGAAATTGGCACGACTTCGTCCGCATTTCCATGCGTTATCAGGCACTTGGTATGAATTTTTGCAGCATTTTCGTAAGCGTTGTATTTAAATGGGTCAAGAAAAACCTCAAAGTTGTAACCATTAATTTCGCTAAATTTGTTGTCCCGCCAATTACCAAACTCGTTGCTACTTAGTTCCTTGTAATAAGCTTCTGGTAGAAAAGCGCAAGGTGATTTTAAACCTAATGCACTACATTGGTTCACGATATCAGGGCACATTAACGCAACACAAGCTCCAAAGCTTGAACCCATAATCCCAAGTTTTTCAGTATTGAATTTCGCTGTTTCCTTTATAAATTCGAAAATTCGGCGGAAGTCTTCGATTCCTTTTGTAAGAGTTAACGAACTTCGAGAGCCTTCGCTGGCTCCGAGGCCAGAAAAGTCAAATAAACACGAGCATATTCCATGATGAGCGAGCAACGGTGGGATTTTTTGCCAACTTATGCTGCCTGAACCCTTTGGCCCGTCACCAGTTAGCATAATAACGACGGGCAAATCGCCTTTCGAGTTGCTAGGCAGAAAAAATCGGCCTTTAAGTAATTCATCTCTAGCATTTAAAAGTTCAAATTCTTCAATTTTCATTTCGATTAATCCCTACGAAAGTTTTTATGTGGGTCATAAGGAGTTGGCGTTGACTGATTAAGTAATCGCCGTGTAACGTCTAGACCTTCGTTGAAGATACAATCAACAATTGACAGCCCTTTCTCAAACCCTAGGCGAGTTCTTCGAGTTTGGTAATATTCTGGATGCTGGCCAAAAAAATCTTGCACTTCTATGTCAATACCAGAATCTACTATTTGCGAAATATTGTGCTTATTTTTGCTTCCACCGGACCCAAGAATTAATGTGTTGCATCTTTCGCTTTTCATAAGGCTTATAATTCTGTCTGTAGCGTCGGAAATGGTATTGAATTTGCTGGCCATAATTATCTGAGGCATTTTAATTTTTAGAAGCTTCATAGTTTCAACAATAATAAAGAGGTCAATTTCGAGCAACAAGTCGCTATTATTAATCCCATCACGAACAATAGTTTCAATGACATGTATATGGGAATTAAAATACCGAGCTCTAGAATATGCGGCCTTAAGCGTCTTGATAATTTTTTCAGAAATACTCTTATCTTTAACTTTGACATCTGAAATAAGGCTCCCAAAATTTTCTCCGGTATTTAATCCCAACCAAATAATTTCGCCGCTGGTACTAACGACACGAGTTCTGTCAATAAAATGCCTCTTCGAAAACTGCACATTGTCTAGCACGATAAACTTTTCTGCAAAGACAAGTTTAGAAAAGTATCCCATCCAAGGCAAAAAATATGGCTGATGAATTATCGCTTTCAAATTCATTCGTCCTTGTAATCATAGATAAGATTATTAAACTTATAATTGTCATTACAGAAACGCATATCTGATGTCTAGTAGATTTTTAACGCCAAGCTTTATACTTTGTTTCGATTGGGATCCGCCGGCCTAAAACAACACCAAGCTTATTATCGACGATTATTTTTTGCATGTCTTCATTAATTATAGAGTCTTCACACATTTTGTAGATTGCTGAAGCCGCATTTAAGAGCAAAGATACTCGTTGAGACAATTATCAACCCCGCCCCCTATATGTCCCCACGCCCTGTTCCGGCAACCACACACCCTTCGGCACTTCCCCGGTTTGCCAGAAAACGTCGATTGGAATGCCGCCGCGGGGATACCAATAGCCGCCTATTCTTAGCCATACAGGTTCTAATAATTCGACCAAGCGTTTGGCGATATAAATGGTGCAATCTTCGTGGAATGCGCCGTGATTTCGGAAGGATGTAAGGAATAGTTTCAAGGATTTGGATTCAACCAGATATTTCCCCGGCACATAATCTATAACAATATGGGCAAAATCGGGTTGACCGGTGACGGGGCACAATGAGGTAAATTCAGGCGCGGTAAAACGCGCCACATAATTTGTGCCTTCATGCGGGTTTGAAACCCGTTCCAAAACCGCGTTTTCGGGCGAAGTTGCGGTTTCAACCTGTTTCCCAAGCATTTCAAGATTTTCATAAATCGAATTGTCGCCGGACATACTCAAACCTCATATTTATAATAGCGAACGGTTTTGCCATTATTCAAAACCCGTTCTTCAATGGCTTCAAAGCCGAAATTTTCGTGAAATTCAATGGAAATATCATTTGGCGGGTCGATATTCACCTCGCAAAGCAAAAGCTCTTTTCCTGCTTCTTCGGCAAGTTCAAGCACGATTTCATAAAACGCCGTGCCAAAACCTTGGCCCTGAAAATTCTTGCCGACAATTATGCGGTCAATATAAAGAAAATTGTCAAATTTGGTCTTCAAATAGGAATGGTTTTCGCCTTCCAAATCCGCTTTTTCATCAAAGGCCAGTATAAAACCAACTTCGGGCGAAATACCAATAGCGCAGAATGATTTATTCGCCAATTCCACCATTTTCGCCGCATCAATTTTCGAAGTTTCGCGTGCAAATTGATTATTAAGATGAACCAATTTCTTAATCTGACTATTTGAACAATCACGAATATCAAATAAATCGCTTTGCGCTTCGGTAAATTTTATTTTTGCCATGAAGCCATTTAACAGGATTGCATTGAAATTGCACATTTTTTGGCATTTGGGGCGTTAATCTGCCCTTTCAAGCCAATTATTAAAAACAATTTCAGTTGCACAATCGGTTTTTGGCGGCTAGCTTGATTGCAATCGCCATATCGAATGATAAAAATAGAATGGCATAGGGGGAAACCCTTTTTGGAGGAAGAATAATGAATTCTTGGCGTATTAAGCCACTTGATGCGATTTTAGCTACTGCGGAGAAAAAATCGCTGCACCGTTCATTGGGTGCTTTCCAATTAACAATGCTAGGCATTGGCGCAATCATCGGCACCGGTATTTTCGTTTTGACTGCTGAAGCTGCGCAAAAAGCGGGCCCTGGTATGATGTTTTCATTTATCATCGCAGGTTTCGTTTGTGCGGTTGCTGCACTTTGTTATTCAGAGCTTGCTGCAATGGTTCCGGTTTCGGGCTCGGCTTATACTTATACTTATGCTGTTATGGGCGAAGTATTGGCATGGATGGTCGGATGGGCCTTAGTTTTGGAATACGCGGTCGCTGCGGGTGCGGTTTCAGTTGGTTGGTCCGGTTATTTCATTGGCTTGATTGAGGAATTACTGAAAATCGACATTCCTTTAGCATTCACTGCGGGGCCAGATGCAGGTGGTATTATCAATTTGCCAGCTATGATTATTGCGCTTTTGGTAACTTGGTTATTGGTTATTGGCACGACTGAAAGTGCGATGGTAAATTCGGTCTTGGTTGTTATTAAAGTGACAGCTTTGACTGCGTTCGTATTTTTGGCGGTGCCTGTTGCAAAATTGGAGAATTTTGACCCAATTGCGCCTTTGGGTTTTGCAGGTATTTCAGCCGCTGCGGCTTCAATTTTCTTTGCTTATGTTGGTTTTGACGCGGTTTCGACTGCTGCGGAGGAAACCAAAGACCCACAAAGAAATATGCCAATCGGTCTTATAGGTTCCTTGGCAATTTGTACTGTCTTTTATATTTTGGTTGCTTCTGGTGTTATCGGCACGGTTGGCGCTCAGCCTATGATTGACGAGGCCGGAAAAGGCATCGCGCCTGGTTCTAAAGAGTTGACCGCCGCATGTGCTGCAATTCAAGACAATGCGGTTGTATGTTCAAAAGAGGCTTTGGCTTGGACATTGCGCCAAATTGGTCATCCTGCGGTTGGTAATCTCCTTGGTTTGGCGGCAGGTATCGCGCTTCCGTCGGTTATTTTGATGATGATGTTCGGTCAAACCCGTATTTTCTTTGTTATGAGCCGTGACGGTTTGCTTCCCGAAGTGTTCTCTAAAATTCACCCGAAATTCCACACGCCACATGTTATTACTATTGTAACAGGTGTTTTTGTCGCACTGTTTGCGGCCTTGTTCCCAGTTGGCGCATTGGCGGATATTTCGAATTCTGGAACCTTGTTCGCTTTCGCTATGGTTGCAATCGCTGTTATGGTTTTGCGCAAGAAAGATCCCGATCGGGTTAGGCCGTTTAGAACGCCTTTGGTCAATATTGTTGCACCAATTGCAATTATTGGCTGCCTCTATCTATTCTTTTCATTGTCGCAATATACATTGATGTTGTTTGTCGGATGGGCGACTTTGGGTCTAATAATATATTTCCTCTATTCTAGAGGCAAATCTCACGTTGGCAAAGGCCATATAGAGGTTCACGAAGACGACCCAGACGCACCGCCACAACCGGTTCCACCGATTGAATAAAGACGAGTAATGGTCGAAAATTGAAACGGCGGGGCATTGACCCCGCCGTTTTTTATTTTTAGCACAGCCATATTTTGCCCTAATTCTCTGTTTACATGTTGATTTATTGCAGGCAAAAGAAGAATGGATGGGAAGGGTTTTATTAATAGTCTTGGCTTTCATTTTGCTGCCGCTAAATGCGGTCGCTAATGAATTGAATTCGCGACCACGTACCAAGGCAGAGATTTTGGAGTATTATCGGCAAAATCCGGTGGTTGAGGAAATTATCGCGCCTTTGAAGACTAAGCCTTATCTGACCAAGGGAATTATTGATAAGAGCGAGAAATTAGAGTTTTATGTTCGCGATATTCCTGATGGCCCCGGGGTTTTTAATATTTTTCACATCGCGAATTACAATAATTCAGAAAGTATTTCCCAAGACATTGTCGGTGTGATAGATCCATTATTTGCAATCATTCGATTGTTTATGATCGATAATTCAGAAAATGCTATTGAAGCAATAGATGAAGTCGGCGTTTGTGCGATTCCAATCGATTTTCGACCCTGGCAAACCTACCAAGGCAAAAGTCAAATCGAAATTGAATCCATGCCATATCCAAAGGACATGAAAGCGCCGCACAAATCAAAATTAGATGATTTTTCAAGTCAAATCTATCAAATAGATCGCGAATTTATTCGCCAAAATATCAATGTTTTCGCAAAAGCAAAAGCGAAACTTGATGCCTCAGAGATTGCCGGAAATGATGCGTGGTTTCCCGAAGAGAATGTTCAATGCGGCAAAATAATTGAGAAAAATGCAAAGCCGACTTCAAAAAGTCCGAAAAAATATAGCAAGTTAAAGACCGCCACCAATACTCAAATTGAAATAAGTGAAACCGGAAAAAAGCCGATAATCGCTCAAGCATCGAAATCAGCGCAAGATTTGTTGTTTGCCTATGAAATTGCGCCAACCACAAAAGGAAGCGTGTTATGGTTCGCGGAATCTGTTTCAACTGATGATGGATTGGTGAAATTAAAGCAAAGAATTGTGGGCTATAACAATGATAATAAGCCATTATGGGAACGGTTTTTTGACGAAACCCGCATTCGCTACAAATTACCGCTGAAACCAATTACGGCTCTGCCCAACGGAAATATTTTGGCAATTGGTGAAAATAAGAATACCCGTGGTCAAAAGATATATTCGGTATTTTCGTGCGGCAATCCCTTTATTTCGGCAAATAATGCCCAAATCAATATGGATTTATGCGGCGCAAGCTCGTTAGAAGATATTGGCGAATTGTTTCCAAGGGAAAAAGGGCAAAAAATTGACACGAATCCTAATAGGCCTTTCGCCATAAACCTTGATTTTGCATCTCTTAATAGCGACAAGATTTTCGCGAATTTGGAAGATCATGTGAAAATCAGATGGTCGGTCAATACCGAAAATCTACCTAATGAATGTCGGAGGTCCAAAGGTTGTAAAACTCAGGCATCAAAAAACAACTATGTCCCGTTAAAATCCCTTCGCCTTACCAAAGGCCAATATATCCAAACCGGAACACCTTATGCACAGGCCGATATTTCGGTGGCAAATGGATTTTTAGACATAATCGGCAACGAAAAAATTGTTGCCCAAGATAGCGATGAAGCCGGTGATGGCAGAAAAAAGGCGAATTTTTTCACGCAAAGTCTCAATGAAATCCTGGAAGGAAGCAAGAAAACGCCTGGAAACCTCAATGATTATTGGGCGCATGATTATGGAATTGATTGTTCAGCATTTTTACAAACAGCTTGGGGGGGCGGCAATTTCGCAGGGCGCACTAATACTTTGCAATTACAAACCGGGAAATTCGGTCTTGCGTGTCAGAACCGTATTAGTGATTTGAGCAAATTGGAAGCAGGTGACGCGATAGGTATTAGAATTGACGGAGGCCCAAACCATGTTGTGGTTTATGCCAATTCTTTCGTTTTTGACGGCGCGAATACTTCATGGCTCGTGTTAGAATCTGCAAGTTCGTGTGACGGCGTATGTTTCTCAGTTTATGATCCGGTTTTCTTCAATGGTTGGGGGTTATATCGTGCAAAAAGCAGAAGTGATAGCAATTGTCCTGACGGCAGTGTAAAGCAAAATATCATTTCAAGCCCAATACCGACTAATAAGCCGTCATGGGCAAAGAAAACAAAAGACATAATGGGTCAATAAAGGCAATTTTTAGTATGGCAAAACCGAAAAAACAAAAGACTTATTTCGATCATGCAAGGCGCGAAATATTGCCGTATTTGCCGCAAAAGCTAGAGCGAATGATGGAATTAGGTGCGGCATCTGGCGCAACTTATTCGCTTATTAAATCGCAATTTCCAAGCGCTTGGGGCTATGGCATTGAATTAGATGGAGTTGCCGCAAAGCGGGCCGGCGAAGTTTTTGATATTGTTAAAACTGATTACATTGAAAATATTGAGTTTGAGAAAGATATTGAACCTGCTTCGCTCGATTTAATACTTTGCCTCGATATATTAGAACATTTGGTGGACCCTTGGACAGTGGTTAAGCGCCTAACACCATTATTGCGCGAAGGCGGTCGATTGATAGTTTCGGTTCCAAATGTTCGGAATTTCAAATTCCTTATGGGCGTGCTTTTTAGCGGCGATTTCCGCTATAAGGATGCGGGGATTTTGGATAGGACACATTTACGATTTTTCACTTTTGAAACCGCGATGGATCTTGCAACCTGCGGCGGCCTAAAACCTGCGGTTTTGGTCGGGGCGCAAACCTATAAACCTTTTTCAGCGAAATGGATTTTGAAGCATTTGAGTTTTGGCGGATTGGAAACAATAAATCAGAAACAGGTGTTGGCGATTGCTGAGAGATAAAGATATCTGAAAGACGAAAGTTTTAGCGATTATTTTAAAGCCTCGGTTTGGTATTGTCGGACGAGGATAAGAAGAACTTATCCCTATGGACGGTAAAACCCGTAAATTCCTTCAATTTTGTGGGAAATCGGAGGGCATTGCCGTGTTATTTTTTGAAAAATGTGCAAACAAAGGGGCAAAAATCGGAAAATCATGTTTGCTATTTGCTGAAATCTTCGCAATTTTTTACAACATTTTTTTGATTGGCAACATCCTAACCCACCAATTTAACGGGGTATTTTTCAAGAATGTCAACAAATGTGAACATTTTCGCGCGCGCGTATGCGAGGCTCGTGTGCAAGGATTAATTTTTTTTGCCGCCATAAAGCGAAGAAAAAATACCGACCAAAATCAGAGCGATAAGCGCCCAATTTATCAAATTGCCCATTTGCATTTGGGTGGCAATTTCAAATCCTTGATTGGCAATCTGAAACCCTTTGCGGAGCACATGATCAGCTAAATAAAGGCAGAATATGAAAGGAATCATTGAACGATATCGCCACAGCGCGACCATTGCCAAAACCGTGAACAAAAGCATTAAGACTGCCCAGGCCTGCGAAGAGCCTATTACTGCATGAGAAGCGATGTCCGACATTGCATCAAGAGGAATTCCATCTACATGTTGCAAGATGTGTTCGGGGGAAATTAAAGGGTTAAGACCCGATATATTGAAGCCCATAAGGAATTTCACGGCACTTATTAATGCGAAAATGATTAGGCCGAAAATATTTCCTTGATAATTATTGTCAAAAGATTTGGGAAAGATACGTGATAACATTGCAAACTCGTGATATGGTGTAATAATACACTACACGAATTCCGCAGACTGTCAATTACCCCATTTCCAATTCTTGTTTTTCTAAAATATGGATTTCATCGCGAAGGCGTGCTGCTTCTTCAAACTCCAATTCCGCTGCATGGGCGAGCATTCTTTTTTCTAATTCGGCAATGACCGCGCGCATATTATGCCCGGTTTTTGCCTTCTCTTTTGGTTTGGAAGACGACGGCGATTGCAATTGATTGACGCGATATTGTTCGGCGGCATCGGCCCCATAAACCGCCTCCATAATGTCTTTGATTTCGGATTTAACGGTCTTGGGTGTAATGCCATTTGCAAGATTATGCGCGGTTTGCTTGTCACGTCGCCGATTGGTTTCCTTCATGGCGCGTTCCATAGATCCGGTTATTTTATCGGCATAAAGAATAACCCGCGCCTCGGAATTTCGCGCCGCGCGCCCAATAGTCTGCACTAAAGAAGTTTCGGAACGCAAAAATCCTTCTTTATCTGCATCAAGAATACAAACAAGGCCGCATTCAGGAATGTCTAAGCCCTCACGCAAAAGATTAATACCGACCAGAATATCAAACACACCGGTGCGCAAATCGCGCACAATTTCAATACGTTCAACAGTATCTATATCGGAATGCATATAACGAACACGCATTCCTTGTTCGAATAAATAATCGGTCAAATCCTCGGCCATTTTTTTGGTTAGGGTCGTGATTAAAACCCTATGACCATCGGCAATCGCGCGGCGGCATTCATCGAGGCAATCGTCAACTTGGGTGCGACCATGGGCATGAACGGGACGCACCTCGACCGGTGGATCAATAAGGCCAGTCGGGCGAATGACTTGTTCAGTGAAAACCCCGCCAGTGCGCGTCAATTCCCATGGGCCAGGGGTGGCGGAAACGAAAACCGATTGCGGGCGCATTGCGTCCCATTCTTCGAACCTTAGCGGGCGATTATCCATGCAAGACGGGAGGCGGAAGCCGAAATCAGATAATGTGCGCTTGCGATTATAATCGCCCCTAAACATGCCACCAATTTGTGGGATAGTTTGATGGCTTTCATCAACGAAAATAATTGCATTTTGCGGCAAATATTCAAATAGAGTAGGGGGCGGCTCACCAGGATGTCTTCCAGTCAGAAAGCGCGAATAATTTTCAATGCCTGCGCAAAACCCGGTCGCCATCATGGTTTCAAGGTCAAATTTGGTGCGCTCTTTTATGCGTTGCGCCTCTAAAAGCATTCCGTTTTGCTCGAACCATTCGACACGCGCTTCCATCTCCGCCTTTATTCTTACCATTGCCGCAGAGAGGGCGGGGCGCGGCAAAGTATAGTGATTATTGGCATAGATTTTAACCGTTTCAAAAGTGTCGGTCTTTTTGCCCGTTAGAGGGTCAAATTCGATAATATTTTCAATCTCATCGCCGAAAAAATTAATACGCCACGCCCTGTCTTCCATATGTGAGGGGAACACATCCAAAACATCACCCTTAACGCGGAATGTGCCGCGCGTGAAAGCCATGTCATTGCGCTTATATTGAAGGGCGACCAATTCCTTAGTTAGGCGAGTTAAATCGCACAATTCACCGGCATTCAAGGTTATTGTCATAGAAGAATAAGATTCAACCGAACCAATACCATAAATACATGATACGGACGCAACAATGATTACGTCATCGCGTTCGAGCAATGCGCGGGTTGCCGAATGGCGCATTCGGTCGATTTGTTCATTAACTTGGCTTTCTTTTTCGATATAAGTGTCAGTGCGCGGCACATAGGCTTCGGGCTGATAATAATCATAATAAGAAACAAAATACTCCACCGCATTATTGGGAAAAAATGACTTAAACTCCCCATATAATTGCGCCGCAAGGGTTTTATTATGTGCAAGGATTAAAGCGGGGCGCTGTGTGCGCTCAATAACTTGCGCCATTGTAAAGGTCTTGCCTGAACCGGTAACACCCAAGAGAACTTGGTCGCGTTCGCCATTGCCGATATTTTCAACCAATTCATTGATTGCATAAGGTTGATCACCCGATGGTTGATAAGGCGCTACAAGTTCAAATTTGCGCCCGCCTTCTAACTTGGGCGGCATATCGGGTAGATGTGGCGTCCATTCAGGTGGCGCGAGATTGCCGCGATGGTCAAGCACGTCATAATCGAAATCATAAAAAAACTTTGGTCGCGGTGCCTCTGTCAAGCCCATTTTTTCGCGGTTCTTCGCCGCTTCTTCTTTGGAAGTTATTGGTTGAGGTGTCGGTTTGCGCGCCATAAAAAGAACATAAGAGAAACGAAACTTTTTTCAAGCCAAGACTATCTTATTGCTGACACAAACTGTCAGTATCCAATATGGGCTAGGTGCGCCTCCAGCGCCAATAATCCCAAAAATCCAACAAAGAACATCGAAGTAATCAAGGGACTATCGGGTTTTTCATGTGCCTCAACCAATAATTCCTCGGTAACGAGATATAATAGAGCGATTAGGGCAAAAGAATATGCGGTTGCAACCCAAAATTCCGGCAAAGTGTGAACCGGCGCACCCAATAATGCGCCTATTGGCAATGCAATGCCAACCAAAAAGGCGGACGCGATTTGTGTGATGGTTTTGGAAAAAATTGATTTAAGTTCGGCACCAATTGTCAGCCCCAAAAATAATATTTCCAAACTTAGAGCGAAAAGTAATAAAGCGCCCTGCTTTTGACCTGCGGCGAATGCTATGCCTAAAACCAATCCGTC
Organism: Hyphomonadaceae bacterium; assembly: GCA_041917055.1. Lineage (GTDB taxonomy): Bacteria > Pseudomonadota > Alphaproteobacteria > Caulobacterales > Aquidulcibacteraceae > Pseudaquidulcibacter. The sequence continues at coordinate 38,490 of JAYRYJ010000004.1, forward strand.
AATGAAAATATCGACGCCAATCAGTATGAAAAGTGCCACATTACCTTTAAATTTAGAGCCAATAGACTTGACCGCAAACATTGTGAAAAGTCCCAAAGCGCCGCCAAACAAAATGGCATAGATATTCGCATCATGTTGCACATCAGGCAAAATTTCGGTCGCCGCCGCAGCAAAAACTACGCCCGCTGCAAGGTGCTGCAAACCTGCCAAAAGCTTTTCATTCGGGTGAAATTTTCGTGAAATCATGGCACCCACAAAAATGCAGACCCATGGAATAATTGTAAACTGCCAGGCACTCATTCGCCGATTTTACCGTCAAGAAAACAATATGCAATGCGGCATATGCCTCATTATTCTTTGGTTAGAATAGGATCCGCAGAAGTTCCATCGGGACGGTTTGGATATTTACAATTCTCAAGTCCCTTTTCTTTGCACAATTCGATTGGTGTTTTTACGCGCGGTGGCTTTTTGCCAAAAGGTATGCAAACTTGATACTTGCCGCCGCTTTCATTCTCACAGGGTTCGCGCCAACCCGCCATTTTTTTGGAATTCATTTCGGCATTTGAAAAGCCGGTCACTTTTTGCGGATTGTATTTTGGTGCTTGAACCGCTTTTACCATTTGTTTGGCATCATCAGTGGGTGGGCAATCTTTTGGCCTATCTTCTTTGTCAATTTTTCGGCAATCAATGGCATAGACAGTTTTTTCAACCCCTTCGGAAAAACTAGGTAATGAGTTTTGGACTTTTGCACCACTATTAGTATTTATCCCCGAACTTGTGGAATCCCCTGAATTAGTGGCTTCAGGCGAATTTGTGCCCACTAAGGAACTTGGTTCGCCCGTTCCTTTCTTTGTCGTAACAATTCGAGCATTATTTTTATTTGCAATTATTGGCGGCGGTATCTGTTTTTGGACTTCTTGATTTTTGGATTGAATTTTTGCCAGTGCTTTCACGACTTCGGGCTTTAGTTCTATTTTGCGAGTTACTTCAGCCTCAACGGCGAAATCCTTGAAGTTCAAATTGCTCAAAAACTTGGGAGGATCGGAATTTATCAAACCATATATAATTAAGGCAAACAGAATGGTCGCAACTATTCGCGAAAATAATTTGATTTCGCGATTATTTATTTCTACCAAAAGCCCAGCCATAATCGGACTTAGCGAAATAAGGTCTATGATTGCACCTTAAAAATGCGTCATAATTCGTTTATTCATTGAATATGAAAGAAGTTTAATTCTATTTTTATTTGGCATCACGGAAGCGTTCGCGTTCCCATGACAAAATCGCCCAAGCGTGGGAATCATGGCGGACTTTTTTAATCGCATCCTCTATACTCATCCAAATTAATGCATGGTCAGGTTCGGTTGGTGCATGCGCTTGCCCTGTAACTTCGACTTCGAAAAAGCAGGCAAGGGAATTGGTTGGCTTCTCTTCATTTATCCAATATTGACCTGATCTGCATAATTGGCGAATTGGCCAAACGTCAAGGCCGACTTCTTCGTCAAATTCGCGGATTAATGCCTCTGGTTCGCTTTCGTCTTGTTCAATACCGCCGCCCGGAAGGTCATATTTATATTCATCGCGCTTACCGATACGGACAATAGCGATCTTATTATGCTCTCCCATGCAAATGCCATAGACACTTGGGCGTTCTTTATAACAGATTGAAGGTTTTTGTTTGCCGAATTGAATCGCGAAATGCGCCATAAATTTGCCCTTATTTTGGGGTGAATGGGCTATATATTGAATTCTAAATGTGTCAAGATATTTGCGGAGGAAACCATGCGCTATTCAAATTCACCTTTGGTATTAGTGGCAATCGGATTGATTGCATTAAGCGGTTGCGGAAATGCAAAAGAAGCTGGCGTCTCTGAGCTGATGCAAGATAAAGCAATTATGGTCGAAAAAGAGCGCAGTGCTGTGGACGCAAAGCCTGCCCCATCAATGCAAGCAGCAGATGCGGCAATGGCCGAAGTTAAATCCGACGCTGGGGGAGAAGCTGCTACTAATGCCACCCAGTCCCCACCTACAATAAACCTCCCAATGCTTGCATATTCTTATTCAATGAATGTCAGGCTACCATTAAATAAAGTTGTGCCTCAGATGCGTGCTGATTTAGATAAATGCGTTAAAGCCGGGGCCTCACTTTGCCAATTGGTAAATTCGGAATCTAGCGAAACCGACGGTAGTGCAAACGCCAGTCTTTCAATACGCGCTGAACCAAAATGGCTCGAAACCTTCAAATCCGGCGTCGATAAAGATGCAAAATCAAGCGGTGGTAGAGTTATGGGCTCGAGCGTTTCAAGCGAAGACCTTACCTTGGAAATCACCGATACCGAGGCAAGATTGCGCGCCTTAACTGCATTGCGCGCAAGGCTTGAAAAAATCATTGCCGAACGCCCGGGCAAACTCGCTGATTTATTAGAGGCAGAAAAGGAATTAGCGCGTGTTCAAGGCGAAATCGATTCATTCAATTCACAATTGAATGTCGCCAAAGCACGCGTGCAAATGTCGATTTTGCGGATTGAGTATTCGGCGGTTTCATCCGCTGTCAATAATGGAATTTTCGAACCAATTCTTTCAGCGATAAGCGGCTTTTTCGCGACAATGCTTAGTGTTTTCGCATTTATGATTAACGCATTGGCCGTAATCTTGCCAATCGCAATTATACTTATTCCATTGGGATTTTTTGGAAGAAACTATTGGAACATGCGCAAAGCCAAAAAGGCCGCCAAAGCGGAAGAGGCAAAAACCCAATAGAAAAGAATAGAAAATTCTTGAAGATTTGAACGCCCGTCTCTATCATCTCTCTCTAAATAGGGAGAGATGTATGGCGGTTTTCAAAAAGTTATTGCTTGGCTCATTGGGATTTTTGGTGCTTGGTTCATGTGCATCTAATTCAGATAAAACTAACCTAAATGTTGTAGATTTAAATTCTTCTGACCTAATTGCAGCGATATCAGGCGCGCAACGGATTGATGCTCATAGGGACATCTATCGTCATCCGAAAGAAACTTTGGGCTTTTTTGAAATTAAGCCAAGTGACAAAGTTTTGGAAATTTGGCCTGGGCAGGGTTGGTATTCGACGATAATAGCGCCATATTTAAAAAACGGGAACGGAGAATATATCGCCGCGCTTACGCATTCTGAAAACCCATCAGAACAGACTTTGAAAAATATTCAAAATTTCAAAGACAAATTTACAAACAATACGGCAATTTATGGTAACGTGAACATAACCTATTTTGGGGCGAAATCGCCGGAATTATCGGTGCCAAATTCCGTTGATAAAGTTTTGACATTTCGCAATATCCATAATTGGATGGGCGCGGGATTTGCCGAAAAAGCGTTCAAAGATTTTTATTGGGTTCTAAAACCAGGCGGTGTTTTAGGTGTAGTTGAACATCGCGCAAATAACGATAAGCCACAAGATCTGAAAGCCGCTGACGGCTATGTTCGTGAAGATTATGTAATTGAATTGGCAACGAAAGCCGGCTTTAAATTGGTTTCTTCTTCGAGTGTTAATAATAACCCAAAAGATACAAAAGACCATCCGTTCGGCGTTTGGACTTTGCCGCCAAATCTAAGAACATCTAAATTCGGGCAACCAGCAAATCCTGATTTTGATTCAAGCAAATATAAGGAAATTGGCGAAAGCGACCGAATGACCCTTAAGTTTGTGAAGCCGAAATAGAGTATTTGGATTCGGGTTAGTGAATATATTGCCTGATTTTCTAAAGATTAATTCCGCTTTTTTTCAGCATTCGCCCTTGATAAAATATATCAATCAAGGCACGACATTTTCACAATAATTTGGCGAAGCGATGTGCATTTTTCCCTTTTTAGGGGAAAAGTGTAAGTTGCGCTTTGACCTCAGTGAATAATAAAGAGAAAATTGCAGATGTTTAATTGGTTTAGTTCGGATATGGCAATCGATTTAGGGACTGCCAACACTTTGGTATATGTAAAAGGTCGCGGTATCGTTTTGAACGAACCTTCTGTGGTTGCATATTCAGTAAAGAATGGTCGTAAAGTTGTGCAGGCTGTGGGCGATGCGGCAAAATTGATGTTGGGTCGTACCCCGGGTCAGATAGAAGCTATTCGCCCGATGCGCGATGGCGTTATTGCGGATTTCGAAGTTGCCGAAGAAATGATTAAGCATTTCATTAAGCGCGTCCATGCAGATTCAAAAGCACTAATTCGCGGTCGTCCACGCATTGTTATTTGCGTCCCATCTGGTGCAACGCCGGTCGAAAGACGCGCCATACAAGATTCTGCGCTAAATGCTGGTGCTTTAGATGCATGGTTAATCGAGGAGCCAATGGCGGCGGCAATCGGCGCGGGTTTGGCAATCGACCAGCCATCAGGCTCAATGGTTGTCGATATTGGTGGTGGCACAACCGAAGTTGCAGTATTGTCACTTGAGGGTATTGTGTATGCGCGTTCGGTGCGCGTTGGTGGCGACAAAATGGACGAATGCATCATTTCGCATTTGCGCCGCACTGAGAACCTTTTGATAGGTGAAACCACCGCTGAGCGGATAAAGAAAGAAATTGGCTCTGCCATTATTCCTGCTGATGGTGTTGGCCTGCAAATGAAAGTAAAGGGCCGCGATTTAATCCATGGTATTCCGCGCGAGGCCGATATTTCAGAAGCCGCAATTGCCACTGCTTTAGCAGATCCGGTTGAGGAAATTATTGATGCGGTTCACACCGCTCTTGAAACGACACCACCTGAATTGGCGGCGGATATTGTGGAAAAAGGCATTATGCTGACTGGCGGTGGGGCCTTATTGCGTAACCTTGACACCATTTTGCGTCAAAGAACCGGACTTCCGGTTTCGGTTGCAGATGATGCTTTGTCATGTGTTGTTTTGGGCACTGGGAAATGTGCCGAAGATATTGAACAATGGAAGGGCATTCTAACCAAAGTATAAGGATTAGAGAATGGCACGGCGGGTTACCCATAGACGGCAGCAAGGTGTAAATTTCGGGGCAATACTTGGTGTTGTTTTGGCTTTGGCCTTGATTGGCGGCGCCGTTTTCTTTGTTAAAAAGAATAATAATCAAACTAATGGTATTATGTCCGACGCATCGGCCATAATTGGCGGCGCATTAAATGCGCCCGTTAATTGGGTCAAAAATGCAGGAAATTTTGCGACGTCCTATTTTGCGAATGCCGAAGAAGTGCGTCGCCTTCGCCGCGAAAATCAAGCGCTTTTAGAATGGCGTGACAGCGCGCGCGCAATCGCCGAAAAACTGGCAACTTATGAAAAGTTAAATAATATTAAAAGTGAAAACACCGCTTTGACGCTGATTGGGCGTATGGTCGCTGAAACTAATGGGCCCTTTACTCGTTCGGGTATTGTAAACGTCGGTAGCCAACAGGGGGCGGCGGCAAATTGGGTCGCAATAAATCAATTAGGGTATGTCGGTCGCGTGGTTTCTGTTGATAAGAATTCGTCGCGCATTTTATTGGCAACCGATTCAGACAGTCGCATTTCCATAATGGGAGAGGAAACGCGGGCGCGCGCCATAATGATTGGCGACAAGACTGATGCCCCTGTCTTAGAACATCTTTCTATTCCCGCAACAATGAAAAAAGGCGAAAGGATTGTGACCTCGGGTGATGATGGCATAATACCGCGCGGTATTGCTATCGGTATTGCCGATATTGGGCCTGATAATAAATGGCGGGTAAAACTGAATACTAACTCGGCGGCGATTGATTATGTGAAATTGATTTCGCCAAATTTCGTTCCGACACCAGGTGACAGGACAAATGGGCTTGATTTCGGCGCGCCACTTCCGGCCACAAATCAAGCAGGCGGGGCGATATTACCGCTTGATGCCGGTTCTGCGCCAATGCCGGTCGCCGAAACACCTCAGGCGATTGCACAGGCGCAAGAATTACGAAAAGTGAAAGAGGAATTGGCGAAAACCAAAAAACAAAATCTCGATGCTGTTCCAAAAGCTGCAGAACCAAAAGGCCAAGAAGTTATCCTACCGAAAATTGAACCAAAAACTGAACCGGTCGCCGAACCAAAAGTGAAACCCAAAGATACAGAACCAAAAGTCGAACCGCCAAAAGCGGAAAAGACCGGTGGTTAGGTTATTGATTTGACTATTCAGAAATAGTTCCAAATTTATGTTAGATTCCGTCCTAAATGCCCCGCGACTTTCAATTCAAAGGCTTGCAATTGCGTTATTGGCATTTGTGGGCTTACAATTGCTCAATTATTTAAAAATCGGCATTTTATTCGGAAATTCGATTTGGCCCCTTGGAATAGTATGGATCTTGGCAGGCTGCCAGAAATTTGGCCCGGATTGGCGAATAGTATTTTGGATATTTGGCCTTGGTCTTTTTATGGATGCTGTTTTTGCCGACCCTATCGGCTTAAATGGTGCATGTGGCCTATTAGCTTTATTAATATTGTGGGGTTTTAATAAATATTCGCCAATCGTTGCAAGCTCAAGGATTTTTCTTTCCTCGACTGCTTTGGCGGCATATTTAGTTTCCCTAATTGTGATTGGGACTATTTTAGGTTCGATGCCCAATATTATTGGGCTTATTATTCCGTCAATCGTCACTATTGCGCTCACACCATTCATGTTTGCTCTTTTTAATATTGAAGGGAGCGTGAAGAATGAGTGACGACAGCGAATTCACGCGGCGGGCAATATTATTGTCAGGCTTCGGCGGCTTAGGTTTTTTTGCGCTTGGTGCTAGAATGGCGCAATTGCAGGTTTTTGAAAACAAAAACTTCCGCCTCGAAGCAGCTGAAAACCAATTCAATTTTTCCGTAATTCCTGCTGCTAGGGGTGCAATTTACGACCGTTTCGGTATTCCTTTAGCGGTGAATCGCCGCGATTTTCGAATTATGATTTTGCGTTCAGATTTTGAAAAACGCGAATTTATGTTCAAGACCATAGATGACATAAGTGCATTTTTGGGAAAAACTGCCGAAGAATCACAAAAACTGAAAGACGATGCCAAAACCGCGCCGCGATTTATCCCTATCCAAATCGCTTCTAATTTAAGCTATGAACAATATTCTCGACTGTCTTTGTTCAAACCCTATTATCAAGGTTTTTACCCTGAAATGGGTGAAAACCGCAATTATCCTTTAGCTGATGCTTTCGCCCATGTTATCGGTTTTGTCGCCAAAGCCAATGATGAAGAAGCGAAAATTGACAAGGATGCAAAGCATCCAGCAATTCGCGTCGGTAAAGAGGGGCTGGAAAAATCTTTAGAGGCGAAACTCAAAGGGAAACATGGTGCGCGCAAAGTTGAGGTTGATGCCCACGGTAAAATCGTGCGCGAGATCTATGATCCGCGCAATAACCCGATAAGCGGCGAACCAATTGTTCTGACAATCGACGCGCAATTGCAACAATTGGCATACGACCAAATGGCGGGTGAAAGTGGTTCAATAATTCTTATGGATGTTCGCAATGGTGAAATCTTAGTTTTAGCTTCAGCACCCGGTTTTAACACTAATAAATTCGTCGATGGTATAAAAGGCGAAGATTATAAAGCCTATCTTGAAGATGAGAAGCGACCTTTATACCACAAAGCTGTGCGCGGCCTTTACCCACCTGGTTCAACCTATAAACCCGTGACCGGTGTCGCCGCTTTGGAAAACGGTGTGACTGATGGGGAAGAGACGGTCTATTGCCCGGGCTTCTACGAATGGGGTGGAAATCGATTCCATTGCCACTCAAGGCGCGGTCATGGGCGTGTTAATTTGCACAATGCACTAAAAGTCTCTTGTGACGTCTATTTTTATGAAATGGGCCGACGTGTCGGCGAAAAAATGGGTGCGACTGCTCGCAAATTTGGATTTGGTACCGCATTTGACATTGGTATTCCGGGTGTTGCAAAAGGATATGCCCCAGATAATGAATGGAAAATGGGGCGGTTCAAAAAACCGTGGGAAGTATATGATTCAATCAATATGGCGATAGGGCAGGGATTGATGATTACTACACCATTGCAATTGGCGGTTATGACTGCACGCATTGCCTCCGGCGGCAAAGAAATTGTACCGACTTTAATTAAGTCCGGAGGAAATACATCAGCGCCAAACCCGATAAAAGATATGCAGGTCGATAAAAAATTTATTGATATGGTGCACAAAGGCATGGTCGCCGTTTCCAATGAAGCAGGCGGCACAGCGCGCGCCGATATTGGTATCGAGGGCGTAATCATAGCAGGTAAGACCGGCACCGCCCAAGTTAGACGAATAACAAAAGAAGAGCGAGCACGCGGCGTTAAGTCTAATGCATCATTGGACTGGAAAATGCGAGACCATGGTTTATTTGTCTCATATGCGCCAGCTGACAATCCTAAATATTGCGCGATTGCTGTTATTGAACATGGTGGATCTGGTTCCAAAATGGCAGCGCCAAAGGCGCGTGAAGTTCTAAAGGCTGCATTGTTAAAAGATCCGTCGTCTTTGCCATCATATGACCCAGTTGCCTCCAAAGCGCCAGTGACTGAAAATAAAGGGGGGCAATAATGTTTCCATTTTTAGGAATCGACATTGAAAGCCGTGATTCATCAAATTCGCTCCAAGCTAAATTGCGGCGCATAGAATGGGGCGTAATCGCCGCCACAACCGCATTAGTTCTTTTCGGTGCGACCCTATTATTCGGTGCAGCGGGTGGCAAATGGGAACCATGGGCCTTTGACCATCTTTTCCGATATACCTTATTTGTTATCCTCATGACGATTGTCGCCACGACCGATATTAGGTTTTGGTATCATGTGTCCTATCCATTCTATGCAATTTCTTTTGTTTTACTGATTGGCGTGGATTTAGTTGGAACCATTGTTATGGGTGCGCAAAGATGGATTCAATTGGGGCCAATTCGACTTCAACCCTCTGAATTTATGAAAATTGCCGTGATAATGGCGCTGGCACGATATTATCAGGATTTGAATGTCAAAAACATCGGTGCAATAAAATATCATTTAATTCCGATACTTGCCGCGCTCTTGCCCGCCGCATTAATTATGAAGCAGCCGGATTTGGGAACGGGGACAACCGTCGCTTTGGTCGGGGCAATTGTGATATTTCTTTCGGGCGTAAATTGGCGTTGGATAATTGGCGCAATCGGGACGGCGGTTGCGGCGGGATATATCGCATTCCATTTCTTCATGCATGACTTTCAACGCGCGCGGATTTTGACATTCCTAAATCCCGAAGCCGATAAACTTGGTCAAGGTTATCAAATTACGCAATCGAAAATCGCGATTGGTTCGGGCGGATTCTGGGGTGTTGGTTTTATGAAAGGCACCCAATCGCAATTGGATTTTCTACCCGAAAGACATACAGATTTCGTTTTTGCCATGCTTTTAGAGGAATTCGGCATGGCAGGCGGGCTGTTCGCTTTGGCGCTTTATGCCGTAATTATAGGGTTCGGCCTTTATATCGCCAATCGATCGCGCAATTTCTTTGGTAAATTGCTTGCAGGGGGCATTACAATGCTGATATTCATTTATGTCAGTATTAATGGCGCAATGGTTATGGGCCTGATGCCGGTGGTTGGAATGCCTATGCCGTTTCTTTCGTACGGTGGTTCGGTAATGCTTTCAGTGATGGGCGCGATTGGTTTAATTCAATCCGTAAGCGTTCATAGAGACAAAATCATAAATAGCGGATTTTCGTCAAAATAATACTCGCGAATAGGGCGGCAAAAACGAATATTAGCTATGCAAAAAACGTGGTTAATTTGCCACGGTCTTTCAAAAATGCCGCTTCAATCAAAATTAATCAGCGAATTTCTATTGTAAATTGATTGAAAATCGTTTCCTTCTTATCGTCATTGGCGAATATTCGCGGCTTGTTCCAAATCGGGTATGAGATTTCGATTTCACGAAATGGCACATTGTTAGCAAATAATACCAATTTGAAACTGCTAACCAATAAAATAGGGGATAAAAATGCAGAAAAACAAAATTCGACAGAATATCAGTATGTTGGCGATTATGGCCTGCGCAGGCATGCCATTAGTTTCTGACTTCGCTTTTGCGCAAGACAATAATGGCGGCGAAACAATTGTCGTAACTGGCACACGCCGTGTTCAAAGATCGGCGACCGATACGCCCGCGCCGGTCGACATTATCGGCGGTGCGGAGTTAGGGAAGCAAGGTGATTCGGACACCGCAAATATTATTCGCAACCTTGTTCCGTCTTTTAACGTTAATACACAATCTATCAATGATGCGGCATCTGTTGTGCGCCCTGCAAATTTGCGCGGCCTTGCGCCGGACCACACTTTGGTTTTGGTGAATGGTAAGCGTCGACACCGTTCGGCCGTTATTGCGTTTGTTGGTGGCGGTATCGCCAATGGCTCGCAAGGCGTTGATATTGGTGCAATTCCATCAAGCGCTTTGAAACAGGTCGAAGTTCTGCGCGATGGTGCAGCGGCGCAATATGGTTCAGACGCGATCGCCGGTGTTATGAACTTTATTCTCAAAACTGCGGATAATGGCCTAAACCTCAGTGGCAAATGGGGCACGACCTATGAAGGTGACGGCACTGCCTATACAATTGACGGCAATATGGGGACCAAATTGGGCGACAATGGATACGTTCAATTGGCATTTGAATATGGTAATCAAGACCCAACCAGTCGCTCTGTACAACGCGACGATGCTGCCGCACTTAAAGCTGCGGGGAACAATGCGATTCCAAACCCTGCCCAAGTCTGGGGACAACCGGAAATCAAGAATGACTTAAAACTCTGGTTCAATTCCGGAATAAATATTTCTGAAGAAATGAAATTCTATGCCTTCGGCAATTATGCATCAAAAGATTCTGAGGGGGGTTTCTATTATCGTAACCCTAATACTCGTGGTGGCGTATTCTCCGGCGACGGCGGTCTCACGCGCTTGGTTGGTGATTTGACTCCCGGCACAGGCACAACTTGCCCAACTATTACAATTGGTTCAGCGACAGAAGCTGCTGATATTGCGGCGGTTAAAGCAGATCCAAATTGCTTTATGTTTTTGGAAATGTTCCCAGGGGGCTTCACACCCAAATTCGGTGGCGAAGTTAAAGACTCGTCAATTGCTTTCGGCTTGAAAGGTCATAAAGGAAAGCTAAATTGGGATGCAAGTTTCAATACCGGGCAAAACCAAGTCGATTTCCATATTCGCAACACTATAAATGCTTCTTTGGGGCCAAATTCACCGACTGAATTTAATCCGGGCGGACAGGTTCAAACCGAAAAGAACTTTAATCTTGATTTGGATTATGCGCTTCCGGTCGCGGGACTTGCGTCTGATTTAAACATTGCGGGCGGTTTTGAATGGCGTGATGAAGAATTTGAATTGAAAAAAGGTGATGCCGCATCCTATACCCAAGGGCCACTTGCGGTTCAGGGCTTTTCAGTCGGTTCCAACGGTTTCAATGGTTTCACTCCATTGGCAGCAGGCAAATGGAATACGTCGTCCAAAGCGGTTTATATCGATTTAGAAGCCGATGTGACTAAACAATTGGTTCTCGGTGCTGCGGTTCGCGCTGAAGATTATGATAGTTTTGGTTCTACAACCAATTATAAACTATCTGGTCTATTCCATGCGACTGACGCATTGACGCTTCGTGGAACTTATTCGACCGGTTTCCGTGCGCCAACGCCGGGTCAGGCAAATATTATCAATACTTCAACCGTTCTAATTGGCGGCGTATTGGCAAATATTGGCACTGTTCCACCGACTTCGACGCTTGGTAAATTGATTGGCGGCAAGCCATTGAAGCCGGAGACTTCTAAGAATTTGTCTTTTGGTGCAGGTTTGAAACTCGGTAAATTGCGCGCGACCCTCGATTTCTTCCAAATCAAAATGGAAGATCGCATTACACAACGTAGCGGCGTTTCGGTTTCGCAAACTGTTATTGATGCACTGCCAACTGCGGATAAAAACTATTTGCGTGATTTCGGTGTTCTGAATTCCGCTTATGTTTTGAACGCCGATTTGGCGAGCTTTACTTATTTCACCAATGATTTCGGTTCCACTACAAAAGGTTTTGACCTTGTTGTGAATTATCCACTGGTAATTGGTGACCATTCGCCAATCAATCTTACTTTCCTATTAAATAATACTGAAACTGAGGTTGATTATGGTCAAGCTACTTTGGGATCAACAATCACCAAAGAAATTGAACGCGCTTTGCCAAAATTGCGTTCGAGCGTCACAGCAACGCATGATATGGGCAAGTTTAGCCTTTTGGGTCGCATGAATTATTTTGGCGATTTCCAAGAGCAACATGCTGACGATGACACAATCCCGATTGATGTCGATGCGCAGGTCACTTTTGACGCCGAAGTATCATACGCGATTAATGATCATGTAAGCTTCACTTTTGGTGCTCAGAATTTGTTTGATTCATATCCTACAAAGAATCCTTGGGACTTTATTTTGGGTGCAAAATACCCTGTAACTGCACCGGCCGGATTTAATGGCGGGTTCTATTACGGCAAAGTTTCTTTGAAATATTAATCCAATTCACAATAAAAAAGCCCCGCCAAAGTTATTTGGCGGGGCTTTTTTAATTTAAACAAAAATTATTTTGCGCTTTCGATTGCAATATAGGCAATTACGTCACGACGATTTGCATCAGACGGAACACCTGCAAATGCCATTTTATTACCTGGAATATATGCTTTAGGGTTTTTGACATAGGCGTCAATTGTTGCCAAATCCCAAGTTTTGCCTGCCGCTTTCATAGCATCTGAATAAGCAAAACCGGTAACAGAACCTGATTTACGACCAACAAGACCATGCATGTTAGGTCCGGTCATTGCAGGTGCACCAGCAGTCAAAGAGTGGCAAGTTTTGCAAAGTGCAAATTGACGTTTGCCATTAGCCAAATCAGCTGAGGCATAGGCAGCACCAAGTTTAGCCAAGGCAGCTTTATCAGCCTCAGAAACCTCAGCAGCGGCAGGTGCAGCCGCAGGTGCAGCAGCAGGTGCAACTGCATTAGTTGCAGCGGTGTCAACAGGTGCGGCAGTTTCAGCAGGTTTAGCTTCTTCAGCTTTTTTGGAGCAAGCGCCAAGGCCAAGGCCCAAAAGACCCAAGGACAAAATTGCGATTGCGGAAATTTTATAAGAATTGGTTTTCATAGATACCCTCATGGAATAGACAATCCCTTGTCTTTAATCGCCTTATCAAAAAAAGCGAAGTTTTCAATTAGAATTTCCTTATATAAGCCGCGTCACATGAGCGCAAGTAAATTCGATTATTGCGGAACGAAACTCTATGTCCTAATGTCAATTTTTTAGTGGGAATCCTAATGACAATTGCGCAATTACAAATGAATGGGGACATTGCAATTCTAACCATTAATCGCCCGGAGAGCTTAAATGCTTTGGGTCTTGATGGTGATGGTGCGGCATTTGAAGCGGCATGTCGGGAAATAAACGCCAATCAGCAATTGCGTGCAGTAATTTTAACGGGCGCGGGAAGGGCGTTTTCATCTGGCGGTGATGTCAAAGCTATGCGTGATAAAACCGGAATGTTTGGCGGTTCACCGGTGGAAATACGCCATGCCTATAAGACCAATGTTCACGCATTGGTAAATGCAATTTGGAATATTGAGGTTCCGGTAATTGCAGCGGTCAACGGTCCCGCGATTGGTTTGGGTTGCGATGTCGCGTGTTTGGCAGATATACGCGTTGCGTCTAAAAACGCACGATTTGGTGTCACATTTCTAAAAATCGGACTTATACCTGGTGATGGCGGCGCATGGTTGTCGCCACGAGTTTTTGGCTATTCGCGCGCAGCGCAATTATTATTTACCGGTGAGACAATTGATGCGCAAACCGCATTGAATTGGGGGGTAGTCGGTGAAGTGACAGAACCCGACGAATTAATGGATGCTGCTATCGGTTTAGCAGACAGAATTGCGAAACAGCCGCCGCATGCTTTAAGAATCACCAAAGCCCTTATGCGAAAAGGCCAAATCAGCGATTTTTCCAACATTATGGAACTTTCAGCCACCGCTCAGGGCCTTATGCATCATTCGCAAGACCATTTAGAAGGCGTGAACGCGATTTTGGAAAAGCGTGAACCGAATTTTATCGGCAAATAAAACCGAGATTGCGTAATAATCGTGCAAATCCTTGCCCTGCAATGTCACTTTTTTGTGACATGATGGCAAATTTACTGCAATCTGGGCGAATATCAGAATATTTTTCCATTTTCAGCCTTGATATTAAGCGTCATGAGTATAGCCTTTAGTCGGTCATGTGAACGCTGTTCGCGTTCATGGCTTAACCTAAGGGGAGTATTATATGCGTATTTCAACAATGGCACTCTTGATTGGTCTCGGTGCCACAGGTTTCGGCGGCGGTGCAATTGCCCAAGATGCCGATAAATCTGACGAAATCGTTGTCGTAACCGGCACACGCGCACCGCAGCGCACAAAACTTACAACTTCTGCACCTGTTGATGTTATCGGTGCGGCCCAATTAACTCAATTGGGTGTCAGCGAGTTGAATCAGGCACTTTCAGTGTCATTACCGTCACTTAACTTTCCGCGCCCAGGCCTTGCCGATGGCACGGATTCTATTCGTCCCGCCACACTGCGCGGTCTTGCACCCGACCAAACATTGGTGCTTTTGAACTCAAAACGTCGTCACTCATCGTCACTTGTGAATGTGAATGGTACAGTTGGGCGTGGTTCGGCTGCTGTTGACATGAACACAATCCCATCAGCTATCGTAAGTTCGGTAGAGGTGTTGCGTGATGGTTCATCGGCTCAATACGGTTCTGATGCAATCGCGGGTGTTGTTAACGTTCGTCTTAAAGAGGAAAGCAGTGGCGGCGGCCTAAATATTTCCTTTGGTGAACGTGTCACCGAAGTTGATACAATTGTTGACGCCGTTCCAACAGGTGCAAATTGGTCCTTGGCCGATAAAGCGAAATACAAACGCCATGATGGTCAAACCCTTAATGTCAATGGCTGGGTTGGTATTCCAATCACCGAAAATGGTTATTTGACTTTGGCTTTTGAGGCATTGCACCAAGAGAAAACTGTCCGTACCGCACCTGATTGGCGCCAACAATATCCAACGCCAACAGCAGGTGGTTTTGATCCGCGCGAAGCGACATTTAACCGCTATAATGCTTGGTATGGCGAACCTGAAATCGACCAATTGACTGTGTTTGCCAATGCAGGGGTCAATCTTAGTGATACCACAAAAATCTATGGTTGGTTATCTAACCAAGATCGTAAAACGGTTTCAGCAGGCTTCTTCCGTCGCGCCAATGACGCAAGAAACGTGATTGAAATCTATCCGGACGGATTCTTGCCTTTGATTGCTCCTGAAATTAACGATTTCTCGGCTGCCGGCGGTATTCAATGGAAAGCATTGGGCTGGAATTTTGATGCTTCAGTCGTACGTGGCTATAACAAAATGGCCTTCACTATCAAGAATACTTTGAACCGTTCTTATGGCACCGCATCGAAAAAAGAATTCAATGCAGGTGGTTTTGATTATGGTCAAACTGTATTCAATTTGAACGCAGATAAAGCATTCCCAATCGGAATGGCGTCGCCATTGAATTTGGCAGTCGGCCTTGAAGCAAGAAACGAAGAATATTCAATTTTTGCGGGTGAGCCAACTTCATATTTGAACGGTGGCGTTTTGCTTAATGGTTCGCCTACCGCGTCCGGTGCGCAAGTTTTCCCGGGCTTCCGTCCTGAGAATGAAACAAGTCCTAATCGTTCGTCTTTGGCACTTTATGTTGACGGCGAAGTCGATATCACAGATAAGTTCATGCTATCCGGTGCAATCCGTGCCGAGGATTATGACGATTTCGGTTCGACCACTACCGGCAAAATTTCAGGTCGTTTTGAAATCAATGACCAGATTGCTATTCGCGCATCTGCGCAAAATGGCTTCCGCGCACCATCTATGCAACAAATTGGTTTTACAACAACTTCGACCAATTTCATCAATGGTGTTCCTTTCGACATCACAACCTTTACGCCTGACAGCACGGTGGCAAAGGCTTTGGGGGCAAAACCTCTAGAGCCTGAAAAATCTGTGAATTACGCGGCGGGTGTGGTTTTTGATTATGGCAAATTCACTTTGACCATTGACGCTTATCAAATCAATATTGATAATCGCATCGTTCTTTCAGAGAATTTGACACGTACCGAAGTTCGTAATTATCTTATAGCCCAAGGCATTACCGGCGTTGGCGGCGGTCGTTTCTTCATCAATGGTGTTGATACCGAAACCAAAGGCTTGGATATTATTGCGAATTATCGCATGGCGACCAATGATTTGGGCAAATTCACCTTTACATTCGGTGCAAACTTCAATGATACCAATGTGACCCGTGTTCCATCCGTTCCAAGTCTATCAGCATGGGGCTATGCTGCGGATGGTTTGTTTGCACGCGTAAACAAATTGACCTTTGAACAAGGCACGCCAAAAGATAAATTCAATTTCTCAACAGATTGGTCTTTCGGTAAAATTGGCGCAACTTTCCGAGCAACTCGCTATGGTGAAGTTCTTAGCCCGGGTACTTCTGGTGTTGCCGGAACCTCTGGTGCGGACTTGATTTTATCGCCAAAAACTTTGGTTGACCTTGAAGCTAGATATAAATTGAACGACAAAATCCGTTTCGCTATCGGCGCGGACAATGTTTTTGACGTATATCCAGACCAAACCCCTGCGATTTTGAATAGCACTTCAAACACTCCGTTCTCGAACCTTTCACCATTTGGTCGTTCGGGTCGTTATGTTTATGGTAAAGTGTCCTTCGATTTCTAATTTGTGATTTTGAAAAGAAATACGGCCCCGAAGAAATTCGGGGCCGTTTTTGTTTCGATTATTTGCATAAAACGTCGGCAAGACCGGATTGACCATAATTATTTGCCATACCGTAATAGACCGCATTATAGAAACCCTGATTGCGACAGAATTTATCTGCATGAGATTTCGAGGCCACAAACCCTTCAATCGGGCCAGGGAAGAAAGTTACGCCAATTCCGCGTGATGGTTTTTGTTTGTTGCCCCAACCGCCACCATTTCCGTAGCCGCCATTGCCATAGCCACCATTGCCATAGCCACCATTGCCATAGCCACCATTGCCATAACCGCCATTACCATAACCGCCATTACCATAGCCGCCGTTACCCCATTGACCGCCCCATGGGCCTTGGCCTTGAGGTTTATTCCAGCCAACGAAACGAACCGAAGAAACGGCATCGTCAAATCTATCAAGATTGCCAATTTCACCACTAACCTGGACGCAATTGCCACTGAAATTGATTCCGGTGCAAATTTCCCAAGTGCCAATCGCATTCAAAGAACTGGCTTTGCGTAAAAATCCGGTTGGTCCGAGGTCAGCAAGGTTTTCCGTAATTTTTCTTTTTTCACCACTTTGGTCATAGTCTTTGAAAATAATAATCATTGGCGTGGTATTATTATAATTCTGTGCCATCGCTGCGGTCTGTGACATTACCAATGCACCAAATGTTACGACCAATGCTGACTTAAGTGAAATTTTCATTGTAACCTCCAAATAATAAGATGATATAATGTCGGACTTTAATCAAGTGTGGCTATCGCGTTAATTTTGCATTCATTTTGCAATTATTAAAGGGAATATTGCAATTATCACATAGATTAGATTTGCCAGAATTTATTTAAGTGATATTTTAGAACAATTCCAAGGAGGCTTAAATGGTCTGTAATTGTCATAATCACTCAAATCCGGCAGAAATCAAAGAATTATCGAAACGTGATATAGTAATGGGTCTCGCGACCGGCTCTTTGGTTTTGGTGACCGGTTGCCAAACAAACGATTTAACAGGCCGAAAACAAATTGCTTTCATCCCTGATTCGCAATTGGCAAGCATGTCATTATCTGCCTGGTCCGATTTGAAGGCGAAGACCAAAGTCTCCACAAATCCAAATGCACGCGCCCGGGTCGCCAATGTCGGTGCAAAAATCGCGCAGGCGTCCAAAATTCAAAATGCACAATGGGAATATGAGGTGTTTGACACCGCAGATGTCAATGCATTTGTGTTGCCGGGCGGCAAAGTCGGCGTTTATCAAGGTCTTTTGAATTTGGTTCAAAATGACGCCCAATTGGCTGCGGTTTTGGGGCATGAGGCCGGTCACGTCTCCGGTCGCCACGCATCGGAGCGAATGTCACAAGGTGTTCTCGCTCAAGTCGGAATGGTTGCCGCACAAGTTGGGGCAACTAAAATTCCAGTAAGTTCGCAAGCTCAACAAGATATTGTAACTGTATTGGGCCTTGGCGTTCAATATGGGATTTTGTTGCCTTATTCACGCAAACATGAATTAGAGGCGGATTTGATTGGCCTAAAATATATGATTGGTGCGGGTTATGACCCGCGTGAAGCGGTGAAATTATGGCAATTAATGGCGGCAAATGCCAAAAATCGCCCTCCTGAATTCCTTTCAACTCACCCGAGCGAGGAAACTCGTATTGCACGTTTGACCGATGAGATTAGGAAATTAGGCTATCAGATTTGATAATATGCCGCGTCGCTAAATTGCAAAAAGTGGGTTGTGGTCTGTTTGATTTACTTGTGAAAGAAAAAAAAATCGGCTAGTTCGCGCACTCACAATTGATGCCGTGATAGATCAGTTGGTTAGATCGCCAGTTTGTGGCACTGGAGGCCGGTGGTTCGAATCCACCTCACGGTACCATTCCCTCAATCTCAAAGGGTGTGGAATGTATGTCGCAATTTATTAGTTTAGCTATCATTGGAATGGGCCCCACCGGGCTTATGATTGCGCATCATGCAAGGCGATTTTTCAAAAATATCAGTGTCTTCGGACTGCCGACCGGGCCAAACGAAAAAATGGCTGGACGCGCGGCAGGTGGAATGCTTGCACCTGCATATGAGTGTTTTGGCGAGTATTCCGATGATTATGTGGATTTCGCGCTAAATTCGCGCCAATTATGGAATGAATTGGCAAAGGAAATGGCAATCAATATCGATGAAAACGCGATTGCGGTTGCAAATAATAATGCCATGGTGGCGCGCATTGAACAAATGCAGTCTGAAGGGCGGCGTTTCGGTCTGAAAATGCCAAGAATTTCCGTTCCCCAAGGGATTACTGCTCAATCAGCTATTCGTCTTGATTGTGACGCATTGATAGATCCGTTAGCGGTTTTGAACATTTTCCACGCAAAACTTGAAAAAGACGGGGTCGATTTTAGATGCGACATTGTCAATCTGGTCGAAAACGGCAGGATTTACATTGAAGGCGCCCCCCAGAGTTTCGATATTATTATTATTGCCGCAGGTTATAATTCTGTCAATTATGCGAATAATTATAAGGCTCTTAGCAATTTGAAGCCCGTCAGGGGGCAAACATTATTAATATCGCATCCGCCGGCATTTAATGGCTCGATACGAAATGAAACTACCTATTTGATGTCACGTGGTAATGCGACCGCTGTTGGAGCAACTTCATCAGAAGCTGAAGACTGGAATATTCATGAAAGCGAAATCGCACAATTGTCGAAAATGGCGCGCGATTTGATGCCTGAGCTGTCAAAAGGCCAAATTATCGCCAATTTTGCAGGGATTAGACCGCAGACCACAGATGGCTTGCCAATCTTGGGAGCATTAGGGGAAAACATATTTTTCGCGGGTGGCGCAAATCGCAATGGGTGGCTAATTGCGCCTTTGTTGGCAAAACGGCTTGTGGAGAATATAACCAATGGCGCGCCAATTGAGAAATTCATTGACGTCGCTAGATTTTCTTAAAACCAAATTAACCATAATCTTCTATCTCAAACATATATTTATCCGGTAGAAAATTGGAAATTAATTCGCAGACCAAGGCAATTCCCATAAAACTCGCGCTTGCAGAGGCATCGCGGGCCACAGGTGCGGATTTTGGTTTTTTATTGGCGACCGCCAAACGCGAAAGCTCTTTGAATCCTATGGCGGAAGCAAAAACTTCATCGGCGACCGGATTATTTCAATTTTTAGACCAAAGTTGGCTTCTAACTTTGAAGCGTCATGGTGCGAAACATGGATTTAGTAATTTGGCATCGCAAATTGAAACGAATTCAGACGGTCGGGCCTTTGTGTCTGATCCGATTTTGCGCAATAGCATTTTGAATTTGCGATATAATCCAAAAGTTTCAGCTTTGATGGCGGCTGAGTTTGCCAAAGATAATGCAGATTTCATTCGCGCAAAAACCGGTATTGAACCACAAACCGGCGATTTATATGCCGCGCACTTTTTGGGTGCTGGTGGTGCTGCTGAACTGATTCAAGCGGCAAGTAACACGCCGAATGCAAAGGCAGCGGCGCTGTTTCCGTCTGCGGCTGCTGCTAATCGCAATGTTTTTTATCGTGATGGTCGCGCGCTAAGTGCCGCCGAAGTCCTGGAAGGATTGCGCGCAACAACAAAGAATAGTGAAGCTTCAATGCCCGAAAATATCACGCCACAAGAAGAAGCAACACCGGCATTGATGATGGCACAAATTGAGGCAAGCTGGAATAATAGCTTGGTCAATATGCTATTGGGTGGCGGTGTTGGTCAGAATATGTCAATCCAACCGTCTATGCTTGGTCAATTAGCCCAAGCGAAACAGGCATATTCGCAAACCGAAGCCATGCAAATTGCAAGTGACGCATTAAATGCGCCCACTATTGCCCAAGCATTGTCGCCAATTTCCGAAACTGATGAAAAGCCTAAAGGCTTGCGTGGGCGTCTTCTAAGCGATTAAATGCCCAAAATATATGCTTCTTCGCGGGTAATTTTGCTGATTTCCTCATCCGAAAATTTGCGTTTTCCGCCAAATACTACGCCTAATTTGTGAATATCATCTAATTCCGCGAAATGCATCGCCAATGCGCGAATTTGTGCCAAATCTTTGGTCTCGCCAGCCAATGGCTTTGTTTTTAACATCGAAGGATAAGTTTCGGCAAAAACAATATCAATCTCGTCAAGCGCATCTTTTGCAAGAGCTTCAAGGCCAATTTCAAAGGGCCAAATCCGCGAATTTGCAAATTTTGAGCGCAATTTCATCACATAGGGGATTCCTGTTAGGGTTTGTGAGCCAACAGACCCAGGTGCATATAATTTAAAAACCGAACTAGAAACTTTCCCATCAATATCGGCAATTCGCATTTCAGGGATTTTGTCGAAATCAATCGGCTTTTTTGAATCTAGAAATGAATTTACAAATTTCGGTGGCGCACCCCAAAAAGGCGCGGCCTTTCCCGATATTAAGCGATTCATCTTAGATGCTAATTGAAATCGGTTATTGTCATTATCAGTTTTATCGACAAATTCCTTTGCCAAAAAATCGGGGATTGCATGCCAATTTGGAGTTAAACCAAGCGCAGCAGCAGTTCCTGCGGGATAACCAAAGGCAAAATCAAACCCAACCAGCGTTTTATCACCGCGCTTCTCGAAACCCGCTAATTGAGAAGAAATAATTTCCAAAGCCTGAACACGAGTCGGCGGGTTGAAATGTTCAAAACGCATTTGCAGCCGAACGTCGCGCTTTAAAACCCCGATCCAAATGGAATCACTACCAGTATTGGGTTTGGACGCGGCGGACCAATCAATCATTATATAATTATCAAAAAGGCGTGACATGTCTATTTATACCATATTTTACAGATTTGGGGAGAATTTTGTGAGCAAATCAGCACGGGCTTTTGCCAATTTTTTCGTGCTCTGTTAATAGGGTTTTATGAAGAAATTGAGACTTTTAGCTGCGTCATTAAATCCCATTATGGGCGATATTGACGGTAACCTGTCGCTCGCCAAAGAGTGCCTTATTAATGCCAAGATGCAGAATTGTGATTTAGTTCTGTTTTCGGAATTATTTGTTATTGGATATCCGCCGGAAGATTTGGTTTTAAAACCTGCCGCAGTAAATGATTGTATGGTGGCATTGCATAAATTTGCGCTTGATAATCATGATATGCCTGCATTCTTGATAGGCATTCCATGGTTTGAAAATGGTCGGGTTTACAACGGGTTTGCATTCTGTGAAGGTGGCAATATTCGCGGAATCCTGCTGAAACAAGAACTTCCGAATTACGATGTTTTCGATGAGAAGCGCGTTTTTGCAATTGGCGATAATTCACACACTATCACGTTAAAAGGCATCAAAATCGGCGTTCCAATTTGCGAAGATATTTGGTTTCCAACAGTTTGCGCAAATCTGAAGGCCGATGGCGCTGAAATCCTACTATGCCCTAATGGATCGCCATACAGGCGCGGCGTTTTGGAAAAGCGCGCCAAAAATATTGAGGCCCGTGTGAAGGAAAACCAAATCCCTATGGTTTATGTAAATCAATTGGGCGGCCAAGATGAATTATGTTTTGACGGCGCCGGATTCGTTTGCGAGCCAAATCAAAAAGCTAAAATGTTTGCCCCGCAATTCGAAGCATCGCAAACGGTTTTAGATTTTGAGATAGGCGAGAGTGGCGCGAAATTGGTTTCGCAATTTGATGTGCCACTGCTTGAACCATTGCACCAAGATTATAATGCTGCAGTCCTTGCATTGCGCGATTATGTTAATAAAAACCGCTTTCCTGGCGTGCTTTTGGGGCTTTCAGGGGGAATTGATAGCGCGATTTCGGCAGCAATAGCGGTTGATGCATTGGGTAAAGATCGCGTGATTTGCGTTATGATGCCGTCGATTTACACGACCGGAGAAAGTCTGAAAGATGCGAAGGAATGTGCCGAAGCATTAGGTGTTCGTTATGAAATCGCGTCAATCAAGAATATAGTTGCAGAATTCGAAACCGAACTTGCACCCTTATTTGCAGGTCGAAATCGCGATATTACGGAAGAAAATATTCAAAGCCGTTCGCGCGCTGTCATTTTGATGGCGCTTTCAAATAAGTTCGGAAATATGGTCTTAACCACCGGCAATAAAAGCGAAATGGCAGTGGGTTATGCTACTTTATACGGTGATATGTGCGGCGGTTACAATTGCTTAAAGGATTTTTATAAGACCGAAGTTTTCAAAATTTCTGAATGGCGTAACCGCAATGTGTCATCAATAGGTTTGGGGGTGGCGGGAATTATGATTCCACCTAACATAATCACAAAACCCCCGACTGCAGAATTGCGCGAAAATCAAAAAGACCAAGACAGTCTTCCGCCTTATGAGATTTTGGACGATATTCTCTATTGTTTGGTCGAATTGGAAGAAGAAATAGAAGACGTAATCGCGCGCGGTCACGATATCGAAACCGTCAAGCGTGTGCAAAATCTCTTATACATCGCCGAATACAAACGCCGCCAAGCCCCGCCGGGTGTAAAAATTGGTACAAAAAATTTCGGGCGCGATAGAAGGTATCCGATAACTAATAGGTATAGAGATAAAATTAATCCGTAATTGCGCCAACTGCACCAATTTTCATACAAAATATAGACTATTCGCTCGATTAGTGGCATAGGCGCGCATTCGAGTTTTTGAGAGGCTTTGAATCGGCGGTTTGCAGGGCATTTTGGCGCGTTTTAAGCAATCTCAACCCATTCGCAGGAAAAGAAAATGAAAATCACAACCAAGTCACAAGAAGGCTTATCACACGTTTATAATGTTATGATTGAAGTGGCGGAGCTTTCGCAATCGCTTGAAGCCAAAATCACTGAAATTGCGCCAACACTTCACATTAAAGGTTTCCGCAAAGGCAAAGTGCCGCATGCGCATGTCAAAAAAATGTATGGCAAAGGCATTATGGCAGAGCTTTTGAACGAATTGGTTCAAAAAGGCGTCGATAAAGCAGTTAATGACAATAATGTCCGCCCTGCATCTAATCCTGAAGTTTCCCAAGTTGAAAATGTTGATGCGATTATGGACGGTAAAGCGGATTTAGTGTTTGACGTTATGCTTGACGTCCTTCCGGAGTTTACGCCGATTTCGGTTGAAACTTTGGAAATCACTCGCCCGGTTGCCGAGGCTTCTGACGAAGAAATTACGAAAGCATTAGAAGAAATTGCGTCGCAATCGAAATCTTATGAAACCAAAAAAGGCAAAGCCAAAGATGGCGACGCAGTAGTTTGCGATTTCCTTGGCAAAATCGATGGCGTTCCATTTGATGGTGGCAAAGCCGAAGACGCACAAGTGGTTTTGGGTTCAAATTCATTCATTCCTGGCTTTGAGGCTGCTTTAGTTGGCGTTAAAGCGGGTGATGAAACTGTCATAAATGTGACATTCCCTGAGGATTACGGCGTTCCTGCTTTGGCTGGTAAAGCGGCAACTTTCGACATTAATGTTAAAGATGTTCAAGAAGCCAAAGAGACGGCAATTGATGATGAATTGGCGAAACGATTTGGTCTTTCCGACTTAGAAGCCCTTAAGCAGGCTATTGCCACCGATATTGAGCGCCAATTTGGCTCGCTTTCACGCGCAAAAGCAAAACGCGCATTGCTTGATCAATTAGACGGTGCACATTCCTTTGATTTGCCGCCAAAAATGGTTGAAGCTGAATTTGCAACAATTTGGCAACAAGTTGAGGCCGACCGTGCCCAAGGAAATTCCGATCCGGATGATGAAGGCAAATCGGATGATGAATTGAAAGGCGAATATAAATCAATCGCCGAACGTCGCGTTCGTTTGGGTCTAGTTCTAGCTGAAATCGGTCGCGTTGGCGAAGTTACAATCTCAGACAATGAATTGGGTCAGGCATTGGCCAATGAAGCCAGCCGTTACCCGGGTCAAGAGCGTCAAGTGTATGATTTCTTCCGCAATAACCCACAAATGTTGGCACAATTACGTGCCCCTCTCTATGAGGAAAAAGTAGTTGATTTCATCCTTGGCAAAGCCAAAGTAACCGACGTCAAAGTTAGCCGCGAAGAATTAGAATCAGAAGACGATTCTGAACCTAGCGAAGCTAAACCTGCGAAAAAGCCGGCTGCGAAAGCAAAAAAAGCTAAAGACGAATCCAAATCGGATGATGCGGCTGAAACTAAAAAAGCAGCACCAAAAGCTAAAAAGGCGGCGAAAAAGACCGAAGAATAAGGTTTTTAGAGCATTTAATTGAAATTAAAGGCGCGTCTTTATGGCGCGCCTTTTATTTTTTCCACAGTTTGATACATTGCATTAACTCTTTTTGCCCCAATATCGCGTATTATTGCAAAATAATTATTTTGGATTTCATAATGATCGATAAATTCTATAACGACCCGACTACTGCGTTAAATTTAGTTCCCATGGTTATTGAGCAAAGCTCAAGAGGCGAGCGGTCTTTTGATATTTTTTCGCGCCTACTGCGTGAAAGAATTGTCTTTGTATCGGGTCCTGTCGAAGATCATATGGCATCGCTAATTTGTGCGCAATTATTGTTTTTGGAATCTGAAAATCCCAAAAAAGAAATTTCAATGTATATTAATTCGCCTGGCGGTGTCGTAACCGCTGGCATGGCGATTTATGATACTATGCAATATATTCGTTCACCTGTTGCAACTTTGGTAATGGGGCAGGCGTGTTCAATGGGTTCATTATTATTGGCGGCGGGTGAAAAAGGAATGCGCGCAGCAACCCCAAATTCGTCGATTATGGTGCACCAACCGTCGGGCGGTTATCGTGGCCCCGCATCTGATATTGAGCGTCATGCTGAGGATATGTTGAAAACCAAACGCCGTTTGAACGAAATTTACGTTAAACTCACAGGGCAGTCTTATGAGAAAATTGAACGCACTTTGGATCGCGATCATTTCATGACACCGGATGAAGCGAAAGAATTTGGTATCATCGATAATGTATTTGAGAGACGCGCTGTTCCAGAAGAAGCCTAAGCGTTTATTTTAACAGATTTTTATTTAATTATTTGGATTATGGCCTGAAAATTGATACAATCAAAAAAATCTAAGATTTTGATTTATTTTGGGCCTGTTTGGAGAAGCGAATGACAAAAGTGCAAAGCGGTGATGGCAAAAATCCCCTTTATTGCAGTTTCTGCGGCAAGAGCCAGCATGAAGTTAGAAAACTCATTGCAGGTCCCACTGTTTTCATTTGCGATGAATGCGTAGAGCTTTGCATGGATATTATCCGTGAAGAAAACAAAACCCAATTAGTCAAATCCAAAGAAGGCGTTCCAAGCCCGAAAGAAATCAAAGAAGTTTTGGACGATTATGTAATCGGTCAAGAACGTGCAAAACGCGTTTTGTCGGTTGCTGTTCACAATCATTATAAACGCCTCGCTCATGCGCAAAAAAATAATGATGTTGAACTTGCTAAATCCAATATTCTTTTGATTGGCCCGACCGGTTGCGGCAAAACCCTTTTGGCACAGACCTTGGCACGCATTATTGATGTTCCATTCACAATGGCGGACGCCACCACCTTGACCGAAGCTGGTTATGTCGGTGAAGACGTTGAGAATATCATTCTTAAACTATTGCAAGCATCAGATTATAATGTTGAACGCGCGCAACGCGGCATTGTTTATATAGATGAAATCGACAAAATTTCGCGCAAATCCGATAATCCGTCCATAACTCGTGACGTATCGGGTGAGGGTGTGCAACAGGCGCTTCTCAAACTTATGGAAGGCACAATTGCATCGGTTCCGCCACAAGGTGGTCGCAAACACCCGCAGCAAGAGTTTTTGCAAGTCGATACGACCAATATTCTATTCATCGCTGGCGGTGCATTCCCTGGCCTTGATACAATCATTTCGCGCCGTGGTACGGGTGCAGGGATTGGCTTTGGCGCGAATGTTCGATCCCCTGATGATCGTCGCACGGGTGACGTTTTAAAGGACCTTGAACCAGAAGATTTATTGAAATTTGGCTTAATCCCCGAATTTGTAGGTCGTATGCCGGTTTTCGCAACCCTCGAAGATTTAGATGAGGCGGCATTAATCACCATTCTTACCGAACCTAAAAACGCATTGGTTAAACAATATCAACGCCTGTTCGAAATGGAAAATGTGAAACTAACTTTCACAGACGAAGCGCTTCACGCGGTCGCAAGTAAAGCCATTGCCCGTAAAACCGGTGCGCGTGGTTTGCGTTCAATCCTTGAAGGTATTTTGCTTGACACAATGTTTGAACTTCCATCTTATGATGGTGTTGAAGAGGTCGTAATCAATGTTGAGGTGGTCGAAGGTCGCGCCCAACCATTATTGATTTATTCCGAACGTGCAGAAAAAGCGTCAAAAGCAGGATAATTAACTGTCTTGTCTTGGGCAAAACTTATTTATGCCCCTTGAACATTAATCTAAAACCCACCATCTTGATTTTGGTATCGAGTCCAAACGACTCGTGAAGAATTATTATGACTGAAAAATATAAACTCCCGCTTTTGCCTTTGCGCGATATTGTGGTTTTCCCACAGATGGTTTCGCCTTTATTTGTCGGACGTGAAAAATCCGTTCGTGCCCTAGAAGAAGCTATGAATGGCGATAAAACAATTATTCTCTGCGCACAAAAAGATGCGGGGATTGATGATCCGTCCAAAGAAGAAATTTTCGATGTCGGAACAATCGCGAGTGTTTTGCAATTATTGAAACTGCCTGACGGCACAGTTCGCGTTTTGGTCGAAGGCAAACAACGCGCAAAAATCACCAAATTCATCGAAGAAAAAGAATTTTATACAGTCGAAGCAGAGATTTTGGAATCAATCGGTGCCGAAACCAAAGACGCGCGTGCCCTTGCGCGTGCTACCAATGAGCAATTTGTAAATTATTCAAAACTTAACCGTAAAATCCCGGTTGAAGTTACAAATGGCCTTGCGCAAAATGAAGATCCGGTTTCTGTTTCAGATATTATTGCTGCAAATATCACCGTAAAAATTGAAGAAAAACAAGCGCTTTTGGCGACCGCAAGTGTGATGGCGCGACTTGAGAAACTTATTGGCCTTATGGATGGCGAAATTTCAGCGCTCCAAGTTGAACGCAAGGTTCGCAATCGCGTCAAAAAGCAAATGGAAAAGAGCCAACGCGAATATTATCTCAATGAACAAATGAAAGCTATTCAGCGCGAATTGGGTGACGGCGAAGAAAAAGACGAAATGGCGGAATTAGAGGCAAGCATAAAAGCCACAAAATTCACCAAGGAAGCCCGCGCAAAGGCCAATGCTGAATTTAAAAAACTTAAACAAATGCCGCCAATGAGTGCCGAATCAACCGTAGTTCGCAATTATCTTGATTGGATGTTGGCTCTGCCATGGGGCAATAATAAGAAGACACGCAACGACATTAATAAAGCCCAAGAAATCCTTGATGCCGATCATTTCGGTCTTGAAAAAGTCAAGGAACGTATTTTGGAATACCTTGCGGTTCAAGGTCGTGTCGGCAAATTAAAAGGCCCAATCTTGTGTCTTGTCGGCCCACCAGGTGTTGGTAAAACTTCGTTAGGTAAGTCGATTTCGACCGCAACAGGACGTGATTTCGTGCGCGTTGCTTTGGGTGGGGTGCGTGATGAGGCCGAAATTCGCGGTCACCGCCGCACTTACATTGGCTCTATGCCCGGTCGTATTATTCAATCTTTGAAGAAAGCAAAAAGCAATAATCCGCTGTTTTTGCTTGATGAAATTGACAAAATGGGTGCCGATTATCGCGGCGATCCTGCTTCTGCCTTGCTTGAGGTTTTGGACCCGGAACAAAACAATACATTCAATGATCATTATCTTGAAGTTGACTATGATCTTTCAAATGTAATGTTCATAACCACCGCCAATTCCTTGAATATACATCAAGCGCTTTTGGATAGAATGGAAATCATTAGGCTCCCAGGTTATACCGAAGACGAAAAGGTCGAAATCACAAAGCGCCATCTTTTGCCAAAAATTCTTGAGGATCATGGCCTAAAAAAAGGTGAATTTGAGATTGAAGATGAGGCAATTCGCGATTTGGTTCGCCTTTATACTCGCGAAGCAGGTGTGCGTTCTTTAGAACGCGAAATTGCTAATCTCGCGCGCAAAACAGTTCGCAATATTGCCGCCAAAAAAGTCATGAGCTTGACCATAAATGCCGAAAATTTGGCAGAATATGCAGGTGTGCCAAAATTCCGTTTTGGCGAAATTGACCTTGAAGATCAAATCGGCGCGGTAACCGGCCTTGCTTGGACCGAAGTTGGCGGTGACACTTTAACCATTGAAGCCGTTCAAATGTATGGTAAGGGTCGCATGACTGTGACTGGTAATTTGCGCGACGTGATGAAAGAATCAATTTCTGCTGCTTCAAGTTATGTCAAAGCGAAAGCGCCGCAGTTCGGGATTAAACCAACAATTTTCGACCAAACCGACATCCACGTCCATGTGCCGGAGGCCGCAACGCCAAAAGATGGACCATCGGCGGGCATTGCAATGATGACGGCAATTGTAAGTCTTTTGACTGATGTGCCCGTGTCGCGCTCTGTTGCCATGACAGGTGAAATAACCTTGCGTGGGCGGGTCTTACCGATTGGTGGTTTAAAAGAAAAACTTCTGGCTGCATTACGTGCGGGTGTGACTAAGGTTCTTATCCCAAAAGATAATGAGAAAGACCTTGCAGATATTCCGCAAAATGTGAAAGATGTTTTGGAAATCATTCCGGTCGCCACAGCGGAAGAAGTTTTGGCACATGCACTTACCAAGCCACTAAGCCCGATTGAATGGACGGATGAAGATCAAGAAGCTGCAATGCGCGCACGTTCTAATGACGGCGGTCAAGGGGCGAACTTACCGCATTAACCGCAATATTTTTGTGGTTTAAGCTCAATCTTAACTAAATTGGCATAGAGATTGCCCCCAATCGGATATTGGGGGCAATTTCATGTCAATTCAAAACAATAGTAGCGCTGTAAGTCTAAATACACGTTTCACATCTCCGGCATTTCTCGCAATTTTGGGAATGCTTACGGTCTATTCAATCATAGCGGTTTTGGGAATGGGTTTGATCTCAAAACTATTTCCCGCTGACTTAACCATAAACCTATTCGGCGTTTCTAAAACCGTTCATCATATTCCGGAACGAATTGCAGGTGTTTATTTGCCTTTGGTGGTTTTATTTCCGGTTTCTTTCACGCTTGAGATATTATTGATTGGTTGGGAAAAATCATCTCTTAACCGTATATTGAATGCAAGAACCCCGTCCATTAAATTGGATTTGGCTTGCTTTGTTTTGTCTGAATTGCAAATTTATAATGTCATTAAATTGATACTGACAGTCGGTTTAGCGTCAATAATTGGCAAATGGATAAATACGCATTTAAACGGTGTTTTCCCGCTATCCAAAGAAATGGCAGCACTGCCAATATTAGTTCAAGTGCCACTGTTTTATATGATTTATACCTTCTTTGATTATTGGGATCATAGATTAGAGCACACACGCTATTTATGGCCATTTCACCGTTTCCACCATTCGGCACAAGATATGTGTATGGTCACAACTATGCGCCAACACCCCGGTAACTTCATTCCGATTTTCCTTTTGAATGTGCCAATGGCAATTATGGGTGCATCAACTGCGACGATGATTTGGGTCAATATTGTGGTTACTATTGTCGGTATTTTTCAGCATTCTAATATTGATACTAATTATGGATGGTTTGGTAAATTCTTGTTCCAATCGCCAAATCACCATCGTCAGCACCATATTTTGGATATTTCAAATGGCGTAGGCAATTTCTCAATGATGCCATTATGGGATAAATTATTTGGTACTTGGTATGAAGCGGGCGACCAAACCCTGGAAATCGGTGTCGAAAAACAATATCAACAAGGCTATTCATTCATTGGTGACGTTTTGCGTGACTATTTTGATTTCTGGCGCGGCCTAACCGGCGCGAAAGTCGATCCTTATGAAGGGTTTTATGAAAAGAAATAAATGAGTTCTAACTGCAAAGCGTGTGAAAAACGCCCTTCCAATTTCTAAATGCTTAGTCTATGACGCTGCTTCCTTAATTGGGGGCGCTTAGCTCAGCTGGAAGAGCATCTCGTTTACACCGAGAGGGTCGGCGGTTCGAACCCGTCAGCGCCCACCATTTGAGGGATTGTATGATACTGCTTTTTAGTATGAATGCCTGTTTGACTTAAAAAAGGTTTTTGTCTAATTCAGCGCTATCTTTCTGATAAATGCGCGGGTGTAGCTCAGTCGGTTAGAGTATCGGCCTGTCACGCCGAGGGTCGCGGGTTCGAGCCCCGTCACTCGCGCCACTTCAAAAACCGCCCTTAACAGGGCGGTTTTTTGCGTTTTGCGAGTGACGAATCTTGTTTGGCGCAAAATAGCTAACTATTTTGCACGGGGACTCGCGCCACTTCAAAAACGATCCAAGCAGGGCGGTTTTTTGCGTTTTGCGGTGATTTTTAGTTAGAGGCCAGAATAAACAAATGTCTCATTGCGTGGTTTTTGATTTGGCACAAAAGCGACCGTTCTCTGCAAATCGTTTTTCGGCATGGTGATTTTGGTTCCTAAAGTAATAACCATTAGCCAAAATAAATCCATATATCCTAAAAACACAGTCTCGGTGCGCGAAATAATCAAAAGCGCGCCCATAAAGGCAAGTGTAATTGCAGATCCCAAATGGTGGGAGCGAATATGAATAATTGCAAAAAACATCACCCAAGCAAGGCAGAAATAAAGCAAATATAACCCGACTTGGCCCAAAGAAATTTTCGCCTCCCAATATGAAGAATGTGCATTAAAAGGCTTGAAACCTGCGATATTTGGTATCCATTGATAGGGTGAGGTCATGTCCTCCATACCATTCCAAATCGCATTATAGCCGTAGCCAGTCAGTTTTCTTTGATCATACATAAATTCCAGAGCAGTCCAAATCTCCTTACGCCCAGTAAGGTCGGAAGATTTACCGGTCAATTTGAACAAAATATCAGGGGAAACAATCAAAACGGAGCCGATAATTAAGATCGCAATTGTCGCCAATACTAAACTTGCCATCATGATACGTAAATCTTGCTGCAATAATTTTATGAAAACAATAATTGCGAAAGCAAATAGCACCATGATCAGAGCTGTTTTGCTTTGCGTTCCCAAAATTGCCAAAATCCCTAATGGAACCCAAAAAAGTAGCTTTAATTGCTTGGGGAAATAGAAAACTCGAATTAATACCAAAATAACCTGAACAACCGAATAAAAGCCGAGTGCTTGCTTTTCTGGCCATAGTCCTGACCAAGCACCAGGATAAATCTCTTGCATTGTCCCCATTTTAGGAATTGCGATTGCCAAAATCGCAGAAATCAGAATCAATATGTTCAAAATTTTTGACAAATAGACAATTAATTCCTCCCAACTGAGGCGAGTTGCCAAGACCATACCACCCAAAAATGTCATGAATAAGAGTATATTTCCTTTCAAAGTCTCAATTGGTGCAATTGACCAAAAATATGACGATAAGGACCAAAAGCTAATCAATAGGAATGGGAAGGCGAAAGGCAAAGCAAAGAGCGTCCTAAGAGGTCGCAAGAAAGCTAGTACCAAAGCGCTTAAAGCACCGATATACCATATTGCACCAACAGCCGCACCGCCTTTGCCATTGGTCAATTTCAATAAAAAAGTGACGGGGGTCGATGTATGAATTATGACCAAAGTGAATAATAGAATCGCTGGAACGAGATTCCCCAAACTATTCATAGTTTTTTGGCGCGCCGCATTATCCAATTACTGATTCCCACATAGAAATTTGATTAATGGCTTAAAATCGTTTCGAAAAAGTAAGTTTTGCAACCCTCCGATGCCCAATACTAATGTCTATTAGTTGCATTATGCCATTCTTGCGAAAAATTGTGAGCCATGATGTTGCCTATGTCT
This sequence comes from Hyphomonadaceae bacterium, assembly GCA_041917055.1. GTDB lineage: Bacteria > Pseudomonadota > Alphaproteobacteria > Caulobacterales > Aquidulcibacteraceae > Pseudaquidulcibacter. The sequence goes on from JAYRYJ010000004.1 coordinate 71,233, forward strand.
GCCAAGCGGTCTAAGGCAATTGAAAAAAGTGAACATTGGGGAATCCTAAATGTCGGGTCAAAACTATGTCGGCGGGCTTGCGTCCTCTGATTTCCTTTTAGAATATCTGCCGGTCATAATTTTTGGCGGCATAGCGCTTGTTATTGGCTTGGTATTTATTATTGCCAATTGGCTTTTTGCGCCATCTTCGCCGGACCCTGAAAAACTATCTGCATATGAATGCGGTTTTAACGCTTTCGACGATGCGCGCATGAAATTTGATGTGAGATTCTATTTGGTGTCGATTCTTTTCATTATTTTTGACCTTGAGGTTGCATTTCTATTTCCTTGGTCATTAGTTTTGCGGGATTTGGGCGCATTCGGATATGTTTCCATGATGGTTTTTCTTGGTGTTCTCACCATTGGCTTCATTTATGAGTGGAAAAAGGGTGCATTAGAATGGGAATAATCAAACCTGCCACTGCGGGCGTTGAAAATGGCTTTTTGGTTAAGCCTGATGACCCGTTTTTCACCGGTGTTTCCGACGCTTTGGCGGATAAAGGCTATATTATTGCGGGTTCAGAAGACCTTATCACTTGGGCGCGTACAGGGTCTTTGATGTGGATGACTTTTGGTCTTGCATGCTGCGCGGTTGAAATGATGCATGCCGCTATGCCGCGTTATGATGTTGAGCGTTTTGGCTTTGCGCCGCGTGCCTCACCACGTCAATCCGATGTTATGATTGTTGCCGGAACCTTGACCAATAAAATGGCGCCGGCGCTTCGCAAAGTCTATGACCAAATGCCAAACCCGAGATATGTGATTTCGATGGGTTCATGCGCCAATGGCGGCGGCTATTATCATTATTCTTATTCTGTAGTTCGTGGTTGTGACCGTGTGGTTCCGGTTGACATTTATGTTCCGGGCTGTCCACCGACTGCTGAGGCTTTGGTTTATGGTATTTTGCAATTACAAAAGAAAATCCGCCGCGAAGGGACGATTGAAAGATGATATCGGACTATTTGCAAAAAACCGCTGAGAAACTTGCCGCCCTTTGTGAGCGCGTCGCAAAAATCGCAGGTGTATCGCACGCAGAAATCTTAAATGGCGAACTTAATATTATCGCGCAAGCAACTGAAGTAAAAGGTGTTTTGGCAAATCTTCAATCTATTGAAGGTTTTTCATCCTTGGTCGATATTACCGCCGTCGATTATCCCGATCGCGCGCAAAGATTTGATGTGGTCTATCATCTTTTGAGCATGAATAATAATATTCGTATCCGCGTTAAGGCACCACTTGAATACGGCAAATCAATTCATTCAATCACGGAAATTTGGCCAATCGCAAATTGGTTTGAACGTGAAGCCTTTGATATGTATGGCATTTTATTTGAGGGCCACCCTGATTTACGCCGTATTCTAACTGATTATGGCTTCGAAGGTCACCCACTTTTGAAAGACTTCCCTCTGACTGGTTATCAAGAAGTTCGCTATGACGAAGAGCAAAAGCGTGTAATTTATGAACCTGTCAAATTGGTGCAAGAATTCAGAAATTTTGATTTCTTGTCGCCGTGGGAAAATATGCTTCCCGGCGATGAAAAGGCGGTGACGAAATGAGTGATTTAATCGATTTCGAAAAAGCCAAAACCCTTGCCAAAGAACCTGGCAAACGTAATTTTAACATCAATTTCGGCCCGCAACACCCTGCGGCGCACGGCGTGCTTCGCCTTATTCTTGAACTTGACGGTGAAATTGTTGAACGCGTTGATCCGCATGTCGGCTTATTGCATCGTGGTACCGAAAAGCTGATTGAATATAAGACCTATCTTCAAGCTATCCCATATTTCGATCGCCTTGATTATGTTGCGCCAATGAATCAAGAGCATGCTTTTTGTCTTGCGATTGAGAAATTGGCGGGAATTGAAGTTCCTAGGCGTGCGCAATTCCTTCGCGTGATTTTCTGCGAAATTGGACGTATCCTAAACCATCTTTTGAATGTGACCACACAGGCGATGGACGTTGGCGCATTAACCCCACCGCTTTGGGGCTTTGAAGAGCGCGAAAAATTAATGGTATTCTATGAGCGTGCGTGCGGCGCGCGTATGCACGCCAATTATTTCCGCCCTGGTGGCGTTCACCAAGATATTCCCGAAAAACTCGTTCAAGACATTTATGATTGGTGCGACCCATTCTTAGTTGTTTGCGACGAAATCGAAGGTCTAATCACCGACAATCGCATTTTTAAACAAAGAAACGTCGATATTGGTGTTGTCGATACTAAAACAATTCTCGATTGGGGCTTCTCCGGCGTAATGGTTCGCGGTTCCGGCATTCCATGGGATTTGCGCAAATCACAGCCCTATGAAGTCTATGACGAATTGGATTTCGATATTCCAATCGGCAAAAACGGCGATTGCTATGATCGTTATTTGTGCCGCATGGATGAAATGCGCGAAAGCGTGAAAATCATCAAACAAGCCATTAAAATGATGCCGCAAGGTCCCGTTTTGCCGGAAAATTCAAAATTCGCCCCGCCACGCCGCGCCGAAATGAAGGCGACAATGGAAGGGCTTATTCACCATTTCAAACTTTATACCGAAGGGTTTAAAGTTCCGGCGGGTGAAGTATATGCGGCGGTTGAGGCGCCAAAGGGTGAATTTGGCGTTTATTTGGTGTCTGATGGCACAAATAAGCCATATAAAGCAAAAATTCGCGCCCCCGGTTTCCCGCATTTGGCGGCGCTAGAACATTTGTCAAAAGGCCATTTATTGGCCGATGTTTCGGCACTTATCGGTTCGCTCGATATCGTTTTCGGGGAGATTGACCGCTAATGGAAAATGCCGCAGTCGCCCAAGCTCAGTTAGACGCCTATAATGTTCAGGACTTGGATAAGCACCTGACATTTTTTGCCGATAATATGACTATTGCCAATTTGCGTGAAGCCCCAAATCTTGAAGGTTTAAGCGCTTATCGCGAAAGAATGGCGGGTGTTTTTGCGCAATTTCCTCAAAACAAAGTTGAATTATTGGGCCGCACTTTAATTGGTAACAAAGTGTTGGACCATGAAAAAGTTATGCGTTCACCAACAAGTGAACCGTTTGAAGTGATTGCGGTTTATACCATTCTATATGGCAAAATCGCCAATGTTGATTTTATTAAGTGAGATAGCGAATGTCTGTTCGTCATTTGGCACCTTCTGAATTACAGCCCGCTTCTTTTGAATGGTCAAAAGAAAGTGCCGAAAAAATTGCCTTTTGGCTTACAAAATACCCTGCCGATAGAAAGCGTTCTGCGGTTATTCCAATGCTTTGGATTGCGCAAAAACAAGATGGTTGGGTTTCACAAAAGGCGATTGAACAAATCGGCAGTGATTTGGAAATGCCCTATATTCGCGTATATGAAGTGGCAACCTTCTATACAATGTTTCATCTTGCGCCGGTTGGTAAACACCATTTGCAAGTCTGCGGAACAACTCCATGCATGTTGCGTGGTTCAGGCGAATTAATCAAAATTTGTAAAAAACGCATCGGTGAAGCGCACCATGTTACCAAAGATGGTTTGCTATCTTGGGAAGAAATGGAATGCTTAGGTGCGTGCGCAAATGCGCCGGTGGTCGCAATCCATGATTATTATCATGAAGATTTGGACGCCGATAGTTTCAATCAAAAAATAGACGATTTATTGGCGGGAAAAGAAGTTACTTCGGGTTCGGCAATTGGTCGCCAAAAATCGGCGCCAAATGGCGGGCCAACAACTTTGAAAGACCCATCGCTTTATGATGGTTCGCTCGCAAAACCTGTTAAAATCCCTAATTTGCCGGGTAAGGAATAGAAATGGTCGGTATTCTTGCAGATAAGGACAGAATTTTCCTAAACCTATATGGCCTCCATGATTGGGGTCTTGAGGGTGCGATTAAACGCGGTGCGTGGAATGGCACAAAGGATATTTTGTCCGCAGGTCGTGACTGGATTATCAATGAGGGCAAGGCTTCAGGCCTTCGCGGTCGTGGCGGTGCGGGCTTCCCGACTGCTTTGAAATGGTCCTTCATGCCAAAAGAAGTGAAAGATAGGCCGCATTATTTGCTTATCAATGCCGATGAATCCGAACCCGGCACATGTAAAGACCGCGAAATTATGCGCAATGATCCGCATTTGCTTATTGAAGGTGCATTGGTCGCCTCTTTCGCAATGCAAGCGCATACTGCCTATATCTATATTCGCGGCGAATATGTTTATGAACGCGAGATTTTGGAACAAGCCATTAAACAGGCGTATGATGCCAAATTAATCGGTAAAAACAATGTCCATGGTTGGGATTTTGATCTGTTTGTAAGCCATGGGGCAGGGGCCTATATTTGCGGCGAAGAAACTGCGCAAATCGAAAGTCTTGAAGGCAAAAAAGGCCAGCCGCGTATGAAGCCGCCATTCCCCGCGAATGCCGGCCTCTACGGTTGTCCGACCACCGTTAATAATGTCGAATCGATTGCCGTTATGCCAACAATTCTGCGTCGGGGCGCGGCATGGTTCGCAGGGATCGGTCGACCAAATAATACAGGCACGAAAATCTTCTCAATATCGGGTCATGTCAATAATCCGTGCAATGTTGAAGAGGCAATGTCTATTCCATTGAAACAATTGCTTGAGGATCATTGCGGCGGTGTTCGTGGTGGTTGGGGCAATTTGAAAGCGGTTATTCCCGGCGGTTCTTCGGTTCGCATGATCACGGCTGAAATGGCGGAAACCGTATTGATGGATTTTGATAGTCTGTCTGCGCTTAAATCCGGCCTTGGCACTGCTGCGGTAATCGTTATGGATAAATCGACTGATTTGGTCGCGGCAATTGCACGTCTTTCTTATTTCTATAAGCACGAATCTTGCGGTCAATGCACCCCATGCCGCGAGGGTACGGGCTGGATGTGGCGCGTTATGGACCGCATGAGCAAGGGCCAGGCGGAATCACGCGAAATTGATTTATTGCTTGAGGTTTCTCAACAAATCGAAGGTCACACAATATGTGCTTTGGGCGATGCAGCGGCATGGCCGGTTCAAGGTCTGATTTGGAATTTCAGACACGAGATTGAGGATAAGATTAATTCCTATCGCGCAAATAAGGCCCATGTGCAGGGTGCGAAAATCGCGGCGGAATAGATGAAGGGCGGGTGCCAATGTGGGCATGTCCGCTTCGAAATAAAGGGTAGTTTGGGGAAGGCCTCAATCTGCCATTGCAGAATGTGTCAAAAGGCGTTTGGAAATTTCTTTGCGCCTTTGGTGTCGGTAAATGAGATTGATGTGGTTTGGTCAAATGAACCGCAAAGATTTCAAAGCTCTAACCTCGTCAAACGGGGTTTTTGCGATAAATGCGGCACACCTTTGACTTATGAAGCGCCCGACGGTTTGGCAATTGCGATTGGCGCTTTTGACAGACCGGAACGAATTGAACCAAAAATTCAATTCGGGGCAGAAAATAGAATCGGATATTTGGACAATCTAAATGATTGGCCCTGTATCCGCACCGAGGAGGATATTGAGGATGCACCATTTTTGGATAGCATTATTTCCAATCAATATCCTGATGAGGAATAAGGGCATGGGCCTTAAAGCAAAAGGAAGTGGCGAATGAAAAAGCCATGCACTTTTTGCAAAATGATGCGGGTATTTTTATCCGCCGCGTTTTTTGGCTGTATTGGCTGGTTCATCTGGCTCAATACGCTTTATGGCGTCAGGGTGTCGAAATGGGCATTTTTGGGGCTTTTGATAAGTTTTGTTTTGCTGATTTGGTCTTTGTGGTCATTAAAGCGGAAGTGAGCAACGGGGTTAATAATGGCGAAAATCGTCATCGATGGTAATGAGATTGAGGTCCCTGCGGAATACACGCTTTTGCAGGCTTGCGAAGCTGCGGGCGCGCAAATTCCGCGCTTTTGTTATCATGAACGCCTGTCAGTTGCAGGTAATTGCCGCATGTGCCTTGTTGAAGTTAAAGGCGCACCGAAACTTGTTGCTTCTTGTTCACAAGCGGTAAAAGACCAGCGCCCTGGGCCAAATGGCGAGCCGCCAGTTGTTCTTACTAATTCCGAAAAAGTCCAAAAAGGCCGTAAAGGCGTTATGGAGTTTTTATTAATCAACCACCCGCTTGATTGTCCAATTTGCGATCAAGGCGGTGAATGTGATTTGCAAGATCAAGCAGTGGTTTATGGCGGTTCGGCATCGCGCTATTGCGAAACTAAGCGCGCCACGACTGAAAAACACATGGGGCCATTGATAAAGACCGTTATGACACGCTGCATTCAATGCACTCGTTGCGTTCGCTTTGTAACAGAGGTGACGGGGATCCACGAACTTGGTCTCATTGGTCGTGGTGAAGATGTTGAAATCACTACCTATCTTGAGGCGGCTTTATCGTCTGAACTTTCGGGCAATTTGCCTGACGTATGCCCTGTCGGTGCTTTGACTTCCGCTCCTTATGCTTTCAACGCGCGCCCTTGGGAATTACGCAAAACCGATTCTATTGATGTTATGGACGCATTGGGTTCAAATATTCGCATTGATGCGCGCGGCGATGATGTTTTGCGTATCGAACCGCGCCTTAATGACGATATTAATGAAGAATGGATTTCAGACAAAGCGCGGCATATAGCGGATGGCCTTCGTCGCCAACGTTTGGATACGCCTTATATTCGTAAAGGCAAAAAATTACAGCCGACAGATTGGAATGAAGCGCTTGAAGTATTCGCTAAGAAACTAAAAGGTGCACCGGAGAAAATCGGATTTATAGGTGGTGATTTGGTGAATGCTGAGGCTTTATATGCCGCCAAAAAACTTGCCTCCAACCTTGGTATAAAGAATATCGATTGCCGCCAAGATGGTGCAATGATTGATGATAAAGCGGGCCGCGCTGGATATTTATTTAATTCGGGAATTGCTGGTGTTGAAGAGGCCGATGCAATCTTGATTATCGGTTCAAACCCGCGCCTTGAAGCACCGATTTTGAATGCGCGCATTCGCAAAAACTACCTCACTGGTAAATTGGCGACTATCGGCCTTGTTGGTGAAGATTATGAACTTACCTATCCATATTCCTCACTCGGTAATGATGTCAAAATCCTTGAAGATTTGGCAAAAGGCAAAGGTGATTTCTTCAAAGTGTTTGAAGCCGCGCAAAAGCCAATGATCATTGTCGGCATGGGCGCTTATGCGCGGGAAGACGGCGACAAAGTTGCAAAATTAATCGCGGAAATCGGCATGAAAGCAAATATCGTCAGAGACGATTGGAATGGTTTCAATGTCCTCCACAATGCCGCCGCGCGGGTTGGTGGCCTCGACCTTGGTTTCTTACCGCAAGAGGGTGGTTTGGCGACGAAACAGATTTTAAGTGATTGCGACACAATTGTGCTTTTGGGCGCAGATGAAATCGAAATCCCCGAAGGCAAATTTGTGGTCTATATCGGCTCACACGGCGACAAAGGCGCGTCAAATGCGGATTTAGTGCTTCCTGCGCCTGCCTTTAGCGAAAAAGACGGCATTTATGTCAATACCGAAGGCCGCATTCAATATGCTAACGCAGCGACGGCCAAAAAAGGTACTGCCAAAGAAGAATGGGCAATTTTGCGCGCGGTTTCCGAACTTGCAGGGGCAAAACTTGCTTTCAACTCGCTCGCAGAATTGCGTCATCAAATGGCTTCGGAATATTCTGTGTTCGCGGGTTTTGATGGCGAAATCCCAACTTCTGTGCCATTCAATATTAGATTTGTCGGTGCCTCAGGCCCTGTTGCGAAGGGCGGGTTTAAGCCACAAGTTACAGATTATTATTTAACCAATGCAATCGCACGTGCGAGCCTTATTATGGCGAAGTGCTCAAAAATGCGTGCCGATGGCGAAACCAAAATGGCTGCGGAGTAAGAGATGCAGGGACTGGTTCACGATTTCGGGCCTTTGTGGGGAACGGTTTTAGGGATTTTGCAAATCCTTGGCTATGTCGTTCTTTTGCTTTTGACCTTGGCCTTTATTCTTTTATTTGACCGCAAGGTTTGGGCGGCTGTGCAAATGCGTAAAGGGCCCAATGTTGTCGGTCCTTTCGGCCTCTTTCAATCATTTGCTGACTTTTTGAAATTCGTTTTCAAAGAGATTGTAATTCCATCCGGCGCAAATAAAACCGTATTTGTCATTGCACCAATCCTGACCTTGGTTTTGGCCTTTATCACTTGGGTGGTCGTGCCGCTTGCACCAGGTTGGGCGATTTCAAACATGAATGTCGGCATCCTATACCTTTTGGCGATTTCATCATTGGGTATTTATGGCATCATAATGGGCGGTTGGGCGTCAAATTCCAAATACCCATTCCTTGGTGCATTGCGTTCAGCGGCGCAAATGGTTTCTTATGAAGTTTCAATCGGCTTTGTGATTGTTTGCGTTCTTTTGATGGTTGGTTCACTGAACCTTACCGACATTGTTAATGCGCAAAAAGACGGCATTTGGGATTGGCACGCATTTAGATTTATCGGTGCATTGCTCGATGGCGGCAGCCCCGCGAAAATCGCCATGGGCTTTGTTTCGGGTCTGGTGTTATTTATGATGTTAGGGATTTTCTTTATCTCTGCGCTTGCTGAAACAAACCGCCCACCATTCGATTTGCCTGAAGCGGAATCGGAATTGGTTGCGGGTTATCAGGTTGAATATTCAGCGACTTTATATTTGCTTTTCATGATCGGCGAATACCTCAATATCGTTTTGATGTGCGCAATGATTAATATCATGTTCCTTGGTGGTTGGAACTTACCTTGGGGTGCGGTTGAAAATCCATATCTCGCATTTGTTGTATTCTATGTGAAAATTTGGGTGATTTTCTTCTTGTTCGCAATGGTGAAGGCAATAGTGCCGCGTTATCGCTATGACCAATTGATGCGAATTGGTTGGAAAATCTTTTTGCCGACAACTTTGGTCGCGGTTGCTATTGTCGGCGCTTATGTCGCTTTCTTTGGGGGGAATGCCTAATGAATATTATGCAAGCCATCAAAGGCGCCGCAATGACTGATTTTCTAGGTACTTTTGTGCTGGCGATGAAGGTCTATTTCAGGCGCAAACCAACAATCAATTATCCATTTGAAAAAGGGCCATTAAGCCCACGGTTTCGTGGTGAACACGCTTTAAGACGCTATCCGAATGGTGAAGAACGTTGCATTGCGTGCAAATTGTGTGAGGCGATTTGTCCTGCACAAGCCATCACTATTGAAGCCGAACCGCGTGATGACGGTTCACGCCGCACAACGCGCTATGACATAGATATGACCAAATGCATCTATTGCGGTTTCTGCCAAGAGGCGTGCCCGGTCGATGCCATTGTCGAGGGGCCGAATTTCGAATTCGCCACCGAAACACGTGAAGAATTGTTTTATAACAAAGAGAGATTGCTTTCCAATGGTGACCGTTGGGAGCGTGAAATTGCAAAAAATATCGAATTGGACGCTCCATATCGATAATTAAAGAAGGGGTAGGGCTTGCGATGATTGGTATCGCTGCTTTTTATATATTGGCATTTACCGCCGTGATTTCCGCCTTAATGGTGGTTTCGGCGCGAAATCCCGTGCATTCAGTATTGTTTTTGATACTGACGTTTTTTACGACATCGGGGCTTTTCGTGCTTATTGGCGCGGAATATCTCGCGATGCTTTTGATTGTGGTCTATGTCGGCGCGGTCGCGGTTTTATTCCTATTCGTCGTGATGATGTTGGACATAGATTTTGTTGAATTGAAACAAGGCTTTATGCGCTATTTGCCGGTCGGCGGTTTGGTCGCTGCGGCTCTATTCGGCATTTTCTTTTTGGTCACTTCGGCCCGCATTGAGGCCAAAGTTGATAATTCAATTTTCGCGTCGCCAACACCCGCCCTTGAAGTCGCAAATAACGCCGAGGCCATGGGGCGAATTTTATATACTGATTATATTCTTTTCTTCCAATTGGCAGGTCTCGTGCTTTTTGTTGCAATGATTGGTGCGATTGTTCTTACTTTGCATCACCGTCAAAATGTAAAACGCCAAAGCGTTTCAAAACAAACTGCGCGCAATCGTGCGACTGGTGTTGAAATTGCCAAACCAAAAACCGGGGAAGGGGTGTCATTATAATGGATATTACCGCATCTATCGGGCTTTCCCATTATTTGGTGTTTGCCGCCGCACTGTTCACAATCGGTGTGTTCGGCATTTTTGTTAACCGCAAGAATATTATCGTAATCCTTATGTCGATTGAGCTTATACTATTGGCTGTGAATGTGAATTTCGTCGCTTTTTCGGCTTTTATGGGCGATTTGGTGGGGCAGGTTTTTGCAATGTTTGTTTTGACCGTTGCCGCTGCTGAGGCCGCTGTCGGACTTGCGATATTGGTCGTCTATTTCCGTAATCGCGGCACCATCGCGGTTGAAGATTTGAATATTATGAAGGGCTAGAAATGTCTGTTGAAACTCTTGCTCTCTTGGTTGTTTTTGCACCGGCAATTGGCGCGATAATCGGTGGCCTTTTCGGGCGCTTTATGCCGCAAAAAGCGACAATGGCGATTACGACCATTTTATTATTCGTGGCATTCTTTGCCGCAAGCGCGATTTTCCTTGGTCATTGGAATAAATCACTCGAATTACCCGAAGACCCGATAAGATTATTCACTTGGATTGATGTTGCAGGTTTTAAATCAATATGGTCCATTCGCCTTGACGCGGTTTCAGCGGTGATGATGGTGGTTGTAACTTCGGTTTCCTCATTAGTTCACCTCTATTCTTGGGGCTATATGAGCGAAGACCCGCATAGATCGCGCTTTTTCTCTTATTTATCGCTTTTCACTTTCGCTATGTTGTCATTGGTAACTGCAGCTGACTTTATGCAATTGTTCTTTGGCTGGGAAGGCGTGGGTGTTGCTTCATATCTTTTGATTGGCTTTTGGTATCTCAAGCGTTCCGCAAATGATGCACAGATTAAAGCCTTCGTTGTAAACCGTGTCGGCGACTTTGGCTTTGCACTTGGGATCTTTGCGGTCTTTATGGTTTTTGGTTCAATTGAATTCAAAGAAGTTTTCCACCATCTTGATCATCATGTGAATGACAAAATCGAATGGACGGGAATATCACTGCCTGCTATCGAAGTTATTGGCGTTTTATTATTCATTGGTGCAATGGGTAAATCGGCGCAATTTTTCCTTCACACTTGGTTGCCGGATGCAATGGAAGGCCCAACTCCGGTTTCGGCGCTAATTCACGCCGCGACTATGGTTACGGCAGGTGTGGTTTTGGTGACAATCTGTTCGCCAATCTATGAGCGCGCACCGTTTGCGGCGGGAATTATCACACTAGTCGGTGCGACAACTGCGATTTTTGCAGCGACTGTCGGCCTCGCGCAAAATGATATTAAGCGCGTGATTGCTTATTCAACCTGTTCGCAATTGGGCTATATGTTTTTCGCTGCGGGGGTTGGCGTTTATCAGGCGGCGATGTTCCATTTGTTCACCCACGCATTCTTCAAAGCACTCCTTTTCCTCGGCGCGGGTTCGGTTATTCATGGTTTGCATCATGAACAAGATATGCGAAAAATGGGCGCGGTTTGGAAGCCGATGAAAATCACCTATGCCGTTATGCTTATCGGTACTTTGGCGATTACTGGTGTCGGTATTCCTGGAACACAAATCGGTCTCGCCGGGTTTTTCTCCAAAGACGCAATTATCGAAAGCGCATATGCCGCCTCCATGACCGGAAAACCATTCGCGACTTATGCATTTTGGATTTCGATATTGGCGGCGCTTTTGACCTCCATTTATTCATGGCGCTTGGCATTTATGACGTTCCACGGTGTGTTCAAAGGCGACGCACATGGTCATCATTCAGATGATGCGCATGCACATGCTACCCATGCTGTTCATGGCGTTGAACACCATAATGACGGTTCGGCACCCGCCCATGAAAGCCCGCTCACAATGCTTATTCCAATAATTCTATTGTCAATCGGCGCGATTTTCGCGGGTTTTGTCTTTGCCCCGGCCTTTATTGGCGATGGCAGCCACGATTTTTGGGGGCATGCAATTTATACCTCTGAACATAATCATATTCTTCATGCGCGCCATGATATTGATGCATGGGTCTTTTATGCCCCGCTCGTAGTAACTGTCACCGGTCTTTTGGTTGCCGCCTTTGTTTATCTTTGGAACGACGGATTAGGCAAGAAAATTGCAAAAGCCACCGGGCCATTGCATGCCTTCCTTTATAATAAATGGTATTTTGACGAATTGTATGAAGTTATTTTCGTTAAGCCTGCCCGCGCAATCGGTGATTTTCTGTGGAAAAAAGGCGACCAAGGCACGATTGATGGCATTATCAATTCTATTGCGCGCGATATTGGGTGGGCATCGAAGAAATCCGTCAAACTTCAATCTGGCTATGTTTATCATTATGCTTTCATAATGTTGATTGCACTAATTGCCTTTGGCGCTTTGATTTTGGCGAAGGGGGCATAAATGTTCGGGATTCCTATGCTTTCTCTAATAACTTGGTTGCCGACAGCGGGCGCGGTTTTGCTCTTGCTTTTGGGCGGTCTTAATAAGGACGCAAATAAAAACGCATCGATGGCACGTTGGGTTGCATTAATCACAACGATTGTGACTTTTGTGATTTCTTTGAAAATGATTGCGGATTTCGATTTCAAATCAACGGCGATGCAATTCAAAGAAAGTGTCCCTTGGTTCGGCACAATCAATTATGCATTGGGCGTTGACGGGATTTCGGTTTTGTTCGTCCTTCTCACAACATTCTTATTGCCGCTTTGTATTATCGCAAGCTGGAAATCGATTGAAAAACGCGTTGTTGAATATTTCATCGCTTTCTTACTTTTAGAATCCTTCATGATTGGCGTATTCACCGCCACCGATTTGGTTCTATTCTATGTATTGTTCGAGGCAGGCTTGATACCAATGTATCTTATCATTGGTATTTGGGGCGGCAAAAACCGTTTCTACGCAGCGTATAAATTCTTTCTTTATACACTCTTGGGTTCGCTTTTCATGCTTGTTGCGGTCGCCTATATGGCATTGAAAGCGGGAACGACTGATATACTCGCATTGCAAGAATTCACATTCAATAAAGACGTGCAAATCTGGCTATGGCTTGCATTCTTCGCCTCTTTCGCGGTCAAAATGCCGATGTGGCCGGTTCATACTTGGTTGCCGGACGCACACGTTGAAGCGCCTACTGCTGGTTCCGTAATCCTTGCGGGCGTATTGTTGAAAATGGGCGGCTATGGCTTCCTACGTTTCAGCTTGCCGATGTTTGAATATGCAAGTAAATATTTCCAACCGCTTGTATTCACGATGTCAGTAATCGCGATTATTTATACTTCTTTGGTCGCTTTCCGCCAATTGGACATCAAAAAACTAATCGCATATTCTTCGGTCGCACATATGGGTTTTGTAACCATGGGCATTTTCGCTTTTAATGGCGCGGGTGTGCAAGGTGCGGTTTTCCAAATGTTGTCACACGGTATTATTTCGGGCGCTTTGTTCCTCTGCGTCGGCGTAATTTATGACCGCATGCACACACGCGAGATTTCCTTCTACGGCGGTTTAGTAAATCGTATGCCGTGGTATGCGGCGATTTTTATGCTGTTCACCCTTGGCAATGTCGGCCTTCCTGGGACCTCGGGATTCATCGGTGAAATTTTGACGATGCAGGGTGGATTTTTAGCGAACCGCATGGTCGGTATGTTCGCGGCAACCGGTGTTATTCTTTCAGCGGCCTATATGCTTACACTTTATCGCAAAACAGTTTTTGGTCCTATAACCAATGATAAATTGGCGGATATTCAAGATTTGGATATTCGGGAATTTATTATCTTTATTCCTTTGGTTATCGGCACAATAATTCTTGGTTTCAAACCACAATTGATTTTGGGCGCGACGGATGCATCTGTCATGCATTTAATCGAACAATTCACTTCTGCATTCAAATAATTGGCGCATTCAAATAATCGGGCAAAAAAATGAATTCCTCTGACGTTCTTAGCCATCTTAAACTAATTATCCCAGAATTGATTTTGGCGATCGGTGCGATGGTGGCAATTATGATTGGCGCATTTGGCGGTAAAAAATCCTATCGTTTTGTCAATTATTTTGCGGTTTTGGCGATTGTGGCATCAGGTTTTGCCGCTATTTTGCATGCCCCTCAAGAGGGCGCAATTATTTTCAATGGTTCACTTGCAATTGATAGATTTGCGACCTTTGCCAAATGGGCAATAGCCATCACCTCATCTGCCGCAATTTTAATGAGTATTGACTATCTCGAAGAACGCGAAATAGCCAAGCCTGAATATCCGGTTTTAGGAATGCTTGCGGTTTTGGGCATGTATGTCATGGTTTCGGCGCATGATTTATTGGCGGTCTATATGGGCGTCGAATTGCAATCATTGGCGCTTTATGTATTGGCGGCATATGCACGCGATAGCCAAAAATCTTCCGAGGCAGGCCTTAAATATTTTGTTTTGGGTGCTTTGTCTTCGGGTATTTTGCTTTATGGCATGTCTTTGGTTTATGGCTTTTCGGGCACAATCAATTTCACGAAATTGTCGCAAATTACTGCCCAAACCAATATCGGCGTGATTTTTGGTATGGTGTTTGTGATTTCTGGGATTGCGTTCAAAATGTCGGCTGCACCATTCCATATGTGGACGCCTGATGTTTATGAAGGTTCACCAACGCCATCGACCGCTTTTTTTGCCACGGCACCGAAAATGGCGGCGGCGGTTCTTTTGGCGCGCGTGTGTTTTGATGCCTTCGGGGACGCAATTTCTAAATGGCGCGATATTATTGCTATTATGGCGGTTTTATCGATGTTTGTAGGTGCTTTCTTTGCCTTGCAACAAACTAATATTAAACGCCTATTGGCTTATTCTTCAATCGCAAATATGGGATATGCTTTATTGGCAATCGCGGCGGGTCCTAAATTTGGACCCGGGGCATTATTGATGTTCTTGGCGATTTATACTCTAACGGGCGTTGGCCTCTTTGGTGTGGTAATGTCATTACGTTCCAAAGAAGGCCGCAAGATTGAGGCTATTCCAAGCATTGCAGGCCTTTCCAAGGCGCATCCATTATTGGCAACTGGTCTAACTATATTGTTATTTTCGGTCATGGGTATTCCACCACTCGCAGGCTTTATGGGTAAATGGGAAATCTTAAAATCGGTTTGGTTGGGTGGCGTTTGGCCTTTGGCGATTGCATTGGTTTTGGCATCGGTAATTTCCGCATTCTATTATTTGCGAATCATTAGAACGGTTTGGTTCGATGAACCGAAAATAGAACTTGCCGGCGGCCTTGCTACCACCAAAGTGTCGGTAATCGGCATGGTATTCCTTTTGGCGGCGCTTACGCCTTTAATTGGCCTATTATATAATGCGGCGCAATATTCGGCACTTTTGGTAAAGTGACAATATTTGAATTCGACGAAATAGAATCAAGCAATGACACCGCGCGCGCCATCATCGAGGATGGTGTTAGCGCGCCATTTTGGGTTTTAGCAAATTCTCAAACCAAAGGGCGCGGTCGTTTAAAGCGTGAGTGGCGATCACAACGCGGCAATTTGTTTTGTTCGGGCGTTATAGATTTCGGCTCCGAAGTCCCAAATCCGCTTTATTCATTTGTTATTGGGCTTGCGGTCTATGAGACCATTATGCATTTTGCCCACAATGCGGAAGCCATACTAAAATGGCCCAATGACATACTCATTGAAGGTGCCAAAATAAGTGGAATTCTTTTGGAAACACACACATTCCAACGTCGAAATTTCCTTATTATTGGTATCGGCGTTAATTTAGTTTCCGCACCAAAAATTCTTGACCGCGAAACAATATGCTTGGCGCAAATCAGTGAAACCTTTCCGTCGCCAAAAGATTTTATCAATGTAATGATTGGTAAAATCGATTTTTTCCTTAAAGAGTTCCAAAAGCATAGCTTTAGCAAAATACGACCGATGTGGCTTGACCGCGCCATGGGACTGGGCGAAAAAATCATTATTGATCAGGGCGTAAAAAAAATCTCAGGCATTTTCAGAACCATAAATCCAAATGGTGAACTGGAATTAGAGACTGAAAATGGATGCGTTTTCATTAATTCCGGTGATGTAATTTTCCAACAACTGCCATAATTCGCCAGCGCACCAATTGGTAATAGGCTCAAAGTATGATGGCATTACATGTTTTATCAAATATTTAGTCAATTGTTCAAAATTGGTTCAGGTTTGATTTCGTAACGAAACGCTATTGGTTGGGGAAAATGAAAAAGAATTTCGCATTCATTCTTTTGGCTTGTGCAACTATGGCATCTGTTGGTTGCGATCCAAATCGTATCAAACAGGCAAATAAACTGGGCAAAAACAATTCTGCCAAAGTCTGTTATTCTGATGGCGGTGGTACATTTGGGAGAGCGGGCATTCGCGCGCGCGAAAATGTGGGCAATGGGCCGAAAATGCGCATTTCACAATGGCGCACACCCGGCTTTACACTTTCGGCATCCAAAGAGAAGTCAAATCCTAAAGAGGCCAAAATCGATGCCTTAGTGTCTTGGCGCGTGACACTTGTTCCAACTAGCGTTGAATCGAGCTTTGAAAGCCTGACCTTGCAAGTGAATGGCATAGACAAATCCGAAATAACCCAAGCAAAAAAATGGCGTATCACCAATTATGATGGTGAAGTGTTCTCTTATGATATTGTTCCGAGCGGTGACACTTTGGTAAATACATTCTCTGCGGATGCTAAAGGTATCATTATCCCAGGTCTTCTGGGCGAATCATTTGGTGGCGTGAATGGTGGTAAATTCACCGCCGCACTAATCGATGGCACAGAAAACATATTGCTTGAAACACAAATCAATGCGCCAAAAGGTTGGGAATTTAAAAAGAGTGCGCGCGCGGCGATTGAAGGGCTCGATGAATTACTAAAAACACCTGAAAAATGCGGTGAAATGGAATAGCAATTATTGACGACGTGGACCGCCAGCCGATGTCGGCAAATTAACATCTTGACCTGGTAATTGGACAGGTGCGCGACCCACAGAGCCGAAAATTTGCTCAAGGAATGTCACTTCACGTCCCCGTGTCGGTGTTTTGTTTTTGTCGTAAGAAATAATGCGACCGTCTTCCAAAGCGTATTGCTTCACTTCAGAAACAGACTCTCCATCCTCAAAAGAAATTGCCGTGATTTGGCGCTCAATTGTTTTCGGTTTGAAAAATGCTTTTTGGCTTAATTGAGATGAAATGTAATACCAAGTTTCTTGGTCGAACATTGCAATTTGCGTAGGGTTACCATAACGCGAAATCAGGCTAGTTTTTGTATCGGTTTGAGGTTCAACCTTGATTTTCGCGTTTTCGTCCATAACAAAACCATGGCGAGACAGGATTGGCGCACACGCACCAATGACCAAAAACGAAACTGTTGCAAAAACTAACTTACGCATATAATTTTCCTAATAACGCTCCAGGATCAGGCCGTTAATTAATGTGTCCTGACCCTACCTTGCATTTGCGCACGGTTCAAGCATACAAATCATTTCAATTCTGTTATTAACAATAATGTTCAATTTTTTCAAAAACCACTCCGCAATCAATAAAGCAAGTGACAGTTTGTTCATGATACTGAATGAGAATGCACGCAATAAGGAATTCTTTGCCTCTAACGGGGTTCAAGACAACACCGATGGACGATTTGAATTAGTGGCATTTTTTTCAACCGCTATTTTTTTGGGTTTGGCAAATCGTGGAGAATTTGCAGAAAAAGTCTCGCAGAAGCTATTTGATAAAATATTCAAGACTTTTGACGACGCTTTGAGAAATTTGGGTGTATCGGACACAAAAGTCGGCCCCAAAATCAAAAAAATGGCCGAACACTTCTATGGTCGTATGTCTGCATATCGAAAGGCGCTGGACGAAGGGAGTGGCGAAGACCTTAGACAGATTTTATGGCAGAATCTTGACAGGCGCGAGGATATTGATCCATTAATCCTTTCAAAACTTGCAGATTCATTCGATGAATTACGCATAAAAGTGTCAAAGATGGAGATTTGAGAGCGGTTTTCGCTAAATTGGCGAAATTCCTGCAAAAAATTCAATATTTTTGCAGTGCAGCAGAACCCTAAAAACCATATAAAAAATAGTGGTTTAGGTTCAGATTCGGTATTATGCCCTGTGGCAAAAGCGCACCATTTTGAGACAAAAACTTGCAAACTGCAAAAAAATGTGGTTTATGCCGCCCCATGTCCAAAAGACTTAGCGGTTTTTCAGGGGCCCTCGCGCGTTATGCTGCGACCGTTCTTGGAACTGTGATTGGGATGTTTGTTATTTCAAACAGCGCAATGGCAGAACCGGTGACAGATGCCTTCCAAGCGGCGGCAAAAGTCTCGGTTGATACCGAATCCAAATCTAACCCGTTCGGCGGGATGTCTGCTGGTGCTGCATTAGATGCAGCCGCTTCGCAGGTCGCAAGCTTTATCAATATTGATAAAAAGCCTGCGAAAAAAGCCGAAACAACAAAATCTCAGGGCGAGAAAATGGCCTCAAACGATGCCACTGACCCTGACAGAAAGCGTGAAATTAATTGCCTTGCAGAGGCGATTTATTTTGAAGCTCGCGGTGAGCCAGAGCGCGGCAAATGGGCCGTTGCAGAAGTGGTTCAAAACCGTGTTGAATCTCGAGCATATCCGAACACCTATTGCGGTGTCACTAAACAAAGAAAAGGCAATATTTGCCAATTCTCTTGGGCTTGTGACTCTGGTCGTGGCAAACCTGGCGGCGCGCAATGGGAAATTGCTTTGAATATGGCAACCAAAGTTTATGATGGTCATAAACCCGGCGTTGTCGGTGATGCATTGTTTTTCCACGCAACTTTTGTAAAACCTTCATGGTCAAAAGTTTTCACGCGTGTTGGAAAAATCGGATCCCATATTTTTTACAGCAAATAATTAGCTGAAAGTTTTAATTGAAAAAGCCCTTTGCGATTGCGAAGGGCTTTTTTATTGGCTATTTGAGCCTTCATGACAAATGAAACCGCACGTGAAATCCGTATTAAACAATTGAAATTTCGCGCTTGGCGCCGTGGATTTCGCGAACACGATTTCTTGATGGGTACTTATGCAGACGAAAATCTTGAAAAATTGTCCGACGCTGAACTTGATCAATTCGACGCACTATTAATGCAACAAGATTGGGACGTCTATTATTGGATTGTCGGCCAAATCGAAGCGCCCGATGAATTCAAAACCCAAATCCTAAAAGACTTACAAAGTTTTGCGTCTTTGAAAGAAACAGTTTGGAAGGGTGAGATTAATTCCTAACCGCATAAGCCTTCATTGCATTTGGTAGCCATTGGCTAAAGCCTTTTGCCAAAGTTTCGTAGCGTGTAACAAAGTCCGGTGTGGACAAATAGTTTTCAGCGACCATTGCATAAGCGGGTTTTGGGCATTCGCGGCCCCACATATAGGAAACCCAGTCTCTATGCGCATCTAATAATGATGTAAGTTCTATCGCGTTTGCCAAAATTCCTGATTTAAACTCCGAAACTAATGCAGTTTCAATTTTCTCAAGGCGATTTAGAATTTCCTGTTTGCCGCTTTCGTCCAAATTAGCGAATTGTTTCTGCGAGTGTTCGATTTTCTCACACAAAAACTCGCCATATTTTTCAATCAAATACTCATTGTATTCTCTTTGCCGTTCTTCGGAAGGCCATTGATATAATTCAGTTTTCATTTTTTGATATTCCAGCTCTTTTATTGTTTGCTTGATAATTGAAAGCAGCTCCTTTTGCTTTTCAATATGGCCTTCCACATAATTGAGTTGTTCGACAAGCGCTTTTCCCAAATCAAAATCATTTGAATTAATAATTCTGCGAATTTTCTCGAGGCCAAAGCCCATTTCTTTGAAAAGCATGATCTGTTGCAATTTTTGGGCATCATTTTCGTCGTAATAACGATAATTGTTCTTAGCTATGAAAGAAGGCTTCAGAAGCCCAATTTCATCATAATAATGCAAGGTCCGAACCGATACCTTTGCCAAATCACTCAATTGTTTAACGGTATAGTCGCTCAAAACTTCCTCTTTTGTGTTGAATAGACAGATAATCTATCACGCCACGTTAGGGTCAATCGGCAAACTGCAATTATTTTGTGCATGGGTTTATTGAAACGTTTTTTGGTTATATTAGGGCGTTGAATGTCTAAGAATATCTTCAAACAAATTAATAATAGTGCAAATGTGCTTTCGCTAGAAAATGTGGCTTCTGGTTCAGAGTCACTGGTGATTGCGCGCGCGATTGAGAATGGTGCGGGATTTTGTGCATTCATTGCAACCGATGAAGCGGCGGCTCAAAGATTTTCTGATTGTTTGCGCTTTTTTGCTCCGAAACGCGAGATTTTGCGCCTTCCTGCTTGGGATTGTCTGCCTTATGATAGAATTGGACCTGCGTCTGAAATTTCGGCACGCCGAATAGCGACCTTAACCCGGCTTGCTAATTCCGATAATCTGGAGAATGGGGTTTTGGTAACAACCGCCTCCGCCGCTTTGCAAAGAACTGTAAAACGCGAAAGACTTAAATCAGCCGCGTTCTTTACGCGCCCGGGGCGCGACATTGATATTCCAAATATCACCACATATTTCGAAACCAATGGCTATCAGCGAACTGATACAGTTCGTGAAAAAGGTGAGTTCGCGATTAGGGGCGCTTTGATTGATCTTTTCGCGCCGCAAATGCCGCTTCCGGTGCGCCTTGATATGTTTGGCGACAATCTTGAAAGTATTCGCACTTTTGACCCTGAAACTCAAAGGTCAGTCGCGCAATTGCATGATTTATCACTCTTGCCCGCTTCTGAAATTTTGCTTGATGACGAAAGCGTGCGCAATTTTAGACGCAATTATCTTGAACAATTTGGCGCGCCACAAAATGATGTTTTTTACGCGGGGGTTTCCGAACGGATAAGAAAAGGCGGAATCGAACATTACCTACCGCTTTTTTATGATGGGCTTGAAACTCTGTTTGACTATTTACCGATTGAAACCCAAATTTTCACCGAACACGGGGTTTTTGAATCAGCGCTAGAACGAGAGAAACTGATAGATGATTATTATCAGGCACGCCTTCAACCTATTCAAGCTAATGCCACGCCTTATAGAGCGATAAAACCGGATACGCTGTATTTAGGTGCAAAAGAATTTTTGGATGCTATTTCGGCACGAAAGTCACGCCTGATTTCACCATTTCTGTCGCCCGATGGCGAAAACAAGCTGGATATGAACATTAAAGCAGGTCGCAATTTTGCGCCCGAACGCCAAGACACTTCAATAAATGTCTGGGAAGAAGTAAAAAACCACGCCAATGCCCTTATCAAAAACAATACTACTCCATTAATCGCAGCATGGTCAGATGGCAGTGCGGAAAGATTGGGCCATGTTTTGCAGGAACATGGTTTGGAAAACCTGTTTGCCGTACCGAATTTGGGCGCGTTTTCGCTGATACCAAAGGGCAGAGTAGGGCTTTGTGCATTGCCATTGGAACATGGTATCGAATTTGAAAATTACGCAATCATTTCTGAAACCGATATTTTGGGCGAAAGACTTGGTCGCGGGCGAAAACGTCGAAAATCTAAAAACTTCCTTATGGAGGCGTCTAATCTATCCTCTGGCGATTTAATCGTTCATATTGACCACGGTATAGGGCGCTATGAAGGATTACGAACGCTTGATGTAATGGGCGCGCCCCATGATTGCCTTGAACTCATTTATCAAGGCGGCGATAAATTATTCCTTCCAGTTGAGAATATTGAGCTTATCACACGCTATGGCGCTGATGGCGCGGAGGCGCAATTAGACAAATTGGGTGGGGCGGCATGGCAGGGGCGAAAAGCGCGCGCGAAAAAACGTCTATTGGAAATGGCGGCCGGGCTTATCAAAATCGCGGCAATCCGCCAATCCATAGAGGTTGATGAGATTAATCCGCCTGAAAAATACTATGACGAATTTTGCGCTAAATTCCCTTATGATGAAACTGACGACCAAATCGCATCTATTGAGGATATTTTGGGCGATTTGGCTGGCGGAAAGCCTATGGATCGCCTTATTTGCGGCGACGTTGGTTTTGGCAAAACCGAAGTTGCATTGCGCGCGGCCTTCACAGTGGCGATGGCGGGTCGGCAGGTCGCAGTGGTTTGCCCAACGACACTTTTGGCGCGACAACATTTTAGAACATTTTCAGAGCGATTTAACGGCTGGCCCATTCGTGTGCGTCAATTATCGCGCATGGTGGGTTCAAAAGACGCCAATGAAACCCGCAAAGGAATTAATGACGGTCGTATTGAGATTGTGGTCGGAACTCATGCCGTTTTATCACAACAAGTTAGTTTCAAAGATTTGGGGCTTGTGATTGTCGATGAAGAACAACATTTCGGCGTGAAGCACAAAGAGCGATTGAAAGAATTGCGCGCCGACACGCATTTCCTAACTTTAACTGCAACGCCGATTCCGCGCACTTTACAAATGTCATTATCGGGCATTCGTGAAATGTCGATTATTGCCACGCCACCGATAGATAGATTGGCGGTGAGAACCTATGTCACGCCATGGGATTCGGTAACAATTCGCGAGGCATTATTGCGCGAAAAATATCGCGGTGGTCAAAGTTTTGTGGTTGCGCCACGAATTGAGCATTTGGATAAAATTCGTGAATTTTTGCGCGATTTTGTGCCCGAAATTTCGTTTGCCATCGCGCACGGACAGATGAGTCCGACCGAATTGGAACCTTTAGTAAATGGTTTTTACGACGGTAATTATGATTGTCTGGTTTCGACAACAATTGTCGAATCCGGCATTGACGTGCCGCGCGCGAATACCCTTATTGTTTGGCGATCCGATATGTTGGGCCTTGCGCAAGCATATCAGTTGCGCGGCAGAGTAGGGCGGTCCAAGGCGTGTGCCTATGCCTATCTTACAATACCTGAGGACGGCCTGATAACGCCACAAGCGCAAAAGCGCCTAAAGATATTACAATCGCTTGATAGTTTAGGCGCCGGTTTCCAATTAGCAAGCCATGATTTAGACATGCGCGGCGGCGGCAATTTATTAGGCGAAGAACAATCGGGCCAAATCAAAGAGGTAGGTGTCGAATTATACCAACAAATGCTTGAAGAGGCAGTAATTGAAATGAAGGACGGGGCAGGGGCAATTTCCCTTCGCTCTTGGTCGCCAAGCATTTCAGTGCCGATTGCGGTTTTGATTCCCGAAGATTATGTCCGTGATCTGAATTTGCGCCTTTCGCTCTATCGGCGTTTAGCGGAAATTGAGAGTGATGACGAGCGCGACGGATTCGCCGCCGAATTGTCAGACAGATTTGGTAAATTGCCGCTCGAAGTGCTGCAATTGATTGAAGTGCAAGGCTTAAAGGCTCTTTGCAAAAAAGCAGGCATAGAAAAATTGGCGATTACGCCAAATGGTGCGATTCTAACATTCAAGAATGAAGTGGCACCTGAACCAGCGCGAATTATTGCCCTTGTTACACGTTCGCCTGCTATTTACCGCATCCGCCCCGATGGTCGATTAATGGTCAATGGCAATTGGCAAACCGATAATTCCAAGCTCAAGGGAGCGAAAAAAGCAATTGAAGACATTTTGGCTTCTTGTTTTTAAACGAGTCGCTTAATCTGCTTTTATGCGCTTTGCCATTAACCCTAAGACCATTGCCAATCTTAAACTCGCGATTAGCGAGTTGAAAGAGAAATTTGAGGGTGAAAACCGCCGTTTGGGAATTGGTGCGATTATTATTTTGGCGGCCTTTGTCATGATGATAATTCTCGCACCCGTCGCAATGCGGACAAAGGGTATTTTTCAATTTCTTCTATCACTCTTGCCGCTATTGGCGCTGTTAGGCGGCCTGTTTTTTGCTTTGCAAGTTGTGTTTAAGATTGCCGGCTCGCAAAATGTTAAAGAGGTAAAGACTAAAGGTGCAGTCGCGCAAAGCGCTATTGAGGTTGCCATTGCGGAATGTGTTGAAAGTGGGCTTCTCAATCAAAACCCGCCCGAGTATTCAGATTGTTTAAGTGGTGTTGAAAACACTTTAAATTGCGTATTTTTGAAATATGAAACTATCGGGTTTTGTGTCATTCGCACAATCCGCAATATGCCGTTATTAATTGCGACCCCGAAAAATATGCCATGGCCCAATAGATTGCCGATTGAAAAAAAAATGGTCTCGCTTGAGACTATTGGTTATGGGATTGAAGCCTGGACATTGTCGGATTTAAATTCGCGCGATAAAGGGCAAAACTTTGTTGCCGCTTTGGTGCCGCTTTTGGAGACCTGCAAAACAGGCGGTGAAATGCCCTATGTTTTTGCACAGGATAGAAGTTTCATTATGGCCTTTCATAAGGCAGACATTGGATCTTTGGCGCTTATCGGGAATGAAGCGACGAAAATATTGAAATAAAACTGTAAAAAATTACAACTTCGCAGTTTTTGGAAATTGACCTTTTGGCGCTTTAAGGGCAAATAGGCCGCCTTCGGTCATCTGTGGCGACAGTAGATATTGTTCTCCCGCGATGATACCCAAAAAGTTGTAAGACTTTTTGGAGAAGTTGAAGAGCAAAATTTGCCCTCGGCAAATTTTTAAATATGTGCGGACGTGGCGAAATTGGTAGACGCACTGGATTTAGGTTCCAGCGCCGAGAGGCGTGAGAGTTCGACTCTCTCCGTCCGCACCAGCCTTCGCTCTTTGAACTAAGCTGGCAAGCCAGATAACATTTCAAAGAGCTTTCAAATTACCAAATTATCGGTTTCAATCGTGTCCAATGGGTCAATCATTGGCAAGGATTTTATTTTCTCATAGATAGGCGCAAAGTCCTGCAGTGTAGCATCAAATAATTCCTGGAAATCGTCAATTACGAAATATGTGTCCTGCAAATCATAAATACGATAATCAGTTTGCATTAATCGCAATAAATTGAATTTGATGCGATGTGGCTTAGCGCTTTCAATTGAGAAAACTGTTTCTTTCGGTGAAGACAAGATTCCCGCACCATATACTTTTAGGCCGTTTGCCGTTTTGATAAGACCAAATTCAACCGTGTACCAATAAAGACGCGCCAATTCCTTTAATGTGTCAAATTCCGTAGCGCGCAATCCGCCTTTGCCATAAGCCTCCATATAATCGGCAAAAATCGGATTTGTTAAAAGCGGGACATGCCCAAATACATCATGGAAAATATCGGGTTCGGCAATATAATCAAATTGTTCACGCGTCCTAACAAAATGCCCAGCCGGAAAAATTCGATTGGCGAGCAATAAAAAAAACTCGTAATCAGGAATTAATCCTTCAACCGCGATAATTTTCCAGCCGGTCAAAGCGAATAGTTTTTCATTGAGCAAAGCAAAATCCGGAATGCCATTAGAATGCAAATCCAAAGCCTCAATACCTTTGAAGAACTCATCGCAAGCATATTTTTCCATATTCGGAAATTGGGCGTCGTATAAATCACACCATATTTTATGCTCATCACGCGAATAATTTTGCCAATTTTGTGGGATTTCAAACTTATCCAAAACCGATTGCAAGTTCATTTCAGCCTCAATAGTTGCAAATGAAACTATCTAATGAAACGAGAAATTTGTCAATCAATTGAGGATATGGCGCTTTTCATATTCCCCGCGCGCCTCGTCATAATCGCCAAAGACTTCTTCGATTGCAGGGTGTTCGACCGGTTCGCCGGAATCGTCTGCCTGAAGGTTTTGTTCTGAAACATAGGCAACATAATGCCCATCCTCATTTTCAGCAAATAAATGATAAAATGGTTGGTTTTTCGCGGGGCGCATTTCAGCGGGAATGGATTCATACCATTCTTCTGAATTATTGAATTCAGAATCAATGTCGAACACCACACCGCGAAATGGAAAAATGCGGTGCTTTACGACTTTGCCGATTGCGAATTTTGCAGATTTACTAACCATGACACATCACCGTCACAATAGAATAGTGCGCAATCGAAAAAATTCAATATTTATCGTGCTAATCAATTGCAAAATGCGGTTTCGTTTTGCCGCAAAAAGTAATAATTGGAATAATGAGTGATAAACCTCCTGAAAATCCGAATGAAAATAAACGCCGACGCGTGAATTTCGACGAATCAAAAATTGAAATTCGTGAAGCAAAAACCCGCGTTCGCACTGGAAAAAAGCGCACGGCAGGTTCAGCACGTTGGTTGGAACGCCAATTAAATGACCCATATGTGAAACGTGCAAAAGCCGAAGGTTGGCGTTCGCGCGCAGCGTTTAAATTAATCGAAATTGATGATGAATTTCATATTATTAAGCCCAATTCACTGGTTCTTGATTTAGGTGTCGCTCCAGGTGGTTGGGCACAGGTGGCAATGAAACGCGGCGCGAAGAAAGTTGTAGGCGTTGATTTATTGCACACGGACCCAATTGAAAACGTGATTTTGATAAAAGGCGATTTTACTGAACCCGAAATTCAAGCGCAATTATTGTCTGAATTAGGTGGTAAGCCCAATTTGATAATTTCCGATATGGCGGCAAACACTGTGGGTCACAAAGCGACCGATCACATAAGAACTTCGGTCTTGGCGGAAATGGCGGCTGATTTCGCAATTGAATTTTTGGATAAGGGCGGTTCGTTTGTAACAAAGGTTTTCCAAGGTGGCAGCGAAAAAGAAATGCTTGATAAATTGAAACAGAGTTTCCGCACCACAAAACACGTAAAGCCAAAAGCGAGCCGCGCTGAAAGCGTCGAATTATATTTGCTTGTGATTGATAAAAAATAGTAAGCGACCTTGACAAAGGGGGCGGTGGCAAACTATTAGCCGCCATGTTTGACCATAAAATACAAATTCGTGATGCGCTGACTTTCGATGATGTTCTGCTCGAGCCTTGCGCATCAAATATCCTACCTGCAAATGTTGATGTCAAAACCCGCCTTGCGCGCGGTATTGATTTGAATATCCCACTTATTTCCTCTGCAATGGACACAGTTACCGAGGCTAAACTTGCAATCGCAATGGCACAGGCCGGTGGTATGGGCATAATCCATCGCAATCTTGATATTGAAACCCAAGCCGAACACGTTCGCCAAGTTAAGCGCTTTGAAAGCGGCATGGTAATTAATCCGATGGTGGTTTTTCCCGATACTACGGTCGGTCAAGTCCGCGCAATTCGTGCTGAACGTGGCATTTCAGGGTTTCCGGTTGTTGAACCGATTGAGGGAATAAATGGCAAATTGGTCGGGATCGTCACTAATCGCGATATTCGCTTTGCCGAAGATTATGAATTGGTCAAAGACGTAATGACCAAAGAAAACCTAATTACGGTTTCCGAAGGTACTGACCAAGAAACTGCAAAAAAACTTTTGCATCGTCATAAAATCGAACGCATCATTGTTGTAGATGAAGAAAACCATTGTGTTGGCTTGATCACAGTCAAGGATATGGAAAAATCTCAAGCCTTTCCACTTTCTTGTAAAGATGAAACCGGGCGTTTGCGTGTTGGCGCGGCCTCCACA
This sequence comes from Hyphomonadaceae bacterium, assembly GCA_041917055.1. GTDB lineage: Bacteria > Pseudomonadota > Alphaproteobacteria > Caulobacterales > Aquidulcibacteraceae > Pseudaquidulcibacter. Next base: position 98,760 of record JAYRYJ010000004.1, read on the forward strand.
GTTGGTGAAGATGGTTTTAAGCGCACCGAAGCCCTTGTGGATGCGGGTGCGGATGTTGTCGTAATTGATACGGCACACGGCCATTCGCAATTGGTGCTTGATTCTGTGGCGCGTGCCAAGCGCATTTCCAATAAAACCCGCATAATTGCGGGAAATGTCGCCACTTATGACGGTGCGCGAGCATTGATTGATGCGGGTGCTGATGCAATCAAAATCGGTATTGGCCCTGGTTCAATTTGTACAACCAGAATTGTCGCAGGCGTTGGCGTTCCCCAATTAACCGCAATTATGGATGCGGTTCGCGCCGCACATGGAAGTGATGTTCCGGTAATTGCCGATGGCGGCATCAAATTCTCGGGCGATTTGGCAAAGGCAATGGCGGCGGGTGCGTCTGTCGCAATGCTTGGTTCATTGCTGGCGGGAACTGATGAAGCACCGGGCGAAGTTTTCCTTTATCAAGGGCGCTCTTATAAATCTTATCGCGGTATGGGCTCATTGGGTGCAATGGCACGTGGTTCTGCTGACAGATATTTCCAAAAAGAAGTAACTGACAGTATGAAACTTGTGCCCGAAGGAATTGAGGGCAGGGTTCCTTATAAAGGCCCTGTCGGCCCAATTTTGCACCAATTAATCGGAGGTTTGCGCGCGGCAATGGGATATACGGGGTCTGCAACTTTGAAAGATTTCCATGAGCGCGCAAAATTCGTTCGCCTTACTTCTGCGGGCCTTCGTGAAAGCCATGTCCATGATGTTGCAATCACGCGTGAAGCACCAAATTATCCGGTTGGCGGATAATGCGTGACGGGGCGCGCGCGCAAGCGGCAATCGAAATTTTGGAAGACAGCGTTGCGCATAAGCGCCCGCCCGCCCTTGCATTGAAAGATTGGGCGCTAAAACACCGTTTTGCAGGCGTAAAAGATCGCGCCGCAATTGGCGACATTGTGTTTATGGCTTTGCGCAGGAAAGCCTCAAGCGCGTGGTTAATGGGGCATGACAACCCGCGCGCATGGATCCTTGGGGCTTTGCGCTTTGGTTTTGGCCTGCCGCTTGAGCGATTGATTGAATACACAAATACCGAAACCCACGCATTTTCTGCTTTGAATGAAGATGAAATCACGCGTCTTGGTGTGCTCGACCTCGCGAGTGCGCCAAACTGGGTAAAAGGTGATTATCCCGAATGGCTTGATGGCGAGTTTTCATCTATTTTCGGCGATAATCGCGCGAATGAGCTTGCGAACTTGGCGCAAGTTGCGCCACTTGATTTGCGGGTGAATTATGCGCTTGCAAGTCGTGACGAAGTTTTGGCGGAAATCAAAACTTCGCCAAAACTGATGACAGATCCAAGTGAGACACCGTTTTCGCCCTGGGGGATTCGCATTCCTTGGTCTATGGGTAAAAGTTTTCCCTTTCAAAACGAACCTTCTTTTCAATTGGGTAAATTTGAGGTTCAAGATGAAGCAAGCCAATTAATAGCGCTTTTAACCGATGCCAAAGAAGGTCAGATAATTGCCGATGTTTGCGCAGGCGGCGGCGGAAAAACCCTTGCATTAGCGGCTGCGAGCCAAAATAAAGCAAAAGTCATCGCCTATGATGAAGACGCAAATCGAATTGCCCCGATTTATGATCGCATTCGTCGCGCCCGAGCCGAGAATATAGAGGTTTTGACCCCGCGCAAAGGAATTGAGCCTTTATCAAAATACTTTGGTGGTTGTGATATTGTTTTGGTTGACGCTCCATGCACCGGTTCGGGAACTTGGCGGCGTGCACCGGATACTAAGTGGCGATTAACACCTAAAAACTTGGAAAAAAGGTGCGAAGATCAACAAGCGGCACTAAAATTGGGCGCGCCTTTGGTTAAAAATGGCGGCAAACTAATTTATGCTACATGTTCGATTATTCCATCTGAGAATGATGGTTCGATTGAAAAATTTCTTAATTCAAACCCAGAGTATGAGTGTGTCTCGATAGAAGCGCATCTTGAAAGCATAGGACAAACAATGCTTTTAAACCATGTTCATAAGACCCAATACGGGATACAATTCACCCCATTAAAATCAAATACTGACGGCTTTTATTTCGCGATTTTGGAGCGCAAAAAATGACAATCAAACCGCATGAGATTGTTCTAATCATTGATTTTGGTTCACAAGTGACGCAATTAATCGCAAGGCGCGTGCGTGAATGTGGCGTTTATTGCGAAGTGCATCCATATAATCGCGCAGATGCGTTCCTTCAAACTCATAATCCAAAGGCGATTATTTTTTCCGGCGGGCCTGATAGTGTGTTGCGCGAAAATTCACCACGCGCGCCACAATCGGCTTTTGATAAAGGCGTGCCAATTCTTGGCATTTGCTATGGTCAGCAGACATTGGTAACTCAATTGGGTGGCAAAGTCGAAGGCGGTCATGCCGCCGAATTTGGGCGCGCTGATGTCGAAATTATCAAAAGCAGCCCGCTTTATGATGGTATTTGGGAAAAAGGCACTAAATATCCGGTTTGGATGAGCCATGGCGACCGTGTGACAAAACTTCCTGAAGGCTTTGAAGTTTTGGCCTTTTCCGAAAATGCACCATTCGCAATTGCCGCAAATGAAGCGGCCAAACAATATACTTTCATGTTTCACCCCGAAGTGGTTCATACGCCCGATGGCGCGAAACTTATCAATAATTTCCTCAAGAATATCGCCGATTGCCACGGTGATTGGACAATGGCGAGTTTCCGTGCCGAAGCAATTGAAAAAATCCGCGAACAAGTGGGAAGTTCAAAAGTTATTTGCGGCCTTTCGGGTGGAGTGGATTCTTCAGTTGCCGCCGTACTTATTCACGAAGCGATAGGCGAACAATTAACCTGCGTATTCGTTGACCATGGTCTTTTAAGGGCGGGTGAGGCCGAACAAGTGGTGTCACTTTTCCGCGACCATTATAATATTCCGCTTATTCACGCCGATGAATCGGAACGTTTCCTTGGCGCATTGGCGGGTGTTTCCGACCCTGAAGTTAAACGCAAAACCATCGGCAAACTCTTTATTGACGTCTTTGAAGAAAAGGCAAATAGCGTCGGCGGCGCCGAGTTTTTGGCGCAAGGAACGCTTTACCCCGATGTTATTGAAAGCGTTTCATTCGATGGTGGCCCATCGGTTACTATCAAGTCGCACCACAATGTCGGTGGCCTGCCAGAGCGCATGAATATGAAACTTCTCGAGCCCTTGCGCGATTTATTCAAAGACGAAGTTCGCGCATTGGGCGAGGAATTGGGGCTTAATCATCAATTTGTGTCGCGCCATCCATTCCCGGGGCCCGGCCTTGCTATCCGTATCCCCGGTGAAGTAACGCGCGAAAAATGCGATATTTTGCGTAAAGCTGATGCAATCTATATTGAAGAAATCCGCAATGCGGGCCTTTATGAGATTATCTGGCAGGCGTTCACGGTTTTGCTTCCGGTTCGTTCGGTTGGTGTGATGGGGGATGGTCGAACATATGATTATGTTTGTGCCCTGCGCGCCGTCACTTCAACAGATGGCATGACCGCGGATTTCTATCCATATGATATGGGCTTTTTGGGTCGTGTTTCGACACGCATCGTCAATGAGGTTAAAGGTATAAACCGCGTAACTTATGATATAACCAGCAAGCCGCCGGGGACGATTGAGTGGGAGTAGAAAATGGCTTATAAATGCAGAATGTGCGGTAACGAAAAATACGAAAAAGACAATATTTCCACGACCGGCGGTTTTTTCTCGCGGATTTTTGACGTTTCTAATCGCAAATTTATTGCGGTTTCGTGCACGAAATGCGGGCATACCGAATTATTCAAAGAGAACCGCAATGGTTTGATGGATTTTGTTGATTTCTTGGGGTCGTAATCTGGTTGGATAGTGGAATATATTTCAATTGACACCACGCGAAAGAGAAAGTTTCGTTTCCTTATTGTTGTTCACCTTCGGTTAATTGTGACAAATCTAGAAAAATGATAAATGATGTTGGCACGGCATAACTTCGTCTCCATGAAGGATACGCAATTGCCGCGCGCGGGGAGATAAAAATGAAGAATAAATTAGTTGCAGCCACAATAGTTTTGGTTACAATTTTCGGGCAAAATGCATCAGCTCAAGGTCTATATGATTTGAAATCTGAAACTAATAATGGCCCCGCTCAAGCCAAGCATTGCACAATTGAAATATCATATCTAGGCTGGGATGATTTACCATTCGACGGCAATTGCACTGTTCAGCCCACTATCAGAGGGTTTCGTCTAAATAGCGCCGAGTTTACGGGGAATAATCTTAGCCATTATCAAATCGGTGCCGTCAAAACCATTAATGATCAGCATAAATTTTTCATGGTCCCAAAACCAGGGGAAACCGTTCTTCAAATTCAATTAGGTACCGCGACTTATGATTCAAATACGTCGTGTTGGGAAGGCAGCGGCAATAATGGTTCGTTTTCAATCTGTATTGATTAGGACTCAAATTTTCGATTCGCGTGCAACATGTGTTTTTGCATGAGTGCGAAGTGAGAAGATCAAAAAATATAAAAGAACAGAAGAATTTAGCGCTTCTTTTTTGCGCATTGTGGTCATAAAAACGTATAATTAATTGAGCTAAATAAAAATCTACGTGTCTTAGAAATTTTGACTTGTCACACTAATTCTTTGTGGTAACCAATTCCTATCTCAAAATAAAATCAGGGAGATTTCATGTTAAAATCTATAAAAATTGGATTGGCTATCGCCTTAGTGTTAAGTATCGCACCCGTGAGTGGTGCTTTCGCAATGCCGAACGAATTTGACCAAGACGTTGGGTGTGACGTTTCAGTGCCGGACGGTCGCACCTTTAAAGGCGATTGCATTTACCGACCATATGAAAAAGGCTCTTTCGCGCTTTTTGGGTCGGAAATGGATTTTTGGGGCAATGTGGAACGCTTTAAAGTTGATGTCACAAGCCCGGGCAATGCCAAAGTCACAATGGTACCAATTGAAGGTAAAAGTGTCTTATTAGGCAAGGCAACCCGCGCCAAAGGCTCCGCCTGTTGGAAGGGGAAGAATTTCAAAATTTGCGCAACCAAAAAATAGCAAACTATCAGGAGAGAATTAATGAAAAAATCGATTATTATCGGTGCGATTGTGGCATTTGCATTCGTTGCACCTTCATTTGCAAAACAAGCAACTGCGAATTGCGAAGTCTCTATGCCTAATGGCAAGACTTTGAAAAAGAAATGCACTTTTTCGTCTGAACCCGATGGTTCTTTCACTCTTTACCCGTTGACAGATACTGATCTTATGCCGGGCGTTTCTTATTTGACGGTTGAAGTGAAGAAGAAAGGTGAAGGCATTTCTTATTATTCAAATCCAACCAATTATGACACTGTTCAATTGGGGAAAGTAGTTCGCGGCACTGGCGCAAAATCTGCTTGCTGGTTTGGCACAAAACTAAAAGTTTGTGCGAAATAGAAATATCATTTTTCCAAATATTACCCGTATAAAGGAAATTTCATGAAAAACGTAATTTCAAAAATGAAAACTGCGTCCTTTGCAATTGGTGCGTCCGCAATTGGGGCGATGATTGCAATTGGTTCGCCTAGCTTCGCTGGTTCCGATGGGAATGAAGTAAAATTGAACAATTGTGTTGCAGGTATTGCCAAAGATAAATGGCAATCAGGACAATGTATTTTTTCGCGCGGCACCGGTGGTTCATTCGCACTATACGCAACTTATCCCGATGATTACCTAATTGAAGGCTATGCATATTATGTTCGTGTAGAAGTGACTTCAAAAGGAAAAGGCAAAGCCTATTATTCCGAATGGAAAGACACTCCGGAGAAATCCTTAGGCGCGGTAACCCGTGGTCAAGGCAATCAAGCTGCGTGCTGGTTCGGAAGCAAGGGCGTAAAGATCTGCGCAAAATAGTCATTTGTGAATTCTAATTGTGTTTTGAAGCGGCGCCACATTTTGGCGTCGCTTTTGTTTTTCCATAGACGGCATGTAAAAATTATGAACCATACATGGAATCTTTATTGGCATTGATGCGATAAATTGGTAACAGCGGCGCGCAATATAAATTCCTAAGGAGAAGCAAAATGACCGCTATTATTGATATTATCGGACGTGAAATTCTGGATTCACGCGGCAACCCGACCGTCGAAGTTGATGTTTTACTTGAAAGCGGCGCGCATGGCCGGGCAATGGTTCCGTCGGGTGCTTCAACCGGCGCACATGAGGCTGTCGAGAAACGTGACGGTGACAAAGCCCGTTACAATGGTAAAGGCGTTTTGGATGCTGTTGATGCCGTGAATGGCGAAATTTTTCAAACCCTTTCCGGATTTGACGCGCTTGATCAAAGACATATTGACGAAGTTTTGATTGAACTTGACGGAACGCCTAATAAATCACGCCTTGGTGCAAACGCAATTTTGGGCGTATCATTAGCAGTGGCGCGTGCCGCTTCTGAAGCGGTTGATTTGCCATTATTCAATTATGTCGGCGGCGTTAATTCACGCGTGCTTCCTGTGCCAATGATGAATATCATCAATGGCGGCGCGCATGCTGACAACCCGATCGATATTCAAGAATTTATGGTAATGCCATTGGCTGCACCAAGCCTTGCCGAAGGTGTTCGCTGGGGTGCCGAAGTTTTCCATTCTTTGAAGTCAATCTTAAAATCAAAAGGCCACAATACAAATGTTGGCGACGAAGGTGGCTTTGCACCTAATATATCTTCCGCTGATGAGGCTTTAGCAACAATTGTGGAAGCCATTACTAAAGCAGGTTTTAAACCGGGCGAAGAAGTCGGTTTGGCACTTGATTGTGCATCAACCGAATATTTCAAAAACGGTAAATACGAAATGGTGGGTGAAGGCAAATCTCTTAGCCCTGCCGAAAACGTAAAATTCCTCGAAAATCTTTGTTCAAAATACCCGATTTATTCAATTGAAGACGGCATGAGTGAAGACGATATGGAAGGTTGGGCCATGTTAACCGCCGCTTTGGGCAAAAAAGTGCAATTGGTTGGCGACGATTTATTTGTGACCAATCCAAAACGCTTGGCGCAAGGCATTAATGACGGTTTGGCAAATTCAATATTGGTGAAAGTCAACCAAATCGGCACACTTTCTGAAACTTTGGATGCTGTCGATATGGCCCATCGCGCTGGTTATACTGCTGTTATGAGCCACCGATCCGGCGAAACCGAGGATTCAACAATTGCTGATTTAGCAGTTGCAACCAATTGCGGTCAAATCAAGACTGGTTCATTGTCGCGTTCGGATAGGATTGCTAAATATAATCAATTAATTCGTATCGAAGAAATGCTGGGCAACCAGGCGGTTTATGCGGGTTTCGGCGCACTTAAACAAAAACGATAATTTGCAAATAGAAATGATAAGAGGGCGGTTGCGGCAAAGCGACCGCCTTTTTGTTTACTTTTCCTAAACCAAAAAACGCAATAAAGCCTTATGCGTTTCCCAATTCCGACAACACCTGCAAAAGTGGTTTTTGTTTTAATGGTCATGTTCCTTGCAGCACAGGCATTCTTGGGTGAACAAGGTATCCTAAAGTGGCGCGTCTATTCCTTGCAATCTGATGAATTGGCAAAAGAAAAATCGGCATTGGTCGCTGAGCGTGAGGGTTTGGAAAAGCAAATTGCACTATTGAAAAACGGAACCGCAAGCCGTGACTATGTTGAGGAATTGGCGATGAATAAACTCGGCATGGTTGGTGAAAACGACATAATTGTCAAAATTCCTTAATATTAATTGCGAATACCGCCGGCATTAACTTTGGCGCGCAACTCATTGACCGCCTGCAATACTTTATCCGGAAGTTTACCTGAGTATTTAGTTAGATAGGCATCAATCAATTTATTGCTGTCATTTTGAAGCTTATGGACCTGGTCTTCCTTATATTTTCGAGTTCCTAAACCAATACCAATTGAATTTAAATGCGTATCGGCGTTAATTTCCTTTATTAAATTATTTGCGATATCCACATTATTTTTGATCGTGTCGAAAAGCCTATCGTAATCTGCAACAATTTTTTCCTCTAGAATAGTTTGTTTTTGTTTTGCATCAGAAATATTTGTAGGTGTATCAATTTTATGTTCGGCATGGCCTTTTTGAAATGCCGCAGTATCTTGATGGGTAAGCCAAACCAATTCGTCATTGATGAATGAAAAAGAATATAGGCCGTAATCTAGTGACACCGTACCATATAAGTCAGTTTTTCGGTCGGGTGCGCCCAATATGGATATAACTTGATTAACATTAGAATTCCAATTCACACCCTTGGCAGGTAAACCTTTGAAGGGCTTTCCGGTGTTATTTGCTTCCCAGGGCGTGCCTTTAAAGGTTATGCTGCCTAAAACAGTGTCATAAACGTAGCTGACTTCATAGCCAAAATCCAAATATTGGCCTTTCGAGTTCGCTTGCCCTAATATCTTTATCGCATCTTCCTTAGGCAATAGCAAAATACGCGCGCAAGCGGGGTTATTGAAAACATAATTGCAATCGCTTTTGCCGAGGTCGCCGATATATTGGTTATTGCTTGCGACAGGTGATGGTTCGGCCTTTGCGGTAACTCCTATTTCAATTTCCGTCGGGCAGCCGTTTGATTTAACCACGCCTCCGTCAAAAGGACACGCATCTTGGGCATTCTCAATTCCATCATTGTCATTATCATTAGATTGTTCCGGAGGTGGAAAAGTGATTTCCGAGGCGGCAGATATTACGTTATCAATTCCAATTTCTGCTGCATTCACTGTTTGTGACTGAAAACACAAAGCAAAAAGAAGTACCGACCAAGATACATTGTTTCCTTCTAATTTAGCCAAATCTTCCCCCGAAGTTGCAAACTATTCTCAATTGAAGGGATGTTATAATTGAAGAAAAAGTCAATAATATGGCGTTTCAAACGCATTAGAGCAAATCTGCAAAAATGATTATATTGTCAAATTTCCCTATTGGCTTATTAATCAAAGACAAATTATCATACGCGTTGATGGAATGAACCTAATTATTGTATTTGATTCCGCCCGCATTCACCCGTCGTCGCAATTCCGTTACCCCATTTTTTACTTCCGAGGTCATTTTCCCAGAGTATTTCTTCTCAAAATCGTCGATTAATTCGTTGCATTCGCCCTGAAGGCGGCGAACTTTGTCTTCTTTAGATTTTTTATCACTCAAAAACTGACCGTTTTGGTAATAGAATTTCATGCTATCATATTCGGCGATTGTATTGTTGGTAACATTAACAATATTACCAACTCGGTCATCGAGCGCATTGAAATCCGCTACCATTTCGTCTTCGAGCGTAACAGGTTTTGCCACTTTTTTGGATGGAGACGACCAATATTTAGCGAAGGCCTCGCTGTTTCTAGTCGCAAGAATGTCCAATTTGTTGTCATGAAAAGTGAATTTATAAGGACCGTAATATAGGGCCTTATAGGAATTGACCGCTTCTTTACTATCTGGTTGACCAAGTTTTGCGATTAATTGTTCTGGCGAAGCACCCCAATTAACTCCATCTGCCGGTTGGCCCTTAAATGGTTTGAATACACTGCCGTATGAGTCCCATTTAACTCCGAAAAACCACATTCCTTCAACTAATTTAGCATTGTCAGAATATTCAAACTCAACGCCGTGTCGTAAGTATTGTTCGTCAGACGATTTTGTTTCGCCCTTGCCTAAGAGTTCTCGAATTTGGTCGCGCGGCATACCCATAAACCGCTCGCAATCGGGGTTTCTATATATGTATTTACAATCAGCACTTGATAATTTGGAAATGAGATTCTGAGAAGTTTCCGAATGTGCTATGGAGCTAAATGCGGTTATCGCAATCGGAAGGCCGGCGCAAAACTTCAACAAAGTCTTTTTATATTTGATTGTCATTTATTTTCGTTTCCCAATTAACTTCAATTTTTAATATGACTATTGCTAAGCAAAAATGTCAATAATTAGGCAAAAGGATTGGTTTGCCGAATTCGGGGCGAAAAATAGATCCGAAAAAGATTTTATGCTCACAGTTTTAGCATAGCACATATCGCAAAATGGAGGTGTTAATCTGGCTAGACGTGGCGGTATATGCACATTATCATGTTCGACTAAAGTTTGAGAGGGAATAATGGCGAGTAAAAAGCCTGCTGCTTCAAAAGAAACCAATAATGCGCCGCATTTATCCAATGTCGCCACACGCGACGAAATGCTTCAATACTACCGTGAAATGCTTCTAATTCGCCGCTTTGAGGAAAAAGCGGGGCAATTATATGGCATGGGCTTAATCGCTGGTTTCTGCCATTTATATATTGGGCAAGAGGCGGTTGTGGTTGGTGTTAATTCCGCCCAAAAAGAAACTGATTCTATTATTACAGGCTATCGTGACCATGGTCACATGTTGGCGGCGGGTATTTCGGCGCGCGAAATTATGGCTGAACTGACAGGTCGTGCAACTGGCTGTTCAAAAGGCAAGGGCGGCTCGATGCATATGTTCTCGCAAGAAAAGAAATTCTATGGCGGTCATGGTATTGTTGGTGCCCAAGTGGCTCTCGGCACTGGTCTTGCATTTGCGCACAATTATAATAATGACAATGGCGTAACACTTGCCTATTTCGGCGATGGTGCGGCAAACCAAGGCCAAGTTTATGAAGCATTTAATATGGCAAGTCTTTGGAAGCTCCCGATTGTCTATATTATTGAAAATAATCAATACGCTATGGGCACATCTATTGAGCGTCATGCAGCGGAAACCGAATTATACAAGCGCGGAATTTCGTTTGAAATCGTCGGTGAGGCAGTCGATGGCATGGATGTTTTAGCTGTAAAAGAGGCCGCACTTCGCGCAATAGACCACGCACGTTCCGGAAAAGGTCCATATCTTTTGGAAATGAAGACTTATCGCTATCGCGGACATTCAATGTCGGACCCGGCGAAATATCGCCCGAAAGATGAACCTAAACAAATTCGTGACACCAAAGATCCAATCGATTTTGTGAAAAACTACGGTATTGAACACGGGCTTTTCAGCGAAGATGATTTGAAAAATATCGATAAAGAGGTTAAGGAAATAGTCGCTGATGCTGCTGAATTTGCGCAAACCAGCCCTGAACCGGATATGAATGAATTGATGACGGATATTTATCTGTAATCGTGTAGAATGCCATGAGTTGGCACGCCTTGTGCCGACTTAATTTGGAGATTTTAATGAAACCATCTGCTAAAATCGGCACAAGAAGTTCCGTAATCGCAATTATCGCCGCTTTTGTGTGTGGCGGTTCCTTGATGGCACAAAACGCCCCTGCAACTCCGCCCGCGCCACCTGCGGTTGCGCCTGTACCTGAAGTTAGCGTGACAGTACCACGTCATCGCGGTATTATTGGCGAAGGTTATCCTGAAAAAATGACCTATACTGCAACTTGTCCGAAATTTGTCTTTGATATTTCTTCAAGCGCGGTGCAAGAAAGCACTAATCGCGCATTTGTTGAAGGTGAAATCGCACGACTTCCGGCATTGAAAGACAAATGGGACGATTACGAATTATGCCTAAAAACTAATTTCGATTTGGACAGGGATATAATCAAAAATTCCATCAATACCGCGCTTAGTGGCTATATAAACAATGACAAAGTTTATGGCGATGATGTCTATGACGCTGTGGATGCCGCGTGGCAGGTCATTTTGAAAAATGAGAAGGCTCAGAAAAAAATAACCGAAGACGCCTATGTGTCAAATTGGAAAGCACCAGAAGGTGTATTCAAAGGATATTTCACCGGCACCAAGCCAGAAGATGTAAAATACATTGCGAGCTGCCCGGCATATACGCCGGAAGTTACGGCTCAATTGATTGGCACTGTGCAAACGCGTGCGCGCCTAATGCAGATAATTGACGTCATTAAAGCCGAAACTACAAGAAGGCAGTCTCACGCCGATTGTCGCCAAAAGCAAGCTGTTGAGGATTTTATGGCTTTGCAAAAAGCGATGATTGCAAGTTTCACCGACAATACTTGGACTCCTGAGTATGAGGCATATCGCAAAAAACTTGAAGTATTTAACAATGTTGTTGAAGGGCTAAAAATGCCCGGCGGTATTTTAGCGCCAAAAGCTGCGCCGGCGAAACCGCCTGCAAAACCTAATAAAGCCAAACAGAAAAACTAATCGAATATCGGGGGACAAGAATTGGCAATTGAAATCACTATGCCGGCGCTTTCGCCAACAATGGAAGAAGGCACTTTGGCGAAATGGTTGGTCAAAGTCGGTGACGAAGTAAAGGCTGGCGACCCGCTTGCCGAAATCGAAACCGACAAGGCGACAATGGAAGTTGAAGCAGTCGATGAAGGTATTATTGAGGCGCTCTTAGTTGATGCCGGAACGCAAGGCATAAAAGTCAATAGCCCTATTGCGCTTATTAAAGGTGATAGCGACGAAATTGCCAAACCTGCAGCTAAAATTGAATCGCCACCACCTTCAATAAATATCTCTAAACCAAGTGCGCCAATAGTCTCTGAAAAAGATTGGGATTCTTCAACCGAAACCACCAAAACCACGGTTCGCGACGCGTTGCGCGATGCAATGGCGGAAGAAATGCGCCGTGACGATAAAGTCTTTTTGATGGGTGAAGAAGTTGCGCAATATCAAGGCGCTTATAAAGTTTCGCGCGGTCTTTTGGACGAGTTTGGACCAAAACGTGTAATTGATACACCAATTACTGAACATGGTTTTGCGGGCCTTGCGACCGGTGCAGCAATGGCGGGATTAAAACCGATTGTCGAATTCATGACCATGAATTTTGCGATGCAGGCAATTGACCACATTATCAATTCCGCCGCGAAAGCGCTTTATATGTCGGGTGGTCAGATTTCGACTTCGATAGTTTTCCGTGGTCCCAATGGTGCTGCGGCACGCGTCGGCGCACAACATTCACAAGATTATTCATCTTGGTATGCGCATGTTCCCGGCCTAAAAGTCATTGCACCTTATGATGCCGCAGATGCCAAAGGTCTTTTGAAGGCCGCAATTCGTGATCCGAACCCGATTGTGTTTTTGGAACACGAAATGATGTATGGCCTTGAATTCGATGTGCCCAATGATGATGATTGGATTGTTCCAATCGGCAAGGCAAAAATTCGCCGCAATGGTTCGCATATCACGCTAACGGCGCATTCGCGTATGGTTGGTCATGCCTTGAAAGCCGCCGACGAATTGGCAGGCTTGGGTATTGAATGCGAAGTGATTGACCTTAGAACTATTCGCCCACTTGATATGACAAGCATTATCGAAAGTGTTCAAAAAACCAATCATTTGGTTACGGTTGAAGAGGGTTGGGGGCCGATGGGCGTCGGCGCGGAAATTATTGCGCGCGTTATCGACGAGGCTTTTGATTGGCTTGATGCGCCGCCTGCTAGGGTTCACCAAAAAGATACGCCACTTCCTTATGCTGCTAATCTTGAACAGGCTAGTTTGCCGCAACCGCATGATATTGTCGCTGCCGTGCGCAAAGTTTTGAATAAGTAGGGGGAAGGTATGCCGATTGATATTCTTATGCCTGCATTATCCCCGACGATGGAAGACGGCGTTCTTGCAAAATGGCACGTTAAAGTCGGTGATATCGTAAAATCCGGTGATATTTTAGCCGAGATCGAAACTGACAAAGCCACCATGGAATTTGAGGCAGTTGACGAAGGTGCAATCCTTGAAATCCTAATTCCAGAAGGCACGCAAGGTGTAAAAATCAATACGCCAATCGCAAGAATGGAAGGAGAGGGTGGTTTGGTTGCCCCTGTTGCCGTTTCAAGCGCTGCACCACAAGCGCATGAAGCGCCAAAACCTGCCGCTGCCGCGGTTTCTGCGCCAATTAAGACCGAAGGCACGCGCATTTTCGCGTCACCTTTGGCGAAACGTATTGCCGCCCTCAATGGGATTGATCTAGCGACAATTAAAGGCACTGGGCCAAATGGACGTATTGTAAAGGCCGATGTCGAGGGCGCACCTAAATCTGCGCCTGTCGTTAAACCAACCGTCGCAGCCGCAACTGAACGCGCACCAAGCACAATCAAGGGTCTTCCTTATGCCGATGGAACTTATGACATTGTGCCACTTGACGGAATGCGCCGCACAATCGCAAAACGACTTTCAGATAGTTTCCGCGACGTTCCACACTTCCCGCTTAATGTCGATATTGAAATCGACAAATTGCTTGAAGTCCGCAAAGCCATTAACACGCAGGCCGAAGCAATGGGCGGCAAAATTTCAGTCAATGATTTGATTATCAAGGCTGCGGCTTTGGCACTTAAAGCTGTTCCTGCCGCGAATGCATCCTATACTGATGAAGGCATTTTGATGCATCATCATGCGGATATTTCGGTTGCCGTGGCAATTGACGGCGGCCTTATCACACCTGTGGTTCGAAACGCAGAATCCAAAGGTCTCTTGCAAATTTCGAGCGAAGTCAAAACCCTTGCCGATAAAGCAAAAGCCCGCAAATTAATGCCCGAAGAATATACGGGCGGCACATTTAGTGTTTCAAACCTTGGAATGTTCGGAATTAAATCCTTCTCCTCCATCATTAATGAGCCACAAGGCTGCATTATGTCGGTGGGCGCGGGTGAACAAAGGCCAATTGTCAAAAACGGTGCATTGGCAATCGCCAATGTTATGAGTGTGACATTAACATGTGATCACCGGGTGGTTGATGGCGCGGTTGGCGCGAAATTCCTTCAAGTTTTTAAAGGATTGCTCGAAGAGCCTTTGGGAATGATGCTTTAAAGGTTAGGCAATTTGGGCAACGCGATTTTTGGCGATAGGCGATTTGACAAAGTCGTCACTAACCTAAATGGCGGAGATTCCTATTATGCAGCGTGCGGTATTAAGGGGTGTTTGCTGGATTAATACCAAAGAACATGACAATGCACTTGCCCTTAAAACAATAAAAAGCTAACGCAGCGGAATGTTTATCGTTCAATTTCCTGGGCAGGGGTCGCAATCCGTTGGAATGGGTCTCGAACTTGCCAATAATTTCGCAATTGCCAAACAAGTTTTTGAAGAAGTGGATTCTGCCTTAGGGCAAAATCTTTCGGAAATCATGTTCAATGGCCCAATTGAAACCCTAACCTTAACTGAAAACGCGCAACCCGCGATTATGGCTTCATCAATCGCATTGCTACGGGTTTTTGAAAGTGAATTTGGCTTTGATATTGCCAAGGCTGAATTTGTGGCAGGGCATTCATTGGGCGAATATACGGCATTGACCGCCGCAGGCGCTTTTTCATTGACCGATGCCGCGAAATTGTTGAAATTGCGCGGTCAGGCAATGCAAAGAGCGGTTCCAGCAGGAAAAGGTGCAATGGCATCATTAATCGGCCCAAAAACCGATTTAGCCCTTGCCGAGGCCGCCGCAGCCGAAGGCTCCAAACACGGTGTTTGCGTTGTAGCTAATGACAATAATGCAGGGAATATAGTGATTTCAGGTGATTCTTTAGGCGTTGAAAAAGCGATAGAAGCGGCAAAATCATTGGGCGCGCGCGCAATTCCTCTGAACGTTTCTGCGCCATTCCATTGCCCTTTGATGGCACCCGCTGCTGAGGAAATGAAGGCAGCTTTGGACGATGTGGTTATGAATACACCTAAAACCAAACTCGTGCCAAATGTATCCTTGCAACCTACAACTGACGTTGCAGAAATCAAAAAGCTATTGGTTGAGCAGGTAACGGGGCGCGTTCGTTGGCGCGAAACCGGCCTATTCTTTGCCGAAAAAGGAATTGATACATTCCTTGAAATTGGCGCGGGTTCGGTTCTTACCGGAATGTCAAAGCGCACAGTTGCGGATGCAACGCATTTTGCGCTTTCAAGTGTGGAAGAATATAAGAAGTTTTTGGAAAATTAATCGGGGCAATTGATATGTTTGATTTAACTGGCAAAAAGGCATTAGTAACAGGCGCAACTGGTGGCCTTGGTTCAGCAATTGCCAAAGCATTGGCAGAACGAGGCGCAATTGTTGCCATTTCTGGAACACGCGAAAATGTGCTTCAAGAATTATCGGCTGAAATTCCAAATTCTGTGGTTTTGGCAGCGAACCTATCCGCTGATGGCGAAGCCGATAAACTGGTGGCGCGCGCCGAAGAGGCTTTGGGCGGTCTTGATATTTTGGTTGCCAATGCAGGTATTACTCGTGACGGCCTCTTGATGCGCATGAAAGACGAAGATTTTGACACGGTTATGAAGGTCAATCTTTATTCCTATTTCGCAATGGCGCGCGCAGCAATGAAGGGCATGATGAAACGTCGCCATGGTCGCATTATTGGCATTTCTTCGGTTGTCGGCGTCACCGGAAATGCCGGACAGGCCAATTATGCAGCCTCAAAAGCGGGTATGATTGGGTTCACCAAATCTCTCGCCCAGGAAGTGGCGTCTCGCGGCATAACTGCCAATTGCATTGCGCCGGGCTTTATTGTTTCACCAATGACCGATGTTTTGAACGAAACCCAAAAAGCGGGCATTTTGGGTTCAATTCCCGCAGGGCGCATGGGAACACCCGAAGAAATCGCGGCGGGCGTCGTGTTCCTTTCGTCTAACGAAGGTGCTTATGTTACAGGACAAACCCTAAACATAAATGGCGGCATGGCGATGATTTAGGGCCCTATTTCGGCTTTACAAATTTCATAATGAATTGATCGGTTTTGCCACGGATTTTAGGATCGAATACGTTCAAACTTAAATCATCGGCCTGATTCTGTAAGATTTTCGATTGGCTCTGCAATTTGAAACCAGCCGCCTCGACTTCCTTAATGACAATTGCGGGGTCAATGCGGTGCAAATCCTTGACTGCCTGTTCCCCTGAACCTGCTTTCGCTGAATGATCAATGATTAAATAGACGCCGCCTGGCTTTAGAGCGTCAAACACCGCCTTATTCATGCGTTCAGTAGTGCCGGGTGAGAGATAAATGCGAATATCATGGTAATTTTGCGCGGTGAAGAATACGTCGATATTCTGTGGCAATATTGTGGTTTGGTCATCAATTGCGAATCCTTTAACATTCTCATGACCAGTTTCATTTCCGATTGACGGAATTATTCCTTTACCGAATTTATCAATAAATAATTGCGGTGTCCCGACACTCAAATATCCGTCTTTCCCGATTGCATTGGAAATCAGGCGGGAAAAATACCCTGAACCGGGTGTGTATTCGACGATTTGTTGCCCTTTGCCAATGCCAGAGAATTTGAGGGTTTCAAGTGGTTTTCGGTCCGCGTCGCGGTCAATATCTTTTTGGGGCCGATTTTCAGACAATACCATCGCTTCACTAAGCGCCATTTGTGGTGGCATTGTCGCGCAAGACACGAGCGGGAATATTATTGCTGCTATCCCTAAAACCATAATTCTCATTTTTGCCTCCCAATGTTTGAATGAGACTAACTAAGAATTATTCGCAATACAAGCGGGGCGATTCTAACATTTCGTTTAGAAACGCAGATGTTTTGTCTTTCGATATATATGGTAGTTCGCTTACCGTCTTCCGGTCGCCTGTGGCTTCCTTGGTTGCGCCATGGTTTTGTCGATATAAGCGCTTGCGCGGTCGCGTAACAGGCCCAATTGATCTTTAAAGAAATGGTCAGCACCAGGAATTTCTTCCCATTCGACTTCTTCACCTTTTTGTGTACGGATTTTTGTAACCGCGCGCTCAACTTCAATCGGAGGTGAAACCAAATCATTTGAACCATAAAACATCATGCCGGAAGATGGGCAAGGCGCAAGGAAAGATAAATCATAATGGTTGCAAGGCGTTCCAACTGCAATAAAAGCATCAATCTCAGGGCGGCGCATCAATAATTGTAATGCGATATAGGCGCCAAATGAATAACCCGCAACCCATGTGAATTTGGTATTGGGATTAATGCCTTGCAACCAATCAAGCATGGCGGCGGCATCGGCTAATTCGCCAATGCCATTGTCAAACGAACCTTGCGATTTACCGACACCTCGAAAGTTGAAACGCAAAGTCGAAAAACCGCGATCGTGAAACAATTTATGCATCATAACGGCAACCCTGTCTTGCATTGAACTTGCCGCGCGCGGGTGACCATGCAATATCAGTGCAATTGGAGAACCCTCGACTTCTGATTGATTGTAACGTGCCTCAATACGTCCAGCGGGACCCGATAAAATTAATTCAGCCATTTTGCTTCCAATTCTTGACTTGTTTAGTCGGAAATACTAATAAGTCATTGTTTAGCACAGACTAAATCCCAAAAGCCAATTTTTTTACACATAGCAGAATACAGGCGAATTAATGGAATTATCTACAAAAGGCAGATACGCCGTCATGGCACTTATAGACCTTGCACAGAATGCAAATGCCGAAGGGACGGTATCTTTGGCGGAAATTGCGACGCGGCAAACTATTTCGCTATCTTATCTTGAGCAATTATTTGCCAAACTGCGCCGAAATGGCCTTGTTAAAGCGCGTCGCGGTCCAAATGGCGGCTATAGATTGGCGAAAAACATCGAAAACATAGACATTGCAAGTGTTATTTTCGCTGTCGATGAACCGATAAAGGCGACCGCGTGTGATGATTCTGAGACGGGCGCATGTGGCGGGCGAACAACTAAATGCGTTGCGCATGATTTATGGGCGGCCTTGACTGTTCATATTCATGGTTTTTTGAAAAATGTTACACTTGATGATATTGTCAATGACAGAATAAGCCAATTATATCCCGCATCAGAATGACACTTTCGAATAATCTAATATATGCTGATTATAATGCCAATGTGCCACTTAGAAAGTGCGCGCGCGATGCAATGCTTGAATGTATGGAAATAGCGGGTAATCCTAGTTCTATTCATAAAAACGGGCAAAATTTGCGCCGCATAATTGAAAATTCGCGTGCCAACATCTCTGCTGCTTTGGGCAATATTTCGGGGCAATTGGTTTTCACTTCCGGCGCGACCGAAGCTGCGCAATTGGCAATTGAAAGTGCGGCAATTTTGGAATGGGGCGGCGTATTTATTGGCGCGGTCGAACATGATTGCGTCTATAAATACGCTTCAAGTCGGTTTCCGAATGCGCGATTTATCCCCTTAAAATCCGATGGCGAGTATGACATTGATTGGCTTGAATATGCGGTTTCGAATATTGAAAAACCCTTAGTATTGATGATGGCGGTCAATAATGAGACCGGAATTATTCAAAATATCAAAAGTGCATCAAATATTGTTCGCTCAAAACGCGGTATGATTTTGGTCGATGCTGTGCAGGCATTAGGAAAAATAGAAATATCTGAAATTGTGCCTTATTGTGACTATCTGTTTGTTTCAGGCCACAAAATCGGCGCACCAATCGGTGTTGGTGCTTTGGTTTATGCGGCGGGAATTGACCCATATTTAGGGCGTGAAGGCGGCGGTCAAGAAAAAGGAATGCGTTCAGGAACGCAAAATGCCCCGGCGATTGCCGCATTTTCGTCTGCAATAACCCAAACCGATTTCTATGCCGAAAATGAGGAAATAAGTGCCATTCGTGATGAATTTGAAAATCAATTAATCACTGCTTTCCCAAATGCAATGATCATCGGCCAAAGTGCACCTCGCATCGCAAATACATCGTGTTTTGCAATTCCAAATATTAATGCACAAGCGCTTTTGATATTTCTTGACCTTGAAGGGATTGCGGTTTCGTCCGGTTCGGCTTGTTCAAGTGGTTCTGCGAAAACCTCACGCGCAATTTCTGCTTTGAATTTAGATAAGAATTTCTCGGAAAATTTCATTCGCGTGTCGTTTGGTTATAAAAACACGATTGATGAAGTGAGGACGATTTTATCGGCAATCCAAAAAGCCTATAACCTCCAAACTAGGAGGGCAGCGTGACTTATAAGGAAGGCATAGACAAAGAAACCATTGACACGGTCGCAGCACTTGAGGCCGATAAATACAAATATGGCTTTGTCACTGATATTGAATCCGAAACCGCGCCAAAAGGTTTGAACGAGGATATTATTCGTTTCATTTCCGCCAAAAAGAATGAACCCGAATGGTTGCTGGAATGGCGTTTACAGGCTTTTGCGCGTTGGAAACAAATGGAAGAGCCAAAATGGGCGATGGTCAATTATCCTGAAATTGATTTCCAAGACATTCATTATTATGCTGCGCCCAAACAAAAGCCGGAATTGAACTCGCTTGATGAAGTTGATCCCAAGCTTTTGGAAACCTATAAAAAACTTGGTATTCCATTGCGTGAGCAAGAAGTTTTGGCGGGTGTAAAAGGTGCGCCAAAAATCGCGGTTGATGCGGTATTTGACAGTGTTTCGGTTGCCACAACTTTCCGTAAAGAATTAAATGAAAAAGGCGTGATTTTCTGCTCGATTTCAGAAGCCGTTCACGATTACCCTGATTTGGTGCGCCAGTATTTGGGTTCGGTTGTGCCGCAAACCGATAATTTTTATGCGACATTAAATTGCGCGGTCTTCACCGACGGCACCTTTGTCTATATTCCCAAAGGAGTGCGTTGCCCGATGGAATTATCGACTTATTTCCGCATTAATGCGCAAAATACCGGGCAATTTGAACGCACTTTGATTATTGCCGATGATAATTCCTATGTTTCTTATCTTGAAGGCTGTACCGCGCCGCAACGTGATGAAAACCAACTTCATGCAGCCGTGGTTGAATTGGTTGCGCTTGATGGTGCTGAAATTCGTTATTCCACGGTGCAAAATTGGTATCCGGGCGATGAAAACGGCAAGGGCGGAATTTATAATTTCGTGACCAAGCGCGCTGATTGTCGTGGCAAGGGTTCTAAAGTCTCTTGGACCCAAGTTGAAACCGGCTCGGCGGTTACTTGGAAATATCCGTCTTGTATTTTGCGCGGCGATGAAAGTGTCGGGGAATTTTATTCAATTGCTGTAACCAATAATCATCAACAGGCCGATACCGGCACAAAAATGATTCATTTGGGGCGTAATACTTCGTCACGCATTATCTCGAAAGGGATTTCGGCGGGGGTATCGAACCAAACTTATCGCGGCCTTGTTAGTGCCCACAAAAATGCCAAAAATGCGCGCAATTTCACGCAATGCGATAGTTTGCTTATTGGTTCAAAATGCGGCGCGCATACCGTGCCTTATATTGAGAATTCGTGCCTCAGTGCCGTCTTTGAGCACGAAGCAACCACCACAAAATTAGGTGAAGATCAGCTTTTCTATTGCCGTCAACGCGGCCTAAATGAAGAGGCGGCAACCGCATTATTGGTGAATGGTTTTGTTCGCGAAGTAATGCAAAAACTCCCAATGGAATTTGCGGTCGAAGCGCAAAAATTGGTCGCAATCTCGCTTGAGGGGAGTGTGGGATGAGCAATTTTAGAAAATCGCTTTACAACATGCTACCTGTAATTTCTGTAATTTTTGCAGCGTTCTCAGGTTTTTTTCAGGCTACTTATTGGGGATTGACCAGAATTTACCTTTCCCAAAAAACTTCTGCCTGGCTCGCTGCTTCCACTTTTCTAATTTGGGTTATTTGCGTTATTTTTTGCTTCCAGAAGTCAAAGACTAGTGGATTTATTTCATTGCTCGGCGCATTGCCAGCGTCAATTCACTTTTTTATGATTGGCGCTTTAATATACGTATGCGCATTTCATGGCAGCTGTATATAGGAAACGATATGCTAAAAATAAATAACCTCCAAGTTCAAATCGACGGCAAGCAAATTATAAACGGGCTTTCTTTGGAAATTCCTGATGGTGAAGTTCATGCCATTATGGGGCCGAATGGGGCGGGGAAATCGACCCTGTCTTATGCGCTTTCCGGTCGTCCGAATTATGAGATTATCGGCGGTTCTGTAACCCTTAATGGCAAGGATATTTTGGGTCTTGAGCCTGAAGCTCGCGCTGCTGAAGGGGTGTTCTTATCCTTCCAATACCCATTGGAAATCCCCGGTGTGCCTACATTAACTTTTATTCGTACTGCATTGAATGAACAGCGAAAATATCGTGGCGAGGAAGAACTTAGTGTGCCACAATTTATGAAAATAGCGCGCGAAGCGGCAAAGCGCCTGAAGATTGAAGACGAAATGCTAAAACGCCCGCTTAATGTCGGTTTTTCGGGTGGCGAAAAGAAGCGCATGGAAATTTTCCAAATGGCCTTGCTTGAGCCAAAATTCATGATTTTGGACGAAACCGATAGTGGCCTTGATATTGATGCATTGCGTATTGTTTCCGAAGGTGTGAATTTTATGCGTGCACCAAATCGCTCAATGCTTGTAATTACCCATTATCAAAGGCTTTTGGATTATATCAAACCCGATAAAGTCCATGTTTTGGTAAATGGCCGAATTATCGAAACGGGTGGGCCTGAACTCGCGCTCGAACTCGAAAAATCGGGCTATGATAGATATGAGGCCGCATAATGTTGAGTGATGCGGTTTTAGAGAACTTCGCAGATACAAACGCCGGTAACAAGGCGCGCGAGTTTTTTAAGGCAAACGGTTTGCCAAAGCGAAAGAGCGAAGATTTTCATTATTTCGACATTTCAAAAGCGTTAGAAATGGAAATCGATGCTGCCGCTTTATTTGCGGTTTTCGAGGCCGATAGCGATTATGATTTAGACATCCACGTATGCGATGACGGTATTGTAGCCAAAGAACTGAAAGATCCAAAGCCCAACAAGATAAAAACCTTTAATCCAAATATTGAGGAATTTGCTCCTCCCATTGATATTTTATCAAGCGGAATGGCGAATAGTGGCAATACAATAATTATTCCTCCTAATGCTGATCACAAAATCAGAATCCGGCACGGCGCGAATACAAAGGTTCAATTGGAATTAGTAATCGGCAAAAATTCGAATATTATTCTATATGAGGAAATAGAGGAAAACGGTGGATTTGGAACTTGTCATTTCACAATAGCAATGGCTGAGGGATCACAACTAACTCATTTGTTTTTTAATTCTAACGAATCTCAAATATCATTTTTTCGGCATCGAGTTTTTATAGATGCAAATGCAAATTATTCGTTTCATGGCATGTGGAATGGAAGCAAAATTTCGCGTCACGATTTGGCTGTTTACCTAAATGAAAAAGGCTCGCATGCGCAAATCAATGGTGCATATTTGATAGACAAACAACACTTGGATTTATCTGTTTATATAAATCATCAAGAACCGGAATGCAAAAGCAGTGTAAATATTCGCGGTATAGTAGGTGATAGGGGCCAAGCAGTTTTTCAAGGTAAAATTGAAGTCGATAAAGAAGCCCAAAAGACTATTGGTAATATGCAACATCGCGGACTAATGTTACAAGAAGGCGCACGAATTTATTCAAAGCCTTGCCTTGAAATATATGCTGATGATGTCGAATGTTCGCACGCTAATACCGTCGGTGCGCTTGATGAAACTGCGCTTTTTTATATGCAATCACGCGGCATTTCAAAAAAGATTGCAAAGCAAGTTTTGACAAATGCATTCCTTAGTCAAGTATTTGACAATTTCGAGGATGAAGCTTTGCACGAAAAACTGATCGCGCGCCTGGAGAAGCGATTAGGGGAAATAGTGTCATGACTTTTGACATCGCCCAAATCCGTGCCCAATTCCCGATTTTAGGCCGCGAAATAAACGGCAAGCCATTGGTTTATCTCGATAGTGCCGCAAGCGCGCAAAAGCCGGAATGCGTTATTAATGCCATGAGTGATTTTATGCGCGCTTCATACGCTAATGTGCATCGTGGTATTCATACTTTATCAAATGAGGCGACCGCTGCCTATGAAGCCTCGCGCGCCAAGGTCGCCAAATTCATTGGTGCGAATGACAATGAAATAGTTTTCACCAAAGGCGCGACCGAAGCAATTAATTTGGTTGCATATTCGTTTGGTGAGACCTTGAGTGCGGGTGATGAGATTATCATTACCGAACTTGAACACCACGCAAATATTGTTCCTTGGTATATGTTGGCAAAGCGGAAAGGGCTTAAACTGAACTTTGCTAATATAAACGAAGATGGCAGCTTAGATCTATCGCATTTTAAAAGCCTGTTAAGTGCAAAGACAAAAATGGTGGCAATTGCTCATATTTCCAATGTCTTGGGAACAAGACTTGAGATTGAAGAAATCACGCAATTGGCACATGCGCAGGGCGCAAAAGTTCTTATTGATGGTTCGCAAGGCATTGTTCATGAAAAAGTGGATGTAAAGGCCATTGATTGTGATTTTTATGTGTTTTCGTCGCATAAATTATACGGCCCATCTGGGATTGGTGTTCTTTACGGTAAAGCCGATATTTTGAACGAATTGCCACCGTTTTTGGGCGGCGGCGAAATGATCGAGCACGTTTCGAAATCCGAAATCACTTTTAACGAAGCACCCTTCAGATTTGAAGCCGGAACGCCCCCGATTACCGAAGCGGTCGGCCTTAATGTGGCGTTAAATTTTATGAATTCAATTGACCGCGAGGCGGCATATGCCCATGAAAAGAGACTTTATGAAATCGCACAAGAAGAAATCCGCAAACGCAATAATCTGCGCATAATCGGTGAGGCGCGGGGCAAAGCCCCTATTTTAACCTTCGCCATTGATGGCATTCATCCGCACGATATTTCACAAATATTGGACAAATATGGTGTTGCAATTCGCGCTGGGCACCATTGTGCACAACCATTAATGCAAAGATTCGGTGTTGCCGCCACGGCACGCGCCAGTTTTGGGATATATAATACAGAAAACGAAATCGACATTTTCCTTCACGCTCTTGATAAAGCAATTCAATTACTTAGATAAAAACATGACCTTAGAAAGCACCGCCCTTAATTCAGAACAAGAACGCATCGGCAATGATTTAATCGCGGCGTTTAAGACCGTGCACGACCCGGAAATTCCCGTCGATGTCTATGAATTGGGGCTTATTTATAAAGTCGATTTGAATGATGAGGGTCATGTTGATATTACAATGACTTTAACCGCCCCCGCGTGCCCCGCAGCAGAAATTATCCCTGCTGAAATCGAACAGGCAGCATTGACTGTTGAGGGCGTAAAATCCGCCAAAGCAATAATAACTTTTGACCCGCCATGGACTAAAGACAATATGTCCGACGAGGCGCGTCTTATTTTGAATATGTTTTAATATGGCTAGAGAGCGACCGAAAATTGTTACTTTAAGCGATGCGGCAGCACTTCGCATTAAAGAAATTATGGCCAAATCGGAAATGCCATATTTGCGTGTTGGTGTAAAAAATGGCGGTTGTGCCGGTATGGAATATGTGCTGGAATATTGCGATATTCGCGACGCATTGGACGAATTGGTGACGGATAAAGACGTCTCAATCCTCATTGCCGCAAATGCCGTATTATTTCTTATTGGAACGCAAATTGATGTCGAAACCAATAAGTTTCATTCGAAATTTGTGTTTCGGAATCCAAATCAAACTGATGCATGTGGTTGCGGGGAAAGTGTGACGATTATTCCTGCAAAAGCGGTGTGAAAACTCCTAGACTTGAGCAACCTTTATGTAATGCATACCCAAATGATTTTCCACAATTTTCACGATCCCCGTCAAATTGAATGTGTGCATATAGCAGTGATGCAAAGTCAGAACTAGATCTTGAAGCGTTTGGTCTTCTTCTATTGGGGTAATTTTTAATTGTATTTCTTTACAGCGGTTGATCCCCAAATGGGTGTTATGTGCCTTTCCTGTGGCATTTGTAAAGATTTCGGTGATACTTTCGACACGTGCATCCTGTTCTTCCAAATCTAACTCTGAAAACATATTGTTTCTAAGGGATTTTGAAAAATATTCTTTGGAGTCATGTAGAGCTTGTTTGCACCTTTCAATAAATGATGGGTAAACTTGAGAAAGAATCGGGTTCCAAAATAAGCTCAAGTTCGGATTTTCGATTATTTCTTGCCGAGCTTTATTTATCTCGTTTAGCATGTTTGCGGCGGCAATCCTACCAAATTGCGGGTCAACAGGGCCCAAACTGGATTGGTTTCCCATCACAATTTCTTTGCAAGAACAAGCAATCATTGTGCCGGCAGACATAGAAATTTGAGGCACTATTGCGCGTATATTATTACCAAATTTACTTCTTAAATATTCGATTAATGCGATAGTTGCGTGAATATCCCCGCCCGGAGTGTGAAGGACAATATCCAAACCTGAGTCCCATTCCAAGCCATTCATGCATAACATAAACGCATTTGTATCTTCGTCATTTATCATAACCAAGTCATTATTCGGCTTAGTCAAAAATCCTGAATAATAGCAAATCGTATTTCGCTTAGTGTATTTTTTTAATCGCTCAAAATATTTGTTTCGCACTTTCTGAAGTGCTTGCGTATTTGCGAACTCACCCAACCCGTCATTTTCGTGGTCTCTTTTGAAAATTACCAGTTCTTTAGCAATTTCACGTAAAATTTTATCCCAATTTGGCATTTGCGAATACTTTAGCTTCGTACTCTAATAAATCAATACCGTTTGTAGTGTAACTTGGAATAAACTCAAACTCAGTTGGCGAGTTGAATACCCTATTTAAGAGACGTTCTTCCGAATTCAACTTTTGAAGCAACAATAAAGTTGTGGTGCTCAAATTTAACTGCTTTTCCATTAATTTCCTCTTTTGTGCCAATTGGCGCGAAAATCGCGGTATTGTCAAGTTAAATTGAAGAAATACATCCGATTTTTAACGCATGGATAGTGTTTAAACCTAATATGTTAATTCAGATGCATACTCTTCAAAGGCCGCCATTGCCGTACGATAAGGATAAGGGCCATAGGAAACGCGCGAAACACCCGCGGATTTAGCCATGATTAGATTAAAATCTTTTGGACCACCCATAATATTGATAGGCAGTTTGGCTGTTTTAACCAATTTGGCGATAAAATCCCAATCATAAAGCATTGGGACGAAAATCCCGCTGGCACCGGCTTTTTTATAGGCTTTGGCTCGCTCAAGAGTTTCCTCTTGTAGTTCCGATTGGGATTTTGCGCCTGGTGATAGAAAGCAATCAATGCGGGCGTTTATAAAGAAATGATTCATCTTGCGTGCACATACCGTTCGCGCAGCCGCTATGCGATCCGAGGCGATTCTTAAGTCGAACATTTTTCCTTCATCATGGTCGGTATCTTCAAGATTACATCCAACAATGCCAATATCGATTAGTTTATTGAAGTTGGCGCTCAATTGTTCGTTAGTTGTCGCAAAACCTGATTCAAAATCTATCGATATAGGAAGCTCGGTGCTTAGAACCAATTTTCTGGCCAATTCAAAAATGATATCAACTGGCATATTCTCGCCATCTTGAAAGCCATTCGCCGCAGATACAGCGGCACTTGCGGTCGCAATAGCCTTTGCGCCATTGGCAATCGCCAATTTCATGCTACCGACATCCCAAATATTTGTAAGGATTAATGGATTGCCTTTGACATGAAGCGAATGGAAATGTTTAGCTTTTTCAATCTGTGAAAGGTGTGCCATATTTTTTCTCGTGGTTTAATAGCCATTGTTTGCGCCAAATCTGCCCCCCATAACCGGTAAGGTCGCCATCAGCACCGATGACGCGGTGGCAGGGAATAATAATTGCGATTTTATTCTTACCATTTGCGCGTGCAACTGCGCGAACTGCTTTTTCATTTCCTATTGATTGTGCTTGCTGTGAATAAGATTTTGTAGTTGCATACGGAATTTGAGACAATTGCTGCCATGCCGCTTTTTCAAATTGCGTGCCCCATTGTGCTATTTTCAAATCGAATTCCTTTCTAAGACCCTCAAAATACTCACTTAATTGAGTTTTGACTGTATCATGATAGTCATGGTTTTGAAAAACAATTGGCGCAATTTTGTCCAATGTTATTTGCAATTCTTTAGCGAGGCCTTTCCGCTCGGCAAATTCTAAGAGATGCAAACCGTCTCCATTAACAATGCAAAGCATTGGTCCGATTGGCGTTTCGAACCATGCCGCGCTTAGAAATTCTTTAGCCTTTATCTCTGATAGGTTTGTGCCAAAAGATTTTTTAATTGCCTCTTGAAATCCGGATGCAGATTCAAAACCAGCGTCCAATTGCGCATCAATGGATCGCCCGCCTTCATTCATGCGACTGATTGCCAATGCCAGTCGCTTTTGCCTTGTGTATTCTATAAAACTTATACCTAAATCTTTACGGAATGTCCGCCTAGCGCTTGATTCGTCTATTCCTATTTTTTTTAAATCAGAATTGCGCCAATATTTTTCAGGATTTTCGTCAATCACTTCCAACAATTGTTTTGTTAAGTTCTGAAGTGTTTGGATCTGATTTGGGCGACATAATTTACATTCGCGATAGCCTTTTTGCCTCGCTTCTTCACAAGAAAATACAAATTCAACATTGTCACGTAGGGGTTTTCGCGCGCTGCATGATAATTTGCAATAAATCTTGGTGGTTTTAACGCATACCCATGCAAAACCGTCATAGGTCTTATCACGCAAAATTAGCGCATTGAATAATTGGTCGTGTGTAGGGGCTAAATTATCGGTTTCCATATCATTGGCAAACCATAGAATGAAAAGAAATGATACCGAAAAACAGGCAGATATATTTAATTATCAGCCATTTTCACAAATTTCTTCATTTTTTTCTTTTCGCACTTTGATAATTGCTGATCATAAACCTGCGCCTGATTATCAACTTTAGAGGCGACCCCCAATAGCCAGGATTTATTCTTATAAGTGCCCTTTTTATATCCACCTGCGCCTTCGTGGAACGCAAGATAGAGATTATAGGTATCTGATTTAGGTATTTTTGTCTGTTTTTCCATTTTATCAGCATACCACCCAATGAAATCGGCGCTATCATTGAAGTCTTTGCGTTTTGCGTCGCCGTTTTCTTTCACATAATCTTTCCATGTTCCATCAAGCGCTTGAGAATACCCTAAGGCACTTGAAAGCGGCTTTCCTTTGGCATCCACAGGAATGGCATTGTGGCGAAACCCGCTTTCTTGTTTCATTATCGAAAGAATTGTTCCTGGTGACACTTTCCACTTATAGGAAGCGGCAAAAACATAGTCATCCCATTTATGCTTTTCGTCCAAAATCGCACAAGCATCGCTTAGCTTTTTTGGCGGGTCACGATTGACAGTAACGCAACCCGTCAAAGCAAAAAGCGAAGTCAAAATAAGAACACGTTTCATATTTCCCACCATTTTTGAAAAATCATAACAAAAATAGGTGGATAAATTATGAAATTGTCGGATTTTTAGATTTGGTTTTCACCAAAGACCAAATTATTCCACCTGCTAGGATTGTAAATGTTACGCCCAGAGACACCGCCGGAGGGAATTTAGAAAGACCCAACATATCCGCGACAAATATTTTTGAACCAATAAAAATTAGTAATATCGCCAAAGCCTGCTTCAAATATTTGAATCTATCAATCAGTGCCGCCAAAGCGAAATAAAGTGCCCGCAATCCCAAAATTGCAAATATATTTGACGTATAAACAATAAAGGGATCGGTTGTAATCGCGAAAATCGCCGGTATAGAATCCAAAGCGAATATCAAATCCACAAATTCAACCATTATAAGCGCTAGAAATAATGGCGTGACAAAAGTGGCGATACGCCCGTTTCCTTCATCACGTTTTACAATGAATTTTTCACCTTCGAGTTCTGGCGTTACTTTTATTCGCGATTTCACCCATTTAAGAATTTTGCTGTCTTCAAGAGAAAATCCGTGGCTATCCGGCGAAAACATTTTGATGCCCGTGAATATCAAAAACGCCGCAAATAAATACAATACCCAGCCAAAATTTGCGACAATTACAGAGCCAAACCCAATCATTATCCCGCGCAAAATCAATACACCTAATATGCCATAAAAAAGGACACGATGCTGATATTTTTGAGGGACATTGAAATATGTAAAAATCATCGCAATCACAAAGACATTATCGATTGCGAGGGTTTTTTCGATAATGAAGCCCGTCACATAAAGTATCGCCTTTTCTTGACCCAATTGTTGCGCAACAAAAACCGCAAATAATAGTCCGATGCTGATATAGAAAATCGACATTAGAATTGAATGTCTAATATTAATTTCTTTGTTTTTAGGCGCAAAAATGCCCAGATCCAAAACTAAAAGAAAGCCAACAAATGCGATAAAACCAAGCCACAGCCATAGTGGCGTCCCTAGGAACAGTGCGTCCATAATATTCTCCGTTGTAATTAATTACAGCTCCGACATCATGGAAAACCATCAGAGGGGCCCGGCACTGTTCGCAATGATTTGGGTATAATGCGACGCTATTGCAATAGTGGTGCGGAAAAATATTCCCCTGATATTGCATCATTTCTTCTTTAAGGAAGAAGTCGCGACTATTAAGCCGCGACTGATAACGGGTATTTTATACTCTCAAACTATTAATTGGCACAATTTGCGAAAGTTTGACATCGCCATTTTCGCCACAGATTTTTACTTCAAGGTCACGTTTTTTCCAATTAATGTCTATCAAGCCGAAATTGCGGTCACGATAAACTTCACCAACACGTCGTGCATTGGGTGGTGTAACCGGCCAAACTTCGGTAATTCCGGAAGAGGTAAAATCCCAAATCGGATACGGCGTATTAACATCAAGACGCGATATTTCGCCATAATGTGTGTCCCCTGAAATACAAATAAGGCCATTCGCGTGATGTTTCCTTATCGTTTCAAAAAGCCTTTGGTGGTCGTTATTGTAATTAATCCAACCTTCCCAACCTGCGAAATCGGCAAGAACCTGCAGGCTTGATGCGAGAATACGAACATCCGCCTTTTTTTGAAATTGCGCTTCCAACCATTTCCATTGCGATGCACCAAGCATTGTCGCTTCTGTTTCTGGCATGCGATCATAGGGACCAGGCACTTCTAGTCCTTTGTCCGCGAGTTCCTTGGCCCATGCGCGATAATCTTTGCCGCCCAAATCCATTTTTTTGATTGGCGTGCGATTAAAGCGCAAATCCGGAAGAATGATTTGAACTTTTTGCCCGTCGGAACCAAAAACTTCAGCATGATAAATTCCGTCTGGCCTTGTCCGTCTTTCACTATTTAAAGGCACACCCCAAAAGTCGCAAAATTGGCGGCGGCTTTCTTCTTTCATTGGGTATTCAATGCCAGAATCATCTTCGCCATAATCATGATCGTCCCAGATAGTGAGAAAAGGCACTTTTTCACGGATCTTTTTGAATTCTGGTTTAGCAGCGAGCATGGCATATTTATCTGCCATCACCTTCGGATCGCGAGTATCGGCATAAATATTATCGCCAATAAAAAGGAATAAGTCAGGATTTTTGTCCAAAATTGCTCCCCAAATTGGCTGATCCTTATCTTGTTTGGCACACGAACCCCATGCAATGCGGCTAATTCCCTTGTTCGATGATTTTGCCAAAGCCTCTCGAGACAAAGCACTCATTGACGCGGTCATTGCTGCAAGTTGTAATAGTTCACGACGATTTTTCTGCATTTTCATCCCCAAAAATTGCGGCGGTGCAAGTTGCCTTGCACCGCCTGTTGATTAAAATGATTTGCGAAGTGTCACAAATACTTGGCGAGGGGCACCAACCATAAAAGTTTGGTCCGGCTCTTTGTCGGGTGTCGGCGCGACAACTCTAGCAGAAAAGCCATTTGTGCCGATTGACGAAATATATTGCTCATCAAATAGATTATTGACATTCAATTGAACTTCAAAACCTTTCAAAAATTCTGAATTATTGAGACGATACCCAATGGAAAAATCCACCAAAGTATATGCATCAATTTTCCCGCCGACATTTTCGAAAGTGCTTTCTCTTTCGCCAGTATAATTGGCGCTTATGCTTGTGAAGAAGCTGCCATTGTCATAGCTCAAGTCGGTTTTGAAGAGGTGTTTTGGCGCATTTACTACGGTCTTGCCTTTGGTTGCTTGCAAAATCGCACCTGTGGCATCCACAACATTGTCTTCATATTCAGAATTATTCAAAGAATAAGACCCATAAAGGCTAAGTTCCTTAGTGAATTTATAATTTCCTGCAAGCTCAAAGCCTTTGGTTTCAACGCCGCCGACATTTGAGATAATGCTTGGATTGCCTTGAATGCCCGAACCCTGGCGAATACCCAATAGACGGTCGTCAAACTTAACTAAATATGCCGCTGCAACACCTTGGAAATTTGGGCCACGGAAACGAAGTCCGCCCTCGAGGGTTTTCGAAGATTCTGGGTTAGTAAGACGCTTAATGGCTTCAAAAGAAATTACAGAACGATTTGAAAATGCGCCTAAATCAAATGCACGCATATTCTCAGTATATGAACCGAAGAATTGATAGTTTTTTGACAATTCATAAGTGAAACCAACCTGCGGCAAGAATGTATCTTGAGAGCGAATTGTTCCCTTAAGGTCAGCATCACTGCCTGCTACTGGGGCGACCCAATTATTAATAATTGCATCACCGAAATTATCAATGCGCATCGATTTGAAACCGGCTTGCAATTTCAATTGGTCATTCAAGCGCCAAGTGTCTTGTAAATGGAAGACCATGGTTTCGATTTCATAATCAAATTCCCATTGGGTCGCAAATGCGCCGCGTTGGAACTTCATCACATCATTTGGCGCGATACGAGTATTTGCATAAAAGCGGCGTGCTTGATTAAAATCATTTTTTTCAACCCATAAACCGCCTTCGATTTCGTGTTCGCCGAACTGATATGACAAAGACGCGAATGCGCCCAATCTATTCATATCATATTCGGTTGTACGTACCGAAATCGGTGAAGTAATCCCTACTGTTCCGCCCCCAAAAGAGAAGGGGCTTACATAAGGTGTAAACCAAAGACCTTGGCCTTCTTGATTGTGATGGTAAATTGAACCGTCAAATTTCAATCCATTGGCTAATTCTGTCTTATAGCCAATGCGCATTAATTCGTCGTCACGAAGTCCAGACGCATCATAATAAGCATCGTCAATAGTTGCGATTGGTGAAGGATAGACCGTACCAGCGCTTGCATCCGTCACCGGTGCGCCGATATCGCCGCGATTATTGCCAATGTCCGCCACTTTTTGTGCCAAAGCCCAATCAGGTGCAAAATTGTCCCAATCATAGCCTAAACGACTAATCATCTCTTTTGACAAATCCTGATAATCCGCTTCGCGTCTTTGCGAATTTGTATAGAGGCCGCTTAATTCGCCTGAGCCAAGAGGAAAATTAAAACCGGCATTCAATTGTTTTTGTTTTTGTTTTCCATTGCCTTTCCATTTTTCCATTTCATTTGACATGCCGGAAATATAGAAACGTAAATTACCCATTCCTTCAATCGCGCCGGAATCAAAACGCCCGAAAATACGAACCAATGAAGTATCGCCACCGGAAATTGCGACAGTAGTTTTGCGTTCAGTCGATGCCGCTTTCGAAGTGAATTGCAAAGTGCCGCCAAGATTTGACGTCGAATTAGTGCTTAATAGACCCGCGCCTTGCGAAAGTTTTGCTTCAGCCAAATTCTCGGAAATCAGTGCGCGTGAGATGTGAAGCCCGTTGAAATTGCCATAAGACATATCACCCAACGGGATACCGTCCAAAGTGAAGCCCATTTGTTGTTGTTGGAAGCCACGAATATTAATTCGAACCGCCCATTCATAAGCACCCATTGCGTCGGCGCCTGAATAATTCACACCCGGCAATCTTTCGACCAATTTGATTGGGCTTGTCCCTGGTGCTTTAATTTCGAGTGCTTTTGCTTTTAAGGTCTGCGTCTGCCTTGTGCCGGTGCCAGTGACGATAATCACTTCCTGACTGCCGTTTTCATTGTTTGTAGCCGGGGCATCTTGTGCGAACAAAATTGATGGAATCGCCAAAGTCGCCAAAATACTAGTGTTCAAAAGAACCGATTTCATTAAACCCTCCAAAAATATGCGAAAACATCGCATTTCGGCGGTTTAGGATTTTGTTATGACAAAAAATGGTCGTTTTAATTATGGTTCAATAACAATTTTGGCTTTGGTGTTACAAACTTGTCATTCATAAAAAAATGCGGGTGAGTAATAACCCACCCGCGTGAATTGCTTTCCTATTTGCGGGGGCAGGGAAAGGCCAATTCCAGTAAGACAGCGGTTTACCTGTCGTCGCTTTTTTGGAGACGACAGGTGAATCATATATTACACGCGTTAAGATTGTGTTACAACTGTAAATAGCGCAAAAAAAAGACCCCGCTTTGAAGGCGGGGTCTGATTATTATTACTAAAGAGATTAGGCTTTATAATACATTTCGAATTCAACCGGATGCGGATGAAGATTAAGGCGATCACACTCTTCTTTCTTAAGTTCGATATAAGCGTCAATGAAATCGTCATCCATAACGCCGCCGGCTTTCAAGAATTCGCGGTCCGCGTCCAAAGAAGCCAATGCTTCATCCAAAGAAGCAGCAACAGTCGGAACACCAGCCAATTCTTCCGGTGGCAAGGAATAAAGGTCTTTGTCAAAAGACGCGCCTGGATCAATTTTATTGATGATACCATCAAGACCGGCCATCAAAAGGGCGGTGAAAGTCAAATACATATTGCCGATCGCATCCGGGAAACGTGCTTCAAGACGTTTTGCTTTAGGTGATGTTGAATATGGAATACGAATTGAAGCTGAACGGTTGCGTGCAGAATAAGCAAGCAATACCGGCGCTTCATAACCGGGGACCAAACGTTTATACGAATTGGTTGACGAATTAGAGAAAGCGTTAATTGCTTTTGCGTGTTTAATGATACCGCCGATATACCATAGGCATTCTTGTGAAAGATCGGCATATTTATCGCCTGCAAACAAAGGCTTGCCGCCTTTCCAGATTGATTGGTGAACGTGCATACCCGAACCATTGTCTTTGAACATAGGTTTAGGCATGAAAGTGGCGGTTTTGCCCCACGCAGCGGCAACATTGTGAATGACATATTTATAAAGATTTTGGAAATCCGCCATTTTCACCAAGGTTTGGAATTTCAAACCTAATTCGTGTTGAGCGGGCGCAACTTCATGGTGATGTTTCTCAGGCTCTAAACCAAGTTCTTTCATGGTTGCAAGCATTTCACCGCGCATATCTTGCAAAGAATCGATTGGTGGAACAGGGAAATAACCACCTTTAGGGCCAGGACGGTGACCCATATTGCCGCCTTCATAAACTTTGCCGGTATTAGCAGGCAATTCAGTTGAATCGAACGCATAACCAGTTGCATGTGGGTCAGTTGACCAACGAACGTCATCAAAAACAAAGAATTCCGCTTCAGGGCCAAAATAAGCGGTGTCGCCGATTCCAGTTGATTTAAGGTAATTTTCTGCCTTTTTCGCCATACCGCGAGAGCAACGATTGTAAGGTTTCAAAGTGCCAGGCTCAAGAATGTCGCATACAATCGCCAAAGTGGTTTGTTGATAAAACGGGTCAATTGTGACTGAATCAGGGTCAGGCATCATAACCATGTCGGATTCATTGATTGCTTTCCAACCAGCGATTGACGAACCGTCAAACATGATACCTTCTTCAAGCGTATCGATATCAATCATACCGACATCAAAAGTCACGTGTTGTAATTTACCGCGTGAATCAGTGAAACGAAAATCAACGTATTGAACGTCTTCGTCTTTGATTAATTGCATTACTTTATCAAATTTTGACATAATTTTCTCCGTAAAACTTTATTAAATTGCGACTGCACCTTCTTCGCCGGTGCGAATACGAATAACTTGGGCGATGTCGGACACGAATATCTTGCCGTCACCTATGCGACCAGTTCGCGCAGCATTGACAATAGCCTCAACCGCAGCATCCGCTTGATCATCATTTACAACCAGTTCGAGCTTTAATTTTGGCAAGAAATCAACGACATATTCGGCACCGCGATACAATTCAGTATGACCTTTTTGGCGACCAAAGCCTTTGGCTTCCAAAATTGTCATGCCCTGAATTCCCAGTTCTTGCAGCGCTTCTTTGACATCATCTAGTTTGAAAGGCTTTATGACAGCTTCAATCTTTTTCATCATGCGCTCCCTGGATAGAAATCGAATTAAAATAGGCATCCCCGCCCTAGGATGTTGCGCACAAAATGGCGATTCAGACTTTCGGTTTAACAACATGTTTTGTTGTGTTTGCGTAATTGATGTGCAGCTAGTGATTAATATA
Organism: Hyphomonadaceae bacterium; assembly: GCA_041917055.1. GTDB lineage: Bacteria > Pseudomonadota > Alphaproteobacteria > Caulobacterales > Aquidulcibacteraceae > Pseudaquidulcibacter. The sequence goes on from JAYRYJ010000004.1 coordinate 134,846, forward strand.
TGGGCAGTGAAAGTTTTCCGAAATTCAATTGCATGATGCAAAATGTGCTGAAAGCGGTATTTTGTTCAGCTTCGGTTCAACTTGACTTTAATAATATGTTACCAAGAACAGTGAAACACTTTCCGTCCCTCGTTTCCCTGTTCTTTGCCTTTTGTTCTGACCTTGCGATTTACGTCGCAAGGTCATTTTTTGTTATTCACCAATTTCGACTTATATCCACTTGCGAAATGTTGCAGTGCAATGTAAATATTGATTGTGACATAATTTGTCGCAAACTGGGGAAAGAAATTTGAATAAAATATATCCAAATGCCGCAGCAGCATTGGCCGGACTTCCAAAAGACGGCATGACTGTTATGTGCGGCGGCTTTGGCCTTTGTGGCCTTCCTGAAAATCTAATAGTCGCACTCCGCGATAGCGGCGTTAAAGGCATAACGGCTATTTCTAACAATGCCGGTGTCGATGGCTTTGGCTTGGGTCTTTTGTTAGAAACCCGCCAAATCAAGAAAATGATTTCATCCTATGTCGGTGAAAATAAAGAATTTGAACGCCAATATCTTTCAGGCGAGTTAGAATTAGAATTCAACCCTCAAGGAACTTTAGCCGAAAGAATAAGGGCAGGCGGGGCAGGCATTCCCGGGTTTTACACCAAAACAGGTGTTGGAACTTTGGTCGCTGAAGGCAAAGATTTAAAAGAATTCAATGGCGACGCTTATGTTTTGGAAACTTGGCTTCGCGCCGATATTTCCTTGGTAAAGGCTTGGAAAGCAGATACTGAAGGCAACTTAATTTTCCGCAAAACCGCGCGTAATTTTAACCCAATGATGGCAACTGCGGGTGCAATTACCATTGTTGAAGTTGAAGAAATTGTTCCAACCGGAACTTTAGACCCCGATCAAATCCATACTCCCGGGATTTATGTCGATCGGATTGTGCAATCGACCTTCGAAAAACGCATTGAAAACAGAACTGTAAGGCAAAGGGCATAAAATGGCTTGGACTAGAGACGATTTGGCGAAACGCGCCGCCAAAGAATTGCGCGATGGATTTTATGTTAATCTGGGAATCGGCATTCCAACCTTGGTCGCTAATTATATACCCGACGGAATGCACGTAACCTTGCAATCTGAAAATGGCATGTTGGGTATGGGGCCATTCCCATTTGAGGATGAAGTTGATGCGGATTTAATTAATGCTGGAAAGCAAACCATTTCGCAATTGCCGCATACTTCTTATTTTTCATCTTCCGATTCATTCGCGATGATACGTGGCGGGCACATTAACCTATCGATACTGGGCGCTATGGAAGTTTCCGAACGCGGCGATTTGGCAAATTGGATGGTTCCGGGAAAAATGGTCAAAGGCATGGGTGGCGCGATGGATTTGGTCGCAGGTGTCCGCCGTTGTGTTGTGGTTATGGATCATTGCGCAAAAGACGGTTCATCTAAACTACTTCATAATTGTGCTTTACCATTGACCGGGGTTCGTGTGGTTGATTTGGTTATTACGGATCTTGGAGTTTTTGAAATTGACAAGAAAGGCCACGCGCCAATGCGCTTGATTGAAACCGCGCCTGACGTAAGTTTGCATGAAATAAAAGAAAAAACAGCTGCTGATTACGTTGTCGATTTACAATAATGGATACGCCAAAAAGGGCCTAAATAGTGAGGCTCTATGAACAAAATATTCGAGAATTGCCAAGATGCACTTGAAGGAATTATCCATGATGGAATGACCATCATGGTTGGCGGCTTTGGCCTATGCGGGATTCCTGAAAATCTAATAAAAGAAATTGACCGCCGCAATATTCAAAATATTCGCCTCATCGCACTTGACGCGGGGGGTGACGGTTTTGGTTTGGAAACTTGGTTTGAAGATCATCAAGTAACGCATTTTATTACCTCCTATGTCGGGACAAACAAACTAGCGTCCGCGCAAGTTGTGGCAGGAACTTTGGAAATAGAACTTAGGCCACAAGGCACATTAGCGGAAGCAATAAGAGCAGGTGGCGCGGGTATTCCCGCTTTCTTCACACGCACCGGCGTGAACACAATTGTTGCCGAAGGTAAATCCACGCATGTATTTGATGGGATAGAATATTTGGAAGAACCGTCACTTTGCGCCGATTTGGCTTTGATTAAGGCATATAAATCGGACAAAGAGGGGAATTTGATTTATAGAAAAACAGCGCGAAATTCTAACCCAGATATGGCAATGTGTGCAAATTTTGTAATTGCCGAGGTCGAGGAAATAGTCGAAACTGGGGAAATCGAAGCTGATTTTATCCATACACCTGGTATCTATATTGACCGGGTGGTTAAGGGGACTTTTGTGAAACCAATTGAAAAATTGAGCTTTCGAGAGCGCAAATAAAAAGGCCCCTTTCGGGGCCTTTATTTTCGACATTAGCGACACCCTAGAATACGCTATGCATTCTAACGCTAATTGGGAATGAAACGGCTTTTGATTTATCATTAACTGCGCCAAGACCAATGCCGCCCAGGTCAGTATCATATTCTTTCAAGTCATCAGTATAACGAACGCCAACTTCTGCCGCGAGTTCAAAATTGGAACTAAGTGTGTAGGACGCACCCAAATCCGCACCAGCAGTAAGCGACACACCGTCTTCATATAATTTCCAACCAGAAATGCCGCCAACCGGTGTGGTTGCAGTCATATCGACATTATTGGTATAAACCGCACCAGCTCTAACCGCCCAATATGGCTTAATTGCGGGTGTGAAAAGACCGGTTCCGAACCATTGACGATAACCAATTTCAAGAGCGTATTGCTTCAAATCGCTCAGTTCACCTGTAACGGCCTGATAACAAGTGCCGACCGCTGTCGTTTGCTCAACGCAGCCTAATGAGACACCAGTTTTTGCATTTGAGAATTTATATCCCAAAGACCCGAAAACCTCCGTCAAATCCGACAAAGCATATCGAACTTCGACCGCTGCGGTCAAAGCAGCATCATATACATCGTCAAAATTGCGACCACGCATAATCAAAGTGCCGTTTCCAGTCATGTTAGAGTTTAATGTTGAAAGCGCAACAGTATTTGAAGTCGCACCGGTAATAGGTGCGCCGCTTGAGGGGATTTCAGTCCCAACACTCGCACTGAAAATCCAAGGCGAAGAATAATTTTGCGCCATTGATGGAGCCGCAACAAATGCCCCCGATAAAACCAAAATTGACACCGCTAAACCTGCACGCATCTTAATACTCCTCCGCATGTGGGAATCACCACGATTTACGTTTCAGTCTTGCTGCAAAATGGTTAAGGAATGTTAAGCATGTTGAAAAATCTGATGAAATCTATTCCTAAATGCGCCTTAAATAAATTTAATCAGTGACAAAACTACTTTCAGCGCATAGACTTTTGGGCTAATTGGTCGAAAATTAGTGGCAGAGGAATTTGTAATGCACGCACCCGGTCCTTTTGGTCTTATCCTTATACTTCTTATTGTTATTGTCTTTTTTGGGGGCAAAGGGAAATTGTCTTCTATCATGACAGATTTAGCGCAAGGCATTAAAGGCTTCAAAAAAGGCCTTGCTGATGATGAGCCTGCAAGCGATGCACCGCGGGTAAGTGATGGCTCAACAATTGACGCCAAAATTATTGATAAAGACAAAGTTTAATACTTCAATTTTACAGGCGGTATTATGATTCCTGAAGTTGGCTTCAGTGAGATGATCGTTATCGGTGTGGTCGCCCTATTAGTGGTCGGCCCCAAAGACTTGCCATTATTGCTTAAAAAACTCGGGGAGTTTGTCAGAAAATTGCGCAATATGGCAGCGGATTTTCGTCATTCTTTTGACGAAATGGCGCGCCAAAGTGAATTAGACGAATTAAGAAAAGAAGTTGATGCTTTGCGCGCGATGAACCCAATTGAAGACATTAAACGCGAAATTCAATCGGCGGCGGATTTGGGTGAATCTTATTATGGTTCGCAATCATACACGCCATTTCAGCCAGAAGCGGACGCGCCGAAATTGGAAAGTCCTGCAGACGAATTACCCGAATTAATTCCTGAAAAAAAGCCGCGAAAGCCGCGGATTAAGAAAACAAAGGTGGAAGATGTCGGATAATCTTCCTGCAATTCAAGATAATGTGCATGCTTCACAAGATGAAGCCACAATAGAGGCATCGCGCGCTCCACTTTTGGATCATCTCAACGAATTACGAAACCGATTATTCATTTCTGTGTCTGCAATTTTTCTTGGTTTTGTAGTTTGCTTTATCTTTTGGACACCGATTTTGGAATTTCTATTGGTTCCATACAAAACGGCAGCGATTCAAATAAAAGGCGAGGCGGCCCTAAAAGAAGGCTTGGCATTAATATATACCGCACCGATGGAGCCATTTTTTGCGCAAATGGACATCGCGCTTTTTGGTGGCATTTGTTTGGCGTTTCCGATTGTTGCATTCCAAATGTATCGCTTTATAGCGCCGGGATTATACAGCCACGAAAAAAATGCATTTCTGCCCTTTTTAATAATGGCACCGATTCTTTTTATTGGCGGCGCGGCTATGGCTTATTATGTCGCTATGCCAATGATTATGAATTTTTCGTTGCGCTTAGAAGTCGCAAAAACCGTCGGCGGCGTTGGCGTCACATATCAAGGAAGAATTGCCGATTATATTAAAGTTATCACAATGATAATCCTATCCTTCGGGCTTTGCTTCCAAGTTCCGGTAATTCAGATGATATTGTCAAAAATTGGGGTGGTTTCAAGCCAGACTTGGATTAAGTCCGGTCGCTATGCAATTCTGGCAACCGTTACTGTGGCGGCATTTATTACACCGCCGGATATTGTTTCTCAATTATTGCTATCCATGCCGATAATCGCACTCTATTACGGTGGTGCACTTTTGGCGAAATTGGTTGAACCTAAAGAATAGATTTGAAATTCCTCCAATTAATCGAAACATTTTTTCACAATCTTTTGTCAATGATAGTTACATTTATCGGTTCAGCTAAATATCTCTCAAAAGTATCACGAAAGAATTCAACCACATTATGGTCTGTGAAACTCATAACCTTATTTCTGCTTTGACGATTATTACCCATTTGCCATCCGACCAAACATTCTTTTTTTTGGTTTCGAAATTCAAAAACAAACATTTGCATTAATGGCTTAGCGGCAGCGTCGATTTCGTATAAAACGGCTTTACCGTGGCGCTTTCTTGCTTTTGATAAACTAGCGCCAAATTTTCCTATTTCTGCCTTATGACTAGTATCAAAAACAAGATAGTAGTTGGCACCATCAATTATTGCATCGATAATCTTGGAATCCATTAAGGAGATTTGACCCGCAAAAGTGTCTGGATTGTCTGAAGTTGCATTCGGTTCGAGCCTTGTATTATAAATACTCTCCGCGTCACCACAGACACTTCCAACATAATTTATTGCTTCTTCTTCATCGTCAAATTTGATAATAGCGCCTTTGAAAACGTTAGAATCCCTAATTCTCGTCGCCAAATCCTCTTTCATGGACGCTATCAAATTCGCGGTATTCACGCGCTCTTGAACAAGGAGAAATGTAACAGAAGTAATAACAGCCGCTGAAATCACGCCGCCCCAAAGTTTTTCAGGCACGAATGTGATGGACATAGAAATGGCCGAAAAAATCAAGCCCATAATTGCTAATGTCCAACTCTCGCGCTTCTGTTTGGGGGTCATAAGTTCACACCATAAATTAATGAAAAAATCACAATGACTATTTCGTGCCAACCAAGATCGAATGGTCACTTTGTTTATGATAAACCACTTGCCTCGCGCCTGCAAATCACGCCAAAAGTTGCGGGATTTATGGAAAAATTATGTCTGATACGCTCGATTTTGAAAAACCTGAACGCATTATTGATGAGCCATTTGATAGGGCTTTGGAAAGTCGTTATTTAATTTATGCGCTTTCGACCATAACATCACGTGCATTGCCGGACGTTCGCGATGGCCTTAAACCTGTGCAAAGGCGCATTATTCATGCAATGGGTGAATTGGGTCTTGATGCACAAGCGCGTTTTAAGAAATGCGGGAAAATCGTCGGTGACGTTATGGGTAAATTCCACCCACACGGTGATGGCGCAATTTATGACACAATGGTGCGCTTGGCGCAGGATTTTTCGGTTCGTTATACGCTTGTCGATGGTCAAGGTAATTTTGGAAATATCGATGGTGATAGCGCTGCGGCCTATCGCTATACTGAGGCGCGCCTAACCAATACTGGAACATTATTGCTTGAAGGCATTGACGAGGATTGTGTTGGTTTTCGCGAAACCTATTCGGGCGAAGATTCTGAACCTGTCGTGTTGCCCGCCGCATTCCCCAATCTTTTGGCAAATGGTGCAATGGGCATCGCAGTTGGTATGGCAACTAATATTCCGCCGCACAATGCCACAGAATTGATAGATGCGTGCCTTGCACTAATTGATGATCCCAACTTAAGTATAGAAGCGATTATGGATTATATCCCTGGTCCTGATTTTCCAACTGGCGGCATTATTGTTGAACCGAAGGAAAACATGCTCGCGGCCTATGAAAGCGGGAAAGGGGCGTTTCGCACTCGTGCAAGATTTGTAACCGAGGATTTAGGGCGTGGTCAATGGCAAATTATTGTCACTGAACTGCCCTATATGGTGCAAAAATCCAAATTAGTTGAACGCCTTGCCGACTTAATTGAAAACAAGAAAGCACCATTATTAGCAGATGTCCGTGACGAATCTGCTGAAGATATTCGCATTGTTTTAGAACCAAAATCGAAAACCGTCGAACCCGCACAATTGATGGAAAGCCTCTATCATCTCACTGATTTGGAAAACCGTTTTTCCATGAATTTAAATGTGTTGGATAAAAACGGCGTGCCGCGCATTATGGGATTGATTGAGTGCCTCAAATCTTTCCTTGAGTTCAAAAAAGAAATCGTTGTTAAACGCGCCATTTGGCGCAAAGGCAAAATTGAAAAACGTCTTGAGATTTTGGCGGCCTTGTTAATTGCCTATCTCAATCTTGATGAAGTAATTCGCATAATTCGTGAAGAAGACGATCCCAAAGCTGAATTAATGAAAGCCTTTAATTTGAACGATGTTCAAGCAAATGCGATTTTGGATACAAGGCTTCGTAATTTACGCAAACTCGAAGAACAAGCCATAATTAAAGAGGATATGGATTTAAAGCGTGAATTGGACGGTTTAAATAAATTATTGGCCTCAAACGCTGCGCAATGGAAAAAAGTTGGTATCGAACTTGGCGCAACTCGCGAAATTTTTGTGAAACTGGGTGATGCCGGCAAGAGACGCACTACATTTGATATAGCGCCGGAAAAAGGCGCTGCTTTGGCAATTGAAAGCCTTGTGGTCAAAGAACCCATCACGATTGTATTGTCCAAACGCGGGTGGATACGGGCCTTGAAAGGCAAAATCGACGACATTTCAAGTGTTAAGTTTAAAGACGATGATGAATTGGCTTTGTCACTTCAATGTATGACAACCGATAAAATCGTATTATTCGCCTCTGATGGTCGTGCCTTCACTTTGGCAGGTGATAAATTGCCATCGGGCAGGGGGCTTGGCGAACCTATTAGGCTTTCAATCGAATTGCCTGATGAGCATGACATTTTGACTATGTTCGTTCCAAAAGACGGCGCAAAGCGTATTATTGCCTCATCAAAAGGCTATGGTTTTGTGATGGATGAAAGCGAATTTTTGAGCCAAAAACGCGGTGGGCGAAATGTTCTTACTCTAGATGCAAAGCAAAAGGCACAGATTTGCACTCCGGTAAATGGTAATTTCGTTGCAATCGTCGGTGAAAATCGCAAGTTACTGGTATTCAATATTGATGAACTTCCGGAAATGTCGCGCGGCAAGGGTGTGAAACTGCAAAGCTATAAAGATGGCGGCACTTTAGATGTCCTAAGTTTCGCGGGCGAAGAGGGCCTATATTGGATTGATTCCTCCGGACGCCGCCGTGAAATCCCCGAATGGCGCGAATATGTCTTACGTCGCGCCTCCATCGGGCGAATGGTTCCGAAAGGTTTTAGTAAGAGCGGCAAGTTCAGTTAGAAACTTGGCGTGAATCCCAATCCGACACCCAATCGATTCCAAGCATTAATATTGGCAATTGCCGAAATTAAGACAATTAATTCATGCTTTGTGAAATGCTGTTTCGCATATTGCATAATTTCATGGTTAGGGAAATTTGGTTTGATTTGGGTCAAATCTTCACACAATGCTAGGGCCGATTTTTCTTTATCGGAAAAAATAGGTGCATCTCGCCACACTGAAATCATATCTATTTTATTTTGTTCCATACCAAGATTTTTGGCGACGCCAATGTGAACCTTGACGCAAAAAGCGCAGCCGTTTAATTGGGAGGCACGAATTTTGACCAATTCCGTCAATTGCTTGTCATTATCAAGTGCTTTTGCGGCGTCATTCATATCCCCAAGACCTTTAAAAATCTCTGGGTATTGTTTTCTATATTCAGGATTTGATATTAACGGTTCGTGGTCAAACATTTGTTTCTCCGATTTAGTATATGCGCATATATGCATATATGGCGCTTAAATCAAGACTGTCTTAAAATTATTCGCATATAGCCAATTCATGGCATTGACCGGAAATCTCACGTTTCTAATACTCCGCCACAAAACCCGCAATTTATGCTTTGGAGTTCTGAATAATGCGATTCAAAAAATACTTATTAGGCACAGCGATTTTATTCAGCCTATCCCCAGTCTATGCTTTAGCTGCACCCAAGAAGAATAAACAATTCAATCAAGAAATCGCCACGCCAGCCGCAACATCCTCTAACGCCAAAGTGGTAATGAATAGCCCAATTATTTCAAATTCGCCCAATATCAAAGGCGCGGTTACGTTAAATGCGAAAGACTATTCAAGTTTGACAAAAGCTGTAAAAGTGAAAAAAACATTCAATTTTAACACTGTGAAATCAAGCCCTAAAATTGAAGTTCAGGGAACAAAACTCGATTTCTCGAGCTTCATAAATAACAAAGACTCCATCTATTCAATCGGTCAGGCGCTTTCGAGCAAGCCAAATTTGGCCAAAGTAACAAATGACTTGCCAGAAATAAATGAAATAGAAGGTGGGGTTTTGGTTCGATCAGCGCTTTCATACCAAATTACTGGCGGAAATTGTTCTTCAACAAATGGAAAGAGCGATTTGGCTTCGATTGGCATCACTTGCTTCAAATACGCAAGTATCGATTCGCGAATCGCTGAATTTTCAAAACCAGGTTCAGTGCATTATGTCGCTGATGCCGCGCAAAGAAACATCGCGATTGCGAATTACCAAACCTATGCAGCCCAAGAACAAGCTGACTTAGACAGTCAAACAGATCAATTACAGAACGCCCTTAAAGACCCAATTCAAAAAAATGAATTAATAAAAAAATTAGGTCAGGCCGAAGTTAACAGACTTTCTGGCCTAAGTCGTCAGGCTTTGCAGGATGATATTGTTAATTCCGGCGAGATGAAGGTCGAGCAAGTTGTTTTCATCCCAACGACCGATAAATTTTCACATATCCCGGATCTGCAGCAATTAGGTAATATATTTGAAGCTCAAAACGCGCCTCCAAAAGGTGGCAGCCCAAAAGACAAAACATTCAGTTCAACGGTTCAAGAATTGGTTGGCAATAATGCGAGTGCCGCAATAAAGCCAACAACTGAATTAGATTTTGGGCCATATATTTATTTGACCGGCTTCACTTTGGGTCGTGAACATGAATGGAGCACAAGAGTAGAATATACCGTTGATGTTTGCAAATACATCCCTTTCGTTAAAGACTGCCCAAAAACCTATTATGTCGAGCCATATGCTGGGTTTAATTATGGGTTTGGCTTGCGTTTTCCAATTGAAGTCAATGCCCATTATTCCTATCCGGTTTTGCCCGGAAATACTGAATCTGCACGTGTGGAAGTGGAATATGTTCCGATTAATGGCAATAAGACCCAATATTTGGATGCAGGCATCGATTCCGACCAATTATTTGAAGGCAAAGAATTAGTCGCGCAATTTGGTGCTGAGGCGGGTTTTGATTATTCATTACCTTTGCTTCACGGCAATTTGCATCTAGGCGCGGAAATAGATTTCACAGATGATTTACCTGCACCATTCACAAATGGTCAATTCACGCCGCCTGAACCGGGTGGCGAGGATTTGGAGGGGTTGGAAGTTAAATTCCCGCAATTCGATTTATTAATGGGTCGCGGAAATTACGGAATTGTCGGCGTTGTCGCATTCCCAATGGTGAAAATTGACCTCCATGCTAATAGTCTGAAATTTAATCTGGAAGATATGGTCGGTGGCACAACCACCAAATTAAAAGAAAGCGAGCGAGGCACAAATGTCAAAGTTTCTTTGACCGGAACTTCAGAATTCAAAGTTAAAGATCCATCTTATAATCTCAGTTTCTTAGTAACACCGGGTATCAATGCACAGGCATTCGTCGATGTTGCGGTTTGGTCGCATGATTGGAATTGGCCGATTTGGTTGCCACAGGCTGAAATAGAACTACCACCCGGTGGTATGGATTTCACTTGCCATGAAGGAACCGATTGTTCTCGCAAAATGACCGCAAAAGCATTTGAAACCAAATTCGCACCGCAGAGTGACATTACAGTTCAAAACAGCAAAATCGACGCCGTCAAACCAAGCGCAGGCAGCGAAACGAACAATTTCGTTACACCAAAAGGCAATAAAAAGAATAAAGCCTTGAACCCAAATAATACAAGTGGAGAGGAAATAGGAATAAAAGCCCCAACAAATCCCGACACAGACACACAAACGCCATTGGGAAAGCCAGGTAAGAAAAACAAAGGATTAAAGGGCAATTTGACTAATCAAGATGTTTCTGCACCGCAAAAAAGCGATGACATTACGCCAATAAAACCCGGTCAAAAAGGCATGAACAGCGGTAAATCTCAGGGTCAGAAAACTAAAATGAAGGGTAATAAGAAAGAATAAAATCTAAGGCATCCACATTGTGAAAGTTTCGTATTGGATGAAATAAATCATTGGCGAAACTTTCACACAAAGTCACAATTTTTTGTAAAGAAGTGTAATATTGAATTCGTATTCGCACCCCAACAGCGGGGTGTTAAATGAAAAAAATATTACTAAGTGCGGCAAGCTTAATTAGCTTGTGCAATTCAATGGCGTTTGCCCAAGAGGGAAAGAGCGACCAATCAAATAAGAGTGGCCTTGAAGTTGTAATTGTAACTGCACAAAAGAAGCAGACGCAATTACAAAAAACACCGATTTCTATTTCTGTCATCGGATCAAAGGCCCTTGAAAATCAGCACGTCCAGAGCCTTGAAGATTTGATGAATGGCGGAACCCCGTCCTTGAGAATTGCTCCATTCTTTTCTCGTTCGTCCGCATTGACTGTCGGTATTCGCGGCATGGTTCCATTCGATGCTAATCAGCCATCACGCGATGCCACTGTTGGCGTCTATTTAGATGGTGTGTATTTGGGCCGCTCGCACGGTTTAGGGGCTGCACTTTATGATGTGCAAAGGATTGAAGTTCTAAAAGGCCCCCAAGGCACGCTCTTTGGAAGAAATACCGAAGGTGGAGCTTTAAGCATCGTTTCTAAAAAGCCAAGCGGGAAACTCAAACTCAATGCGACAATCGGCGGAAGTAATTTTGGCGGTGAAAATGCGGAAATCCATTTTGATTTGCCAAAAGCGGGCGGAATAAGTGCTAAATTTGACGCAGTTTATCGCAAGCGCGGCGGCACAGTTGAAAACCCTTTATCGACTTCTGAAGATTTTAATCAGTTTTATAAACACGGTGTTCACGCCGCATTTTTGTTCGAATTGTCAAACGAGTTTTCGGCACAATTGGATTTGGATTCCTCATATGACGCAACAACGCCATATTATCTCCAATTAGTTGAACATAATCCAAATGCGGCAACACCATTATCACCATTAGTTAAGGTTCAACCAAATCGCACCGAAATTGCTGATATCGGTCTTCTGCAAGAATGGAATATCGGTCACAATAAAGGGTATGCCTTCCGCACCAATTTTAAACCATCCGAAAATTTCGAACTGAAAACAATTTCATCATGGCGTCAATTGAGCCAGGATCAGCGTGATAATTCCATTGGTGCGCATGCAAGCCCATGGCGCGCAAATGGCGGTTTCGCCCGATATTCTATGGCTTCAATTCGCCAGACCCAATATAGCCACGAATTACAATTAATTGGCGACCTAAATTCCATATCTTATGTTGGTGGCCTGTATTATTATCATGAAGAAGGTGACGACGACGCATGGACACCAAATACTGCACGTTGGAATCTCGATGGCACAGCTTTTACCTATTTGCCCGACCTTCCATCAGGCGCAGCATGGCCTTTTCCGGACAGGGCCAGCACGGCGAAAGCAACGAGCTTAGCAGCATTCGGTCAATTCACATATTCACCGGAATTTTTGAGCAATAAGGGACACCTTACCATTGGCGGGCGTTTCACACACGATGAAAAATCTGGAAAACTCTATAAAGTTAATGGTGCGGATGTTAATTACACTTTCGACATAAATTCCGACCATTTCGACCCGATGGTTACGATGGCTTATGATTTTACGGACGATATACATTCTTATCTCAAATGGGGCACGGCATATCGTGCGGGAGGTGCCAATTCGAGGTCGGTTAATTATCGCACCTTTGATTCAGAAAGCGTTTCAACAATTGAGTTAGGTGCGAAGTCAGAGCTTTGGAACAATAGATTACGCGCCAATATCGCAGTTTTTTCAACAGACTATAAAGATATTCAAGTCGATTTTTCGGCATCAAACCTGCTTAATTCCAATCGCGGAACTCTTGAGACGGTGAACGGTCAGGGGACAGGTAAGATTGAAGGTGTGGAAATCGATTTAAGTGCATATTTGATGGAGGGTCTTTCGGCCTCTTTGTCTTATGCCTATACAAAGGGCGATTTTCCGAAAGCTGCCAATCCATTTAACAATAATGCGCTTTCAAATCTATTCATGGTGTTTACGCCAGAAAATGCGATTTCCGCATCGATCGATTATGAAAAAGGATTATCTTTCGGGAAATTCACCGCGCATTTGGATGCAAATGCCGCCGACGGTTACCGGCCATCCTCAAGTGAAGACGTTTTTACCGATGATTCATTCATTTTGAATGGTCGTATTGCTTTGTCAGAAATCAAACTCAACGAAATGGCAAAAGGTACAATCGCCCTTTGGTCGCGCAATCTGTTGGATGAAGAGCACAAATTTTATGTGAGCCGCGGCTCATTTGCTTTCATCGGCGCCTTTGGAATGTTCAATGAACCACGCACTTGGGGAGTGGACTTCAATGTTAAATACTAAGGCCAAACTAGCGTTAACAGCAATTCTTATCGGTGTTGCGCAACCAAGTGTCAGTGTTGCAGATTTCACTGCTCCGTCGAAAGTCACTAGAATTGCGCCCGATAAAATCCAAATTGAATGGTTCAACAAAAACCCAATTTCGATCTATCAATCCGACACGGCTAAGATTGAACCGAAAAATTCAAAACTGATTTCTAACTCCCTAAAATCTGGTGCGATTGAAATCAATATTGATCCAAAAGTCCGCCCATACTTCCTATTGGTGGATAATAAGGATAAGAAGTCACAATCAAGCGCTGAACGTGCATTAAGCCTAGATGCTGGGTCAAATTTTCGGGACATTGGCGGTTATAAAGTCGCGAATGGCAAAAGCGTGAAATGGGGTTTGATATTCCGTTCCGGTGCAATGGCAAATTTAACCGAAAACGATCTCGCTCAAATCAATGGTCTAAAATTAAATGAAATTATTGATTTGCGTTCGGGTGACGAACGCCAAATTGCCCCAACTAAAGTGCAAGGGGTTAATTATCATGCATTCAATTATGATTTCGGTTCAATGATGCCGAAATCCAAAGAAATAGCGCAAACAGATATGCTTGACTTATATCGCAATTTCCCGCACTTTTTTGTGCCGCAACTAAAAATCTTGTTCAAAGAACTATTGGCCTTCGATGGTCCAGTATTATATAATTGTTCCGCTGGACAAGACAGGACCGGTTTCACAACGGCAATGATTCTGTCTGCTTTAGGCGTTCCCAAGGCAACGATCATTGAAGATTACCATCTTTCAACAATCTATCGCAAGCCCGCGAATGAGTTCCCTAAAATTGATCTAACTTTATTCAAAGACAATGCTGCAGCGCAGATGTTTGCGCATTATCAGACCAATCCAAAATACCAAAATCCGACAGTCTTAAAAACAGAAAATGGAACAGCGTATCTTGAAGGTGCGTTTTTGGAAATAAATGAAAAATGGGGTTCGGTTGATAATTATTTGAGAAAGGAAATCGGTTTAAGCAAAACTGACATTGCGAAACTTAGATTATTATACCTTGAATAATGCTTCCTCCCACGAAGGCGACGACCCCGCAGTTCATATTGTGGGGTCGTTTATTCGTATGCGGTTCCGCGAAGGCCTTCTTTTGGCTTTTCTTCGGCTTCAACTGGAGCCGACGAATTGGTAGGTATTTGTTCCGAAACACTTGAAAAAGTCTGGTTTAAAGCGACTGCCTTTGGTGGTTTCCAAAACATCATTCCGAAAATTCCGATAATTTTCATTGCGACGACAAATATCACGAAATTGCGAGCAAGGTTTGTGAACTTCTTGGACTTCTTTTCCGAATTTTCAGAATTCGATCCTTCTTTAGTATTGGCTGTGCTTAGCTGCGCAATCAATAAATCGAGTAGTTTGCCGAAACGTGGCGAGATTTGTGCTTCTTTTACCCCTTTAAGTCCAGAGGCGGAATTTGGTAAAGGTAAAACCGTTGCATTAGTCTGCGGTAACGTGACCGTGAAATTTGAGCCGAGTTTATTCTCAATAGTTTTAGAGGGAAACATCGAATGTGACTTAGGCGGGGCGGAAAAGCTGCCAACAACTTCTTTGCGCGCATTACGAATTGAAGCGTCACCAAACATGCCATTCTTTAGCTTAGAAAATATTCCGCCTTTTTCTTCTTCGACAATCATTTTTCCACCCTTCATACAAATTTATCAAAGATGGGAAAAATTACGATTAATGAAATAGATAAAATTTTACGCAAATAAAAACCCCCGCCACAATAGCGGGGGCTTCATTATTTTTGAATAAGTTGCGTTTATTCGCGACCGTCTAATTCAACCGCATTTTCAGCGATTTCAGCAGCTTGGGCATCAGATGCAGCGCGCTCTTCTGCCAATTTAGCAGCGATAACGTCTTCACCTTTTGCTTGGCGTTCGGCCTCGTCCTTGGTGCGTGCAACGTTTGCTTTGATTTCAACCTCAACTTCGGCATGAAGTTTTACGCGAACCGCATGAACACCGATGGTTTTGATTGGCGCGTTCAAGAGAACTTGAGTGCGATCAATATCAAAACCCGCTTCAATTGCGCTTGCTGCAATGTCACGAGTGCTAACTGAACCATAAAGCTGGCCAGCTTCGCCGGCTTGGCGAATAAGGGTGAAAACTTGACCTGCAAGTTTTTCGCCTAAAGCGGAAGCGGTCTCTTTGGCTTTCGCATTTTGCGCTTCAATCTGTGCACGTTCAGCTTCAAACAATGCTTTATTGGCATTGGTTGCACGAAGGGCTTTTTTCTGCGGCAAAAGGAAATTGCGAGCAAAACCAGGTTTAACTTTTACAACATCGCCAATCGAACCAAGGCGACCGACGCGTTCAAGAAGAATTACTTCAACCATCTTTGTCTCCTTAAGCTACTGCATATGGCAATAATGCAAGAAAGCGAGCGCGTTTAATTGCGCGTGCCAACTCACGTTGTTTTTTCTGCGAAACCACAGTGATGCGCGAAGGAACGATTTTGCCTTTTTCAGACAAAAAGCGTTGCAATAATTTCACATCCTTATAGTCAATTTTCGGCGCAGCGTCACCCGAAAATGGGCAGGTTTTACGGCGGCGCTGAAACGGACGACGAGTAGGGAGGTTCGAAATGGTAAATTTAGTAGCCATAATTAAGCCCCCATATCTTCTGCAACGAAATCATCTGCGTCATCGAAATCAGAGTTAGCAGCATATTCGGCGCGTGCTTTTGCTTTTTTCTCTTCTTTTTCGCGGCGTGCAAGAATGACCGATGGGCCATCTTCCAATTCTTCGACGCGAATGGTTAGGTGACGCAATACTTCTTCGTGGATTTTCAATTGACGCTCAACTTCTTGCATAGCAGCAGCAGGGGCCTCAATATGAAATAAAGAATAATGCGCTTTACGGTGTTTTTTGATGCGATAAGCAAGATTGCGCAAACCCCAATATTCGGTGTTTGCAACTTTGCCGCCGCCGTTTTTGATAAGATTGGTTACTTCCTCAACAATTGCATCAACTTGGGTAGTCGAAATGTCAGGACGAGTAATCACAATATGCTCATATAATGGCATAGTATTTTCCCAGATTATGGTTGCGGCAGGGTTTGATTTGGGCATCAACCCCGATGGATCAAGCACTTTCACGAAAATTCACCACGAATATCCCGCCAAGGCCGACCGCAACCGGATTTAAGAAGCGCGGCTTAAAGCACAAAATAGTCGATAAATAAAGGGGTCGAACTGAATCAAAATAGAAAATAGCAGAAATCGGATTAACCAAATTAATACTGCAAATCCAACTGATAAAGTTAAAACTGACACAGTTTTGCCTCATTGACACTTTAATTAAGCTAAAGTTATAAACATATAAATCGACGATTTAAGAGCGATTAATGTTACTCATCGGAAGGGGATTATAAATGAAAAGAATTATCGGCTCAATTGCATTAATTTCATTATTGAGCGCATGCGCTACACCGTATCAACCAATCCCTTTTGACCGTGCATCCGCAAAAGTTGATAATCTTCAAATTGTTGAAGATGCAATGGGTAAACAAATCGAAGTTCGCAAATATGCCACCAATGGCGGTAATATCGCCAGTGCTGCTTCCGGTTATGGTCTTGCGGGCCTTGCGGTTGCTTTGGTAGCGGCTGGGGTGGAGGCAAAAATCGCATCTGATCAGCGCACAAAAATTGATGCCGCACTCAAAACCCAAAATTTCGACGCCGAAGCAATTTTTGATGCGGCTTTAGAAGCGGCGTTGAAAGCCGATAATTATAATATCAGTGTCAATACAACCGCACGCGATGATAAGCACAGTATGGTCGTTGTCACCAAACAAGATAATGCGGCGGCCGGAACTGCGGTTCTTGACGTAAATGGTAGTTATTATGGCTATCAAGAAGCAGGCGGCGGCACAAATTGGCGTCCTTATGTCTATATGACAATCAAAATGCTCGATGCCAAAGACCCAACCAAAGTTTTACTTGATAATGTTGTCGAATATAATGCGGTAACTCCTCAATCTCTGACCGTTAGTCTTCCTGCTAACCCTATTTACAGTTTTGCAAAAATTGAAGATCTTGAGGCCAATCCGAAATTGGCGGCTGAGGGTCTTACAGAAGCAATTACTGACACCGCGAAAGCAGTTGCAAAACTCTTGAAATAGGGGGCGATAATGAAAACCCGTATTCTCCTTGGCCTCGTCTGTTCCGGTGCAATTTTGACGGCGTGCACAACCACACCGCCCGAACCGCCGGCAATGGCCGTTACCGAAGTTGCCGCGACCAATTGCGACCAGGAAATAAGCATCGCCAATACTTTGACGCTAACACCTGAGAAAAAATCGGCATATTCTGCTTTTCCTGCCAAGATTAATAAATCGTCCAAATGTTTTGTTTCAAATGGTCGAATCGTTTATTATGTTGTTTTCGCACTCCCTAATGCACCCGATAATCATACTTTGACTATGGGCGGTGTATTTGAGCCTTTGCGAACTTTTGCCCCGAAAATCAGTCTGTTGGGCGCCGATGGCAAAGAAACACGTGCTTTCGCACCTGACAAATATGCCAATTATGGTGGCCTTTATGGCGTGCAATTTAGACCTTCGGCAAATGACAAATTTGTTTTGGTTCAATCCAACCCAGAACTAGTCGGGATTACACAAACCGGATTAGACACACGTGTCGCGTCATCTTATGGATATGCATACAACCCGGCAACTTATGGCGGAAGTTCCTACCAAATTGACAAAGGCGTGGAAGTAATGTCTAGCCGCATGTTCTCGCATGAGGGCACTATTTCGGTAACTATCCAAGCCATAAAAGGCAAAATCGGCCTTCCTGATGAGAAATAGAATTAAGCCATGACCGAAAAGGTCATGGCTTTTATTCTTTCACAATGGGGCAATTTGATTGGATAATCTAAATTGTCGGAAAGTGGTCGCGCGCCAATCTTTAATGTTTGCGCGCAATTCTTGGTCTGTTTCTAAAGCCAGTTTCGATAGTTCGAGTTTTAAACCTTCTGCCTTTGGATTATTGGCAAGTTGGTCTCGTGCCCAAATTATTGACGGTAATGCATCGACCCCCAATTCCCGCAGATAATTAACATCCAATTTTGTGCCCCGTCCTGAGATTTCGAAACAATGCTCAACATTGAATTTAGCGATATAGGCCGAAAAATTGGCAAAACTGCACAATGACAAAACCGATAACATAACCACGGCATTCGAATTGATTAAGAACTCACTATCGCGTCTAAATGCAATACGGAAGATTATTAAAGCAAGGCCAATTGCAACCAGGCCCATCCATATTATTGCCGCCAATCGCAATTGAGTTAAAGAATACACCTCAACATATTTCAAAGTGCGCAAAATTGATGAGGCCACTAAGAAAATGTTCTGGACAATCCAAGTATAAACTAAAATCTTTGTCTTGCTCGATACATTTTCAAGCGCGAAAAGGACAAAGGCGCCTGCCATTAAAGCGGTCAAAATTAATGGATAAGCCCCGCGATGGGCATATTGCGCATAAGTGACGCCATCAGGCAAATGCGCGCCCGACCACAAAAACCCAATATCCATGCCATTTTGGATCATGAAAATAAGATTGAACAATAATAATGAATTGAAAATAGCGGTTTCATTGAAAAAGAAATTATAAATTGGTCGCGCTTCGTTGATTAATTGAGGACTTTGAGATCCAGCAAAAAACTTGAACTTAAACCGCGGCCTGATGAAAAACCAAGAAAGGCATAGAACAAAAATTGAAAACGCAAATCGTGGGAAACTGATCAGTTCGTTTATTTGTGGGAATTGTATTTTGGAAACCCAGTTTTCCAGAATTGGATTTGCAATGAAGAATAAATAGGAAAATACCATTGTCGTAATTAAGGGCAAAGCCAAAGCAGCGAAAATTGCTTTAAAGTTAGTGTTCTTTGATTGCCTTTTCGCGCCAATCCCCAAAATCCGAACAATATCATCAATGGCGCGATACCAAACTATTGAAGCAAGCTTCAGCGCCAATAATATAAAACCCGGGATTGGTAGTCGTGTTCTCAATTTTGGCAAAACCACCAATGCGAAGCAAAGACTTAGGAAAAATAAGAATTGTAAATAGTTAGCTGCCTCAATCATTGAGGCGCAGGTAAGGGCGGCGCTTAACAAAATAATACGGGTTTTAGATTGGTGGTGCAATTGTGGTCTGAAAAACGAAATTCCACCCAATAGTAATAAACAAAAAAGCCCGATGGTCGAACCAATCGGACTGTCAAAGAATAAAAAATTAGCTAAACTAACAAGAATTATTGAAAATCCGAGCTTCACGTCCGTTCGATATGTTAAGTTTTTGATGAAATCTGTCATTGTTACCTCCACCCCACTATTTGAGCGTGAAACATGACACAAAAAAGGCAGAAATAGGGTATATTTTTGGTGGTATTATTCTGTGGTTATGGGTTTGGTAGTTAGGTTATTTTGAAATTAAGTGGTTTTGCTTTTGATGATGGCTATATCCTAGTATTTACGTCCTATTTTGTCGTTACGACACTGTATTATTCCTTAAAATTGCTAGTTCGAAAGGAAAATTATTGATTAGTGAGAATGACCAAAGGCTTTATGACTTATTACTTAACTCGCGACTGGTGGCCAATTCGCCGTCGCAAAGTGTGATAAAGAAGGAATTTGAGAGTGAAATTGCGCCCTATTTTAGCAAGAACAAAGGATTTGATTTCAATTCAATCCCCGAATACATGGGCTTTTGGCAAAGTGGTGAGTTTGCGCATATTTTGGACGGATATCCGATTTTTGATAAAGTGATTGATGTTGCAAAACTCGGTGATTATTCGAAAATATATGGCGGTGCTTTAGGCAAATTTGCGACCGACAAAATTATTGAAAATGAAAAAACGCGGTGTTGGAATGGTTCGGGTTTAGAACTTTGGCTCGTATTATTTATGATTCACCGTTGGATTAGGCACACAGGCGGTGACATTGGGTATGATTCAAACGACAATATGTTTTGCAGATACAATCCAAACGAAAAATCCCCTGATTACGACAGTTTGGTGCATGAAATGCGAAAGCGATTGATTGCGGGGCGATATTTTACCGAATGATATTGGACCCGCTTATTGCGAGGCGCTTGCATTAGCGCCTTGTTATAAAGGCATAAATCTATTATAGGGCGGGGCATGTCATTAAAACGTCCTGAACTTTTATCCCCTGCGGGCACATTAAAATCCATGCGCCATGCGTTTGCCTATGGTGCTGATGCAGTTTATGCGGGTGTGCCGCGCTATTCACTGCGCGTTCGCAATAATACAATGTCGAAAGATGATAACCTTCTAAAAGGCATTGAAGAGGCGCATTCTTTGGGCAAAAAGCTCTATGTTGCCGCCAATCTTTTTCCACATAATAATAAGGTCAAAACCTTTATTGAAGATATGGAAGAAGTGATTGCGGCAAAGCCCGATGCATTAATTATGGCCGATCCCGGGCTTATAATGCTTGTGCGTGAAAAATGGCCCGAAATGCCAATTCATTTGTCTGTGCAAATGAATACAATGAATTATCAGGCCGTGAAATTCTGGCAAAGTATTGGCGTTGAGCGCGTGATTTTATCGCGCGAATTGTCTTTGGACGATGTTGAGCGTATTCGCCAAGAATGCTGTGATATGGAACTTGAGGTCTTTGTTCACGGTGCGCTTTGCATTGCTTATTCGGGGCGTTGTTTGCTTTCGGGGTATTTCAGCCATCGCGATGCCAATCAGGGCACTTGCACCAATACTTGCCGTTGGAAATACCAGACCCATGAGGCGGAAGAGACTGAGACCGGGGATATTCTTCCTATCAAGGCATTTGATAGGCCGCCTTTATTCTCCCAAACCGGTATTGAACGCCACCCCGAGGCGGATAAGGTCTATTTCCTCGAAGAAGAAAACCGCAAAGGCGAATTAATGCCGGTCTATGAAGACGAAAACGGCACATATATTATGAATTCCAAAGACCTTCGGGCGATTGAGCACGTCGAGCGTTTGGTGAAAATGGGCATTGATTGTCTGAAAATCGAAGGTCGCACTAAGTCACACTATTATGTGGCGCGCACGGCCCAAGCCTATTCCAAAGCGATTGATTTGGCGGTTGAGGGTAAGGAATTTGACCCAAAACTTATTGGTGTTTTGGAAAATCTTGCCAATCGTGGTTATACTGATGGTTTTTATAAACGCCATGATAGTTCGGAATATCAAAAATACATCGAAAATGCGTCGCGTTCACAATTGCAAATGTTTGTGGGTGAGGGGATTGGGCGCGATGGTGCCGATTTAATTGTGCAAGTAAAAAACCGTTTTGAACGCGGTGACAAAGTCGAACTTGTCCTACCCAATGGCAAAAATCGCGATATTATCATCGAAGATATGCGCAATGCCGAAACCAATGAACCATTAGACGTGGCTTTGGGTTCACACTATCAAGTTCGCATTCCCGTCGGCGAAATGGATGACGGTTTGGTTTTGATGAGCAAGTATCTTTAACCTAAATCAATTCCCGAAAACCCGCATAATTCGCCCAAATTATGCACTGTCTTAGTATTTATTTCGGTTTTAGTTTTGCCATTGGTTTTGGATTGGGAATTGGGGATTATTGCCAATTTCATTCCCAGTTTTTCGGCCTCTTTAAGTCTGATTTCGCGCCTTGGCACGCTGCGACAATCGCCGGAAAGCGCGATTTCACCGAAAATCACGCAATCTTCCGGAAGTGGTTTGTCTGCCAAAGCCGAAATTAACGCGGCGGCGACCGCCATATCGGCGGCGGGTTCGGTAATTTTCATGCCGCCTGCAACATTTAGATAAATATCGTGCGACGCAAAACTAATACCAAGGCGGGTTTCCAAAACCGCGATAATCATCGCCAAACGATTTGAATCCCAACCAATCGTAGCGCGCCGTGGTGAACCAAATGCGGTGCGCGCCGCCAAAGCTTGTATTTCCAATAAAATCGGGCGTGTGCCTTCAATCCCCGCAAACACAACAGAGCCTGATTTGCCTTTGGCGCGTTCGTCAATGAAAAGCGAAGAGGGGTTTTTGACTTCAATCAAACCTTCCGATGCCATTTCAAATACGCCGATCTCGTCGGTCGCACCAAATCGGTTCTTAAGTCCGCGCAAAATGCGAAAATGGTGGTTTCGTTCGCCTTCAAACTGCAAAACCGCGTCAACCAGATGCTCGACCACGCGTGGCCCCGCGATTTGCCCGTCCTTTGTTATGTGACCAACTAAAATCACAATCAAAGTATGCTGTTTCCCATATTTCACCAATTCATGGGCGCAGGTGCGCACCTGAGAAACCGTTCCCGGGGCGGATGGGATATTTTGGTTCCAAATTGTTTGAATCGAATCGATAATCGCAATTTTCGGTTTTCGTTGCTTTATCGCCGCCAGAACGCTCGATAATTCGCTTTCAATTATCAAATCAATCGGTGCATTGGCAATACCAAGGCGGGCCGCACGATTTTGGATTTGCGACGCCGATTCTTCGCCAGAAATGTAGAGACAATTTATGCCATTTGCAGCAATTTTTGCGATTATTTGCAATAAAAGTGTCGATTTACCTATCCCCGGATCGCCGCCTAAAAGAATGGCGCTATCTTCGACCATGCCATCACCGCAAACGCGGTCAAATTCGTCAATTCCGCTTTTAATACGCTGCTTTTCGACAATATCGGCGTTAAGACTGGTGAATTCGATTTCTTTTTTGGGAATTTTGATTTGATTATGGGTTTGCGTGCTATTGCTATCTTCGGCAATTGAATTCCAGGCGCCGCAATCATCACAACGGCCTTGCCATTTTTTGTAAACCGCGCCGCAATTTGTGCAAGCAAATGAAGAATCATGTTTCGCCATCAGACATACACACGATCAAATCGCGCGCCCAATCGAGTTAGTATTTCATAGGAAATTGTTCCCATGGCTTTAGCTTGTTCATCAATTGTAATTTTATCACCAATCATTTGCGCATATTCGCCCATCTTTGCGCCAATATCGGACACATCAATTGCGATTAAGTCCATTGATACCCGACCAAGAATTGGTGCGATTGCACCATCAATATGAACACGGCCTTTATTGCTCGCGGAACGCAAAAATCCGTCGGCATAACCAATGGCAAGTATTGCAACTTCCATGTCCTTTTGCGCGACAAAGGTTGCGCCATAGCCAATTGTTTCGCCTGCCTTAACTAGTCGGCTTTGTATAATTGGTGCCTCTAAAGTGGCAACGCATTTCATTTTATTGGAGCCTATATCGAGAGGATTGCCGCCATAAAGACCAATACCAGGGCGAATTAAATCGAAATGATATTTATTGCCAAGCATTGCGCCGGCGGACGCGGATAGTGATAGTGTCGAGTTGCTAAAACCGCCGATAGAAGCTTGAAATCTATCCAATTGATGTGTGTTCAATTCGTGCGATGGGTCAGATGCACATGCCAAATGCGACATTACTAGGTGCGCGTCGCAATAATCGGAATAGTCATCTAAATCGTGACGCAGACCCAATCGGCTCATTCCCGTATCGATGTGCAAACCGAAAGGTGCAGCACTTTTCCAAAGCGAAAATTGTTCAGAACTATTAATTATTGGGCGCAATCTGTCACGGACCAATATTTCCGCTTCGCCACCAAAAACACCGTTCAGAACATAAATTATGCAATTATCACCTAAAATCCGCCTTAATTCCAAGCCCTCTGTCACATGGGCAACAAAAAATGTGCGGCATCCAGTTTCAAATAGGAGAGGGGCAACATGCGCCATTCCGAGGCCATAAGCATCGGCCTTAACCACACCCGCAATTTCGCTATTCGGGCAATTATCGCGATACCATTTCCAATTTTCGGCAATGGCACCTAAATCAATTTTCAAAACTGCCTTGGTCAAACCGCCCATTTCTTGGTCCTGATTTATTCGTCCATTGCCATTTGACCGTGATAGTCAAGATTGGTGAATTTTGTTAGTTCGGCTTTGAACCCTAATTTAATTTTACCAATTGCGCCATGACGTTGTTTGGCAATAATGACTTCGGCAATATTTTCGGTTGCGGCAACTTTGGCCTGCCATTCGAAATGCTTTTCGGCATTATCCAATGGCGGTTCGGCACGTTGCAGATAATAAGATTCCCGATATACGAACATTACGACGTCCGCGTCTTGCTCAATGGAACCAGATTCACGCAAATCCGATAATTGTGGGCGTTTGTCGTCGCGGCTTTCAACTTGGCGTGACAATTGGGACAAGGCGATAATTGGCACATTAAGTTCCTTCGCCAAAGCCTTTAGGCCTTGCGTAATTTGCGAAATCTCTTGAACGCGGTTCTCATTCCCTCGCGCTGTTGGCGAGGTTACGAGTTGCAAATAGTCAACCACAATCAAATCTAAACCATGTCGTCTTTGTAAACGCCTTGCCCGCGCACTTAATGCGGCAATCGATAGGCCGCCAGTATCGTCAAAATGCAAAGGCAGATTGTTGAGTTCAATCGCCGCTTCTTCGAGGGTTTGATATTCCTCTTTGCTCATTTCGCCTTTACGAATTCTGTCCGACCCAATTCCGGTATAATCTGCCAAAATACGCAAAGTTAATTGTTCGGCACTCATCTCAAGGGAATAGAAGGCAACAACGCCGCCGTCTTTACGCACGCGATTCCCGTATGAATCGGTTTCAAATCTATAAGTCTTCGCCGCATTAAACGCGATATTAGCGGCAAGTGAACTTTTCCCCATTGATGGGCGACCTGCCAATATCAATAAATCCGAAGCATGAAGACCGCCCAACATCCGGTCTAAATCGGTGAAACCCGAAGGAACGCCTATTAAATTTGTATCACGGGTCAATGCCGAATAGGCGTTTTGAATTGTCACACCCAATGCGTCAGCAAAACTCACAAAACCCGTAGATGCCGCACCGGATTCAGCGAGGCGATAGAGTTTTTCTTCAGTATTCTCAATGATTTTTTCGGCACCATCGAGTTCGTCGCTCATATTTATAGCGTCAATTGAAACTTCCGATCCGATACGCAATAATTCGCGGCGCAAAGACAAATCAAAAATCAAACGCGCATAATCGGGGGCCGCAGCAGGGTCGGCAGCGGAATTTACTAAAAGCGCGAGATATGACGCGCCACCGATTTCCGCCAAAGATCCGTCTTGATTAAACCTAGCATGAAGCGTCACACCATCGGCAACGTGACCACGCCCGGTTATTGTGCGAATTGTTTCAAAAATTTTGCCATGTATCGGGTCATAAAAATGCTCAGGCCCAAATTTATCGCCCAATTTGATCAGGATTTGATTATCCATCAATATTGCGCCCAATAGTGCCTGTTCAGCCTCTAAATTATGTGGCGCGGTCTTGATATCTTCGGCAAAATTTGAATCCATAATTTACCAAAGCAATTTTTGGTCAATAATGCAAAGCCGCATTGCAATGGAATGGTGGATAAAAAGCGAAAAGCTGTGAAAAAAGCCGCCCGCAACAAGGCGAGCGGCTAATCACAATTCTATTTAGACCCTAACCGTTCAAACCACGATATTCAATCAAAGCATCAACATTCGGTGCGCGACCGCGGAAATCAATATAGAGATCCATGGGGTCTTTGGTCCCGCCCGATGAGAAAATATGCTTTTTGAGTTTAGCGGCGGTCTTCTTATCAAAAACATTGCCCGCTTCTTTAAAGGCATTGAAAGCATCGGTTTCCAGAACTGCGGCCCAAATATAGGAATAATAGCCTGCAGAATACCCGCCAGAGAAAGTATGTTTGAAATAGCCGGGACGATAACGCACAACAATTTCAGGAATAAGACCGATACCGTCGAGTATCTCTTTTTCCCACGCGTCAATATCAGATGGTGCATCGCCCGTAATCATGTGCATTTTCATGTCCATAATCGCGGCAGACATATATTCAGAAGTTGCCCAACCCTCATTGAAATTCTTTGCGGCCAATAATTTCTTGACCAAAGCGTCAGGGATTGGCTTATTGGTTTTATAATGCAAAGCAAATTTATTGAGAATTTCAGGGGTTGGAAGCCAATGTTCCATAATCTGACTTGGGAATTCAACGAAATCGCGCAAAACCGCAGTACCGGATTGCGACGGGTATTTTACGTCCGACAACATGCCATGCAATGCGTGCCCGAACTCATGGAATAGGGTCGATGCATCATCAAAACTCAATAAGGTCGGATTGCCTTTTGATGGTTTTGCATAATTGCAGATATTGAATACCATTGGCTTCACGTCGCCGGTCAATCTTTGTTGGTCGCGCAACGAACTCATCCAGGCGCCTGATTGTTTTGACGGTCTTGCAAAGAAATCGCCATACCAAATTGCCATAGATTTGCCTTTGGAATCAAAAACTTCATAGGCCACAACATCCGGATGCCATTTCGGAAGATTATTGCGTTTTACAAAAGTGATGCCAAAGAGCTTTTGAGACGTGTAATGAATTGCTTTAATCATATTATTCAATTCAAAATATGGCTTAACTTCATTTTCGTCGATTTCATATTTTTCTTTGCGGACTTGTTCGGCATAATGCCACCAATCCCAAGATTTAATATCCCCTTCTAAACCTTGTTTAGTCGCAATTTCTTGAAGCATGGCACGTTCTTTTTTCGCCGTGGCGATTGATGCCGCCCAAACTGCATTCATGGTTTTCATGGCATTTTCAGGGTTTTTTGCCATTTTATCGTCAAGTTCATAGGCAGCAAAGGATGGGAAACCCATAATTTTTGCGCGTTTTGTTCTTAGATCAACAATCTGTTTGATTAATGGGCGATTGTCTGGGCCGAAGGTCGAACCAACCGACATCCACCCTTTTTGAACCTGTTCGCGCAAATCGCGACGGGTTGAACTGGTAAGGAATGGTTCGAAAGACGAACGACTTAGGGTAATCGCGCCCATTGCATCCGCAATATTCCGTTCTTTTACCGCATTCTTTGCAGCATCGATTTGCGAAGCATTAAGACCCGCAAAATCGGCCTCTGTTTTCAATGGCACATAGAAAGATGATTGGCCTTTAAGAACGTTTTGGTCAAACTTCACCTGCAATTCAGATAATTGCGAATCTATTTCTGCAACTTTCGCCTTTTGGGCAGCGTCCAATAAAGCGCCACCACGAACAAAGGATTTGTAGGTGGTTTCCACCAATCTCTTTTGTGCATAATCAAGTTTTAAAGCGCTGCGATTGTCATACACCGCCTTAATTTTGGCAAAAAGTCCCGCGTCTTGTTTTATCGAACTTTGGTGCGCAGACATCAAAGGCGCGACTTCTTCCTCCGCTTTTTGTAATTCCGGATTAGTGTGCGCCGAAGTCAAATGATAGAATACATAGGCGACATTGGTTAAGTCAAAGCCCGCGCGCTCCATTGCCTCGAAAACATTTTTGAATGTTGGTTTGGCTTTATTGGCAACAATCGCCGCCAATTCGGCCTTGTGGGTTTTCATTGCGGCTTTGAACGCAGGAATGAAATGCGACGGCTTAAATTTCTCGAATGGTGGTGCACCAAAAGGCGTGTTCCACTTTGCTAACAAAGGGTTCATTGCTTTTTTGGTTGCCGCCCCAGCTGGTGAATTGCCCAAAATTAAATTGCCCCCTAAAATCATGCCAAATGCAGTTGCACCGGTTAAAACATCACGTCTATGCATATTATTCTCCACAATATGTAATAATTTGGGGCAATTCTTTCCACAAATTAAGCAAATTGTCGATTGCTCTTTCCGTAAGAATGCATAAGATTACCGAAGTTTAACATGAAGATTATCGCCAAAGATATCAATGAACCAACTCGAATTGCGAAATACCTCGCGCAGAATGGCGTTGTATCACGCCGTAGGGCAGAGACTTTAATTAGCGAAAACAAAGTCAAAATCGATAATCAATTAGTTAGTGAACCGGGTTTTAAAATTGTTGCTGGCCAAATAATTGAAATTGCGCTCGAAAATGAAGCCAAAGCAATTTCATTAATCATCAACAAACCAATAGGTTACGTGTCCGCCCAAGCACAAAACGGTGAAAAACCTGCGATTGTTTTAATTAAACCGGAAAATTGTATTGAGAATATCAAATCAGATTTTTCACACCTCAAAATTCCCGCTTTAGGACGACTTGATAAGGATTCTCATGGCCTATTAATTCTATCAAATGACGGCGTTCTGGCGAAAAATGTGATTTCGCCGGAAACTGAGAGCGAAAAAGAATATATAGTGAAAGTGAATGGGCACCTTAACAACGAGAAAATCGCCAAACTGCGTCATGGATTGACCCTCGACGGACGAAAGCTAAAACCTGCCAAAGTAAAGCAGATTGGCGAGAACACTCTGAATTTTGTGCTTAGGGAAGGGCGCAACCGTCAAATTAGAAGAATGTGCGCAATGTTAGGGCTTGAAGTTTTTGATTTACAAAGAATAAGAATTGGTCAAATCAAGCTTGGCAATTTAGAACTAGGAAAATGGCGAAGATTAACAGATGCCGAAATAGCCTCTTTTTCTAGGGCCAAAATATAGTGATTGAAAGTCGAAACATGAGACGAAATCGGGCAGATAGAGACATATTGATAGATTCGTGGCTAATCTTTGTCGCAATTTTAGTGTTTCTAATCATTATGGTGGGCGGTGCTACGCGGCTCACAGATTCCGGGCTTTCCATTGCGCATTGGGCGCCAATTCACGGCATAATACCGCCACTCAGTAATGCAGATTGGCAGAGTGAGTTCGCACTTTATAAAAACATACCCGAATTTAAGATACAAAACCACGCTATGAGCCTTGGGGAATTTCAGTTTATATTTTGGTGGGAATGGGTACATCGGCTTTTGGGGCGAATTTTGGGACTGGCCTATCTTTTACCTTTTCTATTTTTTGTAATCACCCGCCGTATCCGTGGAATGGCAATTCTCGGATATTTTGCAATTGGTCTTTTGATCGGGTTTCAAGGTTTCATTGGTTGGTGGATGGTTTCGTCGGGCCTGTCAGGAAACCGCATTGACGTCGCGCCCTATCGCTTGGCGGCACATTTGGGTATGGCCTTTTTCTTGTTGGCAATACTTATCGTCTTGATTAATTCACGCGCGTCTCATTTGCGTTTAAAGCGAAATTTTGCTTTTTTCGTGTCTCTCGCAATTTATTTTCAAATCATTCTCGGCGCCCTTGTCGCGGGAAATCGTGCCGGATTCATATATAATGATTGGCCGACAATTGGCGGCAAAATTCTACCGGATGCATATTTGGCGCTAGATATATTTTGGGAGAATTTCATTCAAAATCAGCAAAACACGCAATTCAATCACCGAGTATGGGCCTATTTTATTGCGGTGCTTTGCCTCATATTGTTGTTCAAGAAGCCAAAAAACAATTTGGCGAAGCGTTGGGTTCTCCTGACCTTGGTTTTGGCTCAAATTTCATTAGGCATTTTTGTCTTGCATATTTTTGGAATTCATACGCCGCCGCATTATTTGGGCGTATTGATTGGTGTCGCGCATCAGGCATTTGCGGCAATTGTTTTTGGGTATAGTGTTTATCTTTGGTGTGAAACCTCAAAATCACGAAGTTTTTGACCATTTTTGCGCTAGGGCCATACCGACAATCAATTGTAATTGATGGTAAATCAATAGTGGCAAAAGAATTTGGCTAAGATTCTCATTCCCCGCAAATAATATTGCCGCAATTGGTGCGCCATTGGCAAGGCTTTTAGTCGAACCGACGAAAATGGCGGCTATTTTGTCATCGTTACTTAATCCGAAAGTCTTGGCAATAAAGCCGGAAATCAATAGTGCCAAAACCAATAATGTTCCTGTAATGACGAACAATAATATAATCTCAGAAATTGTCGTTCTTTGCCAAACATTGTTCAAATTTGACTGACAAAATGCGACAAATACTATTGTTATAATTATCGCACGATCCAAAATTGCAAAGCGCTTTTTATATCGAATTATGAAGTCACCAATAAATGGGCGCGCCAATTGACCAAGTGCGAAAGGCAATAATATCGCGGTCGAAATATTAAAGATGGCGTCAATAATATCAATCCTAGCCCCCGATTGGTCATGCATAATTAATGATAAGGCAAAAGGCGTAAAGAATATGCCGATAAACCCTGATAATGATGCGTCCCAAACCGCACCGCCGACATTTCCCTTCGCAATGCCCGTCATAGTAATAGAAGAGGCAATCGTGGAACTAATTATTGATAGAAAAAACAGTCCGATCCGAAAATTCGCCGAAATTTGATTTTGAAAACCAAAATAAAGTATTACGCCGATAATGGGGAAATAAATAAAGGTCACAAATTGCGAGACTATATGCAATCGCCAATTCGTAAGGCCCGACTTAAAACTGTCAAATGAAAGTGCAGAGCCATGCAGAAAGAAAATTACTGCAACACCGTGTTTCGCGACTAAATCAAGATATAAAACGCTATTCTTTGCGCCCAGTTGAGGAAATATAAATGCCAAACCAATGCTCAAAAGCATTAAGAGAATGGTTGTATCAAAAAAACGCATTATTGAGAAATAATTTGGCAGACCCCGCCGGCACGTATGACAT
This sequence comes from Hyphomonadaceae bacterium, assembly GCA_041917055.1. Classification (GTDB taxonomy): domain Bacteria; phylum Pseudomonadota; class Alphaproteobacteria; order Caulobacterales; family Aquidulcibacteraceae; genus Pseudaquidulcibacter. The sequence continues at coordinate 165,818 of JAYRYJ010000004.1, forward strand.
TAGTGCAAGCCGCTTTTGCGGCGCCAAGTGCAATACCGGTAAATCTTACACGAAACCATACGCCGCCCGAATTGGTTGCTTTGCTAATATCGCTTTTCGCAAACGACGGGAAGGCGCCCGCAAGTTTTTTGATTGTTGAATTAGCGTCTTTTTGGGTTTTAAAAGCCCCGACCTGGACGACAACATTGCCACGCAATTGTGCTAATTTATTTTGGCGTTCTTGCTCGGCCTTTAAGGCCTCAGCGCGCAAGGCTATTTCCGCAAGTTTTTTCTCTTGCATTTGCTTTTTATTAGCCGCTGCTTTGGCAAGGGCGATTTGCTTTAGTTTTGCAGCTTTCGCCGCTTCGGCTTCGGCCTCAATTCGTTCATTTTCGGCACGTTCAAATGCTGCAAAATCAACTTTTACGGCAATTGGCGCGTCTTCTTCGCCGTCAAACATTGCTAATTTTGCATTTTCACCTTCTAATTTGCCGCGCAGACTGAATTCCGGAAGCGGGGTAGAGGTTAAATCAGATTGAGTTTGAGGTACTTCAAATGTTGCAACTTGAATTTGTGGAACAGGTTCAGGCGAAGCCACTTGAACAAAACTAACATTGATTGCTGCAGCAGCAGGTGCTGAAATTGGATTTGGCTTTTTTGCATTGTTCGCAAATTTAATACTCGAATTTTGAATTTTTGGCGCCTTGTTTGGCAATGATGCAAAATAATAATCACCATTCATGCCAGAAACCATATTCGATTCAGATTCCAAGCTGGCAGATTTCGAATAAATGCCCAAATCAGCATAAGATTGGTCGATGAGTGCTTCGGCACGTTCATCGCGAGAGCGCCAGGTTTTACCGCCCATTACGACAGTAACCAAAAACTTGCCATCGCGCACAGAAGTAGTCGCCAAATTATAGCCCGAAGCATTGATATAGCCGGTTTTCAGCCCGTCCACACCGTCTGTTTTCCCAACCAAATGATTGTGATTGGTAAGTGTTGCCCCGGCAAAATCAAAAGATTCGGTCGCGAAATAAGAAAACTCCCGCGGAAAATCTCGGCGAATCGCGATTGCGAGCTTTGCTAAATCCTCAGCGGAAGAATATTGATTGGCATCCGGCAACCCGCTGGCATTTACGAAATTTGTATTTATCATGCCAAGATCTTTTGCTTTAAGCGTCATTTTTTCCGCAAATTGGGCCTCTGTTGAACCTAATCGCTCTGCGATTGCCACGGCCACATCATTGGAGGATTTTACAACCAAACCATAAATCGCGGTTTCAATATCAATTGAATTTCCGGCCTTAACACCCAGTTTAGTTGGCGGTTGGGATGCCGCTTTTGCTGAAAAGGTCAAACGATCATTTATATCAATCTCACCATTTTCAATTGCCTCAAACAATAGATAAAGCGTCATTACTTTAGTTATAGACGCCGGATATCTGGTTTCATCGGCACTATCTTCATGAATAATTTCGCCGGTCTCACCATCAATAACTATTTCAGCTTTTTTCCCAGCGGCAAAACTATTGGAAGGCTTAAAAGCAACGCCGATACTTAGCAAAAGGCCGATACTTATCAGTGAATTACATAAGCGTACGCAAACATTAAGAGGATTCTTAAGTGTCGATTTAATTTGTTTTTTAGCCAAATTCCATCTCCAGACTTATTGGTGAGGCTCGCAATCGCAATCCAAGCCGTAAAATGCACTTAGGTCAAGTAATATTTTCAATCATACAGTCCCGAACCTAATTTGCTTAATTGTTTAGCAAAACAGCATTTGAACTTAAGAAGATTAACAAATCCTTTCTCGGGTTTGGCGTGTTAGATGAATTGCTACTGCCTTATTGCGATATAAAACATCGACAAAAGTCGAGGTGAAATTCCTCAAATAATTTTGTGCAGCGCACAATTTTCACTTGACAACGCAATCGCACAATACTATATTGCACCTGCGAACAATCAATTTGTTCACAAAATTTATGCCGGAGTTATGAAAATGTTAGAGAATTTTGAAAATGTAAAAGAAGTCGCCGCAAATGCCATTAAAGAAGGCATTGAAAAAACAACTGCGAATCTTGCAGAAGTTACTAGCCAAGGTCAAGCCAATCTTGATGCAATTGTTCAGTCTTCACAATTGTTCGGTAAAGGCGCTGGCGAAGTTGCTGCTATCGCAACTGCACACACTAAAGCTGCTTTCGAACGTGGCGTTGAAGTCGTCAAAAATTTCGGCACCGTAAAATCTTTGCAAGAAGCTGTTGAATTGCAATCTGATTTCGCAAAAACTGCAGTTTCTAACTGGGTTGAAGATTTCAATAAAATCTCTGAGATTCTTACTTCAACTTCAAAAGAAGCGGTTAAGCCGGTTTCTGACCGTGCAACTGAAGTTTTGAGCAAAATGAAAGTTGCTGCTCAATAATCATCTCTCCCTGAAGCGCTGTGTGACAAATTTAGTTACACGGCGCTAAAATGGACAAAGGCCCGCGCAAGCGGGCATTTTTGTTTGGCGACATTTTTTTTCATTTAATTCATTGAGTTGTGATGAGAATTAAGTATCATAATCACGAAACTATCTGAGATTCTGAATTGGTATTAGAAGACATCGTAATAAATCCAACTTTAAGCATGTCGCAAGGCAATCCGCCGAATGCGAATACCAAAACCCTGCCCAAAACTTCGGTCAAAAAGCCCAAATTATTTAAAGTGCTGTTGTTAAACGACGACTATACACCAATGGAATTTGTCGTTTATGTTTTGGAGCAGTATTTTAATAAGACGCTTGAAGATGCGACGCGCATAATGTTAAGTGTTCATCAATCGGGCGTCGGAATTTGCGGGATTTTTCCTCACGAAATCGCCGAAACAAAGGTTGCTTTGGTTTTGGATTTAGCAAAACGCAATGAACATCCGTTGCAATGCATAATGGAACCGGAATAGTTCTATGCGGATTTCCGTAATTCTTTGCGCAATTATTGCACTATCGTCATGCGCCAATGGTGACTATGATAAAAAAGCTGCATCAGCACCGCCGCCGCAAGTCGCATCAGCCTCCAAAGTCCCCACGGTCAAACTAACAAAAGGATATGGCGTTCCTATGGGAACTTTTGGCTGTGGTATTGGCAATAATAGCACTCTTAACTTCAAAATCTATTCCGTAAATTCCTATTCGGGGAAAAATGGGCAAAGCGGAAATTATACTGTCCTCAATGATGATTTAATCTATTTCCAATCCGCGAATCTCAAAGGGTATTTTGGCCAGATTCAAAATTCAAAACAAATCAGAATTTTCAAAACTATCGGCAAGGAACGCAAATCTTACACTTGCGAATTCCTTTATTAAATGAACCGACAAGCACAATTGCAGGCAATTGTCATAAATGACTGCTAAATCAAAAGTTTTTCATTGATTTTTGACCAATTAGCCATACATTCATTAGGTAGTAAAGGAAATGTCGTGCCGGTATTTTCACGTAACCTAGAAGCAACTTTGGAACGCGCGGTCGGTCTTGCCAATGCGCGCAAGCATGAATTTGCAACCCTTGAGCACCTATTACTGTCCATGCTTGATGATGAAGACTCATCGCAAGTTTTGAACGCTTGTGGCGCAGATTTTGAACGTTTACGCTCAGATTTGGTCTCTTATATTGATTTTCAATTAAAAGATATAATTGTCGAACGAGAGAGCGGTGCGCGCCCTACTGCGGGTTTTCAGCGCGTGATTCAGCGCGCGGTTTCACATGTCGATAGCGCGGGCCGAAAAAAAGTGACGGCTGCAAATTTATTAGTCGCATTATTCTCCGAAAGGGAATCAAGCGCAGTATATTTCCTTCAAGAACAGGACATTACGCGCTATGATGTTGTAAATTATATTTCACATGGTATCGCGAAAAAAGCCGGATTTAATGCGCCAAAGCAAATTCGCGGTAGTGAGGATGAACAAGAAAATGACGTTTTCCGCAATGAAGAAATAAAGCCCGACCGCGGCGCACCGGAATCCCTGACCAATTATTGTGTCGATTTAAACGAAAAATCTATGCAGGGTGGGGTTGACCCTCTAATTGGGCGCGAGGCCGAAGTTGAACGCGCAATTCAAATCCTTTGCCGTCGTCAAAAGAATAATCCTTTATTAGTTGGCGATCCCGGTGTCGGCAAAACCGCCATCGCAGAAGGTCTGGCACGCAAAATAACAGAAGGTGACGTTCCTGAAATTTTGCTGGATGCAACAATTTATGCGCTTGATATGGGTGCACTATTGGCAGGAACGCGATATCGCGGTGACTTTGAAGAGAGACTAAAGCAAGTTTTGAAGGATTTGGCGGCGCAACATCATGCCATTCTTTTCATTGATGAAATCCACACAATTATAGGTGCTGGGGCCACTTCGGGCGGCGCGATGGATGCATCAAACCTCTTGAAACCCGCACTTCAAAACGGCGGTTTACGCTGTATGGGTTCGACGACTTTCAAAGAATACAAACAACATTTTGAAAAAGACCGTGCCTTGGTTCGTCGTTTTCAAAAAATTGATGTGAACGAACCAAATATTGATGATGCGATTAAAATTCTAATGGGTTTAAAGCCATCTTACGAAGCGCATCATAATGTGAAATTCACCAATGACGCCATCAAAGCAGCGGTTGAATTATCGTCACGTTATATTGGCGACCGCAAATTACCGGATAAAGCAATTGACGTGATTGACGAAGCAGGCGCGGCGCAAATGCTTTTGAGTGAATCCAAGCGGAAAAAGATAATTGGTGTCAAAGAGATTGAGAATGTCGTTGCAAAAATTGCGCGCATTCCTGCGAAAAATGTATCAAAAGACGATTTGGAATCTCTACGCACATTGAACGCCGACCTAAATCGCGCAGTTTTCGGGCAAGAGCCTGCTTTGGATGCTTTATCTGCTGCAATCAAACTCGCGCGCGCAGGACTAAGAGATTTAAGAAAACCAGTCGGTTCATATTTGTTCGCAGGCCCAACCGGCGTTGGCAAGACCGAAGCGGCAAAGCAATTAGCGCAAACCTTGGGTGTTGAATTAATTCGATTTGACATGTCAGAATATATGGAACGCCATACGGTATCGCGCCTTATCGGCGCACCGCCTGGCTATGTCGGATTTGATCAAGGCGGGCTTTTGACCGACGCAATTGATCAGCATCCACATTGCGTCTTATTGCTCGATGAAATTGAGAAAGCACACCCTGATTTATACAATATTTTGTTGCAAATCATGGATAATGGTCAATTGACCGATTCCAATGGCAAAAAGATTGATTTCTGCAATGTCGTATTAATTATGACTACGAATGCAGGCTCGGCAGATGCGGCACGTGAAAATATCGGTTTTGGGCGCGGCAAACGCGAAGGCGAAGAAGAAGACGCTTTGAAACGTATGTTCAGCCCGGAATTCCGTAATCGTCTTGATGCAATTATTCAATTTGCACCATTATCGGGTGAAACTGTCGGCAATATCGTCGATAAATTCATCGTTCAACTTGAGGCCCAATTAAGCGAAAGACAGGTCGAAATCGAATTGTCCGACGCCGCGCGCGAATTTTTGGCATCTCGTGGTTATGATAGCGCAATGGGGGCAAGGCCCTTGGCACGGCTTATTCAAGAGAAAGTCAAAAAGCCATTGTCCGAAGAATTATTGTTTGGCAAATTACGTCACGGTGGCTTGGTGCGCATTGATATCGACGATAAAAATCCCGAAACTTTGGCATTCTTTTTCGAACCGCCATTACCAAAACCTATAAGGTCAAAATCAAATAATTCGAAAGCACCGCAGACCGACTAGGATTTATTCGCCAAACGGTATTCTTTAATAGCAAGGCGAGCGAGCGCGTCGCACCTTTCATTTTCTAAATGACCTGCGTGGCCCTTTACCCAATGCCAAGTTACTTTGTGTTTTTGCACTAATTCGTCGAGTTGTTTCCATAAATCGTCATTCAAAACCGGCTTATTGTCAGCTTTGCGCCAGTTTTTCTTTTTCCAAGTGTGAATCCAAGAGGTAATGCCGTTTTTCACATATTGCGAATCTGTGGTCAGTTCGACAAGGCATTCTTCTTTCAATGCCGCCAAGGCCGCAATTGCGCCCATTAATTCCATACGATTATTGGTCGTTGGATTTTCAAAACCCGATAATTCTTTTTCATGACCATTAAAGCGCAAAATTGCACCCCAACCACCAATTCCAGGATTTCCGGAACACGCGCCATCAGTAAAAATCTCGATTCTCTTCATCAAAATTGAACATACAGGGAATTATTTTTGATTCTAGCGGTCATTTTCACAATTTGCCTCTTGTCAAAACATATAAAGATATGTTTATATGTTGATATGTCCATTGAATTTGACTCGTTAATCAATCTTTTGCGCGCTGCGGGTGAACCTACGCGCCTTAGAATTATCGCGCTCTTAGCAAATGGCGAGATGGTCGCACAAGAAATCACCAATATTTTGGGGCAATCACAACCGCGTGTTTCCAATCATTTAAAATTATTGCACGAGGCAGGATTAATAGAAAAGCGTGCAGAAGGTTCGTGGGTTTTCCATAAATTGACGGAAAACCCTCAAGCGCGAATTTTAATAAACACAATTATGGAATTGATGGATTCTAACAATATTCAAATCATGAAGGATATTGAAAAGTTCCTAGACATACGGATAAAACGCGAAGAACAAGCAAAATCATATTTCGAAAAAGTGGCACCCGAATGGGAGACTTTGCGCGCGTTACATCAACCCGAAGAGGGCGTTTCTAAGGCAATGCTTGAATTAATAGGTGGAAGAAAGTTTAAGTTTCACCTTGATCTCGGTGCAGGTTTGGGTTCTGTACTTGAAGGATTAAGTGACATTTCTGAGGCCTCTGAAGGAATTGATCGATCCCACAAAATGTTGGCAATGGCGCGTGTCAGATTGGAAAAATTCGGCGGCAAAATCCGGGTTAGGCACGGCGATATTTTTAGCCTTCCACACGATTCCGAAATCGCGGATTTAGTTAGTATTCATCAAGTCCTACATTATCTCGAGGACCCAAAAGCTGCTTTGAAAGAAGCAATAAGGGTTTTGAGCCCAAATGGAGTTCTATTAATTGCGGAATTTGCACCACATAATAATGAAGAATTGCGCACCGAATTTGGACACAAACGCTTAGGATTAAGCACTAAGGACATTAATGCTTGGTGTATAGATTTTGGTCTTGTCCCTGATGGTGAGATCTTGGTCGCAAGCGATAAATCAAAAAACTCTAAAAACGCGCTTCAAGTGAATGTCTTATCATTCACAAAGCCTGCCAAAGCCATGAAAATGGATAATGTAATCAACCCACGGGAATATGCATAAATGACTATTGTTTCGTTTGAATTCTTTCCACCCAAAACCGAGGCAATGGAAGAAAAACTCTGGCATGCGATTGGTGATTTGGCGCCTTTGGGGCCGAAGTTTGTTTCAGTGACTTATGGTGCGGGCGGTTCGACACGCGAAAGGACACATAGGACAGTCGCGCGAATCTTAACGGAAACTGATTTAAGACCTGCAGCACACATAACTTGCGTGGAGGCAACGAAAGCCGATGTCAATCAAGTTCTGCAAACCTATTGGGACGAAGGTGTTCGTCATATCGTAGCCTTGCGCGGTGACCCGACAACCGGTGTCGGCACAAAATTTGTGGCGCATGAGGACGGTTATCAAAACGCTACCGAAGTTGCAGCTGCCGCTAAAAGAATTGGCGATTTCCAGATTTCCGTGAGTTTCTATCCCGAAAAACACCCGGAATCACCTAGTCTTGAACACGATATTGATGTTCTGAAACAAAAAATTGATGAAGGCGCGACAAGTGCGATTTCTCAATTCTTTTGTGAAGCCGATGCCTATTTGCGCTTTCGTGACAAGGCACAAAAGGCGGGAATTAATATACCTCTTATACCGGGTATTATGCCGGTTGGATCGGTCGCGGGATTTTTGCGCATGGCGAAAGCCTGCAATACTGACGTTCCGCAGTGGTTTTTGGAGGCCTTTAATGGCCTTGACGATAAACCTGAAGTTCGCGATTTGGTCGCGGCCTCTATTGCGTCTGACCTCTGCAAATCGCTTCAATCCGAGGGGGTCGAGCATTTCCATTTTTATACATTGAACAAATCCGCACTAAGCCTTGCCACATGTAGGCGATTAGGCATTGGGGCAGGGGGCAAATAATGAGCGTTTTTCAAAACACTGCCGCGCGACTTGCGCGTATCGAAGAAGTCGCAAAAGAAAGAATCCTAATTCTTGATGGCGCCATGGGTTCCTTGATTCAAAATTACGGTTTTGATGAGGCCGATTATCGCGGCGCGCAATTTGCAGACGTCAAAGAACCGCAAAAAGGCAATAATGATTTATTGTGCTTTTCCCAGCCGCAATCAATTCAAGAAATTCATGAAAAATATCTTGAAGCAGGCGCCGATATTATTGAAACCAATACATTTGGCGCGCAAAAAGTTTCACAAGCCGATTATGGTCGTGAAGATGTCTGTTACGAAATGAACAAGAGAGCGGCGGAAATTGCGCGCGCCGCTTGTGACAAGTTCGAAACCGCAGAAAATCCGAAATTGGTTGCAGGCTCAATCGGGCCGACAACCAAATTATTATCTATGTCGCCAAAGGTTGAAGACCCGGCTTATCGCGACATTGATTTTGACACTATGAAGGCCGCATTTCGCGAACAGATTGAAGGCTTGATAGATGGCGGTAGTGACGTTCTCTTAATTGAAACAATTACCGACACATTGAATGCCAAAGCCGCGATTTTTGCAGCACTTGAGGTTTTTGAGGCCAAGAACATTCATTTGCCGATTATGATTTCTGGAACAATAACCGATATGTCGGGCCGAACCTTATCTGGTCAGACAATTGAGGCGTTTTATAATAGTGTGCGCCATGCCAAACCATGGTCAATTGGCCTTAATTGCGCATTGGGGCCAAAACAAATGAAGGATTTCCTTTCGGCAATGACACGCATTGCTGAAACAAAGGTTTCATGTCACCCAAATGCGGGCCTACCAAATGCCTTTGGCGGTTATGATGAAACACCGCATGATATGTGCAATGTCATTTCCCATTGGGCAGCAGATGGAATGGTCAATATCGTCGGTGGCTGTTGTGGCACAACGCCTGAACACATTCGTCATATCGCTCAATGTGTGAAAGGCAAAAAACCACGCTCAATCCCGCATTTTGATACCGCACTTCGTCTTAGCGGTCTTGAACCTTTCGTCCATATTTGAAACATAGAAAAATGACCAAACAAAGCAATTTCGTAATTATTGGTGAAAGAACCAATGTCACCGGTTCGGCAAAATTCCGCAAATTAATCGAAAACGATGATTATTCCGGTGCATTAAGTGTCGCGCGCCAACAGGTTGAAGGTGGCGCCAATGTTTTAGACGTCAATATGGATGCCGCAATGATTGACGGCGTTCATGCAATGTCTAAATTCATAAATCTCATTGCCTCAGAACCTGAAATTGCTCGCATTCCTTTAATGATTGATTCCTCAAAATGGGAAATTATTGAGGCCGGTCTGAAATGCAGCCAGGGTAAGGCCATCGTAAATTCAATATCCCTCAAGGAAGGGGAAGAGAATTTCAAACAACAAGCGGATTTAATTCTCAAATACGGCGCTGCTGCGGTAATTATGGCGTTTGACGAACACGGGCAGGCGGAGACTTATGAAAGAAAAGTCGAAATCTGCACCCGTGCTTATAATATTCTGACCAAAGAAATAGGCTTTGCACCAGAGGACATAATTTTCGACCCAAATATTTTCGCGGTCGCGACGGGTATTGAGGAACATAATAATTACGCACTCGATTTCATAAATGCGACTAAGACTATTCGTGAAACGCTTCCGCATTGTCATGTTTCCGGCGGCGTCTCAAATGTTTCATTCTCATTTCGCGGCAATGATATTGTGCGCGAGGCTATGCATACTGTTTTCCTTTATCACGCCATACAAAACGGCATGGATATGGGCATTGTTAATGCCGGGCAATTAGGGATTTATGACGAAATCGACCCGGAATTACGCGATGCCGTTGAAGACGTGATTTTAAATCGTCGCCCGGATGCTACCGAAAAACTATTGGATATTGCGCAAAATTATCTGGGTTCGGCAAAGAAAACAGAATCCAAAACCGATTTATCATGGCGAAATTCAAGTGTCGGCGAGCGTTTAACTTATGCCATGGTCAAAGGCATAAATGAATTCATAATCGCCGATACTGAAGAAGCCAGACAAGGTTATGAAAAAACTTTGGAAATCATAGAAGGCCCATTAATGGCGGGCATGAACCAAGTGGGCGATTTATTCGGTGCTGGGAAAATGTTCCTTCCTCAGGTGGTTAAATCGGCACGCGTTATGAAAGAGGCCGTTGCCTATCTCGTGCCTTTCCTCGAAGCTGAAAAGAAAGCTGCAGGATTGGCCGATGTTTCAAACGGTCGTGTTTTAATGGCGACGGTTAAAGGCGATGTCCATGATATTGGAAAAAATATCGTCGGCGTGGTTTTGCAATGTAATGGTTATGAGATTATCGATTTGGGCGTAATGGTTCCTACTGAAACCATTATTAACAAAGCGATTGAACATAAAGTAGATATTATTGGCCTGTCCGGCCTAATAACACCTTCACTTGATGAAATGTGCCAGGTGGCGGCGTCGATGGAGAAGGCGGGTTTGCAAAACATTCCGCTATTGATTGGTGGTGCAACGACTTCAAAAACCCATACTGCTGTTAAAATTGTTCCGAATTTTAGTGGCGCAACTATTTATGTTGCCGATGCCTCGCGTGCGGTTCCAGTTGTGCAGAAATTATTATCGAGTGATAAGGCCGAATACATTGAGTCAATTCGCGAAGATTACAGTAAAACTCGTGATAATTTCCTCAAATCCAACCAAAAGCGCGATCGCGTAAGCCTGACAGAAGCACGAGAAAGCGCTTCGAAAATCGACGCAGTACCAAGCAGACCCAATTTCATTGGTATCAAACACTTCGAGAATGTCCCTCTTTCGGAAATTGCCAAATATATTGATTGGACGCCTTTCTTTGCTGCTTGGCAATTGGCGGGGCATTATCCCGCGATTTTGGATGATAATTTGATTGGTGAAGCAGCGCGAAATCTTTTTAATGATGCGCAGAAAATGCTTGGCCAAATTATTGAAAATAAATGGGTCAAAGCCAAGGGTGTAATTGGCATTTGGCCTGCCAATAATGACGGTGATGACATTAATATTTATGATTCCGAGCGTCAGGGTATAATAGGAAAATTCCATACTTTGCGTCAACAAATGGTCAAAACCTCCGAAACGCCAAATTTTGCCCTTTCTGATTTTATTGCCCCAATTGGACAAGAGGATTTTATTGGTGGCTTTGCGGTAACCGCAGGTATTGGCGAACAGGCCAAGGCCCAAGAATTCAAGGACGCGCACGACGATTATTCGGCAATCCTATTCCAATCATTGTGTGACAGATTAGCGGAAGGTTTAGCGGAATATTTCCACGAAACCCTGCGCAAAGAAGTTTGGGGCTATGCCAAAGATGAGGACCTAAGCGTCGAAGATTTAATAAAAGAACGCTATCAAGGCATTCGTCCCGCGCCCGGTTATCCTGCGCAGCCTGACCACACTGAAAAAGCCACTTTGTTTAAATTATTGGGCATTGATAAGGATTACGATATCGAATTAACGTCAAGTTTCGCAATGAATCCGCCTTCTTCGGTTTGCGGAATGTATTTTGCTAATCCTGCTGCGCAATATTTCGGTGTTGGCAAAATCGCCGAAGATCAAGTAGCCGATTATGCGAAACGTAAAGCTTGGACTATTGAAGAGGCCGAAAAATGGTTAGCGCCTATTTTGGCCTATAAATAGGCTATCGCGCAAGGTTATGTATATTTACTGATCTCAAAGAATGAATGTTACCAGTGAAAACTTGAAACGAAAATAGACCAGCAAATACAAGGAATAAAAGCGAAACCAATGCTGCAATACGATTGCCGCGTTTAAAATAATCCGATTTTTGATCCCATGATGGATCATTTGGATCAGGCTTTTTTTCTAAAGATTTCGCAATTTGAAACACGATAGCCAAAGCAAATGGAACAGCAAACAAAATATAAATTGGTAAACCAATTGAATTTGAGGCATGGCCTAATTGTTGTTCTAAACCCATTATTTCCCCCTTTTATTTGGGAAGAATATCATGGATTTCTAAATAAAGGGTTTAGCGTGCTGTTATACTCGAATTGATGCGAAGAAATTCTGTAAATTATTCAATGGATTATAATCGAAAATCGCTACTGATAAGTAATCCAGAGTGAATATTATTAAGAAGCCGGACGCAATACCGAACAAAAAGCCCAATACAGACTTATTGTTTCGTTCCCGATGCATAAATTCCCGCCTATCAGCGAAAATTGCATGAAGTAAGTTTAAAACAATTACAACAATAAGGGGCAAGCCCAATAAATATTGATAATTATCGCCGAAATTGCTTATGAGCCAAATTGATACAGTTTCTTTTGTCATGTACCAATTCGCGCAATTGGTGTGCCAATTACCCAAATTGGCGAAAATCACATTGATAAAATTTCATGCGAAAAGACATTATCTTTTTATAGAATTTTGCTACTAGAATATAAATGTCGGTTTGGAATAAGATTTTTGCCAATGCAGGTCGATTTTTCGGAAATGAAAATCGGCAAAAATCCGCTTGCCGCGATTTGACAATTGCCAATATTGATTGCGACATGGATTTTACGGCTTCGGTTGTCGCACTCGCCGCCAAAATGGCAAAGGCAGACGGCGTTACCACATTGGAAGAAGCCCAAGCATTTCGTGCGGCATTTCCGATTAATGATAATGACAAAAAAACTTTTGAAAAGCTGTTCACTTTGGCAAGCGGAAGTGTTTTGGGTTATGAAGGATATGCAAAAAAAATTTCGCGCAAATATCAAGGCAATCGATTATTAATGATGGATATTCTCGCGATTTTGTTTTTGGTTGCCGCTGCCGACGGCACGATCAAACCCGTTGAAAAAGAGTTCCTAAGTTCAGTCTCAAAATACTTGGGCATGAGTGAAAGCGATTATTCGCGTGTTTCGGGCCTATTTTTAAAGTCCGAAGAGCTTAACCCCTTTGTGGTGTTAGGAGTTCATGAAAGTGACGACGATCGAACTATAAAAGCGGCCTGGCTAAAAATCGTGACAGAAAACCACCCCGACAATTTTCTTGCCCGAAAAGAACCAACTGAATTCGTCAAAGCCGCAAACGAAATGACCGCGCGCGCAAATGATGCCTATGCAAAAATTAGGGCGATGCGTTCAAAAGAGAGAGGGCAAGCATGAAAGGCCTTGACCTTTTCCGCCTTTTGTTAATTTGCGTAATTTGGGGCGCAAATGTGCCAATTACCAGAATGGCATTATTGGAGGCCCCACCATTAATTTTGGCCTTTATGCGATTTTTGGCGACCGGGATTTTGCTTTCCCCATTTTTGCTTCCAATCCCAAAGAAATTGGGCGAAATATTCGTAATTTCACTCTTGATGGGCAGTGTGAATTTCATATTTCAATATTTGGGGCTTAGAATTGCACCCGCCGGTGTCGCGGCACTAATCGGTCAAATGGGGCTTCCGATTGCTTTAATTATGTCCGTCATGTTTCTAGGCGAAAAAATGACTAAACGCGCAGTGTTTGCCACCGCACTAGCATTTATCGGCGTCTTAATTGTATTATTTGAACCGAGTATTTTTAGTGTGTCGTTCGGTATCCTGTTATTGTTTGTTTCCGCATTTTTGACTTCGTGTGCAACAATAGTAATGAAACGAAGCGCCCCCATCAGCGCGATGCAAATGCAGGCATGGGTGAGCACGTTTTCAATCGTTCCGCTATTATTAGCGAGCCTTATGTCTGAAAAAATAAATTTGGGTCATTTTGTCTCTATGCCACCAAGTTTCTGGTTTGCATTGTTTTTCGGAATTTTTGGCGCGTCACTTTTCGCGCATACGAACTATTATTCCTTAGTGAAATCATACGATGTTTCAATCGTGATGCCATATACTGTTTTAGTGCCAATTCTTGCGATAATAATTTCCCATTTTCTCTTGAAAGAAGCGATAAATTTGCGTTTCGTATTTGGCAGCGCGATTTGCCTAATCGGCATTTTCATTTTAAGCATGAGCAATAAGGAAACCAAGCCAACATGATGCCTTATTCAATCTCGTCGCCAAAGCCAAAAAAGAAGAAGCATTCAATTGAAGACGAATTTATCAATTCGCCATCACCAAATTATGATGAAAGAAAGCGTCCAATTCGCTTCATAATGCTGCATTACACAGGCATGAAAAGCGAAATTAAGGCGCTCGAATTATTGCGCGACCCAAATCCAATGCGAATTGAATATCAAGATGATATAGTTCAAACCCCGCCAATAAATATAGACGGCAAAGAGCCGCCCCCGCCAAAGCCAAACTTAAACCGTGTTTCAAGTCATTTTTTGATTTTTGAAAGTGGCATAATCCATCAATTGGTTCCCGAGAGTAAGCGCGCGTGGCACGCCGGTGGCGGATATTATATGGGCGAGAAAGATATGAATTCTGCCTCGATCGGGATTGAAATCCATAATGGCGGGCATGATTTGGGACTACCTCCATTCCCTGAAGCTCAGATAAATTCTGTATTGAGATTGGTGGCGCATTTAAAACAAAAATATGGCCTCGATAAACGTCATATTTTAGGGCATTCAGATTGGGCCCCAAGTCGTAAGAAAGATCCTGGGGAAATGTTTCCGTGGGAACAATTCGCGCATGCAGGCATAAGTCTTCATATTCCAAACTTACCCAGTGATAATGATTTAACGACTTTGGCTGCTATTGATGGTGAATCAAACGAATTTGTTGAAAGGGCACAGTTCGGCCTTAAACAAATTGGCTATGGCATTGATCTTACCAAGAATTATGATGCTCAGACCAAATTTGTCTTAATCGCGTTTCAGCGCCGTTTTCGCCAAGAAAATATTAGTGGAATTCTTGATGGCGCAACTCTTGGAAAAATCGAAAAATTGGCTGAAATTCTCAAACCGAAATAATTGCTTGAAAACCCATCATTTTGACCGCATAATGAATTGTCAGATGGTCGGGCGATTGCGACATTGTCGAGGAAAGTCCGGGCTCCAAGCAAAAATGACGGCGGATAATTTCCGCCAAAGGTGACTTTAGGGAAAGTGCCACAGAAAACAAACCGCCTTTAAAGGTAAGGGTGAAAAGGTGCGGTAAGAGCGCACCGCGTTTTTGGCAACAAAAACGGCATGGTAAACCCCGTCAGGAGCAAGACCTAATAGGAACACTTAACCTTCGGGTTGGCGGTTTTGCACGCTTAGTGTTCGGGTTGGTCGCAAGAGGTGAGGGGCAATTCTCACCCAAGAAGAATAATCGCCATTCGCAAGAATACAGAACCCGGCTTACAGACCATCTGACGATTTGAAAATTAATATCATTCAATCCCTTGCAAAAAACAAAAATTTCGCATCATTATTACAAATGGATAGAAGAAGTTTCTTAGGGCTTGGCCTTTCACTTGTTTCCGGCGGCGCGTTTGCGCAAAATGGCAGCGGAGATAGAATTATTGGTAAACCATTTGCCGGTCGCTCAATCGTTTATGGCGCACGTGGTGCTGTGGCAACTGCCCACCCAATCGCAAGTCTTATTGGTGTAGAAATCTTAAAAAAAGGCGGTAGTGCAATTGACGCAGCGATTGCAATTAATGCCGCGCTTGGATTCTTAGAACCCACAGCATGTGGTATAGGCGGCGACGCCTTTTGTATGTTATGGGACCCCAAAATAAAACAAGTCGTGGGTTTCAATGGCTCAGGCCGCTCACCAAAAGGAATGTCTTATGATTTTGTAAAATCAAAAGCGACGGGACTGAAAACTGCCTCTTTCGGTATCGCGTCTGTCTCAATTCCAGGGACGGTTGACGCTTGGGGGCAAACCCATAAGAAATACGGAAAACTGAGTTTTGCCGAATGTTTGAAACCCTCAATCGATTTATGTGAAAATGGCGCGCCGGTTCCGCAAACAATCGCATATTACCTTGACCGCAATGTCGCCAAGCTCCTTAATCCAAAATTCGGCGTCGAAGAAACTGAAAACTTAAGGGCAATTTATTTACCCAATGGAAAAACACCGCAAGAAGGGGAATTGTTCCGCAATCCATTTTTGGGCAACACGTACCGCCGGATTGCAAAATTTGGCACTCGTGAATTTTATGAAGGCAAAACCGCGCAAATTATAGATAAATACTTCAAACGAATTGGTGGATTTATGAATTCCACGGATTTGCAAAATCATAAGGGCGAATTTGTTACGCCCTTAAGCACGAATTATCGCGGTCTTGACGTTTGGGCTCTTGGCCCAAACACTCAAGGTCTAAGCACGCTACAAATTCTAAATATACTTGAAAATTTTGATTTGAGTGAAATGGGGTTTTTATCGACCGAGTCAATTCACTTTCAAGTGGAAGCAAAACGGCTTGCATTTGAAGACCGCGCTAAATTCTTTGCCGATCCGAAATTTGCAAAAACCCCTATCGAAGCGCTCCTATCTAAAACTTACTCAAAAATGCTCGCGTCACAGATTCGAAAAGATAAGATCATTGAACGAATAGTGCCTTTTGAAGCACCAGCCTCCGGTGATACAACTTATTTCACAGTGGCAGACAAAGACGGGATGATGGTTTCGTGGATACAATCGAATTATCGCGGCATGGGTTCGGGCCTTATGCCGGACGGTTTAGGTTTCATGTTTCAAAATCGCGGCGAATTATTTTCGCTAAATCCGAACTCGCCAAATGTCTATGCACCGGGGAAAAGACCATTTCACACGATTATCCCGGGATTCGTCACAAATAACAATGAACCGTCACTTTCATTCGGTGTCATGGGCGGTGATATGCAACCGCAAGGACAAGCACAAATAATCGTGAATATGCGCGATTATGGCCTAAACCTTCAAGAAGCCGGCGATGCACCGCGCTGGCACCATGAAGGCAGTTCCGAACCAACAGGCGAAATCGCGGAAGGGTCGGGTATTTTACGTTTGGAAACTAACTTTCCGCGCAAAACTGTTGAAGAATTGGCTAAAATCGGCTGGAAAGTCGGCGCAAGCGACGGCGGATTTGGCGGTTATCAAGCTATTCAGAGGCGAAGCCAAATCTATGGCGCTGCCTCTGAAATGCGAAAAGACGGCCTTGCTTTAGCCTATTAATACTCATGCCCCATGGCTTCTTTTATGAAGCGCAATGCATCGGGGTCTTCGATTGTGGCGGGCATTGTATATTCCTGCCCTGACGCGATTTTACGAATTGTTGCGCGCAAAATTTTACCAGAGCGGGTTTTAGGAAGTTTTTCAACGACATGAACATCCTTAAACGCCGCAACCGGACCGATTTGTTTACGAACGAGTGCAATCAATTCGTGAACCAAAACACCAGCCTCAACATATTGACCAGATTTTAGAACCACAAAGGCCAATGGGTGTTCGCCTTTTAATTCATCTGGCACACCAATTACCGCAGATTCGGCGACGGCAGGGTGGGTGGCGCAAACCTGTTCCATTTGCCCCGTTGATAGACGGTGACCCGCGACATTAATAATATCGTCAATGCGGCTCATGACATGGACGCGACCATTCTTATCAATTGTTCCGGCATCGCCCGCAGTGTAGAAACCGGGGTGGCGCTCTAAATAGGACGAAACAAAATGGTCGTGCTTTTGCCAAAGCGTTGGCAAGCAACCCGGGGGCAATGGCAATTTAATCGCGATTTCGCCAATTTCATCTGCACCCAATTCATTATGATCTTCATCAAGAACTTTGATAATAAAGCCGGGAACAGGGTGACCCGCGGCGCCGGCCAAGGTTTCTGTTCGCCCAAGGCCGATACATGTCGCCATTGCAGGCCAACCGGTTTCAGTCTGCCACCAATGGTCAATTACCGGGCGCTTGAGATTATCTTCGGCCCATTTGACTGTATCAGGATCAGCGCGTTCACCGGCAAGGAAAAGACTTCGTAATTGGCCAATACCTTCATTGGCGATGAATTGCCCTTCAGGGTCATCGCGGCGCACGGCACGTATTGCGGTAGGCGCGGTAAAAAAGACTGAGACATTATAATCGCGAATTACGCGCCAGAATGCGCCTGCATTTGGCGTTCCGACAGGTTTACCTTCATAAATTACCGTTGTTGAACCGTTTAACAATGGCGCATAAGCAATATATGAATGCCCAACAACCCAACCAAAATCGGAGGCGGACCAAAACACTTCACCCGGCTGTAAATCATAAATGGCGGGCATAGACCAACGCAAAGCGACCGCATAACCGCCTGAATCACGAACAACACCCTTTGGAATGCCCGTCGTGCCTGAAGTATATAAAATATAAAGTGGGTCAGTCGCTTTAACAGGCACACAAGGATGCGGCTTGGAAACTTGATATTGACGCGCCCAATTTATGTCAGCTTTTGGGTCTAAAAGGTTAGAATGCACTTCGCGCTGAAAAATAATTGCTTTTTCGACTTTATGGGTCGCGATTTGGCGCGCTGCGTCCAATAATGGCTTGTATTCAACTAAACGACCGGGTTCAATTCCAACGGATGCCGACATAATGAGTTTTGGTTTGGCGTCATCAATGCGTTTCGCAAGTTCTGGGGCGGCAAAGCCACCAAAAACCATTGAATGAATCGCACCAATACGCGCGCACGCAAGCATAGCAAACAAGGTTTCCGGTATCATTGGCATATAAATAATAACGCGATCACCTTTGACTACACCTTGATCCGAAATCATGCCCGCCACTCGGGACACTTGTTCTTTTAGATCATTATACGAGTATTTTTTGACGGTATTGGTGACGGGGCTATCGTAGATAACGGCGATTTGATTGCCACGACCTGCATCCACATGGCGATCAATTGCATTGTAACAGACGTTTAATTCGCCATCAGGAAACCAACCAGTTTCATCATGTCCGATTGTTGGCTTTTTAATCCAATCAATATTTTCGGCGGCCTCTAGCCAAAAACCCTGCGGGTCAACGCAGCTTTTTTGATAAGCAATTTCGTATAAATCTGGCATTTCCTCAATCCTATTTTTCGAAATTAGGCTACCAAATAATCCTGGTCTTAAATATTAGCGAATGGTCGAAAACCTCGAAACTCTCCTTTGTGCCACTTGTTTGACAAAACATCTTGTATTTCTTGAGGGTTTCAAGTTTATTCAAGCTCTGGGGTAGATCAAATGGCAGGTTTAACGGTTTCAATTGTTGCGGCACTTTACGCAAGCCTTTTGTTCGTTCTTGCGAATTGGGCAAAGGGGCGCGGCGCTGCCAATTCCACCAACCCCTTTAGTCCAATGGTTAGATATTGGGCTTATTCGTTAGCTTGGGCCGTATTTTGCACGTCTTGGACTTTTTTTGGTGCGGTCGGAACAGCAGTCGCCGAGGGTTGGACCTATTTGCCGATTTATTTGGGTCCAATATTATTATTCCTTTTCGGCGGCTCTTTCATTGAAAGATTGATAGAAGCCGTGAAAGCCGAGGGTGCAACTTCGATATCGCATTTTATCGGATCGCGTTTTTCCAATTCACGCGGGGTCGCGGCTTTAATTACGCTATTGTCGCTGATTGGCATTATACCTTATCTTGCCCTGCAATTGCGTTCTGTTGGCTCAAGTTTCGTACGACTAGCAGGAGAGGGGAATTCAGCTGGCGCAATGGCATTAACCGCCATAACCCTTGCAATATTTGCAATGTTATTCGGAACACGGACTTATGAGGCATCTAGTAGAAATGACGGCGTATTATTTGCGATTTCACTTGAATCCATAGTTAAATTGGTGGCATTTGTTGCGGTTGGATTATTTTGCGCGATTGCATTTATGGGTGCCCCGATTGAGGCGCAAAGTCAGGGACTGCGAAAGATGGGTGAGATTTTTTCACCCGAAAAACTCAGTCTTGATTTCTTTGTTTTCGGATTTTTGGCGGCAACTGCGGTTATCTGTCTTCCACGCCAATTTTATATTGGTGTTATTCAGGCCACATCAAGCAGGGACGTTCAAAATGCCCGTTGGCCCTTTATCACTTATCTGATTCTCACGACCCTAATTGTTTTACCGATTGCCTTAGCAAGTTTCACAGTTTTGCCGGGCACACATCGCGCCGATTTATTGGTTATTGATTTGCCTTTGAATGGTGGACAGACATTATTAGCTTTGTTCGTATTTTTGGGTGGGTTTTCGGCGGCAACTGGAATGGTGATTGTTGAAACTATCGCCCTCTCCACCATGGTATCGAACGATTTAATCGCACCAATAATTCTGAAAAACGCGCGATGGTCCAAAAATGCGAATTATGGGCAAGCGATGTTATGGATACGCCGCACAGTTATACTAACACTCATGGCGGTGGCCTACTTTTACGCAATTTCAATCAAAGCCGATGCGCGCCTTGCACAAATTGGGTTGATTGCATTCGCGGCAGTCGCACAAGTTTTGCCTACATTAATCCTTAGCGTTCTTAATCCAAATCGTGACGCGATGGCAGCGAAAGCGGGGTTAAGTGCCGGTCTCTTGGTTTGGTCATATACCTTGTTCTTCCCCAATATTCTTGATCCGTCACTTATCGCGCCATTAAAAGGAACATTAATCGACCCCCATGCATTGCTAGGAATAGGTGGATTAAGCACAATTACCCATGGGACATTATGGTCCTTAGCCGCAAATATGGCGTTTCATTCGCTATTCGCCGCAAGAAAATTACCGAGACAAGGATTGAACCTTTCTGGCGGTCAAAAGCTATCGGTTCAAAAGGTTACGACAATTCGCGAATTATTGGATCTAACCGCAAGTTTCGTCGGCAAAGACCAAGCAATGAACATTGTCTCTAAATCCTCAAATGACGCGCAAACCCTTGCCCAACCGATAGACCGATTAACCGCGCGAAATGCCGAAAGATTGATTGCAAGTGTTATTGGCGCGCCTTCTGCACGCGCGATTATGGCGTCTGCAATGTCGGGCGCAAGCATTACGATTGGCGATATTGCCCTAATGCTCGACCATTCCGGACAAAGCCTGCAGTTTTCTAAAGACCTATTGGCCTCCACTCTAGAGCACATTGATCCTGGGGTTAGCGTGGTTGATAGGCATTTGAATTTGGTCGCGTGGAATTCACGCTATTTGGATTTATTCAATTATCCGCCGGGCTTAGTGCGGGTCGGCGCGCCGGTTTCCGAATTAATAAGATACAATGCCCTTCGGGGTGAGTGCGGCCCGGGCGAAGTTGAGAACCATGTCGAACGCCGACTTAATCATATGCGCCGTCGCAATCGCCATTCTTTTGAGCGAGTGCGCGAGGACGGGCGGGTTTTCAAGACCGTTGGCGGCCCGATGCCGGGCGGCGGCTATGTCATGTGTTTCACCGATATTACCAATGAAGCACGCACGCGCATAGCATTAGAAAAAGCACGCAATGAATTGGAAATCCGTGTCGGGCAAAGGACGGCCGAATTATCGCGCGCCAATCGCGCCTTGGCACAGGCGACAGCCGATAAAACCCGATTTTTGGCAGCGGCGTCGCATGATCTATTACAACCCCTGCACGCCGCAAAATTATTTGTTGCCGCGTTGGACCGCCAGATAGACGAAAAGCAAAAAACCCTATTACAACGAATTGACCAATCGATTGAGGCAGGTGAAAAACTTCTTCGCCGACTATTGGATATTTCAAAACTTGATGCAGGCGGTGTTGTTCCGGTCCCGCGAGAATTGAATTTACGCGAAAAGATCTATGAGGTTTTTGCGATATTTCAGCCAATTGCAGCAGAGAAAAATTTAAAACTTCGTTTTGCTGGTCAAAACGCTTTGGTGAATTGCGACCCAACATTATTGCGTTCAATAGTTCAAAACCTGCTTTCCAACGCCCTCAGATATACCAAAAAGGGCGGCATTTTGGTGGGGATTCGCAATCGTGGCCCCGATGTTTTGATTGAAGTTTACGATACTGGGGTCGGTATTCCCTTAGAAAAGCAAAAGCAAATCTTCCAAGAATTTGAGCGTTTGGGAAATTCCGATGAGGCAGGAATTGGTCTTGGGCTTTCGATAGTTGAAAGAACTGCGCGATTAATTGATGCCCATATTGATTTGAAGAGTATTGAGGGCAGGGGCTCACGTTTTAGCGTGCGTTTGAAAAAAATCCGTGCAATTCGCAACCAAATCGAAACCGCGCCAAAACCCGAAGAAAAAAGGCTATTGAATACTGAAGTCGCGGAGAAAGCGGTACACATCAAAAAGGCACTTATTGTTGATGATGATCCAATTGTTTCGGAAGCAATGAATACATTAGTTTCCCAATCTGGATATAAAGTGACAAGTCTAAGAAATTATCGCGCGGCAGTAGATATTGACGAATTATATGACGCCTATTTGCTTGACTATGATTTGGCGGACGAGAAAACAGGATTAGATTTGGCAAAGTCAATTATTTCAAGGCACAAAAGCGCAAAAATCGCAATTATTACGGCGCATAAACGTGAGGATTTGATCGTGCCGGAAGGCTTCGATTTGCCGAAAATAATGCACAAACCGACAGATATTGACGAATTAACCACTTGGTTGGCTAGTTAATTGCCCTGTTCAAGCCCAACGCCCAAAGCACGCGCAGCGAGGGCGG
>JAYRYJ010000005.1:0-187482 GCA_041917055.1 Hyphomonadaceae bacterium
TGGTACTGCCGCCTAAGCGGCGGGAGAGTAGGTTGTTGCCGGGTCTTTGAAACACATCGTATAAAGTTACAACCCTCCTATACTTTTCATGCATAAGCCGCCCAGTGCGGCTTTTGTTGTTTTTGCATCTACGAATGCGCTCAATAGGGTAATCCTATTAAATAGTTTATCGCGGGGTGGAGCAGCCCGGTAGCTCGTCAGGCTCATAACCTGAAGGCCGCAGGTTCAAATCCTGCCCCCGCACCCAAAACAAAAGGCCCCCGAAAGGGGGCTTATTTGTTTTGGGTGGGGCCGGACGAGGAATTGAACCTTATCGGGGGCCCCGACAAGTAGGCTTTGCACGCGCATTTGGGGCAAAGAAACAGAAATCCTGCCCCCGCACCCAAACACAGCCCTGCTTTTGCGGGGTTTTTTATTGTGGGCTAATGTTAACGCGGCTTCAATTTAATTTGCTATTGCCAAGCCTGCGCACTTTCGATTAGTAATGATTGAAATTGATAAAAGGTGCGTTTATGAACATCATTTCGATAGAGGATCTTAGAAAAGCCGCCAAGTCGCGTCTGCCTAAAATGGTGTTTGATTATATTGATGGTGGGGCGGAAGATGAGATTTCGCTTGGACGCAATGTTTCGCGGTTTCGAGAGATTGAATTGGTTTGGCGCTCTTTGATTGATATTTCAAAAGTCGAAACCAATGTTGAAATCTTGGGCAAAAAGTCTGACTTGCCGTTTTTTATTTCCCCAACCGCCAGTTCGCGCCTTTTTTCGCCTCGGGGCGGCGAAATTGCGGTTGCAAAGGCCGCTGAAAAATTCGGTGTGCCTTATTCAATCTCTACCATTGGCTCAACATCGATTGAGGATATTGCAGCGGCCTACAAAGGCCCCAAGTTTTTTCAAATGTATGTTTGGAAGGATCGCGCCCTTATTGAAGAAATTATTGAACGCGCGAAAGCCGCGGATTTTGATGCAATTATACTTACAGTGGATGTTCCGGTTGCCGGAAATCGCGAACGCGACCCGCGGAATGCTTTCACAATTCCCCCAAAACCCAATTTGAAAGTGATTTCCCAAGTTTTGCCAAAGCCGGGATATTTGCTTGATATGGCATTGTCGGGCAAAATTGAGGCCGCGAATTTTAAGCATATTAAGCACAATGGCGGCATTATTGATTTCATTAATACCCAATTTGACCGTTCAGTAACATGGAAAGATGTCGAATGGCTTAAACAAAAATGGGGCAAAAAGGTTGCGATTAAAGGCATTTCAATGCCCGAAGATGCCAAACGCTGTATCGACCATGGCGCGGATGCGGTTTGGGTTTCAAACCATGGCGGTCGGCAATTAGACACTTCACCCGCCACAATAGACCTTTTGCCACACATTGCCGATGCTTTGGCGGGCAAAACTGAAATAATTTTTGACGGCGGCATTAGGCGCGGCACCGATATTATTAAAGCCCTCGCAATGGGCGCAAATTCCGTCGCCTTGGGTCGTGCCTATTTATATGGCCTCGCGGCATTCGGTCAAAAGGGTGTTGAAAAAGCATTGGCAATTCTAAAAGATGAACTCTTGCGCGACATGGCCCTAATCGGCGCGCGAAATATTGATGAAATTGACGCCACCCTATTGCGCACAAATCGACGGTTTTAGGTTTCGCTATCAGATAAGGAACATTCCAAGCAGATTTCGCCCCGACAAATACTTGATGGGTCGCCCTCTATATCGAGAATTTTACCGCAATTCGCGCAAAATTGCGGCGTATGTTGCGCTGAATTTGAAATCTTCAAATCCCGATTTCGCCCCAAATAGACCCCGCTAAATGCCGCAAAAAGGTTTGCAAAAATATTTTTGGGTTTGTCGTTTTTCATAAGGTTCGAAGGTTTCCGTTTATGATAGTTTTCTTGTCACGCCGCCTTCTCAAAACTTATTCGCAGTTTCGTTCCTGTCGCTTTTGCGAGTTTTTCCAAAGTTCTAGTGCTTGGCATTTGTTTGCCGCTTTCCATGCGCGCGATGGCGGCCTGGGAAGTTTGCATTCTTTCGGCAAGCTCTTCTTGGGTAAGGTTGGCGGCAACACGCGCTGAAATAACCGCCGACATGAGTGCAAATTCTTCTTCAAGCGCGTCATATTCAATCCGATATGCTGGATTTTTCATCATTTCCTTATGAAGATCCATATAGTCTCTCATTTTTGAATTTCCTTTGCTCTTTGCCGTGCGATTTCTAATTCCTTTTGTGGGGTTTTTTGGGACTTTTTAAGAAAAACGCGAAGAATAATCGCTCGCTTTTCTGAAGCAGTTATATAAATGGCGCGCGAAATCCCGTCTCGACCAGTAATCCGCAGTTCCCACAATTTACCCTCAAGGTGTTTTACCGATTCTTTGGGCAAATTATTAAAACCATGCTCAATAATTATTCTAACAAATCGCGACAGTCGTGCCTGCATATCTTCAGGCAAAGCCAAAATTTCGTTCTCAACCGCGTCATTAAAGTTTATGACTTTCCACACTTTATTAAAATATCAAAAATGATATAATATGTCAAGTGAAATCTTAATGCAGCGAACCAACCACTGCGCTTCGCGCGGCCTCCTTTCTCCGTGAAAGCAAGGATCGGCTCTACCGCGCAAATTTCTGGAACTTAATCTTTTGAGGTATCAATTCATCTACACCAAGTCTGCGCTTTTTGTCTTCTTCATAGGCTTCAAAGTTTCCTTCGAACCATTCAACGTGGGAATTGCCTTCGAAGGCCAAGATGTGGGTTGCAACGCGGTCGAGGAACCACCTATCGTGCGAAATAACCACTGCACAGCCCGGGTAATCGTCCAATGCGGCCTCTAATGCTTGCAAAGTTTCAACGTCCAAATCGTTTGTTGGTTCGTCGAGTAAAAGAACGTTTGCACCCATTTTAAGGGTTTTTGCAAGGTGAACACGGTTTCTTTCCCCGCCCGATAAGAGCCCGACTTTTTTCTGTTGGTCGCCGCCTTTGAAATTGAAGGCAGAGACATAGGCGCGGCTATTAATTTCGCGCCCACCAACTTCGATAATATCAAGGCCGCCCGAAATTTCTTCCCAAATCGTCTTTTTATCATCCAAAGCATCGCGACTTTGATCGACAAAGCCAAGTTTTACACTATCGCCCAAAGAAATCGAACCGCCATCGGGCTGTGTCTTGCCGGTAATCATACCAAATAGGGTCGATTTACCCGCACCATTCGGGCCAATAACCCCAACAATGCCCGCAGGTGGAAGTTTGAACGAAAGGCCGTCAATAAGAAGTTTGTCGCCAAAGCCTTTAACCAAATTCTCAACTTCAATAACCTTATTACCAAGGCGCGGGCCAGGGGGGATTTGAATGGTCGCAAAAGTTTGTTTTTCACGCTCCGCCTGATTGACCAAATCTTCATAGGCTGCAAGACGGGCTTTGGATTTGGCTTGGCGCGCTTTTGGCGATTGTCGAACCCATTCCAATTCGCGATCTATTGCGCGTTTGCGGCTATCAGATTCGCGTTCTTCTTGTTGCATACGTTTAGCTTTTTGTTCAAGCCATGCCGAATAATTGCCCTCATAAGGAAGGCCCTTGCCACGGTCTAACTCAAGC
Organism: Hyphomonadaceae bacterium; assembly: GCA_041917055.1. Lineage (GTDB taxonomy): Bacteria > Pseudomonadota > Alphaproteobacteria > Caulobacterales > Aquidulcibacteraceae > Pseudaquidulcibacter. Next base: position 3,597 of record JAYRYJ010000005.1, read on the forward strand.
GTCCATTTAGTAACTTGATCAAGGAAATATCTGTCGTGGGTAACAAGAATTACGCAACCCGGGAAATTTTCCAAATGGTGTTGAAGCCAGGCAACTGATTCCGCGTCCAAATGGTTCGTTGGCTCATCGAGCAAAATCATATCGGGTTTAGACAGAAGCAGGCGGCAAAGTGCGACACGACGCTTTTCACCGCCCGAAAGTTTGGAAACATCGGCATCATTATCGGGGCAACGCAAAGCACCCATCGCCATTTCGATTTTTGAATCTATATCCCAAGCATCTGATGCATCAAGCTGTTCTTGAAGATTCGTCATTTCTTCCATTAATTCATCGGAATAATCTTCGGCCATTTGCATGGAAACCGCATTGAAACGGTCAAGCAGGATTTTTTCGGGGCATTGCGAAATCACATTATCCCAAACATTCTTGGAATTATCGAGTTCGGGTTCTTGTGGCAAATAGCCCATTTTGACGTCTTTCGCCGGAAATGCTTCGCCGTTAAAATCCTTATCAAGACCCGCCATAATTTTCAAAAGTGTGGACTTACCGGAGCCATTAACACCAACCACACCGATTTTGGCATCAGGATAGAAAGAAAGCCAAATATTCTCAAAAACCTTTTTGCCGCCGGCATAAGTTTTTGAAAGTCCCTGCATTTGAAAAATATATTGTTGCGCCATTTTTAAACCCAAAAAGAATTGGGGTCAGGGCTCATCAATTAACGGCCTGATACGGTATTTTGGCTAAGAAATAGTCCGAAAACAAGGATTTTGTGATGTAAGCATCACAAAACTCCTTTTTTCGAGGCTAGTTCGACGCCAAAATACCGTATCAGGCCTTTAAGTGATGCGTCCTGACCCAAAGTTTCTATAAGCGAGCGCCGTTAAGGCTGCAACCGATTTGGTAATATTTAAGCCGCGCGCACTGAAGAAAGGAAGGCTGATATTTTGTTACTAAGCTCTTTCGCTTGAAAAGCCACAAGGTGTGCAGAGCCTTTGGTCTGTTCGGCGGCATTGGTCGCACTGTTTGAAAATTCGCTCACTTCATTGATACTGCTATCAATTTCGCCTGTGCCATTGGATGCGATTGACATATTATGTGCAATATCGCGTGTCACGGCGGTTTGTTCTTCAACTGCGGCGGAAATGCTTGCCGAAATGCTTTCGACACTAGTGATTGATGATTTAATTCCATTTAATGCCGCAATAACCTGTTCCGCCACATGTTTAATATTCGCGACATTTTCGGTTATTTCATGGGTGGCATTTCCCGTTTGATTGGCAAGGTTCTTTACTTCGCTTGCGACAACTGCAAAACCTTTTCCTGCTTCACCTGCGCGCGCGGACTCGATTGTGGCGTTTAGCGCCAATAGGTTTATTTGTCCGGCAATTGTTTGAATTATTTCAACAATCTGCCCAATTCTTTCGGCGGCACTATCAAGCATGATTGAGGTTTCATCGGCGCGTGCAATGTCCTTAATTACGCTATCGATTGCATGGGTGAAAAATCCGGTCTGTTGCGAAATTTCTTGAACCGATGCTGATAATTCTTCGGTCGCTGCGGCAACAGTTTGCACTGAGTGCGAGGTTTCAGTTGATGCGCGCGCGACATTCGAGGCACGCCCCGAAACTTCGCCAACCACATTTGCCATATTATCGGTCGATGCCGCCATTTCGTCTGTGGCGCCATTCACTGAAACCAAGATTTGCGCAATTTCGCGTTCAAAATTTGCGATTTTTTGTTCAAGTATTCGTTTATTTTCGATTTCACGGCGCGCATTTTCGGTGTTTTGGTTTTCCATTGAACGCCCGTGTTCAAGTTTTTGCGCCATATCTGCAAGATTTCGCGCAATCTCACCCATTTCGTCTTTGCGTTCGGTTGGAAGATTGGCGGCATTGCCGCCGTTTGCGATTTCTGTCACTTTCTTCGATATCAGATGCGTATTTTTTACAACATCGCCAATCACAAAGAATAAATACATAACCACAAGCGGCATGACTGCCAAAAATACCAATGTCAATTTACCTACAATAATCGCCAATTCTTTGTAAAGTTCACCTAAATCGACGCCGGTCCCTATGGCCCAATTCCATTCCTTTATGGGCTGTAAATAAGATAGTTTTTCGAAATTTTCGCCGTTTGATTTTGTGGCATTAAAGCGCAATTGTCCGCCACCTTGTTTGGCAATTGCCGCCATATCGGAATAATATTTCTTGCCGTTTTTATCTTTGATATTTGCGCCATCTTTTCCGTTAAGGGCAGTTTGTGACGGTTCTAAAATTATTTTTGAATTGCCATCAATAATCCAAAAATAATTAATCTCATCGGTTCTCAAGTTTGCAATATCGTTTATCGCTTGGGTTTGCGCGTCAATTCTTGACATCGCACCGGATTTTTCCAGTTTAATATATTTTTCAACCAATAAAGCTGCGATTTGGGCACGTTCTTTGACGCGTGTTTCACGGCCTTTAACCATTGAACCATACATGGACCAAACCGATAAAGCGGTCAGAAAAGTGACGGCGACCATAATTCCGATAAAAGCGGAATTGATTTTCACAGCGAATTTTAGATTTGCAATAAATTTTGCGACCGACATTTGTCACCTTTAACCACACGTGTAATATGGTTTATTTAGGTTCAGTTTGATTACTATTTCATAAATTTAAAATGCTTTGATTTGGTTTCGCGCCAATTTGCCGCAGTCTCGAATTGAAAATGAATGCGATGCGATAATCGGCGCTATTTAAGCGATATTAAACTTTATTTTGTATTGAAATCTCACAATTTGGGTATGAAAAATGTTAAGTGAGATTAGCGGTGCAAAGACAAAACAATTCGCACCGCAAATACCGAAAAATTTTGAAGAACAGCACGCCTTGCTCGATGGGCGAATAATTGCGCGTGCAAATATTGTTTGGGGCGAACATTGTTCGGAATGTTCGCAGCCTGCATGCTACTTTTCATGTGATTTTTATACGCCGAAATCCGATATGCATTGTCGTCGTTTCGTTGCGGGGTTTGAGCCAATTGCAGGGCAAGGCGATTTTTCGCGTATTCGCTTTCGTAAATGGGGTAAGATTGAGGCAAATGTAAAGCCGTCTGAAATTATCATTGGTGCAAAAGACAAAATAATAGCCGCCGCGGCGAAACTGCCTTTTGCGCCATATCTATTGAAACGCAAATCCCAATTTATTGCCCAACAAACACAGTTACAGGACGTAAATTTTGGCGAAATCGCGCAAATGGATTGCCTATTGATTGAGGCTTTTGCCATTGACGGAAAATCACACACAATAACAATAAATGTTTTCAATCCCGATTATGCCAATGCGCAAATGTTTCAATCGCGGTTCGAAATTGGTGTGGATTTAAGGCAAATGGAAATTCCGATTGTCGAAATCGCCAAATTTGTCGATTTGTCGCAAAATTTCTTGGTGCAGATCGAGCCTTTGAACGGTGCACAGGGTCGCGATATTGCTTTTGGGATTTGTGATTTTGTGCAGATGAAACCCGCAACAATTTCCGCCAAACCCGCGAAACAGGCCAAACTTGTGGTTTGGGATTTAGATGAAACTTTATGGCACGGCATTTTGGCCGAAGACGGGGTCGAAGGCCTAAAACTACGCGAAGAAGCGATAGCGGCCATTAAAAACCTCGATGAGCGCGGTGTGCTTCATTCTATTGCATCTAAAAATGACGAAGAAAATGTAATGTCCGCCTTAAAGCATTTTGGCATTGAAGAATATTTCCTTGCGCCGCAAATTAATTGGGGGCCGAAATCTAATTCCATCAAAATTATTGCCGAAACCCTTTCTTTGGGTATTGATAGCTTTGTCTTTATTGACGACCAGCCTTTTGAGCGCGCCGAAGTTGCAAAAAACCATGGCAATATGCGTGTTTTCAGTGAAAAAGAAATCGAAACGGTTCAGAATTCCGATTTCGTGCCTAAGGAAATCACTGACGAAGGCAAAAATCGCCGCAAAATGTATATGGTCGATGCTCAAAGGCAAAGAGCGAGTGCTGAATTTGCCTATGATTATGAGGCATTCCTCAAAAATGCCAATATGACTTTGGAAATTGATGCCTTAAACGACAAAAATATGGCGCGAATTTATGAATTGTCGCAACGCACTAATCAATTGAATTTCAATGGATATAAATATTCGCGTGAGGAATTGGAAAATTTGAAAACCGACGCAAATATGAAGGCCGTCGCCATGACTGCAAAAGACGATTTCGGCGAATATGGTCTCATAGGCTTTGTAGTTTTTGAACCAAAAATCGGCAAGATCCATCAATTTTTTATGTCGTGCAGGGCGCAAAAGAAGCGGGTCGAGCACGGGTTTTTTGAATGGCTACGCATGAAATTCGTTGCCGCTGGCGCGACAAATTTCGAAACTAAATATACACCGACAGAACGCAATAAAGCCTCCAAAATCATGCTTGAAGATTTAGGTTTTGAAGATTGTGAAAGTGTGTGGAAACTTGATATCAATACGCCAATTAAATCGTCTGATATTGTGACGATAATTGATAATAGCGGGGTTTGAAATGTCTGTTTTAGAAAAATTGAACCGCCAAATTACCGCGCGAATTCCGGTCAAAATGGTCAAAAATAAATCGCAAAAAGCGATTGCGAGCATAACGTTTGACGATTTTCCACATTCTGCTTGGCGAATGGGCGGCAAAATTCTTGCGAAATACAATGCCAAAGCAACTTATTATGCGGTTGGAGAGTTTTGCGGTCAAACAATCGATGGCCTAGAACAATTTGTGGAAAAAGACCTGCACGAAATTGTAGCGGCGGGCCATGAAATCGCATCGCATACTTTTGATCACAATCGGGTTTATGTTCACAATAATGAAGCTATTTCGCGCTTGGAAAACGAAAATCAGATTTTCTTTGACAAGGTTTTGATTGATTACCCACTTTCAAATTTTGCCTATCCTTATGGCGAAATCAGCCCGCGCACTAAAATGGCCTATTCCGAAATCTATGCTTCTTCGCGCGGAATTAGGGAGGGAATAAACGGCAATTGGTTTGATCTTGCGCAATTAAAAGCGATCGGCATTGAAAAGCGCCATTATGATAAAGCAAAAATCGAAGATTTGATTGCTAAAGCGAAAGAACATAACGGTTGGATCATATTTTTCACCCATGATATTGATGAAAACCCAAGTCCCTATGGTGCAACACCAAAAATGTTGGATGATACTATTGATTCTATTGTGAAAAACGGAATTGAAATTCTGACTGTAAAGGCCGCACTTGCCGCCACGCAATTCGCGTAATTCCATATAATTAGTGTAAATAAAGCCATCTTTTGTTGCAATTTTGTGAAATGCATTTTTTTGCAGAAAATGTGTTATTAACCAATTGTTAATATTTTGTTTCTCGGATAGCTTGGAATCCACTTCAAGAATTGAAGGGGGACTTAATGAAGAATTCAAAAAGTATTTTGATCGCTGGTGCTGTTGCCGCGATTTTGTTAATGGCTCAAGGTGCTATTTCCTCGGATCGCGGCGGTGTTGCCCACGTTTGGGGAAAAGACAATAGTTCTATTTCTATGGACACATCTGCTCAACAGCGTCCAAAATGCACTTCGTGTCATTCTACTGAGCCGACTTCTCCTTAAAACTTTCAATAGGCGTCGGCGCACCGATTTTTCAAATAGCCCAAAGCCAAAAGGCCTTGGGCTATTTTGCTTTTTATTTTCCCTTGCGCAAAAGCCACATTTCGAAAATTGTAACATTTTATACGATTTGGAGGGTTGGAAGTTTTACCATGACACTATAATGTAAGTATTGGAAACTATATCAGGGCTCTTATTTTGACAGTTTTTTACCACAAAAACGATTTGCCGTCCGGCATTGATTTTGGCGATTGCGTCGCCATCGATACTGAAACCATGGGTTTATCATTGGTTCGCGACGCTTTATGTGTTGTGCAATTATCATCGGGCGATGGCAATGCCCACGTCGTTCAATTAAACCGCGACACTTATGATTGTCCAAATTTAAAAGCATTGATGGCGAATGAAAAAGTGGAAAAACTTTTCCATTTTGCACGTTTTGATGTCGCTATGCTCAAAAAACATTTGGGTGTTTTTGCAGGGTCGATTTTCTGCACTAAAATTGCATCGAAATTATCACGGACTTATACCGACCGCCATGGCCTAAAGGATTTATTGCGTGAATTATTGAGTGTCGAACTTAATAAACAACAACAAAGCTCTGATTGGGGTGCAATCGAATTAAGCGAGGCACAATTGAATTATGCGGCATCTGATGTCTTATACCTTCATGCTGCCAAAGCGAAATTGTCGGAAATGCTTATTCGCCATAATCGGCTTGAGATTGCCAAGAATTGTTTCGAATTTCTAAAAACACAGGCAATGCTTGATATTTCGGGCTTTGCTGAAATCGATATTTTTGCGCATTAATATGAGTGTTTTGAACGAATTCATTGCACAATTTTCGTCCTTTCGGGCACGCCCGCAAAGGCGTGACTTGGAATTGCGGAAACTAAGAATTCGTGGACTTCGAAGTGTTTTGACTTTTGTCATTGCCGTTACAACTCTAATGTTTCTGTTTTCTTATGTGCTTTCAGCATTTAAGCCAAAACGCAATTTGCAACAGGAATTGGTAAAAGGCGATAGTTTGGTTTTTGATAAACCGTCGTTCACGGGTCATACAGCATCAGGCGGGCGCATTATCGTTACAGCAAGTGAGGCAACGCGAACCCTGCAATCTGATCAAGGTGATATTGTCCTAAAGAACCCGGTGGTTACGACACAGACCGGTTCAAAGCTCACGGCAAATTCCGGAACTTGGAATCAAATCAAACAGAAATTAATGCTGCGTGAGGCGGTCAAAATGCGTGATAATAATGGGAATACTGCGATTGCCGATTATGCGTTTTGGGGTGTGTTGGAAAATGCCAGTCAAGGCCAAGCGCCAACAGAAGAACAATTATATCTTACCGGAAATGTATCCTTTATACAGCCAAGCGGGGAGGCGATTAATGCCGCGTCTGCAATATGGAATGAAACCAGCGCCAAACTGAATTTCATTTCTGAACCTATTGCGCAAATTGCGGGTCCGAATGCCAAAAGCGCACGGGTAAATGGAAAAATTGCCGGTGGCACAATTGGTGCAGGAACTTTATTAATCGATACGCAGGCGAAAATCGCATATGGTAAAGATAGTATCTCAATTAATTCGCAAGCCATTAATGCATGGGCTGATTCTTTTGAATTCCATTTTGATTCAAAGCATCTTATTTTAAGGGGAAAAGCACGTGCAAGCTATGCGACCAAATAAAAAGCCTGTAAGGAAATACAAATGATGGATTTGAAAAATCAAAAACCCACGAAAAATAACGGCGCTCTTGGCAAAATTGCGTTTTTATCCGGATTTATGTTCCTTGCAATCGCTGCGGGTGCGGCCATTGCGCAAAGCAATCAAGATGGTCCGATACAGGTCTATGCAAATGAAATCGACGTACAACCACAGAATAATTTGGCATTTTTTACCGGCAATGCGGAATTCACGCAAAACGGCTATGTAATTCGCGCCGAAAAATTCAAGGTTGTTTATCGCGAAAAAGGCTCTGGCGCTTCAAATAAAATCGACAAATTATATGCCGATACTGAAACCGTTTTGGTAAGTGCCGAAGAAAAAATTCGCGGTGATAGATTGGTTTATGATGGCGCAACTTCAGTCGCCACTTTTTACGGCAATGTAATTTTGACGCAAAAGCAAAACGTAATGACGGGTGACGAATTGCGTGTGAATACAAAAACCAAACAATCAACCATTAAATCATCGGGTGGCAAAGTCCGCGCTGTCTTCTTCCCTGATGAGTAAATAAATGTCGCAAACAAACTCGATTAAATCGTCAAGAGACCCGAAGACTGGCCTTCATGCCTTTAATCTCGGCAAGAGTTTTAAGGGGCGCGAAGTCGTGCGTGATGTTTCATTGCATTTGGAACGGGGGGAGGTTTTGGGGCTTTTGGGGCCGAATGGCGCCGGCAAAACCACGTGCTTTTATATGATAACGGGCCTTATCCCTGCTGACTTTGGATCGATTTACATTGACGGTGTCGAAGTGTCCGCTTTGCCAATGTATGTGCGCGCGCGATTGGGTCTTGGATATTTGCCGCAAGAACCGTCAATTTTTCGCGGCCTTAGTGTCAAAGACAATATTCTTGCGGTCCTTGAAACAATTGAACCCGATGAAGAAAAACGCAATGAACGGGTCGAAGAATTATTAAATGAATTAAACATCACAAAAGTCCGTAACCAGCCCGCGCCAACCTTATCAGGCGGGGAAAGGCGGCGTTTGGAACTTGCGCGCGCCTTGGCAACCAATCCTTCATATATTTTGTTAGACGAACCATTTGCGGGCGTTGACCCATTGGCGATTGCCGATATTCGCAATTTGGTTTCTTATCTTAAACAGCGCGGCATTGGCGTATTAATTACCGACCATAATGTTCGCGAAACCCTTTTGATTACAGATAAAACCGCAATTATCGCCGATGGACGCGTCCTATTTGAAGGCACATCGGAAGAAGTCCTGCACAATGATGACGTCCGCCGTTATTATTTGGGCAAGGATTTTTAATAAATCCCGTAAATCAATGTCGAGCTTGGCTTTCATTTCCGACATAATCATAAATCTTAATAGTCCAAAGACCGCGTTATAGTGGAAAATTTTACTCTGCCATCTTTAAATATGTCAGTTTTTACATGTCAAATTTAACATATAAAAATTGGTATGCTTAGGGAGCTTTGCGGATTTTATTTGACTTATTGGAACTTCCTTTCAAGGATGAAATCCAATCACCCAAAAACCGCGATTCTTTGTGCCCACTTCAAAAACACTGCGGCAATAATGCAAAAAATGCTTAATTCCAATATCTTATCAGTTCTAGTCATAATCCGTTTACCACTTTTCTCACATAAATAGGGAAATTATTAAAACCTTTGTGCAATAAAGGGCGGTAAGTTTTAGGGGGCAGTCTTAATGGCAATTTCGCCAAGATTAGAGATGCGACAGGGACAGGGTCTGGTAATGACCCCGCAATTGCAACAAGCGATTAAGCTATTGCAATTCTCAAGCGTCGAACTTGCCGAATATATTGAACAGGAATTAGAACGTAACCCAATGCTAGAGCGCATTGAAAACGAAGATTCAGACAATGCCGAAACCGCTGAAAACAATGATGATTATTCTGAAAATGGCGAAATCACATTAAGCATTGATGCGCCGGACCCAAATGCCGAAGGCGCCTTAGACGCCTCTTATGAAGATGTTTATAATGATGCCGACATTCCAGCAGCGGAGGCAATTGGCTCAAATACAGATTGGTCAAAATCCGGCGATGGTCGCCATTATGATGAATTAGAGAATATCGAGAATACTTTAAGTCACGATATTACCCTTCATGATTTCCTTGAAGAACAAGCAAGCCTTGCATTTAAAGACCCGATAGATCGAATGATATGCGCCTATCTAATCGATTTTGTTGATGATGGCGGATATTTGCGCGCCGATATGGATGAGGCTGTAAACCTTTTAGGCGTCAGCCGCGACAAACTCGAAGAAATCATAAAAGTCATGCAGACTTTTGACCCAATCGGTGTTTGTGCGCGTAGTGTCGAAGAATGTCTGGCCGCTCAATTGCGTGAAAAAGACCATTTAGATCCGACAATGGAAAAATTGCTTTCCAATTTGGACATATTGGCAAAACATGATTTGCGCGCATTGTGCCATATTTGCGAAGTCGATGGCGAAGAATTGGCGCTAATGATACGCGAAATTCGCGAATTAACGCCACGCCCTGGTGCATCATTCGGCAAAGGCAATTCCGAAACCATAATTCCGGACGTTTTCGTGCGCGAAGCGCCCAATGGAACTTGGGTAGTCGAATTAAATACCGACACATTGCCACGCGTTTTGGTCAATAATTCTTATTGTGAAACTGTGTCACGAGCTGCACGCAATGATGAAGAAAAATCCTATATTACCGAATGTCAAAATGATGCATCTTGGTTGGTAAAAGCATTGGATCAACGTGCAAAAACCATTTTGAAAGTCGCAAAGGAAATTGTCCGTCGCCAAGATGGATTTTTGACCTATGGTATTTCGCATTTAAGACCTTTGGTCTTAAAAGACGTTGCAAGTGTGATTGATATGCACGAATCCACCGTCAGCCGCGTGACATCAAATAAATACATTTCAACACCACGCGGTAATTTTGAAATGAAATATTTCTTTACCACTGCGATTAATTCATCCTATGGCGCACAAACCCATTCATCTGAATCGGTGCGTTATCAAATCAAGAGCTTGATTGACACCGAAGAAGCAAAAGACCCGCTTTCCGACGACGCAATTGTCGAAATCCTAAAAGAAACCGGAATTGATATTGCGCGCCGCACAGTGGCAAAATATCGCGAAGCCATGCGAATCCCTTCTTCTGTCGAGCGTCGCCGTCAAGGTTTGCGTTTAGCCTCATAGAAATAATCGACGCGGCAAATATTTCCTCTTGAAATTTTTTGAGACAGGCATAGATTTCATAAAACGGACATAGTCCGTTTTCAATGAGGAGGTTTTTATGACCCAATTACGAACTCGTGTAACCGGCAAGAATCTAGATGTTGGCGAGGCTCTTCGAAGTAAAATTGAGGAAGATCTCGAAAACGGAATTGCCCGATACGCCAGCTCCCGCGATGGTGAAGCAACAGTGATTGTGGCTAAAGAACGTCATTTATTCGTTGTCGAGGTTCTATTGCACCTCGATTCCAAGGTAAAAATGGAAGCAAAAGCAGAAGCGAACGACCCTCATGCTGCTTTCGCCCAAGCGCTTGATAAAATTGAGAAAAGGGTCAGACGCAATAAAAGAAAGCTCAAAGACCACCATAATTCGAGCCTCAAATCCTTGAATGTCGCTGAATAATCACTTGATTTGAGTGCCTGTTTCATCTAGTGGGCGCGCGTATTTTGAATTTTCTGTTTGCAATGACGATGGGGATTTTTGTCCCCCCGCGCGCCTAATTGGCATTTGCCTGACAGACGTAAAGAAAAGAGATAAGAATGCCTAAATTGGGCGATTTACTGACCTCTGAAGCGATTGAGTTTCAAATAGAGGGCAAAGAGCGCAAGGATATTTTTAGATCCCTTGCTAAAACTGCGGCTAAGGCCTTTGGTCTCGATGAAAACCAGGTTTTTGAAGCAATTTTGGAACGTGAAAATCTTGGCGGGACCGGCCTAGGTGAAGGCGTCGCCGTGCCACATGCGCGCATGAAAGGGCTTGACCATTCGTGTGGTGTTTTTGCACTATTAAAAGAAGGTGTTGATTTTGAGGGGCCGGATAATCGCCCTGCCGATTTGGTGTTTCTATTATTGTCCCCCGAAGAAGCGGCGGCAAATCATTTAAAAGCTCTTGCCAAAATCACAAGATTAATGCGCCAGGCGGGAATAAGGGCGGCATTACGCAATGCGCGTTCAAAGGACGCTTTATACGCGCTTTTGGTCGATGCCGGTGCGTCGCCGCAAGTGGCCTAATTAATATTAATTTTCCGATTAGTTAGGTTTTCGATAAATTCTTTATGTCCTGTCATATTATTGACGCCATTTTGAATGGCACTTGCGACATCATTTATGACTTTTTTCGAAAATTCCGGTGGTATTACATCAATCAGCGGGTTGGTATTTTTGGGAATGACATCCATGCCGACCAAAACCGAAATCCAAGACATAGGCCGGAATAAATCATAATAATCCGAAATCACCTTAGCCTGATTGTCATAAATATCGAGTTTTGCCTTCAAGCTGTCCGGAATTTCCATATTTGTGACGTAACGCCAAAATTCAGTATCATCGCGTTTTGAAGTGCAATAATGCATAATTATGAAATCGCGGATTTCCTCAATTTCGCGAATGCCGCGTGCATTATAGGCCTGACGAACCGTTTCGAGATTGCGATTGCGCGGGAAATGATCAAAGAAACGAAACATTGAACCAATTACTAAATGAATAGCTGTCGATTCCAATGGTTCAATAAAGCCCGACGCGAGGCCAACTGAAAGGCAATTCTTCACCCATTGTTCGCGCCGTCTTCCCGCTTTGAAATTAATATATCGCGGATCAGCTAAGGGTTTGCCGTCGATGGCGGAAGATAATAATTCATGCGCGCTTTCTTCGGTTTCAAAATCCGAAGAATAGACATAGCCATTGCCAATCCGGTTTTGCAATGGAATTCGCCATGTCCAACCCGCGCGGCGCGCTTTTGACAGTGTGTAAGGTGTCAATGGCGAAACACTTTCACAAGGCATAGCGATTGCGCGATTAACCGGTAGCCACTTTGTCCAATCTTCAAATGGAGAGCCTAATTCTTTTTCAATTAATAGGCCGATGAAACCCGAACAATCAAAGAAGAAATCGCCGGAAATTTCGCGTCCATCTTTCAAGATCAAGGTTTTGATAAAACCTTCATCATCTTTTTTTACCCCGTTAATGGTGCCAACAATATGGTTCAGGCCTTTTGAGATCGAATATCCTTTCAAATAATCAGCGACCAATCCAGCATCAAAATGATAGGCATAGGAAAGCCAATTAAGCACGGATTGGTTTGACTTATCGGGCTTCATAAATTTGCATTTTTCCGCCGCCATTGAACAAATAGAAAGCGATTGCAATGGAGGAAGGCTTTTGTCATTGACGCGCGATGATAACCAATGCTGATGCAATTGCACATTTTCAATCATCGGCCCCAATTCACCGAATGGATGATAATAAGTGTGATTGAGATGCGCCCAATCATCAAATCTAATTGCTAATTTATAAGTTGCATTTGTTTCGCGAACGAAATCGGCCTCATCAATATTCAGGAAACTTAACAAGTCTTGCACAGATGGAATTGTCGCCTCGCCAACGCCAATAATTCCTATATCGCTGGATTCTATTAAAGTGACTTTATAGCCGCCTAAAGGTGTCTTAAGCAGGAGCTTGCTTAATGTTGCCGCCGCAATATAGCCAGCCGCACCGCCGCCGACTATCACGAATTCGCGAATTTCTTTTTGCATTTCCCTCAACCTTATTTTATGTAAACGTTTACACTATTCACAAATGCGGATTTGTAAAGTTGGATATTGCGAAACTGGTGCGACAAATTGCGGCTTTACAAGGAAAAATAACCGTCGTGATATTGTCAAAAGGGTGGGGAAAATGAATAGCTCGAAAATCAAGAAACTTGTAATTGTCGGTGGCGGAACCGCCGGCTGGATGTGCGCGACATTATTATCCAAACTTACGCACGGAAATTTCGCGATTGAATTGGTTGAAAGCGAAGAAATCGGCATTATTGGCGTTGGTGAAGCGACCATTCCCGCAATCAGAATTTTTAATCAATTAATCGGCCTCGATGAAGCTGAAATGATGCGCGCAACCAAGGGCACATTTAAGCTGGGAATAGAATTTGTTGATTGGCGCGAAAAAGGCCATTCCTATATTCACGGTTTCGGAAAAATTGGTTCGGATATTTTTTGGATACGTACACACCAGTTCTGGTCGCGAATGTTTCCCAAAGGCGGAGTTAAAGATTTCGACAATTTTTGTATTGGCGTGGTTGCCGCGCGCCAAAATAAATTTGCAAAACCCGATGTGTCTGACCCGAATTCCCCGCTGGCCGATATTGATTATGCGTTTCAATTCGATGCCGCACTTTATGGACAATATTTACGAAAATTATCGGAGGCCAATGGCGTTAAACGAACCGAGGGCAAAATCACAAAAGTTAATCAGAATTCTCAATCCGGCTTTATTGAAAGCCTGGATTTGGAAAATGGCACGAATATTCAAGGTGATTTTTTCGTCGATTGTTCCGGTGCGCGGGGCCTTTTAATTGCGCAAACTCTTGGTGCGCAATTTGACGATTATCAAAAATGGCTATTGTGCGACCGCGCTTGGGCAGTTCCCTGCGCTAATGCGGAAATCTTAACACCTTATACGCGCTCAACAGCCCATGAATCAGGCTGGCGTTGGCGCATTCCATTGCAGCATCGAATCGGCAATGGCAATGTATTCTCAAGTCGGTACATGGGTGAACAAGAGGCTTTAGATCAATTATTGGCAAATCTTGACGGCGAAATCCTAGCAGAGCCACGTCTGGTTCGTTTCACGCCAGGTAAACGGCGCGAAGTATTCATAAAAAACTGCGTCGCTATCGGCCTATCATCAGGCTTTCTCGAGCCATTGGAATCGACCGCAATACATTTGATTCAATCCGCAGTCTTGCGGTTCTTGGCGCTATTTCCTTCTATGGAATATAATCAATCATTGGTCGATGAATATAATCGCCAAACCACAGAAGAATATGAATTTATTCGTGATTTTATCATCGCCCATTATAAAGTGACCAAGCGCGAAGATTCCGAACTTTGGCGTTATTGCAAGAATATGGAAGTGCCGGAAACTTTGACCCATCGTATAGAATTATTGCGAACCACGGGTCGTTTTTTCAAGCGAAATGAAGAATTATTCCGCGAAGAAAGTTGGGTTCAGGTTCTAATCGGGCAGGGCCTTGAAATCACACCTGATGTTATGACTTCACTTTTGAGCGAAGATGAAACTCGTAATTACTTGAATGATGTTTGTGAAACCATCGCGGATAATGTCGCAAGGATGCAGTCCCATCAAGCCTATATTGACGCCTATTGCAGGGCGTAAGTATCTGAATTATTTATGTATTATCTGTTTGAAACCTAGGAATATTGCAAAAGTGTGAAAACGTTTACATTTTTGTTGACAAGGCAAATGTAAACGCTTACAAAATTGGAAAAAGCCATAAGGCAAGGGAAGAAACTGTATGAGAAGTGCGACACTCAAAGATGTCGCGCGGGAGGCGTTGGTATCAATTGCCTCTGCGTCGCGTGCAATCAACGGCCTCGATAATGTGGCTGATGATGTGCGCGCACGGGTTTTGCAGGCTGCTGATAAATTAAGATACATTCCACACGGCGGCGCGCGTTCATTGGCGACCAAGCGCACCAATACAATCGGCGTTTTGCTTCCTGATATTTATGGCGAATTCTTTTCGGAAATTATTCGTGGTATTGACGTTGCCGCGCGCGCGCGTGGTTTGCATATTTTGGTTTCCGGCTCGCACGGCGATTTCCGCGAGGCAGTTGATATGATGCGCGCAATGGCGGGGCGAGTTGACGGTCTTTTGGTTATGTCCCCCTTTGTCGATGCCAATGGGATTTCCGATTTATTGCCGGTTGGTCTGCCGATTGTGATGATTTCAAGCACATTGGGCGAAAATAATAATTGCGCAATTTCGATTGATAATTGCGGCGGTGGTATTCGTGCGACCCGCCATTTGGTTGAGAAAAATTGCAAAAAAATCGCCCATATTCGTGGCCCCAAAAATAACTTTGAAGCCAATGAACGTGAACGCGGCTTTTTAAGCGTGATGCGTGAACAGAATGGCGAAACCGAATTTATGGTTTTTGAAGGCGATTTTACCGAAAATTCTGGCGCCTCCGCTGTTGAGAGTTTTATTGCAACCGGTTTCATGCCCGACGGTATATTTGCGGCGAATGACATGATGGCGATCGGCTGCATTTTGGCACTTCGCGAAAAAGGCATTGATGTGCCTACACAAGTCAAGATTATCGGTTTTGATGACATTCCGATTGCGCGGCTTTCTTCGCCTTCGCTTTCAACTATTCGTGTCGGCGTTTTCGATTTAGGACGCCGCGCGCTTGAATATTTAATTGATAATCGCGACGGGGTTGGGAAAAACTCCGGCATTATAATTCTACCCGAACTTGTCACTCGTCAATCGAGTGCGGGGTAAGGTGAATATTTTTTGAGGAAACCATTTTAGGGGAGGACTTTTATGAAAGGTTTCAAAAGTGGCAAAACGTGGCGTCAAAGCGCGTCACAAATGGCAATCGGGGCGGCTTTAGGGCTGGTTCTTATTGCTTCACAGCCTGCATTGGCTGTTGAAACCACCGCCGCAATCCGTGGCGTGGTAGCGGGTGCAGCAGCGGGTTCGAAAGTTACCGTTGTAAATGCCGAAAACGGTGCAAAAGCGTCAGCCAATGTTCGCGCAGACGGGACTTATGATTTGGTTGGTTTGCGTCCGGGCACTTATGAAGTAACCATTAAAGGTGCAGACGGCAAAACTTTGCGTGAAACTGTTATTCTTGCGGTCGGTGAAACCACGACCCTCGAAAGCGATATGGGTAAAGCGACTGAAGAAGTCGTGGTAACCGGTCGTCGTAAAGAAGTTAAGACTTCAGAACTTGCAACTTCGGTTTCAAAATCGCAAATGGAAAACCTTCCGCAAAACGGTCGTAACTTCTTGAACTTTGCAGCTCTTGCGCCGGGTGTAACGGTTTCGCTTGATCCAGAACGCAAAACTTTCCAATCCGGTGCTTTGAGCGCGAACTCTGTAAACGTGTTTATTGACGGTCTAAGCCAAAAGAACCAAGTTCTTCAAGGCGGTGTTGCAGGTCAAGACGCGTCACGCGGTAACCCATTCCCTCAAGGTGCTATTCAGGAATATAAAGTTTCAACTCAAAACTTTAAAGCTGAATATGAACAAGCGGCTTCGGCAATCATCACCGCAGTTACGATTTCCGGCACTAATCAATTCCGCGGCGAGGTTTTCGCAAATTATCAGTCGAAAGACATGATTGGTCAGCCTTATTACCAAAGAGGTGCAACCAAGCCTGATTATTCCAATAAGGAATACGGTGCCACACTTTCAGGTCCGATTATTAAAGATAAGCTTTTCTGGGCGACCTCTTTAGAATTTAGACGTGATGCCCGTCCAACTGATCCCGTCGTAATGCCAAGTGCTGCTGCTTTGGCAGGGAATTCGGCTTTGGCTTCGGCATTGGCCAGTGCATATAATGGCGTTTATGCGAAAGATTTCTCTCAAGATACTTATTGGGGAAAATTGACTTATCTTGCCACCGACAATGACACTGTTGATTTTGCGGTTAAATATCGCCTTGAAGACGATGTTCGCGGTTTTGGCGGAACTACTGCTAAGTCGCGTGGCAACTCGCTTGACCAAGACCAAACAGAAATCAGCCTACAATGGAAGCATCGTGGCGAAAATTATTTGAATGAAATGTCGGTCGATTCCCAGCAAACGCATTGGAAAAATTCGCCATTGACTGATGGTCCGGCAATCACTTTGCTTGGCAATCCTTCGAATTTGAATTCGGTTGTCGCGACTTTCGGCGGTATTCCTTACGCACAAGAAAAATCTCAAGAAAGCGTTTCGTTTAAAGACAATGTGACTTTCACCGGTATTGAATGGAATGGTCGCCATACTGTTAAGGCCGGCGTGAAATTTGCTCGCTATGAATATCTTGCGATGGAATCCATTCCGACTGCTAACCCGGAATTATTCTATGATGCGGCAACTTATGTGCTTGGTGGATCAAGCAACACTCCTGTTACTGCACGCGTTATGGATGGTGATCCTGAAATTACTTCGTCTAACAATCAGTTTGGCATATTCGTTCAAGACGATTGGGTTTTCGACAAACATTGGACATTCAATCTCGGTATCCGTTGGGACTATGAATCGAATATGATGAATAATAAGTTCGTCACTCCGGCCGATATTATCACAGCGATAAAAGCCCATGTTGGTTTCAACAAAGCGTTTAACGTCAATGATTACATTTCAACCGGCTCAAATCGTGAGGCATTCAAAGGTGCATTCCAACCGCGTCTTGGTTTCTCTTATGATAAAGACGGCGACGGTCAAACTGTATTCTTCGGCGGTTTCGGACGTTATTATGACCGTAACATTTTCGACATGGCGCAATTGGAACAAAGACGCGCCACTTTGCACAATGCTCAGATTAATTTCTCGACAAGCGTGCCTTGGAATGCGTCTTATTTCAGCAACCCATCACAATTGGTTACTTTGGCCAAAACTTTGGGACTTAAAGGCGAAATTATTCTTATGAATAATGATGTCGGCGTGCCATATTCTGATCAGTTTAACGTAGGTGTTCGTAAGAAATTTGGCAAAATCCAAACTTCGGCAACTTTGGCGCATATCGAATCCTATGACTTGTTCAATTGGGTATTGGCAAACCGCCAATCTGACGGCACATGGGGCAACGCATGGGACGGCACGCATGGCGACCAATTCCAAACTCAGCCTTGGGGTGATGGTGTTCCTGGTTATGGCAATTTCATCGTTTCAACTTCTGACCGTCGCGCCCGCACCACTTCACTGTATTTGACTGCTGAAAAGGCATATACCAAAAACGATGGCTATGGTTGGACCGCGAAATTGGATTTGAATAATGCGGAAATGACCGGACATAATGATCCGTTCTTATTCGATTATGCAAATGCAACTGCTGGCGGATGGCATAATGCCGAAGGTGTCGAAAAATGGCATTTCTTCGGTACTGCAATCTGGGATATTCCTTGGAATATGAAATTGTCGGGTGCATTATCAATGGGTTCAGGCACGCCATTCACCCAGATTGGCTTCTTCCCTAATGGTGCGGGTGGCAACACATTGCGCACTATTGATTTCAATCTTTGGCCAAAAACCAAAATAGGATACAAACAACTTGATTTGAAACTTGCGAAAGAATTCGCAATGCCAAATGGCCAATCATTATTGGTCGAAGGTCAAGTTTATAACGTATTTGATTGGGTCAATCGTACTTATTCCGGTTGGGGCGGTGGCTTCACCAATGCGGGCCAACAACCGTCTTATGCACCGGACAATAACACAACCGGGCCTGCGCGAACTTATATGGTTGGCGTCAAATACAAATGGTAATTCCCCATGCGCTCGGGATTAAATCGGGCGCATTGGTTTCCTTCTTCGGTTAATTTCTGACCGAGCAATACCCATAAAAGGGTAAAACAACCGAAATGCCGACGTGTCCCCAGCGCGTCGGCATTTTTATTGACAATTTAAAGGCCTAAAGCAATATTAATTCCATGCCTGAACCCGATAAGCCAAGAGACTATAATATTATTCACTCCGTTTTAGTGGCAATAATCATAATTATCGCCGCAATTTGGGGCGAGAAGGTTTGGGACAAAAAATCAATAGAGGGTTTTGAAAAGGCGGCATCAATTGAAAATGGTGCGCAATTCGCAAGTATTTATGAAGATTTTTGGAATCAAGTAAATCAAAACTATTATCGCAAAAATTTGGATGGAATAGATTGGAACGCCCAAAAAACCATTGGTCTAGAAAAAGCAAAGCAAGCAAAAACGCGTGATGAATTATTCACCGAAATAATCCAAAAACAAATTGATTTATTTCCGGTCTCGCATCTCACAATTCTGCCCAATCCTGGTCAAAGCAATAATGGTGAAAAAGTCTCTTTCACCGACGATGAATTGGCCTTTAATCATTCACTTGCAGGTATTGGAATTATTAGCATAAAACGCGGGACAAAACGCCTAAATATAATAAATTACGTTATCCCAAATTCGCCCGCGAATAATGCCAATATCAAGGCCGGATATTGGGTTCGCGACTATAAAATAATTTTTGATGATAAAACACCTTCGGCCCTAAAAATCACCATTTCACCTATTATTATCGAAAACTTACAACCAATCTTGAATGAAACAGGCGAAATTATCGGCTTTCGTGACAAAGACGGTGGCGAAATATCGTTTTCATCACTCGAAACTAAGGAATTTGAATTTAATTTGGCGCCACCACCCAAATTTGAAATCAAAAACAACGAAATTATCCAAGGTGTCTCCTATATTCGCCTAGACAGTTTTATGGACGAAATCGAAATCACTTCCTTTATCGAATTGGTGAAAACCTGTCCCAAAGACGGTTTTGTCATTGATTTGCGCAATAATTTGGGCGGTGACTTAGAATTATTTCAACGCGCAATCTCAGTGTTTTTACCGCCACACACTTTATTGATGCATACGAAAACGCGATCTTGGTCGCGCACTTTTCATTCTTCTTGGTTTTACAAAGAATGTGAAGCACCATTAATAGTTCTAATAGGCCCAAAAAGCGCAAGTGCTGCCGAGGTTTTTGCATCAAGCCTACAATTTTATCGGCGCGCAAAAATTATGGGCAGGTCTTCCAATGGTTCAGTAATCGGCGCGCGCGATTTTGTTGTCTTAGATGGCTCCTTATTGCAAATACCAATGATTGAATTGTTAGGACCTGACAAAAAAAGCCTAGAGGGGATTGGCGTGAGGCCCGATATTGAATTGATTTCAGATTTCGAAACTGAGCCAAGCAAAGATAAATTGGTTTTGCAGGCGATAAGCGAACTTAAAGCCATGAATTAATTGAAAAATCATCCGCATTCCAATAAAAGCAAATTATGAATTTCAAACCTATGCGCCGCGTTGCGAATTTTATCTCTGACTTTTTGGCCACCGAAGCGTCGGGCGGCATCATATTAATGTTTTCCGCGCTTTTTGCGCTTTTAATTGCCAATTCACCGTTAGCAGATACATATTTTCATACACTTCATATTGAAATTTTTGGCCTGAGTCTGTTGCATTGGATAAATGACGGTCTAATGGCGACATTTTTCCTTTTGGTTGGTCTCGAAATAAAGCGCGAATTTTTGACGGGCGAATTATCTGATAATGATAAAAGGATTTTACCCGGCATTGCAGCGGTTTTTGGTGTGGCGTTTCCCGCCATAATCTATTGCAGCTTTAATTGGGGAAGTGAAAACATTCGCGGATGGGCAATCCCTACCGCGACCGATATAGCTTTCGCCTTAGGCGTCTTGGCACTTTTGGGGGATAGGATACCTATTTCCTTAAAAGTATTTTTGACGGCTTTGGCGATTATCGATGATTTAATTGCGGTATTGATAATCGCGCTTTTCTATTCAAGCAATTTGTCAATTATTTATCTCGGCCTCGCAGGATTAGTGATTGTGGCACTTTGGGCGTGCAATTATTTCGGTGTGCGACGCAATGCCATTTATCTAGGTTTAGGACTTATTTTGTGGTTTTTCACTTTTAAAAGCGGCATTCATGCCACTCTTGCGGGTGTTGCAACCGCAATTTTTATTCCACTTAACCTCAAAGGTGCAAAAGCCGACCAACATCATTCTCCTTTGGTTAGACTAGAACATAAATTGCATATTCCGGTGGCATTTTTTATCGTGCCATTGTTCGGTTTTGCAAACGCAGGCGTTTCTTTGCACGGCGTTGGAATGGAGTATTTGGGTCACGGCGTGACTCTTGGGATTTGGCTTGGCTTGTTCCTTGGCAAAATATTCGGTGTCTTTTCAGCAATTTTTGTTTTGATTAAATTCAAAATTGCAAAAATGCCGGAGGGTGCGGATTTCAAGAAATTTTTCGGCATCGCAATCTTGACCGGAATTGGCTTCACCATGAGCCTATTTGTTGGCAATTTAGCATTCGCGGGCCAAGAAAACATAATGACTGAGGTGAAATTAGGTGTCTTATTGGGATCCATTTGCGCAGGTGTGTTTGGGTTTATCTATTTGAAAGTTGCGACTTCTAGAGATTAAGACGCGAATGACGAAACATAGTGTCAAGCCTTGCCCAAAAGACCACATTGATTTATTGAACCCCACAATGCACCCGTAGCTCAGCTGGATAGAGTGTTGCCCTCCGAAGGCAAAGGTCGCGCGTTCGAATCGCGCCGGGTGCGCCATTGCCACAATTAATTGTAGCGCAGCGACGTCATATTCGTCACACAAATGAAAATTGCGGCTCCTGAGGGACTCGAACCCACTACCCTTCGTTTAGGAAACGAATGCTCTATCCTGATGAGCTAAGGAGCCTGCGGGTTTTGGATTACGAAACGCCAAGATTTAACACAAGCGGAAAATGCTGTTACTGGCTAGAATGTAAAGCGCAATAATTCCATTAGCTTGCTATTCATTTCATGATAATAAACCTATATGCGCGCGATTCCGAAAAACGAAATTGTCAAAATACCGGCTGGAATCTGGGCACTTGGGTTTGTCTCTATGTTGATGGACATTTCATCGGAAATGATTCATTCACTTTTGCCAATTTACTTAGTCGGTGTGATGGGCGCATCAAATACTTTTGTGGGCCTGATAGAAGGAATTTCAGAGGCGACCGCCGCATTTGTCAAAACTTTTTCCGGAATAGTTTCAGACTGGATAAGGAAAAGAAAACTGTTGCTTTTATTGGGTTATGGGCTTGCTTGTTTCACAAAGCCGATTTTCCCACTTGCTGAAAGTATAAATGCTATATTTACCGCACGTTTTATTGACCGAATTGGCAAAGGCATAAGGGTTGCGCCTCGCGATGCATTGATTGCCGATATCACGCCGCCAGAGATTCGCGGAGCAAGTTTTGGTCTAAGACAATCTTTGGATTCGATCGGTGCATTTTTAGGGCCGATTTTTGCAATAATAATTATGTTTCTGTGCGGGCAGAACTTTAAGACAGTTTTTTGGATCGCTTTTATTCCTGCATTTGTTGCAATTCTTATAATTTTTTTCTTTGTGAAGGACAAAGAAACTATCAAAAGGGAGGGTGCGACAAAGTTTGGTTTTGCATCATTCTCAAGGTTTCCGCCAATTTTTTTCATATTTTTGTTTCTAACTTTTATTATGGGAATGGCGCATTTTTCAGAAGCATTTTTAGTTTTGCGCGCAAATGATTTAGGTTTGAAAGCGGCCTATGTCCCTTTGGTATTTGTAATTATGAATTTATCGTATTCAGTTTTTGCGTATCGTGCAGGGATATTGGCCGACAAAATAGCGCGCGAAAAAATATTGATTATCAGCCTTTTGTTCCTTGTTATTGCTGATTTAATTCTTGGTTTCACGCAGGGATTAGGAATGTTCTTTTTGGGAACAATAATTTGGGGGTTATATTTGGCATTTTCGCAAGGGGTTTTATCGGCGATGGTTGCCGATTTTGCGCCCAAAGAAATATTGGGAACTGCTTTCGGTATCCTAAATCTTGTGAATGGAATTGCCTTAATATTTTCCGGAATTTTGGCAGGCATGATTTCCGATAGGTTCGGATTTGCCGAAATGTTTGCGACAAGTGCTGTAATTGCGTGCTGTGCAATTGCATTTCTTTTTGTATTTCCAAAATTAAAGCCGAAATAGCAATTTCAGTCTTGCAAGTTTTGGGCTATTTTGGCGAATGCGTGTTTTTCGCCTTTTATTTGCAATTTTTCTTTTGCCTCTTGCTGCTTTTTCCTTGGAATGGGAAAATGGTGAGAAGGGCATTGTAACCCAAATTATTGACGGGGATAGTCTAATTCTTGATAGTGGTCTAAAAGTTAGGCTGGCGCAGATTGAGGCCCCACATATCAAATTTGACGCCGAGGAAGGCAATGCATCGCGCGAATTCCTGCAAAAATTGGCATTAAATAAAAAAGTGCGCCTGAAATACGGTGGCCTAAGGCGTGACAAAATGGGGCGCGCTTTAGCTCAGGTTTTTATTATCGACAAAAAGCAAGGCGAAATTTGGGTTAATATTGAAATCCTTCGTGCAGGACGTGCCCGCGTTCACACTTATATTGATAATCGAAAAAATATCGGTGCTTTTTGGGCCGCAGAGCGAGAGGCGCGGCGCGATTTCCTTGGCATCTGGGCAAATCCAAAATACCAAGCACGTCACGGTAATGCCCCCGATTTAATTGGGGCCGAAGGCTCATTCCAATTGGTTGAGGGCAAAGTATTAAGGGCCATAAATCAAGGCGGTGTTGCCAAATTATGTTTCGGCGAAAACTCCGAAAAGGATTTTTGTGCATTAATCCCAAAAGCTTCATGGGAATTATTTTCGGGCGGTATTAATGAGATTTTGGGATATGAAAACCGCGAATTACGTATTCGCGGACGTGTTCAAAGCGCACAATTGGCGCGCGAAAGTGCGAAAGGCAAACAATTTGCCGCCCATGGCCCGCAAATATGGTTAGATCATCCGGAACAAATCGAATTCATTATTGCAAAAAAATAGCGCCTGATTAACAGGCGCTATTTTTTAGAATTACATGGATACTATGCTGCGCGTTTTTGCAAAGTTTGCGACAATTTTGAAATTGCCTCATCCTTTTCGACATTTTCGATTGCAGCAAATTCGCGTGCCATTCTGTCCAAAGCCGCTTCATATAATTGGCGCTCTGAATAGCTTTGTTCAGGTTGGTCAGTATTGCGGTGAAGGTCGCGCACAACTTCGGCAATTGAAATCAAATCACCGGAATTGATTTTTGATTCGTATTCTTGGGCCCGTCGGCTCCACATTGTGCGTTTGATACGCGCGCGACCAGAAAGGGTTTTTAGTGCGTCTTCAACAATTCTTGGACCGGAAAGACCACGAAGGCCGGTTGATTTTGCTTTTTGCAATGGAACGCGCAAAGTCATTTTATCTTGGGTGAAGGAAATAACATATACGTCCAATTTCATGCCGACCACGGTCTGGGTCTCAATGCCGATTACTTTACCGACACCATGGGCAGGATATACAACAAAATCATCAATGCTAAATTGTGTTTGAATTTCCACAACGCTCATACTTACTTCCTATTCTATACGATACGAATAACAGCAAATTGAACCGCGAATTAAATCGCCGCGCCAAGAGAAAATACCTTAAGCGTTTTGTTTTCAAAATTTCATGCTGTTATTATTGCCTAATTGTATTAACCGGCGCAGGGGACTTCCCCTTGCAAGTGTTAATATTTCTATATCACAAAATATTTCAAAAGTGAATAGTCAAAGGCAATTTATTGAAACAATTCAATATATTTGGTTAATTTGGGCTTAACCAAGATTAATTAGTCCTGACCTTAGGAACCTTTGCCGGGTTTTGGCGAAAAATACTTTTCGTATTTGCCTTTTTCGCCGTCATATTTTTCACGATCCGCAGGTGGTTCACCCTTAACCGTTATATTCGGCCAAATTTTGGCGTAATCAGTATTGATTTTTAACCATTTGCCATCAGGTTCATCGTCAGTATCGGGGCGAATGGCATCTGCCGGACATTCCGGTTCACATACACCGCAATCAATGCATTCGTCAGGGTGAATAGCCAAAAAGTTTTCACCCTCATAGAAACAATCAACCGGGCAAACTTCAACGCAATCCATATATTTGCATTTGATGCAATTATCGGTGACGATATAGGTCATAAAATTTCCTTATATGCTTGGAAAAGGCGCTTTGCTTGAAAAATGCCGATTGGTCAAGATGACAAAAGTCACACTCGCGGCTTTTATGCAGCTTTTCTAATATATCGTTTAAGATTTACCCATATCAGCTTTTAATTTTGCCAAAATTGCAAACGGGCTATCGTCCGGATTGCCATTTTCTTTGGAAACATAATCGAAATTACGTTTTGGTTTCGGCATATTGTCTTTGCGCTTTTTATTGAAAGATTTTTGACCTTCAGGGCGTTTTGCGCCATCAAATTTCTTTTCAAATGATTTTGGTGCTTGGCCTTCCATTGGCTTTTTGAATTTGGGCTTAACCCGTTTCAAAGCCCATTTGACATTGCCCTCATCATCAGTTTGCTTTTCCCAGCCCAAGCCTTCAACGACTTTTTGCGCATTGTCATTGGAAACACCAAGCAATGAGACCACGCTAATCGGCAAAACTATTGCGCCTTTTGCTTCTTTTAACGCCTCAAACAGACTATCTTGAACCCTATCAAGAATATCCATTCTAATAACGCGACCGGCAATATTTCTAAAACCGATTAAATGATAGGCGCTATCCTCAATTCCCTCGGGTGCATCAAATGAAGTAACACCCATTTTCGGTACAAAAACCTCGCCACTTTCATTGGTTTTGAAATGATGAAGGATTGCGTTTAATGTTGCGGATTTTGGCTTTAGCAAAAGCGGCAAATAAACCGCACTACGCCCGAATTTAACACCAATACGGCGTAATTCTCGGCGATTGTCTTGGGAAATTGCCGCGATCTGGCTTTCAATATCTGCGCGATCCAAAATGCCGCCGGCATCAAGTATCTTTTGTGCGAATTGTTTGGAAACTTCACTCAATTCCTTCTTGGCATTCACGATTGGCGACGGCGTTGGTTCTAGTGTTTCACCAGTATCCGAACCCTGAGTTTCAGTGTCTGTTTCCGAAACAGGGGTAACTTCGACAGTTTCGACGGCTTGCGGCGCCTCTTCTTTAAAATCGATTGCAGATTTTAGTTTAATTAGTGGATATAATTCGCTTCTAATCTGCTCATTAAGCCAGGAATTAAGGCGTTCATTGACAATGGTCGCAGTTTCTTCGCGGTTTAATTCTTCACCTATCAAAGTGAATTTCGGTTCGAAAAGATTGGCAAATTGTGACAAGCGCGCAATCGCCAAACCATTCCACACTATTTCACCATTATTGCAAAGCAATAATTCGTCCTTTTTGGTTTCAGGATTTTCGGAATCTGTTGGCGCTGTGCTTTCGTCTGCCGATGGTGCAGGTGCAGTTTCGTCTAATTCAGTTTCGACAGTCTGAATTTGCGGGGTTTCGGGTTCGATATCCTGATTATCGCTCACGCCTTTATCTTGCCTCTTATTAATTATTTTGACCGTGATTAATGATTTTTTTTGCCTAAGTCTATCACAAAGGCATCAATTTTCTCACTAAACACGATTTTTTTTCAAAATCGGCAAAAATATGCCTATTTAGGGCAGGTTGCGCTCAATCTTTTGGCTTCAAAAACGCCCTTAATAGTAAGTGGTGTGGCCCAATGCTTGACGCTTAGATTAAGGCGCATATTATCGGGTTTGAATGTGCCGCTGCCTTTAACTTTTGATGCACGTTTCTTCTTATCGGTCCAAGTGCCGTCAAGGCTTACAGTGCCGTCGCTATTAAATTGCTTGGTCGAATAAGAACAAGTGTTAGAGCGATTGCAAGGGTTTGCATAAAATCTGTCGATTTCCACTTGCGAAAGGCAATATTCGTCTTTTTCATTGATAAAGGGTGCCTTGGTCGAAAATTGCCAATAGCCAGGTAGTGGGCGCGAATTTGCTGCCGCATTTGCATTTGAATTAGCAAATCCGAAAACCGAAATGCCAAGGCCAAGCAATGCAGTTGAAACCAAAACCAATTTTTTATTCAAAACACTTTTTTTCATTTTTTCACTTCATGCGACGAATTCGCACCTATTTAGGGGCTTATATAGCGAATGCAATATGAATACTTAATAACAGCGATATAAATTTTCGTTCATATTTATTTTTTGTAGTTCAAGAGGGCGAAAATTTCGGCAATCGCAGCCCCAAATCCCTCATTGTCTTGGTTTTCAATTATGATTTTCGCGTGCTTTTTTGTCGGTTCGGTCCATTTTTCATGGGCGGGGATTACGAAATTGGTGAACATTTCGCGCACGCTTTTTTCGGTTCGCCCACGTTCCTCAATATCGCGTTTTAAGCGCCGTGACAGACGGACATTTTCATTAGTATTAACAAAAATATTCAGCGCGAATAGCGAACGAAGTTTTTCATTCAATAGAATATGAGTGCCTTCAATGATTAGAAACTCTCGGTGGGTTTTTGTTTCGGTTTTGTCACTTCTTTTGTGATTTACAAAATCATAGACAGGGTGAATGAGTTCGCGCCCTTTCAAATATTCCAATAAATGATCATAAAGCAATTCATGGTCGCGAATTATTGGATTGTCAAAATCCATTTTTCCGCCTTTGAATTCGTCCATATTGGCGACGTCTTTATAATAATCATCTTCGCTCAAAACATGGGCGTATTCGTGGCCCAAAGCATCACGCAAAGCAAATGCAAGCGCAGTTTTGCCCGAACCCGACCCGCCCGTAATTGCAATGATTTTTGTTTTTTCTATTGTGTTAACCATAGAATCCTTTTTCCATTGGCCTATGCCTTGCGTCAATCAAAATATGCAAAATGAAAATCCATTTTCGGGACAATTTATCCTTATCGGCACGGTTGTTTGCGATTCTTTGAATGACAAAGTCGCATTCGGTGCCAAATGCCCAATGATTTCCATTGTCGATTGTGACGAACTTTCGCGTTCCGGTCGATTGGAAAACTATGTTTTGAACGACGGCCTTAACGCCGGCGCGATTTTAGATGATACTCTAACCCAATTCGGCTGGCGCGATATTATTGTCAAAAACGCTTTGCCAATTGCCCCGAAGGATGATGGATGGGAACCCGAAATCGCCGCATTAATAGAAACCGCCAAACGCATAGGCATAGCCCATATGGTCTTTGAACCGGAAGCGAGGGCGGGGGTTTTGCATTAATTCAACGCGTGTCCATCACATTTCTTGCCACAACCATTCTGTGCACTTCGCTTGGGCCGTCATAGATGCGCATGTTGCGCACGCGCCCCGCAAGAAGGTGAAGCGGCATTTCTTTGGTCATGCCCATTGCACCGAAACATTGCATGGCATTGTCTATAACTTCCTGTGCAATTTCAATGGCATAGAATTTGAGCATTGAAATTTCTTTGCGCACATCGCACCCGGCATCTAGTTTTGCGGCGCAATCGTAGGCCATAAGGCGCGCAGCGTGTATCTTGGTTGCGCCATCGGCAACCCACCATTGAATTGCCTGTTTTTGTGAAAGTTTTTCGCCAAAGACAGTGCGTTGTGGGGCATATTCCACCATCATATCAAGTGCGCGTTGTGCCCCGCCAATGGCCCATGCTGCCATTTCCATGCGCCTTGTTCCTAAACGCACCTGCATAGGGCCAAAACCTTTGCCTTCTTCGCCCAAGAGTTTCCATCCTTCGATGCGGCAATCATCAAGCGCGACTTCATAGGTGTATTCGCCGCCCAACATAGGGATTTTGCGCAAAACTTTGAAGCCTGGCGCGTCTCTATCTACTAAAAACGCACTCATGCCACCTTTTGCACCTTTTTGGGGGTCGGTGATTGCCATAAGGATTGTGAAATCGGCCTCGGCGGCGCGGGTTATCCAGATTTTGCGGCCATTTATGACCCAATCATCGCCATCGCGCACCGCGCGCGTTGTCATTAAAGATGGATCTGCGCCTGCACCTGGTTCGGAAATACCGATTGCCGAAATGGTTTCACCGCGCGCATAAGGTTCGAGGTATTCCTCAATCTGCCTGCCCTTTGCGGTTGCCGCCAACATGCGTAAATTCGGGCTATCGGGTGGGATTGTATAATGCGCACAAGTATAGCCAAGCCATTCATTAACCCCGACCAAAGCAACATAAGGGAAGCCCATTCCGCCCACGCTTTCGGGTGCATCCAATGACCAAAGACCCAAATCCGAAGTCACTTTATCTAGATGGCTTTTTTCTTCCTTGGTTAAATATGAACCCTGACCATTGGCATCGCGCTCCAAAACGGCGGCCTCAAGCGGGATAAGTTCGGTTTTTACAAACTTCTCCACCAAATCCTTGAGCATATTATGGTCTTCATCAAGTTCAAAATTCATGGCTTCCTCATTTGTTATGACAATAGAGAAACCAATGCGATTTGCAAAGAAATAGTTTCAGGGGAAACTTTCATTTTAAGTTCATGTGAAATCGTGTAACAATAAAAAACGGAGGCCAAAATGAATTCTAATCGTCGTGATATTCTTTCGCTTGCTTTATTGAGCACTTTCTTCTCGTCTGAAGTCTTTGCGCAAAAAATTGATGCAAAGGCGGTTTTAAAGGCGCTATCCAAGACCAAAACAACATTGCCCACGGGCGTTACGAATGCCGATGCCAATGCAGGTTTGAAAGAAGCGCTTGTGAATGGTGCGGTCGCGGCGGTTTTAAAACTTGGCAAAATTGATGGTTATTGGGCCGATAATTCGGTGAAAATTCCGCTCCCCAAGCCGTTTTCAAGCCTTCAAAAAAGCTTGAAGGCCATTGGCATGGCGGGGCAATTTGATGATTTGCAATTGAAAATAAACCGCGCCGCCGAAACTGCCGCGCCAAAAGCCAAGGATATTTTTACTGGCGCGATTTCGTCGCTTTCAATCGATGATGTTATGGGAATTTTAAAAGGCGGGGACACGGCGGCAACCGATTTATTGAAAACCAAAACCAAACCGTCCCTAATAAAAGAATTCAGCCCGTCGGTTTTGGGCGCAATCGAAGATACAGGCGCCGGCAAAGCCTTGGACAAGGTTTCCAATACCTATAACAAACAATTGGGCAAATTGGGCGGCCTTTCAAACATTGGCGCCCAAGCCGGAACCGAATCCAAAGGCAAAGATTTCAAAACCCAATTCACCGACTATGCCGTTTCCAAAGCCCTCGATGGCCTATTCTATTAGGTAGGCCGCGAAGAAGCCGCCATAAGAAAAGACCCGGTAAAGCGCACAAGTGAATTATTGAAGAAAGTGTTTGGGGGTTAATTAATCCTACCCCGCAACAAACGGAAACGGGGGAGGGGGACCGCGTGTAACGCGGTGGAGGGGGCTTGATTAGCCTAAAGCGAAAATTTTCGCACCAATCAAGCCGCGAGCGCCTTAACAATCGGCAATTCAAGGCGAATATTATCATAAATCGCGCGCGGTTTAAGATTTCGGCCTTCGCCTTTTTCCAAATTTATCAATCCATACTTTGCCATTGTGTGCAGGGTCCGCGATAGGTTAGACTTCGCACGCCCAGTTTTCAATGCCAATTCTTGCAAAGAATTGGGTTTCATATTTGCAATAGTTTCAAGCAAAGCGCGATTATTTTCAGACAGTATTTTTGCCGCACTTTCAATTGAAGTAAACCAAACTTTCGGGTCTTGCTTTGAAGGCACATATTCGCCGCGCGCAATAGCCATTGTGCGCGCTTTAAATGCATCGGGGCTTGCGATACCAATAATAAGTGTCTTCATATCTTTACTCCCAATTCTCTCAAAACCGCATAAGTTTCGTTCCAAAAATCTTCCAAAAGGCTCGCCGCATCCTTGTATTCATTCGGCTTAATTGTCCTTAGCCTATGTTTGTGGTCAAAGGCTTTTGCCTTCCCACCAATAGAGTGCGCATTATCAAAACCAACCAAGCGTTCATTTTTCGCATTATGCAGCGTCAAAGAATAACTTATTCCATGCGGCCTTTCGGCGGTCATTTCCGTTCGTTTTACAATAAATTTGACCCAATACCCACCATTCGACTCAATAACAAAAACCGTTCCATCAAGGGCAAGGAGAGTTTCAAGGGAATGATCTTGGGCTGCGGTCATTGGTCGTAGGTTATCATAATATGATAACTAAATCAACAAATTCTTTGACATCGCGCATAATCCGAAGCGAGCAAAGATAAAAGTGTGAACAAATTTGTAGTTGAAAGTTTGGAAAAATTGGTGGGGCGAATATTTATGTAATGATACGACTTGGATTGACGTATCTGTATGTTAACATGGAAACAATTGATTTGGAGGCTCCGCTTAGGCGGTAGTTACTAAGGGAAAACCTTAAGAAGTCCGCAAGCTCGCTTGTGTCCGAATTTCGCGATTTTTCGCAAAATTGAAAGGACGCAAAATGCTAGACCTCGACTTTGTTCAATTGCAATTGTATTTTGCAAACCCAATTTCTAAAGAAGATTTGGGAAACAGCAGATGTGATCCCTTTGAATTTGAACATATTAACTCGATTTGGATATCGTTATCAGAACTCAAAATTCTAGAGCCAATTTTATTTCGTAATGATTATTTCCTTTTAACCCCAAAGACAAATGGTCAGGCAGAAGGCAAAGCGCTTTATTTGTTGCGCGCGCTAAATTTCGCCGCGCCAAATGAAATGACTATTGGCGATTTTGGTAATCTTTTGTCTAATTTTAGAAATGCAATCAAATCGGCGTGTCAAGGTTTTGAAGTATTTGGCTTGGAAATTTCAGCGCCTAATAGGGGCCTAATTCAAAAACAAAGCGATTCACACACTTTTTTGCAAAGCTCGGGCGCGAACTATATCGCGCGCTTGCTATTATTAAATGCCCTAATGGAAAAGTTTGGTTGGATAACTGAAAACATAGAGGACACCGAACCATACAATGAAGATGAATACCTAAAAGTCGAAATACCGATAGTGCAAAATCCGCCAAAATCGCAAAAACTGACTTTCAGCTTTGAAATTAATTTCTTGAGGCGTCTTAATAGCGAATTTGAGCTTTTCCTCGATTATCTCGAGATCGAATTTTTGTCGCCCAAATTGGGCAAAAGTTGTTTTCTTCTTTCGCCAACTGCATATCTCCGAATAAACGGTATCGAGCAAAATGGTATTTGGAATGACACATATTTCGCGGTCTCACGCCAAATAAATGATACTAAAAATTCCGAAATTTTATGGATTTATGATGGCGACTTTTGCATGTGTGAAGATATTTTCAAATATGACAAAAAAATAAGCAGAATTTTCAAAAATCGCGCAGCAAACTTTACAATCAAAACCAAACCAAGAGATGGAAGAGAGGAAGAGAGATTTATACTTGCATCTTTCGGCGATGGGTCTTTGAGATTGCAAGCGCTTGATGAAATGGGTAAGGTGTAGAAAGCAAAAATGACTTTTGGATAGGAGTAGAATATGTCCGAAAATATTCACGGTGAGTTTTTAGCGGCAGAAGATTTGAGCGGCAGAATCAGAAAGGTTTGTTCAGGTGATGACGTTAAATGCGCCGTCGCTTTTTGGGGCAATAATGCTGAAGTTGAATTGTTCAATCCGCCTCAAATTGAAGCAAAAGAATTCAAAATCATTTGTGACATTTCAATGGGCGGGACTAATCCGGAAACTATAAAACAATTAGGTGCGCCTGAAAACCCAAACCTCAAACACATTGAAGGCTTGCACGCCAAAGTTTACATTTCAAATTCGGGATGCGTCATTGGTTCAGCGAACGCGTCAGACAATGGTGTGGGTTTCCAAAACAGCGCGAAACACTTGGAGGCTGGTGTATTTCATTTGCCGAGGTCAAAGGTTTGGGAAAAAGCTCGAAAATGGTTCGAGAAGACTTTCAAGGTCGCTAAACCGTTGGATGCAAAGGCTTTTGATGAATGCGAAAGGCGGTGGAAAAATCGACTTTTGGCTGGCGGAAAAGCGGCAAATTTGAATGCTCTTAGAAATAATTGGCACGAATCAAAATATGGCGGCATAATTGATATGGCGATTTCGGAGCCAGATCTTTTTCACGGAGTGGGAATAGTCATTTGCAGCGGTGCAATTACAAAGGCAAAAAAAGATAATTTGATTGCCCAAAGCGCAGGAATTCTTAAGAAAACTGGTGGAAATTACTCCACAATGATTAATAACTGGGGTGACAAACCCATTTTTTGGGAATGGGATGAGGAAACCGTGAAAAAATGGCCTCGAGAGTACATTGAGCTACATAAACCACGCAATAAATGGCATGTCCACTTCGGCACATATTTTTTTGGCGACATAAAAGCTGGCACAGTATTTGCAAAATTGAACTCAAAATTGAAGGAAAGGTTTGGCGGCAAACTTTCGCCTTTATCAAATAAAGGAAATGAAATGCTTGACAATTTGCTCAATAAATTTGGAAGCAAAGTATATTCAAATGTTGAGGAGTTTTTGTCCGAGTTACAGAGACTTAACAATATTTAGCTAGACATTTTTTGCAACACTTTAAGACTTAGATTATCGTTTCCGTCCGCACATGCATTGGCAAGCTGTCACCGAAGGTGACTGAAGTGGTTTGTGCGGCAGTTTAGTTAGTGCGGCAAGAGTTTAACCCCTTCCGTCACGCCTTCGCTAAAGCTACGGCGCGCCACCTTCCCCGATTTCAATCGGGGAAGGAGAATTATTGACAAATTGAAGTGGAACAAATAAAGAACATTTATGCCAAACGCTTTTGCGAAAAACCTGCGAAAGAAAATGACCCTTTCTGAATTAAGGGTGTGGGGTCTAGTGCGGAAAAAGCACTTTGGCGTAAGGTTCAATCGGCAAGAGCCTGTTGGAAAATTCGTTGTTGATTTCCTATGCCATTCCGCAAAGCTAATAATTGAAATAGACGGGGATCATCATTTTTATTATGGAAATGACAAAAATCGTGACACCTGGTTAATTTCCCAAGGTTTTCAAATTCTAAGAATTTCCAACTTAGAAGTGAAAACTGATATATTAAGTGTATCTGACAAAATCAGAAATGCTTTGGACTATTGTTTCGCAAAACAACGCGTCTCTGCTTCCCCAAGCGTGGGGAAGCTCCCGCGAAGCGGGTGAAGGGGTTGGGGCGGCGGTTTGGTTAGTGCGGCGAGAGTTTTAACCCCTTCCGTCCGCTTCGCGTCCACCTTCACCGATTTCAATCGGGGAAGGAGAGGGTGCAAGTTTTTGGACATGCTATCCCCGCCTTCAAATTTTGGCTTATGATTTTCCCACTCAAAAAAATGCGCATTCGATATTGACAGCAAATTATAGCATTTTGGCTGTTTGTTGGGGTGAAAGAAATTGCAATTCCCTTTGGTTTATTGGAGTTTGTATTGGGTTTTTTTGCGGTGGGTTTGTTGACAAATGAAGGTAAATGAAGGTTTTTGGTCGTGCAAATTTTTGCCTGGCGGCAAAGCGATTTGCGCCAAATCGCCCCCATCCACCGCGTTACACGCGGTCCCCCTTCCCCGCGAGCGGGGAAGGATTTAATTCCTCAATTCTCATCCATTTTCAAGGCGGCAATGAATGCTTCTTGTGGTATCTCTACCTTACCGAATTGCCGCATTTTCTTTTTGCCTTCTTTTTGTTTATCAAGAAGTTTGCGTTTGCGACTTATATCCCCGCCATAGCATTTTGCGGTAACGTCTTTGCGCATTGCCGAAATGGTTTCACGGGCAATAATGCGCCCGCCAATTGCGGCTTGAATCGGGATTTTGAACAAATGCTGCGGAATAAGGTCCTTGAGCTTTTCACACATTGCGCGACCGCGCCCTTCGGCACGATTACGGTGAACAAGCATTGAAAGCGCATCAACCGGTTCATCATTGACCAAAATTTGCATTTTGACCAAATCCCCAATTCGGTAATCTTCTAATTGATAGTCAAAAGAAGCATAGCCTTTGGAAATCGATTTTAAGCGGTCATAAAAGTCAAAAACCACTTCATTAAGCGGCAAGTCATAAACTAGCATGGCGCGCGTGCCGATATAGGATATATCACGTTGAACACCACGCCTATCTTGGCAAAGTTTGATAATCGACCCAAGGTATTCGTCAGGCGTAAGGATTGTCGCCTTAATCCAAGGTTCATGAATATTCTCAATGCTCATAACATCGGGCATATCGGCGGGGTTATGTAGGCTTATCTTCTCGCCGGTGCGCATTTCGATTTCATAGACCACGCTTGGTGCGGTGGCGATAAGGTCAAGATTAAACTCACGACTTAGGCGTTCTTGAATAATTTCCAAATGCAGGAGGCCAAGGAAACCACAACGGAAACCAAAGCCCA
Source organism: Hyphomonadaceae bacterium (assembly GCA_041917055.1). GTDB lineage: Bacteria > Pseudomonadota > Alphaproteobacteria > Caulobacterales > Aquidulcibacteraceae > Pseudaquidulcibacter. The sequence continues at coordinate 38,965 of JAYRYJ010000005.1, forward strand.
AAGCGGCCGATGTTTCCATCTCAAAACTAAAGCTCGCATCATTAAGACGAAGTTTGCCCATTGCGGCGCGTAAATCTTCAAAACTTGCGGCATCAACAGGGAAAAGGCCACAAAAAACCACGGGTTGGGCGGGCTTAAAGCCTTCAAGAACCTCTTTGGTAGGGCGTTTTTCATCGGTAATTGTGTCGCCCACTTTGGCATCCGCCACCTCTTTGATTGAGGCAGTTAAGAAGCCGATTTCGCCGGGGCCAAGTTCGCCAATGTCGGTGATTTTCGGCTTGAATACGCCAACGCGATCAACAATATAAGACGCGCCGGTCTGCATCATTTTAACGCGCATACCTTTTTTAAGTGTGCCGTCCATAATGCGAACCAAAACCACAACGCCCAAATACGGGTCGTAATACGCGTCCATCAAAAGCGCTTTTAATGGCAAGGTCGGATCGCTTTCCTTGGGTGCGGGAAGGCGTTCAACAATCGCGGAAAGGACGCTTTCAATCCCCAGTCCGGTTTTTGCCGATATTTCTAAGGCTTCGGACGCATCAATGCCAATAACTTCTTCGATTTGTGCTTTGATTCTATCAGGCTCGGCGGCGGGGAGGTCAATTTTATTAAGAACCGGGAGGATTTCCAAATCGGCATCAATCGCTTGATAGACATTTGCCAAGGTCTGCGCTTCAACCCCTTGGGAAGCATCAACCACCAAAAGTGCACCTTCGCATGCCGCCAATGAACGCGAAACTTCATAGGCAAAGTCAACATGGCCCGGCGTGTCAATGAGGTTCAAGACATAGGTCTCACCAAGATAGGGATATTCCAAACGCACTGTTTGGGCTTTAATAGTAATGCCGCGTTCGCGTTCAATATCCATATTATCGAGGACTTGTTCTTTCATCTCGCGCTGCGTCAGGCCGCCCGTAGTTTGAATAAGGCGATCCGAAAGCGTTGATTTGCCGTGATCAATATGGGCAACGATGGAAAAGTTGCGAATATTTTGTTGTTTCATAAAGGCCAAATAGCCAAAACCGCCCGTGATTAAAAGGGGGCGAAATGAAATGACAAATTCTAACGCATAATTAATCTGCTTTTTAACACTTTTTAAGACATATATTAACCATAGGGGCGCAAAATAAATTAATTCGGGGGGCGAGAGTTTTTGGAGTTTGTTATGAAAAAGTTATTTTCCTCATTTGTCACAATTTCGCTTTTGGCTTCTTACCCTGCTTTTGCGCAAACAATTGATGAGTCAAAACAATCCGAGGCTTCGGAAAATGCCGCGACTTATAAGGCCGATGAAATTAAAGATATTGCATCAGAATTTTTTGGCAAAACTTCGGAAAATGTTGGCAAGGCCGTCGAAAAAATCTTTGCCGATAAAGGCGAACCGGTTGGTTATATCGCCGGAAATGAATTTGCCGCCGCATTTGGTTTCGGCCTAAGATATGGCGAAGGCCAATTGGTAATGAAAGACGGCGAAACCCGCACAGTATATTGGCAAGGACCGTCGATTGGCTTTGACACGGGCGCAAATGCTTCCAAAGTCTTCACACTTGTTTATAATCTTGGTAATCCTGACGGCATCTATCGCCGTTATCCAGGGGTTGAAGGTGCGGCATATTTGATTGCAGGAATTGGCGTAACCTATCAACAGGCCGAAGGCGTCGTTCTTGCACCAATGCGCACCGGCGTGGGCATTCGGGCGGGTGCAAATGCCGGATATACCGCAATCTCAAAAACCCGCAAAATTTGGCCTTTCTAAGATTGATTATTTTGGCCATATAGCGGCAAGCCTGCTCGCGTGTTTATGAAATACACGCTGCGCGGTCTTACCGCTATATGACTCAAACTAATCAATTTTGGTGACGAATTTTGGCGAATTAGCACGAGGTCTGTGCGTGTGCACAAGAATACGCGCTGCTTGGTCTTGCCGCTTAATGACGCAAACTAATCAATTTTGGAGTTTTTATTCGTCTTGAAACAATTCGCCAAAATTCATTTAGCCGTGTAGGACACGATAAATTTTGATGCCGCCATCAATAGGTAAATAGAAAATGAGATATTTCCCTAACGGGAAAACTCTCATTTTCGAGTATTTTTTGCTTTTGGCATTAAAAATTCGACCAATCAATGGCGCATATTCAAGCAATGCAAATTTTTCTTCGAGTTTGAAAACAAAATCATGGGCTGCTTTTGGCTTATCCAATGCTATGTTAAACCAAATATTTTCAATATCTTCAATCGCCTCTGGCGACTTAAGCAGCATTTTTGACCTTTGCCGCCGCAAGCCGTTCTTTGCCGCGTCTAATTATTTCTTGCGGGTCAAAACCTTCAGTAAAGGAGTCTTCGTCAACTTTTGAAAGCTCATTCTCAATCTCTTCTTTGCTCCAGACTTTTAGGCTTTCTTTCTCGTGCATCTGCCTTAAAGCCTCGCGGACAACTTCGGAGGCATTATTATAAAGCCCCGATTTAACCTTCTCACGCACCATTTCTTCGAGTTTGGGGGTCAGATTAATGTTCATGTGTTTCGCCTTTTTTGGTTGGCGGAGTTTAGAATTATGTCAAAGATTGTCAAAAATTGTCAAGGATTGTCAAGGATTGACATTTATATCTTTTTTTAGACGATTAAGATTGATATTAACACGTTAATCATCAATTATTTTGACGTGTTAACCCCGCAGGTTTTGCTGCCAAGCCTGCAGAAACTCAGAAGTTCTTTCTTTGCTAGGAATTTTCCAACTTCCCTTAGTTCGCGAGGTGAAGTCTTCGAAATTTCCTGATTCAATGGTTTTTCGAAATGCCTCTTTGGTCCTTTTGTCAAGCAAAAATGGGGGGTGTTTGAATGGGGCTTCGGCAAATGCTAATTTAGTGTATTCTGTTTCTTTGCCATCAAAACCCTTAACGCCATTTTGAACTATCTGATCAACACGAAACAGATCTATTTTCAATACTTTGGTGCAATCTCCGTTTCGCTTGCACTGCCAATTTATAACCCAGTCATGTAGGTCAATTATGTCGTCTTCGCAAAAGCTATTTGAATGTTCTTTTTCATATTCTGAAAATTTCCCGCCTATTTCTTCTTCAATTTTTGCTATGTCATAATTAGGGCATAAGTTTTCCCACCAAACAATTATTATTCTTTCACTTCCGATTTCATATTCTTTGAGATTTGGAGCTTTGCGCTCGGCAAGATTGTTCGGATCCGCCTCTTTCGGCATTTTCTTCCAAACTTCTTTCAAAGCCTGCAATTTGTCTTCCTTGGATTTTTGGTCGGGATACAGGCGTTTTGCATTCTTGACATAAGTATCCAATAAGTGCGACAATTCTTCCCTTATTTTCTGGTCGCTACCTCGAATTACAGATTCAAAAAGACCAGTATCATCCGAAAAAAGTGCGTTATTCGAGAGGTTTGCACTTCCTATTATGAATTCTTTTTCACCAAGATAAATTTTTGAATGTAGCTTATCGAGAAAATGGACTTTGTCCCAACCAATTTTTTTTTCAATTTCGTCAATTGCATAAGGGTTCGAACCCAATGTCGGAGAAACAATTACTTCCTCGAGCTTGTTTAACTCAACATATTTATCCCAGTTCTTTCCGACATAGGCAACGGCAATTCGCTTAGGCGCAACTGCTTTGAGCGCTTTTTTTATTTTATCTGACGACCCAAGTAATTTCAAAATTTTGACCTCACTTTTTGCCAAACAATAAAGCAACCGAGAATAAACTTCAAGACATAATACTACTTTTCGGTTACGCTTAAGCGATCGCGGCTAAGCCGTTTTTTGCAACCAGCGCCAATAGTTTAAGAGCTGACCCGCTCGGCGCTTTGAGACCCCGCTCCCATTTTGATATTGAGTCCTTAGAAATATTAAGATAATGCGCAAAAACGTCTTGGCTTACCTGTTCGCGTTCGCGAAGGGCGCGGATTTCATTTGGCGACAATAGCTTCACCGGCGTAAGGCAACCTTCATCAAACTCACGCATTGTCGCTTTATCAATAATTCCAGCTTGCAACAGCCCCAAAGCAGTTTCATGTATTGATGCTGATAAATCGTCTTTATATGTCTTAACCATTTCTATCCTCAAGAATTTCTATAAATGAGCCTTGCTCCAATAATTTTGAGATTTGTTTCTCTCCTAAAGGCAAAATTAGCTTTGCTAGGAGTTTCAATTCTTTTTCTTTTTGCTTGTCGATATTTGCTAATTCACTTTTCGCAAAACCATGAACGAAAAAAGCGCGATCCTCGTGTTTGAATAGAATAATTGATCTATAACCTCCTGATTTGCCCTCATTAGCTCTTGCAATGCGTTGTTTAATTACGCCGCCACCTAAATTTGCATCAATTATCCCATTGTTCGCATCTTGAATCGCTTTCAAAAGTGAAGCATTGGAAATTCTTTCTTTTAGGGCGAATTTCGCAAAGCTCTTGTTCTAAAAAATTCTCATGGAACCTCAATCACTTTCAATATATAATACTAAGTCCGATATTTCAAGTATTTTCATCATTTCCTCACTCTCCCCCTTGCGTGGTAAATATGCAACACCTATCTATGTGATGTGGGCGGCTTTGGTTTCTAATATTTTGAAATTGAGCTTGCCAAAAGTTGAAAATCAAAAGAGGGTTTCAATATGAATCTCGAGAAATTTACAGAACGCGCAAGAAGTATAATCCAGGCAGGGCAAATGTTGGCTATTAATGCCAATAATCAATATTTCATGCCCGAACACCTGTTAAAGGCAATGCTTGATGAAGAAAAATCACTGGCAATTGGCCTTATTAGAAGCGCGGGTGGGCGGCCCGATGAGGCCAAATTGGCCGCTGATGTTGCGGTGGCGGCTTTGCCAAAGGTTGAGGGCGGTGATGGTAAAACCTATCTACCCAATGAAACCGCGCGCATAATTTCGGGCGCCGAAGAAGCGGCAAAGAAAGCGGGTGACAGTGTTGTTCCTGCCGAGTGGTTGTTATTGGCAATCCTAACCAGTGGTAAATCAAAGGCCGCCGATGCTTTGGCTGCGGCGGGTGTTACAACCCAATCAATCAATATGGCAATCGGCATGATGCGCAAAGGCCGCACCGCCAATTCTGAAGGCGCAGAAGAACAATATGAAGCGCTTAAAAAATATTGCCGCGATTTAACCGATGCCGCGCGCAACGGCAAACTTGACCCTGTAATTGGGCGCGACGAAGAAATTCGCCGTGCAATACAGGTTCTTTCACGTCGCACCAAAAACAACCCTGTCCTTATTGGTGAACCGGGTGTGGGTAAAACCGCAATTGCCGAAGGTTTAGCGTTGCGCATGATCAATGGTGACGTTCCCGAAAGCCTTAAAGATAAACGCCTTCTATCGCTTGATATGGGTGCCTTGATTGCTGGCGCCAAATATCGTGGTGAATTTGAAGAACGCCTAAAAGCGGTGATTAATGAAATTCAGGCATCAAACGGCGAAATCGTGCTTTTCATTGATGAAATGCACACACTTGTCGGCGCGGGCAAGGGCGATGGCGCAATGGATGCGTCAAACCTCTTGAAACCCGCATTATCGCGCGGTGAATTGCGTTGTATCGGCGCGACCACTTTGGATGAATACCGCAAACATGTTGAAAAAGACCCCGCTTTGGCGCGCCGCTTTCAGCCGGTGTTTGTCGAAGAACCGACAATTGAAGACACAATCTCAATTCTTCGTGGTTTAAAGGAAAAATACGAAGTGCATCACGGCGTGCGCATTTCCGATGCCGCAATTGTCGCCGCCGCGACCCTCTCGCAAAGATATATTGCCGACAGATTTTTGCCCGATAAAGCGATTGATTTAATGGATGAGGCGTCTTCGCGATTAAGAATGCAAATCGATTCCAAGCCGGAAGAATTGGACGAAATCGATCGTCGTCTGATGCAATTGAAAATCGAGGCTTCGGCACTGGAAAAAGAAAAAGACGCGGCCTCTATCGATCGTTTAGAAAAATTGGAAGATGAGATCGAAGATTTAGAAAAGAAATCCGCTGATTTAACCACACGCTGGAAATCTGAAAAAGCATCTTTGGCGGATGCCACTAAATTGAAAGAGGAGTTGGAAAAACTTCATTTGGAATTACAAGACGCAACTCGCAAAGGCGATTTTGCACGCGCTGGTGAGCTTCAATACGGCAAAATCCCCGAACTTGAGGAGCGTTTGAAAAAAGCCGATGATGGCAAACAAGATTTGGTCGCCGAAACCGTAGATTCAGAGCAAATTGCGGGTGTTGTTTCACGTTGGACCGGAATTCCGGTTGATAAAATGCTTGAAGGCGAGCGCGAAAAACTTCTAAAAATGGAAGACAAATTGCGCGAACGCGTGATTGGGCAAGAAGAGGCCTTGGTTGCGGTTTCTGACGCCGTTCGCCGTTCGCGTGCGGGCCTGCAAGATCCGAATAAACCGATTGGTTCATTCCTTTTCCTTGGCCCGACCGGCGTAGGGAAAACCGAACTTACTAAGGCCTTGGCACAATTCCTGTTTGATGATGATAGTGCGATTACGCGCATTGACATGTCTGAATATATGGAAAAACATTCGGTTTCTCGTCTTATTGGCGCACCTCCCGGATATGTTGGATATGATGAAGGTGGTGCCTTGACCGAGGCGGTTCGTCGTCGCCCATATCAAGTTGTGCTTTTTGATGAAGTTGAAAAAGCCCACCCTGATGTCTTCAATGTGCTTTTGCAGGTTCTTGATGACGGTCGTTTGACAGACGGGCAGGGGCGCACCGTTGATTTCAAAAATGTGATACTGGTCATGACTTCGAATTTGGGTTCACATTATTTAGCAGAACAAAAAGATGGTGACGATGTTGAAGCCGTAAGGCCATTGGTTATGGAGGCGGTAAAAGCCAATTTCCGCCCTGAATTTATCAATCGTATTGATGAAATCATTCTTTTCCGTCGTTTGGGACGTGCGGAAATGGACAAAATCGTGCCAATTCAATTGCGTCGCTTGGAAAAACTTCTTGAAAGCCGCGACATTAAATTAGAACTTGATGACAAAGCCAAAGAATGGATTTCTGATAAGGGCTATGACCCAATCTATGGTGCACGCCCTTTGAAACGCGCGATACAGCAACATATTCAAGATCCATTGGCGAAACTTATATTGTCGGGCGCAATCCTTGATGGCACGACAGTTAAAGCAAAAATCGGTGAAAAAGGGCTTGAATTTAATGGTTTGAGTGCGAAGGCGCCCGCCATCATTCATTGATGGACTTTTCCATTTTAAGCCCTTCAAAAACCTCACCATTCGGCAAGGGCGCGAAGATTTTTTCGCGCCCTTCATAGCCGTATTTCGCATAAAACTCGATTCCTGTAAGGGTTGACGCAAGTTCATAGGATTTAAAGCCTGCTTTGGCAGCGCGCGTCTCACATTCTTTAAGGATTATTGCGCCAATGCCCTGGCGTGCATAATCGGGATCGACGAAAAATGCGCGAATTTTGGCGGGGTCGATTTCGGGGTCAAGGAATTGGCCTTGGGATTTTGCCAAGGCATCGGCGCCAAATAATGCTTTGCGTTTTGACCACCCGCCGCAACCAATTATTTTGCCATCGCGCAAAACCAAAACATAAGTACCGTCATTTATAAGATTTGTATCAATACCATAAACACTGCCTAATGCGCCGTCCAATTGTTTTGGTGTATAATCATTGGCCTGTAATTTGCGCACCGAACGATCAATCAAAGCGGCAATCTCATTTATGTCATTTTGGTTTGCAGTGCGGATTTCATTCATTTCTGTATAATGCAGTTCATCTATTGAATTTCAAGCATAAAAAAGGGCGGTCTGCACCGCCCTTTGAAATTGGAATTGTGACTAGTTTAGAAATTGATACGGTATTTCGCACTCAAAGTCTGAATTTTGATATCGTCGCGACCGATTGTGGTTTCATAAGAAAGCCCCAAATCGGCGTTTCCGACTTTGCCATTCACACCGACACCAGCTTCTAGCCAAGTATGGTCGGTCTTATCTGCACTAGATAAATCGACAATAAGGCCAGGGGCAGCGGCAAAGCCAAAGCTATCAACGGTGAAATCCTCACCATTGAAGGCATAGGCACCGGTTAGATTAACCCATGGCTGAAGGCCGCCATCTTTGACTTTTGGGTAGAAGGTTGATCCAATACGTCCAATCGAAGACTTGATTTCACGCTCGGCAAAGCTAAGTGCTGCAATGCCGGTTTCATTATAGCCATCGATCTTGATTTTATCGAAACTTACACCTGCCGAAGTTACAAATTTTCCCGATTTGGTCGAAGCCGAAGTCACACCCTCAATCCCAAGGCTTGTGACCGAACCATCGGTTTTTCCGGTCATGGAATAAGGGCCAGAAAAGCGGGTCATATCATAATCGCCCTTGCCGAATGTTGCATAGGCCTGCAACATTCCGGCCGTGCCACGAATACCACCATAGAAAGTGGCAGCAGTTGTTTTGGCGTCTGCGGTCGCACCCGAATTATTAGCTTTGCCTTTGGTTGATGAAGTTTGGAACGCCGCACCAAGAATACGATTGGCGGTCACTTTATCAATACCGACAATTGCCGCCCAACCATCTGAATCCGAACCCGAAGCCACATGATTTGCATCAAGTGTGCCTTTGATGGACCTTAATTCGCCGAAAACACTGGTTCCCATTGGCAATACTTCATTTTTTGCACCCTCGGCGGCATTCAGATTGAATGAATTACTCAAGGAGCTAATACCATTCATGCCAAAGGATTTGAAATTCGAACCAAGACCCGGAAGATTATCAAGACCCGCCACCCGCGAAGACAAACGGTCAAGCACAAGATTGCTGAAAAGATTAGAACCCATCAAGAGGTCGGCACTAAGAATATTATGATCATTCGGCTTCATGGCATCAAGAACGGTGCCAAGGCCGTTTGCACTCATAATATCGAGCGTTTGATATAATGGTTTCAAATTATTGTAATTATTACTTCTGCCATTGGTAAGGGCTTGTGCCAAAGTGCGGCAATCTGCTGTTGTGCAATTGGCAAAACTTTGCATTGGCAAAGCAGTAATTTCAAGCAAGAGATTATTGCCCGAAACGCGAACCGATGGGCGCAATAGGCCGGGCAAATTGCTCGATAACATGGCGAAATTGCCGCTAATAGACGCGCCTTCGGCTGGTGCCATGGAATTTGCCTCCACACCCATTGGCAATTCCGCGACATTTGCAATTGTCCAATTCGTGCCCCAGCTAGGAACATAACCATTCAAGAAATTCGCCGCCAAGCCGCCGCCCAAAACTAAATTGCCAAAGATATTTAGCCTGTCTGCCAAGGTATTAGACGAAACATCAACACCGAAAACACCCGCCTGCGCAAAGCCAACGCCGCCATAATTCGTCATAGTGCCAGTTGTGCCAACTGTTCCAGGGCTTAGAATGCCACCCAAGACATAGGTTCCCATGTCGGAATACAATGCGCCGTTTCCGGTTACCCGACCGCCATTAACATATAAAGCGTCGGCATAAAAATCGCCGTCAACATGCAAGCCACCATTGTCGATGAAAGATGACATTTCAGTAAAAAGGCTTGCGCCTGAGCGAATATTCAAGAAACTCGAAGCGCCACGAATGTTTAGGCGGTCAATTTCAATATCGGCGTCTGTGATATATGTCGTTCCAGCATTACGTAGATTAACTTCAAACCAACGAGTTGAGTTTTGAAGGCTGGTATTGCCAATGACGTTATTTGGCACAAATCCGGTTGACCCCGGGCCGGTTAATGGTCCGGTTCCTATTTTTATGCGCCCGTCAAACCAAGATAGGGTTCCGTCTTCATTAGCATTTTTCGCGGTATCCAAAGACCCGCCCGAAGTTGGCAAGTCTTGCGCAGTCGATGATATTGGTAATGCCGAAGTTTGGGACTGCGAAAGATTGATATTATTTGACTGTTCTTGTTGGGATAGCGAAATAAAATCGCTTGGTGCAATTGAATTTGCTGAGGTTTTAGTCCGGCCTTTCGCAATCGTTGCAAGTGACACATTAAGTGCAGATGCAACGTCATTCACATTCTCCATACCGCAAGTGCCGAATGCGCCGCACAAAGTAATTGGATTAGGGTTTGGATTCACGGTGCCAATATTGGGCGCAACTGAATCTGAACCAATTGGCGCAGTCGTTGGCAAAGCATTGACCAGAGTGTTTCCGGACAAGGTGAAATAAAGTGGGTCCACTTCCTGCACCCAATGTGTTGGGTCGGTCCATTCGCCATCACCGGCAACTGCGCCAACATATTTGTATGGATTATTTACAACAATCTGATCCCAGAAAAGAAATAAAGGATTATATCCTGCAATTGTGCCATAATTTGAAAAGCTCGACAGCACATAATTATTGTCGTCAGGGTCACCCACTACATCGAAAAAGAAACGGGTTCCCGAACTTAAAACGCCCAAAGAAACATCGCGACCATACGCATCCGTAACAAGAGGTGAACCGGAATCGCCAGGGGCAGTTATTGCTTCACCAGCGACAGCATCACCAGCGAAAACGTCAAAATCATAGGTATTGACTGATGGGTCGCGATTTATGTCTGCTGAAAATGGTTGCGTTGCGCGATTTGGATTATCAAAATCCACCCAATACATGTCTTGATATCGTGTCGCGCCGCCGTAAAAAACATCGCCTAAGGCTTCGCCATAGACGCCAACATTCAAAGTATAATCGTCACCAAAGAAACCCAGCATATTTTTGCCAAGTTTGCGCATGAATTGGTCATTATTATTCCAACCCGAACGCGCACCGGTTAAACCATTACCATATTGACCATAACCACCGACAGTAACAGGAACAAGGCCATTAACTTGCGAAAATAAAAGCCCGATACCATTCATTCCATCGCGACCCAAAATATCAGTTGGCGTATCAAAACCCGCCAACGCAATATCAGCGGGAAGGAAAGAACCATCGGCCCAGTCGCTGTCAAAGCCATTGCGCGACCTTTGATCCCACCAAACAAATGACGAATTCGTCATTAAATTATCGCCGCCATAGAACATCCAATCCAAAAGATTATTTGTTCCGAAAGTTGGGTTGGTTGTGTATCCGACAGCGGCACGGTTAGGCGTATCTTGGGAGCCATAAACCCATGGATAATAGGAATCCACGCAATGCGCGGCAAACAAAACAGTTCGCGGGTTTATTAAAAGACCGGAACACGCCCCGCCCGATCTGCCAGTGGCATTACGAATACCTAAGCCGACCCAATATGGACGCGTATTGGCATTATCAATTACCGAAGTTGGTGAGACACCGTCAGGTGTAACCAACGCACTTGCATCATTGACCATCATTCCGGCGGCACAAAAAATCGCACCTAATGAAACGCCAATCGACTTCTTTAATGAATTTGATTTTGAATTAAATTTCTTACGCATTGCGTATGTCCCCTTTTATTTGTTTTGGGGAAACTATGCATTGGCGCGAATGCAGTCAACAAAAATCGAACCAAAATTCGAAAAAAACTAGCTATTTTTGGTTAATTCGGCTTTCCATCTCAAAGATTCTACAATTCGTATCAAGTAATTGGTATTTTAATATTTAATCCTTTAGGTTTTGATATTTATTGCGCATTTGTTCGATAAAATCTTTCAAAAGTGATTTGCGATTCTTTTTGTATTTTTCTCCGGATGTTCGCGCCGAAATTGCCCGATCAGTGCGGAAACTGCGAAAATCATTTCTTAATTCGCACCAAGCAATTATCAGTCTTTGGCGGTCAAAATACGCAATCGCAATCGGCCAAATCATACGTTTTGTAGTTTTGCCTTTATCGTCTTCATAAACTAATTCGACTTTGTATTGTTCACGAATAGCCAGTCGAATTTCGGCAATATTGATATTGTCTTTTGCAATTTGCGAATTAGGTGGAACAACTAATCCCGCTTCAAAAAGGATTGGTTTTAGGTTTTTCGGCAAAACTGCGCCAATTTTTGCAATCGCATCGTCTGCGGCACGAATTAAATCGATGTCTGCGCGTTTCTTTACCCATTGCAGACCCAAAACTATGGCCTCGATTTCGTCGGGCTTAAACATTAAAGGCGGCAAATCATAACCGTCCTCTAAAATGTATCCAACGCCGGCTTCACCACGAATTGGAACGCGATCCGCCATCAAGGTTTCAATATCGCGATAAATAGTGCGCAACGAAACTTCGCATTCCATCGCGATTTTTTCACCGGAAACCGGATTGCGATTTCGGCGAAGGATTTGAATGATTTGTAATAATCTGTCGGCTCTGCGCATTTTTCATCAATACTCTAACGCTACTGACACCATGCTGTCAGCATGCTGTCAATATACTGCTAGGGGAAGGAGAAAAAAATGATTGTCTATGGCGGTGGAAAAAGATTTGGTTTGCCAGATGCAAGCCCGTTTGTAATTAAACTCTATATTTTATTGAAAATGGCGAATATTCCTTATGAAAACAGAATGATGGATTTCGCTAAAGCGCCCAAGGGAAAAATCCCGTATATTGAATACAATGGGCAATTGATTGGCGACAGTACCCTAATTCGCAATATACTTGAAAATGATTTTAAGGCCGATTTCAATGGCGGATATTCAAATGACAAGCTCGCAATCGGTTGGGCGGTCGAAAAAATGTGCGAGGAGCATTTATATTGGGGCATAGTCTATGATCGTTGGATGATAGATGAAAATTTCAACAAAGGCCCGCGAGAATTTTTTGACCCGGCCCCCGCATTATTGCGACCCTTAATTATCAAAAACGTTCGTAAAAAAGTTAAACAAAATTTGCATGGAAGTGGAATGGGTCGTCATTCACACCAAGAAATTATCGCTTTATGCAAAAAAGATATTGATGCAATCGCCACAATTTTGGGCGATAAGAATTTTCTTTTGGGTGACGAACCTTGCGGTTTTGATGCCTCTGTTCAGCCTATGTTATGGGGCGCGCAATGCCCTTTGTTTGAGTCTGAAATCGGTGATTATGTTCGTAGTTTTCCGAAATTAATGGCCTATATTAAACGCATATCCGAGCTTTATTTTCCACAATAGAGCGTTTCTAATTCAAGCTGAATTGCTATGGCGTAGGATTTTTGTGGCGCGGCTTTGAGTTCTTTTCCGAAGGAGTATTGGAATACTTCAAGGAAAAAACTCAAAGATGGCGCAGCAAAAAGACAAGCCAGAGCGATGCAGATTGAATTTGATACGCTCGTTAAAGCGCCGCCGAAACGGCGGCGCGAATTTACAATAATTTCGAAAATTTTATGCGTTTGCTGCGGGCTGTTGTTCCGCGTTACGCAAAGTGCGTTGCACCAATTTTTGCCATTGAAGCAAAGAAACTAAATGCGCATAAATCGCCGGCAAAGCACCTTTTTCACGCAAAATTGTGAATTTCTCAGCAGGCAAAGCATTTAATTTTTCTTCCGAAACCGCAATATAATCTGCGATTTTGACAGTCTGTTGAGCCACACCATTTTCATCAGCAGGTGTGAAAGTAACAGATTTATCTTCCAAAAGATCCATTTCATTGATCAAAGCAACCCATTCCTCAGTCGCGCGTCTTTGACGTTCGAAATCTTGAAGGAATTCCATCGCGCTATTTGTGTATTGAGTTGGTTTGCCGTCTTCGAACATTTGCAATTCGGCGTTTTCGCCAATCATTTCCGCGCCTTCATCAATGCAAACCACGAAGTTTTCATTTGTGTCATCAGCAGCAAAAATGAAAGGATAACGGCGAACGAAAGATGGGACATAAACATCAGCTTCCCAATGACCATCGGCACCAACGAAAAGGTTTTCATTCCCGCGCGCTGCCATAACTGCAAGCGGGGTCTTTTTATCGGGCGCAAAAATAATCGGCATAGATGTTGCAGCAACACCGAATTCTTGAACGGTCATTGGAACAACATGGGTTGATTTCACAAAATCAAACGGACGGGCAATGTTTTTCAGGCCCAATTTACCATGCGCCTCAACGCTCAATGGTTGCGGGTTCTTGTATAATACGACACGACCTGTCAATTCAGCGCCGTTTTCTTGTGCGGTGGTCATAAAATCTCTCTCCAAGATAGGGAATTTCGCGCCCTTCTAATAGCAAAGCATCAAAAAGCCAAGTGGGGCACAAAAATGCTTGCAGTTAGGCGCGAAAACTAGATATTTTTTAATCAATTATCGTTCGCCGCTTTTACTTTTTCGCTGGGCACAATTTTTATTATTTGGGCTTTTGCGGGGTCGAAGTATTTTTTTGCGTATTCTTTCATTTGGTCCAAAGTGATGTTTTCATATTGCTTTTTGCCGTCACGAATTATCGTGATTTTGTTTTTGTCCCAAGACGCACCCGAAAGCCAACCTAACCACCATGGATTATTGGCGCGCGATACGTCAAAAGAGGCAACCGACGGGGTTCTTGCGCGTTTTAGCAAATCTTCGTCAATTTTGCCCTCTGCAAAATCCTTGGCGATGCTTTCAGTTAAAGCAATTATGCGGTCCAATTCATTGGGTTTTAAATCAAGAATGACGCCCAAATAGCCATAACCCGGATGCTCATTTGAAAATTGATTATCGACTTGCGGACTATAAGTTGCGCCTTCTTTTTCGCGCAAAATATCGGTTAGTTTGACATGAAACATATCGCGCAAAATATTTAATGCGCGCCCCTGACTACCATCACCGAAATCGCCGGCCGGCCAATAAATTGCGGCAATTGATTGGTCAGCGCGACCGTCATGGTCAAGATTTACGTAATTTCTGCCGGCAGTGAAAACGCGTCTTCTCATTTCGTCCGTGATTTCCGGCGCGTCTTTGCGGGTTGGCAATGCCGCGAAAGTTTGCCCAATCGCAGAAATTACGGCTTCTTGGGAAATATCGCCGGTGACAATGATTTCGATTGCGCTGTCTTTGCGTGCTTTATCGATTATTGTTTTGGCGTCTTCGAGTTTTAGAGCGTCAAATTCCTGCGGCGTTGGGAAATATTGGCTTTTATCAAAGCTAGCCAGGTATGGCGCTAATTTGCGACCCAAAACATTTGCAGGCGTTGAACGTTCGTCACGATAAATCATTTCTTTTGCGGCCTTCAATTGATTAAAGCCATCAGGTCGCCATGCAGGGTCGGTAAGATAGGCTGCAAACACCTGCATTTGTAATAAGAAATCGTTTTGATTGGTTGTTGAACTGAATTCAAAAGCAGTTTCATCAACGCCAAATCCGGTTGAAACGATTTTCCCAGCAAGCGCCTTGTTCAATTCGTCAATATTGAAATGTCCAAGGCCACCATCTGCAAAAGACGAAGACGCGACAAAATCAAGGCCGACTTTATCCTTAGGCATTGCCATTTTGCCTTCGCCAAAACGGACTTTGACCCTAACGCGGCCTTTTTCATAGTCGGTTTTTTTGAATACTAAACGAACATTATTGGCAAATTTGGCGAAACTTACGTCAATTTCCTTATTGGTTTCAACAATTGGCGCGGCGGCGGGCGTGCCAAAATCGACATAATCCCATTTTTTAAGAGCCTCAATTTTCGGCGGTTTTGCCGCGACTTTTGTCAAATACGACATTGCTGATTTCAATGCGCCTTCGCCACCCTCAAGGTTTTCGGGGGTTACGGCATATAAATTATAGTTTTGATTGGCCCAGGCTTTTTGGAATTCCAAATGAATTGCCTCTGCATTGAGGGAAGGTTTAACTTTTTTGAACCATTCAAAATCATCTTTTTTGGAAGTGTAGACATCTTCGGTTTCAAAGGCCGACAGAATACTATCGACAATTTGCCGTGAACGTTGGGCCTCGCTTTCTTCGCTGGCTTTTTTATAACTTGCTTCAAAATTGGCGATTGCAGTTTCGACTTCTGCCGGTGTGAAACCGAATTTTAGTGCGCTTTTCAATTCGCCCAAGCCAATTTTCAATGAATCACGCCAAAGATTTTGGGTTTTCGGGGCAATATCAAGGCTTGATGTTTTCGCCGAACGTATCATATCATAAGTGCTGACAGAAGCATAAGTGAAAGGCGAAGTTTCCTCACGTGCGATTTTTTGAAATCTGTCATTCACTATGTTTGTTGCCAGTGACAATAATAAATCGCGACGGCGAGCTTCAGAAGTGTCGGCCTCATTTTTGATTTCAGATAGGGATGTTACTGACAAGGAGGCTGGCAATTGCGCATCGACATAGTTTTTGTATTTCGCTGCATTTGACTTAAGTTTCCCCAAATTCGGGTCATTGGCAGGTTTGCCTTTGCCTTTCCAATCAGTGAAGTGTTTTTTGATTGCCGCCTCGGCGGTTTTGGAATTTACGTCACCAACCACGACCAAAAATGTGCGTTCGGGGCGGTAAAGGCCATAATATAATTCTTGAAATTCTTTTTGTGGCGCACTTCCCACAACATCCATGTCACCAATTGGCACACGTTTTGGAAAACGGTATCCATCAAAGGTGAAATTCGCGAAATCGACCCATTGGGTATAATATGGGCTCATACGCATGCGTTCTTCACCCTTAATAACGCCGCGTTCATCGTCAATTGCTTTGGCATCAAGGGTTAATTTTCCGGCGGTTTCGCGCATTAACATAAGGCCCAGATCCAATTGCTCGGGCTTTGGCATATCTAATTTATAGACGGTCTCATCAAATGAAGTATGGGCATTGGTATCGGCACCAAATGCCAGGCCCTCACGCTCTAGCAATTTGACCATTTCGCCTTCTTTGACATTTTCCGAACCATTGAAAGCCATGTGTTCCAAAAAGTGCATTAGACCTTTTTGATTCTCGTCTTCATTTAAAGAGCCACCGGCAATACGCATGCGTATGGAAACTTCGCCCTTTGGCGTCGGCCATTCTTGGATTGCATAGCGCATTCCATTGGGGAGTTTGCCGTATTTAACAGCTTTATCGGCTTTAAATTCTTTATATTTTTCGTGCGCAAAACCAGGGCTTGGCGCAATTTGCGCATCGGCACTTGAAAAAACCAAAACCAATGAAAGCGCAATAAGTGAAACCGCCGTCTTTTTCATAATATCTCCCTAATAAAACTACACTACAACTTTAAACATCAATGGAGTCAAAACAAGCATTCTAATGTTAAATCTCTTTAATCTTCAAATATTTCTTCAATCTTCATTTCAAACAATCGCGCGATTTTAAATGCGAGAGGTAATGACGGGTCATATTTCCCGGTCTCGATTGCATTCACGGTTTGCCGCGAAACCTCAAGCGCCAGCGCAAGATCACCTTGGGACCAGTCTTTTAATGCGCGAAGATCTTTGAGGCAGTTTTTCAAATTTTTGACCTTTTCATTTATCTTCGCCAGATAGATATTTTCGCTCGATTGCGAATGAAGCGACCAAATCGACTAGGCCGTTTAATATGACCATATAAATGATGGCTTGCGACACTATTTGCTTTGAGCCAAAATCTTCAGGAAAAAATACGAAGAAGATTTTTTTGGACCAAAGCACAAAGAGACACGCCGCAACTAAAACAATTGCTCCAAACAATCTTGCCAATCGAGATTTTTCTCTTTCCTTAAATAAGTCAAATTCGTCGAGCCGTTGGCTAGATTTTTTTGCTAAATAGAGGTTAAGCAAGACATAGGCACCAAACAAAAAAATTATGCCAAAAATAATGTAAATTACGCCATCAAAAGAGTAGTTTGGCAGAATGGATTCAAAAAAGAATGCGACACAAATTATGGCTGCCAAAATTGGAAAGGCAAAATCTGAATTTGCTTTGAAGGTTTTTGGAATTTTTATGCTCATAACTTGCCTATTCTTCCAATTTTCTCTTTTCGAGAATTTCGAGGTTCAAGAAAAACCAAATTAGGGCCACACTTGGGACAATTTCTATATTTGGTATGATTTGATTTGGGAAAATGTCCGAAAACACTTGCGAGAACATAATCACCAAAACCGCCGCGAATGTGGCCTGTGCCATTGATTTATAAATCAGTTTTCGGCGATATTCATCCATTTTATCAATAATAAAAAACCCAAGTCCAAACGCCATGAAAAGCGGCATTAGGACAATAAAAGCGCACAAAATTTTCAACCACATTTCCGGCGAATTAGCACTAAATGGATTGTCCCCCCGCAAGGTTTGCGCCGCTAACAAGCAAACAAAGAAATATATTGTTGAGAATAAAATTTTCATCACGCCCCCCTTCCTTTCCACCACATTGCCCAATTTATCATATAGCCGACGCCCATACAGGCCATTACTATTATCACGCCGAATTCGAAGCCGTATTTTTGAACATCTTTTATGAAATAGACACGTCCGAGCCAGTTTAGGAATGCGCCGTCAAAAAATAGGTTCAGCGCACTTATTAGAATGGCGACCGTCATACCGATAGAGCCGCCCCAAAACCAGGCGGTTTTATGGGCGTCGCGCGCGGCCTCATCGATTTGGCGCCACCATGAAAGGCTCATTGGAAATGAAACCGCCAATACGGCGATTAAAATAATCAAAAAGCCCCCAATCAATTGTCCGAAATCCGCCCAATTCTTATAAAGCGCGATCACGCCAAAAATTCCAAGCAAAAGCATAATTGCAACATAGATAAAATAAGATTTGCGAATTGTATCGAGTTTCATGCGAAGCCCCTGTAAAGACAAGGTTACTTTACACAACTTTTAAGACCTGTAAAGGTCGCTTGACAAATTTCACTGCAAAAAGTCAAGGTTGCTTGACAGGCCACCAATCCTACTCCGTTTACGAGCAGGTAGGTTGCGCATAAATTGGTGGCTGGGATGCCAATTGAATGTAAGTGCTTTAAATTAAGCTCGCGCAGAATTTCTGAATACGTTCGCACGCCTTTGTAAGGCTTTCGGTATCGGTCGCATAGGAAATACGAAAAGCAGGGCCAAGGCCGAAGGCAGAGCCGTGGACAACCGCGACACCTTCTTGTTCCAAAAGTGCGGTTACAAATTCTTCGTCATTGGTCAGAACTTTGCCGCTTTCGGTCTTTTTTCCCATTAATTCGGCACAAGACGGATAGACATAAAACGCGCCTTCAGGCGTTGGGCACTTCAAACCTTTGGCTTGATTTATCATGGAAACCACCAAATCGCGGCGCGCTTTGAATACGGCTTTACGCTCTTCCAAAAAGTTTTGTGGCCCGTTTAATGCTTCAACCGCCGCATATTGCGCAATTGAGCAGGGGTTAGAGGTGGTTTGGCTTTCCATATTGCCCATGGCTTTAATAAGCCATTGAGGCCCACCAGCATAGCCAATGCGCCAGCCGGTCATGGCATAGGCTTTGGAAACACCATTGCAAGTTAAGGTGCGATCATAAAGTTTTGGCTCGATCTGCGCAATTGTGGCAAATTCAAAACCGTCATAAAGCAAATGCTCATACATATCATCGGTCATAATCATGACATTTGGGTGCTTAACCAAAACATCCGCCAATTCACGCAAATGGGCCGCCGAATAGGCCGCACCTGTTGGGTTTGACGGTGAATTTATGATAAGCCATTTGGTTTTTGGCGTAATCGCGGCCTCTAATTCCGCCGCAGTCAAAAGATAATTATTCTCTGCCTTTGTCGGCACACAAACAGGTGTACCACCCGCCAATAAAACCATATCAGGATAAGAAACCCAATAAGGCGCGGGGATAATAACTTCATCGCCTACATTCACACTTGCGGCCAATGCGTTGAACAAAACAGGCTTTCCACCCGGCGCCACGTGAATTTGTGCAGGCACATATTCAAGGCCGTTTTCACGCTTAAACTTTACGCAAATCGCCTTTTTAAGTTCAGGCATACCATCTGGGTCGGTATATTTGGTTTTGCCGTCTTGAATGGCTTTGATTGCCGCGTCTTTGATGTTTTGCGGCGTGTCAAAATCGGGTTCACCGGCACCAAGACCAATAACATCGCGCCCTTCGGCCTTTAGCGCGCGCGCCTTGGCGGAAACCGCAATTGTTGCAGATGGCTTGATACGTTTTAATGTGTCGGAAACCTCAAAAGACATGATTTTACCCCTTCGCCGCGTCTATAATCCGCTTGGGATACAAAGGCAAAATATACTTTCGGTGAGGTGCAGTAGAAACCAGCTCCTAATTGAAACCAATCAAGTCTCGGAACTTTCTATCAAAAAATGCATTTACTACTTCGTCTCGCGCCGAACTATCAAACGACAATAAATCCACTATTTCTTCGTCGGAAATGGTAATTACATATCCTTGGTTGTCATGAAGCGCCGCTTGTTGTCGCTTTTTCAAACTATCTTTAAATTCAGATTTTCGATAAAAAATAAACCCAAGACGCGACCTTTCCGGCGACAATCTTTGAATAATTTGAGCAAATTCTTTGTTCCCCATTTCCATGTTGTAGTTTTTGCATTCTATTTGAAGAACACGACACCTTATCTTGCTGTCATGTCGCATATTCCACCAAAACCCTTCCTTTGCAGCATTAGAAAACTCAATGTCCACTCGCTGGATACCAGAATGGAGTATTCGTTGTACTATTGGATAGGTCAAATATGGCCAAGACAAAAGTGTCATTGCCCTCAATATCAATTGCTCAAATGTTGAGGCAGTTTTAGCACCTGTTGGTAAGCATTTTATTGAGTTGCCAAGTTTTCTTGCTACGGTGTTGTAGAAGAAACTTGGATCAATTTCTTGGTCAGAAATGTACGTACCTTCTTTCGCTATATCTTTGAAGTCTTGGAATAACTTCGGACATTCAGCTGCGAATTTGGCTAATTCATTTTTATCGAATTTGTACTCAACCTTCAGGTTTTTTTTGGTAATTTTACCGTTTTGTCCGCGAAGTGATGAGGTCAATGCCTCTGTAGGCTCAAGCTCAGCTTGAAGAAAGTCTAGCCAATACTGATAGAACTCTTGACTATCTAAACTCATTCTTCGACGCACGATGGATTTAGGAACAAGTATGACGGATTTACCGTCAATTACAGGAAGGTCTTGATAATTTGAATACCATCTTAATTCGGAGGAGCTCCATGAAGGAGCGACTGCAACTTTACGAGTCGGAATCTCGAACGCAGAGCACATGCTTTGAGTATATTTAATAAGCGGCTCTCTAATAATATTGGTCGTTAAATCAGATACTTTGTCAGCGCCAACACCTGGAATAAATAATTCAACTTCTGAGAGATCTTCTAATTGTCCTGTCTTAAAAGCCTGACTTCTCAAAAGTGCTTGTATTAGTTGATTTGCTTGATATTCTCCCATTCCGCGACCCTGCGGTCCCTTTTCTTTTGAAGAAGTTTTAGAAAACCCCAAGAAAGTTTCTCTTGGCTCAGCCAGGTGGCGCGTTAAGGATTTAGCTCTAACGTTCTCACCGCGCCTTAAAACATCCAGAAGCAATGTAAAATAGGACGTAATATATTCGTAAAAAATATCGCTCTCGCCAATGGAATTTAGCTCTATGGCGTACGGATCTACGAAGAGTAATAAGTCCTTATCAGTGTCTATATCCACAAAATCCAATTCGCCTTGCGAAGAAGATAAGTTATACCTTTGAGAAAACTTCATATCGCTGTTCCTTAATCTAGGCGTCTAGCACAATGGCGTTTAGGGCAATATCTCGCTTTGGTTGAGTCTTCAACGCTCTATTTATTTCAAATTTGAATCT
Source organism: Hyphomonadaceae bacterium (assembly GCA_041917055.1). Classification (GTDB taxonomy): domain Bacteria; phylum Pseudomonadota; class Alphaproteobacteria; order Caulobacterales; family Aquidulcibacteraceae; genus Pseudaquidulcibacter. The sequence continues at coordinate 60,554 of JAYRYJ010000005.1, forward strand.
TGCAGACTAAAATATTTGCCTATTCTTAGAAGCTCTGCAAATCAGACATTGTCATAACTAACAACCTCCCACTCTATCCCATCATAATCAAAGAAATAGAACCTGCGCCCGGGTTCGTAATCTGCGTGATTGAAGGGCTTTAGTCCCAAGGAAATCACGCGTCTTTCACTTTCGTCCAAATCATCAACCACTATTCCAATATGGTTCAATGGCTTGCCTTTTCCATGTTTTGTAATGTCATTGTTTTCCGCTTTCGGCGAATAAACTGCAATATAGTTTTCATCATTACCAACATGAATTGTATGCCCGCCTGCAAGTGCCAAACCGCGCCATCTTTCTTTCCAATCGAAAAGGAATTTCAACATTTCAAAGGTTTTTTGATAGTCTTTTACGCTTATATTAACATGTTCCAAAATCGCCATTTTTACTCCCAGACTTGACAAAACCTTTGTAAAATCTCAACCTAACTTGAGGTCAAGCAATGATTTGGAGTTTTTGCAGTGAAGGCAAATGATGTTCTTTCAATCGGTGAATTGGCGCGGCGCACTGGAATTTCTATTTCAGCAATTCGCTTTTATGAGGCGCGGGGCTTGATTGTCGCGCATCGTTCCAAAGGTAATCAAAGGCGATTTTTGCGTTCAGATATAAGAAGATTGTCCTTTATTCGCATAGGTCAGCAATTTGGAATGACAATTGACGATATCGCCAATGAATTACATAAATTGCCAATGTCGCGAACGCCCAATGAAAAAGACTGGGAAAAAATTGCGAAAGCAATTAGCAAAACACTGGACGCGCAAATTGAACAATTAATGCAAACCAAAAAACGCCTAAATAATTGTATAGGGTGCGGTTGCTTGTCACTAAAGAAGTGTGCGCTTTATAATCCTCTTGATTGGGCGGCAAAGAAAGGAACCGGTCCACGGTATTTGATGGGGGATTCTTATCAAAGTGATTAAGAATTAGGTCGTTTTGCCACCAAGGTTCGGGTCAAAACGCTCATAACCAATAAATCTTCCTTGTCTAAAACTTCATGACTTGCGACCATTACGCCGCTTTTTTCGTCGCGGTCTTCGGTTGCTAAAAAGCACATGCGAACGTGCAATTCATCGCCAGCATAACAAGTGCGATAAAATCTTAAATTATCCTGCCCCAAACGCCGCAAAATTGGCCAAGAGCGGGTCTCATCATAAAGCATCTGCCGCCATAAAGCATAAATATGGCTTTCTGCTACGCGCGCGCCGCGATGTTCCATTCCGGTCTCTGAAGGTTTATGCGGCATATTCACGGCGAAGAGCCTGTGAAAAACCTCAATATCATCGAGACTTATTGCGCAAGCACCAAATTCATAAGTGCGCCCGATAATAATATCTTCAAAAAACCAATTCGGGGATTTCGGTAATATGGTCATGTTTGATACAATAAAACCATTTGCACACAAATCAATGGAAACCCGTAACGATTTGCGTTATTTGCCGTATATGATTTCTATGAAGCGCCTTATTTTCATTTTCTTTGCAATTTTCGCCCTGCCGATTGCCGCCTTTGCGCAATCTTCAAGTAAAAATGTGCAAATCGAAATTTTAAGCCAAAAAGAAAGCGCCAAAGCAGGTGATAGTTTCTATATTGCATTGAAACAGACGATACAGCCTGAGTGGCACACATATTGGCGCAATCCTGGTGACGTTGGTGATGCAACACGCATAGAATTTGACGCCCCAAAAGGAATAGAATTTGGGCCTATTCAATGGGCAGTGCCAAATAAATTGCCCTATGCCGAATTCATAAATTATGGCTATGACAATGAGGTTATTCTCCCGATTGAGGTGAAAATAGCGCCCGATTTAAAAGGTGTTCAAAATATCAAAGCCAAAGCCACTTGGCTTGAATGCAAAGACATTTGCGTTCCGGGCGAGGGAGAAATTGACTTCACTATCAATATTGGTGATGACAAAAATGGCGCGCAAAAACCTGAAATTGATGCGGCAATCTCAAAATTACCCAAGCCAATGAAAAACTATACTGCAAATTGGGTTAAGGTCGAAAACAAATTCCATTTAGGCTTTATTGTCTCCGAACAAATCAATGTCAAAAATGCCTATTTCTTTCCTTATGAAGTTGAAAACGGTGCATTGATTGACCATGCCAAGCCGCAAACCCTAACCACTGGGATTGGTGGGTTTGGGCTTTTTCTTGAACCTTCGCTATCATTGCCCGACAAAATGCCTAACGAAATTGGCGGCGTAATTGAAATTGAAACCAACAATGGCAAAGAGTTTTATGAGATTAGGGCGACCTCTGCGACCGCAATTTCGCCCAAAACCATTGGTGGCGGTGGCGCGAATAATGTCGAAATTCTAAAATTATTGGGCGTAATAGGTGCTGCAATAATCGGCGGAATGATTTTGAATTTCATGCCCTGCGTCTTTCCGGTTTTGGCAATGAAAATCCTGGGCCTAACCAAAATTGCACATGGTCATGAAAGCGAAGCGCGCGAATATGGAAATTTCTATGCAATCGGTGTGATGGTTACATTCGCGATTTTGGGCGGTTTGCTTTTTTTTCTAAAATCCTTAGGCGCAGCGACCGGTTGGGGTTTTCAATTGCAAGATCCGGGCTTTTTGGTCTTTATGATTGTGGTCTTGGTGCTTTTGGGTCTCAATTTATTGGGCGTTTTTGAAATCGGGGTCGGCCTTCAATCAATTGGGGCAGATCTTGCAATTAAATCGGGGCGGGAAGGGGCATTTTTTTCGGGTGCTTTGGCGGTTTTGGTGGCATCGCCCTGCACCGCACCTTTTATGGGCGGGGCATTGGGTTTTGCCATAACACAAAAACCTTATGTAGGACTTTTGGTTTTTCTTGGCCTTGGCTTTGGCATGGCTTTGCCATTTTTGGTTTTGACCTATTTTCCTGCCTTATTATCAAAATTACCTAAGCCCGGACCTTGGATGGATAAATTAAAAAAAATTCTTTCAATCCCGATGTTTTTGACCGCAATTTGGTTGCTTTGGGTTTTGAGTTCTGTGGCCTCAATTTCGGTCCTTGGGATTGCCTCAATATTGATAATCCCCGCGATTTGGTTTGGCTTGGTTCAAGTAAAATCAGGAAAAAGCCCCAAAATCGCAATGTTTATCGCTGCTATTTTCGTGTTTGCAGGCATTTTTGTCGTGCGCTCTAACCTGACTTTAATGCCGGATGAAAGCGAAAGTAGCAATGTTTCAAATCACGCTGCCAAAGAATTGGCATGGTCTGACGAAATTGTGGAACAAGAATTGGCGGCGGGGCGCAAGGTTTTCGTCAATTTTACCGCCGATTGGTGCATAACTTGCAAAGTGAATGAGGCCACCGTCTTTAAAAAACCAAGCGTAATAAAAGAAATGAAAAGCCGAAATTTTGTCTATTTAATTGCCGATTGGACCAAAAAGGATGACAAAATCGCGCGCGCGCTTTCGTCACATGGACGTGTGGGTGTTCCATTGTATCTTGTCTATGACAAAACGGGTGAAAAGCCACGGGTTCTGCCCCAACTTTTGACCTCGGATTTGGTCATTAGGGAACTTCAAAAATAATTGAAATGCCCTGATTTTTTGTGCCGTGAAAACGGGCGATTTCGGTGGTTGAAAATGTCAAAGCGTGGCGTTTCACTTTTGCTTGGGCTATTGCTTGCGGCCTTTATCACGGCAGCGGCTTTTATTGCCAATACTTATGAAGTGAAGGATGTGAATAAAATCCTTTATGTCCGATTCCTCGACTAAATATTCCTGCAAAAACGCGAAAGATTTCTTTTAAAAACATTGACCTATTATCCCCCCGCTTTTAGTAGGGAAGCGAAAGTAATCCTATGTCTGACTTATCCGAACAATTGACAAATGCGACACCCGATACCGAAATCTCGGTTGAGGAGGTTTTTGGTTTTGAATCTAAATTGAAAGTCAAAGGTTTCAAAACCGGCAATGATTATGTGCCGGATTTTGATTCAAGCTATCGCTTTGACCCTTTGACCACGCGCGCAATTTTGGCGGGGTTTGAACATAATCGCCGCGTAATTGTTCAAGGTTATCACGGCACGGGAAAATCAACCCATATTGAACAAGTTGCTGCGCGCCTAAATTGGCCCATGATACGTGTGAACCTTGATGGCCACGTTTCAAGGATTGATTTGGTTGGTAAAGACGCAATCGTTTTGAAAGACGGCAAACAAATCACCGAATTTCGTGAGGGTATTTTGCCTTGGGCCTTACAACGCGCTGTCGGTTTGACATTTGATGAATATGATGCGGGTCGCCCGGATGTTATGTTTGTTATTCAACGCGTTCTTGAGGCATCGGGTCATTTGACTTTGCTTGATCAAAACCGCGTTATTAAGCCAAACCCGTATTTTCGTTTGTTTGCGACAACAAATACAATCGGTTTGGGCGATACAACCGGTCTTTATCACGGCACGCAACAAATCAACCAAGGTCAGATGGATAGATGGAATATCGTGACCACGCTTAATTATCTTGAGCATGATGCCGAAACTGAAATCGTTGCCGCAAAAATGGGTGAGACCGATCCTGAAAAAGTCGAATTATTGGCGAAAATGGTTCGCGTTGCCGATATGACAAGAAATGCCTTTATGAATGGCGATATTTCAACCGTTATGTCGCCAAGGACGGTAATCAATTGGGCGCAAAACGCTGAAATTTTTGAAAATGTCGGCTTTGCATTTCGGGTTTCTTTCCTAAATAAATGTGATGAATTAGAACGCCCGACAATTGCCGAATTTTACCAAAGATGTTTCGGCGAAGATTTGCCGGAAGCCGCGCATTTCGTGCAGGTTTCGTGATTTTAAATTGCTCATTAAATGAGCAAATAACATGAATTTGCCAAGAAATCGCGCAAACACTTTGGATTGAAGTTCATTACCTTGCCAAACGCCGCAATCGGTGCAATCTTAATTGCATTCAATAGGGGATTTGGGGCTGAAGGCGTTTGATGAAATGTGGGGTGATTGGGGCGGTGAAAACCCGCGTGCTCCTTATCGCGTATTTGCCGATTGGCTCGAAAGCATTTCCAACGAAGATTTAAGCCTAAGACAAAAAGCCGCTGAACATATTTTCCGCAAAACCGGCATCACCTTCGCCGTTTATTCCGATGATGAAGCTGAAGAGCGAATTATTCCTTTCGACATTATCCCGCGCATAATCGGTGGCGATGAATGGGATCGATTATCAATCGGCATAAAACAACGTGTAAGCGCCATTAATATGTTTTTGGACGATATTTACGGCAAAGGCGAAATTTTCAAGGCCAATATTATTCCCGACGATTTATTGCTTGAAAATCCGCAATATCGTTTGGAAATGACCAAAATCAAACCGCCCCATAATATTTGGGCGCATATTTGTGGCATTGATATTGTGCGCACTGGCGCGGATAATTTCTTTGTTCTTGAAGATAATGCACGCACCCCAAGCGGTGTTTCTTATATGCTTGAGGACCGCGAGGCTATGGAAAGGCTTTTGCCCGGTCTTATTGCGCGCCATAAAATTCGCCCTGTCGAACAATATCCCGATAAATTATTAGAAATGTTGCGCTCAGTCGCCCCAATTGGTGTGCGTGATCCGAAATGTGTAGTTCTTACCCCTGGCCCATTTAATTCGGCATTTTATGAACATTCATTTTTGGCCGATCATATTGGTGTAGAATTGGTTGAAGGCCATGATTTATTTGTCAAAGACAGGCAAGTTTTCATGCGTTCAACTTATGGGCCAATTAAAATTGATGTCATTTACCGCCGCGTCGATGACGATTTTATCGACCCATTGGTTTTTAATCCTGATTCAATGCTTGGTTTGCCCGGCCTAATGGATGCCTATCGGGCGGGTAATGTAACAATTGTGAATGCACCGGGCACAGGCATCGCCGACGATAAAGCGATTTATTCCTATATGCCGGAAATTGTCGAATTCTATACCGGTGAAAAAGCAAAATTGCCAAATGTCGAAACCTATCGCTGTCGTGAGCCTGACGCTTTGAAATATGTGAATGCCAATTTGGAAAAATTGGTTGTCAAATTGGTTGATGGTTCGGGTGGTTATGGAATGTTGGTTGGCCCAACGTCAACTAAAGCCCAGATAGAAGAATTTCGCGCGCATTTATTAGCGGAGCCGCATAGATTTATCGCGCAACCGACTTTGGCACTATCCACTTGTCCGACTTTAACCGATAAAGGCGTTGCCCCGCGCCACGTCGATTTGCGCCCCTTTGTTTTAAGTGGCGCAGATGGTATTGAAATTGTGCCAGGCGGCCTAACACGGGTGGCATTGATTGACGGTTCTTTGGTTGTAAATTCGTCTCAAGGCGGCGGCACAAAAGATACCTGGGTAATCGATGGTTTTGACGGGGTAAATGACTAATGCTCTCTCGTGCCGCTGCCTCATTATTCTGGATTGGTCGTCATATTGAACGCGCCGATTTCACCGCGCGCCTAATTGATGCAGCCATTAAATTTGACCTATTACCCTATTCTGATGGGCAAAGTGGAATAAAAAGCGCCTTTGATGCATCAGGCGCGGCGGGGCTTTATACTGGCGATTTGACCAAACTTGATAAGGCCAAAATCATTGAATTTATGGCCTTTGACGAAAATAATCCGTCATCAATCATTTCCTGCCTCGGTAAAGCGCGCCATGATGCGCGTTCGGTGCGCACCGCACTAACCCGCGAAGCATTTGAAGAATTGAATGAAGCATGGAATGCATTTCGCCAAAAGCGCAAAGAGGCGAAGAAAGAAATCGGTCCATTCCTAACTTGGGTCGAAGAAGTCGCGCGCGGCTTTGATGGTGCATTGCAACGCACTATGTTGCGTTCGGAAAGTTTTTGGTTCTTGAGGCTTGGTGCCGCTTTGGAACGTGGTGACAATACGGCGCGGCTTTTGGACGTCAAATATCATGTGATTTTGCCGGAACAAGAAAGCGTAGGTGGCCCAATTGACCAAGGCCAATGGACGGCCTTATTGCGGTCTGTATCTGCTGAAACGGCTTATCGTTGGCTTTATCGTGACGGCTTGCGTTCTTGGCATGTCGCCGAACTTCTGACATTGCGCAAAGAAATGCCGCGCTCAATCATTGCATGTGTGACAGAGGCGTCAAAAATTTTGGCCAACTTGCGTGAGGTCAATGGCATTAATGGCCCCGCTGATCGTGCTGTTCGGCGCATTCTAACGCGGCTAAATAATTCCGATATCCAAGAAATAATTCAAAGCGGATTGCATGAATTCCTAAGTGAATTTTTGATTGACAATAATGCCCTTGGTTTGGCAATTGCAGAGCAATTCCTGTTCTAATATGCGCATTAAAATCGACCATATCACCAAATATGAATTTTCCAGCGCCGCGCGATCGGTGATACAAATCTTGCGAATGACGCCCAATAATCACAATCACCAATCAATTGTGAATTGGGACATAAATATTGATTGCGACGGCAAATTAAATGCCTTCACTGATGCCTATGGCAATAAATGCCATATGCTTACGATTGATAAGCATATTGATAATCTGACCATTGAGACCATTGGCATAATCGATACTGTCTCAAATTCCGGTGTTTTAAGTGGGTTGGATGAACCATTAAGGCCGCAGGTTTTTATTCGTAATTCGCCACTTGCCACTTGGGATAATGAATTAAAACAATATGCTGATGAAAATATGAAATCCTCTGAGCCTTTGGCATCATTACATGATTTAATGAATGCCATTTACCGCGATTTCAAATTTATGATTGGCGCAACCGATACCGTGACTGATGCCAAGGCCGCATTCAAAACTAAATCCGGTGTTTGCCAAGATTTGGCGCATGTTTTTATAGCGTGTGCGCGCGCGCGACGTATTCCGTCACGCTATATTTCGGGCCATTTATTGCGCCGTGACGGAAATGATTTTCAAGAAGCGGCGCACGCATGGGCGGAATCCTTTATTGATGGTCTGGGTTGGGTGGCGTTTGACCCTGCCAACGGAATCTGCGCAGATGAAAATTATGTTCGCATTGCCTGCGGATTGGATTATCGTGACGCCGCACCGATTTCGGGTTCGCGCATTGGCGGCGGACATGAAACAATGTCAGTCGGGCTTCATGTGCGCAGTTCAAAAACAAAGAATCAGTCGCAGGGGCAAAACCAGGGCTGATTTTTCTATTAAAGGGTGGGGGAATGACATATTGCGTTGGAATGTTGCTTGATGCCGGATTAATAATGATGGCCGATACGCGCACCAATGCTGGCGTTGATAATATTTCAACCTATCGTAAATTGCACTCTTTCCAAGCTGAAGATCGCTTCATAGCAATCGCAACGGCTGGGAATTTATCGGTAACCCAATCAACACTTTTGAAACTTGATGAAGGTCTAGAGATTGAGGGTTCGGAGGTTCGCGAGACCCTATATACCGTGCCGTCAATGTTTCGTGCCGCCGAATTGGTTGGAAAAGTTTTGCGTGAAACCCATACACAAATTAAGGCGGGTTATGAGGCCGAAGGTATAAGTTTTGGCGCAAGCATGTTGATGGGCGGCAAAATCGGCGATGAGCCTTTGAAGCTTTTCCTAATTTACGATGTCGGAAATGCCATTTCGTGCGGCAAAGACACGCCATATTTGCAAATCGGCGAATTGAAATATGGGAAACCGATTTTGGACAGGGCTTTATCTTATGACACGGCTTTTAATGAGGCGGTGAAACTTGGCTTGATTTCTTTTGATTCGACAATGCGTTCGAATTTGGCGGTCGGCCTTCCGATTGATATTACAATGTTGAGGCGACAAAATGGTGTCGCTGCAAAATCCTATCGCGTAGAGCGCACTGATCCATATTTCCAAGAAATGTCGCGCGAATGGGGCATTAAATTAAAAGAAGCCCAAGCCTCAATTCCAAGGCCGCCATTTGTTGAGATTCCAGAGGGGCGTTAAAGCACCTTCCCACCATTCAAAATCCCCTTAGAATCAAGCATGGTTTTTATAGTCCGCATCATCGCAATCTCGGTTTCATTACGCGAAATTTTTAGATATTCACGCTTTTCGAGACCAATTCCATGTTCAGCCGAAACTGAACCATTAAGCGCGGCGAGGGGGGAATAAACCAAATCCTCGATTTCTTTGTGCGTCGTCTCATTCCAAACTTTGGGTGAAACCACAATATGGAGATTGCAATCGCCAATATGGCCAAAAACAATGGTCTGTGCCGCATTACCATATTTTTCGCGCACGGCATTTTGCAAATTCAAAACATATTTATCCATTTCAACAATCGGCATCGAAATATCAAACATCGCCAATGGGTTCAAAAGCATATAAAGACCCATGATGTCTTCGCGGATTTTCCAAATGCTTTCGCGCTGGGCCACGCTTTGGCAAATAATGGCGTCTTGCAATAGGCCGTTTTCCATCATTTCTTCTAAAACCGCATTGAAAAGTATGCCATCGGCATTTTCGTCAAAGCCTTGGGTTTCGATAATGGCGTAAAACCCTGCGTTTTCGGTAATATTTGGAGTGTGGCGCTTTGATTGTGTGGTCAAAAGCGCAAAATGATTGCGCCACATAACTTCAAAACTTGATAATAGACCGCCAAAACGTGCACCTGCATTTTTGAAAACTTCAAGCAAAGTGTCAAAATTTTCGACCGCAACCAATGCAGTATTCTGGCTTATTGGCTTGGCGTGAAGGCGCAAGACCGCCTTGGTAACAATACCCAAAGTGCCTTCGGAACCAATAAAAAGATGTTTCAAATCATAGCCGGTATTGTTTTTCAAAAGCGAATTCATGCATGAGACAATCGTGCCGTCTGCCAAAACCACTTCAAGGCCAAGCACTTGTTCGCGCGTCATGCCGTAACGGATAACCGTATTGCCCCCCGCATTGGTCGCAATATTTCCGCCAATTGTGCATGAACCACGCGCACCCAAATCAACGGCATACATAAGTCCGTGTTCGGCGGCGGCCTCATGTATCTTTTGCAATGGGCAACCCGCTTCGACAATCATGGTTTTGCCAATTGGGTCGATGGAAATGATTTTATTCATTCGTTCCATCGAGATTTGCAATTGGTCAGGTTTGCAATCCGTGGCGTGTGTAAGACCGGTTAGGCCGCCTGCCACCACCGCGCCAATTTGCTTGTGATTGCACAATTTTAGAATTTGCGTGATTTCTTCGGCGTTTTGCGGTCGTGCGACGGCGAAAGCATTGCATTTATTGATACTAAGCCAATCGGCGGGCCGCTTTTTGACTTCATCCCCTATTATCAGGCCATTTTCGCCCAATATTTTTTGTAATTCTTGGTCCATTTGGCAAGATTGCCATTAATTGCGCAAATTGCCAAGCTACTTAATTTTCAATCGCGGCCTTTATATCGGCGATAATAATCTTTTTCATTTTCATTATTGCTTCCATGCCTTTTTGATTTTGTTCCTGGGTGCCACTTTCAACAATATCCATCCAAAGTTTTGGCACAATTTGCCACGAAACACCGTATTTATCTTTTAGCCAGCCGCACATCACTTCTTTGCCTTCTTTGGTGAAAGCATTCCAATAATGGTCTATTTCCTCTTGGTCATCGCACGGCAAAAGGAAAGAGACGGCATCATTGAACTTATCGTGTTCACCTGCGTTTAAGATGCCGAATTTTAGGCCGGCGGCTTCGACTTGTCCGACCATTAATTCACCTTCGGGCATCATTCCACCCTTGGTATAGCGGGCGATTACGCGTGATGTAGCATTTGGGAAAATCGAACAATAATAATCCATCGCCTCTTGCCCGGTGCCCGCGAACCACAAAACAGGAAGTATTTTTTGCATTCTAATCTCCAATATTTTTGGCAAAAGCGCCATAATCATTTTGCGTTTTCATCGGGTTGGAAAATGCCAAAAACATTGCCCTCTGTATCAAGGAAATAGGCGTGCCAACACACGCCCTGAATTGGGAATTTTGGCATTGCAACCACGCCGCCGTTTGCCAAAATGTTCGCTGAAACTGCATCAATGTCGTCAGTTTCAAATGAACAGCAATAGGCATTCGTGCCACACATTCCCTGTGGTTTTGGAACCGGGCGCGACAAAAGACCGCCGCCCAAACCTGCGTGTCTTATCCAATAATATTCGATTGGTGCGAATTGATTGCGCTCAAAGCCCCAACCAAAAACTGTTTCATAAAATGATTTTGCACGATTTACGTCATCGGCTTGAATTTCAAAATATAGTCCCTGCGACAAGATGCCATCTCCCTCTATTGATTTTTGTAGTAAACACTATAAATAAACATGTCAATATTAATTTAGCATTCACTACAAAATGGCCAAGGGCAGACCTAGAAAATTCGATAAAGATGAAGCACTTAAAACCGCATTGCACCTTTTTTGGCGCCATGGGTTCGAAGGTGTGTCGGTCGCGCTTTTGGCGGAAAAAATGGGAATTAATGTTCCGAGCCTTTATGCAGCATTTGGCAATAAACAGGAATTATTCCTTAAAACCGTTGAATTATATGGCAAAACCAATGCTAATATTTATCATCCGGCATTGCAATTACCCACCGCGCGTGAAGTTGCGCATGCAATATTAATGGCCGAAGTTGATTTAGTTACCAATCCAGATGCCCCAGATGGTTGTTTAATGGTGCAAGGCGCATTGGTGACCAGCCCCGAATCAGAGGGACTATCAAATCTTATGGCGCAAATGCGCGCCACCGCAGAAACTTGGCTGGTGGATAGATTTGAAAAAGCCAAATTGGATGGCGATTTGCCACCGACTGCAAATTCACGCGCTTTGGGCTGTTTAATAATGACTATTAATTCCGGCATAGCGGTGCAAGCGCGAACCGGTGTCGGTCGTGATGAACTGCTAAAAGTCGTTGAAATGGCAATGAAAAGTTTCGCTCTTTAATCATTGCGGCATGGTGGTTGCGTTTTTCGCAATCAGAAATGAAAACGTCCCAAAACAATGCGCCTTATTGGGCCATTAATCCAAATGCAGTGCCGGGCTTTTTGCCTGCACTTGATGGTTTACGCGCATTTTCCATTCTAATTGTTATTGCCGCGCATTTGGGATTTGGCAGTATTATTCCCGGCGGCTTTGGGGTTACGGTCTTCTTTTTTGTTTCGGGATTTTTGATAACAAGGCTTTTGGCAAGTGAACTGAACCGCAATGGCAGGATTGCGATTTCATCATTCTATATGCGGCGATTTTTGCGGCTTTATCCGGTTCTATTGGCATTGATTGTGATTGTTGCCCTTTTATCAGCCGCAATTGGCGTTGAAATTTTGCCGTCGCATTTGCTTTCGGCCTCGTTTTATTTTGTCAATTATTATGACACTTTGGGCGAAATTTTTGACTGGCCCGAAAGAATTGCGGCTTGGGGCCATTTATGGTCCTTGGCGGTTGAGGAGCATTTTTATATTCTATTTCCACTTTTATTAGTGGTCTTTGGTCGCAATCACAATCATCGTATTTTTATCGTTATTGTCGCAATAATATTGAGTTTTGCGGCGCGAATTTTTGCCTATATCTATTTGCCGCAACTCGCGGATTATACCTATATGGCTTCAGAATGCAGGTTTGAAAGCATTGCATGGGGCGCATTATTGGCGCTCATGCTTGATGGTTATGGAAAAAACAAAGGCAATCGAATTCAAAAAATCAATTCTTTGATTTGGACTATTGCGGCATTTCTAATTCTATTGGCAAGTTTTGTGATTCGCGATGAGAGCTTCCGCGCGATTTGGCGTTATTCTTTGCAGGGCCTCGCGATTTTCATTTTGGTCTTTAATTTATATTTCAACAGACAGTTTGCGTTCGCGATTAAAATCCTTGATTTGCGCCTCATGCGTTTTATCGGGCGATTATCCTATTCACTTTATTTATGGCATTGGCCAATAATTTGGTATTTCGCGCGTTTGCAGGGGATAGATGCAGGCGAAGCCATGCTTTCACCTTTATACATGGCTTTAGCATTAGGGTTTTCATTCATTTTCGCCGCAGTCTCCTATTATTGCATAGAAAAACCATTCTTTTCGCTCAGAAAAAAATACGGTGCGCGAATTGTTGAGGAAATGAAGGCCTAGGGTCAGGACCCATTAATTAACGGAGTGTGATGGGAGGGATTTTGGCCTTACAGTGGTGCTGGAAACCGCAAGAATACTGGAGTATTCCAAAAGGTTTACAGTGCCGCTGTAAGGCCAAAAGACCCCCACCCTCTGGGCCGAGTTTTGGCGTCGATCTGACGCGAAAAAAGGAGTTTTGTGATGTTCACATCACAAAATCCTTGTTTTCACGCCATATCTTAGCCAAAACATCGGTCACACTTCGTTAATTAATGGGTCCTGACCCTAGATTATTCGGCGGCCTCATCAATATGCTGGGCAATAATCACCGCTTTTTCGCCATCGCGACCTGATACCGCAATTGGTGAGCCATCGAGTATGGAGGCGATAAAATCGTCCATAGCCTGTTGCATTGGGTCGGCAATACGGGTTGCGAAATCACGGTGCAGCTTGAAGGGTGTTGTATCTTCAAAAGTGCGCGCAATATAATCAATTTCAACTTTGCCGTTTGAATATTGAATAATTGTTTTTCTATCGCGTTCTTCGGCGGCGCGACTTGCAACGAATTTTGCACGCGAGCCGTTTTTGTACTCAATTTCAGCCTCAATCGCGTCGGGCTTTGATTTTTCACCTGCTAATAGTTTGGATTTTATGCTGATTGGCTCACTTCGAAACAAAAGGCTCGCCAAATCAATATCGTGAACCATCAAATCAAGGGTTGCCGAAACATCGGCCCCGCGAAGGCTAGGCAGGCCAATTCTTATGGCCTCAATATATTGCGGGACGTCTTTTACGTCCAAAAGCCCCATAGCTTTAAAAATATATCTTTCTTGGTGACCGGCTTGTAAAACCAAATTTTTGCTTTCCGCGATTTCGCAAAGGATTGCAGCGCATTCGATTGTCGCAGCCAAAGGTTTTTCAACCAGGCAATGTTTTCCGGCATTCAATGCCGAGCGGGCCACACCACCATGGGCGGATGCAGGCGTCGCAACCACAAGCGCGTCACATTGCGCCAATAATTCGTCAAGATTATCATAGCCGATGGTTTCATGCTCTTTCGCCAAAATATTGGCGCGTTCCAAATGAAGGTCAAAAATGCCAACTAATTGGGCGCGTGCATTGCCGCGGATTTTCTTTGCGTGATTATTTCCGAAAACGCCTGCACCTGCGACACCGATTTTCAATACAGTCATATTAACCTCTAAATCCTTTTGGGCGCCTATAATCTTTCTATTGCTGCAATGCAAAAAAACACTTCACTACAATTTGCTACACTTCTAGGAAAATTTCAATTTCTTGGTCCAACGTCAAATTCTCAGATTTTCGTACTGAGGCTTTTATTGGCAAGACATAAGTATTATCGGCCGAATTCGGAAAAATCGAGGTTTCAAATATGGTTGCACCAATTGTTACCCGACATTTTACAGAGCCAAACCCACGCCTCAACCCAAAATTGTGCAGTTTTTGAGCAAAATGAATTTCATTTGCGATCTCAGCGGGGATTGTGAAAAAATGCCACGAGCCTTTTTCAAAATTCCAAAGCCACATTTTGCCTTTGATTCTAAATTCTTTTCCCAAATCCATCTAATTGCCTTGATTATAATTTCAGAATAGACGATAGCATTGATTTGGCAAAACCATAATAGTTTTGCGGCTTTGTAAATGGGATTGATATGAAAAAAAGTATTTTGGGTTTATTGAGTGTTTTTGTTTTGATAGGCGGGTGTTCATTGTGCCACGCACCAAAACCTCAAAAAGTTGAAAATATGGGCGGTGGATCTGAAAATCTGATTGTGGGCGGTCAAAAAGACGAGCATGGCTGTCCTGTTACTGCAGGTTATACATGGTCACAAACCCGTAAAAGCTGCATCCGCGTTTGGGAAGCAGGGGCAAAATTTGACGATTTGCGCGACCCAAATAGCCCTCTTGCGATTTTCGTAATCGGTAACGGGGAAAATGGACCCGTAGAAATATACTTGCCGGAAACCGGAAAATCGGTGGTTTTGGATAAGAAAAACGATAATTGGCAAAGTTCGGACGGCATTTTTGTTGTAAAAAATTCAGAAGAAAATAGACTAATTATTCTTAAATCGGGTCGTGAAATTGCGAAACAATCCGCAAAACCTTGATTAACTATCCCCATTAATATAACTTTAAGTAATGGTAATTATTTATTCAACAATAGAATCTATTTTGGCAATGATAATGTCTTGCAATAGCATTAATGGGGATAAATATGTTGTTTAAATCGAAACAAAACGACCTTCAGGCGACTTTGGACGCACTTAATGCGTCTCAGGCTGTGATTGAATTTAAACCAAATGGGGAAATTATCACTGCGAATAGCAATTTTCTCAATGCTGTCGGTTATTCGCTTGGCGATATTGTCGGTAATCACCATCGCATTTTTTGTGATAAAGCCTATGTGAATAGTGCTGATTACACGCGGTTTTGGGCCAATCTCGCAAATGGCATTTTCCAGGCCGGCGAATTCAAGCGCTTTAATAAATCCGGTGAAACGCTTTGGCTTCAGGCGTCCTATAACCCTATTAAAAATGACAAAGGCGAAGTTATTAAAGTTATTAAATTTGCCGCTGATATTACAAAGGCAAAACTATCCGCAATCGATTCGCAAGGCAAAATCGACGCAATTAATCGATCCAATGCTGTGATTGAATTTTTGCCATCGGGACAAATTATCACCGCGAACGAAAATTTTTGTGGCGCAGTTGGGTATTCTTTGGGAGAAATCCAAGGCAAACATCACCGAATTTTTTGTGATCCAAAATATGCCGCAAGCACCGAATATGAACAATTCTGGCAAGATTTACGGAATGGCAAATTCCAAGCATCAGAATATAAGCGTATCGGCAAGGGCGGCAAAGAAATATATATTCAAGCCTCATACAATCCAATTTTCGACGATACCGGAACGGTTGTAAAAGTCGTAAAATTCGCGACTGATACGACCCAAAGCGTTTTGAAACGCCTTAATAATGAGAGGCTTTCGGGCGAAATCAATAATGATTTGGGTGGTGTTGTCGGTCAGGTGAATATGGCCGCTGAAATGAGTAATAAGGCCGCCGCCGCATCGACCGAAACCGGTGCGATTGTTAATTCTGTTGCCGCAGCAGCAGAAGAAATGAGCCAAAGTGTCAAAGACATTTCAAACAATATGTTGAATGCCAAAAACAATGTCGAAGGCGTTTTCTCATATGCAGAAAGTGCAAATAAATCGGCAGAAAATCTGTCAAATTCCGCGGCGCAAATGAATAATATCGTCACTATTATTCAAGATATTGCGGGGCAAATTAATCTATTGGCACTCAATGCCACAATAGAATCTGCGCGTGCTGGTGAAGCGGGTCGCGGCTTTGCGGTGGTTGCAAGCGAAGTGAAAACCCTTGCGTCCCAAGTATCAAATTCGACACAAACAATTGGTGCAGAGATTGCGAATATGCAATCAGTTAGTGGTGAAGTTGTAAGTTCACTCTCGCTAATTTCAAATTCAATGAATTCAGTGCTTGAAAATGTGGCCTCTGTTGCCTCAGCAATTGAACAGCAAAATGCTGTAACCGTCGATATTTCGCAAAATATGCAGCAGGCAGTCGGTGCGGTGAATGAGATTTCGACCAGTCTTGAAGAAATCAATTCCGCCTTCGGCATGGTCGCCGAAGCATCAGAAAAAGTGAAGAACGATGTCGAGGCTTTGGTGGCTTAATATCCGCGATATGCCCTAAACCAGGTGGCGAAGTTTTTTATTCCATCATTAATGTCGGTCTTAGGTCGAAAGCCATAATCTTTTTCAAGTTTTGAACAATCGGCATAAGTCTCATAAACATCGCCTGCTTGCATGGGCAAGAATTGCATTTTTGCTTTAACGCCCAATTCACGCTCTAGAATAGCGATGAAATCCATTAATTCGACTGGTCGATTATTGCCGATATTATAAATTTTGTGGCATCGCTCAAGACCATCAAAATTTGGAGTTTGGGTTGCGATTTTTGCAATTCCTTGAACGATATCGTCAATATAAGTGAAATCACGGCGCAATTTGCCATGATTGAATACTTTTATTTCTTCACCATTCATGATTTTTTCGGCAAAGCCCCAATAAGCCATATCGGGGCGACCCCATGGCCCATAGACAGTAAAAAACCTTAGGCCGATCTGTTTTAAGCCATACAAATGCGCATAGGTTTTGCTCATTAATTCGTCGGCGATTTTTGTCGCTGCATATAATGAAACCGGATTTGCGACATTTTCGTCTTCACTAAAAGGCGCTTTAGCATGATTGCCATAGACCGACGACGACGAAGCATAAATCAAAAACGGTTTTTTTGGATGATGGCGAATGAATTCCAGAATTTGCAAATGACCCAAAAAATTTGAGTGCGCATAAGCAAAAGGATTATCAATTGAATGCCTTACGCCCGCCTGTGCCGCTAAATGAATAATGACATCAATGTTTTCCCACTTTGGAATTTCTTTGAGATTGTCATTCAAATCCATTTCCACAAATTCAAAATTTGCAACATTTTTAAAACTTTCAAGGCGCGCGCGTTTAAGGCCGACATCATAATAATCATTAAGATTATCAATCCCGACAATTGAATGGCCCTGTTTCAATAATTCGTGTGCGGCATAAGAGCCAATAAAGCCCGCAACGCCGGTTATGAAAATGCGCAATTTAACCTCTTTTTGAACTCTTTAGCGCGGTTTTTAGTCAACATACAGGTATTGATACTAAAGTAATGCATTTTTGTGCATTGGCACGCGAGCCTGAAACTTGCCCTTTGAATTGATTTTGCTATAAGCGCGCCATGGCAAACGAAATTTCAGATTCCAAACTTCATTTCTCTTTGGTCTCGCCTGAGCGTGAATTATTCGCAGGCGACGTTGACCAAGTTGTTGTTCCGGGTGCAGATGGTCAATTCGGCGCTTTGGCACGCCATGCGCCGGTAATGAGCGTTGTAAACACCGGTGTCATCAAAATTATCGATGGTTCAACCACAATCAAAATGTTTGTCGGTGGCGGCATTGTTGATGTTACCCCAATGGGTGTAACGATTTTGGCTGAAGATGCACTAGATTTATCGACCATTGATCGTGATGCATTGGGCAATGATTTGAAAAATGCCCAAGAAGATTTGCGCGACGCAAAAGATGATGAAGATAAAGCGACAGCTTCAAAAAAAATCGCACGCCTTGAGGCAATTTTGGCGGCGGCTTAACTGCAATTTCAATAGAAAATTTTTGCGATTTGTTTTATTTGGGGGCGCATGAGTGCCCCCGAAAATTTATTGGATTTTGCCCTTACTCTTGCTGATGCTGCGCGCGCGGCGATTTTGCCATATTTTCGCACTGAAAATGGCGTCGAAAACAAGGGCACATTTGATTTTGACCCCGTTACATTAGCGGACCGCGCCGCTGAAGATGCGATGCGCAAAATAATTTTTTCGCACCGTCCAAATGATGCAATCCACGGTGAAGAGTTTGGCATTCATGCAGGAAACTCGGGTTACGAATGGGTTCTTGATCCAATTGATGGCACACGCGCCTTTATGGCGGGAACATCAACTTGGGGCGTTTTGATTGGCCTTTATCACGAGGGGCAACCGCTTTTGGGGATTATGGATCAGCCATTCACGGGCGAGAGATGGTGTGGTGCGCATCAAAATGCGCATTGGCATCGCGGCAATGACGCCAAACCATTGGCAACCAATAAAGCGGCACTAAATTCCAATTCAGTCCTTGCGACCACTGATCCATTTTTGTTTCACGGTGAAGAAAGATTGGGTTTTGAAACTCTTCGTAAGACCGCACCTGTAACTCGTTATGGCCTTGATTGCACCGCTTATGGCCTTTTGGCACAAGGCACAATTGGTTTGGTGGTCGAAACCGGATTGAAACTGGTTGATATTGGCGCATTAATCCCAATTGTTGAGAATGCCGGTGGCATTTTCACTGATTGGAAAGGCAATAGAAACCCAAATGGTGGGCAAATAATTGCCGCCGCAAACCCGAAAATTCACGAAGAAGCCATAAAAGCTCTTGAAAAGGCAGCAAATTAAATGCTTGACGACAAAACAATTATTGAGACCGCCGCACGGGTTTTTAAAACCGAGGCTGATGCATTAACCCAATTTGCCAATGAAATTGGCACAGAATTTGTGAAAGCCGCGCACCTTATTCACGATTGCCAAGGTCGCGTGATACTATCTGGAATGGGAAAATCGGGCCATGTCGGGCGAAAAATAGCAGCGACGCTTGCTTCTACCGGAACGCCTTCGTTTTTCGTTCACCCCGCCGAAGCAAGCCACGGCGATTTGGGAATGATTACCAAAGATGATATTTGCATCGTTATTTCCAATTCCGGCGAAACCAGCGAGTTATCGGACGTTATAGCCCATACGCGCCGTTTTCATATTCCTATGATTGGCATAGCAAGTCGTGCGGAATCGACACTTTTAAAAGCCGCCGATATTGCCCTTGTTTTACCAAATGCACCCGAAGCATGTTCAATCGGCATGGCGCCAACAACATCGACCACCGCAACTTTGGCTTTGGGCGACGCATTGGCAGTGGCGGTAATGGAAATGCGCGGTTTCAAGCGTGAGAATTTCAAGACTTTCCATCCGGGCGGCAAATTGGGCGCGCAACTTCTAAAGGTCGAGGCATTGATGCATTCGGGTGAAGAAATCCCACTCATCAGCCCAGAAACAAAAATGTTTGACGCAATTTTAGTTATGAGCGCGAAAATGTTCGGTCTTGTCGGATTGGTTGAAAATGAAAAATTGGTCGGGATCATTACAGACGGCGATTTACGCCGCAATCTTGATGGCCTTTTAGAAAAAACCGCCGCTGAAATCGGCCTGCACCCCCCACGCACTGTCAATAAAGACATGATGGCAGTCGAGGCTTTGGGCCTAATGAATGACAAGAAAATAAGCGCGGTTTTTGTTGTGGATAAGGAAAATAAGCCAATCGGCCTATTGCATATCCACGATTGCCTAAGGGCGGGGTTGGGGTGAAATCCTTTAACTTACAGCCGTTTTTGTCGTAGGATAACAAATTTGTTAATTGACAATTAGCAATCGAATATTATTATGTTGATGGGCTGAGCCCACGAGGTTTGCCGTTGTGCGGCCGAAAGAGGGGGTCTTTGACTCCCTCTTTTTCTTTGCCTTAATATTTTTAGTCAAAACATGAATACTTTATGCCTTCCTTTTTTGAGGCGTCATTTGGCAGGCAATCATCTATAAGCTTTTTGTTCTCTTTTAGATTAACGTATGAAATATTATTATTGTCGTAACCAGCGACGCATATGGGAAAAAGGACTAAGTCAGCTATTTGCATCAACGGCGAAGATTTGTTTTTGCCTTTGCAATCGTAAAGAACTTCGCTAAATTTAACATTATTCAACGGGTTATATGCTGCAGAAGTCGCTCTATCAAACGGCATTCCATTCTGCTTCATTTCGCGAAAATATGAAAGCAATTCTAAGTCAATATTTTTGTCTGACTTTTCAAAATAGACATTCAGTTTTCTTTCTTCCCGAATTGCAAACTTAGCACTCCTCTCAATAAGTATTGGGAAAGCTGTTTTGCTTAATTGCCATCTTTGCCTGCCGTATTTTTCGCGGTATCTGTTATTATATCCAGCCCTATCAATAACACATGCAATGCAAGCCAGGTTTGTAGAATTGATTAGGTCAGAAATATCGTTAAAGAACTCTTCCCGTGTTTCTTCATCCACTTTATCGAGCCACTTATAACCACCGCGACTTTGGCGAATATCGTATGAATGCAACGGGCTTTCCAATTCCCACTTATCAATCAAATTAGTGTGTAATGTCCGCGCTAAATCCTCGTCTTCTTCTTTGATCAAAAAACCACCCAAAGCGAACCACTTGGAGCCATTCTGGTCATTCGTCGTCCTATCTAATTCGCGAGAACCAGAATCATCGAAATATAGATTTAGTTTGTAATTTTTGGTCAAAGCCGCTCCGTGAATCATTCACGTAACAACTAATGCTGTTTGAATCAAAATAACAAGTTTAAGCTGCAAATTTGGCAAATATCCTGATGCTAGATAATCTCGAAATACCTTTGCAATTGCCAATCCGTAATAGCTTTCCTTGCTTCTCTTTCTTCCCAGATTCGTGTTTGGGCATAATGTTCCACAAAATCATTGCCGAAGATTTCTTGGGCAGGGGCGCATTTTAATAGGCGTTCTGCCGCCTCGGTTAAAGTGGTTGGCAAGCGGCGTTCGGGGCGAGTTTCTTCATGTGCGTATGCATTGCCCGAAATTGCCGCTTCGGGTTCGATTTTATTTTCAATGCCCCAAAGCCCCGCGCCAAGACCCGCGGCGATGGCGATATAAGGGTTAATATCTGCTGCTGCAATGCGCACCTCAACCCTTTGCGATTTTTCAGAGCCACCGATTACCCGCAAAGCCGTTGTGCGGTTTTCATAACCCCAAGTCGCAGATGTCGGTGCCCAAAGTCCGGGAACAAGGCGGGTATAAGAATTAACGGTCGGTGCAATAAGCGCCAAAATATCCGGCAATAATTTTTGTTGTCCACCAACGAAATGACGCATGGTTTCGGACATATTATATTGGCCTTTATCATCATAAAACACGCTTTTGCCCGACTTTTTATCAGCCAAAGACATATGCAAATGCCCCGATTGCCCCGGCCATTCTGTTGACCAGCGTGCCATAAAGGTTGCCAAAAGGCCGCGCTTTTGCATGAAGATTTTGGTGAAAGTCTTGAACAAAGCGGCTTTATCGGCGGCTTTTAACGCCTCGTCATATTTAATTGCTGCTTCTAAAACCCCCGGGCCGGTTTCGGTGTGAAGTCCTTCGATTTCAATATCCAAGGAGCGGCAATATTCCATCAATTCATGGTATAAATCAGCATGAACGCCCGAACGCAAAACCGAATATCCGAAATATCCGGGCGTAAGGTTTTGCAAATTCTTATAATTTTTTTCGCGCACGGAACGCGGTGTCTCTTCAAATACAAAAAATTCAAATTCTGCCGCCGCAGTGGCTTTGAAACCCAAATCATCGGCTTTTTTCAAAACCCGTTTCAAAAGACCGCGTGGGCATAAAGGTGCTGCATTATCGGCAAATTCGCCAATGAAAAACGGCACATCACCTTCATCAGGCAAAAGCCGCATAGTATCAGGCACAAGACGCGCGGGTGCGTCAGGGTATGCGGTATGCCAACCAGTAAATTTCACATTATCGTATAATTGATCGTTTGAGTCCCAGCCCAGAACAACATCGCAAAATGCGAAACCATTTTTGATTGCCGAAATGAATTTGTCACGATTTAGATATTTGCCACGGCAAACCCCATCAATATCGAAAATCCCAAGTTTAACATTATCGATATTATTATCTTTGACATATTCGATTGCATCGTCTGCAGTTTTGATTTCGGCTTTCATATTTCCCTCGTTTTTGTTGCCCCGCTTCGACCAAAAAACGCTGTAAGCGGTAGCATTAGACAAAATTAAACCCCCGAAAACGATTTGCATTCTCGGGGGTTATTTAATTGATTAGTCAAGTGCTTTATGAATTGCCATTTCAGCTTCTTCAATTGCCTTGGCACGCGCCTCAATGCTTGCGCCAGTTGGTGGGCCTTGGAAACGGCGGCTTTCTACGCCAAACCAAAGCACAATTGTCACAAGCAAAAGAATGCCCATGAACATCAAAGCCTTGTCATTTGGTGGTTGAACACCGACAAAGAAGATTACGCCGGCAATCAAAATACATGCGACTGCAATAGCTTGGAATTTAGAACCTAAATCAAATGGGCCAAATTTCTTCCAAGATTTATTAAAGGCCAAAAGCCCCGCCGCAATCGGCATGCAATAAGAAAGATAAAGTGTGATTGAAGTCACGGCAACGGCAACTGAATATGCAGCAGCCCATGCAACGAAAATAACCGATAAAGCGGCACCAACCCAAATCGCCAAAACAGGTGTTCGCCATTTTGGAGAGACTTTTGCCAATGCTTTGGATGCCGGAAGCCCTTCATCACGCGCAAATGCAAATATCATGCGCGAAATTGAGGTGACAGTCGCCAGACCGCAAATATATTGCGCAACAAAAATGATTGCATAAAGCAAGAAACGCAATGAAGCTGGAATTTGTTCATTCATTACATAAAAGAACACATTCCAACCTTCAGAAGCCGCCTTATCCATGTCAGGAATTGCAAGCACAAAAGCACAAGAGAAAACAAAGGCAAAAACCGAAGCCCAAAGAACAGAATTAATAATGCCTTTTGGAACGTTAATCGCTGCACTTTTGGTTTCTTCAGAAGTATGTGCAGAGGCATCATATCCGGTCAAAGTGTAAATAGGCAATAATAGACCAAGCGCGAAAATCATTAGTAATGAATCAGAATGAGGCCACACATCAGCACCTGCTTCACCGGAATAATTTTTGAAAGTCCAAAGCCGTGAAAAATCGCGAACTTCGCCTGCGTCATTTCCAGCGAAATAGAATAATGAACCGGCGAGCAAGATAGCGCCGAAGAAAATCAAATATCCCGAAAAATCCGTAAGTTTGGTGGTCAATTTGATGCCCAAATGGTTAATCAATGCGTGGGTTGCGGTCATAATTGCCACGAACCAGAATTGCGGCGTTTGATAAAATTGCGCCCCGTCAGCTGGTGCTTGAATGCCAAATGCTTCACCGAATGCACCATTAAAAAAGCCAAATGTACCCACGTTGATTGCCGCAAGAACAGTAATCAAACCAATAAGATTAAACCATGCCGTAGCCCAGCCCCAGCCACGACCACCAAGTATAGATGACCAATGGTAAAGGCCGCCCGCAGTTGGAAAAGCTGACGCAATTTGCGCCATGCCCAACGAAAAAAGGAGCGCGCAAGCACCCCCGACAAGCCAACCGATTGAAAGCGCAGGTCCACCGACGCTCGAAGTCCCTTGGGCAAGTGAATTTATTCCGCCCGAAAGAATACAAATGATTGAAAAAGAAATTGCAAAATTGGAAAACTGCCCCATGGAACGCGCAAGTTCTTGCGCATAGCCCATTGAATGCAGCGTCTTCACATCATCATCGATGTTATGATCTGCCATTACTGCCCCCTGTGCCCTTTATTGGGCGCTATTATGCTTTTGGTTAATCCAAAAGTTAATTGGAAGTTAACACCGATTTCGAATTGGTCAAACGGAATCTTTGAATTGTTATGACAAAAACTCTGTCGCCCAATTCGCCGCCCAAAAAATAGACAATTTGACTATGGTTATTTTCTTGGTCGATAAAGTTGGATATAGATTTTTGGTTTGGCGCCGAATGTGTTCTCTGTGAACCATAGCCTTATGTAATCGCCAAGAATTTTCCCGCCTTCGCCTTTAACCTCTCCAAAACTCGCGGCCATATCGCCTGAACTCGAGAATTGAAAACCTTTGTTTTCCCAATTTCCTTTTGGGATTTTTTTGAAATGCTCTGAATTGAGTGTATTGTTTGGTTCAAACTCACTGCCTTCAATTCCCAATATGGAGTCTTTGAACATATATTGGGGCAATGCGGATGACGCCTCTGAATCTTTGAGTATGAAGTTTAAGTTTGTTTCGAACTTTTGATATTCAACCTTCGCCACACCTTTGCCCGATTTTTCAAAAGGTTTCAGGTTTTCGGGCTTGGGAAGTCTCGAAATGCTAATTGCGTGTCCCGCACCTGTATCAATTGAATAGGCCCAAATTCCGGGGGCAATCTTTTGCCAAATTGTAAAGTAAAATCCGCTATTTGGAAGCCCCTCAATATACCAAGGGCCAAGGTCGAAACCAAAATCACCTGATTTTGCAATGCCAATATGATGGGGCCACCAACGCAATTTCGACCCTTCTATCATAGAAGGGGTTTTGCGCATTTCAATCAAATCTTCTTGAACTTTTCGTGCCTCAGGATTGAACCAAATCGCATTTGGTGCGGCATACTTATTGAAACCGAAAACAAAACTGCGGTTCTTTGTGTCTGTCGCGAAATCCCGTTCAGTTTGCGCAATTTCAGCGGCGGGTTGGGCGGTCGCGGAAAAGGCAAACAGGGACACGACAGCAGCGAGTATGAGTGGAAGTGTTTTCATAATTGCGTATTATAACACGAATTGCAGATTATGAATTCATTTTTCGTTTCAAGTCTATTGCGCGGTTTGCGCCTCATACTCTCTCAAAATTTTCTTAGAAACTTGATTGCGCCAAGTTTGATAGAGGCGGTTTTTTACCCAATCGAAATCTAATTTTTCGGGGCGACCCAATATACAGGGGAAATTTCTATGGTGGTCGGTAGTGAAAAAAGTCTCACCATCGACCTCCAATAGAAAGTCTCGTTCTTCAAATGGCATTTTGAAAACCGGGCAATCGTATTTCGGATTCCAAAACACAATTCCCTTTTTATTCACTTTAAATGATACAGAATCCCATGACATACCCTCCGAAACATCCGGAAGGCTCAAAAGATATTCGCGTATCATTTGCAGCGTAACCATGGAAAAACGCCCGCCAGATTAGGGCGGGCATAATTCACTATTCTTTTTTGCCGAAAATGCCGCCAAGCATTCCTTTGGCTTTGTCTGCCAAATCGCCTGCTGCACCTGTCAAATCATTGAGAGGATTGCCGTCGCCGTCTTTATCAAGACCCTTTAGAACGCCCCCCAAAGGGCTTTCGTTGATTTTTGACATAAGGCCGCCAAATGCGCCCGATGCCATTTCGCCAAGATCTGCAGCTTTTTCTTTGATAGAATTGCCAAGACCGCCGGCGATTTCTTGAACTTTTTCAACTGGAACGCCAAATTTTTGCGCAATCTCTTCGGCATTATCAACAAGACCCGAACCGGTTTCTTGTGCTTTTGCCAATAAATCATGGGCGATATTTCCCGCCTGTTCAGCACCAACGCCAACTTTTTCGGACAGACCTTTCACAAGGTCATTGCCGCCCACTTTGTCCAATAGTCCTTTAACATCTAAAGCCATTTTATTTTCCTTTCAGTTTAATGAGGTCTGACCCTAGTTTTAGCGCGTGATTTTTGCAATAAAAAGACACCTAATAAAATTATGATTAATGCGATTCCCGATGAAGGTGCCAATGTTTCATCAAAAATCAAATATCCCAGAAGCGCCCCTGCAAACGGCACAAGATTGGAAACATTAGCAACCATAACAGGGCCAATATCATGCACCAGGCGAACATAAATAATACTTGCAATCGCGGTCGGCCCAATACCCAAGGCAATTGCCGCCAAAATATCTTTAATTGCGAAATGGGGCAGTGTGAAACCCGTGGAAATTAGCGCAATCGGCAGGCCGACAATTGCCGAAGTCACCACAAAACCAAAACTGGTAACTATCGGGTCAATTTCATTTCCCACAAGCCGAACAATTATTAGGGTTGCGCCATAACAAAATGCCGCCGTCAATAATAGAATCTGAGGCCACAAAGGCACGTCGCTTAATGAATGGCCGCTAAGACCAGGTATAAAAAGAATTGTAACGCCCCATATGCCCAAAATTACGCCCAGAAAGCTTTTGATATTTAGCTTTGAATCTGGAACAAAAAAATGCGCCAATATTGCCGCCGCTAAAGGTGTGACTGAAAGGTAAATTGGTGCAAGTGCAGACGGAACTTTGGTTTGTGCCAATGCCACCAAATAAAATGGCAATAAAGAGCCAACAACGCCCGCCGCCAAAAGTGCAAACCATAATTTTCTATTCTCTAATGAGGGAATAGGCTTTTTAAGAATTTTGCAAACTGCGAATAAAAATACCGCCCCAATCCAAAGCCGAATGACTACAACCCAAATCGGCGCTATTGAACCCAAAGCAAATCGGGTCAAAGAATATGCACCGGCCCAAAGAAATACCAAAAAGACAAGGGTAAGCCATTTGATAATCGGGTGTTCGCCTAAATAGGACATTATTTTGCTTTCTTAATTGGTATTAGAATAAGTTTGGAATTTTTGCCTTCACTGCCCGAGAGTAAATGCGCGCCATCAGGTGTAAGGGTCAAGGCTTCCGACTGTTTAATCTTTGGCGCATTTAGCAAAATCGGTTTCAGATTTTCATTTTGACCCTTAAAACCATTGATTTGAAAAATATTGCGATAGTCACGAAAATATATTGTATTATTGGAAAGTGTCGCGTCTGTAATCGAGCCAATCCCAAATTTAGGCGCATTATTTTTGATTTTTGCTTGCTGCGAAAGTTTGATATTTATGTATTTTTCCTTTGAAACCGGAATTGGCGCGCCGTAAACATTGATGTCCTTTTTACGATTTTCCCAATCTAGCTTTTCTATCAAATATAGATTTTTGCCGTCTTTGGTAATCAATAGGCTTTCGGCATTATGCTTGCCGTCGGGATATTTAAAGATTAATGTTTGCGAAATTTTGGCCGATTTTGCGCCTTGCTTTGGCTCTATGATTATTTCAATTCTAATTGAATCGCGAAAGCCTAAATTATCGCCAATGTCGCCAATATATATACATGCATCAGCAAAATTGCATTTTGCTGTTTGTATTGCCTCCCAATCCAAATTAAGCGCCCCATCAATATGAATCTGCCCGTAATCCTTACCGTCTGCACCCAAAAGATAGAGGTGAGGGGAATTCATACTATCATTATGGCCCCAATATTTTCCTGCATTAATTAATGATGGTGCAAGGCCCGATAATTCATAGAGTTTGGGATTTTCAATTCTTCCCGATTTCCAAGCGGGTTTTGGCGCATCAAAACTGCTAATAACCAAAATAGAAGCAATAAAAACTGGGAATTTGAACCAATTCATCATTCAATGCCAAAGAATGCGCGCGTGTTTGCGACATCCTTATGCATTTGTTCGATTAGGGCATCAAGTGAGGGAAATTTTTCTTCACTGCGCAAATATTGATGAACTTCAACAAAAATATTTCTATCATAAATGTCGCCGTCAAAATCCAAAATATGCGCCTCAAATAAAGGGTCACGCACGCCCGTGGTTGGTGTTCGCCCAAAATTGGCGACACCATAGCGCCAAGTTCTATCGCCAATATCGACCTTTACCGCATAAATCCCGAATTTCGGCTGTATTTGTTCATATAGTTTTAGATTAGCGGTCGGAAAACCCAATTGTCGCCCCAATTTCTGCCCATGTTCAACCACGCCCTCAATCATCCAAGCATGGCCCAATAAACTATTGGCAAGCGCGATTTCGCCATTTTGCAGCGCCTCGCGAATGCGGGTCGAGGAAATTCTTGAACCATTCGTATCTTCGATTGGCTCAATAATTTCAACTGCAATTCCGACTTTGTCGCATTCTGATTTAAGGAAATCAGCGTCACCTGCGCGGCCCTTGCCAAAGCGAAAATCATGCCCAACAATTATCGCCGACGGTGCAAAGCCTTTAATAACGACGTCATGAACAAATTCTGCGGCGCTTAAAGACGAAAATTCTTTGTCAAATTTAATGGTGAAAACAATATCTATATTGATTTCGCGCGCCAATCTTTCGGTCACCCGCTCAGTCGCTAAACGAATATTGTTTTTTTCGGTGGCGAAAAATAATTTCGGGGGTGGTTCAAAAAGCAAAATTCCCAATTTCGCATCGGGCGATTTTGCGCGCGCGCGTTCCAATAGGGCTTTATGCCCTAAATGCAGACCATCAAAGGCGCCCATCGCAATGATTGCGCCTTTGATTTCATTTGGTGCTTCTTGAAAACCCGAAAAAACTTTCATTTCATTCGCTTATGGATTTGGAACCATTACAGTCGCATCGCCAGTAATGGCATTTTTGCCATTCAATATAGATGCAACTTCGAAAGTGACAAGGTTCTTTCTATCGTCTTTTTCTTTGACGGTAACGCGGGTGGTTACAGTTGAGCCGATTTTTACAGGTCGCATAAAACGCATATTTAGCGATACGAAAATACAGCCGGGGCCAGGGAAATGTGTGCCCAATGCCGCAGAGATAAAAGATGCAGTTAATGCACCATGAGCGATACATTCACCGAAGATTGTGGTTTTTGCATATTCCTCATCAAGGTGAAGTGGGTTTTTATCACCAGAAATTTCAGCGAACATAACAATGTCATGTGCAGTAATTTCCCGTTCAAATTCAAAGCTCTCGCCGAGAATTAGCTCGTCATAATAATATCCGCCGTGTGCATTTGGCATTTTTTTTCCTTTTTTGCAGTTTGATTCACTTTTCTTTAGCGCCCTTCATATAAAATGGCATCATCATTTTGAAGTTAGCGGCAAAAAAGCCGCATATTGTGTGTGGGAGTATAGTAAAAATGGCCGTTGATATGAGTGCACCGGTATTGGTTGTTGATGATTATCAAACAATGATACGTATTATCAGAAACCTTTTGAAACAATTAGGTTTTGAAAATATTGATGAAGCGACAGATGGCAAAGAAGCCTTGGACAAAATGCGCGGTAAAAAATATGGTTTGGTGATTTCCGACTGGAACATGGAACCCATGACCGGTTACGAGCTTTTGCGTGAAGTTCGTGCAGACGAAATTCTTAAACCAACGCCATTTATTATGGTGACCGCAGAATCCAAAACCGAAAACGTAATTGCCGCAAAAAAAGCAGGCGTAAATAATTACATTGTTAAACCTTTCAATGCCCAAACCTTGAAAGCCAAAATCGCATCTGTTCTTGGTGATTTCTAATCCGCCGAAAACTTCTAACTATAATAAATAACGGGGATTAAAATGGCTGCACCAGAAGTAGTTGTAAGGGTTAAAGAAGCCCTAAGCCGATTAAAAGAGGCGGATTTAAAAGATCCACGTCTTGGCGAAGTTCTTAGCTTGGCATCGCAAATGTCAGACGCAATGATGGCATTTTTCGGCTCTATGGATAGTTCGCTTTATGGTGAATTGCGTTATCTTTCGGCATATATTCAGCGCACACGCAGTGAAATTGCGGCTTTGCGTCCGAATGATATTAAGAATGACGGGATTCCAACTGCCGGTGCGGAATTAGAGGCGATTGTTGCCAATACTGCGGATGCCACACACCGCATTATGGAAGCAGCAGAAAGCGTTATGACTGCCGACGGCACCGACATAAATAAATATCAAGCCTTTGTTTGCGATAAAATGATGGAAATTTTTGAAGCCTGCTCATTCCAAGATATTACCGGACAGCGCGTTAAAAAAGTTGTCGATACTTTGACCCATATTGAAAATCGCATTGACCGCTTTGCAAAAGTTATGGGTGTCGAAGACGCTGAGCACGAAATTACAGACGAAGAAAAGCGCAAAAAAGACTTGCTTCTGAATGGGCCGGCATTGAATGGGCCCGAGGTTAAGCAAGACGATATTGATGCAATGTTTAGCGAAGGCGGCGCATCAATGGATCAAGACGCATTGGACGCTTTATTCGATTAAATGTTTTGGTGGGGGAACGGGTTTAAAACCCAAATGCCGTCGTGTGAAAACACGGCGGCATTTTTTGTAACAGATTGCATAAATTTTTTTCGTGACAAAAACTGACGCCTGTGTCATAAATTTGCATAAATGCGGATTTATCCTAAGGCGGGCACAGAATGACATTTAAAGATTTCCATTATCCAACAATTTGGGCGCGGCGCGCAGATTTGATTGTGCATATTGTCGGCCTTGCATTGGCGCTGTTCGGCGGCGGCGTTGCCCTTGGGATTTCGGTTTCGCACGGTCTAATCGGCAAAGTTGCGGCAATTTCGATTTATTCTTTCGGAATGGTGGCAATGTTATCTTTTTCAATGGCCTATAATTTTGCGGCCGAAAAGTTTCAGCCATTTTTGCGCCGTCTTGATCACGCCGGAATTTTCCTAATGATTGCAGCTTCTTATACGCCATTTACGACACAGGCATTGACTGGAAATTGGGCAATTGCCATGACGTCAATTGTTTGGGTTATTGCGGGAATTGGCATTTTCGGCAAAGTTTTCCTTCCAGGGATTGGCAAGTTTTTTTGGGTTTTGATGTATCTGGGTCTTGGTTGGCTTGCGGTGGTTGCCATCAAGCCGATGTCGGCGGGCCTTAATTTGCCATCGGTGATTTTTTTAGCGTCGGGCGGTTTGGTTTATACAATCGGCGTCATTTTCTATATGATGAAAAAACTTAAATTCCGCCGCGCAATTTGGCATGGGCACGTAATAACCGCCGCCGCTTTGCATTATATTGCGATACTTACAGGTGTTGTTTTGGTTGTGAATTAAACAGCTCACGTATTTTCGCAAAATATCATTTTGTCGCAATTGCCAAAGGCCGCAATCTGTGTTTTGGTTGGTTTCGTAAAAGGCTAATCATGTATTGGAAAGATGAAGAAGACTCGCGGCGGAAGTTATTTGGCTTTTTGCTTCGGCATTTGGCGATTGGGGTTTTCTTTGGCTGGTTGATTCTTAGCATTTTTCTTTGGCTTGATGTCGCGGGTTTGCGAACTTTGGCGCGCGTCAATCATCTTGAATTTATTGTTTTTCCGCTTTTATATATTTTTTTCGCTATAACCTTTGGCTCGGTCGGAATGGGCATTGGCATTATGGGTCTTAATGACGACGATGATGACAATGATAAAGGTATGAAAATCAAGATTTTACCTGATTTCACGCATCTTAAGCCCGCGCGGCAATCTGCTTCGCTTAAAAAATAGGCCGCCACAAATCTGCCAAATTCGCTAATTATTTAACGCCTCAAAGGGGTAATTATGATTAAGAATTTGAATTTTTGGCTATTTATAGGTCTCACAACTTTGATTTCATCTTTTGCTAGCGCGCAAACCGATGAATTGGGCGCAAATCCTACGGCCTTCAAAAGCGAGGAAATCAAAAAAGATTATGAGAGTTTTATGTGGCGCTTTGGCGATATAATGTCCGATATGGTTTATTATAATAATGAAAAATCCGCCAAGGATTTAGTTTTGGTTTGCGGATTCTATAATGATTCAAAAAACCACAATAGCTTCCCTAAATGGGCCAATGACGGTATTTCAGACTTGTGCAAATATTCGAAAACCATGGAAAATCTTTTGGTGAAGGACAAAAAGCCAATTGGTAAAGGCCATTGCAAAGAATTGGCGCGCGCAATTGGCGCGTTTGAAGCCAATGTAAATTCGCCTGAATTTGTTGAAACCAAGAAATGGTCAGATCATGCATTGTTTTATATGAAAAAACTGCATAAATCGAGTTTCACCCATTCTTGGAGCGGTGGTTGGTGGGGGCCTGATTCTTATCGCTATGAATGCGAATAAGGGCTGTTTTTGTCATTACGAATCGCGCCAAATATTATTCTTGTTTGGGGGCGTTAAGTGCAAAAACCATTTGGAACTTTTGGCAAGAAAAAAGAATTTGAAACCGTCGATAGCGAAATTGTTGGCGTAAAGCCCAAAGATATTCGCCCGATTATTGCGGTTACGAAACTGCCGCATTTTGGCGATTTGCCTATGCCTGCTTATGAAACACCGCAATCTGCAGGAATGGATATGCGCGCGGCAATCGCCGAAGACGAAATTATCGAGCTTTTGCCCGGTCGTCGCGCACTAGTGCCCACTGGTTTGAAAATCGCTTTGCCGCCAAATTTTGAGGCCCAAATCAGGCCGCGTTCCGGTCTTGCTTTGAAAAATGGTATTACCTGCCTCAATAGCCCGGGAACTATTGATGCCGATTATCGCGGTGAAGTTGGGATTATTTTGATAAATCACGGCTGGGAAACCTTCAAAATTCGCCGCGGTGATAGAATTGCCCAAATGGTAATCGCCCCCGTGACCCAAGCGGTTTGGATGGAGGCCGAGGCATTAGACGAAACCGAGCGTGGGGAAGGTGGTTTTGGCTCAACGGGTGTGGCGGGCTAAAAATGGCAATGGATTTTGATACATATATGGCAGGTGTTGAAACCAAAACCGGCAAGAATTGGCGTGAGTTTTTGGCAATTTTGAAGGACGCGGGATTTGCAAAAAAAGGCACAACCGCAACCATGGTAAAGAACTATTTGGCAGAGCAATATGGAATTGGCCACGGACATGCTATGGGGATTTGGCGCTATTTCAAAAATGCGGTCGAACAATAGAAAATAAATCAAAGATAGGCTTTACTTGGTGTTTGCGTCATTTTACCCACTTCTTCCATCGGGTCGGTGCGCCTATATGCCAAGGCTTCGGCGATATGGATGCGCCTAATCGCGTCTTTACCATCTAAATCGGCAATTGTGCGCGCAACTTTCAAGGTGCGGTGATAGGCGCGCGCCGACAGACCCATTTTTTCGGCAGCTTTGGTCAAAAGATTGCGTCCGTCCAAATCCGGTTCAGCGTATTTATCAAGAAGAGCGCCCGAAATTACATTATTGAGGCGCGGATTTATGTCGATTGACCCATATCTTTCTTCTTGCATTTCGCGCGCCATCAAGACCCGCGCCGCGACTTCTTTTGTGCCTTCTTGGGCAATGGGTTGGGATAGGTCGCATACCGAAACAGCGGGCAAATCAATTTGAATATCAATTCTATCTAAAAGTGGCCCCGAAATCCGGCTTTGATATTGCGCCATGCATTTTGGTGCCTTGCCACAAGTTCGCCCATTTGGTGCCCCGCACCGACAAGGATTCATAGCGGCAATTAATTGGAAACGCGCAGGGTAGGTGATATGGCGATTGGCACGCGCCACCACAACTTCACCGGTTTCCAATGGTTGGCGTAAGGCGTCCAATGCTTGGACACCAAATTCCGGCAATTCATCAAGAAATAAAACGCCATGATGGGCAAGGGAAACCTCCCCCGGTTTTGCTTTATTTCCGCCGCCGGTTAGGGCCGCCATTGAAGCTGAATGATGTGGCGCGCGAAATGGGCGTGTTCGGTTTAATGTGCCTTTTGCCAAAGCACCCGCCACCGAATGAATCATCGAAACTTCAAGCAATTCGCGTGCATTAAGTGGCGGTAAAATCCCTGGCAATCTTTGTGCAAGCATGGATTTACCCGCGCCCGGTGGCCCCGCCATTAGGAGATTATGCCCGCCCGCAGCGGCGACCTCAAGCGCGCGTTTTGCTTGCTCCTGACCACGCACGTCTTTTAAATCTAGGGCGAAATTATCTTCCATTAACTCACCCGCTTTGGCAGGGGCGATAATTTCAAGCCCGCGAATTTGGTTTATCATCGCCATTAAAGACGTAACACCAATGACCTTACCGCCCGACCAAGCCGCTTCCGGCGCAGCAGTTTGCGGGCAAACAAAGGTCAAGCCTTCTTCATTGGCGGCAATAGCGGCAGGCAATGCACCGGCAATCGGCAGCCACGAACCGTCAAGTGCCAATTCACCCATACATGCTAAATTATCCAAAGCGTCAAGGGGAATAATCCCCATTTGCGCCAAAACCGCCAAAGCAATCGGCGCGTCATAATGCGAACCCTCTTTCGGCAAATCGGCGGGTGAAAGGTTCACGACAACCCGCATCAATGGCAAGGCAAGGCCAATTGCGGCAAATGCCGAACGAACCCGCTCGCGGCTTTCACCCACGGCTTTATCGGCTAATCCGACGATTGCAAAATAGGGGTTTGCCCCAGCCTCAGTAATTTGAACCTGCACATCAACACGTCGTGCGCGGGCGCCGTCAAAGGCATAAGTAACAATTTTCGCGACCATTCACGCCCCCAATTGTTTCGCATCCGAAATTTCCACACCCCTGAGTCGGAATTGAATATAGAGGGAACAATAACAGAACATAAAAAGAACGCAAGTAAAATCTTCGCGTTATGGTTTAATTTTTCAGTTCAGGTCCTCAATCCCGCCTAAATCAAGGGATTGCTCTGTATCGTCTTCACCTTTTGCAAGTTTTACGCGCGCATCACGAGCGAGTTTTTCATATTTACCGCGAAACTCGTCTAAAGTTTCTTCTTCTAATTCTTCAAGATCCAACAATGCATTATGCGCGCCTTTGGTGGCGCGAATTAATTCATCAAGTTTTATCTGAATGGCTTCGGTGTCGCGGTTTTGTTGGTTTTGGATTAAGAATACCATCAGAAAAGTTATAATGGTCGTTCCCGTATTAATCACCAATTGCCAAGTATCGGAAAAATGAAAAATCGGCCCCGTAATTATCCAAATTAGTATGGTTGCCAAAGCCAAAGTGAAAACAATGGGTTTTCCGGTAAATTTTGCGGCATTTTTGGCGATTTTGGAATAAAGCGAAGACTGTTTCATTATTCCATTTAACTCAAAAACGCTGCAAAATAAATTACCATTTTAAACGCGTTCCAAATGCAGCGCCAATCGCGCCAATTGCCGTAATCGGGATTATATAGCAGGTAAGATAATAGATCGCGCCGTCCATATTGCAATGGAATGAATAGGCAAATGCACTTATTGCACCGCTTAAAATGCCCGCTGCAAAACCCAATAAAATCGGGCGATTTGATGCAGTATTTTTAATCCAAAACTGCCATATTGCGCCCAAAATCGCGACCCCGCCAATGACAATAATAGAAAGGCATGACGCCCATCCGCCAAAATTCGTATGCGTAATTTCATGCCCTAAATTCGAAACCGGAATTTGCAAATAAAACTGTGCCGCAACAATCAAAAAGACGATTGCGAAAGGAATCATATGAAAAATTCGCGAATTATTATTGGGCCGCGATAAAGTGAACACCAAGATTAATGCACCAATAAGTGCAATCAACAAAGCCCCACTTTTCCAAAACATTGTTCCATTTGCCATTGCATCGGCAAAATCGGCACGGATGCCAAGTGTGGCAAAGACCCATGCAAAAACGGCAACTCCACCAAACGCGCATAAAATCGCAAACATCCAATTTCTAAGCGGTTTCGCGGGCTTTAAATCTAATACCAATTGATCAATAAAAGGGTCAATCATTTTCGACCTCCCTAATTTTTGCTTGCAGGGCTTTGAGGCCGCGATGGGCGATGACCTTGACCGAAGCCTGTGAATGGCCGGTTTCTAAAGACACTTCTTCGATTGTCATTTCTTTTAATTTTAGCATTGAAATAATTTGCGCCTGGCGCGGCTCTATAAGGTTTAATAATTTTTCGACATCATGGCGCGCGCACATTTCTTGTTTGCTTTCGGCGGCAATGTCATCATCAAGGCTTTCCGCGAGGTATTTTACATTTCGCCTTAATTTATCGATTAATTTATGCCTTGCGACCGCGATTAACCAAGGCAAAAATTCGCGACTTGGGTCAAAAGTTTGTTTTTTATTGTGAATTGCAAATAATGTATCTTGCACTAAATCTTCAATTTCATCGCGATGTATTCGTTTTGAATAATAGGCCGTCAACCAAATCCGCAATTCACACAATAAAAAGCGATAGGCATTGGCATCGCCACGCATGGATGCAACCAAATATTCCCGCCATTTTTCACTGTTTAAATGCGCCATGATGCTTAATACGATGATTTGGGTGAAAAGGTTACAAGTTTGTTTGTGGGATAGGGGGATGCCCCCTCCACCACACTGCGTGTGGTCCCCCTCCCCTGCAAGCGGGGGAGGATAATTGCCACCTGCGACAGGCCGCCGCGCGACAGACTGACCAATTGTTATTGCAGTGCAACAGGCCGATTAGGGCTTATCAACACGATCCTAACGGTCGGGGTTCGACCGGAATATTCTGAGGGGAATAGAAATGAAAAAATTAATCCTTGCTTCTGTCGCTGTCTTTGCTCTTACTGCTGGCGGTGCGTTTGCAGACGAATTGAAAGTTGCAAAAAAAGGAACTATCAAATTAGACGTTCGCGTCACAAGCGTAACACCAAATGAAAAAGGTGACGTTTTGACTGCTGCTGGTGCTGACACCACTTTGAATGTTGCGCTTGGCAATTATGTCACTCCAACTATCGGCATTGAGTATTACCTAACTGATGCAGTTTCTGTTGAAGCAATCGCCGGTGTAACTCGTCACACTGTTTCAGTTCCAGGAATCAAAGCTGCATTGAATGCAACTCCGTCTGACGAATTGGCAAAAGTTTGGATCCTTCCACCAAATATCACTGCTAAATACCACTTCAACACCGGAACTGCTTTCGTTCCTTATGTTGGTGCTGGCTATTCACACATGCTTTATTATTCAATCAAAAAATCAAGCACTTTGGCAGTTGATTTGAAAAACAAAGGTGGCTTGGCTCTTCAAGCAGGTTTTGACTATAACACAACCACCAATATGTCATACAATTTCGACGTTAAATATGATTTCGTAAAAACCGATGCAAAAGTTGCAGGCGGCGCTTACAAATCAAATGTTACTGTCAACCCATTGGTAATTTCTGCTGGCGTTGGCTTTAAATTCTAGTTTCGGGCCGTAAGGCTCAAAAAAGCTCCCTGATAGGCAGTTGTGCCTCTCACTACTTCACAGCCGCACCCCGTAGTGCGGCTGTTCTTTTTTGTTTTTGGGGTTATTTTGGCCGATTGGCGCGTCGGCTGCTTTCTGCGGTGCTCACGTAGGATAAACTTACGCTCCGCTCCTCGCTGCGCAGACCTCCTTCCACTCGACTCAAACTTGAGCGTTTCTAATTTAATCTGCATCGCTCTGACTTGTCTTTCTGCGTCGCCATCTTTGAGTTTTTTCCTTGAAGTATTGCAATACTCCTTCGGAAAAGAACTCAAAGCCGCGCCACAAAAATCCTGCGCCATAGCAATTCAGATTGAATTAGAAACGCTCTCCCGCAAAAACCTCCCACGGTTCCGATAATTGTCCATGGGTTGGTTATTTTGGCCGATTGGCGCGTCGGCTGCTTTCTGCGGTGCTCAGGTAGGATTTACACGAGATAGGTATGCACTTGACGAATCGATGCTTCTCTTGCACTCCCTGTTGCATTGTGAGGAATAATGCCCGAACTTCCCGAAGTTGAAACAATTATTAACGGCTTAAAACCCCATTTGACGGGTGCGCGCATAAAATCGGTTAAGACCAGCGATAAAAGGCTTAGATTTGAATATCCGCATGGCTTTGCACAGTTTTTAATTGGCGCAGAAATTACCAATCTTTATCGCCGTGCCAAATATATTGTCGGTGATTTGAATAATGACAATTCTTTTATCATCCATTTAGGCATGAGTGGTCGCTTGACCTTGGTTGGTGAAAATCAAACCCTAAAATTTGACGAATACCTCTATCAAACCGGCGACAAAGCAATCCATGACCATGTGAATTTAGAATTAGAAAAATCACAAAATAATTTCAAACTTATTTTCAATGACCCGCGCCGCTTTGGTCTTTGGGATATTGTAAAGACGGACGAGATCGACAAATGCCGCCATTTCGCCCATCTTGGCCCCGAACCTTTGAATGGCAATTTTGATGGCGGCACACTGTTAAAACGCATTGGCAAAAAAGCTGCGCCAATCAAACTTGCGCTACTAAACCAAGAAATTGTGGTCGGTCTTGGCAATATTTATGTTTGCGAGGCATTATTCAAAAGTCATATCAACCCCGAACGCCCCGCAAATAGCCTTTCCAAGAAAGAGGCCGATTTATTGGTGGAAAACTGCAAAGCAACACTTATTGAAGCTATAAACGCAGGCGGCAGCACTTTGAATGATTATAGGCAGGCCGACGGTAATTTGGGCGGTTTTCAAGAACGCTTCTTGGCCTATGATTGCGAAGGAAAACCATGCACCACACCAAAATGCGATGGAATAATTAGTCGGATTGTACAAGGCGGTCGCTCTACCTTCTTTTGCCCTAAATGTCAGAAATAATGCTTGGCATAAAGGGGCACGGGGACTAAATGGGGACATGACCTACGAAACCATTCTCTTTGAGACCCAAGAAAATATCGCAATTATAACCTTAAACCGGCCCGAGGCTTTGAATGCGCTTAATTCAAAGCTGATGAGCGAATTGTCAAATGCCGTCGCCAAAATTGAGGCAGATGATGCGATTGGCGCAACCATTATTACCGGCTCGCAAAAATCCTTTGCGGCGGGCGCGGACATAAAAGAAATGGCAGGCTTCACTTTTGCTGATGCTTATGGCGGCGATTTCATCACTTCTAATTGGGAAAGCGCGTCAAAGGCCAGAAAGCCGATAATTGCCGCCGTTGCGGGTTTTGCGCTGGGTGGCGGGTGCGAACTTGCCATGATGTGTGACTTTATTATTGCCGCCGATAATGCGAAATTTGCCCAGCCTGAAATCAAATTGGGCGTTATACCTGGCGCGGGCGGCACGCAAAGATTAGTTCATGCAATCGGCAAAGCCAAGGCCATGGAAATGGTTCTTACTGGGCGCATGATTGACGCGAATGAGGCTGAAAAAGCGGGACTTGTGGCGCGCATCGTTCCGCTTGAGGAATTATTGCCCAATGCAATTGAAACCGCAAAAGCCATCGCCTCAATGGGGCGTTTGGCGGTAATGGCTGCCAAAGAAAGCGTTAATCAAGCGTTTGAAAGCGGGCTTTCCGAAGGTTTGCGATTCGAACGCCGAATTTTCCACGCTCTATTCGCGACCGAGGATCAAAAAGAAGGCATGGCGGCCTTTACTGAAAAGCGCAAAGCTGAATTTAAAGGCAAATAAACAGTCTTTTAGTGAGACCCAGCCTTGACTCTTTAAGGGGCTTTAGGCATAGAGTCGCACCGAAAGATTTTATGCCCGTTTCGGGCTTATTTTACTGTGCCGAATTTGGCGCAAATATGGAATTGAAATGGCAAATACTACATCTGCTAAAAAGGCGACCCGCAAAATTGTTCGCCGTACCGAAGTTAATACTGCACGTCGTTCGCGCGTTAAAACCACTATCCGCAAATTTGAAGATGCGGTTAAAGCGGGCGACAAAGACGCTGCTAAAGCTGCTTTCGCAGTCGTTGAGCCGGAAATCATGCGCGCTGTGACCAAAGGCGTTGTCGCAAAAAACACTGCTTCACGCAAAGTTTCCCGACTTAGCGCACGCGTCAAAGCAATGGCATAGGCCTCAAGACAATTGAATTTAAAAGCGCCGCCCCTCAGGGCGGCGTTTTTGTTTTGGAGATTCACGAAATTGTGTTAAACAGAAAATTATCTGTTTATTTTCTGTTGAGGTCAATCATGTTCCGTGTTCAAGCCATTCGCCCTGTTTCTGAATTTTCACGCAAACCTGCTGAACACATAAAACGCTTAAAAGAAACCAAGGCCCCCGAGATACTAACGGTAAATGGCAAAGCGGAAATCGTTATTCAAGATGCTGAAGGCTATCAAGAAATGGTGGATTTGTTGGAGAGTTTGGAAGCGATAGCTAAAGCGGTGAAAAACCTTGATGCGGGAAAGGGTATAGATTCAGACACTTTGTTTTCTAGGCTTGAAAAACGCATAGGGGAAAGCCGCCAAATTGAAAAAGCATAAAATTGTCTATGAACCGGCGGTTGAATTCGAGCTTCACTCTTTTTATGAATTCATAGCTCAAGACAATTATCAAGCCGCCAAAAATTGGCTTTCTGATATAAGGGAAGCGATAGAATCTTTAAGTATGAGTCCACAACGGTGCCCCCTCGCCATTGAAAACGCATTCCACGATTTCGAAATTCGCCATTTGATTTTCGGCAATTACCGAATCGTTTTTCGAATTGTCGCTGAAACAGTTCAAATACTTCACATTCGCCATTCCAAAATGAAGCCAAAAGAAATTTGAACCCTTGCCAAAACCCTATACTCGTGCAATCTTTGTTATAACAAAATTGAATAAATGTTTTCGAGGGTTAAATGTCTAACACGCCTGACTTAAAAAATTATTGGATGCCATTCACCGCCAATCGGCAGTTTAAGGCCAATCCGCGCCTTTTGGTTTCCGCCGAAGGTATGTTTTATACCTCCCACGACGATAGAAAGATATTGGACGGAACGGCGGGACTTTGGACGGTAAATGCGGGGCATGGGCGCAAAGAAATTACTGAGGCCGTCACACGGCAAATGGCACAGCTTGATTATGCGCCGTCTTTTCAAATGGGCCATCCTATAAGTTTTGAATTTGCCACAAGGCTTGCCAAAATTGCTCCCGAAGGTTTCGGGCATGTGTTTTTCACAAATTCAGGCTCGGAAAGTGTTGAAACCGCGCTTAAAATCGCTCTCGCTTATCATCAGGCAAAAGGTGATGGGCGGCGCGTGCGTTTGATTGGGCGTGAACGCGCCTATCATGGCGTGAATTTCGGTGGGATTTCGGTGGGTGGCCTGGTTAATAATCGCCGCGTTTTCCAAACCCTTCCTTATATAGATCATTTGCCACACACTCATTTGCCCGAAAACGCCTTTGCCAAAGGACAGCCACAAGATGGCGCTGATTTGGCAAAAGAATTAGACAGAATTGCCGCACTTCATGGCCCCGAAACCATTGCCGCTGTTATTGTTGAACCGGTTGCGGGTTCGACCGGGGTTTTGGTTCCGCCGATTGGCTATCTCGAAGAATTGCGCGCCGCGTGTGACCGCGTCGGTTGCCTTTTGATTTTTGATGAAGTCATTACTGGTTACGGTCGTTTGGGAACGCCATTCGCGAGTGAATTTTTTGGTGTGAAGCCCGATATTTTCACAACAGCAAAGGGCATAAATAATGGTGCTTTGCCAATGGGCGCGGTTTTTGCGCATGACAAAGTGCATGATGCCTTTATGAATGGGCCTGAAAATCTCATTGAATTATTTCATGGCTATACTTGTTCGGGCCACCCGGCGGCGTGTGCGGCGGGTCTTGCGACAATGGATATTATGGAGCGCGATGGTTTATTTACACGCGCCGCAGAAATTTCACCAATTTGGGAACAGGCCGCGCATTCGTTAAAAGGCACAAAGAACGTCATTGATATACGCAATATCGGCCTAATTGCCGGAATTGAACTCGCGCCGCGTGGGGGTGCAATCGGCGCGCGCGGCTATGACGCCTTTGTGAAATGTTATGAGCGCGGGGTTTTGGTTCGCGTAACCGGCGACATAATCGCCCTTTCACCGCCATTAATCATAGAACAAAACCATATTGACCAATTATTTTCGACGATTAAAGAGGTTTTGAATAATTTGGATTGATAATTTGAAGTTTCTGTTCGCAATAATTGCGCTTTTTGCCGCGTCCGCTTTTGCACAAGACTATAGCCCGCGTCTTTCGGGGCTTGATGGGGCGGTTTATGCTGGGAACGGGTCTAACTTTAGTGCTATGAAGTTCAAAGGCAAGGACTCGCTTTTGATGTTTTGGGGTATAAATTGTCCGCCTTGTCGTGTGGAAATCGCCAATTTCAAAGCGATAAAACAAAAAGCCGGAATGCCAATTATTATCGCCACGCAAACTTATGGTAAAACCGAACAAAAACTATTGAAAAATGCCACAGATAATGGCGCGATTATTGTTCATGTGCCAAAAAACTTCCTTGGAATTTTGGAATATTTCGGCAACCCTGAACAGGCGCTGCCTTATTCTGTAATGTTTGACAAAAATGGTGCCGGTTGTATCTCAAACCTTGGCCTAATGAGTGGTGAGACTGTGTTAAACATGAAAAAAGAGTGTAAAAACCCGTAATCACTTGATTTTTGGTGAAAGCGCTTTATCTAGGCGGCATGGCAATCAAACCTATCATAACTATTCCGGATTCGGTTCTTAAACAGGTTTCAAAACCGGTTGAAAGCGTGAATGATGAAATCCGCGCTCTCATTCAGGATATGCTTGATTCAATGTATGAGGCCAAGGGTATCGGCCTTGCCGCAATTCAAATCGGTGTGCCTTTGCGGGTGTTGGTTATGGATTTGGCATGGGGCAAAAATGCCGAGGGCGAACCCGATGTGCGCGTGCCGCGGGTTTTCATTAATCCGGAAATTTTGGAAAAAACAGAAGAAACCGCACCTTATGAAGAAGGCTGCCTTTCTGTCCCCGAATATTACGAAGAAATTCACCGCCCTGCGAAAGTGACTTTAAAATACCTTGATGAAAATGGAATAGAAAAAACCGAAATCGCCGAGGGTATGTTCGCGACCTGTATCCAACACGAAATGGATCATTTAAACGGCGTGTTATTTATTGATTATCTTTCGCGCCTAAAACGCGAACGCGCTTTGGCAAAAGTTAAAAAGGCCAAGAAATTAGCGGCTTAGATTCGGACACTATTGAAAATTTTTGTTAGATTTTCCCTTGCCTTTGTAGAACTCTGGGCGCCAAAAAGTGAAATCGTCGAAGTCGCCATGACGAATAGGGTAGCAAATTTCGTTGCCGCTTTCTGCGCAATTGGCGCTGTCAGGGTGGGAATTCCAAATTTTTTCTGAAAGACGTGGCGGGAATACCAAAATTGTTGTATTCATTCGAACGTCTCCCTGAAGGTTATAGGAAGATTTCTTCATATTATTCCATTTTCCGACAGTCTTG
Organism: Hyphomonadaceae bacterium; assembly: GCA_041917055.1. Taxonomy (GTDB): domain Bacteria; phylum Pseudomonadota; class Alphaproteobacteria; order Caulobacterales; family Aquidulcibacteraceae; genus Pseudaquidulcibacter. The sequence continues at coordinate 103,929 of JAYRYJ010000005.1, forward strand.
TCATATGGAAGTCTCGGTCCTTCAAAATATTCGTCAATCCATTCGAGCAAACTGCCACGCGGTGTGAACGATTGTAAACTGAAATAATTTTCTCCTGTTTCACGAGATTCGGAAAGTGGATGGAGCACTAGGTCATAAAACTTTGGTTTTGGGCATCTTTTCAGATCAAGTGCTTCGGGACAATATTTTTCAACACTTGATTTCTCGGAATTAAGCGCTTCGGTTAAAGCTAAATTAGTGTCACGAATACTGGCTGCACCCGCCATATATACTATGTCTTTAAAGTTCAATCTATGAAAACGATAAAGAATTTCATTGCCAACAATCGTTCCCATTGAATGTCCGAAAAAATAAAACTCCGGTCTCGCACCGTTTTCACTGTCAAGAATACCTGTCGAAACTACGCTCTCTAACCTTTCAAAAAATCGATAAAATGCTCCATCACTCCCGTCTTTGAATTGTCCATCTTTTGACTCATTGGTGCGCGTCAAGAGCTTTTTGAGTTTTTCAGTATCAGTACCATCACATTGATTTGAAGCGTCACACTCATAATTGGTTTTTAGTCGCTGCGAGAATGCGATTTTTGACCGCCTAATCATATTGTCCCACGACCTAGTGCCAATACCCAGTCCTACAGCTGAAACCACTGTCCTAGGAAGAAGCAATATTGTATTTCCTGCAATATCTGTTCCGCTTGGTGCATACCCATTTATTAGTAGCTTATTCTGTTCAAAACTTCCCGCATGTCCTAAACCTGGGAAAATAAGGTTTGCACAATCTCTAGGCGAATCGGTGGAGGCAAAATCCCAAAATTCCCGACATTTTTCTTCTTTCTTATCAAGCGGATTTGGATTCAGCAAGTACGGCGGCGCCGATTTAGCGTCGTAATTATCTGCCTTAAATTGCGAAAAATTCTTATTTTTCTTAACAACATCGGTTTGTGTCCAACGCCAAAGTTGTTTGCCTAAATTTTCCGGTGCGCGAACAATTGAAGTTCCAACGTCACCAAAAACTCGTGTTGGCGCGTCCCACAAAACGCCTATATTTTCGTGTTCACCGTCTTGAATATTTGAGATTGCCTGTCCATAGCTTGAAGTGAAGTCGGAGTCCCAAAAAAGAAACAAAGGGGTAAAGCCGTCAGCGATCATTTTCGGAGCCATATATTCTGCGCTTGCGACGGCATTTTCATGTTCAACCAAGCCGCCATGAGCGAAAATCAATATCTTTATTGGCATTTTTTTCTTCTTTGGTGAGGCTTCGTCGAAAGCATCATCGTATAAAGACTCGCACTTAACTGGCTTGCTATCTGCGACACAGTCATATGTTGCTTTTTTCAGATAATTCATTATTTTTTTTACTTGATATTCTTCGGCTTTAAAAGTCGCAAAATTAATCTCTTCTTGAGTCTTTAATGATTCGGAATTTTTGTTCTTAGACTTTTCGTCAGCAGAAATGATCGGATAGTTAGGCTGATATTCACCTTCTTCTTTCACAGAAAATGACATTTGGTCAATGTTGCAGGGTTTTTTAGCACGTTTAAGTTTGCCTAAAGGGATAACCCTAACTATTTTTCCATCGCTAATTTTGCTTTCCGAATAGCAATTCGCTAAGCTTGCATTGCCTTCGGATATATCGATTGTCGAGCAAGCGCTCGTTAGCAGCCCGATTACCGCAAGAAAAGTGAACTGAAAAATTTTCATTAAAACACCTCTGATTTTTATTAATCAGTGAAACACTAGTTTTCAGTTGTGTCAACGAAAAAACAACTTCTAAATTAATTTCTCAATCCAACCAATCATGTCGCGCGTTAATTTTGGTGCAATGGGTTCGCAGATTATCATATGGGCAGCGTTTTCATATTCGAAATATTCGCCGCCAATGCGCTGGTATTTCTTGGCCATTTTGCGGTGACAAGCAGTTAAAGTGCCGCGATCTTGCCCAGCACCTATAACCAAAACCGGACATTTAATTAGGTTTTCATCAATAATGCCAATCTGATTCAAATCCTGTTCGGGATAAGCAAGATTGTGTAGGGCATGACCAGATTCAAATACAAATTCCTCATAAAGTGCGTCGCGTTCTGCCTTTGGCACTAAATTAAAGACACCCCAATCATTGCCAATGCGCCAGGTTTTATAGGATCTATTTTCATCATTCGCCAAAACAATATTGAGAAATGTGAATAGAATTACTGGCGATTTTATTATGCAATCCTTGGGCGGGGCGGGGGTTACAAAAATCGCCGCGCTACATACATTAAGTGTCGCCAAATATTGCGCCAAAAGCCCGCCCATTGAGTGACCAATTAATATGGGCTTTATTCCATGCTTGGTCTCAATATCCTTTATCACGCCCAATAATTCATTGGCGTAATCAGCCAAAGTCAGGCGCGCCAATTCGGGTGAGGGATCATTTTTGACACGCAAATCCGCCGCCAATGTGTGGGCATAAGTCGAAAAGCCCGCATTTTCAAAAAACGGCACAATTTTGTCCCACGCTTTCGACGTTGCAAATGCGCCATGAATGAAAAGAATTGGTGGCTTCATTTTTTGGCCAAATGCGCGAAACGGCTCGCCATTCTTTCATAAACATCGCGTTTGAAAGGTACAACAAGATTGGGAAGATTTTCCAATTTTTCCCAACGCCAATCGTCAAATTCGATTTGGGAATGATTGTCTAATTTCACAATTGAATCTTCACCCTTGAATTCAAGGGCAAACCATAATTGCGCTTGACCGCGATAATTATTCAATTTGTTTTTGCGCATAAAGGCGGGGAAATCATAGCAAAGCCATTCGTCATTGCGCTCAAGAACCTCTACCAAATCGGAATTTATTCCGGTTTCTTCGGTAAGTTCGCGCATTGCTGCTTCTAGAAAATCCTCGCCTCTATCAATGCCGCCTTGCGGGGTTTGCCAGCAATAATCGCCGCGAAACCCGCGCCTACGCCCAATCCAGGCAAGGCGCGCCTCGTTAAAAATCAACAGTCCGACATTGGGTCGGTATTGTCTTGGTGGTGGTGGTAAACTCATAATGAGTGACCTTAACCCAAATCATTTTACAAAGCCACAAGATTGCTCAATCGCTTAGAAACGATAGCCCGCGCCAATGGAAACTATCAATGGATCGGCTTTATATTTGCCGGTCATTGTTCCGCCAAATGGGTCTTTGCCTTCTGATTTCATGTCAAAATACATTTTTTTGGCATCAATATTCAAAGACCAATTTTTGGCAAAGGCATAATCGAAACCACCTTGCAATCCATAGCCAGAAGAATTTTCCAATTTAATTGGTGCGCCAGATGAGATTTTTTCATCATCAAACCAATATTGCGCCACACCAAGGCCTAAATATGGTGAAAATTTCTTATCAGGCATAAAGTGATATTTCGCAGTAACAATCGCCGAATATGCCATGAATTCTGTAGTTTGACTAAATTGTGCCGCAGTAAACAAAGTCGGCGGGACATTAAGTTCCGAAGCATTTGCGACAGAAGATGATTTTTGTTTCGCACCGCCAATAATTGGTTCGATTGAAATATTATCTGTTACAAAATATTCAATACCAATCGCGGGCGTAAAATAATTGTCAGACTTTACATAAACCCCTGTGATATCAAGATTTAAAGGTGTGCCGCCAATCAAAGCGCCATCATTGACATATTTGGTTTCAACTGCCGCATTGTCATTGGGCATCGCATTGGTAAGTTTCAAATCGATTTTAATCAAACCTTTGTGTTTTGGAACAAAATCCTGCGCATTCGCATTCGTAACAACCAGCGCCAAGGCGCAAACGGTAAATTTCAGAAAGTTTTTCATTTAAACTTCTCCCTCTTTTGTTATGTAGTCATTGATTGGGTCAAAAATTAGGCATTTCGCCGAAAATAGGGTGCGATAAAACGCCGCTTTTTTAAAAGTGCAAGGATTCTTTGTTATTATTTCGCGATTGTTATATAGAGCCACAATAGATAAGCAGGCGCGAAAATGGAAACTAAAGAAAAAGAAGAAAAAGTAAGTTTTGGGTTTCAACAGGTTTTCGCTCATGAAAAAGCCGGGCGGGTACGCGGCGTGTTTGATGCGGTCGCCAATAAATACGACTTAATGAATGACCTTATGAGTGGCGGAATGCATCGCATTTGGAAAGATGCGGTCGCATCACGCCTTAATCCGCGCCCCGGTGAGACCATCATCGATATGGCTGGTGGAACAGGTGATTTAGCGCGCAGATTTAAGGCATTGGCTGACAAAGCCATGGCGCGGCGCGGCGGCAAACCTGCGCGCATTATTGTTGCCGACATAAATCAAGAAATGATAATGGCGGGCCGCAATCAAAGAGGCGATGGCGAATTGGAATGGATGGTTTGCGACGCCGAAGCCTTGCCACTGCCTGACAATTCCGCTGATGCCTATACTATTTCTTTTGGCATTCGCAATGTCACCAATATCCCGAAAGCCCTAAAAGAAGCACATAGGGTTCTAAAATCCGGCGGTCGGATTTTGGTTTTAGAATTTTCTAAACCAACATTTGATGTTTTGGAAAAAACTTATGAATATTGGTCCTTCAATGCCATTCCGAAAATTGGTGAATTTGTAACCGGCGATGGTGCGCCATATCAATATTTGGTTGAATCTATCGCCAAATTCCCCGATCAAGAAACATTCAAAACTATGATGGAAGATGCAGGTTTCAAAAATGTTTCTTTCACCAATTACACTGGCGGTGTGGTCGCACTTCATCAAGGATGGGTGGTCAAGTAATTTATGCCCCGCCGCTTGTTTCGCCTTTTGAAAGTTATCAATACGCTTGGACGTTATGACGCGCTTTTGCCGCATGAATTTTCGCATTTAATGCCAAAAAGCGCCAAGTTTTTCGCCGCATTTTTGCGATTCGGCTCTAAAAAAGACGGAAATTTGGGCGATAGATTGTCTATCGCTTTGGAAGGTTTGGGCGCGGTTTGGATTAAACTGGGGCAAATTCTAGCGACTAGGCCCGATATTGTGGGGATTGAACCCGCCAAGGCACTTTCTAATCTAAAAGATCGCGTAAAACCTTTTGACACCAAAATAGCGCGCCAAATTTTGGCAAATGAATTTTGTGCGGGTGACGAAAGTGGATTGGCGGAAAAATTTGGCGAATTGGGCGAAATTGTCGCCGCCGCATCCGTGGCCCAAGTCTATAAAATTGAAAAAGATGGTCGTGCTTTGGCACTAAAAATCCTTCGCCCCAATATAGAGGCGCAAATAAAGCGGGATTTAGACGCTTTATTATTAGGTGCGAAAATTTACGAATTCTTGTTTCCAAAAATGAAGCGTGTGAAACCTGTCACTTTGGTTGAAACCATAAAACGCGCATTGGATAAAGAAATTGATTTACGCCAAGAGGCGGGGAGTGCCGATGCGTATGCCCAAATTTGCGCGGTTGATAATTTAATTTCCATTCCCAAAGTCGAATGGGAATTTGTTTCCAAAAACACATTGGCAACTGAATGGATTGACGGCACGCCTTTGACTAAAGACGGCGCTTTGGCGGGGTTTGATGCCAAGACCTTGGCAATGAATGTCAATCGAAGCTTTTTGATTTCCGCGCTTGAATACGGGTTTTTCCATGCCGATTTGCACGAAGGAAATTTGATAATTACCAAACAAGGCCGCCTTTTTGCCGTCGATTTCGGGATTATGGGTTGGTTGGGTGATAATGAACGCCGTTATTTGGCAGAAATTCTATATTGCTTTATTAAACGCGATTATCGCGGCGCGGCGCGTGTGCATTTTCGTGCAGGATATGTTCCTTCAACTGAGCACGAGGGTGAGTTTGGCGTTGCATTACGTTCAGTTTGCGAACCAATTTGGGGTCGCAAAGCATCTGATGTATCTATGGGTAAAGTCTTGATGCAATTGTTTGATGTCACAGAACAATTCGGCATGGAACTTCAGCCGCAATTAGTTCTATTGCAAAAAACCATGGTGCAAGTCGAAGGTGTCGCGCGCAATATTCACGCCGAACACGACATTTGGGACGCCGCAGGGCTGGTAGTTGAAAAATTCATGAAACGGGAATTAGGCCCAGAAGGCGCAATGGAACGCACGCGCGAGCATTTGGGCAAACTCCTTGAGGCCTTGATGAAATTACCGGAACTGGTTGAGAAGTGGAAAAGCTAGTAAGAAGTCAAAGATTGGCGAATTTGATATTTTATTTATTGCATAAATATTATATTATTTATTAAAAAAATATTGACATTGTTAAAATACGTGATAAATAGATGCGTAAATTGGAAAGGTGTTGATATGTATAACAAACTGCAAAAAGAAAAAAATGGTCCTTTAGTGCCTGCAATTAGAAGCAGAATCAAGAAAGTTTACGAAACAAAAAATATGTCGTTAGCGGAGCTTGGCGAGCGATTTGAATTTTCTGGAACTTTCATTAGGGGGATAATGCTTGACGGCGATGAGGCGTATAGAGTTAATTCTAAACATTCTGAGAGAATTTTGCGTGTTCTTACCGCGCTTGAACATGAAATTGGAATAGGCGAAATTGTTGACAGCAATTCTCAACATGGGAATCGTAAAGATATTGAATCACAGGCAGTTCCTCAAGCCATCTCAAATTCACCGGATTTAGCCCAACTAATAAAACAGATCTATGAGATGGGTTTTGAAGTTTCGCTAAAACCTCGGCAGTCATAGAGTTGGCATTAGTCTAATGACTGATAAGGGAATTGACAATTCTACACAAAAAGTGTACACAAATATTGTCGACTTCGAGTGGGACGAAAATAAGCGTGAGCAAAATTGGCTTAAACATGGTATAGATTTTGCCGAAGCCGCTCTTATTTTCGAAAATCCTATTCTTGAAAAGGAAGATAATCGATTTGACTATGGCGAAAAGCGATTTATCGCTTATGGGCATTTTGAAGAAGAGTATTCGGTCGTTGTTTACACAATTCGTGGGAACAAAGTTAGAATTATTTCCGCATGGATAGCTGGTGAGGATGAAAAACGAAAATATCAAAAGTGCTTCCCTCGAGGAGTTGAAGGCAATGAAAGCGCGGGGTGAGTTATATCCGCGCAGACCTGATGCCGCACCTGTTGATTTAGGCCCTGACTTTTGGAAGGATGCCGTTATTGTTTATCCGCAGACAAAATCATCGGTTCACCTTCGTGTTGACCGCAAGGTTCTTGATTTTTTCAAGTCACAAGGCAAAGGGCATCTAACCAGAATGAATGCGGTTTTACGCGCTTATGTCGATGCGCAAACTTCCTCAAAAAAAGCGGGTTAACTAACCACACGCAATCCCGGATTATTCGGTTGTTGTGGGCTTGGCGGCAATAGTGCAGTGATTGCAAAGCGTAATGCCGGTCTTGAAATTGTTATGGTCGGTGCAATTGGCTGAAATAGACCCAAAACTCGAACCGGGCCGCTTTTGTCAGCTAATGGCAAGAATACCATTTCAATTTCCGCCCTTTGACCATGACCTGCACCAAATGCCGCTATACGCGCCAAAGCAGGCCCAGGTGCAGAAATAGCAGATTCCAATAATGATCGAATTAAGGCTTTATCAGGCCCGTAAAAAATTGAACCGATTTCATGGTCTTTCAAATCGCGCCCGGTCCAAAGTTTCAAATCCTTGCCGACGGTTGTGAAAGTAAAAACCCCATCCGCGACACGGCTTGCCATAAAAAGCCTATCTACCAAAGTGGCGGCATCGCGCGATTTATCATGATTTTCGATGTTTTGTGGCCTTGTTTCACGATTAAGACTTTGCCACGAATTCAATAATAATCTGGTTTCTGGATGTAATGCAGCAAATTGCATATGATTGACTTTCTGATAACTTATTCTTTGCAATTTGATTGTATAGCATTTGTTGTGCCACGCTTTTTGGGGGTAAAAACCAAAAATCTATGCTCCTCATTGGCGAAAATGGCATCAATATGGGTCTTGGAAGTATATAAAAATGGTTCGGGAATAATAAAGTTCTAAAAAAGAACCGATGGGAAAGAATTCTATCTCGCAAAACGCGAAAACTGTTCAAAATTGAACAAAACGCTATTTCAAATTGGGATTAAAGCCCGATTTCGATACGGCATTTCAATTGCGTTTCAATCTACAAATCGTTGAAACCACGGTTTGTTAAATTTATTGCGAGGTAAAAACTGTCATTATTTCAATAAATTACGCGGATTTTTCGCGAATTTGGTAGTGTTTCAAATTTAGATTCAACCCTTTGGGAAATTTGGCACTCTAATTGCATTGATGGCAGCATAAGTTTCGTGGAGTTATAAAATGAGCATCTCTTTCAAATCTGTCGCAATGGTTACAACTGCCCTTGTCTTGACATCAGGCGCGGCCTTAGCTGACAATTGTTGCGGTTCAGGCAGCTTTAACGGCGGCATCACCAATATTCCGGTGGTTACAGGCGGCACAGGCACACCAGGCTGCTGCGGCACTGTCGGTTCGCAGATTGTTGCAGTTCCCGGAGTTTATGTCCCGTCTTACAATGTCGGCGTAAATGTCGGCGGCACAACAATCGGCAGCACAAATATTTCGGTTGGTGGAAATACATTAATTCAAAATGGTGGCGGCTCTTATTATGGTGGCGGCACATCAGGCGGCGTTATGTATATGGGCGGCGGCGGCGGAACCTATATGGCCCCTGCACCTGTCTATTCCGGTATGATCGAAGGTTTGGCCGTCGATGGCGGAATGCAGCAACAGGCAGCAGTTGTAAAACAAGTCATGGAAACCAAAACCATCACTGAAGTCTTGCCTATTCGTGCAGTTTGCATGGATGACAAAGGAATTCCACACCCTGCGTCACGCCTTGATGCCGAAGAAAAAGTTGCACCTGAATATAATGGTGAAGTTTATCGCTGTATGGCAGGCACTCACATGGTTGTAACTGTCGGTCGCATGGTTGATGGCAAAGCGGTGTTTGACGGCGGAAAATCCTTGGAATGCCAAAAAGGTCAGGCCCTAGCTTATAATGTCGGCAATATGATTTGCGTTGCGCAAAAAGCCGAAAAAGATTGCAATGAGCGTTCATTGCTTCGTCGCTTTGGCCCTGGCATCAAATATCTATTGGTTACTCGCACAGAACAATTCGCAACTCAAAAAACTGTTCAAGAAGCGCAATCCCAAGCAATGGTTTTCAAATCTTCTATGTGGGTTGACGGCGGCGTAGGCCAAGGCGTTTATTAATCGCCTTTCAAACAGAAATAAACAGGCCGCAGTTAATTCTGCGGCCTTTTCTATTCTTGCTCGGAAGAAGTAATTTGTAAAATATCGTCGCTTAGGTTTGGAAGCTCAACGCTTTCAACGTCACGCAATTTGCGTTCAATAGCGCGCGTGCGTTTTCCAGCTAAATCGACCGTATTTTGCGCAGTTTCCAGTTGCTTTTTAAGTTTGTCCCAAACTTCACCATATTTTCCGAATTCAGCTTTGGCAGCACCAAGAATTTGCCAAACTTCTGACGAACGTTTTTCAATTGCCAAAGTCCGAAATCCCATTTGTAGTGATGATAAGGTGGCGGCAAGCGTGGTTGGGCCAGTCACCATTATGCGAAACTCAGATTGCAAGGATTGGGTAAATCCGGGCTTTCGCACGGTTTCAGCAAAAAGCCCCTCGGTCGGGAGATACATGATTGCGAAATCAGTTGTGTGCGGGACGCAAATGTATTTTTCGGAAATAGTTTTGGCCTGTAATTTGATGGCGCGTTCCAATGCGGCCTCGGCTTTATCAATGTCTTCAGGTGTGCCAGTGTCTTGGGCGGTCAAAAGGCGTTCATAATCCTCTTGTGGGAATTTGGCATCAATTGGCAAAAAGCAGGGAATATCGTCGAATTTGCCCGGCAATTTAATCGCGAACTCGACAATTGTATTTTTCTCAGGATTTACGCGCGCGTTTTTCTCATATTGATCCGGTGTCAACATGTCGGACAATAGCATATCCAATTGCACTTCGCCCCAAGTGCCGCGGCTTTTGACATTGGTTAGGACTTTTTTCAAATCACCAACCCCGGTCGCGAGGTTTTGCATTTCGCCCAAGCCTTTATGGACAATTTCAAGCCTGTCTGAAACCAATTTGAAACTTTCACCTAATCTTTGCTCCAAAGTGCCTTGTAGTTTTTCTTCAACAGTGGCGCGCATTTTTTCTAATTTGTCTTCATTTTCTTTGCGCAGTGATTCCAACTGATTGGTAAGGGTTTCGCGAATGGCCTCACCACGTTTTTCATTTATCTCTAAAAGGTCTTTGATGGTTTGATTTATGTCGCCCAAGGCACGCGCTTGGGAAATTGCGAAAGTTTCCAATGCGCCTTTCTGCGAATTTTCCAATTTCTCACGACCGTCATGGTTTTCTTGACGAAAACTGGTGAAATTCTGAGTTAAATCATTGCGGAGATTTATCGAATTATCGCCAAGATTCTGAAAATTATGGCGAAGTCCCGATTCAATAAGGGCAAATTGCTTGGCAATCTCACTTTCCAAATGCGTCGTATGGGCGCGGTTTTTATTGGCAGTCTGCATAGCCAAAAACGCCAAAACAGCGGCGATAAATGTCATAAAAGTAATGGCAATCAGTAAATAAAGCGCGGTTTCACTATTCATTTCTTTATCTTAACCGATTCGTGCGTCAAAATCGGGCGTTGACACAAAATGACGGCTTTTATTTTCCCGAAATCGTGATACTTTGGTTCGTCGATTTTCGACAAAATAGTTTCATACCGAGGGTATATGACAGAGATTGTATTTTCCTGATAATCGCAAATTTTCCGCGATTATCCTGAACTAAATGCCGCGCCCAATGCACTGGGCGCCTGATTGTGTTTATTTTCAATACGGAAAAACAATGAATATCTCAAAATTTGAACAAAGAACTTTGCATGTGCTTGCAAAAGGTGGGCGCATCGAATTTGAACGTGCCGAAAACGGAAAAATTACATCAATTCTATGTAAAACCCGCGAAGGACACGTTTTGTCCGATTGCGATCTATTAGTTTTCAATAAATTGAAACAAAAAGGTCTGATAATTTCAAAGAACGGAAAACCATATCGAATAAATCGTGCCGGACTTTAAAGTGTACGCGCGCAATTGGATAATAGATAATCGTGTTTACGGTCAGGGTGTTAGATGAAAGCGTCCTGACCCTAATTGCGTCGCGTATTATATTTTGAATGTTGCAATGGTATCGCGCTGGTGCGCTTGGAGACATTTATTACAATTCGCGACTGGACGTCGGACACAAGACCAATTCCCAATAATTTATCGCGCAGAAATGAATCATAGGCATGCATATCGGAGGTTACAATGCGAACCATATAATCAACTGCGCCAGTGACAGTGGCGCAATCGACAACTTCGGGCCAGGTTTTGCACGCATTTTCAAATTTTTCGAGGTTTTCGCGGTTTGGCAAAGATAATTTAACGCTTGCCATAACTTCAAAATCGAGACCCAATGCTTCGCGGTTTAATAAGGTTACACGCCGTGAAATAATGTCAATTTCTTCAAGCCTTTTGATGCGCCGCCAACAAGGGGAGGATGAAAGACCAATTCTATCGGCAATTTCTGCGACTGAAAGGGCAGCATCTTCTTGAATAAGTTCAAGGATACGAAAATCAATGGAATCAAGTTCTATGGTCATTAATGCCCCCGCAAGCGAAATCAAGGGTTAAAAATTGCGCATCTTTATCGATACAGGGAATAACGTTGCGTGTCAAATGCAATTTGAGCAAAAAATAGATAAGTTATTTTTCGGGAAAGATGCCAATATCATTTTGATTGAGGCTAATCCAAAATCCTTGCTTTCACAATAAAAACATAAAATATGTGAATGTCAAACAAACTTTTGGATTAGAGCAAACGCCAAAGGGAAAAACGTCGATGCAGCATATTGAAGTAAGCCTAGAGGATAAATATGTCCTAAACTCCGGCAAGGTGTTTATCACGGGTATTCAGGCCTTGGTGCGTTTGCCTTTGGAGCAGGCCTTACGCGACAAAATGTCGGGTTTGAACACTGCGGGCTTTATTTCAGGCTATCGCGGTTCGCCATTGGGCGGCTATGATATGCAACTTCTGGCGGCCTCAAAATATCTCAAAGAAAAAAATATTCATTTCTGGTCTGGGTTGAATGAGGATTTAGGCGCTACGGCGGTTTGGGGTTCGCAACAATTGGGCCTATTTGATGGTGCCCAATACGATGGCGTTTTCGGCCTTTGGTATGGCAAAGCACCGGGTGTTGATAGAACGGGTGACGTTTTTAAGCACGCAAATTTTGCCGGAACTTCAAAATTTGGCGGTGCATTGGCGATTGCGGGTGATGACCATAATTGCAAATCTTCGACCTTGCCGAGTCAATCTGAATTTGCCTTTATTGACGCCGAAATTCCGGTTCTTTCGCCTGCAAATATTCAAGAAGTTCTTGATTACGGCCTTTATGGCATTGCTATGTCGCGTTTTTGCGGTTCATGGGTCGCACTAATTGCCACTGCAGACACCATGGATTCGGGAACGGTAATCAAAACCGATTTAGACAGAATTGAAATCAAAACACCGACGGAATTTGAAATGCCCGATGGTGGTCTATCTTTACGCCGTGGTGACGAGCCAATGGCGAAAGAAGCGCGTCTTAGACATTATAAATTGCCAGCCGCATTGGAATTTGTGCGCGCAAATGGCCTTAACCGCATTGTCACCGAGGCCAATGAAAAGAAGCTCGGCATTATTGCATCAGGTCAAGCATATAATGATTTGCTCGAAGCCCTTGATTATATGGCTATTGATGAGAATGGCGCGAAAGAATTGGGCGTTTCCATTTTAAAAATCGCCATGCCTTGGCCTCTGGACGCTGAAATCGTCAAGAAATTTGCAAAAGGTCATAAAAACCTATTGGTTGTCGAACACAAACGCCCATTGATGGAAGGTCAAATCAAAGCCATTCTTTATGATTTGAAAGATAATGAACGCCCATGTGTTTGCGGCAAAAAAGATTGTAATGGTAATCCGTTATTAAGCGATGTAGCGACTTTGCAAATCCATGAAATTGGCACCGCAATCGCCAATCTTTTGGGTCAAAATACTAAAACCAAAAACGCATTGATGGCATTATCGCGCGCCTCTGATTGCTTACAAAATGCGCATTTGCTTGAAGGCGATTCGCAAAGAAAGCCGCATTTTTGCTCGGGCTGCCCACATAATACTTCAACTGTTGTTCCCGATGGTTCGCGGGCATTGGCGGGAATCGGTTGCCATTATATGGCAAATTTCATGGCGGATCGTGCAACCGATATGACGTCACACATGGGCGGGGAGGGGATTGTTTGGGTCGGCCAAGCGCCATTCACTAAAGAAAACCATGTTTTCGCCAATTTAGGTGACGGCACTTATTCGCATTCCGGTTCACTTGCCATTCGTGCCGCTGTTACTGCTGGCGTCAATATCACTTATAAACTTTTATATAATGATGCGGTCGCCATGACTGGGGGGCAACATACCGAAAGTGGGCAAAGTGTCCCACAAATCGCCAAACAATTATTAGGTGAAGGTGTCGCCAAAGTTGTAGTAGTCACTGACGATATTGAAAAATACAATCACACCAAACTTGAGCATAGCGTTGCTGTTTATGACCGAAAAGACCTTGGTTTCGTACAAAATATGTTGAAAGAAACAAAAGGTGTGACGGTTCTCATATACGAACAAATGTGTGCCACCGAAAAACGCCGCCGTATCAAACGCAAATTGATGGAGGCCAAAAACACGCGCGTTTTCATTAATCCCGACGTTTGCGAAGGTTGCGGCGATTGTTCAAAACAATCTAATTGCCTTTCTATCCACCCAATCGAAACCGATTTAGGCACAAAGCGTGAAATTGACCAATCAAGTTGTAACCAAGATACTCGTTGCATTGACGGCTTCTGTCCATCTTTTGTCACTATCGAAGGCGCAATTAATGCGAAACGCGTTAAGCCGCGCCCTGAATTTGATGCCACCCTTTTGCCTTTGCCGCAAATGGCGACGATTGAAAAACCTTATTCTATTCTGTTTATGGGCGTTGGCGGCACGGGTGTTACCACGGTTTCAGCAATAATCGGTATGGCGGCGCATATTGATGGCAATAATGCAACCACGCTTGATATGACCGGCCTCGCACAAAAAGGTGGGCAGGTTTTGTCCCATATTCGCATTGCCCGTGGTTCGACTCGCATTTATGCCGGACGTATTCCCATTGCCAAAACCAATGCCGCAATTGTCGGTGATTTGATTGTCGCAACCAATCTTGATGCTTTAAAACTTGTTTCCAAAGACACGACAAAAGCAGTAGCGAATTGGGACATCGCCCCAACTTCGGAATTCATTTATGAGCGTAATCGCAAATATCAATCTGTCCCGAAAATCGAACTTTTCGGCAAGGCCGTCAAAGATATTGAAAGCATAAATGCCGAGGCCATTGCCAATGAATATCTTTATGATGCGATGTTTTCGAACATGGTTCTACTTGGCTATGCATGGCAAAAAGGCCTTGTGCCAATTTCATTGCGCGCGCTTTATCGTGCCATAAAACTTAATCAAGCGGCGGTTAATGACAATATGCTTGCTTTTGATTTGGGCCGTATAGCAGCCCACGACCCCGATAGATTAAAACAATTAGTGCCACCAAGAAAAGCGCCCGAAAAGAAAAGCCTTGACGAATTAATTGCCCATAGAAGCGATTTCTTGAAAGCCTATCAAGGCAAAGGCCTGGCGCGTAAATTTGAGAATTTAGTGGATGGCATTCGAGCAATTGAAAAATCGCGCTTGGGAAGTGAAGAATTGACATATGCAATGGCCGAAAATCTTTTCAAATTAATGGCATATAAAGACGAATATGAAGTGGCGCGGCTTTATTCAAACCAAGATTATTGGGCGAATTTAAAAGACACTTTGACCGGTGATATGAAAGTGTCTCTATGGCTCGCGCCGCCATTATTCGCGAAAAAAGATCGCCATACTGGCTTACCGATTAAATCGAAATATGGCGCTTGGATTTTTGGCGCATTGGGAATTATGAAAAATTTCAAATTCCTTCGCGGCACATTCCTTGACCCATTTGGCGGCAATGCGGAACGCAAAACCGAAAGAAAGCTGATTAAACAATATATCGCTGATTTTGAAACAATTTCAGAAAAACTAAATGCCGAAAATTTCGAAACCGCCCTAAAACTCGCCCAATTACCCCAAGAAATTCGTGGCTACGGTCACGTCAAGGAAAAAGCGGTCGAAAAGGCAATGAAAGTGCGGGATGTGCTTTTGGGCAAGATTTAATCTTCAATTACCCTGAGGTGCGTGGCCCTAATTTAACTGCAGTTCTTAATCAACTGCCTATTTTCGGCAAGATTTGTGTTGAAATAAGTATTTTGAGAATATAATATCTTATTCAAGAATTTATTATTTCATTTTGGATATTGATGCTTTTTGCATATATCCAACTGAATTAAATGTCTCCATAAAGTAATTGAGTTTAGAGGTTTGAAAAGTATGAGCAAAAAGCTTCAAATGGGATTTGTTGGCGTTTTAGTTGCTGCTGTCTTTTTGTTTATTACAATTTCGGCGCAATTCGCGGCGCAGGCAAACACTAATCAAGCGTCAATGCCGAAACCTGTTGCGCCAAAAGCTCTTGAAGCCTCTGCGCCCACTTTGCCCACAATTGCGCCGCGCGGCTATCGTATTGTCGCGGTGGGCGATATTATGATGGGAAGCGATTGGCCCAGTCCGTATTTTGATGATAGGGTGACCCCCGATGGCGATGCTGCGGCGGTTGTTGGCGAAAAAATCGCTGCATTATTCAAAAATAGCGATATTACTTTTGGCAATTATGAAGGCACAATCCATACCTATTCCCAAGGTGCGAAGTCGTGTTCTAATCCTGCTTTATGCTATGTTTTTCGTAGCCCAATTTTCCACGCCGCATATTTAGCAAAGGCGGGTTTTAACCTAATGTCGAACGCCAATAATCACGCACGCGATTTTGGTGAACCAGGCCGCGCACAGACATTTGCTAATTTGACAAAAGCGGGGATTGATGTTTCTGCAGCAGATCAAGATGGAATGCGTTTCGCGGTTCGCACTTTGCCTGACGGAACCAAAGTGTCACTTGTGGCGTTTGGTCATAATCCCGGTCTAATGTCGGTGAATGATTTGGCGCGCGCGCGAACTTTGATACAACAAGCAAAGAAAATGGGGCATTTCACTATTGTTTCTTGCCACATTGGTGCAGAAGGGTCATCACGCACCCATATTACACGCCAAGAGGAATTATTTGTCGGTGAAAATCGCGGCAATCCCTATGCCTTTGCCCATGCCGCAATCGATGCCGGTGGCGATATGGTTCTGTGCCACGGTCCTCACGTGCCACGCGCTATGGAAGTATATAAAGGCCGTTTAATCGCTTATAGCCTTGGGAATTTTTGGACTTTTGGTCGTTTTAATCTCGCGGGTGTTAGTGGCATGGCACCGATAATTGATGCGTGTGTTGATCCAAATGGTGCGCTTTTATCGGCCCGTATTATTTCTATGGTTCAAGAAAAGCCTGGTGGTCCACGTCCTGACCCTAATAATGGCGCGGCTAAATTGATCGCTCAATTAACTGAATCGGATGTGCCGGAGGCAAATCTTTCATTTACGCAAAATGGCGAAATTTCATGGCCGGGGAAACCGAATGATGAGATGTCAAAAGCGCTTAAATGTAATTAATCCAACTAAGGGAATTATTTTAAGCCACAAATGCTTTGGGCAAATTGCCCGTAGGCATTATGTTGGAATTTTTGAAACTTGCTTCTGATTTGTCTGCGCCTTCAAAATTCGCTCCAAGAAGATTTGCGCTTTCAAATGTCGAATAGCGTAAATCCGCACCTCTAAAATCCGAATTTTTCATTGCGCCATTTGGCAATTTAAGCGGCGATAGGTTGGCCTGCCTGAAATCGGCTTTCACCAATTTGGCGCGCGCGAAATTCGCGCCTCTTAAATCGGTTTTTACAAAACTTGCGCCGCGCAAATCGGCATTTTCGAAATTCGCGCCCTGCAATTCGCTTTCCATAAAAACTATTCCGGTCGCGATTGAGTTTTTGGCACTAAAGGCGGTTAATTTTCTTTCTTTAAACTCAGAAGAAATGAGGCGTAGATCACTATCATCGAAATTAGTAGGTTCGCCGCTTTCACCCTCGCTTTTGCACCAGATTTGATGTTTATCGAGGGCTTTAATCATATCTTGCATATTCACGCCATGCGTGATTTCAACATTTAAGACCGCACCCCTAATTGCGTCTCCTTTGGGTCGCGATGAACCAAAGACCGTGCTGGTCAAAATTGCCTCGTGAAAAATTGCACCTTCAAGCATTGCGCCATTCATATCGGCTCCCGCGAGATTTGCACCGGTGAAATCACAATTTTTCAATTGTGCTTTGGCAAACCCTGCGCCTTTCAAACTGGCGTGTTGAAAACTTGCGCCATAGGCAATAATACTGCCCATTCGCGAATTTTCCATATCCGCACCATTAAAATTGGTAAGATTGGCATCGGTTGGTCGCGCAGCATCGCCATATTTCAAAGTGGATTCTGCATTTGAGGATTGTGTAGTATTTTCTTCTCGTAAATCAGCACAGCGCAGATTTGCCATGCTCAAATCTGCACTTGCCAAGACACAGCCGCGCAAATCGCTTTTGGAAAGATTGGCGCGACTTAGGCTTGCACTTCGAAATATGCTGCAATTCAGCCGCGCCCGCTCGAGTTTGGAATTTGTCAAATTTGCGCGCGAAAAATCACAATTCAATAATTCTGCATCGCTCAAATCGCGATTGGAAATATCAAGGCCAGTTAAATCGCAATGCCGCAATACAAGTTTTTTACCATTTGGGCGCGCCTCTATAAAGCGCTTATGTTGCGCGATCATTTCGTCTAAAGCGACCTGGGTTATAACTGAAAGCTCATGCATGAATTGCAAGTCTATCGCATTAAAGTGAAAATCTTCTGAATCTAACAATTAAAATTCGATATATGATTGAATTAGGGAAAATCGCACAAACAACCCTTGCCCTAAACGCAATCCTGGTCTAGATGCCTGTTTCCCAGTGGCTGGGTAGCTCAGCTGGTTAGAGCGCGCGACTCATAATCGCGAGGTCGAGAGTTCAAGTCTCTCCCCCGCCACCATTTTCCACTTTACTATTGAATAATTATGATATTTATTCGTCCACACGGGGAAGAATAATGACAAAAGACGTGGAATTTCAAACCAATAATCAATTGGGAATAATCACTTTAAATCGACCGCAAGCACTGAATGCGCTGAATACCGCAATGTGTGCTGCAATCGTAAAACAATTGTTAGAATGGGAAAAATCGACAGGAATAAACGCAATTTTGATTAAAGGTGAAGGTGACAGGGCTTTTTGTGCAGGTGGCGACATAATCATGCTGCATAATTCGGGTCGTGATGGCACCGAAAGTGCCGAAGAATTTTGGCGCACTGAATATGCCTTGAACGAATTAATTCACACCTATTCAAAACCATTCATCGCTTTGATTGATGGCATTACTATGGGTGGTGGTGTTGGGCTTTCGGTCCATGGCAAATATCGAATTGCGGGGCCAAAAACGCTTTTCGCAATGCCGGAAACCGGAATTGGCTATTTTCCCGACGTCGGTGGAACTTATTTTCTGCCACGATTGGGTCGCGCGATTGGTAATTGGCTTGGCCTGACCGGTGCACGAATTGATGGCGCATTGGCATGCAAAATTGGTGTCGCGACCCATTATTTTGATGGCGATTTAGCAGTTCTAATGTCGGCGCTATCTAGTGGCGATATTGATGAAAATCTTCGCGTGATTTGCAGGCCGCCACCCAATGCCGATTTGCCCATGGAGATTAATTGTTTTGATTTTGACAATTTGGCAGACATATTTCAAGCGCTTGAAAATTCAAACACTGAATGGAGCGCGGCGCAATTGAAAATCCTAAAATCTAAATCGCCACTTTCTTTGCATGTCACATTGCGCGCAATGCAACGCGGTGCAAACCTAAGTTTTCGCGAATGCATGATACGCGAATTGGATTTATCACTTAATCATCTAAAATCACGCGATTTTTATGAAGGTATTCGCGCCCAAGTGATTGATAAAGACAGAAACCCGAAATGGCAAAATGCAGGGATTATGGATTGCAACGAAGAAGAAATTGCCGAGCTTTTCAAAATGAATTCCGGTATTTTACAATTCATAGATAGGGGGCAATGATGGAAATCCTATTCATTGGTCTTGGAAATATGGGATCGGGAATGGCGGCAAACTTGGCCAATTCAGGCCATAAGGTTTTTGCTTTCGATCTAAATAAGGATGCGGTTGCAAATGCAATTGCGGCGGGGTGCGAAGGCATTGATAATCCGCACGGGACCTCGGCAGAAGTCATCATAACAATGCTCCCTACTGGCTCACATGTTCGCGAATTATGCATTGGCGGCCTGTTTGATACAGCCAAAAAAGGTACTCTTTTCATCGATTGCTCAACAATCGATATCGAAAGCGCGCGGGTTTTGGCGGACGCGGCAAAGCACGCTGGGCACGAATTTATTGATGCGCCGGTTTCCGGTGGTGTTGCGGCAGCGAGGGCGGGAAATCTGACCTTTATGGTCGGTGGCTCTGTCGAGGGTTTTGAAAGTGCCAAGCCGATTTTGGAAAAAATGGGGCAAAAAATCTTCCATGCCGGCGATAGTGGCAATGGGCAGGCCGCGAAAATCTGTAATAATATGCTTTTAGGCATCACAATGATTGGCACGTCAGAAGCATTTAATTTAGCAAAAAAACTTGGCCTTTCGACGCAGACATTTTTTGATATTTCGTCAGTGTCTTCGGGGCAAAATTGGTCCATGACGTCTTATTGCCCGGCACCTGGCCCTGTTCCCAATTCCCCCGCAAATCGCAATTATCAGGCGGGTTTCACAGCGGCAATGATGCTAAAAGACCTACGCCTCGCTAATCAGGCTGCCGTCGCAACCAATGCCCAAACCCCATTAGGTGAATTGGCAAAAAACCTTTACGAAGAAATGGAAAAACAAGGCCTCGCGGGAATGGATTTTTCGGGCATTATTAAGATGTTGGAATAATCTATCTGCACTTTGTTACAAGGGTGCTTTGGCACACTCAAAGCCTAAAAAATTGCTACGGTTTTTGACAAAGTTAAGAATATTATTGAATGAGTCCTGCCCCTAGGCAAACAAGGGTGTGACTTATAACTATCAACCAGCCAATACTTTTCGCACTGAATTGGTTATAAATTCCGACCGATTTGAGGATTTCGCATCAATTGCCGCCACCAAAGACGTAGGAAGCATAACATTAATCCGCATTTTGGCCTCGGAAGTTTCGCAACGCACTAAAATCCGCGCAACCTCGTTAACCTCTATATCGCAATCCAAATCATCAAGTCGTGTTGCAATCGGAAATTCCAATCCGTCTTCAATCATGCCTTCTATATGAAGTGCCAATGCTTCTTCGGCATTTATGAAAGCCTCGGATTGCGTGTTGCCAAAACTTACGCAACCAGGCAAATCGGGAAAAAATACGCCGTATCCATCGTCGCCTTTTTCAATAATTGCAGGATAATGAACAATCGCCATTTCAGTTTCTCAATTTCAGTCCAGTTTGCTTTTCTATGCTTTTTACCGTTCAAATCGGAAGGTCTTTTTTTGGGTGAGGAATGGTCGCACGCCCCAAAACACTATCGTTCTTGAATTGAATATGGGAACCTTTTTGCGCCACCCGATACCAACCATGTGCCTCAAGAATTTTAATGACTTCTTTGCTATTCATAAAAAGCCTCTGACAAATTATACACACTAGTGTGTAAATGTCAAGCTCTAAGCCTTTCCCGCTTCTCGCTCTTTTACGCTCTTAAATGCGATTTTTGGGAATTTTTCGGCGACGTAGCCGATTTCCCATGCTGATTTCCCAAGGAAGACCAAATCGTCATCAATATCGCGCGCAACGCCCATTTTGTTTCTATCCCAAAACTCGTCCATATCCGCTTTAGGACCCGCCGAAATCCAGCGCACAGCATTGTAAGGACAAGCTTCAAAAGTCGCGTCCAAACCATATTCGGCCTTGATGCGTTCCACAAGAACATCAAATTGCAATGGCCCAACCGCGCCGACAATCATGTCCGAACCAATATCGGGCATGAATAATTGCGTTACACCTTCTTCGGACAATGCCCGCAAAGCTTTGCCCAAATGCTTGGCTTTAAGTGGGTCTTTGACGAAAACGCGGCGCAGGATTTCGGGCGCAAAGTTTGGAATACCAACAAATGATATATTTCCCGAAACCGACAAACTATCACCAACCCGCAAAACGCCGTGATTGGGAATACCAATAATGTCGCCTGCGAATGCTTCATCGGTCAATTCGCGGTCTTGGCCCACAAACATCATTGGGTTATGAACGCCAATCTGCTTGCCCGAAGTGGTTTTAAGGCGCATTCCGCGCGTGAATTTGCCACTCGCAAGGCGCACCATTGCAACGCGGTCGCGGTGGTTGGGGTCCATATTGGCCTGAATTTTAAAGACAAAACCTGCGACTTCATCATCATCGGCATGAATTTCGCTTTCAACACCTTTTATCGCACATTTGGAATTATGCGGCGGAGGCGCGTAATCAGTAATGCCATCAAGCAAATCAACAACCCCGAATTGGCGCAATGCCGAGCCAAAGAAAACGGGCGTCATATGCCCTTCACGGAAAGAATTAAGGTCAAAATGCGAATAGCCGCCTTGAACCAATTCCGCGCCCATTTTTAGTTCTTCAATCTCATCTTCGCTCATAACGCCTTGCGCATTATCAAGTGGTGTGCGCTCGTGGGTTATAAGGCCCGCATTTCCCGCCTGTGGTCTTTCAAAGGCGACAAAGGAATTATTGCGCAAATCCACCATGCCACGGAAACGATTGCCCGAACCTTGGGGCCAGAAAATCGGCGCTGGGTCAAGCGCGAGTTTTGAAGCCACTTCATCCAATAATTCCATAGGGTCTTGGGCTTCACGGTCCATTTTATTGATGAATGTTATGATTGGAATATCGCGAAGGCGGCAAACTTCGAAAAGTTTCAATGTCTGCGGCTCAATACCTTTTGCGGCGTCCAAAACCATTACTGCGGCGTCTGCGGCGGTAAGGGTGCGATAAGTATCTTCGGAAAAATCCTCGTGGCCTGGCGTATCAAGAAGATTGATAATATGATCGCGATGTTCAAACGTCATGACCGAAGCCGAAACCGAAATCCCGCGTTCTTTTTCAATATTCATAAAGTCGGATTTTGTGCGCCTTTGTTCACCACGCGCGCGCACCGCACCCGCCATACGAATGGCCCCGCCGGTCAAAAGCAGGTTTTCGGTCAAAGTGGTCTTACCCGCATCGGGGTGCGAAATAATAGCAAACGTGCGACGACGTTGGGTTTCTTTGGAAATAGCAGACATGATTTAAGGATTATTCTTTCGCGCGCTTTGTAGCGAAAAATCCCACGCGGTCAACTATATCGCCTGTCCACCGCTTGCTTCAAACCTTTGGGCATTCATCCAAACCCCATCATCAGACGCAATAAGGGCAATCACGTTTGCAATGTCCATTGGCATGCCGACGCGCCCTTGTGTATTAGTTGAAGCAAGGTGGCTTTGAACCTGCTCACTTTGCGCAAAGCCATTGCAAAAATCGGTTACAGTTGCACCCGGGGCAACGCAATTTACACGGATTTGCAATGCCGCGAGTTCTTTTGCCATAAATTTTGTAAGCGTTTCGATTGCGCCTTTTAATGAAGCATAGACACTATAGCCTGGAAAAGTAAGCCGCGTAAGGCCGGATGAAATCATTATGATTTGGCCTTTTTTATTTATAAGTGGCACAAGCTTTTGCGATAAAAAGAAAACCGAGCGGAAATGTACTTCTGTTAAATTATCGAATTCCGCTTCCGTGATTTCTAAAATGCTTTTATCGAGACCGAAACCTGCATTATTAATTAATATGTCAAATTTTTCGGTTGAAAATTCTTTTTCCAAAACTTTAGCGATGATTGGGGCAAAATTCATATAAGATTCCCGGTCTACAGCATTTAGTTTCACTGCAACGCATTTCACCCCCATTTTGCTAATTTCTTCCACAACATTGCACGCTTCATCCTTTGAGGAATTATATGTAATGATTGAACTTATTCCATTCCTCGCAAATCGAATTGCAATTGCCTTGCCTATACCACGTGACCCGCCGGTTATTAATGCGATTTTTGTCATCTTAATCTCCTGAAGGCTTTCTATAATACTAAAAAAATGGTATAAAGAGCGGTATATCGAAAAGTGTGTTCGGAATAAGTGAACAATGGATTTTATTAAATCGCTGAGAGTATTCAAATCTGTCGCAGATTTTAGGAGCTTTTCTAAAACCTCGGAAAAACTTGAAATGCCAAAATCTGCTGTCTCTGATTATGTTCTAAGCCTAGAAAAAAATATTGGCACAAAGCTATTCCACAGAACCACCAGACGGGTCTCTTTAACGCAAGACGGCATTGAGTTTTACGATAAAGCCCAGATTATTTTGAATCTTTGCGAAGACGCTACAAATCAATTCAATTCACCAAAAAACCAAGTAAGTGGAAGGCTGCGAATTGATATGCCAATTGGCATTGCGCAAAAACTATTGATTCCAAAAATTCCGCTATTTTTGGATGCTAATCCAAACTTAAAATTGGAATTGTCCGCCACCGACCGACCCACCGATGTCATTCAAGAGGGTTTCGATTGTGTGATAAGAATTGGGCAACCACATTCAAACAATTTGGGTTGTCGTAAGATTGGCGAAATACCCGTCATTAATGCGGCAGCAAAGAAATATATGGAAAAATTCGGAAATATAAGAGAATTAAGCGACTTGGAAAATCACTATTTGGTCGATTATGACACGCAATTCGGACCCCACAATGCAGTTTTTGAATATATTGATTGTTCTGAGGTGCGACAAGTTCGAATGAATTCTCTTATTCGGGTGAATAATACAATTGCATATCAAAGCGCCTGTCTTGCGGGACTTGGCATTATTCAAAACCCAATAACCGGCTTGAAAGAGTATTTGTTAAGCGGGGAACTGATCCGTATCTTGCCTAATTTTGAGCCGCCACCACTTTCCATCTCCGTTATTACGCCTCAGAAATACAATATACCGAAGAGAACAATGGTTTTTATCGAATGGTTTGAAAGCCTTATGCCCGAATATATCTAAGCATATTTAGAAAAAAAACGCATTAAGATACAAAATTTTGCATCATGATACAGTTTGGGGTTTCATACCTTTATTAAGCTATAGCTTCCAGTGATTAGATAGGCTAAAACTAGCTTGTCCTTTTTCGCCAATTCTTTCTCAAAATATTCCTGCACCAGTTTGAACCTAACTAAACCCAAGACGGTCAAGTCTAAGCCGCCTTCGCCCAGACGTTTTCGTTTATTGTCCGCGTATTTAGTTTGCCTTGTTCTTGCAATGAATAAAGTGCACCAAGGATTGTCAAGGAAGTGGTAGCAAGGCGATAAGCCACCTCGTGTGGGTGTTTGGGTTTGGCGTGGGAATAGACAAACATCGCCGAATTTGCGCCGGTCCTACCGCTTAAAAGCCACGCCAATGCAGCGGCTTTATCGGGGTTATTTATAGGAAGGTTGGGGTCTTCAAGAAACGCCGTTTGCATTGCCAAAACTGCTTGGGCCGTTGAACATTGAGTTGCAAAACTTAAAGGAAGGCCGACTTTTGTAATAAGTTCGCGACCACCCGCAGTTTTTAAAACTCTATCATTCAAAAGAAAAAGCACGTTTCACCCCGTTTTTCTTGAAACTAGCCTATTTTCGTTAAATAAAAGTTTTTCATAACTGCTATTCGACGCGCTCTATTAAAAAATCGCGGTTTTTTTTGTCTTCTATTTCTACAATCCATAAATCATTGTCAGTTTTTCGGCGCTTTTCAATGTATTCATCGATTTGGAGTTCATTTTCTTCGGTTTGGGCGGCGATTTTTTGCGTCATATCTATAAATATTAATTCACCGTCTAAATTGCGTGATGGGATTAATAATCGCGCTTTTCGCATTTCGGGAACGATTTTGATTATAACACTACCGTTTTCTAAATCGCCTTTATGAGTGACAAAGGCACTTGCACCGCCGATTTCACAGCGTTTTATCAAAGCTGAAACCCAAAATTCAGTCTTTAAATCCTTTATCATATTTTACCCAAAATTAAGCCAATCATTCGATTTTAGAAGCATGAAGACATTTAACATAATTAAAGCAGCGGCATTTTTATTAGTTTTTGCGCCAAACTGCGCAGTTTCGCAAGTAAGCAATGAAGAAAGATTATTAGCAGAGCGATTGGCGCTTTTGACAATCGATAAAAAATGCGGGTTTTTCAATAATAATGAAAGGCGAGCTTTAAACGCCTTTATGCTGCAAGTTCGTGGGTTTTTATTGCGTGGCGGGGCAACAGATGCGCGTGTTGGTTTGATAATGTCACAGGCCAAAAATGCCGCCGCATTGAAACCATGTAATGATAGTGTGGTGCAAAACGAAGTGGCACGAGCGAAAAAAGCCTATTTAGGCTGGAAAGGGCAATATATAGCGGAATATAAAGGCACATATCGTTCCTGGACCGCATCGCGTGCCGGTGTTGATAATTGGCGTGCTTGGCAAGAATTAGGCAATGGCGTTCGTGCGGGCTTTGTCCTTGCGCCTTATGGATTGGCTTTCGCGGTTGAAACCCCTTCTTTGGATGTGGCGACCATGAGGGTCTATTATCGCAATTCAATGCTTTTGGGTTTGCCTAAATCCAATACAAATTTAAAACCGCCCCCCCGCGCCGGAACTTTCAGTGAGAATGCCAGTTCAATTTTGGACGCACAAACCAAATTACGCGTCGATGCAAAGCCGAATAAGGGAATAATGGCGGTGTTTTCCAATGATGTGACCCGCGCTTTAGTTTCTTTAGATCCGCGTGATTGTTTTGAAGTGGAAATTGTGAATAAAAAAGGCGGAATTTCATTTTATGTGGTTGAAGTTGGTGACATTATCACCGCTTTTGCCCTTGGTGCGGAATTCTAAATCGGAAATCTTAGGGAAAATAATGTTCCTTCGCCGATTTGCGAGGTCACATTGAAATCACCATTTTGCATCTGAGTTAGTTTTTTGACCAAAGATAGGCCAAGGCCGGTGGTGCGGGTTTTGCCGTCATTGCTTTTGGCTTCCATATAGGGTTCGCCGATAATTGCGATTTCGTCTTCTGACATTCCGCGGCCTGTATCTTCGATTTCTAGCCAAAAATGGGATTTATTGCCAAAAATGCGCATAATTATTTTGGCATTTTCATCGGAATATTTGATGGAATTGGAAATTAAATTAAGCATGATTTGCCGCATCGCGCGCTTATCAGCATTTATTTCAAGGTTTTTTGCCCCAATATAACCAATCTCAATGGATTTTGTGGCGGCGTTTGATTGGCATAAGGCAATAGTGTCACGACCCAATTCGCAAATATCAAAAACTTCGGTTTTCAAAGTATAGCGTCCGGCTTCAATTTTTGACATGTCAAGAATATCACCGACCAAATCGTTCAAATGATGCCCGCCTTGTAAAATAAGTTCGGCAAATTCCCTATATTGCGGTTGCAAGGGGCCATAGGGTTCGGCGCGCAATAAATCGCCAAAGCCGATTATTGCATTTAAAGGATTGCGGATTTCATGGCTCATTTGCGCAATAAAGACTGCGCGCTCTTTTGATTTATTATCGGCAATTTCAGCGCGGTTCTGCGCGATTTGAATTTCTTTTTCTTGTTTTTTGGAAATATTGCCAAAAATTCCCATTCCGAAATTATTGAGTATAGACAATATTATGGCATTGACACCAAGGCTTAAGAGGCTTGGGAAAATCGGGTTTTCTAGATCCGGAATATTACCACCCGCAAGGCCGAAAAATAATATTGCAGCAAATACCAAAATGCTTGCAGAAACCGAAATTAATGGTCGCGGCTTTAAGAAAAACCCGGCAATCGATGGCCAAAAAATAGCGCCTGCACCTAAACCAAACAGGCCATTGTTTTTGGCACCAAAACAAATTGCAAGTATTGAAATTATAGTGATTGCGAAAATATCGCGTTTTGCAAAAGACTTTATTTTCGCGATTGCAAATGCACAAAATCCCAGTGCGGAAATGAACAAGAAATCAATCAAAATGCCTATATGCGAGAATTTGAAATAGGCACTAATTACACCCATTACCGCAAAAATTAATACGCCAACATATACATTATCCAACGGGCGCAGTTTTGCTGCACCACTTGGGATTATTGTCGGTGGCGGGTTTTTGGACATTCGAAAAATTATTGAGACAAAACCACCGAAAAGTCGCGCCAATTCGCCTGATTGGTGTGAATACGCTGTTATTTTTGCACAAAATCGGCGGTTTTGGGCTATATGTGCCCCATGACACTTGAAAATCGATCATTTGCCGAACGTATCGACGAAATAAAATCCGATTTGGAATTTATTAATGACTGGGAAGAAAGATTCACCTATATAATCGATTTAGGCCGCAATCTTTCACCTTTGTCGCCAAATGAAATGACCGATGAACACAAGGTTCGTGGTTGTGTCTCCCAAGTTTGGCTTTTGAACGATTTTATACAAGGCCGCCTTTATTTTCGAGGCGCGAGTGATTCAAGTCTTGTGCAGGGCTTGGTCGCTATTCTGATTTCCCTTTATTCCGGCCTTGAACCTAGGGAAATAATCGATAATCCGCCTGAAACTGCGCTTGAAATTCTTGAATTGAAAGAGGCGCTTACGCCAAATCGTGCGAATGGTTTAAAATCAATGGCATCAAGGATTTTGGCGATTGCTGTCAATTCTAATTAAGCCGCAATTTTGGGAACTTTTCCTAAAATATTTTCCAAAATATCCAATTGCGCGTCAAAACCAATGTCGTCGCGCTTATCTTCAATCAAATGACATGCATGCGCTATGGTGGATCTGTCACGGCCAAAGGCAATAGCAACCCGCGTTAAAGACATGCCAAAACCGACATGACACAAATACATCGCGATTTGGCGCGCAAATGCTTCTTGCGGCGTCCCACGAGTATTTCCCAAAATATCCTCACGAATATTTAGTGAAAAAGCCGCGATTTCGGCGCATAGGCGCGCTTTGCCACTGTCATTTAAAATTCGGTCATATTCACTTAACCGAAGTTTGCGGGTTTCAATATTACGAATGGAGTTTGGATTTGAGGTCATCTTCGATTGCTTTCATTGCAAGAATATTGTTTGCGAATGAAAACAGGATTGCGAAAAACTTATCCCCCGTCTGCCTGTTGCCACTGACAGGTGAAACCTGGCAGTTGATTTCTATTGTGATAGCGATGCGCGCATTTTGTCCAAGGCCCAAATCGGCGCGCGCGCACCGCCAAGGCAGATATCAAGGCCGATAATACCTTCTATTTTTTCGCCATTTCCTAAAGGTAGCCGTAGCCAAAAGCGCAATAGGCCCGAGCGACCGTTTTCAAGAATTTGACAAACCCCGCTTTTTGGTAGTCCGGAATTACGAATTTCAAGAATTGTATCCAATGCCCCTTCAATCTGCGGATTGAGCAAATATTTCTTCGGATCGCCACCAAAAACACCACGCAATTCCGATCCTGCAACCGTGATTTTCATATCCTGATTGTCGCGGTCGAATTCAAACAGGCTGATATAGGGTAAAAGAGTCGAAAATTCACACGGGGAAATTGCCTTACGGGTAGGCATTGGGCTTTGTGATGATGCTTTACGCCATATATCAAAGAAAAGGCGCTGTTCGTCTAAAAACAATTGCGAACGAAAAAATGACAATTCAACCCCCGCAAAAAATCCACTACTGAATTCTTCAATATTACGCGAATTTTTCGCGCGAATTCTTTAAAACTTTGATTCTTATCTCTGATTTGGGGCGAATCGCGCAAGAGTCGCGCTGCACTTAAAGTTAAATTTTTGCAATTTTACTGTAATTATTCATTTCGTTAGCGAAACGATGCATTAAATACTTGGCCTCTGTCCATATCAATTGGGGCGCAATTGATTCTGTTTTTGACAGTATTTCACTTTATATTAAATCTAATTGCGATTGGATTATCTAAACACAAGATTTGAGATTTTTGCAGCGACCGAAGTTTCCAATCTGTCATCGTCTTGGTTCATTTGTGCAGCCATTGCAGGCGACATCGCCGAAGTTAATGCCCAATTCCAATAGCGCAAGACTGTTTGCGCTTTGTTAGTTGATAGCGAATCATAGACGAAATTGGCGTTTATGAAAGTTTGGTCGGGATCGGCCTCTGTCCCTATTGGACGGCGCAATCCTTTCCAAAGGGTGCGAAAATAACGACGTTTCAAACCTGTCGCTTTGCACAGAACCGCAATTGCTTCGCCACCTGGATCAGAGAGAATTTGCGCACCGCACGCTGGTTTGACACCCGAAAGAAATGCAATTTCGCGGAAAATCAATGGATTGAATTCCAATTCCAAAGCATCAATCGCACCTTCAAGGCTGCCATAAGGGCTTTTTTCAGCTGCTGCGCGGTTTCTTTGGCGTCTTTCAATGAATTGAAGCGTTTTGCGAACCACGGGATCTTGCCAACCATCTTGTGCGGCTTTGGAAAAAATATCTTGGGCAGCTTCTAAAAGAGTCAATCTTTCGACGGCGAACCTTTGAAGAATTTTGCGTCTTTCTTCAAAACTTGACCACCAGAACATGGTCAAAGCCTGCGAAGGTTTTAATTCCATTCTCTTAATTAATAATGCGACCAATTCTGGATTTGACTTAGAAAGGACAGTGGCAGTTTCCATCGCCGGATGCGCAAATTTGGCATTATTATTTTGCAAAAGTGCGGTAACAACTTCAATTTCTTCAAATGACACCAAAGCGTCAACTACGGTTTCGCTAACTTCCTTGCGCTTTGCAATCAAAACCCGATGTTCAGTCTTAACCAAAGGAGAAGTTGCAACCGCCAATAAATCACTATCGTCGAATGCGTTTGAAATATCCAAAATTGGTTGTGCTACCGCAATTTCGTCGCGACCCAAAAATCTTAATAAAAGGGCAGGGGCGTCGTGCAAAAGGCTTACGCGTTCGGAACAACGAATGCGGGTTAAAGTATCGCATTCTTTCAAAACTTCTATCAATAAATCCGCCGCCATGTGGCGCTCTTGCGGCGAAATTCTTGAGCTTGGCAGGCCGACGACGTCTTGTAATCTTCTAAAAAGGGAAGAACGTGTTCTTTCGGGGCCTTCAATAGGTTGAACTAGCCCTTCGCCTAGAAAAGTTTTTTCTTCAAGCAATGAAGTGAAACTATCACTCATAAAATTTATCCCTGCTCAGAATCTATGGCCTAAACAGGTTAAGAAACAGTATCTTGAATACAAAAGCCCAAACAAAATATAAGCGGAAAGGCTTTGCTCTCAAGTATTTTGAAAAAAATCCTAAAAACAATAAAGCCCCGTGATTTACACGGGGCTTTATTGTTAGAATTTTTCTAGAGCCTCGTGCGTTTAGTTGGATTCAAAATGGCGCAGGAATTTTTTGACAAGGTTTTGGAATTTTTTCGCAGGAATATTGGAATATTTCAAGAAAAAATTTCAAAAAAATTGGCGAAAAAGAACAAGCCAGTTTGGATTCAAGTAAATGCACGAGGCTCTAGTATTAGTCGCGACCGGTGGTGCGTTCGGCGATACGTGCAGATTTACCGCGACGATCACGAAGGTAATAAAGCTTCGCACGACGAACTTTACCTTTACGAACCAATTGAATGCTTTCAAGGTTTGGCGAATAAAGTGGGAATACACGCTCTACACCTTCACCGAAAGAGATTTTGCGAACAGTGAAATTAGCGGAAAGACCGCCACCGGAACGCGCGATACACACGCCTTCATAAGCCTGAACGCGTTCACGTTCACCTTCTTTGATTTTCACATTAACGCGGACAGTATCACCAGGTGAGAAAGAAGGGATATTTTTGCCTTCAGTGACGCGCGCGATTTCTTCCTGATTAAGGGTATCAATAAGATTTGTCATTTAATTTTCCTTTTGCACGGGAACCAAAATGGTTTCGCATTATTCTTTTTGTCAAAAGTTTCCGCCGAAATATTCATTGGAAGCGCGGCGGATACATTATTAAACGCAATAAGTCACGCGCTTTTTGCAATCGCACGTGATAATCTGTCATTTATCGCAATACCAATTCCAATATTGGGGATTGGCGCGATTTTTATCGCTTTCGGGCATTGGGAATCGGCTTCACGCAGGAATTTATAAAGGTTTGCCGCCGCTTCTATAAGGTTGGCATTTGGGGAGAGGTTGAAATCGCCCAATGTATCGCCAAACCCAATTAAGACTTCAAGGTCATTTTTTTTGTCGCAATTCATGAATAATGGCGCATTGGGCGAATAGTGACGTAAAGACATGCCGGGCGACTTTGGGCTGTTTTCGTCATGAAGATTTGCGATTTTTGGTTTAATTCCTGTCGCATTCACAATGTCTTCGGCGCTAATTGCGCCGTGTCGCAATATTGTGATTTCGCTGTCAATCGCGCTTACAACCGTACTCTCTAGTCCGATTTCGCATTCACCGCCGTCAATTATCAATAATTCTTGACCGAATTCATCTAAAACGTGCCGTGCCGAGGTGGGCGAAATATGCCCCGAAATATTGGCGCTTGGTGCGGCGATTGGTTTGCCGAATTCTTTGATAATTTCGCGTGCCATAGCGTGTCTTGGAACTCTCAAGGCGATTGTATCAAGTCCCGCACAGGCCAAATCGCAAACCCCATTGTCACGGCGACTCACAACAATCGTTAAAGGTGCAGGCCAAAATGCAATAGCCAATGCGCGTGCATTTTCGTCAAAAACCCCATATTCATTTGCCATTTCAAAATCACAAACGTGTGAAATTAAAGGATTAAATTGCGGTCTATTTTTGAGGGCGAAGATTTTTGCAATCGCATTTGGGTTTGTCGCATCCCCGCCTAAACCATAAACGGTTTCAGTAGGCAGGCCAAACAACTCGCCATTTTTCAAAATGGCGATCGCACGGCTTTTCGTGATATTATTAAATGTTTCGATGCTCACGCCCGCCAAATAGGACAATGACTGCATAAATTAAAGCATATTTGTGATAAAACTTTTCTTGCCTGCATCTAAATATCTGCATGAATGCGTCTATCAAGCAAATGAAAGGAAATCATTATGGACGATTTAGTAGCAATTCTTGTTCCCCTTGGACTTTTCGCGGCTTGTGCATTTGCAATTTATTCGCGCTATTATTTTTTGGCGAAAAACACATTAATTCAGCAAGAGACCTTGCGCGCGGCAATCGCTGCGGGGCAAAAACTTGATGAAGACACTGTTGCAGTTTTGGTAAAACGCCCACCATCGCCGGAAGCCGATCTAAAAAGCGGTATCATGCTTTTGGCATTTGGTATAGGTTTTGCTATTGCGGGCGGTATTTCGCGATATAGTGGACTTGATGCAGATTTGGGTTCGATACTTGCAATTATTGGCGCAATCATTGCCACCGGCGGTATCGGCAGCCTTGTGTCTTTTGTCTTGCGCAGAAAATTGCACGCTCAAACCGAAGCGAAATAATTTGGCGAAAAATAGTGCCGATTACCCCAAACCTTGATACGGAATACGCTCTTATTCGCCAATGCCTTGGTGGTTCGACGCGCGCCTTTTCCCAGCTGGCAAATCTTTATCAAGGGGACCTCCGCATCTTCCTGCGCCGCATTCTTTCTCAATCCTCCATTTGTGATGATGTGGCGCAGGAAGCTTTGTTCAAAGCATATCGCAATCTATCAAAATTCCGCTTTGAATCGAGCTTTAAGACATGGCTTTTCCGCATAGCCTATAATGAAGCGCAAAACACCTTAAGGCGTAAAAAACTTGAAACCGATGATAGTCTTATCGAAGGGTTCAGCGACAACAACCCCAATCCGGCGCGCGTTTATGAAGCAAAAATGGAATTGGAAAAAATGTTTAGTATCCTGACATTGGAACAAAGAAATGTTCTGTCTTTGACTTATGGGGCGGGTTTTTCGCACGAAGAAACCGCCAAAATTCTTGATCTGCCATTAGGAACAATTAAGTCACACGCTTTACGCGGGCGCGAAAAAGCGTTAAAACACATGAACCAAAATATTGGTGAAGATTATGCCGAACAAAACCGATAATTCCGATAAAGCACTTGGTGAGCTTTTTGCCAATGCGGATTTTGCCGAATTTCAAACTTTGGATAGTTTGGATTTTACCAACCGCCTCAATGCGCGCATTGACGATTATAAAAAATTTCGTAGCTTAATGGTCGAAGGCGCACAATATATGGCGCTTTCAATTATTATTGGTTTGGTTCTCTTAATAATGGTTGGCGCGGTCAAAATTCATGTTCCAAGCCTAACGGAATATGAGGCGCTTTATCCAAGAATCGATGCAAAAATCTTGCTTTTCGGCCTGATCGCTTTAGTTACAAGCATTACAATAGCTTTTGCGAATCAAGAATAATTATTTCATTTTCGCCACAAATTGAATATTGACCTTGACGTCTTTATCAACCCATTCCGCTTTGGCGTCAGAGGTTTTGCCAATATTCAATTTCAATCTATCGAGTGAAATACTCGAGGTCATTGTGGCCTTTTTTCCATCGATTTTGAGTTTGAATGGCAAATTTAAATCATAACGCACGCCTTTTATGGCAAGTCCGCCTTTAGCAACATAATTGCCACCGCCCAAATCTTGGAAACTATTGGAAACGAATGCGGCATGTGTGTGCTTTTTCATATCAAACCAATCGGAAAGCGGTAGATTTGACTTCGCCTCAGCACTTTTTGTTTTGAAATTTGTCACAGGAATCGCAATTGTCACTTTAGAACCGCCGAGATTTTTCGGATCAAAATTCACTTTTGTGGAATTAGCATCAATTCCAAAAGTGCCTGTAACCGCACTGCCGGCCCACATCGCGGTCCACACAATCGAAGATGCATTACTATCGGCCACCCATTCAGGTGTATTAATGCTTTGCGCAATTAATGAATTGCCAAGCGGGATTAAACTGCTGATAGCAGCCAATAAAAATATACGTTTTTTCATTATTTTACCTATTTAATAAAAGGTATCATGCGCCCCAAGATACCGTCTTTATCGACGAATTGGTGTTTTAGCGCGGCTGCGACATGCAAAACCATTAAAACAATGCCAAGCCATACAAATTTTGAATGCAGGAATTCAGCGACCTCATGCAAAGGTTTTGAAAACGATTGTTCTGACAATGGAAAAGCAGGCCATTCAAAAATTCCCCAAAACAAAGTTGGGAACTTATAGCTTGAAGTTGAAATCAATAACCAACCCAAAAGCGGAATGCCAATCATAAGGCCGTAAAAGGCAATATGGGTTAGTTTCATAATCAATAAATCACGCGCACTCATGTTCGCGGGCGGCGCGGGCGGCGGGCTAATATGGCGCCAAACAAGGCGAAAAACTGAAAGTAAAAGAATGGTGAGGCCGAGGCTTTTGTGAAATTGCATAGCCTGTAGTCTTGCGGCTTTGTCCAGATCTTCGGCACTCCATCCTATTTTGACAGTAATTACCAAAAGAACAAAAATTGCCCAATGCAACAGGATTGCAACAACATTATAGCGTTTAGCCTCACCACTCATAGTTTGCCTCATTTTTTCAAGAATTCGGTTTCAATAAAAATTTCCACCTCATCGGTAATCATTGGAATAAATTTATCAAGTCCGAATTCAGATCTTTTGATATAACCATGTGCAGAAAACCCAATTGCCTGAGTTTTTGCATAAGGGTGCATAATGCCGCCGTTAAATGTCACATCTAAAGTGACGGGTTTAGTTATGCCGCGAAAAGTCAAATCCCCGGTCATTTTCCCACTGGTAGCGCCAGTTTTTTCAAGTTTTGTGGATTTGAAAGTTATGGTCTTGCCTTCAAAAAACTCTTCACCAATTTCCTTATTGAAATTCGGTAGGCCGGTATTTACAGAAAGTGGGTCAATTGTTGCAGTAACAACAGATTTTTCATTATTTGCGGCATCAAAATTTAATGCCGCCTCAACTTTGTCAAAACGCGCAGTATATTGCGAAAGTCCCATGTGACCGATGCGCCAAGTTAGGCCGGTATGGGTTGGTTCAGTCACATAATTGCCACTCGGCTGTGCTTTCAAAGTTTCAGCAGAACCGGAAACAAGCGATTTTGCCGCATTAGGTGTGACATAAGTTTGCGCGACCGTCTCACTATTATCAATGATGCAGCCCGTCAAAAACAATGGCGCAAGCGCCGCACTCAAAACTAAAATCTTCTTCATATTTATTCTCCAATGTATTGAGAATTAATCGCAATTTGAGAATAGTCAATAATAAAATGAGTTTGGAAAATATACAAAAACGTATGAAGGATTGAAAATCAGATGTTTTACATTCGATTTTGTATGATGAAATCACTCAATAATACTGCTTGCGCATCATGTTTAAATGTTCTTAGTATTATATTTGAAAATAGATTCCGCATAATAAAACCGCGAGTGAGGAAAAAATGGCGTATGTCGCACCGATAAAAGATATTTCGCATTGTTTGAAAAATATTGTCGGCATTGAGGGTCTGTTTCAAACCGATGCTTTCCCCGATTTTGATCAAGATATTTTGGTCCAAATTTTGGAAGAAGGGGGAAAATTCGCGCAAAACATCCTTGCACCATATAATCGCAAATTCGATATGGACGGCGTGAAACTTGATGAAAATCGTAATGTAATAACTCCCGATTATATCAAAGACATAAGTGCCAAATATAATGAGGCAATGTGGGTCGGTCTAAAATTTCCCGCTGAAATCGGTGGTATGGGTCTTCCAAATACTTTGGGTCTTGCGGTCAGTGAAATGATGCATGCTTCAAATATGGCATTTGGTTTGAAACCAATGTTAACGACCGGAACAATCCTTGCGATTTCCAAGCACGGCACGTCAGAACAGATTGCGGAATATGTCGAAAACCTAATCAGTGGCGAATGGTCAGGCACAATGAATTTGACCGAACCGGGTGCAGGATCAGACGTTGGAGCCTTGACCACGCGCGCCGAAAGATTGCCAGACGGGCGCTATAAAATTTATGGTCAAAAGATCTTTATCACTTGGGGCGATAATGATTTACATTCCAATATTGTGCATTTGGTTTTAGCGCGGCTTAGCGATGCCCCTGCGGGTGTGCGCGGCATTTCATTATTTATCGTTCCCAAATTCCTGAAAGACGAAAACGGGCAATATACAATTCGAAATGATGCAGGCCCTATCGGGATTGAACACAAATTGGGGATTCACGGTTCGCCAACTTGCGTAATGGCTTATGGTGATGGGCTTTTTGGCGACGAAACCGGCGCTGTTGGCTATATTCTCGGGGAAGAAAATCAGGGCCTAAAATGCATGTTCACAATGATGAATGAGGCACGCCTTGATGTCGGTTTACAAGGTGTGGCAATTGCCGAAGCCGCGACCCAACACGCATTAAATTATGCCAAAGAGCGAAAACAGGGCAAAGCAATGGGCGAAACTGCCAATTCGTCGGAAATCATCAAACACCCTGACGTGCGCCGAATGTTGTTGGAAATGAAAACCCGCACCAAAATGATAAGGGCGATTTGTTACCAAACCGCATTTGCCGCTGATATGGTGCAATTAAATGACGGTGAGGCCGCACGATTTTGGCACGCAAGAGAAAGCCTTTTGACGCCGATTGCCAAAGCCTATTCAACTGATAGCGGTTTTGAAATTGCCTCAATCGGGGTGCAAGTTCATGGTGGTATGGGCTATATTGAGGAGACAGGTGCGGCGCAATATTTGCGTGATGCACGCATCTCTCAAATCTATGAAGGCACAAATGCCATTCAAGCCAATGATTTAATCGGGCGCAAATTAAGTGGCGATGGTGGTAAAGCCTTGTTTGCGCTTTTGCATGAGATTTCAAACTTCGCCGCAGATTGCGCTGATAATTCGCACAATCATATTGCCAAAGCGGCGGGCGAAATTATGCATTCGTGCAATATTATTGAAGACTGCGCCAAAAAACTTTTGGATTGGCAAAATTCGTCCAAAATGAATGAGGCTTTCGCCAATGCCTGCGCATTTTTGGAAATGTGCGGTGCACTTTTGGGGACATATTATTTATTGGTTTCGATAATAAAATCCGGCGAAACCAGCGCCAATTCAATTGCCGAATTAGATTTTGCGCGTGTAAATATACTGTCCAAAATCAAACAAATAGCGGAAAACTTCGACGAAAGCCCACACGCGATTTTAAGCTATGATTTCACCGTCTAGGCGGCGACTTTCATTGCGCTGGATTTAACTTGCATGAAGCGTAGTGCACGTTGAGCGGCATCGATTGGGACATCATTATACATGCGCCCCAAGACTTCGGCTTCGCTCATACCGCTTTGACCTAGAACAAACACCGCCAAAGTAACGAAAAGCGGTCTATCAAAACTATTGGCGCGACATAATAATGCGATACCGTCAATGTCTTTCTTTTCAAACGGTTTTGCAGCCGTATGATAATCGATTTTGCATAGTTCGGCGAAAACCAAATAGAAAAGAGTTTTATCGCCATCGCGCCAAATATTCGGCAATGATTGCGGTTTAATAGTCCCGGCAGTTTTCATTTTTAGGACTAGGTTTTTCTTTTCTTCAAAATCATCGGGCAATGCACGATTAATTACCGCGACACGATTTTGCGCCCGTTCCATTGCGGCCTGGATTTCTTCTTGGGAATAATTATTGAATTTTTGAAGAATTTCATTCTTCATTGGACCCGAAACAATTGTGTATAATTGATTGAGTACATCTGCGGGAATTGAGTCGCGTTTGGCAAGTGGTGCTTGTAATTCCTCATTGTTCTCAGCGCGAACCAAAACCTTGTCATAAGTATCATCGCCAATGCGCGCACCTTGGTTTTCCAATAGCGATTTTACCACAGTATCATCGCCATGGTTTACCAAGGCTTCTGAGACTATTTCCGAAACGATTGCGCGTTTTGAAACCGCCATTTGATAGGCTGTCCCTTTACTAGAAACAATTCCTACCAAATCTTCGTCAGTTAAAGACGCAGTATTACGAATAATTGGCGCAGCAATACTTATTTCGTCATTTGCAAGTCGCATAGCCAATGGTCGTGGGGCATTGCCGCCACCAAAACGAATTGCCAATTCGCGGCGAATTTCGGTATTAAGCTCATAGGCGACTTTTGCCATTAATTCGCCGAACATTGAGCTTTCAATCTCGGACTTTTCGCCGGATTCAAAGAAAAAATCGGTCACTTCGTGTAAAAGCTCGCGCCTTTTTTCAGAAGTGCCCTCTTTGGCTATTTCAAGGAGTTTTTGATATCTTTCGCCAGTTTGCATTTATTTACCCTTAAGTCACAATAACACGCCTAAGTAAACAAATCGTGCCTAATTCTTGCGAAGTGGTCCAATTCCTGATTCAATTGGCATCTCTGTCGGTGCTTCTTCTTTTTTGTTGAAAAGATTTTGGAGCCAAGATTTTTTCGCCTTTTCTTCTTTTGGTTTGGCAGAAATATCATTGCTCATTATAGGCTTAGTTTTTGACCAATCGATATTTGTGGTGTTTTTGCCATTGGCGACCGCGTCTGCAACATTATTCCATTCACTTTGCACAGAATATTGGGAAGAACCCGCAGTCTTATAATTCTGATAAGATTGTGACGGCGTATAGGCCGCACCTTGTGCATTCATCAAATCTGCTTGTGATGGCTGTGCGTCGGTTTTGGAGGCGAAAATGCTTTTTGCGCCTGCGCGCAATGGACCGTTTGAAGTTTCAGCTTCCAAGACCGGTTTATTTGCATCCATTATTGGTGGTTTTAAAGGTGCAAGCGGTGGCGCTTGATAGACAGGCGCAGGTGGCTGATAGACAGGCGCAGGTGGCTGATAGACTGGCGCAGGTGGCTGATAGGCCATTGGCTGTTGTGGCGGCATTGGTTTTGCCACTTGGACCATTTGCGGCGCAGGTGAAACCGGCGCAACTGGCGGCTTTTGGGAATAGACCACACTAGGAGCAGCAGGTGCATTCATTACGGGCGCCGCCATTGGCATTGAAGGCGGGTTTTGCACCATTACCGGCGCTTTTTGCATCGGTGTATTCAAAGGCTTGATTGAATAATTACCTTCATAAGGCGAACCCGCATTATTATTCGGCATTGGCTTCCAATCCGGAATCTGCCCCTGACCATAATTATTCATAACTTGCGCAGGTGCAGAGAGGATAGATTGATTTGAATAATAAACCTGATTTTGCGGCGTGGAACGTTGCGGAAGGCCTGAAACCGAACCCGGAATTTGCGCAACATTTGGCGAATTTGATAATTTGCACTGCCCCATTGATTGATAAGTGCCATTATTCATTGGAATAAAATTCCATGATGCGCACATTAAATCAGATGTGCAGGCCTGCGAGCATTCAAATGGCCCAGGAACATAGACCAAACCGCTAGCGCCACCCTGTGCCAAGGCCGAATTTGCCGAAAATCCTAATAAGACAAAGCCGTAAGCTATACCAAGGTCGCGTAAAATTGATTTTTTCACCCTAAACTCCTGCGCATTTGCAAAATAACAGAAGTGACATGAAGTTAATTCGGTAAATATAGAATTAAGAAAATGTGCCAAACGGCCTATAATGCCGCCTTTTTTTCCTCAATAATAAGCCATTCGGTTTCATAATTTTCGAGTGCGGATTTTAGCTTATCCAATTCCAAACTCAATGAATGGAATTTTTTTTCGTCTTTCGCGAATAATTGCGGATCATGAAGTGCGTTTTCAATTTCGGAGATACGAGTTTCGGTTAGCGGAATTAATTTCTCTAATTCCCCCAAACGAAACGTCTCTTTATAGGAAAGTTTTTGTTGAACCCGCGCTTCACGTTCCTGTTTGGGCTTATTAATTGTTTTGGGGGCGGATTTTGGAATATGGCGGATTAGTTCAAAATTCTGTGCCGCTAAATCCGACCAACCACCTGCCGTTTCCACCCATTTTCCATTGCCCAATGGTGCAAGGGTTGAAGTGACAACATTGTCCAAAAATGCGCGATCATGGCTTACAAGAATTATTGTG
Source organism: Hyphomonadaceae bacterium (assembly GCA_041917055.1). Classification (GTDB taxonomy): domain Bacteria; phylum Pseudomonadota; class Alphaproteobacteria; order Caulobacterales; family Aquidulcibacteraceae; genus Pseudaquidulcibacter. Next base: position 144,144 of record JAYRYJ010000005.1, read on the forward strand.
CCGTCATAATTAGCGAGTGTTTCTTCCAAAACGTCCAAAGTATCCATATCAAGGTCGTTTGTCGGTTCGTCTAATACCAGAAAATTGCTTTTGCGCGCCATGGCAAGTGCCAATAATACGCGGTTTCTTTCGCCGCCTGAAAAACTGCCGACCGGTTGGCGCAATTGTTTGGAACTGAAAAGAAAGTCCTTTGCATATGCCGCGACGTGCCTTTGATTATCTTGAACCATAATCATATCGCCACCCGCTGGTGCAAAAGTTTCCCAAAGTGTTGCTTTTGGGTCAAGGCTTGCGCGGGTTTGGTCAAGATATGCCATTTCAAGGTTTTTGGCGCGCCTTATATTGCCGCTATCTGCATTTAATTCACCGACCAGCATTTTGATTAGGGTTGATTTTCCAACCCCATTGGGGCCGACAATTCCAATCCTATCGCCACGCAAAATACGCAAATCAAACTCTTTGACAATTGCGCGATTGCCAAAGCTCTTTGTGATATTTTTTGCTTCTAGCACCAATTTTGATGAAATTTCGCCGGTTTGTCCTGCGACATTTGCCGCCGCGCCACGTAAGGAATTCAACATCTGAACCCTTTGTTCGCGCATTTCATAAAGCCTGCGCAAACGTCCCATATTGCGGGTTCTCCGCGCAGTAACGCCGCGAGAAAGCCAATGATTTTCGTCTTTCAAACGTAGATCAAGTTTTTCCAAAGCCTTTTGATCTTGTGCCTCAATAATTTGCGCCCATTCGTCGAATTTCGAAAAATTGGAATTCAATTTTTTGGTTTTGCCATTGCGCAACCAAATGCAAGAAGTAGAGGTATTTTCAAGGAATTTTCTATCGTGTGAAATCAAAAGGATTGCGCCTTTGAATTCACGCAATCTTTCCTCTAATTCCTCAATGGCTTGAATATCTAAATGGTTTGTCGGCTCATCAAGCAATATCAATTGCGCTTCGGAGGCAAAAACCCGCGCTAAACCCGCGCGCCTTGCTTCGCCACCCGAAAGACTTTTAATATCCATTTGTGCATTAAGGCCGAAACTATCCATTGCCGCCAATGCTTTGGCGCGCCTTGCGCCTTCGTCGAAATCACCGTCATCAGTGTGGGATGGAATATCACGCATTACCCATTCGATTAGATCTTTTGCACCTGAAAAATCCGGTTCTTGGTCTTGAACAGCGATATGCGCGCCTTGGGCAAGAATTCTTTCGCCGCTATCAAATTCCAAAGAGCCGGAAATAACTTGTAAAAGTGTAGATTTACCTGCGCCATTGGCGCCGACCAGTGCCATTCTTTCGCGATTAGTCAAAGATAAATCAACGCCTGAAAAAATCGGCGTTGCACCGCGCACTAGGCAAATATCTTTTAATTGCAAAACAATGTCACGGCTCATGGCCTGCGCCTATTGGTTTTGCAGCATAATTACAAGATTATTTGACATTGCCCTTTGTCTCGTTTGGTGCATTCGGGAGGAATTTTTTATTTTGCCCGATAGTTGAAATTTCGCCACCACCTGCGGCCTCAAAAAATTTTGCCAGATTTTCATAATACATTGCTATGCTGCGATTATCGGGGCGCATAATTTCATCCATTGTTGGCAATGGCGACAATGGCAAGCCCTCGTGTGCGCGATTCATAAAATACGACCAAATTATTGCGGGAATTGTGCCGCCTGAAATGTTCCGCATCGGTTTAAATTCGTCATTGCCAACCCAGACTCCGCAAATAATATCGGCGGTATAGCCAACAAACCAAGCGTCACGAAAGTTTTGCGAAGTACCGGTTTTACCTGCGGCCTCACGACCACCTGATAATTGCGCGCGTTTTCCGGTGCCGAATGCGACAACGTCAGATAACATTGCCGTCATTTGCCGCGCCTTTATCGGGTCAAAAACTTGTAATGGTGTGTGAGATTGCCTTTGATAGGCAATTGTCCCACGCGTGGTTTCTATTCTTTCGACCAAAAACGGTTCGATACGCACACCCTCGTTGGCAAAAGTCGCATAGGCGCGGGTGATATCCATAAGGGTTAATTCACCCGCACCCAATGCAACCGCTAATTGGTTTGGCAATTTTGATTCAATGCCGAAACGCATAGCAATTTGATTAACTTTTGTGATGCCAACTTGTGCGGCAACCTGCACGGCGATTGTATTTATTGACCTTGTAAGCGCCGAAGAAATAGTCATGCGTCCGCTATAATTGCCGCCAAAATTCTTGGGATGCCAATTGTCATAAACCACAGGCTTATCATCAAAAATCGAATTGGGGTTAAGGCCACTTTCAAGACCTGCGGCATAGACAATTGGCTTAAAAACCGATCCGGGTTGGCGTTTTGCTTGGGTTACACGATTGAATTTACTGTCCTTGTAAGTGCGACCACCAACAAGTGCCAAAATTCGGCCAGTTTTATCAATCGCAAGCATTGCCCCTTGCGAAATACCGGAATTTGCACCCGAAATTTTTATGCCACGATTGACCGCCTCAACTGCCAAATTCTGCAATTGCGGATTAATGGTTAGGCGCACAATTCTATCGGGCGCAATTTTTTCGGGCAAAGTATCAATTTCTTTTTGCACCATATCAATGGCATAAGATAATTCGCCCTCTTGCGGTTCGGGTGCAATGTTTAGAACTAAGGGTGTCGCGGCGGCGGTTTGCGACAATTGATTATTTATGAAGCCTGCCTCGACCATTCTTTGCAAAACCAAGGCACGCCTATCCATTGCAGGCTTTGCACTTAAATCAATTGATAATTTGCCCGGCGCTTTAGGAAGTCCTGCCAACATTGCGGCCTCGGGCAGGGTTAAGTCTTGCGGCTTTTTTGAAAAATAATGCCATGCGGCAGCGTCAATTCCATAGGAATTTTGACCGAAATATATTCGATTCAAATAGACCTCTAGAATCTCTTTCTTTGAATATTTGGAATCAATCTGCCACGCTAAAACCATTTCTTGAATTTTACGTTTGAGTGTTTGTTCGGGCGACAAATAGACATTTTTCACCAATTGTTGAGTAATGGTCGAGGCACCTTGCACGGTTTTTCCGGCAGCAAGATTTTCAACAATTGCGCGGACAACGCCTATGAAATCAATTCCTTGGTGCTCAAAAAAACGCGCATCTTCAATTGCCAGGAAAGGCTGAATAACATGTTTGGGCAATGCATCGATTGAGACTTTTCGCCCGAAACGCGGCCCGCGATAGGCCAGTGTATTGCCGTTTTCATCAACTATTTCTAAGCTATTCGGGCGATTTGAGACCCATAATTCTTGGGCCGATTTTATTTTTGGCATATCGCCAAAAAGAAATTGGAAAATTGTAATCGAAAACAGAAAAATCGCCCCGACCAACAAAGCAATATAAAGCGCATTAAGGGTTCGTTTCTCCCTTTGCGCTTTTGCCTTTTTTGTCATTAAATCGGCGCGATAGACCTTTTTCATTCCATTTCGATAGATTGATTCATTAATCGCGCAAAAAGGGAAAACCGCTGACTAACCCTTAGGAAAAATTCCAAAACTTCAATAAATTCAGCGAACTACATTTTTTCTATCCCGACAGTCGAAATTTATTTCATTCTTTCATCAAGAATTTCGGTGAAACAATGACAGACCCAACCCAAAAAATGCGCCAAAGGCGCGCTTATAGAGACAGATTATTCAATGAGCTTGAACGCCGCTTTAATCGCATTAACGGAATTACAGAATCAAAAGGAATTACTTGCGGGTCTGAATGCGCGCCAATTGCAAACGATAAATCAGGATTGGAAATTTTGGGCACGTCCGGAACAATTGCCGCCACAGACCAATTGGCGGACATGGGCATTCTTAGGCGGTCGCGGGGCGGGAAAAACCCGTGCAGCAAGCGAATGGGTGATCGAAATGATTGAGACCGGAAACGCTAAAAATGTCGCCCTCATTGGCACGACTTTCCAGGATGTGCGCGATATTATGGTTGAAGGGGAATCGGGCATTCTAAATATCGCCAATCCCCAATATCGACCGATTTTTGAACCTTCTAACCGCCGAATTGTTTGGCACAATGGCGCAAAGGCCTATTTATATTCCGCCGAAACCCCTGATAGTTTGCGTGGGCCACAATTCGATTTGGCATGGGGTGATGAATTCGCAGCTTGGACCGACGGCGATGCCGTCCTTGACGTTTTAATGCCCGCTTTGAGATTAGGGGAAAATCCGCGTCTTTTGCTAACCACAACACCGCGACCTGTTCCTTGGGTTAAGGCCTTATTTGAAGATCCAAATTGTATTGTCTGCCATTCCTCAAGCATGGCTAATCGCGCCTTCCTCGCCAAAGGGGTAATAGATGATTTGGAAAATCGATGGGGAAATTCGGTTTGGTCGCGCCAAGAATTATTGGGCGAATTGATTGAAGACCCTGACGGAGCATTATGGACGCGCGATGACATTAAAAATGCCCGTAAATTGCCAAATCCGGAAATCTTTGACGAGATTGTGGTTACGATTGACCCACCTGCTTCCCACAATGAAAAGTCCGACACATGCGAAATTATTGTGGCGGGGTGCTTCAATAATATCGCCGTGGTTTTGGATGACTTATCGATTCAGGGCAAAAGCCCGGATGAATGGGCGCGCATTGCCGCCGATGCTTATGAAGTCTATGGCGCAAATCGCATAATTGCAGAAGCCAATCAGGGCGGGGAAATGGTGCGCACCATTATTTCACTTCATGCGCCAAACGCCATGGTGACATTGAAATATGCCCAAAAATCTAAGCGAATGCGCGCGGAGCCAATCAATCTTTTGTATCGGCAGGGCAGAATTGGGCACGCCAAACATATGCCGCATTTAGAAGACGAAATGTGCCGCTTTGGTGCGCACGGTTTCAAAAAAAGCCCGGATAGATTGGACGCTTTGGTTTGGGCCTTAACCCATCTTTTAATCAATAATTCCGACCCCCGCGCACGCACACTTTAGGATAAAAAATGAAAATAGGATTATTCTCAAAAAATAAACGAATGAATATTCATTCAGAGCAAAAGTCACCAAATGTGTTTTTGGCTTTTTCCAACCTTGGAAATCCGGTTTGGTCGCCGCGCGATTATGGTGCCATGTCACGCGAAGGTTATAAACAAAACCCGATTGCCTATCGCTGTGTGCGCCTGATTGCCGAAAGTGTTGCCAGTGTGCCTTTGAAAATAAATGGCGATGAAATGGCAGTAAAAACGCTCGAAACCTTGCTTTCGCATCCCAATATTGAGCAATCTTTCCCCGAATTAATTGAGAGTTTTGTCGGGCATTTGCAAATCGCTGGCAATGCTTATCTTGAATTAATTGCCATTGATGGCGCACCGCGCGAATTATGCGTTCTGCGTCCGGATACAATGCGTATTATCCAAGGGGGCAATGGCTGGCCCATTGCTTGGGAACAACAAATCGGCGCGCAAAAACGCCGCCTTTTACGAGACCATGTTTCAGGCAAAAGCCAATGTTTGCATCTAAAACTATTCAATCCGACCGATGATTTATATGGGCAAAGTCCAATTGAGGCCGCAGCGACCGCAATTGATATTCATAATGCCGGTGGCGCTTGGAACAAGGCCTTAATAGATAATGCCGCAAGGCCATCGGGTGCATTAATTTATCGTGGCGCAAATGGCTATGAACGTCTTTCAGACGAACAATTCGAGCGCCTAAAATCCGAATTGAACAATGCGCATACAGGTGCAGCGAATGCCGGACGACCCTTATTATTGGAGGGTGGCCTTGAATGGTCACCCATGTCACTAAGCCCAACCGAAATGGATTTTATTGAAGCAAGAAGAAGCGCAGCGCGCGATATTGCTTTGGCCTTTGGTGTCCCGCCACTTTTATTGGGCATTCCTGGCGATAATACTTATTCAAATTTCAAAGAGGCCAATCTTTCATTCTGGCGTGCCGCAATTGTGCCATTGGCATCAAAGATTGCGAATGCATTGACGCAATTTTTGCGGCCTTGGTTTGATAGCGAAATCAAAATCACGCCGGATTTCGACGCCATTCCCGCACTAGCGGCTGAACGCGAAAGCCTTTGGTCGCGCATTGATGGCGCGACATTCCTAACCAATGATGAGAAGCGTGAAATGGCAGGAATTACCCCCAATCCTTCCCCGTTTACGGGGAAGGGGGACCACGCGTAGCGTGGTGGATGGGGGGCGATAATGAAATTATCGCTTTGCCGCAAGGCAAACTTCACTCTCCACACCCGCAACTTTGCTTTCACAAGCGATTTCTAAGGAAATCGCCCCCACCCACCGCGTTACACGCGGTCCCCCCTCCCCGTGAACGGGGAGGGATTGATGACCGAAATGGAAAAATATGAACGACGAACATAAAAACTGGTTTGATCCCAAAATAAATCTCGCATTCCTGTTTGCGCTTCTGTTGCAAGGAATAACTGCTTTCATTTGGGTGGGGGCGGCGGCACAAAGGCTTGATAGTATTGAAAATCGCCTGAATGCACAATCGCCGCTATCCGAAAGATTGGCACGCCTTGAGGCCGAAGTTGCGGGCGCGCGCAAATCTCTGGAGCGCATTGAAAATCGCCTCGATAAAGGGGGAAATCATGGCCCTTTATAGAATTGGCGGTTATGCCAGCCTGTTTGGTATTAAGGATTTAGCAGGCGACATTATTGAAAAAGGCGCGTTTTGCAATTCGCTTTTCCAATTCGGTGCATCCCAAATCAAAATGCTGTATCAGCACGACGCAACCCGCCCAATTGGCGCATGGGACACGATTTTTGAAGACGAAATCGGCCTTTGGTGTGAGGGTTATGTCGATACCTCATATAATGATGCGCTTTTGATACGTTCCTTATTATTGGATGGGACCTTGTCTGGCCTTTCTATCGGGTTTCGCACCCTTGAATTTGCGCCATTGAATGGTGGGCGCATCCTTAAACAAATTGATCTTCGGGAAATCTCAATTGTCGGGTTTCCTATGGCGCCGCGTGCACGCCTCAAACTTATCAGTCCAATGTTTGAAATCGCCGCATAAATGGAGAAATGAATGATTGAAACCAAACAAATTGCCGCGCCGCAAGTTAAACAGGCGCAAAATGAATTGATGGGCGTTTTCCATCAATTCAAAGAAGCCAATGATTTAAGATTGGGCGAAATCGAACGTAAATTGGGCGCCGATGTCCTTTTGGAAGAAAAAGTCGCGCGCCTTGATAGGGCCTTGAATAGTGCGCAATCAAGCCTTGATAGATTGTCTTTAATGGCAAATCGCCCACCAATGTCGGCGCTTGATGCCCAGGCCAGCGAACACAAAAATGCCTGGTCAGGTTTTATGCGCAAGGGCGATGAAAATGCTTTGAACCGTATCGAGGAAAAAGCTCTTTCTTCGTCGGTCGCATCCGATGGCGGTCACGTTGCACCACCTGAAGTGCAGGCAGTGATTGAACGCACTTTGGCAAATATCTCGCCAATGCGCAAAATCGCAAGTGTGCGCCCAACTAATTCCGGCACTTTCCGCAAACCGATTTCGACGAGCGCAGCGGCAGTTGGTTGGGTTTCTGAAAGTGGTGCGCGTGCGGCGACCAATACCCCAAGTCTTGATCTATTAAGTTTTCCGGTCGGTGAATTATATGCAATGGCGGCGGCAACCCAAACCCTTTTGGACGATGCAGCGGTTGATATTGATTCATGGCTTGCAGGTGAAATCGCACAAAGTTTTGCAACTGCGGAATCCGATGCTTTCATCAATGGCGATGGCACGAATAAGCCAAAAGGCCTTTTGAACTATACCATTGTTGCCAATGATACCCAAGCCTATGGCAATCTTGGCTATGTTGCATCAGGCTCGGCGGGCGCATTTGCGGCATCAAATCCGGTCGATAAATTGGTGGATTTAACCTATGCAGCCCGCACGCCATATCGCGCCAATTCATCGTTTTTAATGAATCGCCGCACATTGTCCTTGGTGCGTAAATTCAAGGATTCGTCGGGCCAATATATTTGGCAACCGTCTTTGATTGCCGGTCAACCAACAAGTCTTTTGGGCTTTGCGGTGCATGAATGCGAAGATATGCCGGATATTGCAGCAAATAGCCATTCGATTGCGTATGGTGATTTTGAAAAAGCCTATTTGATTGTCGATAGAACCGATATTCGTGTCCTTCGTGACCCGTATTCCAACAAACCATTTGTGCTTTTCTATGTCACAAAACGTGTCGGTGGCGGTGTGCAGGATTTTGATGCCGTCAAATTTATGAAATTCGCTGCTTCTTAGGTGATTTATGAGCCTTAAAACTTTGGTGGGGCCCAATGCAGACCCCGTAACAATAAATGAATTGCGCCAATATTTACGCATTGGCACGCATGAGGAAGATGGCATACTTGCCATTTTCCTAAAAGCGGCGGTTGAGCAAATAGAGGCCAAAACATTTCGTGCGATCATGCACCAAAAACTCCGCCAAAGTTTTGGGCGCAGTGAAATCGAAAATGCTATTCTTGGCGCAAGAAAAAGTGACGGGCGCATTTTATTGCGCCTCGATCGCCTTGGTGTTTCAAACATAGATGCAGCGCACATATTAAATGCTGATGGTGATTTGATTTCCGCGCCCGCGAATTTCGTGAAAATTTCGGGCGATTGGTTTGAAATTTCCGGCGTTTGCCTTGGCCTCGAAGTGGATTATTTCGCGGGTTTTAACAGTGCAGGCGAGGTTTCAAATCACACCAAAATATTGGTGATGGAAGAGGCGCTTCGCCTTTTCAATTCGCGCGAGAATGAAAAGCCAGAAGAACAGAATATTGCGGGGGCAAGGCTATGATTGATGCCATTAAGACTGCAATTTTCAATTCAATGGCGGCAAGTTCGCAAATTTCGGCTTTATTGGGTAATCCATTGCGATTGCATGATGCGCCGGTGCGCAATTCAGTGTTTCCCTTTGCGATTTGGCGACGCTTTGAACAAAAACCGATTGCCTATGATTATTCGGATGCTTTTGAAGTCTATGTTTCAATTGAAATCACGTCGAAAACCAATGGTAATGAAGAGGCGCGCAAAATAACCGACTCCATCAATAATTGGGCAATTAATGCAAAGCCAGTTTCCGATGAATTGGAAATCCCATTCCTTATGATGGCCTATTGTGATGTTATGCGCGCAACAGATGGGCGCAGTTTCATTGGCCTAATCAAACTCAAACTCATTGCCCAATTGAAGGGAGAATAAAATGGCACTTATTGCCGGACGCGATATTTTATTGAAAATATCCGATAATGCGCAAAACCCGAATTTTGTAACAATCGGTGGCTTGCGGGCGCGAAATATCAAACTTAATTCCAAAACTATTGATGCGACTTCGTCCGATAGTGCCGGAAATTGGCGCGAACTTATACCCAATGCGGGCATAAAAGAGGTTTCCATTAATGGCTCGGGCGTTTTTAAAGACGGCGCGAGTGACGCTCTTTTGCGTGAAGTCTTCTTTTCCCAAGACGCCCGTGATTGGCAATTATTGATTACCGGTTTTGGCGTTTTGGCGGGAAAATTTATCGTCAATACGCTTGAGTATGGTGGAAGTTACGACACTGAGGCAACATTCAATATTGAATTGGTCTCAGCGGGCGAAATCGGGTTTAATTCATTATGATTGCCAATAAACACAAGGGCGAAACCGCAATTTCAATCAATGGGCGCGATTATGTTTTGTGCCTTACATTGGGCGGTCTCGCGCAAATCGAAACCGCGTTTGTTATTAATGATTTTGTTGAAATCGGTGAAAGATTCAAAAACTTCAAAGCCAATGATTTGATTTTGCTTTTGGCAATTTTACTCGAAGGCGGAAAAAACCCGCTTTCGCTTGACGAAATTCGTGGCGCCGAAATTAATCTGCCCGATGCCGCCAACGCAATCGCGCGCTGTTTTGCGCTTAATCTTCAAAAATGAGTGTTTTCGCAAATGCCCTTAAATCTGCGCTTTTGCTTGGAATTGCGCCTTCAGAGTTTTGGCAATTAAGTGTCAAGGAATGGCGCGCACTTACCCGCGCCGAAACCGTCTTTAGTCGCGCAGATTTATCAGTGCTTTTGGAAAATTTTGGTGAAAAAGATGAATGAGGAAATTGATAATAATCTGCAAATTGCTGCCAATTCATTGACGCAATTTGCCAATGGACCCGCCAAACACGCGGGAGATATAATTGCGCAATCCTTCCGCACCGCCGGCAATGAAATTAGCAACGCACTCGAACACGCGGCAAAAAGCGGGGAGTTTTCGATGAAAAAACTTGTCGCCGCAATAATCAAGGAATTATCGCAATTAGCTTTGCAAAAATATGTCTTCGCGCCTTTGGAAGATGGATTGAAGGGTACTTTTTCCGGCGTGCGTCAGGTTTTAAATAGCGGCATAGGTGGGGGCGTCGCGCAAAACTTAAACACCACCTCCATAAGCGCGCCAGTAAATTTCACTATTAATCTTCCGGCGGGTGCAAACCTTAATGAAGCACGAAAATCAGCAAGCCAGATTAGTGCATCATTGGCGCGCCTGGTAAATCGCGGAAGGGGATTATTATGAGTTTTCATAATGTCGAATTCCCTTCCAAACTGGCATTGGGCGCAATTGGCGGGCCAATGCGCATTATACATATTTCGCAACGCAATAATGGTTTAGAAAGCCGTAATTTGGCGCAATATAATTCAAAACGCCGCTTTCAAATCGCCACGCCCGGCATGAATATCAATGAAGGCCACGAATTATTGGCATTTTTTGAAGCGCGATTTGGCAAAGCCTATTCATTCAAATTTCGTGACCCATTCGACCATAAATCTTGTGCACCCAATCAAAATATTAGCGCTTTGGACCAAGAAATCGGGATTGGTGACAACGCAAAAACCCAATTTCAACTGGTGAAAAATTACGGAACTTATTCGCGTGCAATAGTTTTGCCGAAATTTTCCAGTTTAATGTTTGCTATTAATGGCGCGCCGATTGCCAATAATCATTATTCAATTTCTGAAAGTGGCGTCATTACTTTGCTACCGCGCCCGCCAATAATGCCGCCATAACCGCAGGTTTTGAATTCGACACAAAAGTGCGTTTTGACATCGATAATTTAGAAATGGTTCTAGAGGCCAAAAATGCCGTGCGCTTCAATACTATTGAAATAATTGAGGTTTTGGCATGAGAGAATTACCACAAGATTTCAAAGCCCGCCTAGATTCACAACTAAATTTCCTCTGCCGCGCATGGATAATCACGCCCAAAATCGGGGCGATTATTCGGGTTTGCGAACACGATAAAGATATTGAAATAGACGGCGAAATTTACAAATCTATCGATAGTTTTGACGGTGGTGCGATTGAAATTCAAAATTCTTTAGCTGCCGATCGAATGTCAATTTCGGCGGCATTAAATGCTCAAGGCGTCACGCGAGAAGCGATTTTATTGGGACATTTCGACAAGGCCAAAGTCGAAGCCCTGATTGTTGATTGGCAAGCACCACAATTTTTCGCAAAAATTTGGGAAGGCTTAATAAGTCGCGCAATCATTCACGATTTTGGCTTTGAATTCGAACTTGCGGGTTATGAAACTGAACTGAATAGGCCAATAGGCCGGCAATTCACGCGCCATTGCGCCGCAATTTTGGGTGATAGCAATTGCAAAATCGATTTGAATTCCCCCGACCGCAGTTTTATGGCGACAATTTCGCAAATTCAGTCGCTTTCGAGCCTGAAAATCACGACAAGCGCCAATATTGAAACAAGTGAATATGCAAATGGCGAAATAAAATTCCAAAATGGCATTTGCACAGGGTTCAAAGCGCGCATTTCTAATTTTGAGAACAGTGGCGGTTTAATTCTGCAGCTTGAAAATCCTTTGCCAATTGCACCAAATATCAATGACGAAATAAGAGTTTTTAGTGGCTGCGATAAAAGTTTTGATTGCTGCAAAGCCCGCTTCCAAAATGGCGAGAATTTCTTTGGTTTCCCAAATATGCCGGGGGAGGGAATGATTTATGCCGCACCCTAAAACCCGCGCAAAAATCGCGAGAATTGCTAATGAATGGTTGGGAACGGCGTTTCATACTGATGCACAAATTAAAGGCGTCGGTTGTGATTGTGCGGGCCTAATAATCGGTGTCGCAAATGAGGTATTGGGAATAGAAATTTCGCGTGAAAATGGAATTGAACCAGCGCTTGCGACCTTTTTCCATAAAACCAATACACCGAAAATTTCCGACATTGTGGTTTTCGCAAAACCCGAATTGGCGGGGGAGTTTCACGCCGCGATTTTGCTTGACGGAATGATTATTCATTCACGTCAAAATAGGGGCGTGATTTTAAACACTTTCACACAAAATCTAAGAAAAATGGTCGCGGCCTATTATTCATTCAGGTGCTAAATGGCAAGTTTAATTCTATCGCAAACTCTGGGTAAGTCTTTCGGGCAAATCGGTTCGGCAATTGGTGCCTTAATCGGCTCGCAAATTGATAATGCTGCCATCAATGCCCTAAACGGCACACAAAAAGAACCAAGTCGTCTTTCATCATTAAAACTTATGAGTTCAATTGACGGCGCGCCAATGACAAAAATTTTCGGGCGTGCGCGGGTTTCGGGGCAAATCATTTGGGCATCAGGCTTCAAAGAAACCCAAATAAAACGTCGCGTCGGCGGCAAAACCGGCCCCAAAGTTTCGACAAATGTCTATTCAATTTCATTCGCTGTAGGTCTTTGCGAAGGTGAAATCGCAAATATCGGGCGGGTTTGGGCGAATGGCAAGATTTTCGATATTTCACAGACCGAATACCGATTATATAATGGCAAAACCAATCAAGATTTTGATCCATTATTGGAGGCCGAACTTGGCTTTGGAAATTGCCCACGTTTTAATAATACCGCCTATATTGTCTTTGAAGACTTGGCTTTGGAAGAATTTGGTGACCGTATTCCGCAATTATCATTTGAGGTTTTTGCCAAATCCGAAAGCGCCGATAGTCTGGAAACTTTGATAGAAGGGGTATGTTTAATCCCCGCGAGTGGTGAATTTGCCTATGCGACGACAATAAATCGCGAAATTATTTTAGCGGGTAAAGAACGTCTAATAAACCAAAACCAAAGCCAAAAGGTTTCCGATTTTGTGTGCGCAATTGAAAATCTTTCGCGCGAATTGCCAAATGCAAAATCAATTTCCTTGGTTGCCTCTTGGTTCGGTTCGGATTTGCGGGCAGGGACCTGCATAATAGCGCCGCGCGTTGAACGCAATCAAAAAACCACTTTGCCAGATGTTTGGAATGTTGCGGGTCTTTCGCGGCAAAACGCGCAATTGGTTTCGCAAATTGATGGCAAGCCCGCCTATGGTGGTTCGATAAATGATAAATCAATTATTGAAGCGATTAATCACCTTAGAGCAAATAATTTTTCGATTACTTTCAATTCATTTATCATGATGGATATTCCCGTTAATAATAATCTTGCGGGTTTCGAAGGCGGTAATCAGCCTGCATTTCCGTGGCGCGGGCGAATTGGGTTTTCGGCGGCACAAACAGGTACGGCGGCGGTGCGCAGCGCAATCAATGCTTTTTACGGCAATACATTGGCGGCGCATTTCAATGTTTCAAATGGCGCAGTTGCATATTCCGGTCCGAATGAATGGAGCTATTCGCGCTTTGTCCTGCATATGGCAGCACTTTGCAAAGCGGCGGGCGGGTTGGATGCTTTCTTAATAGGTTCAGAATTGGTGGGCCTTACCCGCGCCTTTGACGAAAATGGCGCATTTCCCTTTGTCGATAAATTGGTCGATTTAGCTGAACAAGTGCGCGCGATTTTAGGTGCAAATTGCAAAATTTCCTATGGTGCGGATTGGACTGAATATGGTGCATTCTATCATAATAATAATACCTATTTCCCATTAGATAAATTATGGGCCTGTGCAAATATTGATTTTATTGGCATTGATTATTACGCGCCTCTATCAGATCGACGCGATAATTCGCCACTCACTGAGGCCGAAATAATCGCGAATATCGAAGGCGGTGAGGGTTTCGATTATTATTATCAATCCGAAACCGCGCGCCAAAATAATGTCAAAACCGCAATAATAGATGTGACCTATTATGAGGAATGGGTCTATCGCCAAAAAGATATTCGCGGCTTTTGGTCTAATACACATTATGAACGCGTGAATGGCGTCAAGAAACAGGCCCCGACCCAATGGATTGCCAAGTCAAAGCCAATTCGCCTCATGGAATTTGGTGTCGCGGCAATCGATAAGGGTGCGAACCGACCATCGGCATTTCCCGACGCCAAATCTTCGGAAAACGCTATGCCGCCATTTTCAAATGGGGCACGCAATGATTTTGAACAATCAATCGCTATTCGAACGTTTTTGAAATATTGGCGCGATAATAATCCGATTTCCAATATCTATTCTGGCAAAATGCTAGAGACCAACAAAACCCATATTTGGGCCTGGGATGCGAGGCCCTTTCCGGCATTTCCCAATTTCTCAGAAGTATGGGGCGATTTTGCCAATTACGAAAAAGGGCATTGGTTGATGGGGCGCACCAATGTTTCAAACCTTGCACAAATTTTCGAATGGGCATTACCGCGCGCCGGGATTGAAAATTATGATTGTTCAAAAATCTCCGGCCTGATTGATGGCTATATTTTTGAAAATGGCACAGCGCGAGAATTGCTCGAAGGATTGATGTTGGCGTTCAATATTGAATATCAGAATGTGAATGGAATTGCGCATTTCTCAAACCAAGCCAAAATTGCGCATTCAATTGAAACCGAAGATTTGATATTTAGCCAAAATTCAAAGACCGAAACTTTGGAAATCGAAACTGCGGCAGACGATATTCAATTCTCGGCTTTGAATGCCAATAAAGAATATGAGATTGCGAATTTCTTGGTTTTGAAAAATAAGGGTCGCAAAAACGAAATTGCATTGCCAATAGTGGTTGGCTTTGAAATCGGGGCCTTGATCGCCAAGAATATTGCCAATGCCATGAATGCGCCGATGCGGACAATCGACATTGCCCTGCCAATTGCCAAAGCATTGGAATTTGAAACCGGCGACCTGCTTTCAATTGAGAATATTGATTATAGAATTGAAGCAATTGTTTGGGGCAATGACGCCAAAATATCTTTGACCCGCCATAATCCAATCCAAAATTTTGCCAATCAATTGTCGCAAAATACTGCGCTTAATGCCCCGAAATCATTTTCAAAACCCTTGGTTTTTGTATTGGATTTACCATACCCCTTTGTTGGCGCGGGCGCGCCAAAACCTGCCATTTATATCTGCCAAGATCCATTTTGTGCGCCGATTGGCATTGAATTTCAGGGCGAAATTATCGCGCAATCTGGACAAAGTGCAATTCTTGCACAGACATTAAACTATTTTCCGGCCTCAAAGATATCCCAATATCTGAATTTTGAATTGGAAATTGAATTGATTTTCGGGGCGGTTTTGCTGGAAAGCGGCACTTTTGCCTTTATCGAAAACAATGAGATTTTGGATATTTTTAGGTTTGAAGCGCGGCAATTAATTGCGCCATTAAAATATAAATTATCAAAGATCTCGCGTGGTTTGAATGGCATTGCCGTCGCATCAAATATCCCAATTGGTGCGCAATTGGTACTGCTTGAAATCGGGCGTACAGATTTTGAAATTTCGTCACAATTCCAAAATTTGCAAATGGATTTAAGACTTCTTAGTTCAAATATTAATCCGCAAATCACTTATGAATATGAATTTATCTATGCTGCCAATGTAAAAAAACCTTGGTCGATAACGCAAACTTCGGCGAAACGAACGCAAAGTGGAATTGAAATCAGTTTTTCACCGCGCGCCTTGGGCGAATTTGATAATTGGGAGATTGAGCAAGATCTGACTGGGCGAAATTTCGCGCTAAATATTCGCAACGCAACGCAAAATATAATTCACAGCGCGCAATTTTCCAATAATCTCTATAATTATCAAAGCGAAATGACAGATTTTGGCGCAGTGCAAACCGATTTAGATATAGAAATATGGGAGATCGGCGAAAATAATAAAATCGGGCACAAAACCCGTGACCAAATTGCAATCATGCCCCTTTAATTTGCGCAACTTTCGCCCTAAATAAGTGCAGACTTATTGGAGTTTGCATTGGCTACTGACCCATATTCAATTCTTGGTGTAAAAAAAGGCGCACCGATTGCCGAAGTGCGCAAAGCCTATCGCAAACTTGCCAAAGAATACCACCCCGACAGAAACCCCAATAATAAGGCCGCCGAAGAAAAGTTCAAAAAACTATCTGCCGCTTTTTCATTTCTTGATGATGAGGGGCGCAAGGCCAAATATGACGCGGGTGAAATTGATGCTGACGGCAATCCGGCATTCGCGGGCTTTGGCGCGGGTGGCTTTTCCGGTGCGCGCGGCGGTGATCCATTTGGTGGCGGTTTTGACCCCTTTGCAGCAGGCGGCCCGTTCGCCGGAATGAAAGGCGCGCGAACAGGTGCAAAATCGGGTTTTGGTAACCCTGAATTTGAAGATTTCTTTGGTGATTTATTTGGTTCTGGCCTTCGTTCAGGTATGCAGGGAACATCGCGCCCCAGCGGCAAAGGCCAAGACATAAATACAAATCTTGAAATTGAGACCCTTGAAGCAATTACTGGCATTAAAAAACGTATTAATGTTTCGGGTTCACAAGTTGAAATTGTCATACCGTCGGGCGTCGAAAATGGTCAGACTTTGCGCGTGCGTGGTAAAGGCGGCATAGGGCACAATGGTGCACCTGCCGGTGATTTATTGGTGAAAATCAAAATCCACGCAGATAAATCACTGCGAATCGATGGCCTTGATGTCTATTCCGATTTGCATATTTCATTATTTGAGGCTTTGCATGGTGCAATTATCGAATTTCCGACACCTTTGGGCAAAGTTGCACTAACTATTCGCCCCAATGCCAATTCGGGGCAATTATTGCGTCTTAAAGGTCGGGGTATCGCCAAAGGCGATAAAATAGGCGATTTTTATGTGCGGCTTTTGATTTCACTGCCTGATGGCGATAATCATGAACTTGCCGAAATCTTGCAAAATTGGTCAAAACGCGAAATAAAACCTGCTAAGAGGGATTAATATGCGTTTAGGAAATAGGCCATTAATCGGCGTTCTGCTCGATGAAGACACATCAACAACCGGACGTTTTTATCAAACCAATAAAGGCTATTTTCGCGCGATTCATGCAGCAGGCGGCGCGCCAATTGGTTTGCCTTATCACGAAACCTCAATCGAATTTGCAAAAGCACATTGTGCGGGGCTGTTGTCAACCGGCGCGCGCATAAAATTTGATGATGATTTTTATATTGAAGGTGAAAACTCAATTTCACCATTTTCGGAACGTTTTGCAATTGAATGCGAATTGATTCGCCTGTTTCTGGATTTAGACCGCCCGTTTTTCGGCATTTGCAATGGTATGCAATTATTGGGTGCTTTAAATGGCGGAAAAATGACTTATCAAATCATGCATCATAAAGGCGGCACGATTGAACATGATAATAAAGAGATCCGCCATTCGGTAAGGATTGAACCCAATACAAAATTGCATAAAACTCTGGGCGCTGATGAAATAATTACAAATTCCCATCATAAAGAAGGTCTTTTAACGCTGGGTGCAAATACGATTGCCAGTGCCTTTGCCCAAGATGGTACGATTGAAGCTATTGAATTAACAGACAAAACTTTCGCAATTGGCGTGCAATGGCATCCGGAAATTCTTTGGCCCACTCCTGAAAAGGCCGATGACCTAAAATATGGCGAATTTTCGCAAAAATTGTTCAATGCGTTTGTTGAAATTACTAGACAGAAAAGCTAGGGTTCTTGGAACACAATTCTATACATTGCGTTCAAACTCTGTTCATACGCAATCTGCTAAAACGATACTATGAAACAAAGAATTTTGACATTATTGGTTGTTTTGGGGCTTTTGGCTCCGGCTTTTGCTTATGCAAAGCCGAAAATAAAGTTTTCACTGCCTGAAACCAGCCAGATGCAATTTATCGGCGCGCCTTTTCAAATCGCCGACCAAACCCGCACACTTTCCTATCGTGAGGTGGCACAAATCATTAATGCCCAAGTCCCTGGTGAGGCTTTGAAAGTCGAAGAAAGCAAAGAAGGTGGTCGCAAGGTTTTTGTCGTACTTTGGAAACCTGCAGGAAATAGCGGAAATTATATTACTTTCGTAGTCGATGCCGAAAGCGGGCAAATTTTAAGAAGAAGTGGTGGCTAAAATGCGTTGTTTGATTGTTGAAGACGATAAGGAATTACGCCGTCAATTGGAACGCGCTTTGACCGATGCGGGTTATGCCGTCGATATTGCCCCCGATGGCGAAGAGGGCCTTTTTTTAGGTGAGACCGAACCATATGACGTTGTGGTTCTTGATTTGGGTCTGCCATTGATTGATGGTGTGACAATTCTTGAACGTTGGCGTAAACAGGGCCGCACAATGCCCGTCCTAATCCTAACTGCGCGCGACCGTTGGAGTGAGAAAGTCGCGGGTTTTGACGCCGGCGCAGATGATTATCTTACCAAACCATTTCATACCGAAGAATTATTGGCGCGCCTTCGTGCTTTGGTTCGCCGCGCGGCGGGTCATGCAACTGCGGCATTAGAAAGCGGTGAATTGCGCCTTGATCCGCGCGCCCAACGCGCCACTGTTAATGGCAATCCGGTTAAATTAACAAGCCATGAATTGCGTTTATTGACTTATCTTTTGCACCATGAAGGTCGGGTTGTGCCGCGCTCGGAATTGATTGAACATATTTATGACCAAGATTTCGACCGTGATTCTAATACTATTGAGGTGTTTGTCGGGCGATTGCGCAAAAAAATCGGTGGCGATAGAATTGTGACCGTTCGTGGCCTTGGCTATCAATTGGTTAATCCGCAATAATGGATAAAAGGCCGTTATCTTTAACATTACGGCAGATTATTACCGCAAGTGTTTTGAGTGCTTTGGCCCTAATCGCGGTTGGCATTGCTTTGGCTGCAATTTTCTATTCATCAATGGAAAAATCATTTGATAAGCAATTATCATTGAATATTGACGCATTGGCTGCAAATGTGGCAAAAAATGCCAAAGGTGAAATTGACGTTACTGTTGCCCCGATTGACCCAAGATTTTCGCGCCCATTATCGGGCTATTATTGGCAGGCTTTTGAATTTAAAGGCCAAAATGGATTAGTTTCGGGCGAAAAATCACCTAGTTTGGTTGACGAAAACCTTGAATTACCCGCCGCAGTTTTGAATAGTCTCAACACAAATCGCGGCACGACTTTAAACCTAAATCACAAGCATTTTGACGAAAATTTGCGGGTCGCGGCGCGAATTTTCACTTTGCCTGATTTTGACGCGCCAATTCTATTGATTGTTACCCGCGACATTAATGAAATTTCCCAAGCCTCACAAAGATTTAATCGGGTTTTAGCTTTAAGCCTTTTCATGTTGGCAATCGGTTTGGTGATTGCAGTTTATTTTCAAGTGCGCATTGGCCTTGCGCCTTTGACCAAAATGCGCGCCGAAATTTCCGAAATTCGTGAAGGCAATTTGGAAATTCTCAATGAAAATATTGCCAGTGAATTGTCACCAATCGCCAAAGAATTAAACGCATTATTGTCCCATAATAAAGAAGTGGTGGAACGTGCGCGCACACATGTTGGAAATCTTGCCCATGCTTTGAAAACCCCGCTTTCGGTAATGTTAAATGAAAGTCGTGAACACAAAAACGCATTTGGTGAATTGGTCGCTGACCAAGCGCAAACTATGACGCGCCAGGTTGAACATTATTTGAAACGCGCCCGCGCCGCGGCGCGCGCCGAAACATTGCGGTCGCGCACGGAAATTCAAGATGTTGTGAATAACATTATCCGCACTTTGCAGCGTCTTTATCGCGCCGATGGTGTGCGCATAGATATTTTGGGTGAAACCAATGCAATTTTTCGCGGCGATCGCGAGGATTTGGAGGATTTAATCGGTAATCTAGCCGAGAATGCCTGCAAATACGGTGGCGGCTTGGTTGAGGTTTCCTTTGTCGAACAAGAAAATGACATAAATATAATTATCGAAGACGATGGTGAAGGGCTTTCAGCTCAAGAGGCCGAAGCAGCATTAAGACGCGGTGTGAGGTTAGATGAAACCGCCCCTGGCTCTGGCCTTGGTCTATCTATCGCGAATGAGTTGGCGCGTGCATACGGCGGCGCCTTGGAATTAAGCACTTCTGAATTAGGCGGACTGAAAGTTAATTTGCGTTTACCAAAACTAAATACCTCAAATTAATCATTTTATGGCACGAAACCTTAGGGCATAAACCGTTTATAAAGCTGACATTGGCGGCATTTTAGACAAAGTATGACCTCGAGTAATTCGGGAAATGAACGCAAGCATTCAAATCGACCATATTAAAAATCTTATTTCGCGCGCTTCACCCGAAGTCGCGGCGGGATTGTTTGCGCATTTAGAAAGCCTTCAAAAAACCGAACCCGAAAAACTTCCTTACGACGAATTACTTGAATTGGCGCGCAGAAAGACCGCGACCTATCATAGCGAAATTGGACGAAGCCCGTCGGTTTCAAGAATGTTTTTCAAACCTTTTGAGGCATTATTCGAAGATTTTTCGCCCGACCAAATCCCATTGCCCGGCTCCTTCCCAAGAGAGCAATTGGGAAAGATATGGGGTGTCATAGACACCAATTTTAAATCCGGCGAATTTGAAGATTATTATGCAAAAGCAAGAGTGGCAAATGCCGCCCATGATTATGCCGCCGCCGAAAAATTTATTTCACGCTTGCGCAATCTGACCCTCAAAGCACTTGATGCAACGGGGCCTGAGGCTTTCAATACTTTTGACAAAGCAATTAGCGCCGAAAATTCCGCGCGCCTTTATCGGCTTTTGCAGATTCTAAAAGCCGCAGATGAACGTAATGTTTCAATGTTGGTTGATATTGAGCATTTAAGCGATTTTGACCTTAAGCCTTATTCGGATTTAATTCGTGTTTTAGATGGTCGCGATTTTCATTTGGCCGCAGATTTCCTTTTGTGTCTTATGGGAAATACCCAAAAACCGTGGCAAGTGCTGCGCATTATTTATACCGGCGTCATTGGTGCAACCGACCAAAAACTTGCTGTTTCGGGTTATGGTATTGTCGGCGACAGATTATTGGCAATCATGGCAAAACAAATAAAACCATTATCGCAATATCCGAAATCAAATGAAATAGACAGCGCCAAAATGGTCTATGAAACCGATGCATTCGCGCAGATTTCAAAAGGTATAGAACGCTCGAATTTATTGGTTGATGGCGGCCCATGGCGCAAAAAACTCAATGAAATCCGTAACCAGGCCGGCAATGCTTTCAATGAAATTTGCGATAAGGCAGTGAATATTATCACCAATTGTTTCGCGCTCGATAAAGGCCGTCTAAAAGGCGTCGGCTCTATGGAAATCCCGCGCTGTTACAAAGAATTGGACATGCAAAAAGTCAAATTGTCTTTGGAATATGCAAGTTTCATTCGCGACACCCGCCTTTTAGCACCGAATGCCGGATTTTCAGGTGCAAGAGACCAAACTCATAAAGAATTATTGCGTCATTGCGATCACCTCAAAAACGGTCTGATTGCCATCAAAGATCATGAAGACTGCGGCAAATTCTATTCACAATGGTCGAAATGGGCCATTGAATTAGTGGCAATAATTGACGACACTTCAGCCGCAAAGTCACTACAAAGAAAAATTGCGGCCTAAATTAAACAAAAACAATCGCTGAATCGCAACTCCAATACATTTCTATTACAATGACGTTTTCTATTGTTGATCACAATTCTCTTTGACTTCACAAAATGAATTGAGTCGAAGCATACTTTCAGAATTACAAAAACTGCGCCTCTCTCTATTCATAATAGAAATGTCTCAACTATCTAATAAGCAATTGTAATATAGAAGAAAAAAAGTGGCATTTCGCCAAAACTAACACATCTGCGCACACATGTGCGCAGATGTGTGCATCTGAAAAATATCTATATATTATGAACCTGTAACTTATTGATTTAACGTGCAAGAAAGCACTCGCATGTCGATTATTAAGACATTGGCCTCTATACGCTAATTACAATCCATTTTTCAACGATTTGGGCAAAATTCACAATACCTAACTTATCTAAATTTGGTTCTTAAATGACATAATTTCATATAGTCTTACGTCGTAAATATTTCGGTCAAAATGCCGCGATTGCAAAATTTTGGCTATGCATTATAGCGCCATGCTTTGTTGCGATTTTTTCGCAGGGATAGTAATGGAAATTAATGCTAAATACCGCAAGCCCGATTGATTTACTGATTTTTGCTTTAATGGCATTTATTCTTTTGTCTGTAGTGGTTTTTCTTGTTTTGAAAGCCTATTTAAGCGATAAACATCTGTCTAATGACGGTGCCGCCACAATTTATAATTCCCAATTATTTGAAATTGAAAAAGACCTTGAAATTGGCACTATCGATGAGGGCGAATTTAATAGCGCAAAAAACGAAATCTTGCGCAGACTTTTGAATTCACAAAAATTTGCCGTTCAAGGCATTTTTGAAAAAGCGAAAAAGCAAACTCCATTTGCAATTGCCATCTTAATTGTTTTGTCCAGCCTTGGAATTTACGGCCTAATCGGTTCGCCGTTTCGTAAAGATGAACCAATTGCGCAAAGAATTAAGTCTATTTTTTATGGTGATATTTCACGCGCAAGCCCCGACGAAATCATGCTTGTTTTGCTTGAAAAGGCCAAGGCTGCACCAAAAGACGACTCGCCGCATTTATTCATGGGCAAATTATTATTAGACAAAGGCCAAACCCAAGACGCTCTACAATCATTTCAAGCCGCATTGCGACGCAATCCAAAAAATCCCGAAACCTTGGCTGAATATGCGGGCACAATGTTCGAACTTAATGGAAATAAGATTGATGATGAATTTGAAGCGGCGATTAATGCAGCATTGACCTTAGATCCCAAAAATCAAAGTGCACTTTTTTATCGCGGACGCGCATTATGGCTTAATGACAAAAAGCCCGAAGGTCTAAGCGAATGGCGAAAGATTTATGACACGGTTAAAAATAATCAAACCACAAGAAACGATTTTATTTTACGTTTGGTATCAAGTCTTTCACGCCTTGATGTTGGGCCCAAGTCTGAAAATATGGGTGGCGATATGGCGCAATTTGGAACACCGGAATTTATTAATTCCATGATTTCGCGCCGTGCAGAAAAATTAAATGCCAATCCTGCGGATATTGGCCTGCGCCTTTCTTACGCCAATGTGATTTCAAAAACTGACCCCAAAAAAGCACTTTCGATTTTAGAGGCCGGACGGACATATTTCGCGCAAGACGCAATGCAAAAAGACATTTTAGAAATGACAATTAATTTTCAAAACCGAATGGGTGAAAAACAATGAAACGCCGCCATCGCACATTAATGATTATCGCTCTTGGCGCGGTTGCCCTAGGAAGCGCAGTTAGTTTAGGCGCAATCGCCCTTAAAAAAACTGCCTCATTCTTTTATGCGCCGGCCGATATTGCGCAAAACCCGCCAAAAATTGGGCAGGCGGTGCGTTTAGGCGGTCTTGTTACCGTCGGAAGTGTCAAAAAACTTGATAATGGTGTTGTCGAATTCCTCGTTACCGATAATAGCGCCAAAGACATTAAAGTAAGCTATCAAGGTCTTGTCCCCGATTTATTTCGCGAAGGCCAAGGCGTTATTGCCGAAGGCAAATTCATAAGCCCCGAAGTTTTTAAAGCCGACAAAATCCTGGCCAAGCATGACGAAAATTATGTTCCAAAAGAAGTTGCTGATGCCTTAAAAAAATCCGGTGAATGGAAGGGTGCGGCTAATGCTGTCGGGGCGAAAAGCCAATGATTGTTGAATTTGGTCATTTTGCCCTGGTTTTGACCTTGGTTTTAGGCGTCGTGCAGGCGCTGATAGCTTTTTGGGGCGATTTCAAAAAAGATTTGCGCCTTGCGAATGTGACCAATGCAATAAATAGCGCGCAATTTATTGCAATTGTGATTGCGTTTTTTGCTTTGGTTTATGCGCATGTCACTTCTGATTTCACTGTCAAGAATGTTGCCGAAAACTCCCATTCATTAAAGCCTATGATTTATAAAATAGCGGGAACATGGGGCAATCACGAAGGGTCAATGCTTTTATGGGCATTAATTGCATCAGGTTTTGGCTTTGCACTTTCACATTTTTCAAATGGCCTATCTTGGACTTTGCGTCTAAAGGCTTTGGGCATTCAGGGTCTTATTGTTGCCTCTGTCGGCGCTTATGTGGTTTTTGCTTCGAACCCATTTGCGCGGGTCGAAGATATTGTATTGCAAGGCAAGGATTTGAACCCATTATTGCAAGATCCGGCATTGGCATTGCACCCACCATTTTTGTATCTTGGCTATGTTGGCCTATCTTTGGTTTTTTCGCTAGCGGTGGCGGCATTATTAGAAGGGCGGGTTGACGCGGCTTGGGCACGCATTGTTAGGCCGTGGGTTCTATCAAGTTGGATTTTCCTAACTATCGGTATCGGCCTTGGCGCTTATTGGGCCTATTATGAATTGGGCTGGGGCGGTTGGTGGTTTTGGGACCCTGTCGAAAACGCATCCTTTATGCCTTGGTTATTAGCAAGCGCCTTATTGCATTCGGCAATTGTCACTGAAAAGCGCGGCGCTTTGGCGGCTTGGACCGTTTTATTGGCAATTTTAGCGTTTTCAATGTCTTTATTAGGAACATTTTTAGTGCGTTCCGGCGTTTTGACATCGGTTCACGCCTTTGCACTCGACCCAAAGCGCGGCGTTTTTATTCTTATGATTCTTTTGGCCTTTACCGGCGGCGGATTATTTATTTATGGTGCAAAAGGCGCTTCAATGGGCTCGGATCGTGGCATATTCGCTTTAATAAGCCGCGAAACTGCATTGGTGGTCAATAATCTATTCTTGGTGGTATCATCATTCACCATTCTAATCGGCACTTTATATCCATTGGTAGGAGAGGCAATTTATGGACGCGCCCTATCAGTCGGCGCACCGTATTTTAATGCGGTTTTTACGCCCTTAATCAGTGTGTTATTGGTATTTTTGCCGATTTCAACTTTTTTGAGTTGGAAACGATCGAAACTAAAATCCAATCTAATGAAATTAATTCCGGCTTTGGGAATTGCATTGGTCTTGGGGCTTTTGGTTGCGTTTTTGGCGAAGAATAAGCCAATGAGCGCCGTGGGAATTGCCATTGGGATTTGGCTTATTACCGGTGCAGTTTCCGAAATTTTCAGTCGTATCGGTGTTGGCAAAATCGATTTAAAAGGCGCAATTGCGCGGTTTGATGGATTGCGCCCTTCGCATATCGGCATGTTTTTGGCGCATTTAGGATTGGGGATTTTTGTTATTGGTGCGGTGGTGCAGCAAAGTTTCACAAAAGAAACCACAATCGCGCTTTCAATTGGCGAAAAGGCGGTTTTCGAGACTTATGAAGTCACTCTAAAGTCAATGAATGCCGAAGAAGGCCCGAATTTCGCCGCGGACCGCGCCATCGTCAGTTTTGTGCGCCCCAATCATAGTTTCGATCTAAGTCCGCAAAGGCGCTTTTATCAATTTGCGAAAATGCCGACCACCGAAGTGTCACGCAAAACTATTGGCCTAAGCGAATTTTATGTCGCATTGGGTGAGCCAAGTTTCATTGATGGCAAGGCAAAATGGACATTGCGCCTTTATAAAAACCCATTCATCTCATGGGTTTTTGGCGGGGTATTGATAATGGCAATCGGTGGGATTTATTCAATTTCCGACCGTCGCTTAAAAATCGGCGCACCAAAATCGCAAAAAGAGGCAAAAGCATGAAACGTGCCTTAATATTATTATCTCTAATCGCAATTCCCGCATTTGCGCAAGATTTAAGCCCAAGGGACGAGGCGCGGTTTAATGAGTTAGGCAAAGAAATCCGCTGTGTTGTTTGTCAATCCGAACCCGTTGCCACTTCAAGCGCAAAAATTGCCCAAGATATGCGCGCTGTCATCAAAGAAAGAATAAAAGCCGGTGATTCAGATAGCGAAATCAGAAAATATTTCGCCGATCATTATGGTGAATTTGTATTATTGCGCCCGGTTCTAAATTCGGCAACTATTTTGCTTTGGCTTGCGCCATTTGCACTTTTGGCATTGGGTGGCGTTTTTGCATTTTTTCATTTTCGCAGGCCCGTCGAAGATAGCAAAGAGCTTAGCCCAGAAGAATTAGCGCAAATTGAGGAAATTCAAAAAGGCAATCAATGATAATATTTGCACACTTGATTTTTGTCGGAATCTGGCTTGGTTGCGTTATTACCGAGGCTCTGTTTGAACGTGCATTATTGGGGCAGGGCCATGATAAAGAAAAAATCCTCTCAAAATTGCATGTTAAAGTCGATTTATTCGTCGAAATTCCGGCCTTTGTTTTGACTGCGGTCACGGGTGCATATTTGTTAGGCGCAACCAATTTCGACATTGCTCTTTTTGCAAAAATTGGTTTTGGCGTTTTGGCGATTTTACTCAATATTTATTGCGTCTATTTGGTTTTTGAACGTGATAAAGCCGCGCAAAATGACAATTGGCCTCGTTTCGAAAAACTTGACCACATTCAACATAAAGCGGGTGCGGGGGTTTTGATTTTCATTGTTT
This sequence comes from Hyphomonadaceae bacterium, assembly GCA_041917055.1. GTDB lineage: Bacteria > Pseudomonadota > Alphaproteobacteria > Caulobacterales > Aquidulcibacteraceae > Pseudaquidulcibacter. The sequence continues at coordinate 170,821 of JAYRYJ010000005.1, forward strand.
TAGCAATAATTGCGGGAATGGCGCGATTTGTGTAAATTAAGCGCGAATTGAGGCTTGGGTTTGCATAATATTTCCTAAAAGGCTCGTAGCCTTGTTGCGGAAATTATCTATAAACAGACTTATGGCATTGGTCGCGAGTTCGGTTTTGACACGCGCGGCATTAAGCCTCGCGCTTTCAATTTCAAGATTTGTGTCAAAAATTTCTGATTGTGCGTTTGAAACAATTGCTTGGAATTTCCGGGAAACTTCTTCGGCTCGTTCAATGTTTTTCGCGCTGCCGCCGACAGTTGCGAGGTTTAAATTGGTGCGTGCAATGCCACTACCGCCGGCATTCATCATATCATCTGCCGCCAAGGCCATTTGGGCAGTGGTTGCGGTCATGAAATTTTGATTTACCAAATTGACATTGACGCCATAGCCAGGTGATGTGCTTCCGGAAGTAATTGAGCTGCTCAAATACCATGAATCTGGTAATTTCAATTTGTCCAAGAAACTATCAGTATCATAGGGGTCATAGGCCCAATCAGCGCCCGATTCCATAACATCGGTATAAAGATGGGCATAGATTTCGCCCTGTTGGGTATATAATTGTCCTAATTCTGCGGCGCGCGCGGCTAAGCCCTGCCATTCGTCGTAATATCTTTGACGGTCTTGGGAATTTGGCGCGCTTAAAGCGGCATATTTCAATAGATTATAGGCTTCACGCTGCAATGTGATGCCTTCTTCGTGCTGCAACACCACTAATTCCGAAAATGCGCCATAACGTTTTAGTTCGCTTTCGCGATATTCCCAAGTCGCTGTTTCATTTTTTAGATTCTGTTGAAGAATATAGCCGGATCCATTGTCTTTCGCGCTATTTACTTTCGATCCGGTTGCGATGCGATTCGACGATTCTGAGGCGCGCTTTTGCGCATCCGCCATAGAGCGGTTGGCAATTGCCACAGAATTATTTAGTCTTGATAGACCGCCAATCATCGCATTTTGCGCCTTTTATCAAGGTTTCATACTAGAAACCATCGGGTAAAGTAACAAAATCAAATAAAAATTAATCAAAGTTTGATGGTTAATGGTTAGTAAATCTATGAATTGCGATTTTGATTAAAGGCGCGCCTGAATTTTGCCAGAAATTTGTCAATTTCGGCAAAAGCAGGTTGCGACAGGGCAAAAAACCTTTGCTGCTTATCAATTCTTTTTGTCACAAGACCCGCATTTTCCAAGACTTTGACGTGTTTAGAAATCATGGGAAGGCTAAAATTATGTGGCTTTGCCAAGTCGCCCAAATTGCGCTCGCCATCAATTAGATTTAGCAAAATTGCGCGCCGCGTTGGGTCGCTTAATGCCTGAAATATCGCATCAATATGCATAAGTATAAACCATATTATTAATTAACAAAAACATTAATTAATAATATATGCAAATAAAATCAATAGCATTTTCCTAATTCAAAATTAATTTTTTGCAACAAAATGGCAATAATTGCGGTAAAAATTGCCAATCCTTTCTGAAAATTTAGTTTTGTGCCATAGTCAAACCATTTTTTTTGCGCCATATTGTTAATGTTTGAAAAACGAAATTCAAACTTTACGGAGTTTAAGATGAATAATAAAACCAAGTCGGGGTTTTTTAAGCGCCCAATTCTTACGGGTGCTGCTGCTATTGCATTGGTAATCGGTTCGTTCGGTGCAGGTCATATTTTGCACCCTGCACTTTTGCAAGCAGGCGCAATTCAGGCCAAGGCGCCAAAGGCCGCCGCAAGCCTTCCGAGTTTTGCTGATTTGGTTGATAATGTTTCCCCTGCCGTGGTCGCAATTGATGTCACCGCAAAAACTAATATTGAAGATCAATTGAAAGACCTTCCTCCCGAATTCAAAAAATTCTTTGAAGACCAAATGGGCAAAGGCAAAGAGAAAGAAGTTAAAGGCGGTGGTTCGGGCTTTTTCATTTCCGACAAAGGTTATATCGTAACCAATAATCACGTAGTCGAAAATGCCACTGAAATTACGGTCACTTTGCACGATGGTCGCGAATTGCCAGCCAAAGTTATCGGCACCGATGTGCGCACCGATTTGGCGGTTTTGAAAGTTGAAGGTTCGGGTTTCCAATTCGTTGAATTTGATGCATCAACCAAAGTTCGTGTGGGCGATTGGGTGGTTGCAATTGGCAACCCATTTGGTTTGGGTGGCACCGCCACTGCGGGTATTGTTTCGGGTCTTGGTCGTGAAAATGTTGGTGAAGCTAATATTTCTGACTTTATTCAAATTGATGCGCCAATTAACCCTGGTAATTCCGGTGGCCCGACCTTTGACATGTCCGGTCGTGTGATCGGCGTTAATACCGCTATATTCTCTCGTTCCGGCGGAAATATCGGGATTGGTTTTGCTATTCCGTCAAATGTCGCGCGCACTGTTACTGATCAATTGATTAAGAATGGTCAAGTGAAATATGGTTGGCTTGGTGCGGTGGTCCAAGATTTGAACTCTCAAATGGCTGATTCTTATGGCCTAAAAGGCGCGAAAGGCGCACTTATAAGCTCTATCTCGCCAAATAGCCCTGCGCAAAAAGCGGGTTTGAAACGCGGTGATGTTGTGCTTTCAATCGATGGTAAACCTGTCAAATCGCATTCCGATTTGACCCGTAAGATTGGTCAAACGCCGGCAGGAACCAAAATTTCATTGGAAGTTGCGGATTCAAATGGCAAAAAACGCCCTGTCGATGTTTTAATTGCTGAGCGACCGAATGAAAAACAATTGGCGGATCTATTGTCAAAACCTGACACCGGCGACAAAACTGCAAAAGACGCAACCGAAGTTATGGGCTTTATGGTTGGCCCATTAACGCCCGCTGCGCGCACAAAATTGAAATTGTCACCAGAGGATAAAGGGGTTTTGATAACTTCAATCGATGAAGATTCCAAAGCCTATGATGTCGGTATTTCGGTCGGTGATGCGATCTTGGAAGTCAATGGCAAAGAAGTGGTTTCAAGTGACCAATTAATTGCAGAAATCGATGCCGCCAAAAAAGACAATCGCAAATCCGTTCGCCTTTATGTCCAATCCGGTGACGGGCAAGGCGGCGGCTTTGTTTTGGTTCCGTTTTAAGGAAAAAATGATGAAAGTTCTTATTGTTGAAGATGCCCATGACACTGCGCGTTTTATGGCGCGTGCCTTGGAAGAAGCGGGCCATAATGCCGAAGTTTCGCACAATGGCCTAGACGGCGAACAAAAAGCGCGTAGCCTTGCGTTTGATGTTTTGGTTTTTGATAGAATGCTTCCCGGCAAAGACGGTTTGGAAATCGTTCGCGATTTACGCGCTGATAAAATCACCACACCCGTTCTTTTCCTTTCGGCATTGGGCGAAGTTGACCATCGTATTGAAGGCTTAAAAGCCGGTGGTGATGATTATCTTGCAAAGCCTTATTCAAGCGCCGAATTGGTTGCCCGCGTCGAAGTTTTAGGCAAACGAATTGACCCTGATTCACGCGCAACCCTGCTAAAGCTCGGTGATTTGGAAATGGATTTAATCACGCGCAAAGTCTATCGTGCGGGAAAGAAAATCGATATTCAACCCCGCGAATTTCGCCTTTTGGAATATTTGATGCGTAATTCCGGTCAGATTGTGACCCGCACTATGCTCTTGGAAAAAGTCTGGGATTATCATTTTGACCCACAGACTAATGTTATTGACGTCCATGTGTCACGCCTTCGTTCCAAAATCGATAAGGATTTTGATCACCCAATGTTGCAGACCATTCGCGGCACGGGTTACAGGCTTGACGCTTGAATGAATTGAAATAGAAGCGATATAAGCCATGGTATATCACCATGGCTTATTTCTTAAGGCGCGAATTTGAAATTTCTAAATGCCATTTTCGGAAAAATCAGACATGCGTTTGATGCGCGTGACAATGGTTATCGTGCGCGTTTTTCGGCTTTAAGTCGCACCACAACTTTCAAAGTTGCATTTTCATTCGCAGGTCTTTTCCTCACTTTTGCGCTAATAATTCTTGGCTATATTTGGTTTATGACCATCGGGCTTTTAAGCTATGATGCCGACAAAGCCGCGCGCAATGATTTGACGGCACTTTCCAAAGTTTGGGAGGGTCAGGGCGTAAATGCCCTAAACGTCGCGGTTATCGAACGCGCCTCTCAAACTAGTGATTTATTGCTGGTTTTAATTACGCCCGATGGACAAATTTTGTCGGGTAATATCGATACGGTTCCAATGGATTTGTCGAAAATTGAACGCCCTAAAGCCGGAACACCTTTCGTTGAAATTCCTTGGCAGGCGACCTCTTTCACCTATACAAGGCCCGATAATAACAACCAAACCCGTGCCGCTCGCGGTGTATTTTTGGCGGGTCCCGATGGCTATGGCTTGTTTGTCGCCCATGATTTCGGCCCGGGTTTTGTAATTGCCGAACGGGTTGTGCGCGCGGTTTGGGCGGGTTCATTGATCGTATTGGCTTTTGCCTTAATTGGCGGTTATTTGGCGGCAAAGGGTGCGGCGGGGCGCGTCGATCAATTATCAAAAACCACCAAAAAAGTAATGGATGGCGATCTAACCGTGCGTGCGCCGGTCAATATTTATAAAATAGGGCAGGGCGATGAATTTGACACTTTGACAGGCGATTTAAACGCAATGTTGGAACGCACGGAAAGATTGGTGCAGGCGTCACGCACGATCGGTGACGCCATTGCCCATGATTTACGTTCGCCTTTAACCAGATTACGCGCCTTTTTGGAAAATGCGGCGGCACATGCGAAAACCAAGGAAGAATTGCAAGAGGCATTGGGAAATTCTGCACTCGAAATTGACAATATAGTCGCGACTTTCAATGCAGTTTTGCGTTTATCAAGGTTAGAGGCCGGTCAAGGCGCAATCAAAGAAAAATTCAATCTTAGTGAAACCTTGGGCGAATTGGGTGAACTTTATGAATATTCGTTTGAAGACAAAGAACTGAAATTCACCACAAAAATTGATGAAAACATCGAATTAAACGGCGATAAATCCCTGTTAATTCAGGCGATTACCAATTTATTGGAAAATGCCCTTAAATACACTGATGCAGGTGAAGTTATTTTGTCGGCGCATAAAATTGGCGATAAAATTGAAATCGCTGTCATAGATTCGGGCAATGGCATACCCGAAAACCAGCGTGAGAAAGCAAAAAAACGTTTTGAGCGCCTTGATGCCGCCCGTTCGACCCAAGGTTCCGGCCTAGGCCTGTCATTGGCTCAAGCGATTGCCGAGGCGCATGACGGCGAATTGTCACTTTCAGACGGCATTGCATTGAACACTAATAAGGGTCTAAAAGCGGCTTTAGTCATTAAGGCATAACAATGTTTAACGTCAGGCCGATTGGAAATATCAAGGATGTTTTAGAAAACGCCCGCACTCTATCGCCATATATTGAGCGATTATTGCGTCGCTATCCCGAGATTTCCGACGATTTAGCGCAAAACCCGATTTCGCAAAATATCGATGAAACTTTGCAATTGGCGAAAAACGCCGCTTCGCTTGATTTGCCGTCTGCCTTGCGCGATTTGCGTATCGCGAAATCAAAAGCCCACGCATTTTTAAGCGCCGCCGATTTATCGTGCGAATTGCCTTTGATGGAAATAACAGGTGCGCTAAGCAGTCTTGCCGACAATTCCATAAATTCGTCTTTACAATTGGCAATCAAAGACGCGCCGGAGCGTGACAAGGCGGCATTTATTGATGACAAAGTCCCTGGTCTTTTTATACTGGCAATGGGAAAACACGGGGCCGGGGAATTAAATTATTCCTCTGACATTGATTTATCGGCGTTTTTTGATCGTGCAGCTTTTCATGAAGATTATCATTATAGTGCCACCGCAATTTGCGTGCGCATAATCGGCGCAGTTTCGCGCATAATGGAAGAAGTAACCATCGATAATTATGTGTTTCGCGTTGATTGGCGCTTGCGACCCGACCCCGCTTCAACACCTTTGGCGGTTTCGACGCAATCGGCGGAAACCTATTATGAAAGTGTGGGGCAAAATTGGGAAAGGGCCGCCTTTATCAAGGCGCGCGCAATTGCCGGTTCATTGACGCACGCCGACGATTTCCTCAATCATTTACAGCCTTTTATTTGGCGCAAATACCTCGATTTTGCGGCGGTTTTGGACGTTGGTTCTATTTTGCGACAAATCCATCGCCATAATAAATCCGGCGAATATGATGACCCTGCCTTTGACGTTAAACTTGGGCGTGGCGGCATTCGTGAAATCGAATTTTTCACGCAAACCCAACAATTGATTTTGGGTGGAAAAGACAAAACCTTGCGCAAAGCAAAAACCCTTGAGGCTTTAAACGCTCTAACAGCGGCAGGGCGAATCGACGAAAATGTGCGCGCCCAATTATCCAATGTATATGAATTTTTGCGCAATGTTGAACACCGCGTGCAAATGCTCGAAGATGAGCAAACCCATGCTTTGCCTGCCAATATTGAAAAACGTGCGCGCATTGCCGCCCTTTCGGGTTTTGGTGATTTAGCGGAATTTGATAAAACCATAAGACAAGCGCGCGAATGTGTGCGCGATAATATTGCGGGCCTTTTCCCCGAAACCGCACCCTTGGCCTCAAGTGGTGGCTCTTTAGTTTTCACTGGTGTTGAAGATGATAGCGAGACTTTGGAAACAATTTCCGAATTAGGCTTCAAAGACGCGGCGCGGGTTTCCCAAACCATTCGTGGCTGGCATCACGGGCGCATTCGTGCGACACGAACCCCACGCGCGCGCGAAATTCTAACTGCAATCACGCCCGATTTATTAAATGCGATTGCGGCATCGGGCGAACCGGATGTGGTCTTTGCGCGTTTTGACGATTTTCTAAGTGGCCTTTCGGCCGGTGTGCAGACCTTGGCACTTTTCCAAACCGAGCCTGAAATCTTAAAAGAAACCTGTCTGACCTTTGCGCTAAGCGCGAGATTGGCGCGCGATTTATCCAAAAAGCCCGCGATTTTAGACGCAATGCTAACGCCAAGATTTTTCGCGCCACTTCGCGAAACCGGACTTGAAGAAGTGTCGCAAATCGCGACCAATATGCTTGAAAATTGCCATGAATTTGAATTTGCACTTGATATAATAAGGCGATTTCATCGCGAAGAAGCATTTCGCATCGGCTATCACATATTGCATTGCCGCGCACGTTTTGATGAAGCCGCGTTTTCTTATTCTAATTTAGCAATCGCCTGCATTCGCGCATTATTACCGTTTGCCAAGGCCGAAGTTGTGCGAACACACGGCGAATTTGACGGCGAAATCGTGGTTTGCGGATGGGGTAAATTAGGTGGCCTTGAATTGGCGGCAGATTCTGATTTGGATTTGATGATTGTCTATGAACCCGATGCAAATATAGAATATTCTAGTGGCCCGCGTGAATTATCCGCCGAAACCTATTTTGCCAAAATCACGCAAAAACTAATAAACGCGCTATCGGTCGAAACCTCTGAAGGTCCATTATATGAAGTTGATATGCAATTAAGGCCGTCGGGGAAAAAAGGTCCGGTGGCGGTGCGTTTTTCAAGTTTTGAAAATTATTATCAATCCGAAGCTTGGACATGGGAATTTCAGGCCCTAACCCGCCTAATGCCCGTGGCGGGTGATGCTGGGCTTTGTGACAAAATAATCGCGACCAAAATCAAGCATTTGCAAAGTCTGTCAGATCGCGAAAAAATTGCACATGACATTATCGATATGCGCCAAAAAATTCGCGATAATCACAGACCGCGCGGCGACTGGGACTTAAAACGGCTTATGGGTGGTATTGTCGATTTAGAATTTATCGCGCAATATTATCAATTGATGCATGGCATCGAACATTGCGAAATCTATGATGCCAATACATTGGCGGCGATTCAAAAATTCGCGAATGCCGGGATTATTGATAATGAATTGGCGCAACGACTTATCCATTCAGGGCGTGCCTTAAGCAAAACTCGCCAAATCCTATCCATCATAGCGGGCCCCGATTTTGATGCCAAAACCGCGACAGAGGCCACCAAAAGCACAATCGCGCGCGCCTTGACCGAACCCGATTTTTCAATGGCAGATGCGCGATTAAAAGAGGCGCGCGATATTATTTATGCCCATTGGTGCGAAATTTGCGAAAAAAATAAAAAATCCGCGACGGAATTGTGAAAGCTCAAAGTTAAATATTCAAACTGCAATGCTTCCTCCCCAATTTTTCGCATTGCAGAGAGGAAAGTGAAATGAAAATCAAATCTTTAATCTATATGCTTCCGTTTGCTGCTGTTCTTGCAAGTCCGGCCTTTGCGCAACACGGCCCGCCACCGCCACCGCCAATGGGTGGTCCGGTTTTCGACCTTATTGATGCAAATAAGGACGGAAAACTAACCAAAGAAGAAGTCCGCGCCGCGCACGATAGAAAATTCACCGAAATTGACGCCAATAAAGATGGTTTTTTGGTAAAAGAGGAAATGAAGGCGCATCATGAAGCCCAGAAAAATGAAAAAATGGGCATGATGCAGGAAAAGCGCGTTGAATTTCTTGATACTGATAAAAATGGTATGATTTCGCAAAACGAATGGAATGCCGCAGGCGAAATGGCAAAGGCAAAATTTTTCCAACATCGCGACGATAAATTTAAAGAAATCGACACCAATAAAGACGGTCAATTGTCAAAAGCTGAGCTTGATGCCCATCATGCCCAAATGGGCGAAATGCACAAAGGCATGAAAGGCAAATTCAAAGGCAAAATCAAAGAAATGAAGCCGCCTAAAATCGACACCAATAATGATGGCAAAATCTCACGCGCTGAATGGAATGCGATGCCTTTGGTAATGTTCGAAAAAGGCGATTTGAATAAAGACGGTTTCGTAACTCGTGAAGAGGCCAAACAGGCCGCGCAAAACATGGGCGGAGGCAAACCGCATCACGGATTTTTTATGAAGAAGCCATTCTAATTTATGAGCATTACCCCCCTCATATTTGACCCGATGCTTGCGCACTTAAAACGCGCAAGCATTGGTGACAAAAAAGCGGCGATTGCTTTGGTTGAGGCAATCAGCCCCAAACTTTTTGCCGTCGCCTATCGCCTTTTGCGAAATTCGCATGAGGCAGAGGAAGTGGTGCAAGAAACTTTATTGCGCCTTTGGCGAATTGCCCCGAATTGGCGCCCGGGCAATGCGAAAATTGAAACTTGGGCGTATCGCGTTATTTCCAATTTATGTTTTGATAAATTGCGCCTTAATGGTCGTTTTGTTTCGGATTCTTTGGACGATAGTTTTGAGTTAAAATCCGACATCGCAACTCCTGAGGCTTATTTCGAGCGCGACGAAATAAGAAATGCCGTAGAATTGGCACTTGAAACCCTTCCTACGCGCCAAAAACTCGCCATAATTTATACTTATTTTGAGAATTTATCGGCGAAAGAAAGTGCGGCAATTTTGGATACTTCCGTTGAAGCAATTGAATCACTATTATCACGCGCAAAACGAAATTTAAGGCAATATTTTGAAAAGCAAGATATCGGCCTTTTAGATCAATTAATTGTCACCGAAGCGGTTTGAAATGGGCAAATTGAAATGACAAATGAAGATGCAAAATTAAGAGAATTCCTAAAAGGCGCGGGCGATTTGCCGCCGTGCCCAACAGGTAAATTTGTGAATTCATTTCTTGCCGAAATGGACAATTCGCAGACCCAAAACAAGGTTAAACCAAATTTTTCGGGCTTTATGCGCATGGCTGCGGCGTTTGCTTTGGTCGCTATTGGAATTGGCGCATGGTATTTTAACGATAATAATGCACCAAATAATGCGCGCTCGATTGCTTTGGCCTCTATAAATGCGCCGGAATCGGTTTCAGAAGATTTAGTAAGCGAAACCCTAATCTATGGCGACAAAACCGAAGATGCCTTCGCCGCCAGCCTTGTCGGAAGTGACGATATTTCGACTTTGGTTTCGATTAGCGATCCTTAATGCGTGTATGGCCTAGCCCGCCAAAGCCGAAGCGGGGGCAAGAATTAGGCCTTTAGCGCGAATTTCGCCAATCCAATTAATGACTTGGTCAATCGTAACCGAATAGCCGACACCAAAGCCCAAGGCCTGCCCCTTTTGTCCTGCCAAGGCCTCCAAAGCACCTAGTTGCGCATTAATATCAGCGGCGGCAGGTCTTTGATCGATATTCCTGTCGGCGGTGGCTGACTTAACGCCTTGGGATTTTGCTGTGCCGCCTAAGGATGAAATCGTTCCGTCGGAAAAGAAGCCCACGCCACGCGCTTTCAAAGATTTCATAAACATTGCCGAATGATTTGAACTTGCAAATTTGCCGCCCAAATAATTGGTGACCGCGAAATATCCGGTGGTGCGCGATAGAATATATTCCAAATTTTTCTGATTTTTAGACCAATCGCCCGAACCCAAAAGCGTTGATGGCCCTGGGTCATTATCTGGATAATCAAAGGGTTCAAGCGGCACTTCGATGATAACTTCATGCCCATTTGCGCGTGCTTTATTGACCCATGATTGAAGATTATCGGCGGTTGGAACAAATGAAAGCGTAACTTCGGCAGGCAATTGCGAGATTGCGCGTTCGGTAATTCGCGCATTTAAACCTAGGCCGCCAATGATTAGGCCGACGCGTTTTCCGCCACCCGCGAATGGGCGTTTGTATGATTCAAAAACCGTGCGTCCGTCACTGGCGATAACCGGCAGTGGCCCAGTTGCGCCTTGGGCGTGAAGGGCGGCAATTGGTGCGGCACTTAATGGCGAGCCGCCACCTTGAACCGCGCCGCCGCGAATAACTTTTACGCCATTTTCGATGCTTGTAAGATTGGTCTCTGGCCCTTGATTAGGGGCATGAATTTTAACTTCGCCACCATGATTATCCGAAGGCAACGCATTTGCGGCCTCGGCGGGGGAAGTTACATGCGGATCAGGGGTCGCATTTTCATGAGTGTTTTCATCGCCATGTTCAGCACCACTTTGGTTTTCATGTTGCCACGGTGTCATGCCGCCATCAGCAAGGCGATAACCGATTAATCCCAAAATGCCTTTCGGTAATTCTTGATTATTGACCACTTCTTGCGGCGCGTGATTTTCGGCATGTGCAGCAGGGGCGGGCATTTTCGGCACATTTATCTGCACCTTTGGCCCACTTTCTGTTGGGTTACCCGCAATTTGAACCGCGCCAGCACCAATGCCAGAAATTGCCGCAATACTCAAAAGCCCAAAGCCAAAATGCTTTGCGCCCAAAATCAAAGGTGTCTGTGAACCTGCAATACCAATCGCCATACTGTCTTTGTGATTTGCTTTGGTTAAGGAAATTTTAAGACCTAAATTTATACCCAATACCCGGAACCGTCACTATGTATTTTGGGTTTATTGGATTGTCTTTTAGCTTTTCGCGCAAATGTTGGGTGTGAATTCTAAGATAAGAATTGTCACTTGCGGCGCGTTTGCCCCATACGAAATTTAATAATTGTGAATGGGTGATAACTTTCCCTGCATTTTGTGTAAGTTTCAGAAGTATTTTGTATTCTAATGGCGTTAGTGAGATTTCGATACCGTCAATTTTGACGGCGCGCGCGACAAAATCAATTGAAAGGCCGTCATATTCGAAAATATGAGCGTTTTCTTTCGTGGCTTGCAATGCATGCCTTAATCCAACTTTGATTCGTGCCAATAATTCGTCGGCGGAAAATGGTTTGGTTACATAATCATCAGCACCATTTTCAAGCGCTTTAACTTTCTCAATATCGTTCTCGCGCGCCGAAAGGACAATTATTGGGGTTTTGCACCAGTCGCGAATTTCGCAAATCAACTCTTGCCCGTCTTTATCGGGAAGCCCCAAATCCAACAAAATTAAGTCGGGGCCTAGGGAAACAATCATTGAAATTGCAGTTTTTGCATTGGGCGCTTCTATGAACTTATATTCGGCGCTTTCGATGATGGATTTTAGATACTTTCGTATCTCAATTTCATCTTCAATAATTAGTATTTTGATTTGGGTCTTAGTCATTGGAAATCGGCAATTCAAAAGTGATAATCGCGCCTTTTAACGGGGTGGATTTATTTTTGGCGCTTATCTTGCCATTATGGGCTTCAATAATGGCTTTGCAAATAGCAAGACCAAGGCCAGTGCCATTTTTTCCATTATCGGTCTTTTCTCTTTTTGCGGTGAATTTATTGAAAATGTCGGTTTCAGCACCTTTGGGAATGCCATCGCCATTATCGGCGAAACTTACGGATACGAATTTATCGTTGGCGTAAATTTCAATAAGAATTTCGCCGTCAATTTTTGTGTGTTGAAACGCATTGTCGAGGATATTGAAAACAACTTGTTCAATCATTGCGCCATCGATTCTTAACATCGGAATTGTGCCGCGAATTGTATTGCGGATTTTGCGCCCTTCTTTTTGATCCTTTAGGCGCTCGATGGCGGCGCCAATTATTTCCTCGATTGTATAAAGGTCTTTTTGCAACTGCAATTTGTCGGATGAAATCGCTGCCATTTTCAAAAGGTTTGTGACGAAATTCTGCATTCGGTTCAATTGTTGCCAAAGATCCGATAAATCCTTTACGCCTTCTCGCGGTAGAGATTTTCGATGTTTTAAAAGCGCCGCAACTTTGCCATTCATAATGGTCAATGGCGTGCGCAAATCGTGCGACAGCGATGATAATAAAACATTACGCAGTTTCTCATTTTCGCTTTCAACGCGATGAAATGCGGCTTCATCATTAGCCTCAATACGATTTATTGCACCCGCCAAAATACCGCAAAAGGATTTGAAAAGGAAAATATCGCTTTTAGAATAGGTTTCACTATTAGCGCCAATTAATTTAACGGAAAATTCGGTTTCAGTAGCTTTTATTTTCTCAGTCAGATTGTATTTGGTGTCACTCAAAATTTCACCATCTTCGATAATTACTGTGCACCCGAAAATTCGCGACAGGTTCTCTTTTGCAACAGCAAAAGCCTCATCAATCGATTTTGATTTTGACAAAAGATTTGCAAATTCCAGCAATAAATGCGCCTCACGCTCTTCCGATTTTGATTTTTCGACCAAAAGCTTCAATCGTGCCGTCATTGAACCGACAATCAAAGAAGTGATTAACATGGTCGCGAAAGTAAAAATGTAAGATGAATCGTAGAAAACGAAACTGTGATAGGGCTGAGTGAAAAAGAAATTGAAGGCCAAAACCCCAAGAAAACTCGAAAATATCGCACCGAATATTCCAACGCGCGCCGCAACAATAACAACGCCCACCAAATAAATCATTGCCAAATCATTGGCATGTGCTTTTTCACGGATTGGAAGGCATATGATGGTGCAAGCAACAATCACGAAAATCGCAAAGCCAAAGTTTTTGAATGAGTTTTTTATCTTGGTCTCCTAAACAATTACTTGTGTGCCCAATTCGACGACGCGACCTGATGGGATTTTAAAGAAATCGGTGGCATTGGTCGAGTTTTTTGACAGATAAATATACAAATAATCCTGCCACAAAGGCATGCCTGAGTTTTTGCTTGCTATCAAAGTTCGGTGGCCCAAAAAGAATGAAGTTGCCATAATATCAAATTTCATTCCATTTTTGCGGCATAAAGTTAATGCCTTCGGAATATTGGGGCTTTCCATAAAGCCGTATTTTACAATTATCCTATTCACATTTTCCGAAATTGGCGTGATTTCCAGCCGTTCAGAATCGTCTAATCTTGGGGTTTCAACGGTTTCGACTTTCAAAATCGCAATTTTCTCGTGGAGAATATGATTGTGCTTTAGATTATGTGTCATAGCAACCGGCGCAAGTTCAGGGTCAGAGGTCAAGAATATTGCGGTTCCGGGCGCTTTTTGAATGCCGTGTTTATGAAGATTTTCGAGCAGTTTTGCCAAAGGAATGGCATCGCGACGCGCTTTATGTGAAAGGATTTTTGAACCGCGAGTCCATGTCCACATGATGGTTACGATTGCGCCGCCCAAAACCAATGGCATCCATGCGCCATGTGGGATTTTTAATAATTGGGCGGAAATAAAAATACTGTCCAAAATCAAAAAGGGAATGAAGAATGCAAAAGTCTGCCAAATGCGCCAGTTCCAAATATGGGCAATTACGGGAATTGCCAATAAAGTGCTGGTTAGCATAGTTCCGGTAATCGCCATGCCGTATGCATAGGTTAGTGCCGACGAAGTTTTGAAGGCGAACACAATTATCAAAACCCCAATCAAAAGCATCGTATTTATGCTTGCGACGTAAATCTGCCCTGCCTGAGTTTCTGAAGTTCGGGTTATTTGCATTCTTGGCAATAGGCCCAGTTGCACTGCTTGTTGTGTTACAGAAAATGCGCCTGTTATCACCGCTTGGGACGCAATAATCGCCGCCAAAGTTGCCATAATCATAACCGGCCAAAACGCAAATTGCGGAACCATCATCCAAAATGGATCTTTCGCGCCATCAGGATTTGCCAAAACGAATGCGCCTTGCCCTAGGTAATTTATCGCAAGGCACGGGAAAGCGACAAAGAACCATGCCGCGCGTATTGGCCCTTTTCCAAAATGCCCCATATCGGCATAAAGTGCCTCCGCCCCCGTTACGGTTAGGAAAACCGCGCCCAAAACGATAAGTGAAATCCCTGCGTCATGTATCAGAAAATTAAATGCTGAAATCGGGTTCAATGCGGCAAGGATTCTAAGAGATTTATCGTCAAAAATATGCACAATTCCTAACCAAGCTAGTGTTGCAAACCAAACCAAAGTAATTGGCCCGAACCAGGCCGCGACAACATGCGTTCCTTTAGATTGCACAATGAAAAGGCCGATAAGGATTGCGGTCGAAATCAATAAAATAAAGGGTTCCAGAAATGGCCCAATTATTGGTGCTTGTTTCAAACCTTCAATCGCGCCTAAAACTGAAACTGCCGGCGTTATAATGCCGTCACCATAGAAGAACGCTGCGCCCAAAATGCCTGCGAAAAATACCCATTTTGAATTGCCGCCGACAAACCTTTGCGCCAATGCCATTAAGGCCAAAGTGCCGCCTTCGCCATTATTATCGGCGCGCATAAGGAAAACCACATATTTGACAGACACCACAAGGATTAAGGCCCAAATCATAAGCGAAATTATGCCAATTACCGATGCTTCTAAAGCAAGGCCGCCTTTGGCGTGAAACAAGGATTCGCGAAACGCATAAAACGGGCTTGTGCCTATGTCACCAAAAACTACACCGACCGAACCCAATGCCAAAGTTAGGAAAGTCTTTATTTCCTTGTCTTGTTTTTCAATCATTATTTACCCCAGACCAAAAAGCCCCGACTATTCGTCGGAGCGATACATTTTGCTGAACATTATTGAGAGTGTGCCGATTGCGAGTAAGGTCGCAATTATGGCCACGCCTAAAAAGAACATTTCAACCTCGTGAAACGCGGTTTAGGCTTTCAAGCGTATTGGCAGTGTATAGATTGCGCTTTTTGCCGTATTATTTTTGTATAAATGGCAGTTTGGGCAAAGGTAATTGGAAATGATTGCGACCGTCATCGACCAATTTATTCATCATCATGCCCTTAATCGGAGCCATTTTATCGGCGATTTCAATTAAAGCGCGGCGCGCGATTTTCGCGGGGAATGTGTCATTGGTGTAAAGATTTACTATACCCGCCGTCATTAAATAAAGCGGCAAAGTGTCTTTGCGGTGTTTACGGTCAAATTCGCCTAAAACCTGTGGTGCGCCAATGTCTTGACCACGCTTTTGCGCTTTCAATGCCGCATTTATTAGATTTTCAATTGATAAAAGCCCGAAATTAAATCCATGCGCAGTTACGGGATGCATACCCACCGCCGCATCACCGATTGTAGCAAAACGCGGCGCGATAAAGCGGTTTGAATAAACGCCAACCAAGGGATAGGCGAATTTTTCGGAAATTAATTCCATTTTACCCAATCGGTTTTGGAATTTATCGGCAACCCAATAATTGAATTCTTCGTCGGATTTCCCAAGCAATTCTTCGATTTGCCACGGTTTCATGGTTATTACAGCGGACGAAACATCACCAACCAATGGCAACATCGCCAAAGTATAACCTTCGCCAAACCATTCATTCGCGACATTTTCGTGTGGCTTTTCATGTTTCATACGGCAAACCACCATGGTTTTGCCAAAATCAAACATTGATGCCGATACACCAATACGTTTGCGTATGGTTGAAAAGCGCGAATCCGCAGCGAGTAATAATTTTGCTTCAATAATTTCGCCGGATTTGAGCTTTGCAGCTACACTCTCGGCTTTACGATCAATATCGATTATTTCATTGTCGCACAGAATTTTGACGTTTTCATCTTTCGCCACGACATCATAAGCATATTGGCGAACCAAATGATTGGAAACAACATAGGCAAGATTGGGCGCAAGGCTTGAATCAAGGGTCATTCTGCCTTGATTATCGCCATTATTGACAATGGCTTTATCGATTGTCGAAATCGAATCGGGCGCAAATTTTTGCCAAATTCCCAGTTCCGCCAAGATTTCCTTTGATTTATGCGTAAGGGCAATATCACGACCATCATATTGCGGATTGGCAATTGCCTCAGCCGCCTGTTTTTCGATAATAACGGTCTTGAAACCATGCAAAGACGCCATTGCGGCGAAGGAAAGCCCGGCGGGCCCCGCGCCATTAATCACAAAAT